>NZ_JCAPSW010000020.1:0-137303 GCF_059587045.1 Niastella sp. sgz303648 | reverse complement strand
TACGCTACGCCATCCCCATGGGCAATACTATTTCATTCCCACGCGCTATAAACGTATGTATGCACTGTCAATAAGGACCTTTACAATAGCTGCTCTACGTACAACCAGCGTCGTTTCATTTAATGATACATAAACACTTCGGGCAAAAGAATTTTCAAAAGATCACCTCATCATTTTTGTGGGCTGTAGGTTACAATCCCCCAGAATTTTGACTTGATCCATACAATCCCCCAACTTTTCAACCTGATCCTGCAAAACAAAAACCATCAGTTAAATTTCAAGGTTACAAAGTCCATCTTCCTGATCTTTTTTTGCAACGAAGGCAGTGCAGCAAAACCGGTAGTATTTACTCCCGATACCCGGAATCTTTCATTTCCAGGAGTTTTTTCAACTCCGTTAATTTTTCCTGGTATACCTTTTCGAAATTAATATCATTATTTGACTTAGGTGTCACACGTCTCAAAATAAACTCAACTTTTCCAAATTCCCTGGTAAATGCTGTTCGGGTTCTTAAATATGGTTTTTCAGCCTGAAAATTATAGACTATTTCCTTGATCTTCCATTCCGTTTGGGAGCTATCAGTTGGCTCGGTTTCAACACTTACACTAAAGTTCCGAACGTATTTCAAGCTGTCTTTACTCAAATAGAATTGGTCGTTTGAAAATCCATATTCCCCTCCGTCACCTTTAAAAAGATAGAGAATAGTATTCCCTTGATTATTCATAATTGTTTTATAGGACTCGCAATTGTCACCAATACAAATATCTTTTGTTAAAGTCGCTTTTGTATGTATTTGGTTTGAATACAGTGAATGTAAGCTGTCTATGAACCTGTCACCAAACTTTATGTCAAAGTTATTTATATCTCTAAAAGGATTATTGAAAAATCTATTTGCTATTTCAAGTGAAGAGTCTTTTGTTGCAGTGTCTTTATTCTGAACAATAGCAATATTATCTACCTGATTGTCTACCTTCCGGTAATTACAACAGATCAAAAAAAATGTCCCCCAAAATATTAGTAGTACGTTTTTCATAAAATTACCAGGGGCACTCAAGTGAGCCCTTTGGTTATATATCGTCACAAAATAATAAATTTGAAAAAGAGCTTATCCACTATCTAATCCGAAAATTAAGCGGACAGAAAAACAATCTTCCCGATGAAATCGGGCACGGCCTTAATCTCCTTTACTTTTACTTTCCCGCTCATGAGTATCTACATGGGCCAGTTTACCTTGTCACAATAATTTCTTTAGGAGTTCATTTCTTTTATGGGTATCCTGAATACTAAAATAATAAGCTAAATGTATCAACAGGGAACTGCCTTCACCAGACGATAAAGAGCCGGGATCCCTGTCTTTGGCAACATAACTCCGGTAAATCTTTGCTATTTCCGGTATTTTGTCTATTTTTTCTTCCAGCAATTTCATATTATCTTCGTCACTATCATCTCTTATATCGCCTTCAATTATACTTCCTGCAATGTAGAGGCTGGTTTTAAATAGTTTGATCCGCTGTTCAGCCTGCCTGGACGTAAAATCGACCGTTTTATTGGCCGCCACGAACGCTTCCAACGAGCTATCTATATTTTCACTAGCCGGGTAAGAGTTATACTCCCTAAGCTGGCTACTGATTTCATAAAAACCGTTGACACTGTTTATATTCAGTCCCTTTGTTTTTTCTACTGCATAAGCAATACAGCTTAATAACAAGTCATCGTCCTCGTATTTTTCGTTAAATCTGACTGCGAACAATTTAGCTGAGGCTTGGGGCGGACTGGCAGTCCTGCTGTTTTGACAATTGCTCAAAACAATGCTTAAAAAAATGAATAGGTACAGAGGAACTGTTTTATTGAACATAGCTGAATGCATTGAGATAAAAATAGTTTATTTCAGTTGGCTCTTTTTACAAATTTGCCAAACCGTCCCGACAAAATTAAAAAAGGGCCTTCAGGCCGGTGAACCTGAAGGCCCTTTTAAGTTCGAAATATTCCTGTTAAAAAGGAGCTTTAGTCAAGCCATTGTCGATAATAGAGCTGCTGATAGAATTAAAGCAGCAATAAACCGGTAATACGCTTCTATTCCTTCCAAACCTGCGTCGTAACCACATTGTCATTGCCGGTGAAAACAATAAAGTAACTGCCTTTTGCCAGGTTAGTAACGTCGATTCTGGTTTTGGTTGTACCCGCAGCAACAGGGATGGTCTGCCATACCTTGCCATCCACACCAACCACCCGTATAAAGGCAGTATGGCTGAAGACCGGACAGGTAACCGTAACTGGTGTATTTCCGGTAATCAAACTGGGATAAACATTGAATGGCTGCGCATTCAGGTTGTTGAAAGAAATAATACTGCTGTAGTTGATGGTCCCGCTCTTTTCAACCGACTTTAGGCGGTAATAAACACCCCCTGCCGGAACATGCGTATCAGTGGCTGTATATGTATTTAGCTCTGCTCCTTTAGCGGCTACCTGCTGCACCGGCGTAAACACATAACCATCTGTGCTTCGCTCTGCGATATAATAACTCATATTTATTTCATCGGCTGTTTGCCAGTTCAGTTGTATGTTGCCGTTTTTTCGCTGACCACTGAAACGCAACAGGGTTTCCGCCAGTGCCTGGCAGGCGTTCAGCGTAAGACTTTTGCTGGTGGTATCGGTACAGCCACCCACTGTACTGATGACCGATATGGTATATGTTCCTAAATCCGAAGCCGAAACAGGGTTGAGTGTAAGGGTATTCCCGGCGCTGGTACTGCCGTTGGGGCGTTGCCAGGAATAGCTGTAGAAAGGACTCGACGGGAGGGTAAACGTTGCAGCGCCGCCAACACAAGTACTGCCGGTAGTGACCGCATTGGGTAGTACAAGCGTGTCGACAGTAATACTTTGCGAGAAGCTGTTGGCACAGGCGTCGACCATCTGGAACGTATAGGTGCCGGATGAAAGCCCCGAAAACACAGGGCTTGCCTGCAGAGGCGTGGTAGTTGGACCAGAGATGATCTGGAACTGATAAGGAGTCACGCCGCTGGTAGTGTCGGGCAGCAAAGCTACCTGCCGGGTAGCACCGCAAATGGCTACGGCAGCCGAAGCATTAAATACAGGCTGGATATAGGGAGGTACGACAACGGTGTCATTGATCACATCGCAACCCCAGGCGGCCATTCCGCCCAGGGATACAGCCGTGTAAGGACTTATATAATGAAACGTGGGATACCAGGTGGAGCCTGAAGCAACATTCACTATCGAATCGCTGAAGGGAGAATTGGCGAAAAAGACATCATATGAGGGATTGACCGTTATGCGGCCATACGTGAACGCCGAACCGAGCACAGTGTTTGATGTGGCGTTCAGCATTATCTTATTGGCGCCCGTACAGCCTTTTATCAGCGGGGTCGCAAACGTAGAATGGCGCAGTTGTGAAGGCGCTACCGTAAACGTGGCGCTGTCGATCTCTCCGCAAATGGTAGTTACGTACAATTTATAAGTGCCGACCGTCAAATAGTTGACACGGATGAGCGTACCGAGAAACACGTTGTGAATGGTATCCGGGTAATTAAGAGTGTGCACGGTGCCGTCGGCTGTTGTCATGGAAGAAGGGCCGGATGCCATTATAATGTCGCCCGTCCTGTTGGTAGGATAAAATTGCAATTCCACCGCCGTTGTTCCCTCCTTGCAGGTGGCGTACATAAAGACATTCGCACTGGTTATTTTAAATCCGGGCGCCGTGTCCCAATCGAATAACAGCGAATCTTTTTCGCAGCAATCCTGCCGTATTATTTTATACCCCGTGCCTGGCGGGTATCCGCTAAAGGTGGAATTATTGAGTTGTGAGGCCAGCATGGTGCCGGAAGGACTTACTAATGTATACGTGATGCTACCGCAGTGCAACGTTGAAGGGATATTGGCATTATCATAGTTATAATCGAACGTATACGTGTATTGGTTGCCGCAGGTTGCAGAGAGTGTGGGCGTTGGACGCATATCGAGCTCTTTCAGCAAATAGGAAGTGCTTTGAGAAGACCCGCAAGCATCGGCAGCCGTTATGGTCAAAACTTCGTTGGCCCCATAGGGATGATGGTACCTGAAGTAGAAGGTATCCACTATAAAACCAGATCCAACGATAGCAGGATTGGTAAGCACATGCGTTAACACACGGCCATCCGGCAGCGGCAATGTAAGGGTATAGGGAGGCTTGTAACTTGTTGCTACATTCAGGGTCACTGAATAGGCAAAAGAATCGCAGGCCTGGTACCAGAAGCTGGAGCTGGAAAAGTTCACAGCGCTTGCGCTGGTGAGCACCACCGTTCTGGTTTGAAAATTTCCGCAGGAATCGGTAACCTGGCAGGTATAGGTGCCAACAGGCAGGCCGGTAAATACATTGCTTGTTTGTGAGCTAACAGTAACAGGCGAAGGGCTGATCAACGAATAAGCCATCGGCGCCCGGCCGTTGGTAACATTAATGGTTATTGAGCCATCGCTGCTCGACGGGCAGGATGGTAATTGTGGGCTGATAGTCACCGATGGAACGGCATAAGTACCGGTAATGGTGCAAGTGCTGGTAACCGACGTATTGCAATTATCGGTTACCTGTATCATATAGGAGCCCGGCGCCAGCGATTGCAATATGTTCGACGATTGCGGCTGTGCCAGGGTTGGCCCTGCAATGATGCTGTAAGTATATGGCGTTGAACCACCCGATGCCGATACAGTAGCTGTGCCTGAAGCCTGGCACCGGCTTTCTGTAGGGGTGACCGAATTGATAACGAGCGGTGTGGCCGCAGGGCATTGTGCTTTTAAAGTATACATGCCTGCCAGGGACAGTGCCAGACAAAATAAAAAATAATGTAATACCCTGGGAACAGTTTTAATTCTCATAGTTACGGGTTACGGATTATATATACGTATTGCGGCCGGCAAGGTATTTATAATTATTTAACGGTGTTTTCGAAATACTTGGATGTTGCATGGGTGTTAGTTATTATATATAGACATTTTAACCACATACATAATAATTTTTCCAGGTGACTTCCTATGTGCCCTTATGCTCTTTCATGGCGGGGTATGGTTTAAAAATCAACTTGCCCTGGCTCATTTCTTTTTGGGTGGAAAAATTGAATTTGATCTTTGGGCTTAGCATAGATAAAAATCTGTTGATGGCCGTTGTCCTTTACCACGACCAAAATCATAATGGAAATATATGCAATCATAAATGGCAATTTTTTATATTGTGTCCCAATGAAGCGTCTATTTATATTAACCCAATGCCTGATTGCGTTTATTGCTGCAGCGGCCCGGCAAAAAACAGATGACCAAACTCTTCTCACCATACTTAGCAACAGAAATGAACAACTTTTTGCCAAAAATGATTCACTAATTCGCAGCTATTATCGGCAATCTGATTCTGCCGCCAGGGTTCAATTCCTTCATTTTTTAAATAATCAAACCAACAGCAATGATCTGTTTTTGGCTGCCCGCAGCCTGGCCTGGAAAGCAGTGGTGATATTCCGTTTCCCTTTTCACAGTAATGAAAGCAGCCTTTACATGAAGCAGGCAATAAACAAGGCAGTGGAAAGCGGGAATGAATACCTGATGGTACAATGTTTTGAAATATATGGCGACTATTGCCTTTCTACCGATAAACCTGAAACGGCGCTGTTTTATTTTTTAAAATCAGCTGAATTAAGAAAAAAACTGGGCGATAAATATTTTTTCACCAGGAACGTACAGGTGTTTGGAACCCTGGGTGAAATATTGTATAAAATGCAGGAATACGAACAGGCAATACAATACATACAGCAAAGCATCAGCTTACCAGCCAACGGAAAAAACCAACACACTTCTTCATTAAACACTATAGGGCTTGCATACCAGCGGCTAAGTAAGTATGACTCTGCCCTCCTATGGTATAATAAAAGCCTTGCCAGCGCCATGGCAAACAATGATACCATTTGGCAAGGCATTATAAAAGGTAATATCGGTTCGCTGTATTTTGAACAAAAGGAAGACGGCAAGGCGCTGCCTTTACTCTGGGCAGATTATAACATAACTGTTAATAATGAGCTCAATAATGCCGGCAATACACTTCACCGCATTGCACTCATATACCTTAGGCAAAATAAAATAGACAGTGCTTTTCTGCTTGCCTCAGCCGGTTTTCGTATTGTAAGCACTTTTAAACCGGCAAACCAATGGTTTATCCGCAACGCTTATTTTGCACTCAGTGAAATATTCAGAAAAAAGGGTAATATAGATAGCGCCTTTTACTATGCCAATATCTATCACAGCATAAATGATCTGCTTCATCAGGCCGTGGCCCGGAACCGTGCCGATGTGGTGCAAACAAAGCTCGACTTTGAAAAAACGAGTAATAGCATCCATATTTTATTAAGCGAAAAAAAGGTGGAAAAAAACAGACGCAACCTTTTGTTAGCCGGCATACTACTGTTATTAATTGCCGGCTGGCTTTATTTCAGGTGGCAAAAACAATTGCATCAAAGCAGGCAACAGCAATTGATGCATCAAAAAGAAAAGGCTGAGACCGAAATAAAAAACGCACAGGAACAACTGTCTGAATTTACCCGGCACATGGTTGAAAAAAATGAATTGATTGAAAAATTGCAGCAACAATTGCAACTCCAGAATATGGAGATAAATGAAGAACTGCTCAATCAATCCCTGCTTACCGAAAACGATTGGCTGCGGTTTAAGGATATGTTCGATAAAGCCAACCCCGGTTTTATCAATCAGCTAAAATTAATTGCCCCTGATATTTCTGCTGCCGAAATACGTTTTGCAGCACTTACCCGCCTTAATGTAGGTAATAAGCATATAGCGTCTATGTTGGGTATTGGTACCGATGCTGTTCGAAAAACAAAAAGTCGCCTCCGCCAAAGGCTGAAACTGACTGCTGAAACAGAACTGGACAATTTTATTAAAAGCATCTCCTAAGCCACTACCCTTTTCTGTATTGATTTCCAGATAATTACTCTTTAGTGAACAGGTTGTCACGTTTTGTCACGGGGCTTGTCATGTTATGTCCTGCCCAAAAATAGCATCCCCTTTTTAGCAAGACTACTTTCGCATCATCAAAAAACAGATTGCCTAAAGTAAAAAATCATATCGGTTACTGGCTGCTGGCAATAGGTATGCTGCTGTTGCTGTATTTAATTTATAAAAGCTGGCAACGCAGCCAGAAAATAGATGAAGCATTAAAACAAACACCCATAGAGGTCAATCAAAAATGAATGGTATGAAGCAAACCCTCCTTTTTTCAACACTTACTTTTTTGTTCCTTGTTGTTTTCCAAACATCATTTACCCAAAACGTAGGTGTCGGAACCCTCACCCCGTTACAAAAACTGCATGTGGAAGGAAACTCCTATATTAAAGACAGTCTGGGATTACGTATTGTAAACCCTGTCGCCATACTGGATGTAAACGGAACAGCTTTGCTCAGGGGAAATAACAGGAATTCATTTACAGATTCTCTGCGGGCAGGTGTTGAATTTTTTTCGGGCAGAACCGCTGTTAATACAAAACCCTTTGGACTTATCAAGCCTGATATTGCATTCAATTTCGGCGGCGCCGGCGGCGGATACCGGCATTTTATTGCCACCCGTCATGATAGCCAGCTTTTCTCCGGCACGAATGGCATTGATTTTTATATTAATCATTCAGGTACCGCAACCGGATCTTCGGCTCCCGGCATTGGTAATTTACCTGCCTTGTCTGTTACAGATTTGGGACTTGGCCTCGGTACCATCAACCCTTACTATAAAATGGATATACTGGGATCAGGCTCTGCCAACCAGATCCATTTTTACGACAGTGCAACTAATGCTGAGATGGCTTTGGGCACCGGCAGCACGTACAGTTTTATAGGTACAGTTTCGCCAGCCAAATTTGGAATAAAAACATCTAATCTTTACCGGGTTATCGTAAGCGAAAACGGGAATGTAGGTATAGGCAATTACATCGCAAGCCCAAAACGTACTGAAAGTACAAACCGGAGCCATCCTATCATCTACCAACGGCGCAATCATAACCCTTAAGGATATGGACTTCAACAACGATGGCGACTTCAACCAGGGAGCCGGGCAGGGCACCATTGTATTTAATGGTACTGCCAATAATACCATTTCGGGTACCGCCTCACCGCTGTTCGATATACTGCACCTTTTTAAAACCGACAGCGGCAAACTAAACCTGCAGCAGAACATACGGATAGGCACAGCCCTTATATTTAATGGGGGCACCCTTGACCTGAATGCTCAAAATATTTTGCTGGCACCCACGGCTTCGTTGTCAGGTGAATCGGAAAACAGCCATATCACCGGCATCAATGGCGGCTATGTGCAGATCATTAATACGCTCACCGCACCATCGGTTGCCCGGCCCGGTAACCTCGGTGTAGAAATCACTTCGGCCAGTGACCTGGGTTCGGTAATCATTCGCCGCGGGCATCAATCGCAAAAAAATGGTTTTGGTAATGGCAATACAATTTTGCGCTATTATGATATCATACCTGTTAATAACACGGCGCTCAATGCCAGGCTTCAATTTAACTATCTGGATGCAGAACTGAACGGCTTAAATGAGATGGGTCTAAACATGTGGACAAGTAGCGATAACAATCATTGGACCAACCTGGGCTTTTCGACACGCAATGCCACCGGCAATTACATAGAGCAGGTTGGAATAAAAAGCTTTAACCGGTTTACCCTTACCGGAACAAACAATTCCTCGTCGCTGATATGGGATGCTTTCAATACCCAATGTATTTCCGGGAAAACACAGATTAGCTGGAAAACATTGCAGGAACAAAACACTACTGTATTTGTTGTACGGCGGAGCGTCGATACCCGTAACTGGACCAACATAGACAGCCTCACTGCAGCAGGCAATAGCCAGAGCCCCCTATCCTATTCCTATACCGATCCTCAGACTTCGGCCGGCGTTGCTTATTACCAGATATTACAGGAGGGGTTAGACAGACGCCAAACTTATTCTCCTGTGCTTGCAAGCTATTGCGCGCAGCAGGAAGACATCAAAGTATACCCCAATCCTACACAGAACCTTTGTTGGGTGAGCATACAATCCGAAAGAAGCCAGCCTGTTTCCATGAATTTGTATAATGCCCAGGGTGCATTGCTGAAACAACAGGCGGTAGCAATACAAAGGGGAAATAACGTGTTTGAGCTATCGCTGGCTAACTTTCCCAATGGCGTTTATACACTGTTATTTACCTGGAGCGATGGAAGAGTAAAAGTGATCAGGGTAGAAAAGACCTGAGTTTGCTTTCTTAAGGATTACACACATCTTTAAATAATCAGAATTATTTCTTCCTCAACATCCGGCCCAACTTATATGTAGTCTGGAGGATGTAGCGCCGGGCAGCCGCCCCGACGAAAAGACAAATAAGTCCAACTAAAGACTTGTAGAAATTATTATCTGCAAGCCTTTTTGTTTTCAGCCTATTTTGGGCATTATGGCAATTTATGCCATCAGAAGAATAATACTTGATGACCCGGATGAACTATCCCATGATTTGGCACACTTTTTAGATGCAGGTGCACTGTTTTAATATCAGTAATTAATCGCATTTATTATTTTGGATGTATATTTAAAATGAGATGATAATCGAATTTCCTATGAAATCTTAATTCGTGAACAATCTAAAAACTTATGAAGAAAATCCTCCCAGTTTTAATCTGTGCCCTTACATTATTTGTATCTGTTGCCTGTAAAAAAGATGGGGAATCTACAACCGCTTCATTGGCTCTCAATGACCATGACACAGCATTCGTGCACCCGGGGCTGTTAAGTACACAGGCCTCATTCGACCGTATGAAAGCAAAGGTAGGTTTAAAAGCCGAGCCCTGGCTGTCCGGATGGAATGTACTCACAGCCAATGCCCATTCCTCACTCACATGGAGCATTAACCCGGTAGATATCGTTTACAGGGGCAGCGATGGTGTGCATGCTGAGAATTATTCCCTGCTGTTCAATGATGTAGCAGCAGCATATGCTACTGCTGTCAGATGGAAGGTGTCAGGAAATGATGCTTATGCAGAGAAATCCATTTCTATTATGAATGCCTGGTCTTCCGGTTTAACAAGGCTTGCAGGTTCCAATGACTCTATACTGGCAGCCGGTTTGTATGGTTATGAGTTTGCCAATGCCGCAGAGATCATGAGGAGTTATAAAGGCTGGAGTCCATCTGATCTTGCCCGTTTTCAGAAAATGATGCTAAAGGTATTTTACACAGTAAATCATACATTTCTTACAAGAAAGGAAAAATGTATGTCTCATTACTATGCCAACTGGGATTTGTGCAACATGTGTTCGGTATTGGCTATAGGAGTACTCTGTGATGACAGGGATATCTATAACGAGGCTATTACATACTTTAAATATGGCCCTGGTAATGGCGCTATTGGGAATGCAGTTTATTATATCCATCCCGACGGATCGGGTCAATGGCAGGAAAGTGGCCGTGATCAGGGACATACTATGCTGGGTATTGCACTTATGGGCGCTTTCTGTGAAATGGCGTGGAGCCAGGGAAATGATATATTTGGTTATGATGATAACCGTTTTCTCAAAGGAGCAGAATATGTAGCAAAATACAACCTGATGGAAGATGTTCCATTTGTAACATATTCTAATTGTGTGGGTGTAAACCAAACCGTGATCAGCGATGCATCCCGTGGTAATTCACGACCAGTATGGGAACTGGTGTACAACCACTATGTAAAACGTAAAGGGTTATCAGCACCGTACAGTGCCCGATATGCGCAGAAAGTAAGACCAGAAGGTGGAGGGGGCAATTATGGCTCTGGTTCCGGGGGATTTGATCAGTTAGGGTATGGTACATTGACATGTACACTGGAATAGATTTTTAAAAAGCCGGCTTCGAAAGAGGCCGGTTTTTTATAGGGTGTCCCGCCAATGGGCGGAACTGCTGCTATAGTAAACGGTACCCTTGCTTTGGTGGGTTATATATTATTATATCAGGGGTTTAAGTCAGGAACGTTCATGAAAACTGATAAGCAGGGTACTGTTTAAATTGATAAAAATCAACACCTTTGGTTCATTTTTATTCCTAATTTTAATATTAAATATAGTTTACTGAATTTTTCCGCAGGTTAAGGCTTTACATGTAGCAATGTTCAGGCTCTCTCTATTAGCAGCAATAAATTAACGCCAATATAATTTTCTTATGAAGCCTGGTTTCCCGATTTTTTCTTTATCCTTCTTAACGGCATAGACGAAACACATTTATTGAAGTTCTAAAGAAACCCGCACCTCACCAGCCTGTTTGAAAACCCTATATTATCCAAAGATCATTATCAATGGAAGGACCGGATTTTGTCTTTCCCGGATGAGGAGAGAGACGTTGGTATTATCATCATCTGATTTTAAATAAAAAAATCTTTAATGGTATGAGTAAAAGGCATTCCCCTGCACATATTCTTTCCGTCATTAGTTTGTTTTTGCTCGTTTTCCTTGCATTTAATGCAATGTTTTCCCGGTCTGCTGCACAAACGACCAGATGGGTGGCCCCCAAAGAGGCAGACGATCTGAAGAATCCGCTGGTGGCCAACAACAGCATACTGGCAGCCGCCAAAGCTTTGTATACTGCAAATTGTGGCCCCTGTCATGGCGATAAAGGTCGCGGTGATGGCCCTGCAGCTCCCGGCTTAAATCCCAGACCAGCCGATCATACTTCTGCTACCGTGCAAAACGAAACAGACGGCTCCCTTTTCTGGAAACTCACTGAAGGCCATACTCCAATGCCCTCCTATAAGAAGATATTTACCGACGAACAGCGATGGGAGCTTGTCACTTATATCCGATCGCTGGCAAAAATGGCTAAGAAAAAATAGCACTAACCGCTAAATGATACTTTGATAATCTAAATGAATTTGTATGAAACCAGTAAAAACCATAACACGATGGATGATCTTAACACTTGTTTCTTCGGTAACGACAAGCGTACTAAACGCACAACGTATTACAAAAGCAGATTCAAATCTTATAGAACGCGTAGCTGCGCTTGAAAAGCAGGTTGCAGATATTAAACCCGCCGAAAGCCATTTTATGGTGGTGGGGCTGGCCACATTTGGCTTTGTTGCTTCAACAACAAAATACAAACCGCCTTCAGAGCCACAGCAAATTACTAAAACAAACAGTTTTCCTGATGCTGACCGGTACGAATTCAGCCCCATGTTGCTTTGGCGACATGGTACAAAATGGCTTCTCGAATTTGAGCCCTCCTATACAGGCGGCGCCCTGGAAGTGAACTGGGCAGATTTATGTTATTATGCCGCTCCCGGACTAATCATCAGAGGCGGTTATTTTGTATTGCCCTTCGGTATTTATAACAGGCGATTGGCCGCAGGCTGGATCAATAAATTGGCCCCTGACCCCGAAGGAATTGATTTGCCGGGAACCGATTTCGGTGTAGAAGTGAGCGGTGGACTTCCTCTGGGCAATATGAAATGGAGCTATGCAGTAAGCCTTACGAATGGACTGCAACTTTTGCCCGATGGAGAACTTCAAACAGCAGGCGTTACAGATAACAATACCAAAAAAACAGTTTGCGGCAGACTCGCCTTGCTGCCTATTTCCAATTCATCCCTTGAAATTGGTGTTTCCGGTCTCTATGGCGGCGCAGGAGATGCTGACTCCCGTTTTAGTAAAGCAAACAGCACAATGTATGGGGCCGACCTGAACTATGTTAAAACTTTCACACCTTTTCTTATAAACGTGAAAGGACAATACAACAGAATCACCACCAATAACCAGCAATATATCAAACCTACCGATTCAACGTTGTACACCTTCGATAACAAAAGTTCTTCGGTTTTTGCACAAATATCTATCAGACCTGTATCTGCGGAAAGTAACCTGGTAAAAAATCTTGAGCTGGCATTCCGATACGTTAATTACAAAACACCCGAAAATTCTACCTGGGGACAAAAATATCATGAAGAAGATATCGGACTGAATTACTGGTTATCGTGGAGGTCTGTACTCAAATTTACCTATGCATGGGCCCGCTCTACAAGCACTGCTAATGTTTCGGCCGGAGGCATTCCCGGTATAACAGACACGAACAATCTATACTTACAATTTTCCATTCAACTTTAAAATCAGCATATGAAAATATATAAAATAAAAAAAATTACCTGGGTCGTGGTAGCAGGGTTGAGCATTTTGCTGGTTGTTCTTATAGATAGCTGCGTGGAAAGCCGGAAAGTTGCTGAAAAAACAGGAGCACAGCTTTGGGCTGAAAATTGCCAGAGATGCCATAACACACCATCTGCGAATACATTTTCCCACGAGCAATGGATAACGATTGGCATGCACATGCAATCAAGGGCACAGCTTACCGACAAGGAAAGAGACAAGATTATTTCATTTTTAAATCAATAATTACTATTCTCTATATCCAACAATAAACTACCTGACATGAAACTTTCAGTTTTGATCATACTGGCAGTTGTTATCGGCATGCCGGCAGTACAGTGCCGGTCGAAGCCAAAAACGATTTCGGGTAAAAGTTCATCTGCGTCCGATACCGGGCGTATAATGCCAAATAAAGATACTGTGCTCATGATGGCAGGCATAAACTCCAAAGGAATAGGCCGCTTTAGAAATATACAAATGACACATCCATTAGATGAAAAGATGGTTAACAGGGGAAGGATTATTTACGAGTCGAAATGTTTTGCCTGCCATAAACTAACGAAAGAGATGCTGGTGGGGCCCGGATGGTCAGGCGTTACAGACAGGAGGCGGCCCGAATGGATCATGAACTGGATCACCAATACAAAAATGATGCTCGATAAAGATCAGGCTGCACAGACCGATCTGGTAATATGTTTAATTCGAATGCCTAACCAGGACCTCACGGATGAACAGGCCCGGGAGGTTTTGGAGTTCATGCGCAGTAACGACGGTAAAAAATAAAGTTGCTTCAATTATAACTTATATACGCGGTTTGCTGATATTGCCCGGGGATCCGGGAAGTACGATTTTCATAAACTTGTTTTTTAAACGAAGACTTCTTTAACCCAAAGTTCTTTTATTACAAATGGGTAAAAGTGTTCTGATCTGCGAAGTTTGTATGAAAATGTAATATTACCTGATCAACAGCACCGTTCCTTTCTTTTCGATCGTTGTGCCTGCCGATGTTTTAATTACAATGGTATACACATAGACGCCTGTCATGGCCTGACTGCCGCCCATGGTACCGTTCCAACCGGTTTGAATGTCCCTGCTTTCAAATACTTTACCGCCGTAACGGTTGAAGATCATCATGCGGAAAGACTTCGGCGCATCGGCAGTAATAACACGGAATAAGTCGTTATGTCCATCGCCGTTAGGTGAAAAGGCATCGGGTATAATATAGCCCAGGCAGGTTACAGCCGGCTTCAGTGAAATTTGCGCTGTATCAGTACAGCCATTGTTATCGGTGCCTGTAACGGTATAGAGCACATCGCTTTTCAACATTGCAACAGGATTGCTGATGGCCGCATCGGAAAGTCCGGTTGCGGGGCTCCACTGGTATACAGAAGCGCCGGTAGCATTCAGCATAACAGAGCCGCCTGCACAAAGAGGTCCGGTTACAGGGCTTATACTAACCTGCGGAAGCGCGTAAACCGTTACGTTATGTGTTGCCTGGTTTTGGCAGGCCCCTGTAATAGCAGTTAGCGTAACGGCATGATCGCCACCGGTGCTCCATACCACCTGGTATGGACCGGCGCCGGCGCCGTTTACCGACACTGTGTTGCCGAAATCCCAGGCATAGTTGTCAGGCACAGCCGTCATGCTCATGGCGCTGATTGTTGATGCCTCTCCGGCGCATGCGGGCGACCATTCGAAGTTGGCCGCCGGGTTGGGATTAACGGTTACCGTAACAATAGTACGGGCACTTTCGCAACCACTCGTTTGGCTCACATAATAAGTAAAGGTTCCTGCGGTAGCTGTAACAGGTGTTGGCGCAACAGCGGCGCCGGTTCCGCCGGTAGCTGTGGTATACCAAAGCAAATTGGTTCCTGTGGCTGTTAAAACAACGGCCGCATCGTTCTGACAATAAGTGGGCGATGCAGCTGTCGGCGCAACGGGTTGACTGCCTACTGTTACCGCAATAGCCGTACGGGGGCTTTCACAACCACTCGTTTGACTAACATAATATGTGATAATTCCGGCAGCAGTGGTTGAAGGGGTTGGCGCAGTAGCCGTACCGCTGCCACCGATAGCGGTTGTATACCAAAGAAGGTTTGAACCCGTAGCGGTGAGAGGAACAGCATTAGCAAATTCGCAATAATATACAGGCGCTGTCGCAGGAGCAGTGGGTTGATTATTGATGGTAACTGTTACGGGCGTACGCGCACTTTCACAACTGCCCGCCGGTGTTTGCGTCACATACCAGGTGGTAGTACCAGCTGAGGCGGTTGATGGTACCGGAGCTGATGAACTGCCTGTACCGCCGGATGCCACAGTATACCAAAGCAGATTGGTTCCGGTGGCTGTTAATGCAGTGGCGGTAGCATTCTGGCAATAACCGGGCGATGCAGCTGTTGGTGCAGCAGATGGGCTGCCAACAGTGACGGTAACGAGCTTTCGCGCACTTTCGCAACTGCCCGCCGGCGTTTGTGTTACATACCAGGTAGTAGTACCAGCTGAGGCGGTTGATGGAACCGGGGCCGTTGAACTGCCTGTGCCGCCGGTAGCTGCAGTATACCAAAGCAGGTTGCTGCCGGTAGCTGTTAGTGCAGTGGCGGTAGCATTCTGGCAATAATTGGGTGATGCAGCTGTTGGTGCAGCAGATGCGCTGCCAATAGTAACAGTTACGGCTGTACGGTTACTTTCGCAACTGCCCGCAGGCGTTTGTGTTACATACCAGGTGGTAGTGCCTGCCGAGGCGGTTGATGGTACCGGAGCTGATGAACTGCCTGTTCCACCGGTAGCTGCAGTATACCAAAGCAGATTGCTGCCGGTAGCTGTTAGTGCAGTGGCGATAGCATTCTGGCAATAATTGGGTGAAACGGCAGTTGGTGCGGCAGATGCGTTGCCAACAGTAACTGTTACAGGCCTTCGCGCACTTTCGCAACTACCCGCCGGCGTTTGCGTTACATACCAGGTGGTAGTACCCGCTGATACAGTGGAAGGCACCGGGGCTGTTGAATTGCCTGTACCGCCGGTAGCCGCAGTATACCAAAGCAGGTTGCTTCCGGTAGCGGTTAAAGCAGCTGCAACATCATTCAAACAATAAGTTGCGCCGGATGCGGTTGGCATAGTAGCCCCCGCTTTAATGATGGCCAGGATGTTAACACGCGGCCCTTCGCAACCACTGGGGTCAACCTGGCTCACGTAATAATATTGCGCTCCCGAACTGCTTGTAGATGGTGTTGGCGCTGTGGCAGAACCGGTGCCACCCGTAGCTGTAGTATACCAGAGCAATGTATTTCCTGCAGTGGGTGTAGCGGTTAAAGGGCTGGCAGTAGCATATTGGCAAAAGGTAGCATTGGCTACGCCCGGATAAAGAGGCAGCGCCGATTCATAAGCGCCGATATCCATCCCATTTCCCTGGGGGCGTACATTGCCATCAAAATCGGTGGTTAAGCCAAAAACAGAATATCCCTGGTCAACAACCGGGCTGCAATGTACCACATGAAAATCATTACCGGCCGCATTGACAAATTGCGGATCAACATCAAGATTGCTACTGATCGGCGTTACGAGGTCCAGATCGCAATGGTCGAAAGAAGAATTTGGACCCACCATTAAGGGGCCCGGATAAGGTGCTCCGGATTTCCACACAATAACATTGGTCAACCAAACTTTGCTTTTAAAGGAACCGGTTTGCTGATTATAAACTACGGGAGCCGTATTATTGTAAAGGGTACAGTTATTCATTGTGGTTATCATGTCGGTATAGGGATTATCTAACAAACATGCCATTACCGAACCCTGTGCGGCCACACTGTTGTTGTTGGTAAAAATACAGTTTTGAATAGTGGCCATTCCCCAGTCGCCATTCATCGTTAGTGAAGCAATTGCACCGCCCATAACGGCTGTATTGTTGTCGAATTGGGTTGTAGCTATAGTATAAAAAGACTGAGCGCTGGCCCCATTTCCATATGCACAAAATCCACCGCCATATACGGCAAAATTGGAAGTGATCACACAATTTTCCACATCTCCATAGGTAACCTCGCCCGCACCGGCCAGTACCAGCACCCCTCCGCCCGAATTATTGGGTTGCGGTGTAGTGCTGCCGGGATAGCCGGCATTGGCATTGCCATCGCGAATGGTAAACCCATCGAGAAATCTGCCGCCCTGAAATGTCCAGCAGGTAACCACATGGTACGAATTATCGCTGGCATCGCCGGATACGCCAATGTCGCCGCTAAGGATGGTAATATTTGTTTTGGGGTTTCGCTGGGTACGTGCTGTTTCTGTACCATTAAATCCACCATAAACACTATATCCGAATGTTAACGTAAAAGTGGCCGCCCTGTTAGTGGTAGTAGTTGGTTTGTAGATACCCTGCGCCACCCATATTTCATCTCCGTAATTCATTACCGCCAGGGCCAGATTCAGATCATTATAAGCTGTTGCCCAACTGGTGCCGGCGCCGGGTGTGGGATTGTTAATATTAACGTAGCGAATGGTAGCAAAACAGCAGTTGGTCGATAGCAGGAATAAAAGAAGGTACATTACGGGCGGGGTACGAAATGCAAACATAGAATTCGGTTGGGTCTTAATTTTAAAAACGGTTATTGATCAGCGCCTTAAATACTTATGCCCATTAACGCAATTGTATAAGTAATTGATATGTAAGTCACATGTTTTTTTTCGATATAACATTTGTCCGGTTGTCACACAAAACAAAAAAGGTCCCTGGAATACCCAGAGACCCTTATTCATTTTCTCAATTCGAAATATTATTGTTGCTCATAGGCTCCCATGTCAACCGCTCCATTAACTACCCTGGGCTTGCCATCGAGATCTTTTTCTGTGGCATCAGTGATCCAGGCAGGATTGCCGGCTTTTAAACCGGGACTTCCTGCTTTAACATGCAGGTCTGGTGTCGTAAGGGAGGCTAAAAGCGGATCCTTGAAGAAAGAATGCGCTTCCTGCCCCGTTTTGGTTTTATAGTCAGCGAAAGATCCATAACTACTGTTACGCCAGTTGACCGTGATATCGGAAGCGTTTCCACCCGCTGTAAACCAGTCATTGTAGTCAAAGGTATTTCCCGTTTGCGGAGAAATATTCTCCAATGAGAACAGCGTATTCTGACTATTGGTGTAAAAAACATTATTACCGATGGTACAATTGGAGGCCTTTGTCATATATATTTCCCCGGACCCATCATTGTTGGTATTGTTCTTAAAAAAGGTGTTATTCCTGATGATACTATTAGTCACCTGTCCGGATGTACCCGAGTCATATCCGCCAATGGCAATTCCCGTAACCTCGTTCAGGTAGATCACGTTATTAGTGACCGTGATATTACTGGCCGTGCCATTCTCTTCATTGCCTACTTCAATTCCATAACCATTTTGATAGGTTATATTCCGGTCAATTTTAATATCCCTTCCCCCATCAACATAAATGCCGCCACTTGTAGCATAACCAGCCTTGTTATTGTAGCAGATATTTCCCCTGATTAAACCATTCCGGGACTGGTCTAATGAAGAATTGGAACTTGTTCCATAATTCCCTATCGCTGCAATTCCAATGTTCGAATTGTCGTGTACTTTGTTGTTGGTAATTGTAAATCCGTCGATATTGCCATCTAAAGACAATGATTCGCTGAAGCCGGTAATATTATTGCTGAATTCACAACTATCAAGGACCAGATTCGTAATAGCATTTGCCTGAGCGGCCCCATATCCGTATGCAATGAATGGTTGTGCATTTTGATTTGAATTCGGTGTAGTAGACGCACTACTGGTCCAGTTAATAGTTTTGAACACCACATTATGGAAGGTTAAATTACTTGCCCCACCGGTTTTACTGGCCGTAACCAGAATGCCCACTGCGTTGTTTTTTGTAATATGTTGAACAGTGAGATTGTTGAAAATGAGAAAGCTTTTGTCGGCGATGGTAAGAATGGTAGTGCCTGAATTTTTTGACCCGTCTATGATCACCTGTTCATTATTGTAATTCGTAAATGTAACAGGGTTTCCCGCAGTACCGCTAACTTTTACCGTCAGTTGTTCATAGTAAGTGCCGCCTTTGATCATTACCGTACTCCCGGCCACGGCTGTACTAAAGGATTTCTGGATTGTTTTCCAGGCTGTGGCAAGGGTCAGACCGTCATTTTGGTCGTTGCCCAGCGCTCCATCAACATAATAAACCTGAACAGCGGACACACTGGCAGGAGTACCTTTGGAATCCTCAGAATTTACAGAACCCTCTTTTTTACAGGAAAAGCAAAAAAACAGAACGGATAGCAATAAAATGTTGCGCATTAACATAAGGTTTGATTATAAAAGGGACCATACAGAAAAAATAGTGCCGTTTTTTGCTTCCAACGCATAGGTGCCAGTGCAATTTTTCTGAATCATGAGTATTTTATGACGGTATAAAGCAAACCAGCAGGCAGTTTGAAAGGCTGCAATCGATTGTTTAAAAAATCTTTTTACGCCGGTAATGGAAGACAATAAAATTGAGAAACCCATCGCTTAATCTTATCTTTAAAGGAGCATTAATACTTTGCAAAGCAAATGACAACGTTCCGATTCAGTCCGGTTACACCACATCCGTTGTTAAGACCTTACATTGCGAAAATGTGGGTGTTCGAAAGCAGCGGTCGTCTTCCCGACCTGGATAAAAAACTGATCGTCCCAAATGCAAATTTCAAATTAGCCTTTACCTGTAGTAACGGGCTCGTAGCCCGTGTGGGAGATAAAACCTTCACCCAAAAAGAGAATGAGCTCACATTTACAGGCCTCGTCGATTCGCCTGTGAATCTTGATCCGAAGGAAGACGCGCAGACAAACACGATAGTTATTGAATTCAACCCGCTCGGAGCGTATCGTTTATTTCATTTATCGTACCCTGAGGTCAAAAATCAAATAGTCGGGATGGCAGATCTGATCGGCAACAGTGCGCAGGAACTTCAGTCGCAACTTGCCGGGGCAAAAGCTTTAGATCTGAAATTACAACTCCTGCAAAACTTTCTGATCAAACAGTTGGAAAAATCCGCTCCGGACTCAATATATGATTATTGTATCAATCGTATAGCTGACTCCAAAGGTCTGATTAGCGTGGCACAGCTTGAAAAAGAAACGGGCTACAGCTCGCGATGGCTTCATAGAAAATTTATCGAACATTTGGGTACAGGCCCCAAAAACCTTTCCGAAATAGTCCGGTTCAAACAATTTTACCAGGTGTATTCAACCGGTGCCAAATTGCAAAGCTTAAAAGAACATATTAACCATTTTTACCATTACTACTACGACCAATCCCATTTCCTCAGGGCATTTAAAAGGTTCACCGGCTTCACCCCTACCGACCTTCAAAACAGCATAAATGAACTCGCCACCAAACATTATACGAGTTGAGTTCCGATTCGTACAATACTTAAGGATACTATGGCTCTACCTTTGTTTAAAAATAAACAAAATGGAAAAGAACAATTTTAACAGCAGTATCTCTGCAAAAATCAGCGCAGGTGAGGCGATCAAAAAGATCAGCAATGTGCCGGAATGGTGGGGAATAACATTTACAGGAAGCTCCGAAAAACAAAATGATAAATTTGTCGTAAAGATGGGTGGAGATTCTTTCTTCAACTTTACGGTAGCAGAATTGATCCCCGGTAAAAGAGTTGTTTGGTTAGTTACAGATTGCAACATGCCCTGGTATTCGGATAAAAAAGAATGGGCTAACACCAAATTAATTTTTGACCTCACTGAAAATAACGGCATAACAGAGCTGAACTTCACACACGAAGGCCTTACGCCCGACGTTGAGTGCTACAAGGACTGTGAACCAGGCTGGACCCATTGGATCAAAACAAGTTTATTTTCCTATTTTACTACAGGGAAAGGTGTTTTTAGAGCGCCCACTAAATAAAGAAACAAGATTCTCCTTTCTTTGTCTCCGCAGGGTCTTTCGCAGGAGGCCCTGCGCTTTGAAAATCACAAAAGCGGGATAACCTAAATTTCTAATATTTCCGGAAGTCCGTATATTTTGCAATTACTTATGTTCTTAGTTTCTATAGGTATTTCAGCATTGTAACGTCCGTTTAAGAACATTCCCCGATCTGCTAATTCAGCCCAGGGTTCTTTACAATAATAAATATTGAGCATTATCGCCGCTTCAAACCTTTCTCTCATCCTTTTGTCGGGCCGGATTGTAATCTAATAACAAGTATATTTTGGAAAATACTTTTCATATTCTGATATGTCCGCTACGATTTCGCCCTTTTTGTTGATTATCTTTCCTTTTCCTTCCTTATAAACTGTTGTGTATTCTCCAAAGAAATCGTACACCTGATCGTAAATAACAGGAACAATTATCTTTCCTGTTGTGTCAATAAAGCCTGATTTGTGACCTGAACCGGGAATACATACTTCTGCCATTCCATTACAAAAAGGAAAATAAACCAGGCTATCGATAGTATTTGTAATTACAGGCTGTCCCAATTTGTTTATATAGAAAGACCTACTCACGATTTTTACTTTGTTGCCAAATTTATCAATGTAAAAGGTTTTTCCATTGCCCAAAACGCTTGCCAAACCTTCACTAAAACGATCGTGTCCCATTTCGTTGAAAAATGCAATTCTTTTACCTAATGTGTCAATATATTCAGCAGTATTGCCCGTCCACAGTAATGCAATGCCATCATAGAATTGATCACCACAGGGATACGAAGTTTTGATTATTGTTTCGCCTTTAGTATTTAAAAAACAAATACATTTATTAATCCTTGCCAAAGCTCTTCCAAAACGAAAAGAATAGACTTCTCGAATTTTTGATTTGAATGCAATATTTCCTGATTTGTCAATAAAAACAGTTGGATATGCTTTTTCTGTTGGGTTAACCTTTGCAAGTCCGCAAGAAAAAGGTTCAGCGTATTTGAATTGAGGTTTAATAGTAAATGTGCCTCGTTCGTTTATATAGCCCCATAGTCCATTTACTTCAGCTAAAGCTAAGTTCTCAGAAAAATATCCTACACTATCGAACTGATAAGGGATTTTCAGAATTTGGTTATTGTCAATGAAGCCCCATTTCTGATCACGCTTAACAGGGAATAAACAATGGGTACTGTCATCACAAAATGCACTTTGGATTGTCAGGAATAGAAAAATAAAAACTGGCGTTATAACTTTCATAATGTATCGATAGTAGCGCAAACAATGGTTGGCAGATTTGCGATGGTCGGGGCACGAAACCCCTCCTGACCTAATCAGGTAAATCAAATTCATTTCCCTCCAGGAAGTCAAGTGTCGAGTTCAGTTTGATTTTGTAATTCTCTTTGTCGGTATACTTTGAATTATCTAAATATGTTTCATACGATTTATAGATTTCTTCAAAAGCATCTCTGCTATATTTGTTTGCAAGAATTAAACCGGAGGTGAAATGCTTTTCCACACTCATAAACTCAGTCCTTTTTATTGGGAGTGAGTTCAATTCCTTTTCAAGCTTTTTCAGGTCAGTAAATCTATTGAAGAAAGGATTTATAAAAGTTTGATAGCTTTCTATCATATCTTCCGCAGCTTTATTAATCGAAAAATTGTCATACTGATGAGTTGCCTGATCATAAAGGTCAAAACTGTCTTTACCATTATTCTTTTTACATTCTGAATAGTTAAGCAAATCTTGTCCAATAGTTGAATTTAAAATTCGCTGCTTACTCCCATTCATTTGCTTCAATATTTTTTCAAGTTCAAAAAAACTGCTATTCCAATAAATTCTACCACTTACAAGGTGTCCCCATTTTAAAAATGAAGGATATACTTTTTCAATACGGTTACTGTAAGTTCGTTCGAAAAACGTCTTCTTAAATAGATAATTATTTTCAATAAAAAATTTATTCAGTACTTCTAAAAGTCTCTTGCCTGGTGGTAGTGAAGGATCTGTAATTAGCATAGTCGTTCCAATTCTTTAGAGTGTCCCTGTACAATAGCAGCCATCATTATAGTTCCGCTATTATGCTCTATTCCTAACAGCAAACCAATAATGCAATTTATTCTTTTTTAGATACTTAACAAAAGAGCGGTTAGTTGCCCTGCTGGGAAAATGAGTAATGACGAGGCAGTATTACATATGTCAGTCGCACACTTACTGCCAAAAACAACACACTTATCGCCCAAATCCGCACACTTATCAACTCTATCTTTGTAATTTGAAAAATAAATATAATTTCCCATTACGTTAAAGCACTAATAAAAGAAGTAAAAGGAAATTACTAATCGTTTACACCTGATCTGGAAAAAACATTAACAGGTTCAAGTAAAGTAGTCATTGAAACTGCAAAGAAAAATTTAGTGTATATCAACGAACAGCACGCATGAGATCAGGTAATTATCGTACCCCGTTATTGATATTTGTTTTTTTGCCTTTGCTGCTGACCGGTGGACGTCTTTGGCTCGTACAATTATCCGCAGGGCTTATTGCCCTGGGTATCCCGATTGGTTACTATTGGGAAGTTATCTGCAGGGTTTACTCACTTTTACTGGTTTTGTCAATTTTTTTTGTGGCTACCATTTCTGAAAAACTTTTGGCTGCTGCGGTAAATTCAGAAGGCAATAATACAATAGTCGTTGTGTTATTGTCAATTCCAATTTCAGATAACATTTGCATTCTTCGTAATTCGAGTGCAATAGGGCTTCCTTCCATTTCTTTCGCTCCCTGTGTTAATTTTAATGATGCTTCAAGCTCGGCTTCCGCTTTTACAATTCTAGCTCTTTTTTCTCTTATCGCTTCAGCTTCTCTCGCCATGGCTCTTTGCATTGCTTCGGGAATTTCAACGTCTTTCATTTCTACCATTTCTATTTTTATTCCCCAGGGTTCAGTCGCAGCATCTACAATTTTTTGAAGTCTTCCATTTATCTGTTCCCGCTCTTTTAAAACTTCGTCAAGCGAATGTTGACCGATAATGTTTCTCAATGCAGTAACAGAAAATTGATAAACTGCTTTGTAGAAGTCTGCTACTTTTATAATCGCTTTTTCAGGGTCTGTTACTCTAAACCATAGAACGGCATTAACTTTTATCGTTACGCTATCCTTTGTAATTGTTTCCTGTTGTTCTAAATCAACGGTCTTTGTACGAATGTCGATTGTTCTCTTTTTATCAATAAATGGAATAATCCAAAACAATCCCGGACCTTTTGTTCCGTGAAATCTACCAAGTCTAAAAACAATTGCCCGTTCATATTCTTTAGCAATACAAAGTCCAAGGACAATAAAAAGAAGCACAATTGCTCCAATAATAATAGGGATAGGAAGTGTCATTGTTATATTTTTAAAATGTCGATTTACCTGGTCTGCAGGAAAGTATTATAATTAGTTAGTATGCCAACACTGAAAATATTACAACCTGGTCAATAAAATATCTCATTAACAGAGAATAAGCTATACGCAGGCTTAGACCTGCAAAATTCTATCTTCGCAGAGTACCTTGCAAACTGTATCACAAAAGAAAGTGGAAAAAACGCTAAGCGCCTTTACTTGTCAACGGCGGCAATTTACCGGTGGGGTATTTCAAACCAGGTAGTGGGCTCTCCTATTGCCCGCCAGGATGACAGGGATGGGCAGTCGAATGGGAAAAGACCGGCATATCTCATCCCTATTTTTTCCAGCACTCTCCGGGAGGCCAGGTTGTCGGGATGTGTCATCCCATAAACCTCTTTGAGCTGTAATGTCTTCAACCCATATTGCAGGGCAGCACTGGCTGCCTCTGTCGCATAGCCCTGCCCCCAGTATTTCCTGAGAAGCCTGTAGCCAAAATCATAATAATCGGAATGCTGATTGATTGTTTCCTTTATAAGCCGGAATCCCGTCCAACCTACAAACGCTCCATCGTCTTTTTTGATGATCGCCCACCGGCACACGCCGACCTCGGCGTATTGGCGCTGTAAGAACACAATGAGATCTCTGGTCTGTTTGATATCCGTGAAAGGATTATTTCCGAGATATTTGTGCACCTCGCTGTCCGAATCCAACTCGAACATACCTTGTTCGTCTGTGGGATGTATTTCTCTGATTAGCAATCTTTCAGTCTCTATCAGAAGGTTTGCATTTCTCAAGGACTAAAGTTTATAAGCAAATGTAATAGATGCTGTTCGCACCATAACAGAAATAAACCAAACTTTAGTTAAAATACTTATCCAACTTTATAAATCAGGAAACGATATACTATGTTTATCCTGCAATTCTCAAACACCTTACTTCCGGATCATGAAAAAATTATTACTCTGTTTGTCACTTTTACCCACAATCGCAATCTCCTCGTATGCACAACAGATAGTGAACGGCTGGATGAGGTGATGCAGGCCGCCACCAATGCCGGCATTTTTAACGGGGTAGTGCTTGTAGCCCGGAACGACAGCATTTTACTTTTCAAAAGTTACGGCTGGAGGGATTTTGAACATAAAATTCCACACGACACCAATTCCGTATTTCAGATTGGGTCGGTGACGAAGCAATTCACCGCTACGGTCATTCTGTGGCTGCAGGAGCATGGGCGGTTAAACGTAAACGATAAACTTAGTAAATATTTCCCGCAATACCCTTATGCGAACAGGATAGCCATTAAGAACCTGTTAACACATACATCGGGTATCTATAACTTCACGGATGAACATTATTTAGAAGATCATACAACGGCGGAGGATCTGTATCGCTGGAACCTTGCCCTGTACACGAATTCGATCATCAGCCAGGCATCTTTGAACGAGGCTTTTACTCCGTACAAGGGCAATTATGGTTATGGCTGGTATATTGAATCCGGCGGTGGCGTAAAATTTATGGCGCATAATGGCGGCATCTGGGGGTTTGAGGCGCAACTCAAAAGATTCCCGCAGAATCATGGCTGTATCATTATACTCCGCAATGAAATGATGCCTTTCGATGAATATGCTTTAAGCCTTCACCGCATCCTTAATCACGATCCTAATTACTATATCCCCCGAAAAGAAATTGTTGTTGGAGCAGACAGCCTGCGGCCATTTACCGGGCAATATGAGCTTATTGACAAGCCGGAATTCAAGGCTGATATCGTTCTTTCAGCCGATCACCTGGAATTGACATGGTCACATATGGCCCCCGCAGGAAATTTTTGCCGAAAAAAAGGATTTCTTCCATTTCAAAGTATACAATATGCAGTTGGCTTTTACACGCAATGAGCAGGGGCAGGTTTCCGGCTTTTCGGCCATTGGCAGCGGACAGACCTTTAAGTACAGGAAACTGTAATAGCTGTTTTGTATATTCGCTACATTAAAATGATGCCTATAAGTAGCCTATGAAAGCCTTTTTTATTAGTGGAATCGGAGCAGATAAAAGATTATTCTCCTATATCGAATTGCCTCCGGGGATCGATCCCGAATATATTGAATGGATTCTTCCGCACGAAAAAGAATCGCTGCAGGAATATGCTATTCGCCTGTTTACTCCGTATTATACGGATCAGCCCTTTATTCTAATCGGTTTATCACTTGGAGGAATTGTGGCAGTTGAGATTGCTAAAAAATTTCCTCCGGTTTGTACCGTCATTATAAGTAGTGTTCCTGTTAGCAGCCAACTGCCCCCCTATTATAAGTTTGCCAGGAAGATAAATTTACAACGCCATATTCCGGCTGGCTTGTTTAAGATAACCGCTACGCTAAAACATTATATTTTCATGAAATCCCGGACTAATAAAAAGCTAATGCGGCACGTTATCAGGGATGGAAATAGTCGATTCATCAAATGGGGTATGAACGCGGTACTTTCCTGGACCAATGAGGTATTACCCAAACCACTGAGTCATATTCACGGTACCAGGGATGAGGTATTTCCCGTTAAATATGCAAAACCTACCCATGTTATTCCTAAAGGAGGCCATATGCTTGTATTAAACCGTGCAACAGAAATCAACAATATACTTCAGGAAATACTGCTCCCATATAAATCAATCCAAAACTCGTAATAGTTGGATTTTTTGATTTCAATTTCATTCGTGACCGGATAGGTTAAAGTAAACACTAATTTTGTATTTGATATGCCTAAAATATTAAAATACTACAAGCATTTTATTTCGGTCAAAGTGCGTTTTTCTGATCTGGATGTTGTTGGTCATTTAAATAATGCTAAATATCAAACATATCTGGAAGAAGCCCGGATTGCCTACTTCCATGATGTTTTCAGCCAGGATAAAACCAAACTTAATTTTAATACGGTTGTTTCGAGAATTTCCATTGATTTTATTAAACCAATAGAATATGGAGATGATATAACTATTTACACACGGGTATTGAATTTTAATACGCGTAGTGTTGATGTACATAACCTGTTTGTACGAAGAGAAAAAGATAAAAAAGAAATTGTTGCTACAGCTCAAACTTTAATGGCTGCATTTGATTTTCACACCAAACAACCAACAACATTTCCTGAAGAATATTTCGTGATAGTAAGGTCATTTGAGGAAACAGGAGAAATTTCTTCACCAGGAAATTTAATATAAACCGATGTTGAAGGTCTTTTTCCTTCCTGTTACTGAAAACTATATGGCTAACTGGAAGGCTTATATGGAAACCCTTCCGCATACATTTCAACATGACATTTTACGCCTGAAAAACCCACTCACCCGAATTCAGAAAACTTACGCTAAAGTGCTGCTCCAAAAAGTTTTAATTGGTTTAGGGCATACGGAAACTATATTGAATGAGATGGAAATTGGCGAAAACGGAAAACCCGTTATTCCTTCCTTTCCCGGAGATTTCAATATTTCGCATTCTGAAAATTTAATTGCCCTGATTGTATCTGACAAGCCGGGTGTGGGTATTGATATTGAAAAAATAAGGATTGTTAATCCAACCGGGTTTAAACATTTCTTTTCAAATGAAGAGTGGCAAACAATCATTCATTCAAATGAAAACGAAAACACCTTGCTCCGGCTATGGACTATTAAAGAAGCCATATTAAAAGCCAGATCAACAGGTTTTTCGGATGGCGTTGAAAATCTTCATATCAATTACTCCGACAACACGGCCAGCTTTACATCAGATCACAACACGTATTATTGGAATTATATAGATACCATTTCAGCATACATCGTTTGTTATGCTACCTGTCAAAAAGATGTAATACCGGAAATAACTGTCGTAAATAATCTGTAAGGGCCACAAAATTAAACCTGCTCAATAAATTCTTTATCATAAAAACAGCCGTTGAAATTAATTGCCGAAAGCTATAAGTGAAAAAAGGCAAACAAACTCATCATGATCGCATTAATTAGTTAGGGATTTAAGGATGTTTTTCCGGTAGTAATAACAGGCTCCTTTCATTATTTCTTCTGCAACCCTAACCACTTTTCTGTTTTCAGGTTTCTCCAAATCTGTTCCCTTAACCCAACCATTGAACGCCCCCATGGATGGTCCGCACCATATTTGATAATCCAGCTCCCTTCCTTTTTCTCCGCTATTTGCCCAGCGGGATGACAAACCCAAATACCATCGGAATATCAGCGCCATTTTAATCTTCGGGTCTGCCTCGGCAGCATGTAATAAGTTTATATCTCTTTCCCTGAAAAAATCTTTAGTATCGCCCCATACTTCTTCCAGTGAACGTCTGAATATCTGCTTCTCAATCTTTTCTTTTTCTGCTGCCGGTATAGCGTCAATTAAGTTATACGACCTGTATAATTCATACAACTTTTGTGCTCTTCCCGGAAACATGGTTCCTCTTTTTAAAACCTGCAGTTTAACGCCCATTTCAAACATATCTGCTGCAGGAGCCATTATTACATCTGTCATTTCTGCCTGTGCCAATAATTTTCTTACAATATCTGAAGCCCCTGACTCTATGCATGCCTGATTTACAGATCCTGTTACTATAAATGAAGCTCCCATTGAAAATGCGGAATAAGCAGCAGTTGGCGTACCTATTCCTCCGGCTGCGCCAACATGTATTTTATAATTGTAACCATATTGCCCGGTAATTTCATCGCGAAGCGCAATGATGGCAGGCAGTATACAAACCAGCGGACGGTTATCTGTATGTCCGCCTGAATCTGCCTCCACAGTGATGTCATCCGCAACAGAGATGCCTGCCGCCAGTTGTGCCTGCAAGGGTGTAATTTTTTTTTCTTCAACCAGTTTATCCAGTATTGAAGCAGTTGGTGGCTGCATAAACTTTCTGGCAACTTCCAACCTTGATACTTTGGCTATTACTTTGTTTTCAGATTTCACCATTCCATTCTCTTCCGATAATCCGGCGGCCTTATACCAAACGATATATGGTGTTAAATCCATATAAGCAGACGCTTCAACCACCTTTATCTTATGTTTTAAAAACAGCTCTACTCCGTTTTTTTCCAGGGCTTCTTCACTGGGGCTATGTATCAGATTACAGGCAAAAGTTTTATTTCCAAGCGCTGATTTGATATTTATTATTGCCGCTTCCAGCCGCGAAGGGATAAGACCTGCAGCCCCAAATGAGCTTAATATATTGTTTTTACCCAACTCAATTACCATTCTTTCAGAGGCTATACCGTTAGCCATAGCGCCGGTCATGTAAGCGTATTTAACATGATAGCGCTCCCTGAATGTTTTGTCGCCTATATTTTCAGGGCTTACTGAAGGAAGTATTCCGCAATAGTTTAATTGAGGCCAGTCGGGTGTTATTGCTTCCGATATTTCTTCAAAATGTATTTGATTGTTGCTGTCTGAAAAAACGTGATACGCATGTTTAATATTAGAAAGCGCGTTATGGCACCGCGCGCATGCGGTAGAAACAAGCTCCTTCATTTGTAATAATATTTTAGTGATTCAAATGGTTAGTAAATCGTTATTAATTTTCTTCTGTAATGGCAAATGCCAGATTTTTTATTTCATAGATCCTTATATCTTCTTTCCACAGGCTTCCTTCTGCAATAACGATCGTATGATTGTTGTTTTCTGTTATAGAAGTAATATGAATTTCAAGGCTCATGCATTTATCATCCGGCACAATTTGCCCCCTGTATTTCCACATGGTTTGATGGTTTTCAAGTTGTTTAAAACAGGGCTTGACATATTTATCTCCCAAATTTTCGAGTATAGCAAACGCCTGCATGGCTTGTATCATGGCTTCAACACCCAAAGAGCCGGGCATTACGGGGTCCTGGTAAAAGTGGCAATTGTAAAACCAGTCGGCCGGATCTATTTCTTTAAAACCATATATATAACCTTTGCCGTGTTTTCCACCATTTTTTACCCACGATAATGTATCGAGGAAATTCAATTGTGGTTTATTTAAGCGGAAATGTTTTTTGCCGTTCTGTATGCTGAACAATTGCAATCCGGTTTCCGAAGCTAAATCAATATGCCGGATGTCTGACGTTTTTGGCGCTGTGTGAAACCATGCCGGTATTGTTGAACCCTGGTCGAGCCCAACCTGGTTTACCAGGCTTGATTTCGGAAAAAAGCCGAAGGCAGCAGTACCTTTATAAAACACCTTACCATCGCACATCATTTCGAAGATGAACTTTTGTATAATGTTGCCTTCATAGGCTGTATGGCTGGTAAGCACGGCTTTACTGGTAATGGTTTTGCCCCGTACATCTATATTTTCGCTCAATGTACCTTCGCCATCCAGATTTCTGAAGAATACATCCTGATCGGGATAAATAAATATACTTCCCAGGCAGGTGGTTAGCGCACCGCATGGCTGTAAAGCTATTTCCATTAAAATGGAATAGGGTATTACAGGAGCATTGTTTTCGTTACTATACCACGGGCTTATTGGAACATCATATTCGCAAACTATCGAAGGTTTGTTTTTGAATTGATGGCGCTGGCCGTTAAACGATAGTATTCTTGAGATAAACTGTAAATCGGTATTTGGCTGACGCGAAAGTATTCTGTTTTCAAAGGGTACGAATTCGCTATCGAACGCTTTCACTACGGAGCCTAAAGCATAGTTGACAACCTGTTCTTCGTTCAACAGCGGAGTTGCCCGGTTGTGGTTTTTCACTGTAATAAGATGCGAATTATTTTTTTCTTTTAACCGCAATCCAAGGTTTTCGAAATGAACGGCAACAAGTCCGTCTTCGGTCAATATTTCCACATCTGATATAACGCGCGGTTCAGGAATTAAGCTTATTTCCTTAATCTCCATACGGTACGTTAGTTTGGTGTTTTGGGGTGTTACCTGTTTTCTGCACCGTACTTTTTGTGGTAACCCTTCTATTGGCTGAAAACGGGCATCTTTAACCAGTCCGTGCATGCCCAGGTACAACATAAAAAATTGCAACAGCTGCCCCCCACCCTCTGCCTGCAATGAACCAGCGAGTACTTCATCGCCTTTAAAGTGACAGGGAAAATACCAATCGTTTGGATGAAGGTCTTTTTCGGCGGTTATTAATCCTAAGCCCCAGGCGCCACCCTCCCGATCAACTTCCGTTACCCTGTCGAACATTAATAAATGTTCTGATGGAAGACGTAAGGAAGCGTTTCTCCACTGATGGTGATATGATTTACCAAAGCATAGATCGGGTCTGCCATTTACAAGGTGCAGCAAATCGGGTCTGGTGAAAGCCGTTTTTGAGGTGGTTTTTATTGGAGCAAATCTTCTTTTTTTAATATTGCTGCGCAACTCCAGTTCCTTTTTGGATTTAACAACGCCTTGTCCCTGTTGCAGCTCTTCGTCACTAAAAAATCCGGCACAGCCATTGGTCATTGTCAAAACCATTTTTTCGCCTACATAACAGTTGTAGCTGAAAAAGAATAACAGGCTATTGCCATTTCTTACAAATGAATTGATAGAGATGTCGTACCTCAGGGTATCCCCTTCCTTAGGCAGCTCGTCTAAAAAAGTAAGCGTGCAGTCGAGCAGTCTGTAAACCCTTTCGCCTTTGTTTTCAAAATCAATACCCAGAAAGCTTATCAGCATTAAGTCGCATTGACCCGATTCAACCGAAACAGCCCAGGGAACCTGGCCATCTACTGAATACCATGCATTATAAGGAATGTCATATTCCGTGGTCATGTCAGCAGGTTTGAATTCGCCGGTTTTTGCACGCAGTTTGGTTACCCTGCTCACCAGTAAATAAGGTGGCAATGGTAAACGCACTTTTCTTTTAAAAGAGTCAATTATTTTATACTGCTCTCCAAATACTTTGGCTATGCTTCCGCCCGCAAACTCCAGCAAATCTTTTTCATTCCAGATAGCGCCTTCGCTGTTCTTTTTATGTACAGGTAATTTTCCGGCAAAAGCGTCTTCAAAAGAATAAATTTCAGCAGGCACTTTGGGATTGTTTTGTATTTTAACTCCGTTTATGGTTGAAGGTGTTCCATGGTTTGTTTTCGACGCCGGGGAAAAACAATCAGCAAAACGAACGCCTCCGTTTACGATTTTTCTCAGTGAAGCTGCTTTGTTTGCAGGAGCGTTGTTTTCATTGAATGAAACAGGCGTCTTTCCGGCCGAAACGGAGATGAGCCCTGTAGCTCCGGAATGCCTGTTTAATGAAGCAATAATTACCTGATCCTTTGCATTTGCGGGATGCGTGTTGAGCCGTAGCAAAGCTTTTGCAAAACTGGCGGCAACAGAAGCAGCGTACGTATACCCTACATTGGGCGTTACACTTCCTGATTGTAAAGGTTTCAGTTCTTTTACAGCATGCTGCACAAAATCATTGTTATATACCGAGCTGCCTGCAAATTCGAGGTACGAAATATTCTTAAAGCGATTGCTTAATAAAGGCGTTTTGTTTTCATCTATTAAAACGTCGTTCAGGTATGCAAATACTTTTTTATCGGGCGATTCAACCGTATTTTCATTTTGCAATACAAAAGCTGCGGCGCCTTCTCCAACTGGGTAGTTGGTAGATTCAAATTTATTACGCAACAAAACATGTTCATATCCTCCGGCAAGGTCAACCGCTCCAACAACCACGCCGTCGCAGGTACCGGCTTCTATCATCAGTTTGGCTATATCCAGCACTTTGGTAAATGAATCTTCTCCGCACGAAACAGTAAATGCCGGCCCGGTAAAATCCCATAAGGCTGAAACGCGGCTGGCCATAAGATTTCCGATGATCCCTGTATTAATACTAACCGAAGGTTCTTCGGCAATAACATCATTGATAAAATCTTTAATATTTTTTTCAACGTTCGCCAACTGCTGACCGGAAACATTTTTGTTTTCGGGTGCTTCGCCTAATTGCCAGCCCAGGTCCAGGCGGGCCGTATATTTATGCAAAGCCTGTTCGGGCTGCATAGCAATAATAACACCTATGTTAGCGCCTTGCTGCAGGCCTGCCTGCTGTATAGCTTTGTCGGCCGTTTTTAATATTAAAAGTTGCTGTGCAACCATTTTAGATGCTTCGCGGGGAGGTATTTTATAACGCAATATGTCAAAATCAAAAGCATCTATATAATTTCCTTCGGGAGCTTCTTTTACATTAAATCGCTGCAAAATGCTTTTCCTTTCTTCAATGCCATACCAGCGGCCTTGCGGCAGTTGACGTTTTACAATTTTATTGGTTGTAATTACTTCGTTCAATTGATGCAACGATGTAATTTCTCCCAAACAAACCTCCATACCTGTAATGGCAATACGACCCACCGGTTGTGGGTTCGGAAAAATCTCAACATCCTTTGCTGTTGATGGAGTGCCAAGGATCAGATGAGCATTGGCGCCTCCAAATCCAAAAGCGTTGACGGCTGCCAGTTGCAGCTTTTCTTTTGGCCAACCCATATTCCTAATTACTATTTTTTCTTTTAAAGCCACCGGGTTTTCAATTCCAATAGTAGCAGGAATTGTTTTATTGTTTAAGCTGTTGATCACTTTCACCAGGCCCGCTATGCCGGAAGCCATAAGCAAATGCCCGGTATTTGATTTAACCGCGCCCAGATAGGGAACGGTTGCTTCGCCAAAAAATTCTTTAATAGATTCTATCTCGGTTACATCACCAACAGCAGTACCTGTTGCATGGCATTCGATGTAGGCTATATCTTTTGGAGAAATACTTACGTGGCTGTAAGCTCTTTCAAAACATGCTACCTGCCCTTTTATATTGGGACTTAACAGGAACTTTCCTTTGCCGTCGTTAGATAGCCCTATGTTATATATTACCGATAATATTTCATCGCCGTCTTTGAGGGCATCTTCGTAGCGTTTTAAGAGCAATACCCCTGCTCCTTCACCCGGAGTCAATCCCGCAGAGCTTTTATCAAAAGGCTTTGATCTTTCACGATGAGAAGGAAATGCCTGAAAAAAGGAAAACCCCAGGCTTATAAACAGCGGGTCGGAACAGGTTACGGCTCCGGCGAGCATCATATCGGCTTTACCAGTGTTGAGATAATTGGATGCAATTTCAATGGCGTGTAACGAAGATGAACAGGCTGCATCCAGTGCAAAATGCCTTCCTCCCAGCCCTAAAGCCTTTGAGGCAAGGGCAGAAAGATTTTCTCCCGAAAAGGTGTTGTAAAAACTCCACAACTCAGGTTCATTCATGCGCGGTAAAGAAAAATTGTCGACATGGTAAATGCTTTTTATAGCGTCTTCTGCAATATCGGTATACAACTCATTTAATATAGAACGTGATGTTCTGGTAGGCAGGGGAAAACTCCCTATGATCAAACCACATTTTTCGAGCAGCGATTTGTTCCAATAACCGGCTTTTTCCAGCACATCGCGGCTCGTGTGAAGCAGCCACTGATATGTTTCATCAAGATTTGTTAATTCATCTTTGTCAACTTTATAGCCTTCGGGATTAAATGTAAAATCTCTTAAAAACGCTCCGTTTAAGCAATAGCTTTTATCAATTGTATTTTTTTCGGGATGATAAAAATAACCGGCGTCTTTTCTAAACTCTTTTTCGGTAGGCTTTGAAGTAAGACTTTGATTGTTTAAAATACATTGCCAGAATTCTTCTGCATTCTTGTTTTCGGGAAACAGAGCAGAAAGACCAACGATTGCTATTTTCCCTTTCATAAAGCCACTGTATTTTTTTTGTTAGCGAATAACTCGTTCAGTTCTTTGCTTAAAACTATTTCGGCCCCCATCATGTTGGTACAGGTATTCCCATCTTTATCGCAGGTATAAATATCCGCGCTCATCATTACATCGCTGGCGCTGCGCAGTTTAAACAGTACAAAGTATTCGGTATTAAATTGCAATGGTTTAAAAAACTCGCCTTTAACCAATTTAACAGGTAAGCTGGCCGAGCCAAAAAGATGTTTTGCCCATACCACCAGCCCCTGGAATTTTACATCCATTACAAAGCCATTGTAATCCGATACAGGGAACTGTCCCTGCACCTGCACACTAACAGGCTTTATAAGGCATTTTACAATGAGTTCATTATTGTCTATTTTCAAAACTTCTGTAATACCCTTATAGGATGGTCCGTGAAACAAAGTGCCGTCTTCATATAAAACTTCGCCTTTAATGACCCCTGCCTTTTTAATAAATCTTTCAACAGGAATAACGGGTGATGGCTTTAAATGCCTGCAAAGCAACACACGGGTTTTATAGTGCATTAGCTTTTTTCCCGTTTTGGTTTGACTAAATAATATCCCTTCAATCAATACTTCGTTGTTGTTCTTTTTTAATTCAGTTAATTCAAGAACAAAGTTTTCGCTGATTTTTTTGTCAAACACAATTCCTTTCAGCACCCGTGCATCTTCAATAGCGGCAATTTTTAATCCGGGATACAATTGTCTGCTACTGTCTATGATCATACCAACCGCATTAACGGCAGGCAATACGGCGTTCCCGGCTATAACATGGTCGTTAAGGAAAGGATTGTCTTCTAATTTTAATTTTCTTTCAATCGTGTATTTTTTGAGGTTGGGCTTTATAGGTACCGGCGGTAATGGAAGCGCGCTTCCGATAATAACCTGCGCATTTCCGGAATAAACACTACTTAACTCCGAAACAAAAAGCTGTGCGCCGTAATCGGGCGGAATAGTAAAAACATTCTTTTCTTCGAACATCTTTTTCAACCCGGGGCTTACCATTCCCGCATCCCACGGCCCCCAGTTATACGAAACTGTTTTACACTGCCTGTAACATTTAGCAATGTATAATGCCAGTTTGTTCAATATTTCGTTCGACAGGGCATAATCGGCCTGTCCCTGATTTCCATAAAATCCCGCAACAGAAGAGAACAATAACAGGAATTTCAACTTTTCGGGAGGTAATACTTCCAGTACCGAAAGCAGGCCTCCTACCTTTATGGAAAATACCTGTTCAAAATCCTGTTCCGATTTTTGTTCAATGAGTTTATCGGCCAGCACGCCTGCACCATGAATGACACCCGTTATTTCGCCCATTTTCAATCGGGTTTCCTGTACTATTTGCTCCAATTGTTTTTTATCACGCACGTCGGCCTGAAAATAAATTGCTTCAGCACCATTTGCTTTTAATTCAGCAAGCGTTTGTTCTATTTCCCGCTTCGAAATTATCTGCTTCAACATTTTCTGCACTTCGGCCGGCACTGGTTTTTGGCCCTCATGCTGAAACTGTTCGGCAATTTTCTTTTTAAGCTCTTTTTCATCGGTTACTCCGTTTGCCCAGGCTGGTTCAGGGTGGTTTATCGATGACCGGCCCAATAATATAAATTTAGGCTTACAATATTGAGCCAGCTTATTGATGCAGGTACTTGTTATGCCTTTTCCTCCTCCTGTAACCAGAAATACGTCGTTTGAAGTAACCGTTACATGATTCAGCGAATCGGCATCAGTCGCCATCTCTTCTGCAACAATGGTGTTTCTGGTGTTTTTGGTAAGCGCTACCTCTTTTATTTCCCTATTGGGATCGAGCAATTCATCTATAATTAATGAAGCAGCAAGTTGTGTATCCAGGCCCGGCTGTATGTCTATACTCCTGCAGAAAACATCCGGCCACTCCAAACCAATCGTTTTTACCAGGCCGGCGTTACCTCCCTGTATCAGTGATAGGTTAGCATTGTTTTTAAACCCCAGATATCCGTCAATTTGCGATACCGAAATAAAGAAAGGCCTCGACTCAATAGCCTGTTGTTTGTTTAACGAAAGCTTAAAATGTTTGGCTATAAAAAACGCCGCTTTTACATACACATGGTCGTTTATTATTGCATTGAGTGCAGCCGGATCATGGTTTTCAGAAGTGCAGATAACACCTGTAACAGCGCCATACATTTTCGCCATTTCGTCAAAAGCCTGTTTTATGGCCTCATCAGAAACGCTGCTTAATGATACATGGGTAACTTTTTTGAATTTTATATCAGGTGATTTTTTCCCAATGCCTTCGGGCAAATGAAGCAATACAACATTTACAGGCAGGTTTAAAAGGTTATCAACCAGGTCAGTCAACAGCTTTGATCCGTTATCTGTTATAACAACCGTATCGTTTTTATTCCACTCAATTACCAGTTTATCAGGTTTTGGAAGAAATTTTAAGCGGGGCTCAAAACGTTTAATGGTATTATGGATTGAAATTGTTTTATCGGGTGCTGATTTTTTTACCTCCTGACTTACGGCGTTTTCCCCTACTGTTCCGTTTACCTTTGCACCGAGGTAATCTACAATTTGTTCCAGTGTTTTTAGCACCGCCATTTCCTTAGGATTGGCACCTTTAATAGTTGGGAAGGCTTCCTGCATGGCGCCGAAAATCTCTACGCGTTTTATGGAATCAATACCTAAGTCGGCTTCCATATCCATGCCTAGTTCGAGCATCTCCGTTGGATAACCTGTTTTATCACTAACAATTTGTAACAGCGATTGTACAAGCGTAGTTATATCAGTTCCGGGTGAAGCAGTTGTGGCTTGTATCGCTGATGCCGTAGCCGGAGTTGCGGCGGAGGTTGTACCAGTTTTTGCTCCCAGGTAATCTACTATTTGTTCCAGCGTTTTTAACACGGCCATTTCCTTAGGATTGGCTCCCTTTATAGTTGGGAAGGCTTCCTGCATGGCGCCGAAAATCTCTACGCGTTTTATGGAATCAATACCTAAGTCGGCTTCCATATCCATGCCGGGCTCAAGCATCTCCGTTGGATAGCCTGTTTTATCGCTGACAATTTGTAATAGCGATTGTACAAGCGTAGTTATATCAGTTCCGGGTGAAGCAGTTGTAGCTTGTGTCGCTGATGCCGTAGCCGCAGTTGCGACAGAAGTTGTACCGGTTTTTGCTCCCAGGTAATCTACAATTTGCTCCAGCGTTTTTAGCACGGCCATTTCCTTAGGATTGGCTCCTGTGATGGTTGGGAAAGCCTCCTGCATGGCGCCGAATATCTCTACACGCTTTATGGAATCAATGCCTAAGTCGGCTTCCATATCCATGCCGGGTTCAAGCATCTCCGTTGGATAACCTGTTTTATCACTAACAATTTGCAGAAGGGTATTTACAAGTTCGTGCGATGTCGCTGCTATTTTTGTAGTGAGATTGTTTTCCGGAGTAGCCTTTACCGGTGAAGGTGGCGGGGTTACAGGCATCATTCTAATTTCCAAATGCTCCGGAGTAAACAGTTTTGGGTTACGCTCTGTATGATTATTAGTTATTGCTTGTCCCGAATGTAACGACTCAAGCAGTTTTACCTGCTCTGCCATCAATTGAGAAATAGATTTAAACCCTTCTAATTGTTTCCCGAAAATATCGCTGTAAAATGCATTAGCTGCTGTCTCTGGCCGCACATTTTCCAGTGCAGTACCACCCGTACTTACAGCTGTAGTTTGTACCGGTTGTTTACTGTTTGCTGTTTCCGGCGTGTGTTTTGTTTCTGCAGCGGCCTTTAATTTTTTTACTTTTTCAAGGCCTTCATTATAATATTTAATGGTTGCCTCGCTTTGATAATTAGCGCCGTTTAACACAACATTTAGCTTGTCGGCAACGATATTTTTTTGCGCCGGTATTTTAAATACATCCGGATCACCAACAGGCAGGCCTGCTATTTTCATTTTAATAAGCGCATCCTTAAACTGGTATTCGCTGCCTTTCTCTTCCGATGGATTTATTGCAATGGCAATGAATTCCCTGCCGTTCAATATTTTCTTTACAAGATTGGTTAGTATCCCTTTTGGTCCAAATTCAACAAATATCCTTGCATTATCATTGTATAGCTGTTCTATTTCATCTTTAAACAAAACAGGTTTAAGAATGTGTGATGATAAAGTTGCTTTAATGGCCTCAACGGTTTCGGGGTATTTAGCAGCGCTCGTGTTGCTGTATACAGCAATTTCGGGCAATTTGAATTTGGTTTTGGCAATTACTTCAGCAAACGGCCCTGCTGCATGTTCAACATATGAAGTGTGAAAAGCAGCTGAAACAGGGAGTTTAACTGCCGAAATTCCCAAACGCTGAAATTCGGCCAATGCTGTTTCTATTTCTTTTGTATCTCCTGCAAGTACAATTTGATTTTCGGAATTAATGTTGGCAACAAACAATTTTTTTAAGTTGGCAATAATTTCCTTTACGCGTTCCAGCTCTGCACCAACGGCCAACATAGCGCCACGCTCCTCCCCTGTATCAGCACCCATACAACGGCCTCTTGCTGCGGCCAGTAAAAGATAATCTTCTTCCGTTAAGGCTCCGGAAGCCCAAAGGGCCGTGAGCTCACCAAAACTGTGGCCTGCCACCATATCGGGCGAAAAGCCTGATTGCTTAAGCAATTTGTAATATGCCATGCTTATTGCTCCTATGGCCGGCTGTGCATATTGAGTTTGTGTGAGTTCGTGTTTCTGTTGAGCTTTGGTTTGTTCGTTAAATGCCGGTATCGGATAAACGATTTTAGAAAGTGCTTTTCCCCCGCTTTTATCAAATAATTCATCCAGCTTACCCAATACTTCCCTGAAAGGAGGGAAAAGACAAGCCATATCATTTGACATATTTACATACTGGGCGCCCTGTCCGGAAAAAAGCGCAGTGATTTTTCCTCCTTTTACCAAATCGTTTTCGGAATAATAAAATCCTTTGGGATGTTCAAAAGCAGGTGTTGCCGTAGTGCTGATATATTGTATTGCTGCAGATAGTTTGGCAATTGCTTCCTGAACATCCGCTGCAACAAAACCCAGTTTGGGTTGATTACCTTTTACTATAATTTTTAAAGCATTGTCCGAAATATCGGCCAATATTTCTTTTGCGTTGGGCGCATCCAGCTGCTGAAGCACCTGATCGGCTTTATGTATTAATTCGTTTTTTGAATCAGCCGTTAATACCACTGCATAAGAAGAGGTATAAGAACGATATGGCTTAGTATGTTCAGGTTGGTATTCCTCTAACGTAACGTGAAAATTAGTGCCTCCAAAACCAAATGCGCTTACCGAAGCTCTTCGTGGTGCATGTACAGGTTTTATCCAGGGGCGCGTAGAAGCATTGATATAAAATGGCGTATTCTCGATATCAAACTTACGGTTAGGCACGGTTACATTGATAGTACCGGGCAATATCTTATTGTATAAAGCCAGAGAAGCTTTTATAAATCCTGCGGTTCCTGCTGTTGATTTTGTATGCCCTATTTGTGATTTAACGCTACCGAGTGCAATACTTTGTTTTTCGGCTGATTGGTTTGCCATCTCTATTTTCAGCGAATCAAACTCCGAAGGATCGCCGGTAGGCGTTCCGGTTCCGTGACATTCAATCAATCCTACGGTATTCATTGAATAACCAGCCTGTTCGTAAGTACGCTTTAAAGCCAGCGATTGCCCTGATGATTGGGGGGCGTAAATACTTTTATTTTTTCCATCGCTGGAGCTTCCTATACCTTTTATTACAGAATAGATTTTATCTCCATCACGCTCGGCATCTGAAAGACGCTTTAATACTACTAATCCTATGCCCTCTCCGATTACGATTCCATCCGATTCATCATCAAATGGTTTTATCTGGTTCTTTTCTGAGAAAGCCGGTGTTTTGCTGAATGAAAGATACATTACCGGTGAAGCATCGGCGTCAACGCCGCCTGAAATAATCATATCCACATGGCCCAGTTGCAATTCCATAACGGCCATTTTAATGGCAGAAAGAGATGTAGCGCAAGCTGCATCAACAACACAGTTGGTGCCTCCCAAATCAAAACGGTTGGTAATTCTGCCAGCTATAACATTACCAAGCAGGCCCGGGAATGAGCTTTCTTCCCATTTTGGAAATGCCGATTTAATATGATCAATTACTACTGTCAGATCCTTTTCAGGAATTCCATAAGATCTCAGGGTTTTTTCCCAAATGGGGTATTGCAATCTTGAAACAAGCGAACCCAGTAGCTTTTGTCCACCTCCAACACCTAAAACAACTCCGGTGCGCTCGCGCACTTCTTTATTAAACTTTTCATTTTGCCAATAGCCTGCATCTTCCAACGCTGCCCTGGCCGCCACTAACGACAATAGTTGTGCTGAGTCGGTAAGCTCCAGGATATTTGGAGGCAGCCCGAATTCCATAGGGTTGAAATTTATTTCGGGAATAAATCCGCCAACTTTACTATAGCTCTTGTCGGGATCGGAAGGATCGGGAGAGTAATAATCGCTGATCTTCCAACGATTTTCGGGAACTTCCGTAATACAGTTAATTTCTTCAACAATGTTTTGCCAGTATTCGTCAAGATTTGTTGCTTTTGCAAACAAGGAAGACATGCCTACTACTGCAATGTCTTTTTCGATCCCAACTGATTTATTCATTTTGTATTGGTTTTAATGGTTCTACTGATTGATGATTAGTACTGGCAAATGTTTTCTTAACCGGTATGCAGGTTGCCATGCGCTGCCGGTAACAATGACGTTTAAGACGCCAATGCTTTACTTAGAAAAATCTTCGTTAATTGATTTTTTTATTCTTGTTTTCGATAGCTATAAAACACTGTTATGTATTGTTTTCATGCCGGTTCCCGGCATGTCAAATGCATATGCGAAAAATGCGAGGGCAACAGTGTAATCAACAACCAGGAATGGCTGTATTTGTACGGTTATAGGGGAGTGTGATAGGTATGAACGCAAGTAGACATTTTTTTTTGACAAACCGGGTAGTAATAATTGGAAAAATCTTTTATTACAAATTACAACCTTGTGTATATGAAATCATCGTTGCTATTTGAAATCGCGCATTTAAAAGATAATGGAATAGGTTCCTCCTACATCTGATATAGTAATAATTATCAAATCTGCACCTGTTCCGGCATAAACAAACCCTGTTACTTTGCAACCAACATTCTCTTTTATGGAAGTAAAACCCTTTAATGAAGCAGAGATACAGGCATTCAGGGCCGAAACAACAGGCACGGCTGAACGCATTCACCTGAATAATGCAGGCGCTTCTTTGCCGCCGGATATCGTGGTAAATACCATGGTTGATTTTCTGCGCGAAGAAGCTTTGTATGGCGGTTATGAAACAGAAGCCAAATATCGCGCCCGGCTTGACCATACACATGCGCTGATCGCACAACTTATTCATGCGCATGCTGATGAGATAGCCCTCGTAGAAAATGCCAGCGCCGCCTGGGACATTGCTTTTAACGGGCTTGACTTTCAGCAGGGCGACGAAGTAATCACATCTGAAATGGAATATGTTTCCAATGTGCTGGGCTTGCTGAATGCACAAAAGCTTTACGGCATTGTCATTAAAATGATACCCAATGATGTCGAAGGAAATTTTTCTATAACCGCATTAGAGGCTGCCATCAATGCCCGAACGAAGTTGATCGCCGTTACGCACGTTCCCTCTACGGCAGGTAATGTATTGCCTGCAGCTGCAATAGGCGAAGTAGCCCGGAAACATAAAATTGTGTACTTATTAGATGCCTGTCAGTCGGTGGGACAAATGCCGGTAGATGTACAGTCCATTGGCTGCGATATGCTGGCCGTAACAGGACGTAAATATCTGCGCGGCCCACGTGGTTCAGGCTTTTTGTATGTACGCAGGCAAATGCTTGATAAGCTAAAACTGTTGTTCTTTGATGGCCGCACGGTTACCAGTGTAAATCAGCAGGGTTTTGTGGTGCGGGAAGATGCGCGGCGTTTTGAATGGTATGAAAAGAATCCCGCTGTAACGCTGGGTCTTCAAAAAGCCGTGGAGTATGTGTTGAACATAGGCGTAGAGCGAATATGGCAACGGATACAGCACTTAGCGTCTTTGTTCCGGCAACGCCTCAGTGAGTTGGATGGTATTGTGGTGCATGATCAGGGCAATGACCTTTGTGGCATCATTACCTTTTCCATGTACGGCGTACCGTCAGCAGCCATTAGAACAAAACTGGCAGCAAAAAATATCAACGTACATATCGGCTTTGCCAAATCCACGCTGTATTATATGAACCGGAAAGGGCTGGATGGCATTGTACGTGCATCTGTGCATTATTACAATACGGAAGAAGAAATAGAACTGATATGCCGCGAATTGCGTGCGCTGGATTAACAGCATATTAAACATTATCGGTGTTTATGGTTAATTAAGCGTACCTTTTCCCCTTGCCGGTTATACTACCGGCAGGTAAATCAACAAAAATGTCAAATCTTACACAGGTTGTTAACACTGATAAAAACCTGAAAACATTAAAGCAAAGTGTTCATTCTTCCGACCTTGACCAGCTGCTGAGCAGTTCCGGTCCTTTCACTTTTTTTGCCCCTTCCGACCTTGCTTTTGAAAAACTGGATAAGGGGTTTATGGAAAATCTTTTGGAACCGCAAAACAAACTAAAACTTACGGATCTGCTGAATAACCACATAGTAAAAGGAAAATTCTATTTCAAAGATCTGAAAGATGGTGACAGATTGGAAGCCATAAATGGTAATCAATTATTAGTGGAAGTGAAAAATGGCAAAGTGAGTATTGGAGATGCTGTTATTCTTGGACGTGAAGCGAAAATAACCAATGGGGTCATGCATTCTACGGATATGGTGTTTACTAAAAAACACTTTCGCAGTTTGTAAAATTTTCCCGGCATTCATTGCAACTAAAAATGACAAGAGCCTTCAGGTCTTTGGATCTGAAGGCTCTTTTGTGTTTGAATACCCCTGTGCGGAATAACGACCTCTCAGTTTAATAAATCATTTAAAAGTTTGTCTGGGCAATAAGCGCCGCTTTGCCGGCATCAGAAAAATCCATCGGGATAATACCAAATCTTCCCTGTGTATTTGTAGTAAAGTAAGAAGTGATCCTCGGATTGATATTATCAGAAACAGTTGTTATGCTCGGAATACCAAATATGAGCGATTTATATCCGCTGGTAAAATTTATATATAAGGTTGTGTTGCTACCGCTTTTTGCTTCTGATAACAGATTGGTCACATTGACCCATTTGGCATTATTATCCGGAACAACATAATTGTCCTGCACCCGCAATTGCGATTCGGCGTTATTGATCGTAAAAGTAGTATTATCGGCCCAACTCGTAGCTGCAATACCTTTAGGTGTGGCGGTACTGCTGAATCTTCTCAATAAAACAATTTTACCGCGTACTGAACCCAACGTAGGAATGGTAGCGCCGAGGTACCAGTGAGCAGGATTTTTTTGGGTGTAGGCATCAAATGTTTGTTCAAAGGTGCGTGTGTTGTTCGAAGGGTCATATTCTTCTTTTACACTCATAATAATACATTCACCGGGGTTGTTGGTTAAAAAAGAAAAACAGGCATTCAATACATCATCAAAATTCAGGTTCTGATATATCGATCCATGGTGAATAGCAAATGCATCACCTATGTGCCGGCACCTGATATCCAGGAAACGGATACCGGCGTTTAGCTGATCGGCAATAGTTAATGACTGGCATTTAGCAGTACCCGAAACAGGTTCGTAACGGGCGCCGGCATCATGCGAGCCGGGAACTGATAACTGAGAAAGCAAGTAGCTGTCTGACAATGATTGCATCCAGCCGGCAGGACTGATGGCTGCCACCGCGATCCTGCTTTGTGATGAAGGCGTTGCCTGCTCATTGTTAGTAAGAGGATCATGCTGAATATTCTTTTTACAACTGGTTAAAGAAATGGCACATGATGAAATAAAAAGGAATACGTAAAGAATTTGTCTTTTCATAAAAAGGTTTATGCAATAAAGATAAAATAACGGGCTTGCATAACCATTCCGGTGAGCTGATTAATAATTAGATAATATTTTAAATTGTTTGAATAAATAAAGTTTATCAATTGTTCTCGTCTTTCCAATCAACGCATGCTCAACAATGTTCCATTGTGATCTACCACCATAGCAGATCTGCGCCGGCCGATACAGGCAGGCAATTCTGACAGTTGGTGAACATTGTGGGGATCGGCGGATGAAAGGTTGGCTATTTCAAGTTGGCCTATATCAATTCCAAAAGAACGCTCCCCCAATAAATTATATACCGCTGCATAAGCCAGTTGCAAAAACTGACCTTCATTGTTATAGGTGCATAACGGGTGATACACTATAATATCTAAATTGTCCGGATCATTGGTGGCAAAGGAAAAACAGAACTCGCCGGGATGGATACCGGCATCCTCTATTTGTTTTTCCAATAAAAAATCAATTGGCATAGGGTCTTCCAGCGCACCAATGCTCCAACCCGGTATTTCAGGAGCTGTGGCAACAAATGCTTCTACCTTTTTAAAATGCATCACCTTACCGCTTACAGTGATGGTTAACTGTGAAATTCCTTTATCAGGCAACGTTATACTGAACCCAAAGAATTTGAAATAGGCCCGCAAATGAGCGTTCAATTCACGCACCCAGTAAGCAGCTTCTTTTTTAGACTTTTTATTCAGCTCAAGATATTCCTGATTATGGCGTTTGAACCACTCCCAAAAATGACGCTTTGGTAACCTGCTCATATAATTTGTTTGTAGTTATTCAAAAAATGCCCCGTTCCGCTTTACAGCGGGACGGGGCTGGTAAAGCCTTACAAAGTTACATCCAATATTCCTTCATTACCCGGAACATCGGTTGCAATGGCTATCACTTTACTACCGGCCAGCAGGTTATTTGCCTGCGTGGCAGTGTAGGTAAATACTGTGCCACTGATGTCTGTTTCAGCATTACCGTCTTCGAGCAGCGTGCCATTGGCAGCATATATTTCTACCCGTACACTTACTACGCGGAAATCATCTATTGCACTAACAACGATTTTGTCGTTGACGTTGCCTTTGTAATTACGCGTTTTGATATTTGTAACAACGGGTGGAGACATATAATCTTCCAACGCCCTGCTATACACGTTTTGCCGGGGTCGCAGAACAGCGGCGTAGGCTTCTGCCAGGCTTTTGTCCGGACTTCTTATAATTGCCCTTGCATATCGTGTTGCGAACAGGAATCTTTCCTGTGTTTCGGATTGGGAAGATGATGGATCTCCCTTCCGCTTTTTAGGTGCTTTAGCAACAATTGTTTTACCCTCCCACTCGCGATATACGAGTTCTTTTCCGAGGGTTCCACTGAGTTTGCCTGTTGCCAGGCTATTATTTGAGGCCATAAATACCTCCTGATTTTTAATGGTGAATGAATCTGGTTTACTTTACCAGTCGCTGCCGGAGGAGAGGGTTCGCGGGTTCGCTCTACCCGTTAGCCCTGAGCGAAACTCCTTTGGCAGTAACTGATGACACAAATGTATATCAGCTTCCACTTCGTATTTTAATAATGTGATGGTGTTTACCTCAACCTGTGACGAGCTTCGGCTAGTGATGTGATGTTTGGTATTTTTTCCCCGAAAACACTCCGGTTTTTGGGACGGTGTTCGAAAAAATCTGTTACGGGCAGTCGAAAACCGGTGCTGTTTGGTAGTTTCAACTCCGAATCACCTCAGATTCGCCTCCGAATCACCTCGGATTCACCTCGGGTTCACCTCGGATTTACCTCGATTCACCTTAGTTCCTCCCTGATGCTACCTCTTTGCCTTCCCGGATTCCGAGGAAGCAAAGAGGACCTAAAGAGGAGAAATCAAGGTTTCATAAAGGTAGCATTGAGGTTGCATACTGCCTCACCCTGCAAGATGTACACCTTACGCATTCTTGCACAAGGAATTTTTAATGGTACTTTTTTTTAAATTGCCAACATTTATAACCTCAAAGCTCATTCGTTATGCTGAAGCCATTTTTTGTTTGGCAAAACAAAGTATTGGAGCGTATCAACCCTGAAGAAGTAATGTGTCTTTCTACAGAAGGAAATTATACCAAAATTTATCTTTCGGATAAATCTTATTACATGGTGCGATCGACGTTATCGAGTGCATTAAAAAAACTTCCTCCGGAAATGTTTATCAAAACACACCGCTCATATGCAGCTTCCATTCATTTCATTGATAACATAGCCAGAGATCATTTAACAGTTGGCGGGGAAGCCATTCCGATTGCCAGGCAATTTTACAGGTCGGTGATTGAGCAGCTGAATATTATTGAGTGAGGAAAACATTTATTGTCACACAACTAATGTACTATTTCTTTTGATTGAGAAAGGCTGAAAGGTTTTTTAATGTGGGTCTGTGTACAGGCTAAGCAAAAAATCAATAAGGAGACTACTGCGATAAAGGTTTTCATTGTGTACTGTTTGGGTTAATCCGGCGCAAAAATAGGTATTCTGGCTGTTTAATCCTTTTACCGGGTTTCAGGTAAAGTTCAGGGTGTTCGCCTTTATTTATTAAACGTTTGCCACCATAAGTTAGCTTCCATCGGTCTTTCCCTTTCATCAAAGTGCTCAAATATGAAGACGTATTGTGGCCTGGTCAGGAAAACAATCCGTCCGTCATTGTTAAACAAAATGGGATAGACACGTTCTTCTGATTTGTGAATTGCCAATTGGTCATTTAAAATTTCAACAAAGTTCTTCGTGGCGATTCCCCAGGCCCGCAGGTCATTTGGATCACCTTTATATGCAGTGTATTTTTTACCGTTAATAACGATAGTATGTTCCGTAGCATCGTCGCTAAAGTAGTCGTCCTTCCATTCCAGAGGAATATTTAGCTTATCAAAAGTGGCCTTGATGTCTTTCAGATAGTCAACAACACCACCAGGTTCAAAAAGAGTCTCTCCATCGCAGAAGTAGAATCGTCTGCAAAAAGGCTCGTGAGGGGGGCTATATTCATTTATGGTGTTTAGGACTTTAACCTGGTCATAAGTAGTTGCTATTTCCTTTTTGAGTGTATCGAGCTTGTCTGAATCTGTATATTTAAAATATCCAAGCGCATCTAAAGTGTCAACTACTTGTTGCCCTGTTATAGTTGAAATATTTGTGTCAGCAGAAACAGTCTGTCTATTATCGTCTTTCTTTTTCTTTTTAGATAATGAAAGGATGATGATGATTGATAAAATCAGCCCACTTATAATTATTAATGCAGCCTTCATAAAGATTAAACTATTAGTCTATGGTGACTCGCTACGTTCAGGGTTTGGCGAAGCGCGGGTAATAGCTTCCGTCACGCCGGAACTGTTGTTTTTTTTATTAAAGTTCAAGATAAAAATTTTTTCTGAACAGAAAACGTCAGGTTCGAACTGAAACATAAATTTTATGGTAAAAGCACAACATTTCAATTAACCACTGTCCGCCCGTTTTTGCCAGGCTCATATAGCGGCTGCTCTTCCATCCATTTTTGTTCGCGGTTATGGAATGAGATAAATTTTCTTCACTATCAACAATAAAATAATCATCAGGATGCAGGTACCAATTATGATTTTGTGCTTGCCGAAATAGAATAAAATTGTCATTGCTAAAAGTCCGATAGCAGCAATCAAAGAGCCGATCAAAAAAGGCTTTATCTCATCATAAGTCAATATTGTCTTTGAGTAATATTGCAGTCTAAAGGGTTCGCTGATTGCACGAATTAAAGCAAGAAAAATAATGACAGTCGCAATTTTTGAAATCTTACCTGCGTCCCTGAACAAATTTCTAATACCCATTTTCAATTTTATTTTTCATTGCGTTCAAAGTGGCTGTTGTTTCCCTGGCAATTTTGGGTTTGATAATAAAGTTTAGCAACCAAACCTTAAGTTTTGAGCTCGAATAAAAATGTGCAATCTCTACTTTAGTTGTCTTATCGTCAATTTTTTTCAAAGTCGATTCTACAACATAGTCGGGCAGCAACTTTGTCAAACCCATTGTGTCGGATAGAAAGACTGTCACAATTTTATCCATTGGAATAATTTCAATGTCCTTTTCTATGCAGGTATTCTTCCCGTCTGTCAGGTGACACTGATAAGCCACATCAACTTCCCGAAATTGTTTGCCCGAAATAAGGTCAACCTTGTTTACCCGTGGGTGATAGTCGGGTATTTTTGAAAGGTCCTGGTTATATTCCCATACTTTTTCAATTGGAGCATTGATGATAACAGATTGTTTGGATTGAAATTTTGGCCTCATTTGTGTGATGTTTCGTAGTCAAGCTCATTTTTGACCGGCTTAAACCACGGCAAATGAGCAAGTTGCCATAATCATTAAAGTTTTTAACGATAATCAGGATTAATAGCTTACCTTTGCCCCATTCATTCCCTCCCTGCACCTATCTTGATTTCAATTATTCAATATTTGTGAAGGTAAGATTGTAAGGCCATTAATTGTGACGTCTAATGGCAACCTCCTATTTATTATTTATTTTAAAATTCACACATTGTCATTTCAAAATTTAAAGATCATTGACCCTATCTTAAAGGCATTAGAAAACGAAGGATATACCCAGCCAACTCCCGTTCAGGAGCAATGCATTCCCCATCTGCTGCAAGGCAAAGACCTGTTGGGATGCGCACAAACAGGCACTGGTAAAACGGCCGCGTTTGCCATACCGGTTCTTCAGATACTGCATCAAAAAAAATCGCTTTCGAATAATCATGGTATTAAGGCGCTTATACTTACCCCTACAAGGGAACTTGCCATACAGGTACAGGAAAGCTTTGATGTATACGGAAAATTTACCGGTTTAAAGCACCTGGTAATTTTTGGGGGCGTACCCCAAAGGGCACAAGTGGCCGCATTGAGGCAGGGTGTTGACATATTAGTTGCTACCCCCGGACGTTTGCTTGACCTTGCCGATCAAAAATACATCAATTTAAATCACATACAGTTATTGGTATTGGATGAAGCAGACCGTATGCTTGACATGGGCTTTGTACATGATGTTAAAAAAATCATGGCAAGGTTACCTAAACAAAACAGGCAAACGCTTTTATTTTCTGCTACCATGCCTCCCGCCATTAACAAGCTGGCCAATTCATTATTAACAAATCCTGTACAGGTAACCATTACGCCGGTTTCTTCAAGCGCCGCCACTGTTCAACAAACTGTTTATTTTGTTGAAAAAAGAAATAAGATTTCTTTATTAAAGCACCTGCTGCTTAATACCGACATACCTATGGCCCTTGTTTTTACCCGAACCAAACATGGCGCCGACCGTGTTGCAAGAGATTTAAACCAGGCCGGGGTCAGGGCGGAAGCCATTCACGGCAATAAATCGCAGGCAGCAAGGCAAAATGCCCTGCTTCAGTTCAGATCGAGACAGATAAAAGTACTGGTAGCAACCGATATCGCAGCCCGCGGGATAGATATTGACGAACTCCCTTATGTTATTAACTACGAGTTACCCAATGTTCCCGAAACATATGTACATCGTATTGGCCGTACGGGACGTGCCGGTACCAATGGCCTTGCCCTTTCGTTCTGTGACCAGGAAGAGAAGGCATTCCTACACGATATTCAAAAACTCATTGCCAATGTAATACCGGTAATAGCTGAACATTTATTTAAGGATCATTCTGTCAGCAATACAAGGCATTCATCCTTCCATCCTAAACAGAACACTGCTCCTTCTGCCAGACGATTTTCGCGTTCTCCGAAGAAGAAGCGTGCAAACACTTAGTCGTTTTAAATCAGGCATTGGGAGGATGTAAGTCAAAAATTTGGCGTTGAGCAGGAATGATAACGCAGGAGTTTTCATATTCACGAAGTAATGGCTGATAACATTAATATGCTATCAGCCCTTCCGGGCAGTTTATTTTTCAAACAATTTCTTTTCCATTTCAAACACTTTGTTTGCCTCAAAGTAGTAAGTTTTTGTTTCTCCTTCCTCTGTTTTTACAACCATTTTGTCACAGGCATTTTTATCAGAACTACTTGTACTTTGGCTTTGTAGTTGCGCACCAATCATATTTAGGATAAAATACTCTTCTTCAATCTGTGTTACGTGCCAACCTGTTTCACAAGTCGTACCGTCTCCACTTTTTGTGATAGAGTATAAAAGCCCAAATTCGATGTCATGATACTTTTTTTGATTTAAAGTGTCACCAAGGATTTTGTATGTCTGTTGTAAATATTTATGAGCAAACATACTTGTATAGTCAATACCCAACATAGCTTTAGTTAGTCTTATTACTCCCTGAAAATTTTTGTTTCTAATTTCAGTGTAAACCTGCTTTTTCAGACTGTCGTAATTTTTGCCTTTCCTGCTAAATTGCTTACTGTCTAAAAAGCTATTTCTAAAATCAGTATAATCAATATCCAACTCCCCACTTTCAAGTTGCCCTACATACTTTGAATATTTGTCGTTAAAAGCCGGAATTTCAATTTTACTGTCTTGTCCAAAAACAAAAATTGCCTGGAGAAAGAAGAAACCAATCAGGAGTAGTGTCTTGTAGTTTGTCATTTCGATTTAGGTATTTAGGTTTGTCGGATAAAATCATTACGTTGCGCCCTACTCTCAAAAACCTCGTGTTGTACGCTTGCAGGTTACCTTGCTTTAAATGCCTTTCCGTTAAAAGCATACGTCTGATACTTTCCTGAAAATCCTTGTTTCGCTCCTTCAATCGGAACCTGAATAATCCTGCCGCTGTTTTTGATTCTAATCACCGGAACTTTTTGATCTTCTCTAAAAGCATGTAAGTCGAATTCAACATAAAGATTAGTAGCGTTATCGGGAAAAATCTCCGGCTCTATCAGCTTATTATCTTTAATAGAAAATGCCCGTAATTCCTGCCAGGGATTTGCTGTTGAACCTTGTCCATTACCCCAGGCTAAATAAATGTTTTTCCCGTTAGAAGTAGTGATGGTATTTATAGAGTTATAATGCATGTAGGTGTAAGGCATTACCTTATCACTTGTATCCAATAACATTTTTGTTTTAATACCTTGTGATGTTTTAAAGATTGCCATTGTTGTAAATACAATCAACGTTCCGCCCGTTCTTGTGTCCCATGAAACAAGCACAAGATTTTTGTCAACAGATTTGGTCAGGTAAATTAAGTCATAGTTTAATGAATCAGGAAAGTTGAACAAATACGTCTTGTAGCGGTTCAATATAGTAATGATTTTATCGTTTTCTCGTTCCAAAGCCTTATAGCCGCTGGATTGATGCAGGTGGTCAATTCTTGCAAATTGATTGGTGATTGTTTGATAAAATTCTTTGAAAGACCGCGTTTTTACAGAATCACCTCTTCCAACTTGTCCCTGACAGACAAAAACCCATAGAAAAAGTGTCGTTAATAGGATTCTCATTTCTTTCATACAAAGGTTTACGGCCTGGCGGCACAGCTTTGCCCTTTAGTCAATAGCGATCACAATATAACGCTCTGCAGGATTCGTAATTGCAAAAAATTGGTGAAAATTCAACAATTTGATATCCCCCCAAAAACAACAAGGCCGCCCCGATAATTCCGGAACGGCCTCGTAATTTGTTTATTACTTCAAATTAATACTGCGGATTTTGCAGCAGGTTACTATTGAGATTGATCTGATCCTGCGGAATGGAAGTGAGATAATTCTTCTTCGTCATTGGCACTGCAGGCGGACCACTCAATATTACGGCACCGGTTGCCGCATCTACACCAAAAGGATAAGTGCTGGGCTTATAAGCAGGATTCTTGGTATATGGGTTTGTAAAAGTAGCTATCTCCGTTGGCTGTCCATTATACTGTACAATCATTCCCATGGGTACCTGATTCAATTCCTGCTCGGCAATGCCCCAGCGGAACAGATCGGTAAACCGGGTATTCTCGCTCAGCAACTCCAGCGTGCGTTCGCGGCGTATTTCACCCAGCATGGTGAGTGAAGGGTAAGGCGCAATCAGGGCATTGGTTAACGGTGCGGCGCCTGCGCGTTTTCTTATTTTGTTGATAGAAATATTCAGATCCCCATCTGAAATGGTTCCATTGCCCAGTTCGCATTGTGCTTCGGCATACGTGAGGTATACTTCCGCCAAACGAATTTGCGGGTAGTCGTACGACTCCTGGTAGTCGTTACGGTTGGGAGCCTCACTGCTCCATTTGCGGCTACCGTAGCCACTGCCCCCGTTGCTTAAGTCGGGATACGATACATTGATATACGATGGCCAGTTAGATACGGTTAAATAGTTAGCCAGCGTATAATTAGCGCCGTAAGCTGAGCTAAAGCCCCAGTACTTTTGGCGGGGTGCACCGGTAATACAGGTCATGCGTGATTCGCGATTTGTAAACTCGTCGGTCATTAACGCATAGCCTTTCGCCAGGGGCGATACGCTGTAAGGCAAGCCATCCGTGCACAAAAACATATCCATCAGCTTTCTCGAAATACCGCCACCGCCTGTATGGGTAAGGTTGGCAGCTCCCTGTAACAGGGTATAGTCGTACCTGCTGCTCAGGATAAACTCCTTGTTGGCGGTTTTCGTAAGTCCTTTGGGGTTAGAGGCTGCATCATCCAGTATAAACAGGTAACGGTAACTCAGCGAATCAACACCTGTGAAAAGGGAATAATCGCTATACGACATTACCTGCGAACTCAACGAGGCCGCTTCGGTCAGGTATTTGGTAACGTTACCCGCATCGTAGCCCTTGCTGCCGGCGCCGGAAGATACGCCATCGCCATCAGTAGCTTTGCCCACATATTTTTCATAGGTGCCTTCATATAATAACACCCTTGCTTTAAAGGCCATGGCCGCCTGTTTGCTTACCTGTCCTTTGTCAGTGGCGGCAATGTTGGCTTCCAGCGGCAGGCCGTCGATCGCCATATCGAGGTCAGCTAATATCACACGCATAACTTCATAGCGACTGTTGCGTGGCGCCATAAGCAAGTCACTGGTTACACCTGTTACTACTGTATCTATCGGCACGCCACCAAAGCGCTTTAACAGGAAGAAATGTTGCCAGGCGCGAAAGAAGTACGCCGCGGCCACATATTGTTTAATACCTGCATAATCGCCGGTATATTGCGCCCCTTTACCTATCAGGATGTTGGTGGAGCGGATATAAGCATAGGTGTTGTTCCAGTAAAGATCGCTGGCGTTGAGGCTGGAGGGCCAGCCGTAGCCGGGGCTCAGCAGATCACTGCCCCCATCCATCCAGTTATAGATGTTGCTATTGTTAATCGGTTTGAAACCGATCATCTTGTTATAGAAATTATTGGCAGCGGCTTTAAACTGGTCGGGATTTTTATAATACACCGCTTCTGTTGCCTTATCAAGCGGGTCCAGGTCAAGGAAAGTTTTGTTGCAGGATGACAGCAGCAAAATCAAAGCCGCACCCGATATAGTAATTAATGTTTTCATTGTTGGCATAACCATCATTTTTAAGAATCAAACAATCAGAAAGTCAAATTGAGGCCGAATGACCAGGTTCTGAAAAAAGGATAACTGTTATCGGCACTTTCTCCGCGTTCAGGATCAAAGCCGTCTTTCACCGAAGTGAGTTCAAACAGATCGTTGCCTGAGAAAAACACCCTGGCTCTGTCGGCCTTGATACGGGATGATATTGATTTCGGCAGCGTATATCCTATCACCAGCGATTTCAGCCTGGCATAGCGCAGGTTCTGCACATTCACATCGTTAAACTGCCAGTTCCAGTTGTTGATATTGTTATCGAACGAAAGCCTTGGGTACTGCGCATTGGGATTATCGGACGTATATGTTTTACCGATATAAGTAGTGTTTACATTCAGGTAGTTGCGGAAGAATGGCGCACGGCCATTACCAGTTCGCAGGATATTCCATTTGAAAACGCCCTGTATAAAGGCACTAAAATCAAAGCCGTGCCATTGTGCGCCCAGGTTTACACCGAACATGTAATGCGGATCGGCATCTCCATAGTAATACAAATCGCCACTGCCTTTGGCTCCGGTTCCGGTAGCAGTTATTTTATTATCGCCATCAAGGTCTACCACTTTCACATCGCCGGGGCGCAGTACGTTGCTTGCACCGGCGCCACCGCCAAAGGCCTGTACACGGCCGGTAGAGCCGTATTTGGCAAAGTAATCATTGGCTTCCTGCTGGGTTTTAAAAACGCCATCGGTTTTATATACATAGAGACTGTTCAGGGGGTAGCCTTCACGCGGTGTGGTATACTTACCCTCGGCCCAGGTATTGGCGCCGGCGTAAGAGAGTACGGTATTCTTAGCATTGAACAGGTTAAAGCCTACGTTATACTGCACTTCACCTGCTTTGTCTTTCCAGTTCAGGCTCAGCTCCCAGCCACGGGTACGCAGCGTACCGCCGTTGCTAGTAGGTGCAGGTCCGCCCAATATGCTGGGGTATACCACGCGTATAAGCATGCCTATATTTTTGTTCTCAAATAGTTCAAACGAACCGGTCAACCGGTTGTTGAGCACACCAAACTCTACCGCAATGTTCTTCTTGGCCATTCTTTCCCAGGTGCGCTGGTTGGTAGTAATACTATCTGAATAGCCGGTACCTTGTAAGGCTGGTGTAGTACCAAACAACGCTGTACCGGTGTTTATCAGGGCCAGGTAATCGTAGTAACCCAGGGTGGCCTGTCCGCCGGTTTCGCCATAACCTGCTTTGACTTTCAATTCATTCAGCCAATCGAAGTGTTGCATAAATTCTTCCTGGCTTATACGCCATCCGCCGGATACGCCGTAGAAGTTAGCCCAGCGGTTGTTCATATCAAAACGGCTCGATCCATCGCGGCGACCCAGAAACTCTAACAGGTATTTTCTTTTATAGTCGTAGTTGATACGGGTAAAGTAAGATACCAGGCCCCAGTGGTAGGCGCCGCCTCCGTTCAAGCCAGTATAAGAAACAGTAGACGGAGAAATGGCCGTATTCAAATCGTACAGTCCATCGTATTGTAATTGTGAACGGGTGGCGCTCACCGATTTGTTTTCAAACAGCTCGGCACTGGTACCCACCATTGCAGCAATATTGTGGTCTTTAGCAATGGTTTTTGTATAATCGGCCTGTGCACTGTATGTTTGATAAACTGTATTACCTACCGTTTCTGTTAAGGCAGGGTTATTGGGCGCACCAAATTGTACCGAGTTTACTTTTGTGCCCAGCCAGTTCCACAGGTTAAAGGTTTGGTTGTATTCGGTTTTCCAGCCATCGCGTTTTACAACAGCAGCATTACCGGTAAGCTTGAAACCTTTAAATATTTCTGCAGTCAGCTTACCATTCAATCTTACAATACCTTCTTTGTTTTTAGAGGTACCGCCCGATTGCGTAAAGGCTACCGGATTTCTGTAACCATAATCATCATAGTAATTCCCTGCTTTGTTGTAGATCGGAAATATAGGCGCGTCGAAATAGCCATTACCCACACCATTGCGGGGACTTTGTACAAGCCGGTTATCAAACGATACGCCTGTTTCGAGCCGCACGCGGTCGCTGATGTTATAGTCGTAATTAAAGCGGGCGGTGTATTTCTTTTCACCGTCGAACGCAGTTTTTAATAAAGACTTATTGTCGGCATAGCCAAGCGAAAGCATATAGGCTGTTTTACCGCCCGTGCCGCGTACCGAAACGTTTTGCTGGTTACTCCAGGAAGGACTGTACAGCGCACGCTGCCAGTTGTTATCTTCATAATGGTGTACAATACCACCAGGGTCGGTGTAATCGAAAGAAGAATCCGCCGCCATTTTTTGCAGGTTGGCTTTCGTCCACTGCGGAAACCATTCAATCGGGTTGCCCGATGCATCTCTTTTATCAGAGGTAGAAGTTTGCAGGTAAAGGCTGGCCCATTGCGGCATCGAAGCCCAGGGCACGGATATACCAATGGTATTGCGACTGTAGTTAGAATTCAGGCTTACCTGCATTTTACCACCCTTGCCTCTTTTGGTAGTAACAAGGATTACGCCTCCCTGTGCACGCGCACCATAGATGGCCGCGGAGGCATCTTTTAACGCGGTTACACTTTCAATATCATTCGGGTTAATCTGGTTAAACTCCCAGGTACCAATCAATGGCACACCGTCTACAATGATCAGCGGTTCAATGGCTGCCACAGAAGATGCGCCGCGCAAAACAATGCTTAAACCCTCATTACCGGGGCGCGAAGAGGTGCGGGTTATTTGCAGGCCTGGTAGTTCGCCCTGTAAGGCGGTTACTGCGTTGGGCAAAGGACGGTCTTTAAACACTTCCTCTCCCACCTGCACAATTGATCCGGTGAGGGTAGCTTTTTTACGGGCGCCATATCCTACCACTATCACATCGCCTAAATCAGTGGCGTTCGATTTTTCCATCTGAATAACAATGGTATTGGAAGCATCCGGCGTTAACTTTGTTAACCTCAGGGTGGCATACCCAATATGCGTTATTACCAGTTTACCACCTGCGGGCAGGGCAATGGTAAACCGGCCGTCCAAATCGGTAGTTGCTCCTTTAGTGGTGCCTTCTACAATAACAGAAACATTGGTCAGTGGAGAATTAGAGCCGGCATCGATTATCCGGCCGCTCAGGGTTCGGGTTTGTGCCCAGGAGTACGTGCTGCTCAGCAGCACTGCCAGTAAGGGCAATAAAAACAGTCTTAATGTTCTCATACAGCAATTGTTGAAGATTGAATTATAGTGCGAATTAAATCGCAATCGTAATGGTTGAACAACCCAAAAATAGAGGGGGTATTAAAGAAGAAGGGGGGTTTTTTAAACCAAAAAAGGGGGGATAATTGACCAATCCTCCTTTTCCGGGTGCAGGTTAACTTCCGTTTAATTTTTAATGCTCCCAAAAGCTGGTGTACCATATACTACTATATATACAGCTATATGAATACCCGCAGAGAATTCCTCAAAAACGCAACTTTGTTATCAGATGGCGCCGGCCTAATGCAACTGTTCCCCCTTGCATCGCGAAAGCACTGGCTATTGATCCTGAAGCAGGCAGCATCTGATTGCCGCTTTACAACTGCAGCCAGGTAAAAGAGTAATAGTTGTTGCTACCGCTGCCATCGGCTTAGCGAGGCTGCCAGTTCCGCGAAAGGCACTTACAAGGGCAAGGATACAACAGGTTACGGTTACGTAGAACTGGTCGGCCAGTGGAGGTAAGATTTTATTGCTACTGATTTTATAACTTGTAGCTGTTGTCCAACTCAAATTCATTTAGGTATACGCAATGTTCATTTGAAACGGTAATAGGCAGGGTGCGTTTTGGTGAAGGCTAAAAGTGTCGGCCAAGCCCTAAATTACTGAATAGTTTTAGATGAATTGCAGTTAGTCCTACAAATAGAATTATCGCAATTATCTTGTTTATAAGTTTTTCGCCTTTCCGCTTGAAAATCGAAGTCAATAAAATTCCAACTGTCGGGACAAGTCCGGCAAACAAAAACAGATGAACCCACCCAAGTCCTTCAGAGTCGTGTGTTCCACCTGAATATAATTTTAAACCAATATCATTTAATGCAACAAATAGAAAAGTCAGGGTACTTATTAATATTACGCTGATGTTTTTTGTCCTAAAGCAAATAAGTGAAGAAGTTATTGTCAAAACAATGGGTGTCAGTATAATACCATTTGGTGCAAAAAAGTGTCCTATTAGTCCATTTAAAACAACAGTCAAAATAGATAGTCCCAGGGCAGTAATATTTTTCATTTAGTTGCTGTTGTAATGAGTGTCGCCATAGCCATATCCTGCCAACAACTTGTGAATATCGTTAGGGCCTGCGTATGAAAGATTAGCACGTGTATTCGAAAACAGGTTACTTCCCAACAACTACTGCGTATGCAGAGCCATTATCTGCAAGTGCTTTCATAACCCCATTTTTCCAGTAAACAGGAATATATTTTCCCTGTGCATAAATACTACCCACTATATATACATCCTTACCAGCGATGGCTACTCCATTTGCAGCTGAATAAGAATATCCGTCTGTAAGTTTCGTCAATACCCCGTTCTTCCAATATACAGCAGTTGTATTTGCATTATAAGATTTGTACCCCGTTACATACACATCAGTGCCATCAATGGCTATAGCGTTGGCGGCTGCATAGGTATTATCCAGCGAGGTAAACTTAACATCGTTGAGATAAAAAGCCTCACCTCCTGAATATCCCGCAATATATTTATCCGTTCCTGAAACAATAATTGCCTGCAAAGCGGTAGAAGTGGCTATAGATACCCATTTGTCGCGCATACCGTTTTTCCATACAACTGCAGAATCAAAGCCGGTTCTATCATGAACGCTGCCGACGGCGAAAACATCCGAATTCGAAAAAGCGATCGCATAACCAATGCCCTGAGTAACCGGCAAAAAATTAAAACGCTGTCCGTTTTTCCAATAAGCGGCTGTATCCCCATTGACAGTTCCCACTACATATACGTCTGACCCCAGAACGCCAATTCCATAAGTTTGAGAATAGCCGCTGTTTGTTAGCTTAACCTGTATGCCGTTCTTCCAATAAACGGCCAACGCCTGGTTGTCGCCCCTCACCTGCCCGGCCAGATAAACATCGGCACCCGATAAGATAATGCTGCTGGCAAAGCCATTCTTTGCCAGGATTACCTGCTCACCGTTTTTCCAGTAAACGGCATTTCCATCAGTCGATCCGGCTATATAAACATCGGTACCAGGCGTAAAAGCAGGGTCGGTAGTTGTTGTTTTTTTACAGGCAACAAGCAGGGAAAATAAAAGGAGACAAGGAGTTATTAAGGAAAATCTCATATAAGGCTATTATCTATAGGGCGCCTGACGAAGGCTGTTGCAAATTAATGTTTTTGAACTTAATTACATAGTGTTAACCCATCGCCCCCTTAACTAAATAAGCTGCCCCATTTTTCCGGAGCAGCTTATTGTATATATATTATCCTGTAAACAGCTTACAACACCTCTTCCAGTTTTTTGATCAGGGCCTCTCCCCGTAAATGAACTGCTATGATCTTTCCCTGCGGATCGATCAGGTAATTCATCGGAATTTCTTCTATGCCGTACAATTTTCTCATGTTGCTGTTTTCTTCGGGGGTCAGTGTAGCTACCTGTGGCCAGGTAAGCCCGTCTTTTACGATGGCAGCTACCCATGCTTTGCGGTCGCCCGGCTTTTCGAGCGATACACTCAGCACGGTGAAGTTTTTATCTTTGAAACGATCGTAAGCCTTTATGACTGATGTAGTATTTTCAAAGCGGCAGGGTATGCACCACGATGCCCAGAAATCAAGTAGCACATATTTGCCGCGGAAAGAAGATAAATGAACCGGCTTGCCCAGTGTATCGTTCAGCACAAAATCCTCAGATGATTTGCCCGGCCCTAACTTAAAAGCTGTTTCTATCTGCTCGCCCAATTCTTTACCGACAACGGTTTTTTTCAAAGGATCGGCCAGTTTATTGTACAAGGCAAGCAGCATTTCTTTTTCTTCTGCCAGTGACTTTGCAGTAACCATTTCCCGAAGCAATCCAAGCGATACATGCGATGCCGGATTGGCTTTCAGGAACACCAGTTCAACGCTGTCGATCTCATGCTTATTTCTGTCATTGAGGGCGCGATACGTGTTCTTTGCTACGGAATCACGTGCAATGATGGCGCGCAGCATATCGTTGTAGGATGCGCGTTCCTTTTCAACAAAGGGTTTCAGCTTTGCCTGAAACGCCAAAAAATCTTTCTGTGATTTACCGGGGGCGTTGATAACAGCCGTTGCCAATGGCAACCCTTCCACGGTCACTTCGCCGCCTTCGATAAAAAATTCGCATTTTTCACTGGTTGCCCAGGGTGTCACCTGCCGCACTGCCTTTGTTGTATTGATGGATAGCGTTGCCCTGGCAGGGTCAATCACCGTGCCTTCTATAGTAAAGGCGCCATCCTTTATTATTGTCTGGGTGTACACCTTTTTAACGCCATTGAAATAAGCAAACATAACCTTTTCGCCATTCCGGGAAGTATCTTTTAAATTCCCTTTTACTTTGAATGCGGTTTGCGCCGAAAGGGATATGCACATACCGGTCATTAAACTTACTGCAATAAATGTTTTAACTGTATTCATATTTTCTTTGATTTTATGTTTCTTTTTTCTCCTTTAAGGGCGCCAGCGCCCCGAAATGCAGTAGCGCTAAGAGCTTTTTTTTCTCTTTCTACTCCTTTAATCTCTTAGCTAAAAAAGAGAGGCGCGAAGCGCCGAAAGAGTATTTAAACAGTTTTATATTAGTTAATAGCTCGCCAGTTCATATCTTTTACTTTTATTAAACCATCCCAGTCACTTCTGTCAACCGGCGTAATAGTCACGGTATTGGGATCGGCGCCTACCATATAACGGCGCAGCCTTCCTTTGGCAGAAGCGCTGTAAGTAGCAATGTACAGGGCATTGGTAGCATAGTCGATCTGGGTATCGAATTTGAGCATGGTTATTTCATCTGATCCCAACTCGGGAAACCGGTATAATTTTTCATAACCCTTATTGTAATCGTAGGCATACAATATATTGCCTACTGAATAAAATATCACGGAGCGGCGGGATGAGAATGCATAAAAACCGGCTTTGTCAAAATCGGTGGCTATCGAACTTACTATATACAGGTCACGCTTAAGCGGTGTGGCGCCACTGGCGTAAAATTTATAAATATAGTAGTTGTTGCTGTTGTCTTTTAGCAGCGCAAATGAGTTGCCGTTGGTTGAACCGCCGTCGGTATTGCGCGTATTTTCTCCATACACCAATGTGCGGCCTGTGCCTGACTGATTCCAGGGAAAAATATCCGTTGCATTGTCGGTGGGTATGGTTGAATAAGCACCGGTACCAAATGTGGCGTAATTCATAAAGCGCTGGCCTTCGGTATCATACCACATCATAGAGGTCATGCTGCCAATTGCATAAAAAAGGAAGGGTGCCGATTTGATCAGCCTGCCGAAATTAGATTGCTCGCGGTTAACCGGATTGGTATAAAAATCACCGCCCGTGATGTAAGTATGCGTGGCAAAGATATTCCCGTCGCTTGTCATGATGGCTCGTGCATAGGTATTACCCGTAGTGCCCGTCCTTTCTTTGATCTGCGGAATGTAAAGAATGGGGGTAAGACTTTCCTTGTTCAGATTGTCATTGGTAACCAAAATGCTTGCGAAGTTTCGCGCGGTATTGCCCAGCATCGACTTACGGTCAAGATAGTACGATCCGCTGTTTGTCATCACCCACAGCCGGCCGTTTTTGCTTGTTGTATCCTTGCCGCCCGACTGCAGAATGGTTACCGGGTCGTGCAGGGCCGGTAAGCCGCTGTTACTGAGAATGCCGTGCACCACCACGGTATCGTTCACCATCGTTATCATATCCACTTCAGCATTTCCGTTTTCTCCTGTTCCCATCAGCATAAGCCCGGTTGAATAACGGGTTGCAACCGTAACGGTGGTACCTGCCTTCCAGGCTACACCTGTAGTTTTGTCTATGATCCTTAAATACAGCAAATAGGTATCGGGGTTCACATTTACCCGGGCATCGAGTACGGGCTGGGTTCCCAGGGTATCAACCACCGTTGTGCCGCTGTATAATATCCAGTAGTAATTGAATCGCCCGGGATCTGCATCCGCTTCGGTCATCTGTATTTTTGGTGCAATGTGCAGTGTACCTACACCAAGAACAACCGGGTAATTGGCTGCCATACCGGCTATTTTGATCTCATTGATGCTTTGGTAATCATAATTTCCCTTGTCTTTAAAACAGGCCGCCCCGAAAATTATAAAAGCAGTAAGTATGATTGTGTTGATTCTTTTCATAATGAATTACCTCATTGTTAATAATCAGGGATACGGTACGCCAATGGTAGAAGTCCATGGAACAGAACCAACCCACATCAGTCTTCCATCATCCTCCTTTACAGGTGTTCCGGCATTGAACTGGTTGATCAGATAACGCGTCATTTCTGAAGTAATGAGGTTACTCAGCACCAGGGTCATTGTTGTTTCTGAGCCAAAGTCTTCATACGTGAGGTTAAAGAGCTGGCACATCAGTTCCAGTTTTTTCCGGGTAAAGGCGCCCCATGATCCGGCTTCCTTGTTGGCGGCCGTTACTGAACCCCGCCAAACCGCCGGCTGCACCATCAGGTCGTTTACATTGATGGTATGCAGGGAGGCATCAAAAACAGTATCGGCACCAACGGTGCCTGTACCCAATCCCGTAATAGCCTTCCAGCTGGGAAAAGCAAGCCCGAAATACTCGTTGGCAACCAATCGCAGACCGATCTTTTTGGTTGCCGCCTTAAGATCGGGTGTTCGTTTCAGCGTTACCGGTATATACGCCATGGTAGCATTAGCCGGAATAACAATTGATTCAGGAACCGGCAAATAATGTATGTTAAGCTGTGCTGTAGTGGAGTCGGGATTGATCTGTACCCTGAACGGCCGGTCGTAGTCTTTAACGGGACCGGTGATCATTACTTTTATATTGACCAGCATTTCCTGAACGCTGGCAGGTTGTTTTACAAACTCAACGTTTGTGTAGGAGTGGTAAGGCCATGTTGAAGATGCATAGTACGAAGGTCCTGACTGCACCGCAAAATAAACACCCTCTATCCCTTCATATCCCATCATCTCTTTTTTGCAGGATGCCAGCAGCCAACCCACGGCCAGCACCACAAACCAGTATGTATTTTTCATTGTATCAACTTTTTAAAAAGATTAAGAAATTCAGGGGTTTCGAAATTTTGAGATTTCGGGATTAAATCTCAAAATCAAAAAATCTCAAAATCAGCAATACGGGATCAGTTGCCTCTTACTGAAGTTTCACTAACAGGCAGCGGCACTATGTAATTGGATAAAATCATTTGTTTTGTTCCGGTAAGGCTGGCGTGATTAGGCACCGCAGTCATAGCATTTCGCTTATAGTAAAAGAACATCTGCCCTTCGCCAATTACCTCTTTCCTGAACTCGCGGGTGATATAGTCTTTTAACTGTGCCGTTGTGGTGGGCGCCAGGCTAACGCAGCCTCTGCTGTTCCGCACCACATTCAGGTAAGCGGTTCCTTCAGCGATCGAATTGCTGCATTCTGCGGCAATTAAGATCACCTCGCTCATCCTTATCAGCGGCATCATGTAAGGGCCCAGGGTGTTGGTGTTAACATCAAACTTAATATGGGTAAGATAGGTAGCCGTGGTATTGGTTTGTGTTGTCCATGCTTTGAGCCGGTAGTCGTTCTGGTCATCGTACAATTCATTCTTCCGGGCCATATTATCGTCGTTGTTATTAAAACTCAAACGCATACCCTTATCGAGATTCGGTGAAAAGAAATTATTAAAGACGTTTTGCCGGTTGAGGGTGAACAACGAGAACATTACTTCCAATACAACCATATGATCAAAGTCGGATGGTGTAGCTGCAGGATCGATCACCCCTATTCCGAAAATAGGTTTATTGGGATTATAGGCTTCTGTGAATATCTCCTTTGCCTGCGTTAGGGCATTTTCCTTATCCTGCATCCATAGGTACGCCCTGGCCAGCAATGCTTTTGCAGCATAATAGTTAAGGCGGTACTGGCGGAAAAACAGATCGTTGGCGCCATTGGGATTGTTCATATGACGAAGGCCTTCTGTGATAATGGGGTCTGCATCTTTCAGCAAAGCAATAGCTGCTTTTAAATCCCCGATTATATCTTGCATGATCTCTGCAGAACCAAGCAAAGCAGATGACTGTGGCCGTGATGAGGTATTGTAGGGAATACAAGGCTTATCCTTATCTGCCGCTGAATAAATGGGACCAAACAGGCGCAACATATCAAAATGCAGCATGGCCCTTAATGCCAGCGCCTCCCCTTTTACCAAACCGAAATAAGGAGGCGGTAAAAGCTCGTTGCTGTTTTCACCACATCGTTCAATGATCACATTGCAGTTAACGATCAGCTCATATGCTTTCTTCCACATGTTATCAAATACAGGCTTGGTTTTGTCTGATGTATAGGCAAAAGTGGTAAAGTCGTAAAACCGGTGGGTTGAAAGATTCATATAATAATACTGCGCCATCACATCGAGGCCCGACACAGTCATGTTCTCCCCATATATGGCTGCATTGGTCAATTCAACATACACACCATTCAACGCACTCAGGTAGCCTTCCCTGGTACTGAACAACTGATCCTCTGCAAGCCGGTCGGTCGGCTTTACGTCAACCCATTTATTGCATGACCCCAGCAATACAATTAGCAATAGACAATTGACAATAGACAAAGGTGTAATAGTGCGGAATGCCCGGTTATCGGCAGGCTTTGCCAATTGCTTATTGCCAATTGTCAATTGATCCTTGCCTATTGCCAATGGCCTATTGCCTATTGACATTCGCATCATAAATATGTTAACTATCTTCATTTTCATTTTGGATCTTGTTTATTGTTACAACTAAAATCGCACTCCTACCGATAAGGAAACCGACCGGGCAAAAGGATAGTCAATACCACGTTCGTTCACAACAGTAGATAGTCTGAAAATATCGTTCATATAGGCCCTGCAGGTAAATGAAGAAGCTTTTACAACCTTCAGCCAACCGGCAGTGGAGTTTTCATACCCTACTGAAATAGACTCGCCTGCAAGGATATTGTTATCTTCTACAAAACGCGACGACATAGGGGTTGACATTACATCACTAATAGCTTTAAACTTTGCGTTATCGCCGGGTTTCTGCCAGCGGTCGTGCAAAGCACGCCTGTCCTGATTCAGCCCTATATTTCCAAATGGAATATTTTCAACTTTATCATACAGCGTTTGCATGAATATTTGTCCGCCGATACGGTACCGGAGCGCTACGTTGGCTGAAAAACCCTTCCAGGAAACGGAGGTGCCCATGATACCTTCCACATCAGGATCACTGTTACCCACCACTACTTCATCGCTGTAACTGTGCGCAAATGTTTGGTTGCCTTCTTTGGTAAGGAACACTTCCCTGCCTGTGGCCGGATCAATGCCCTTTGAACGAACAGCCCATAAATCAGAAGGACTTGCCCCATCGTAATAACGGGTCATATTTACGCCTTTGTTGTTCTCATTGAAGTTGGAAAGGGCACTACCAAAGTTCCTGTATTTCGATTGCAGCCGGCGCGCATTCAGGTTAACCATCCACGTTAACGCCTTGTGTTGGATCAGGGTATAGCCGGCCGTTAGGGTGAAGCCTTTCTGCTCAAGGCCGCCGAGATTATCTGTAACACTGGTAGCGCCTGAAGAGGAAGGCAGCGCAACAAATACCAGCAGCGGATCAGTTGTTTTTATAAAATAATCTGCATTGATGCGCAGGCGGTTCCTCATCACCTGCAGATCGAGCCCGATGTTTCGATCAAGCGTTTTCTGCCATTTCAACAAAGGATTGCCGTGGTTCGATATGATCACACTGGGCCCGAACGGGTTTCGATTTTCATTGTTGTACCTGTATACCCGCGTTGATATATAATCGCTGAAGTTCTGGTTGCCCGGATTTCCGATAGAAGCGCGCAGGCGCAGGCTGTTTATCCAGTTGTAACGGTCTTTTTTGAAAAATGCTTCATTGTGAATATTCCAGGCCAGGCCCATTGACCAGATGGTGGTAAACTGTTTGTTGGCGCCAAATACCGAAGCACCGTCGGAACGAAGGGTGGCATCGAGCAGGTAACGTTGATCAAAAGCGTATCCCGTATTCAGGAAGTAGCTGGCGCTACGACGCTTTGACTCAAGGTAAGAAGCCTGTTTTGTATCTGAATAACCAAAAGCAAATGCAGGATTGGGAAAATCATCGCCTGTAAATCCACTCACTTCATAAGAGCTGCTAAGTGCCGACACCTGGTTGAGGCGCATACCTGCCACCACATTCAACATATGCTTTTGTGCCAGCAACTTTCCATAGGTAAGGGTAAGATCTCCATCATAGTTCATCTGGCGGTCGTTCGACTCAGAATAGGTTCCCTGCCGCAGCGGATCGGTACCGGCAAATTCCGAGTTGAAGGGCGATCTGAATACTTCATCGCGGATAGCAAGACGGTTAATGCCAAAACGGGCGCGTGCCTTTAGTTCATTCAATAAACGCCATTCGATCTCGAAGTTGTTGGTGAATCCCTGCGACTCGGATTTGTTTACATTATTATTGTGCAAATCATAAAGCGGGTTGTAATAAGTTTCAGTGGTTGCCGATTGTCCGGTGGTCAGGCTCGCCCAGATAAACGACTCCAGCACCTTGTCGATTCCGCCCTGGGCATTGTATTTCCTGAAATAGGGATTGGCCCTGGAGAAATCAGAGAACGGCACGGTTTCGATATTGGCATTCACGATATCTATACTCAGCGAGTTGGTTGCCGACAGGCGTCCTTTGTGATAGATAAGTCGAATATTGCCATTGGTGAGTTTACGATCTGAACCTTTCATAACACCCTGATTATCGCCAAATGCCAGTGATACACCGTAACGCAACGTGGCGTCGCCACCCTCGGCAAATAAGGTATGCCGTTGTGTAGTGGCAAAACGCAACGGTTCGTTCATCCAGAAGGTGTTCACACCGCGTTTTACTTCAGCCAGCCGGGCATTGTATTTTGCATCTGCTTCGGCGGTAACGAAGTTGCCGTTGGCATCAATAGAACCCAGGAACATAGATAGCTTTTCAAACTCCAGTTTCTCTTCCGCATTCATCAGGTTATAGTCGCTCAGGTCGGCAAAACTGAAAGAAGTATTGAGGTTGTAGCTAAGCCGCAAACGGCCGGGGGCGGGGCGTTTTGTTTCAACCACCACTACCCCATTCGCAGCCTTTGAACCGTAGATGGCCGTTGCCGCAGCATCTTTCAGCAGTGTAATATTTTCAATGCGGTCCATACTGTAATCGCTGATAACCTGCAGTGTGCTTTCAAAGCCATCGAGGATAAACAACGGCTGGTTAGGATTGGTGCCGTACTGTTGCGATAAACCAATTACACTGCTTTTTCCCCTGATCTCGATATCGGGTAAGCGGTTAGGATCTGAGCCAAAAGAATTATTTTCTATAATAGCAAAAGAAGGGTCAAGCGTTTTCAATGCCTGCAGCGGACTCTGGTTGCCCACCACTTTCAGCTCTTTGGCGGTAAACGTTGTTGAAGAACCGGAGAAGCTTTCTTTTTTACGCTGATAGATCCCTGTTACTACCTGATCTTTCATGGCAGTAGCGGTTTGAACCATCTTAACAGCGAGCCGGTCGCCGGGTTTTATCCGAACTTCCATTTGCTCGTAGCCCACTGCCGAAAAAATGAGCGTTTGTCCTGTAGCAGCGCGTATTGAAAAAGCACCTTTGCTGTCGGTAGAAGCTCCCCTGAACGTTCCTTTAACGATTACACTGGCGCTTGCAACCGGCTCACCGGCTTCGGAAGTTACCACTCCTGAAATGAGGCGGGCGCTATCTGCGGGAGCACCATATGGCTTCGGTATTTCCTGCACCGGAAGTTCTGCGCCAGCTTTGCGTGAGAGTGTAATGGTTTTCCCCTCGATGCGGAAATTCAGCGATTGTTCTTTCAATGCTGCCTGTAAAAATTCGTTAAGCGGCATGCCTTGTGCCGAAATGGTTACGGGCTTTGTGTTGGTTAACAGTTGCCTGTTGTAGAAAAACACAAAGCCGGTTTGTTGCTCCACCGCTGAAAACACCTCTTTCAGCGAAAGCCCGTTCGCCGACAAGGTTACATTTTGCGAATAGGAGTTTGCAGAAACAGTCACTGAGGCGGCAATCAGAAAAAAGGTTAACAATCTCACAGCTTTGATCGTGGAAGCTGAGAGCAGTGAAGAAGCACCGGCATGTTGAACCGGCGCCAATACCCCGTACAGGTAGCGGATTCGTATGTAAAACGAATCCGGTCCGGTGCACAAAAAACACGCATTGCACCGGCCACAAGTAGCAGTTTTGGGCATACTTTTGTTGCAGTTTGGTTGGTTAATAAAATGCGTAACGCTTAATGCGCAACGCTTAATGCTCAACGCGCAACGCTTAAAGCATAACGCCATTTGAGTTGTATTTGCTTTCTGCGTTCAGCGTTCTGCATTCTGCGTTTTGCGTTCGGCGTTCGGCGTTCAGCGTTCAGCATTCGGCGTTTTGCGTTCAGCGTTTTGCGTCTTATGGCAACACAATCAGTTTACGGCCTTCTACACGAAAGTGCACGTCCATATCTTTCAGGGACCTTAGCAAACCCGACAAACTAACATCGTTGGTCATTTTACCGCCGAACGTTATATCGGGTATGTTTTTTTCATAAACCACTTCTATATCGTACCAGCGCTCAAGCTGTCGCATCACTTCCTCAAGGCTGGCATCTTCGAAATTGAACAGGCCGCTTTTCCAGGCCACTGCCTTGTCTGTCTGGACCGGGATGGGTTTGGATATTTGAGATGACTGAGATATTGATACTTGTTCTCCGGGTTTTAATATAGCTGATGAAGCATCTTTTATAACCTTTACCGAACCTTCCAGCAATGTCGTTTTAATCGAGGGCTCGTTGTCGTAGGCATTGATGTTGAAGTGGGTGCCAAGAACCTCAATGCGGCCTCCCCCGGCCCCTCCGGTGGAGGGGAGTATGTTGACAACAAAAGTTTTTTTGTGCCCATTCCCCCCGATCGCTTTATTAACTTCAAAATAAACTTCGCCTGTAATGTCAACGCTTCTTTCATTGCCGGTAAAAGTCGTGGGATAACGAATTGAAGATGCTGCATTCAGCCATACTTTGCTTCCATCTGGTAAAATCAACTGAAACTGTCTGCCTTTAGGCGTTGTGAGAGTATTGTAAACCGTTGCAGCCTGGCCGGCATCTTTTGTATAGGCCAACGCTCCGTTTTTCAGTGATACCTGTGTTCCGTTCTGGGTGGCTATTACTCCGTTGCCAAGACTGTCAAGCACCACTTGTTTGCCATTAGCCAGCGTTAAAATGGCGCCGTCATGTCCCGGAGGAATATCCGCCGGTTTTTTGGTCACAACTTCGGGGGGAAGACTTTTTTTGCGGGTCAGTAAAAAATAGCCGTAGCTGCCAACACCCGCCAGCAACAGCACCAACGCAGCCACCCGGGCAAAGCGCCACCCCTTACTTAACTTTCGAACAGGCACAATCGCTATATTTCCGGCCATCCGCTGACGGATCTTCGACAGAATAATGGCCTCGTTGTTTTCTTCTTCTTCCTCGCGATACAACAGAACCAGCTGCCGTAATTGTTCTTCGTCATCGATAGATTCAAAAAGACGGCGATTACGTTCTGACTGCGAAATCCACTGGCTAAGCTGCTCCTGATCTGAACCGGACAAATTGCCTTTCAGGTGCTTCGTTAAAAGATCAATAAGGTTGCTAACAGTCATCATATAAACACACTACAATCGAACAACCCCGATCAACCATTCCAAAATGAAGTTTTTTTGAATTTTTTTTGCGGGCGTCAGCGCCCTGAGTGTACCGCCACCGCAGGCAATGCGGTTAAGCTAAGAGTATTTCGCGCAAAGGCGCAAAGCCGCAAAGCCTTTTCTTAGCGTTGTTACTGATCGCGAAGCGATCAACTTTGTCCCGCCACGGCGGGAGCGCCTCTGCGAGAACCTAAGCGCCTCAGAGCTGGTCGTGAAATTCAAGCAGCAGTAATAGTGAGGATAGCATAAAGTCTTTGCCCAGCGCCAGTTGCAACAGGCGCACTGCAGTGACCCGCTGATTGGTTACGGTTTGTACTTTGATCTGCAGCCGTTCGGCAATTTCGGCAGGCTTTAATCCATCGCGGTAAGAAAGCAAAAAAACCTCCTTCATACGGGGAGGTAGTTTATTTACTTCTGCATAAATGCGGCTGACCAGTTGAAGTTGCACCTGTTCTTCGAAGAAATCATCCTGTTCGCGTTCATTGAACTGGCGAAGCAGGTCTTCGCGCCGGCCGGCTTTCATTTGCCGGTGTTTTAGCAAATTATAGCATTTGTTGCGAACGGTTACGTATAAAAATGCCGCTATGGCATCCAATGTGGGAAAGGTATCGTTGTGCTGCCAGAGTTGAACAAAGGTTTCTGCTGTAAGGTCACGGGCATCTTCCTTTTCCTCCACAAATTTCCTGGCAAACCAATACACCCGCTGGTATAAACGCCGGTACACCGTTGTAAACGCCTCTTCGCTCCCGGCGCGGAACTGTTGCATCAATACAACTTCATCCTGTATTTCATTTTCTGTTAGTGCCACAACGTGCGGGAAAACCTGTTAATAGCGTATTAGTATAAATAATATAGGTAAGATAAGGACATTAATTGGCGCATGCAAGATAGGTACATTTTTCAGAAGTGTTAAAATGACGTCAAAGATTCAATCTGCCTTTTGTATCGTCGTTACTGAGCCGGTTGCCCTGCGAAGCGGTTTTTCCAAACTTCCAGGATAAGGCCAGTACAAACTGGCGGCTATCGGTTAATCGAGGCTAAGCCCTCTCGTATCTTCACTGCAGTCGTATTTTATTTCCTGCCGTATTTTGGTTGACAGCACTTTGTTTTCAAGCAAAATCTTTACAATATCTGTTCGGTGTATACCACAGGTTAGTTTGTTGTAGATAGCTTCCAATGGTGCTTTGCAAAAAATGTTGCCAGGTCAAAGAGTTGAACCAAGGCCCAGGTGTCTTTCTTTTCAGTAGCAAGTTTATCGAGAATAGCTTTGCGAATTTTGCCCTGTTGTTTTGAAAGTGCGATCAATTCGGAAACATACAATGCTCTGCTTCCTTCGCATTGCGCATCATAGGCAAAATTTTTCACAGAGGCTTTAATAATGTCTGCCGAAAAGTCGATGTCCCGGTGCTTTTGCATAAGCAAATGAGCCTCACCGGTTCCTCGTCTGATAGAACTTTTAAATTTCTGTTTAATTACGTTTGTATTGGTCAATGTTTTATAGTCTGTTTGTTGCCGTATTTGTTATTTATTTTTTCTTTGCTTCGCCGACCATTCAACAGCCTGCCGTATCAGTATGCGGTAATTGGGATTTGAATAGCCTGAGGGGCCGTGGCCTAACTGTATGTATATGACATCTGAATTGCCGTAATGATTAACCCAGGCAAGGTAGTGCATACTTTTGGGGTGCGTGGTGCTGAGCAAAGGTTTTACCTGTGGTAATATTTCAACGCCGCCGTACACTTCATCAACGATGTCAAAATCGCTGATGCCACTGGTAACAGGATGTTTTTTGTTCTCCACTTTCACGGGAATGTTCACATCATGCTCGTAGCTGGTTTTCAGCGTATCGCCATTTACTACAACGTCATGTGTGTGGTATTGTCCGCCAACGATCTTTATAAACTCGGGCCAGTTTTGGTACGACACCAGCGAATGGTGGAGGAAAATCATGGAGGCGCCTTTTTTCAGCAGACTGATGTAGGCATCCTGCTGTGCCGGCGTAATGGAATCGAGGACCATATCGTAAAACACAAGCACATCATATTTTTTCACTTCAGGTGAAGCGATAAATGCATTGGCCTGCGGCTGAACGAGCGTATCGTATGTTATAGACGGTATAGAATCAAAAACGTCGTAAAAAGGCTGGTGTTTAAATCCATGCCCTCCGCTTATGATAAGCACCTTTATCTTCTTCTGTTGCGCGAAAGAGAAATGGGTACATCCTGCCAGAAAAATGAAAAGCATGAAAACTTTAACCGGATAAGTGGGAATCTTTTTCATCCGGTTAAATTACAAATTTTTAAATATCGAATAACGAAATTTGAATGCCGAATGTTGAAATAAAAAACCCATTCCTTGTGTTACTTCAACATTCGACATTTATTATTCAATATTCATTATTCATTACTCCCTCGATATATTGATCAATGCCCTTCTGTTGCGGCTACGGCCATCGGGATTATCGCGGCCATCAATCAATTCCAGCTCAATGGGGCAACAGGCCCCGAATGCTTCAAAAGTAATACGTTTGGCAACTATGCCTCCTCTAATGAAGTAATCGGCGCATGCCCTTGCCCGGCGGTCACTCAGCTTTTTATTGTATTCATCGGTTCCCTTGCCATCGGTATACGCTGAAATCTGAAGCTTTGCAGCCGGGAACTGCATCAGTATATTGTAAATTGAATCCAATTTGCTGAGCGCATCCTTTTTCAGGTTGCTCATATCAAAATCAAAAAATACGGTAACTACATTATCAGGATTTATGCGTTTTTTCTCAATGAACACATCTGTATTGAATAACTGATCGGCCTGCGGGTTGGTTTCATCTTTCTTAATAATTTTCACAGTAGCAGTGGTGTCCCTATAGAACGATTTGCTGATGTTAATGGTCAAATTATTATCAGCATTATCGAGCGTATCGAACACATATTTACCCTCTTTATCCGTTATTGCTTTTTGTGTTTTGCCGTTCGGGTCGGTAAACACAATCTCTACATCGGCCACAGGATCGTTGCTTATATTATCCCGTACCACACCGGTTAACTGTTTATTTTTTGTAATTTTTGTAACGCGATAACTTTCAAGACAGCATCCGGAACCTCTGTCGGACCCCACCATTGCTTTCGATAAAAGAGCTGTTTTTTCAGGAGCAAAAAAGTAAATATCATCTCTCGAAGAGTTAACCGGATAACCCATATTGTTGGGCACACTCCATGTTGCTTCGCTGCCTTTGGCAGAAAACAGGTCATACCCTCCCATGCCCTGTTTTCCATTGGTTGAATACACCAGGGTGCCGCTGCTGGTTTGATAAAACGGTGCCTGTTCATCACCGGCAGTATTGATCACTGCTCCTGCGTTTACAGGTTCACCGGCACTTCCATCTGCCTGTAAAGGCGCATACCAGATATCGAATCCGCCTGATCCGCCCTTACGGTCTGAAGCAAAAAACAAATATTTTCCATCAGCAGTGCAAAACGGTTGTTTGTTGTTGGATAGGCCGGCATTCACCTTTGGCAATAAAACAGGTACAGACCAACTTCCATTGCTTTGTTTATTTACACAATAGATACTTGAAACTATGCGGCCTTTTTCTTTTCGCCATTGGGTATAATAAATACGTTGGCCATCGGCGCTGATGCTTGCTGCGCCCTGGTTATCCAAAGTACTAACACCGGGCAGCGCAACAGGGGTTAGCTGAGCAAGGCTGTCGTTGTTCAATGTGGCATACAACAAATGGCTATGATTCGGATTGCCTTTATCTTTCCCAACAGGATCGGCTTGTGTACTGCTAACGAGGTATTGGTTACCGCCGGCAGGCACTACAGCGTAAGCGCCTTTTTCATGGCTGTCGGGCGTTTTGAGTTTCATTACATGTATCGCAGAGTCGGCTGCCGCCATTTCTTTGCGTACGTATTGTAGTGTTTGCAACTCTTTTTCAGCCGCCTCTTTAAACTGTTTGTTTTTACCTTCAGCGTTTATGTATTTGCGTAAATTTTCTTCTGCTTCATCATATTTTCCCAGACTGCGTTCGCATACAGCACTCCAGTAAAGCGCATCAGCTTTATCAGTACATTTTTTGTAGGCAGAATCGGCATTTAACCAGTAATTGGCAAGGCGGTAGCATTCTGCCTGCTTGTAAAGAATGTCGGGGCGGGATGCATTCGGAGCTACTGCACCTATTCTGCCTTTTTTAGCATACACCGTATGTGCCTGTATATAGGTGCTTTTACCGGTTGTGCTCAGGTATTGCTGATACAAATAGCCTGCAGTATAATATTCACCGGCCGCAAAATACTGATCGGCCAGCTGCAGCGGGCTTTTATTTTCAACCTGTTGACTTTTTAACGGCTGCCAGCAGGCGCAGGCAATCAATAAGCAAAATGAACTATTGACTAATGATTTGAACTTAATGGGTAAATAGGTATTCATAATAAAACAATAGTTGTTTGATGGATCGATTGTTTGATTGTTGGAAACTCCTTAATTCCGCAACCCGGCCAAAACTTAACAGATTCAGAATTCGGCGAGCCCAGCCATCAAACCATAAAACAATCAAACCATATTTTATAGTCTCGCACAACGGATATAATCAACTATACTCTTTGTGCCCGACCGTTTAATATAAGAAAGGCTTAGTTCAAAGCTGTTTACATTCCTTGTCAGCGATCGCAGTTTCGCTGCATTGGCGTCATAGCTTACACCGATAACAAAATTTTTATAATCAATTCCCACGTAAGGAGCCACCGCATCATTAACACGGTAATAGCCGCCCAGCATAAAATCGGTTTCAGTGTTTACATTTAATTGTGCATATACACCCAGCATGGTTTCGGTAGCGGTACCCTGGCGCAAATACAATACATGCGGTACTATACTGTTACGTTCTGATACATTAAAGCTTACCCCTGCATGTACTGAATAACGAATAGGGATCCGGTTGAGGTCGGTGTTTTTGTTGGTGACGATCGGATCTTTGGGCCTGTTTAAATGATATACTGAAAAACCACCGAATACATTGGTTTTCTTTTCAGGCGTTCCATCAAAATACAGAATGCCGGCCCCTATATCGGGAACGAGTGACGACGTTTTAGAAAAAGTTTCAGTTGTTGGGTTTGATGCCTGGTATCCGGTGATGGGATTCCATTGTTCACCCCATTTGAATTTTGATTGATTGACCGAGCGGTTTATGATACCACCCTGAAGGGCCATAACAATATGCTGATTGAAATCCTTTCCGAATCTAACGCCGGTGTAGGCATAGGAAACGGAAGCAGTAAGGTAATTAAATCCTCCATCGCCGGCCGATTGATTCAACACGTTGACGCCCAGTCCAACATTTTTATTGGTACGTGTATCAAATGAAAGACCAAAAGTGCGATAAGGATTGCTGATGCTACCCCACTGGTTACGAAAAATTGCAGACGCCCTGTAATCGCCGTCGGCGCTTCCTGCCAGCCCGGGATTTACATACATGGGAAAGGTATAATTCTGCGTAAAGTGGGGATCTGTTTGAGCAACTGTTCGAAAAGCAGTTATCAAAAGCAAACAGACCGTAAACCAACTGTATCGTTTGATGGCTTTGCTTTTCATTTGGATATTGTTTTTTATCGTATAAGCGTGATAGAACCTTTCATATTAACATTCTTCCCGTCTTTCAGCACCGCTTTTAATACATACATATAAACACCCACAGGCTGAGCAGTGCCTTTGTATTTGCCATCCCAACCCTGGCTCGTACTGTTAAGCGTTATCATATGTTCGCCCCATTGATTGAAAATGTGCATTTCAACCGTAACGATATAATTACTGTAAATAAAAAGCTGGTCATTTTTTCCATCGCCGTTGGGAGAAAATACATTGGGCACAAAAACATCTTTTGCCAGTGGCAGCACCGTTATTTTATATGATTGGGAGGTAGTGCCTGAACAACCATTAATGAAAGGTGTTGCTGTAACGGTTGCCGTAACCGGCAAATAAGTCGTGTTAACTGCCCTGAAAGAAGGAATTGCGCCAGTGCCCGAAGCACCTAATCCGATCAACGTGTTTGAATTAGTCCATTTTATACTACCGGCCGGATCGTTTACCGTAAAAGTATACGTTGGCATAACGGCACCGTCATAAACGGAAGTATCTTTTTCTATACTATTGGTAATGGATGGTATAGGATTAACCTGATACGTAAATGTAGTGCTTACAGCACACTGACCTGCAGCAGGCGTAAACGTATAGGTACCGGAATTTAGATTGTCAACTACAGCGGGGCTCCATGTACCTGTAATACCGTTTACAGAAATAGTTGGTAAAACGGGAGCCGGATCATGTATACAAACAGATTGTGAAACACCCAATGAAAAAGTGGGTGTAACAATCGGATTAACCGTTACAGTAAAAGTTACCTTAGGTGCACAGGGGTTGGTTGAACTGGTGAACGTGTAAGTTCCGCCTGCCGTGTTGCTCACTACCGCAGGACTCCATGTACCTGTGATTCCATTATCTGAAGTGGTTGGTAAAACGGGTACCGTTCCACCTGAACAGATCGTTAAGGTTGTACCGAAACTAAACGTAGGTGTAGTTTTCGGATACACCGTTACGGTATAGGTTGCCGGTGTAGCGCACTGGCCTGCACCAGGCGTAAACGTATACGTACCGCTTGCGCTATTGCTCACCACTGCCGGGCTCCAGGTTCCTGTTATTCCATTTGATGATGTATTGGGCAATGTAACAACCGGATCGCCTGCACAAACAATAGCGGTGGTGCCAAAAGTAAATGCAGGTGTAAGAACCGGATTAACAGTAACGGTAAAAGTTACCGGAGGTGCACAGGGGTTCGATGTTGGGGTGAATGTATACGTGCCGCTTGCCGTGTTACTCACTACAGCCGGACTCCATGTGCCGGTGATTCCATTTGTTGATGTAGTGGGTAAAACGGGTACCGTTCCGCCTGAACAGATCGTTAACGATGTGCCGAAACTAAACGTGGGTGTAGTTTTCGGATTCACCGTTACCGTGTAGGTCACGGGTGGGGCGCACTGACCGGGATCTGCCGTAAATGTATATGTGCCGCTTGCGGTATTGCTCACCACTGCCGGGCTCCAGGTTCCTGTTATTCCATTTGTTGATGTATTGGGCAATGTAACAACCGCATCGCCTGCACATATAGAAGCAGTGGGCCCGAATGAGAACGTGGGTGTAATAACCGGGTTCACGGTAACTGTAAACGTTGTTCCCTTAACGCATCCGGACGAAGTAGCTGTAAATACATAGGTGCCTGAATGGTTAGGATCAACCACAGCCGGGCTCCATGTGCCCGATATGCCATTTAATGATGTATTAGGTAATACAGGTATACTTGCGGTTGCACCTGCACAGAACGTAAGTGATTTTCCAAACGAAAAGGTAGCTTCCGTTCTTTTGTTTACAACAATGGAAACAGTAGTTGGTAAGCCACAGGTGCCGGCTGCAGGTGTAAAAGTATAGCTGCCTGAATTTTGGTTATCAACTACCGCAGGGCTCCAGGTGCCGGGAAGGCCATTATTCGATGTTGATGGTAAAACCGGTGCAGGATCCCCTTCACAAATAGGCGCAAAGGAACTGAAAAGAGGAACAGCTATAGGGTCTGATAAAACAGTTCCGGTAAGTACCGTAGTAGTGGTGCCGCCGGCTTCGAATATAAAATTGGAGTACAAACCTTTATTCAAACCGGAAATGGTTAACTCCCCTGCCGAATTTGAAACAATGGTTACAGGGCCTTTTGTAACACCATCATCAGTATACGTTAACTGATAAGAAGTGTTTGGCGTTAGTCCGCTGAAAACAATCGACCCTTCGGAACCATTACAGGTTGTAGGATTCTTGCTTATTGTGAGAACAGGATCAAAAGCATTTGCATCAGGTTCGCTGTTATGTAAGATCAAAGAATCATTGTTCAATGATGTAGAAAAAACAGCCAACGCATTCATACCATGCAATTGAGCCCTGGTGTAATTACAGCAAAGTATAATAGTAAAAAAAACTATTATACAGGATATTGGTAATCGTTTCATTTTTTTCTACGGATAATGGGTTGTTGCTAAAAATGAACTTTTAACGGGAGATTAAACGGATCATGACAAGGTAAATTGCGCATAGCCGGGTCGTTTCACCGACGACTTCAGGCTACTCATCGAAAACGGCATGCGTAACATAACTAACGGTGCATCATATATGCAGTATGATATATATACCATACATTATATATGCCATGCGATATATATGTTAATTGAATAATAGAGTGATTGAGCGGGTTATCTTATTTGAAGATTTAATAATCTATATAACAGATTTGAAGTTCGTAAACAAACCCGTATTGATCAGTTACAGTCGCAAAGTTTTAACTCCCCTGTAATTCTTTTGGTTTTAAGTTTACCTGCCTTGTTATATTCAAAACTATAATCTTTGGGATGAGGGATTTTGCCTATCACCGGAGTGACATTTTTTATGGTATCAACCGTGTCAATATATAGGGAATGCAAATACCAAAGTTTCTTAAGTGATTTAAACGTCATGGAAATATTCATGCCGTATCTAAGACTGTCATCCTGAATAAAAATTGTTTCAAGGCGGTTATTCCGGAAACTATTATATATAATAGCAAATCTTTGGTTAGGCCTGTCCATTGTAATATCCCAACTCCATGTTTTTCCATAAGTATCAATGTCAACCTTAAAACGTTTATTGCCTAACCAAAACTCAAGTCCGCTTATCTCGCTATACTGTTTGTAAGGCACTACATAGCATTTGTTAATTTCAGCAGGAATATTTTTTAAAGAAGTGATCTCAAGAATATTTTTTCCTTTTTTTATTTCGATCGACTTAGAAAGCAGTTTTATTTCAACTGTGTCGATATATAATGGGCCATCAATACCTGTAACGTGTAAAGTGAGGGTTTTATCAATATCGGAATATTTAAAAGAGGAATCTGCCAGCCTTACATCTTTAAAATTACCATTCTCAAAATTCATTATATAGAAACCGTCATTGTAACATTTTAAATAATGATCCTTATCGTGGCAGATAGAAGGATTCGTTAAACTTAATTGTGCAATAACAGGTTGGGCCAATAGTGCATTCACCAAAATGAGGAGTGGTTTTAATTTCATGGTTGTTGAAGGGAGGATGAGAGAATAACGTACACCGAGATTACTAAAATTTGACGAAAAATGAAAGTATTTGTTCTTTATTCATTGTTGGGTACGGGATTTTATCAAATGAATAACATTTTCAGATAGCAGCATAACAAAGAGACTTAACCGGTAATCATTAACGCGGAACGCAGAACGCTTAAGGCTTAACGCTAAAGGCGTTTTTTTGCGATATGCGATTTGCATTAAGCAGGTCCTCCCCGAGAAGCCACTACCCGAATAAAACGGGTAACAGGCGCCAGGGCCTACATGCATCAGTACGCTACCGAACCGCCTACATCGGGCACAGTGTGGATCAGTGAAGGAACTACCCTTGCTTATAACACATTCAAGGGGCTCCGGTCTACTGTGAGATACTGGTTCAGGGTGGTAGCGCTTGGTCGTAACGGCCAAACGGTGGTTTCACCGGTTGCCGGGCGGGTTATTCAATAATCCTGAGCGAAGTCGAAGGACAGAGTTCCGCAACGTACGAAAAGGATTATTATCCAAATAAAGGCTCTGGTTTAACCGGGGCCCTTTTCTATTGAAGAGCGTCTCCCCCATTTGTTTTGCTCGTATCATATTTATTTGTACCTTCTACTTCCAAATTCAACTTATCTACCTTCTTCCTTTACATATCCGCACAATCTGAATCTCAGTTCCCCAAATCAGCTTTGTTCATTTAAAAAAATAGGAGGTTTTATGATTGTTCGACTCACTTACCTGAGCTTTCTGCCGCAAAATCTGCAACAGGCTAAAAGAGTTTACAGCGAACAGGTTGTTCCTGTTGTAAGAAGCCAAAAAGGCAATCTCGATTGCAGATTGCTGGAACCCCTTGAAAAAAACGAAGACTATATTTCTATGACAACCTGGGAATCACAGGCCGACGCTGATGCTTATCAAAACAGTGGTACATACAGAGACCTCGTTGAAAAAGTAAGAAAAGATTTTGCCAAAGATCCGGTATTGAAAGTTTATACTACCGAAAGCATTCTGGAACATGCATAGGCTGTGAAGATATCTTATTAACAAGTAAGGGCCTGTCGAAGGCCCTTTTTACTTTACCTGCCGGCTCAATCGTACTCAACTATATCATCAATAAACAGCCTGCCGTTTTGAGCTATGATTTTTATATCTCTGTGATATTTTGTTTTAAAATCCAGGTCATCAATTACGACTTTATAAAGCGATGCGTTTTGTGATTTGTTTTTAAGGAAGTTACATGTTGTTACTTTTACTTTTCCATTGTCCTGGGCAGAGGTAATAAAACCGCCGCTACCCACAAATTTTATATTGTACTTATTCTGCCATTTCTTTTTAAATGATGCTACCGTTAGTGTTGTATCTCCATTGTCATAATCTAAATTAATGGCGTCCTGTTTGTAGTTGTAATAGTCGGGCGTCAGAGTCTGCTTCAGCTTTTCAAATCCTGCATTGAGATCCTGGCCGTTAGTATAATTTTCAATGACTGCAATCAGCCACTTTTTAACTTTAACGGTATCGGCCAGCATGTTATCCGTAGAAATCCCCTCCTTTTGAGTAGTTTTAACAGTCTTAGCGGTATCGGCTTTAGTCTTATCGCCGGAAGAAGATTCTGCGGAGCATGCTGCAAATGTCAATGCAATAGCTACCGGTAAAAAAAGTCGTGTCATTTTTGATTTTAGCGTTTTATAGGATGAGAACAAAAGTAGTATTTGGTAATTGTAAAATAATAGGATAATAATCAGATAATTGTTATCTTAGGTGTGATAATTTGAGCTTCGCAGTAGTAGTCATTAATTAAAAGCTTACCTGCATTTTTATTTAGTACTTACTTGTTGCCTTCCTCAGATTTTTTAAAATATTCAATCGCAAAGCATGAACATTTATGTCTCAAATTTAGGCTTCAACGTACAGGATGAAGACCTGAAAGATTTTTTTATTCCTTATGGAGAAGTAACCTCAGCCAAAGTGATCATGGACAGAGAAACAGGCAAATCCCGGGGATTTGGCTTTGTTGAAATGCCCGACGACGCAGCTGCCCGGAAAGCCATTCAGGAACTTGACCAGGGTACCGTTGAAGGCAGGGTCATAAAAGTTACAGAAGCCAAACCCAGAGAAGAAAGACCGGATCGTAAAAATAATTCTTTCCGTAATGATAACAGGGGCGGCGGTTTTAAAAAGAACAGGTGGTAACACCGATGTAGGTAATTTTTAAGTATTTGTATGTTTTAGGACAGGCAACACAGGTGGTATTCCTTCCCCTCCCTTAATTTATTATACGGCGTGGAATGTTATTTGATGCATTCATGATATATCTATGCCTCTCCCGGCCACATTGTGTGCGTAATTAATTGTCTTAAAATATTATCAATATGCTACCTCTTAAAATTGGTGTAATTGACCTTGTATGTAAAGGTCCGGCTAACACCTTATGGGCAAAAATTATGCATGCTAATCTGGCAAGCATTATGCCCCAGGTGATAGCGACCTGGTGCGAACAGGAAGGACATGAGGTAACCCTGATTTGCTATACCGGAAACGAAGATCTGCATAAAGAAATTCCCAAAGGAGTAAATCTGGTATTTATCAGCGCTTTTACACAGGCTGCACTGCATGCCTATGCACTGAGTAATTATTTTCGCAGTATGGGCGCTGTTACAGTGCTGGGTGGGCCGCATGCAAGATGTTATCCTGATGATGCTACACATTATTTTGATTATGTGCTGGGATTTACCAACCGGTCAACTATTACAGAGGTGCTGAATAATTGTACAGCACAACGCCCCGTTGGAAAACAATTGTCGGCCGATAAACAGCCGGCTACTTTATGCGGCGTTCAGGAGCGTTGGAAATTTATAGAACCCACTTTAAAAAAAGCTCCGTTAATCAAAATTGTGCCCATGCTTGGCAGCGTCGGCTGTCCTTATACCTGCCCATTTTGTATTGATTCAACAGTGCCCTATCAGCCACTTGACTTTCAAACCATCAAAGCAGACCTTCGGTTTTTACTAACCAAATTTAAAAAACCCTGGATTGCCTGGCATGATCCGAATTTTGGCGTGCGTTTTAATGAGAATATGGAAGCCATTGCGTCGGCAGCCCCGGGTAAAAGCTTTCATTTTATAGCCGAAAGCAGCTTGTCGATTTTAACTGAAAAACATTTAAAAGTATTACAGCAAAATGGATTCGATGCCCTGTTACCCGGGATAGAATCATGGTACGATTTAGGTAATAAGTCGGGCACTTCACGTATTGCGGGTGAAGAAAAAGTAAAACAGATATCGGAACATGTTAACACAATGTTTCACTATGTTCATTATGTGCAAACGAACTTTGTACTGGGGCTTGATAGTGATTCAGGTGATGAACCTTTTGAGCTTACCAAACGATTTATAGATAGTACGCCCAGTGCTTTTCCCGGTTATTCGCTGCTCACCGCTTTCGGCGAAGCCGCTCCCCTTAACCTCGAATACCAAAAGAAAGGACGTGTTCTTCCTTTCCCTTTTCATTTTTTGAATAATCACCTCGCGATGAACGTTAAACCCCAAAATTATGATTGGATAGATTTTTATGATAAGGTGATCGACCTTACTCAATACTCTTTTTCGGCAAAGGCTATTTACCGCCGTTTCAGGGGCACGCCCGGTATTACAACCCGGTGGATGAACTTTATGAGAGCTATTTCGTCGGAGGGATGGGGCCGGTTAAAATTTTACCGGCAGATTCGTAAAAACCTTGTTGAGGACCGTGGTTTCAGGAAATATTTTGAAGGAGAATCGTTACAATTACCTGAATTTTATAAAAACATCATTAAAAAAGATCTTGGCAGTTGGTTTCAATGGTTACCCCAGGGGGCGATGGAACATAACCCAAATGCCTATTTACATAAATCAATACACAGTCATACACAACCTTCGCTGTAAATTTTACACCCGGTAGCAAACAGCATTAATATTCATACCTGCACCAACCGATGCAAACAACAATACATCTCCGGGATGAAGTGTTTGATTGTTCACTTTTTCTTTACGAACGAGGTCATATAATGTAGGAATGGTAGCCACCGAACTGTTGCCAAGCCAATGAATGCTCATAGGCATAATATGTTCAGGCGCCTGTTTACCATAAAGATTATAAAAGGCTTTCACGATAGCTTCATCCATTTTTTCATTGGCCTGATGGATAAATATCTTTTTTAATTCCTCAATAGCCACGCCGCTTTTTTCCAAACAGCCTTTCATGGCTTCAGGAACATATTTCACGGCATACTCATACACCTTTCTGCCCTTCATTTTGATATATCGTGTACAGGGATTCGAGTCAGGCAGGAATGATTTACCATAGTTTATGTATGAAACTTCATCCATGCAATCAGACCTTGTACTGGCTCCCAATATTCCGGCCGGGTTGTCGCCGGTTTCTTTATATTCTATAATGCAGGCGCCGGCGCCATCCGAAAAAATCATGCTATCTCTGTCGTGCTCATCCAACACCCTTGATAGTGTTTCGGCACCTATTACCAAACAGGTTTTGGCACTGCCTGCTTTAAAAAAAGTGTCGGCCTGTATCAAACCCTGAACCCATCCGGGGCAACCAAACAAAATATCATACGGTACACACCAGGGATTGCGAATGCCCAGCTGATGTTTTACGCGCGATGCCAGTGATGGCACGGTATCGGGCTGTAAAGTTCCGGCCAGTATATCGCCATAATTATGCGCTACGATCACCTGATCAATAGTTTCGGCATCAATGCCGCTATCTTCAATAGCCAGCCGGGCAGCCCGGGCAGCCATATCAGATGTGTTGATGTTATCGGGAGCATACCTGCGTTCGGCTATGCCTGTAATTTGTTTGAATTTTTCTACTACTTCCGCTGGCGAAAGACTATTGGGTTGTTGATTGGCATTATAAAACGTAGTGGTGGTAAAGTCACCGTTTTTCTTAATAACAGGAGGGATATAACATCCTGTTCCGGTAATGATGGAACGTAACATATTCTATACAAGGGCATGTGAGATTGCACTCCTTGACCGGATGAATCGATCATCCAGACAACAGAATAGCAAATAAATGAGTTATAATTCAGCAGCACCACTGATCAATCTATGGTGCACCCAGCTTTGTTATTTCAGATCCGCTGAATATCCTGGCCAGATTCATATCTTTCGACTTCCGGTAACTTTCGATATTTAATTCACCTACAATTCGCCAGAAATTCTTCGATTTAAGTTCACTGTAATCGGCTGTTTTGATAAAAATTCCTACAACCGGCTTCCTTGTTTTAAAAGTGATTTTAACAGGAGCTTTGTCAAGGTAGTTCTGTTGCAGAAATCTTTCAATCTGATCGTTTGTCATAAATAAAAAACATTTTCAATGTAGGCCAAACGGGAGCCGTTTTGCCGGCAGGCTTACGATCTTACCTTCACGAATGTTGAATTATGAAATCAAGATAAGTGTAGGGAGGAAATAAGTTGCGCAAAGGTACACTTTATTATGGAAATAGACCGGGAAAACATCCGATCACAAGTGTAACGCATTCATTTATACCTATTTGCAAAATATTTATGCCATTTCCTTCCAAAAATAAACCAGTTTTTTACCATTTATCAGGCCTGTAACACATTGCATTGCAATTATTCATCATATGCCCGGCTAAAGTATCCGAACGCCCGCCGCAGGCAGCCATTTACCAAAATGATTGATAGTATCAACTAATTTTTCTACTTTCGTTTTATATACTCATATGGGAGATCAAATAAAATCCACGCCGCTCATTGCAGGCATCGGCGCCCTGCGATTAAACATATTGCGTGAGTGCGACAGGCTTTTCAGGGAAAAAGATTTTCCCCTTGATATGGAGCAGGTATCTGTACTCAGATTGTTGTATAGCTCTCCGGGCATCTCGCAAAAGGACATTGCAATCCGGTTGCAGCGCGATAAAGCCTCTGTTAACAGAACCGTAGCCCTTTTCAGTGAAAAAGATATTGCGAAGATTGTTCCCGATAAACAGGATAAGCGGAAAACCAGCATTGAGTTAACAACCGAAGGAAAGAAACTGGCGAAGCAAACGGAACTTGTACTTGCAAAATACGAGCAGCAGCTTGCCTCTCATTTCAGCGAAGAAGAATATCGAACATTCAATCTTCTTATAGAAAAATTGCTCAATCAGCGTTCTGTTTAAACTCAAAACTCCGGAGGCTTAAGGCCTGATCAGTTAATATTTTAATAATACATAAAGATGATGCATTCAAACAATCAAAACACAGCCCTGCTGGTAATGGATATGCAGTTAGCAATAGTTCGCAATCTTTCTGATTACAATGAAATTACCGGTAAGGTGGCCAGGTCCATTGCATTTGCACGCGCTGAAAATATACCTGTTCTTTTTGTGGTAGTTGGTTTTCGGCCGGGAATGCCTGAAGTAAGCATGAACAATAAAATTTTGTCGGCAAGCAAGCAACGATCGGCTGGTATGAATATGGATGACGCGATGAAAATCGACAGCACAGTAACTCCGGCACCGGGCGACATTATCATTACCAAACGTCGTGTTAGTGCATTTACAGGTAGTGACCTTGAAGTTGTTCTTCGTGCCCAGGGTATTCAGCACCTTGTACTTACGGGCGTTGCCACCAGCGGAGTGGTGTTATCAACTTTACGCGAAGCTGCAGATAAAGATTATCGCATTACGGTACTGTCAGATTGCTGTACCGATGCAGACGCTGAAGTACACAGCATTCTTATCAATAAAGTTTTTCCGCGCCAGGCATCTGTTTTTACATTGGATGAATGGACTTCAGCGGTCAACATTTAATCTTCTACTAATCTTCTACATTCAATATTATTCCACTAATGCCGTTATTTTGTATCGCCTTGCCGTAGCATGTTTATGTATAGCATAATTATCCCATGAATACCAGGACCCGTAAAAGACTATTCCGTTTTTTGTTAATACCCCTTTTTGCCCTGATTTTGTTGTTGGCAACGGCATGCTTCATCTTATATTCCCAGCAACAGCGGCTGGTTAAGCTGGCCGTAAAAGAGTTGAATAAAAAACTGCACGGCGAAATATCAATAGACGGCAGCAATATTTCATTATTTCAGAATTTTCCTTATATCTCTGTTCGGTTGAACAATGTACGCTTTTATGCTTCCAAACAAACGACGGGCAAACCTTTGTTTGCCGCAGAACGGCTGTTTGCCGGATTCAGCCTCCCCGATGTGCTGAAACAGAAATATAAAGTAAAAGTGATTGTACTGAAAAACGGACAGATCGACCTGGTTGTAGAAAAAAACGGACAGCTGAATATTGTTGAAGCCAGCCGCCTCACCAATGATACAACCACTACCACCGATACCGCTTCAACCGCGCTCGACCTCGATATAAAAAAGATCGTGCTTAAAAACATGACCGTTTCTTATCTCGACAAACAAAACGGTCAGCAGGTGGTTTCGCATATCGAACGCATACAGTCGGCCCTTGAATACGACAGCCTGAAATTAAGCGCCGGCTTGAAAGGCAAACTGATCATCGATTACACAAGTCCGGGTAACACCACCCTGTTGTTCCGGAACAAACATATTGAAACCGACCTGGCCATAGGGTATGAAAAAAACACCCGGGTGCTATCGCTTACTACCGGTAAACTGAAACTCGAAGACGCTGTTTTTAACATCACCGGTACTGCCGACCTGCAGCATGATAACACGATCGATCTGCATTTTTCGGGCGATAAACCCGACCTGAAACAGTTGTTTGCTTTTGCACCGGAACCGGTAGCTAAGGAACTGAAACATTTTCGCTACGATGGCCATGTGAATTTTGAAGGAACCGTAAAAGGCAGCGTTGCCAGGGGCCGCCAGCCGCGAATCGACCTGTCGTTCTCCTGCGCAAACGCCTGGGTGCACAATGCCCAATCCAATAAAAAACTCGATTCAGTTGCCTTTAAAGGATCTTATACCAATGGCGACGGGCACAATATGCAAACCTCCGAACTGCGGTTGCTGAATTTGCATGCAAAGCCGGGCACAGGCATTTTCGACGGCAACTTTATCATGCGCGATTTCAGCAATCCTAAAATTCTCATGCAGGTGAACTCGAACCTCGAACTGGAGTTTGTTGGTGCATTCCTTGGCATAAAAGACCTGCAACGCTTAACAGGCCAGATCAGCCTTAAAATGAATTTTAAAGATCTCGTCGATATCAGCACACCCGAAAAATCGATTGGTAAATTAACCGAAGGTGTACAAAGCGAGCTGTCGGTACGCAATCTTACCTTTCGCATTCCCTCCTATCCGTACAATGTGGAGCACCTTAACCTGCATGCCGATATGAAAAACGGATTTGTTCATCTCGATTCATTGGTGTGCAATATTGGTCAATCAGATTTTTATGTAGATGGATCGCTGAGCGATCTGCCCGCGATCTTTCATGCGCAGCACAAACCGGTTATAGTGAATGTAAATGCACGCAGCCGTAAAATGGTTATGCGCGAACTGCTGAACATCGATACTACCAAAACCCGCAGGGGAAAAGAAGAAATTTACGGATTTACCGCCGGCCTGTCGCTCGAAACTTCGGTCAGCGAACTGTTGCATCCCGCTCCGTTGCCAAAAGGTGTTTTGAAACTGGAACACCTCAACGCATCTTTCAAACGATACCCGCATGCCTTTAAAGAATTCGGTGCCTTGTTAACCATCAGCGATACTACGCTGCGGTTAAAAAATTTTGGCGGACATATCGACAGCAGCGATATCCTTTTCAGCGGCCGTGTAAACAATTATGCCTTGTGGTTCGAAAAAGTAAAACGAGGCAGAACCGAAATCGCATTCGACCTGAAATCGCAACGCCTGGCTATGAATGATCTGCTCGGCCGTCGCAGCAAAAAATTAGTGTCGAAAGATTATCAGGATGAAGTGGCCACCAATGTATGGCTGCGTTCAAAAACCATGTTGAAGTACGATTCGGTTTTCAGGTTTGCCAATGTTAAAATCGCCAATATCTCGGGCCAGCTGCAAAAACATGCCATTCAGCTCGACAGCATCAGCGGCAATGTAAAATTCAATACCGATAATTTTATAAAGATCGATACGCTGCGCGGAAAAATAGGCCGCAGTGATTTTAATATCAGCATGCGCCTGTATACGGGCAACGATTCGGTAAGAGCCGCAAAAGAAAATTACCTGCAGTTTGCTTCACGTTTTCTCGATGTTGACCAGCTCACCAATTACAGATTAACCGCAATGGAAGAAGCCGCTCCTGCCGGTAACGACTCAACAAATAATACAACTACAGCATCCGCAACTCCATCATCGGCACATGCCAAAGCATTTAATGTTTTTCAGGTTCCGTTTATAAATTTCAATGCAAGTGTAAATGTAGGCAGGGTAAAATACCATCGCCTGTGGTTGAAGAACGTGTGGACCAACGTGCGCATGCTCAATAACCATCATCTGTATCTCGACACATTGCATGTTGAAATGGCGGGAGGAAAAATTGATGCCCACGCCCATTTTAATGGCAGCGATCCCGAAAAGATCTATTTAACCAACCGCATCAACGTTGATAATGTGGATCTGGAAAAACTGATGCTGAAGCTGGATTATTTCGGACAGGATTATGTGATCAATAAAAATATCAAAGGCAGGTTTACCGGAAGAATCAGAAGCTATGTGCGGGTACATCCCGATATGACACCAATGGTTGATCAGTTAAAGGCACAGCTCGAAGTAAATATTTATAACGGCGAGCTGATCAATTTTGCGCCGATGGCAGCCATGTCGTCGTATTTCAAAGACAAAAATCTTAAACAGGTTCGCTTCGATACCCTGCGCAATACGCTTACTTTTAAAGATAATACCCTGAACATTCCCGCTATGAATGTGAACTCGTCGCTGGGTTTTATGGAAATCGCCGGCAGCCAGTCGCTCGATATGAAAATGCAATACTACCTGCGCATTCCGCTGAAAATGGTAACACAGGTAGGTTTTGGAATGCTGTTTGGCAAAAAGCGCGAAGAAATAGACCCCGACCAGGTAGATGCGATAGAATACCGCGATAAAGACAAAAAGGTTCGCTTTATGAACCTGACCATCACCGGTACACCCGATGATTACAAGGTGAAACTGGGTAAACCGAAAAAAGCATAATCTCACGTAAAACAGTTTATAGTTTGTGGTTTGTGGTTTGTGGTTCTTTCGGTGAATCTTACTTTTGCAATATTAATCCTGTTACAATTTTAAGGTGCCGGGAGATAATAATGCTTTTCCAAAGCGCGGTAGCAACCACAAACCTCAAACCTCAAACAAACAAACAAACAAATAAAACCTATCTTCGCAGTCATATCCCATATCCTCCCCCATTTCCTCCAATATTTTAATTAACCACCTTACAGTTTTAAAAATCCAACAAAAATTTATCCTGATACACAAACTTCTATAATTGTACGGTATGAGCCTGCTCAAACTGTTTTTGTTGTGCGCGGTGATAATGGTATTATCCGGTAATAAACCACCGGTACAGGTGATTTCATGCGGCCCGGCATCTTATGTTGCCAAAGGAACAATATACAGCGTTCGGTCGGGCAACTGGAATGACCCTGCCACCTGGGGCGGACGCATACCCACCCCCAACGATGCACCGGTCATTAGTGCGGGGCATGTGGTAGTAGCCAATGTGGATGCATCGGTTAACGGTTTGCAGATTGCCGGTACGTTAACTTTTACGCCCGCAAAACCGATTACGCTGAAAAGCAGCAAGAACCTGCTGGTTACCGGTCTGCTCGAAATTATCTCTCCCAAACCATCCATTGTTCATACCATACGGTTTATACATGTAAACGAAAACATATTTGAAGGCGGCGGTATGAACCCGGTCGACAGCGATGTTGGCTTATGGGTAATGGGCGCGGGAAAATTGAACCTGCAGGGCCAAACAAAAACTTCCTGGACAAATGTGACCGGGTCCATTGTCGAAGGCGCTACTACCATTACCGTGAAAGACGCCACCGGCTGGCAACCCGGTGATGAAATCATGATCACGCCAACCGCCGAAAACGCCAATAATTTTGATGTAACAACCATAAAAGCCATTCATGGTAATACGATCACACTAAGTACTGCCACAACCAGCCATCCTATGATCAACGGCCAATGGACGGCCGAAGCAGCCAACCTTACCCGTACGGTTCACATCGAAGGCACCAACGAGGGTAAATCGCATGTGTTTATCAGATCATCGGTTCTGCAAACCATTAAAGATGTGGCATTCCGGTACCTCGGTCCGCGTAAAGATCAGGGCGAAACGCCGGCCACTGAACTGATACAGGGCCGTTATGGATTGCATTTTCATCACTGTATGGATGGCAGCACCGGTTCGGTTGTGGATGGGTGTGTTATGCGTGATATCGACAACCATGCCTACGTGCCGCATGTTAGCAACGGCATTGTAATGAGTAATAATATTGCTTTTAATGTAACGGAAACGCCATTCTGGTGGGATATTCCCGATCCATCGCATAATATACAATGGCTGCACAACCTCGTAGCTTTACCAAAATACATAAAACGTTCAATTGGCATGGATACCAAAGGAGCGCCCACGTTAGGCGTAAATGGTTTTATACTGGGGTTTGGCGATGATAATGTTTGCAACGATAACGTAGTGGCGGGGCAAACAGGGCTCGAAACCACCAATGCCGCTTATGACTGGGAAGAAATGAATATCGAAAGCGAATGGACCTTTAAAAATAATATGGCCCATAACTGCAATAGCGGTTTACGAAGCTGGCAAAATAATACCCGCCTGCATGTTATTGAAAATTCAACGTTGTATCATAATGGCATTGGCATATTTCACGGGGCTTATGCAAATATGTACCGGTATGTGGGCGGCCGGCTGTACAAAAGCCCTGTTCACATCAAAGCAGCATCGGGCGACAGCAGCCGGCTTCGTTTCGAAAACCTGTATATAGATGCGGCCGGCGCTGATTATGCGGTTATACTGGATGAAGGACCATTGAACGGCCCCATCCCTGTTCTGTTCAGGAACTGCACCATAATCGGCGCCCGCAAAGCGCAGGTGATCGACGACAATCAGGGCCCCGGCATCAAATGCGCCGATTTTATTGAGTGCCGGGTGAGTATGCCCGATTTTATGATTTCATCAAACGCACTCAACAATGAAGTGCTGCGTGTTCAACCGGCAACGGGCCCGGCGTTCCAGATAACGAGGAATGGTAAAACAATTATTCCCCCTTTTGCTGCGCGTTCGTGGGGCGAAGGCACCGGGTTGAAGGTCGAATACTATGCAGGAAAATTCGATTCACTGCTTTTTACGCGAACCGAACCGGCCGTTCATTTAACCGAGTTCACTGATGTGTTGTTCCATCATAAATTAACAAACTACCGGTACTCAATCCGCTACACGGGTGATATTATGCCGCAGCAAAACGCCGAATACACTTTTTATACCGAAGCAGGCGGCGGTGTTCGTTTATGGGTAAACGATCGGCTGATAATCGATAAGTGGGCCGAGCGTTATCCCGGTTTTATTACTTCCGATACAATAAAACTCACACAGGGAAAACGTTGTCATATAAAGCTTGAATATTTTAATGAAGATGACCGGTCGGGCATTAACCTGTTCTGGTCTTCTGCTACGCATGACCGGGAATATATTCCGCAATCGCAGTTGTACACTAATTAATTGATAGAACAATCACATATTATTTATTGAACGCCACTCCTACCGCCCCAGGGTTCTTTCCTGTTATCGCTGATAACTGATTTGAATATTTATCTGCCAGTTCTTTCTTTCCGCATTGCAGTGCTGCGGTTGCCGCTCCATTCAAACCGTTGTACCGGTTAGGATGGTTTACCAAATCAGCTTCATATGCATTCAGCGCTTCAACGGGCCGATGCATTTGCAACAGCATATCTGCCAGCAATTCGCGGGCGGGCAATACTTCACCGGGTGTAACCGGATGTTTTTCGGTTTTATCTTCCATATCGGCAGCTGCTGTCATTTTTTCGAGCGCCGCTGCATTATTTCCTTCTTTCCATAATATCCAACCTTCCGAAGCTTTGATCTGAATATCTACCTGATTGGCTTTATAGCTTTCTTTTTGAGCAAGCAACTGGTTGCGAAGCATATTCAATGCGTTTAGCTCTGCCTGTGCACTATCGATGTTATTAATATGAACAAAGCCCAGCAGCCGGGCAAAATGAATAATTGATTTTTGCCAGGGAAATTTTTGCATGGGAAAACCGGCAGGCGATGTTTCAAGAGCGGCGGCTTCTTTCCATAACCGGTTCTCGAGCACATAACGGGCAGGAATAGCAGCAAATGTATAGGCGCCTTTCAAATTAGGCGGGTTTACTTCCCTGAAAGTGTTTAAATAATCCCATTGTTCCTTTGCCCGTTTCAAATCTTTCTTTTGCAGCAAGGCATATACTAAGTAATCCATACTGTGCAGTTCTTCGTCCCAGTGTCCTTTTATACCGGCATTTTCGGCATAACATTTTGCCGATGCAATAGAAGCCAGATTTGACCTGATGCAATCATCCCATAAACCCAGTCTGGTAAAAATATGCGAAGGCATATGCTGTGCATGGGCCGAAGCAGGCGCTACCGAGGCATATTTACGGGCAGCGGGTAATGCCAGTTGCGCCAGTGACGGATAATCGTAGGTATGAATAATATAATGAATAACACCGGGATGCATGGGGGCATTGGGATAAACAGCGTTTAATATGGCTCCTGCTTTTTTCTGATTCGTGTATGTTTTATCGGCAGGATCGGCAGCGGCATCGAGGGCCAGGGCGTAGAATATGGCTGCTTCAGGATCGGCAGCATACTTTTTATACACGGTTTCCATGGCTTTTTCGTACCGGTTACAACGGGTACGATGGTCCAGTTTCTTAAAGTCATTATAATACACCGATAAGGCCCTGATATAATCCGCTTCTCTGTCAGTTACCGGTTTTATACCGGCAGCGATTCGCAACGCTTTTTCGCCTTTTATCAACTCAGGTTCCTCAGGTGGCGTCCATAACGGATGATAATTACTCATGGCAACGCCCCACCAGGCCATGGCGCATCGGGGCTCCTTTTCAATGATGGCAGCAAAAGCTTTTTCGGCTTCGTCGTATTCAAAAGAGTGCAACAAGGCTACCGCAAAATTGAATTGTTTTTGCAGGTTTTCGTTGCCTGAAATGGTAAAGGCTACGGTGCCCACCTGTTTATCATCGGGCCCGCATAAAACGGTAGCGCCCTTTTTCAGGTTAATGGAACTCATTTCTTTTAATAACATTTGTTTTGACGGTTGTTCCCTGCACGACAACAACATAACCTGAACGTATAAAAACAAACCTGTAGATTGAATGAAACGGTTCATAACATAACACATTTGCATACATGAAGAATGGTGCAGGGAACAGATAAGTGTAGTTATCAACGGGATTAGAAACGATCGAAGAGGCTGCTAAAGTTAAAATTTTTACAAATACAAATGGCCACGGATTGCGTTGGCCGCGGCAGGCGGCCCTTTGCTCCTGCGGCCTCATTGCCGGGCGAAACGAAGCATTTCTATTTATAATATTAAATCAATATTTTTACGATTAGCGGTTCCCCTAACATCACCTTAAAAAACAACCAATGAACCAAAAACCCTCTAATGCTTTTATCGCTGCATCATGGATCGCCCTTGGCGCCGGAATGGCAGGCTTTTTAATCGGTTTATGGCGTGCTCAAATGCAGCTCAATGAAAAAGGATACTATTTCACCGTTTTAATGTTCGGACTTTTTGCCGTTATATCGGTTCAAAAAAGTGTACGAGACAGGCTCGAAGGAATTCCTGTTACAGATATCTATTACGGAGTAAGCTGGTTTTGCACCATTCTTTCTATTGTTTTATTAGTGGTGGGACTTTGGAATGCCACCATATTGCCCAGCGAAAAAGGATATTATGCCTTTTCTTTTATGCTGGCCCTGTTTGGCGCTATCGCCGTACAGAAGAATACGAGAGATGCGAAGGCGGTTGAGAAGAAAGATAGTTGATCAGTTGAAAAGTTGACCAGTTAACAAGTTAACTTGTCAACTGGTCAACTTATTACTAATACCTACCTTTATAATAAAAATAGCCATGGATAACAAGGGGCTGCTTTTTATACCCGATATCAGCGGCTTTACCCGTTTTGTTAACGAATCGGAAATTGAGCACAGCCGCTATGTGATACAGGAATTGCTCGAGGTGCTGATCAATGCCAACCGCATCGGGCTTGAAATTTCTGAAATTGAAGGAGATGCCATTCTGTTTTACAAATTTGGCGAAGCGCCTGCCCTTGAGCAGATTTATCAGCAGGTGTCGGACATGTTCTGCGCGTTCCACAGCCACATTACCGCCTACGACCGCCGCAGATATTGCCAGTGCGAGGCCTGTAAAGGCGCCATTAACCTCTCATTAAAAGTAATATCGCATTATGGTGAGTTTACCGATTACCAGGTAAAAAATTTCAGGAAACTGATCGGTAAAGATGTTATAGTTGCCCACCAGTTGTTAAAAAACGATATACAGCAGCATGAATACTGGCTGGTGACAAAAAAACTGATAAATGACCAGCAACCGGCCGATCTGACACAATGGATGCAATGGGCCAGCAGCGCCAAGGAAACCGAAACAGGCGTTATTCCCTTTCACTATACCATGTTAAGCCGGTTGAAAGACCAGTTACCATCCGAACCCGTTGCGGAACCTGATCTTTCGGATAAAGTAAAGATCATTTCGGTATCGAAAGAATACGAAACCAATTTCATCAGGTTGTTTCATGCTACCGGCGATTTCAATCAACGCGATAAATGGTTCGAAGGTGTTAAAAAAGTTGAAACATCAGGGCCTCTGCTGCCACGGGTAGGCATGAAATGCCGTTATATACTGGAAAACGATGAGGCGGTGATCGAAAGCAGCAGCATCAATTTTAATACAGAACTAATCCGGTTCAGCGAAACGGAAGGAAAAAAGCATATTACCAGCCTTTATACCCTTGAAAAAACCGGCGAAACAACCGCCCGGTTTACACTTGATATTTACCTCAGGAAAAACATCATCGCCCAGTTGCTGTTTAATCTCACCGGAAAACACAAAATGGAACAAAATCTGCAAAAATCACTGGCAAATCTCGAAAAGCTATTACTGAAAATGAATGTACCCGCCGCATAACCGCTTTTGTCATTTTGCCGGTTTATTACAGTCTGTTACAGGAATAAATAATGACGCCGGAAAGTCATCATCACAATTCTGTAAAAAAAATATTTTAATTCTGGCAAAGGTGTATTATAAACGAAAAAAAAATGGTAAATTAGGTTAGATTGTAAAACGATCGATTGCTATCAAAAATGAAAGGGTAAGCACTATCACTTTCAAAGGTGTATTGTCTGTAAACGGGCCCAACGAAGCGAAGCAATTCATCGTATAAGTGAAGAAGCATAATTGATGCACGAAAAGAAATTAATAGTTTCATAAAAGAAGAACAAGGATACGCCGGAACAATTTGTTGCGGTTCGCCCGGCATAATTTTTGATCTTTTATTAATAGAAAATATGCACATAACCAGTGCGTTTGCAAAGTGGGGGATTGGCATTTTAACAACTTCCAACAGGTACCGGATCGATTGATGAATTTCATGAACAGGATCTTTTAACTACCACCATTTTGAGAACACTCCGGATGAAAGCATAGCTCAATCAGCTACCTTTTTTGCTTGCATATTGGGCAATTAACAAAAGCAGCATATTACAGGCAACCGCTGTCATAAGTAGAAGATCATATTATCCTCTTTTTAGCTCCACCCTAATGAGCCGATAATATGTTGTAACACCTTTTAACACCACTAACAGATCCGAAGAAAGACGAATTGTACACTCTGTATCCTATTTACTGAATAGAATAGATCGGAATAAGAAACTTATTTAAGCCAAGATTTTTACGCTCGTATAAGGCAAACTCCTTAGAACTGTTTTTTGTAACTAAAAATTTAAGAGATATGAAAAAAGAACACACCTCCCTTTTCAGCAATCTCTTTGGTGCAAAGGGCAAGCCCACAGAGTCAGAAAAGTCAACACCGGTTGTAATTACTTCTTACTCTCAGCCGCATGTTCTGCAACAGAGAATGAAAGAAGAAAAATTGTCGCATGGTGAAACTGTGACAGCAAACATTTCACCGGTTAGACTTGAAAGCAATTTCGGCAAAATGGTATTGTATTTTTGCCCGATGCAAACAATTGAGATTGTTCAAAAGGTTAATGCCGGAGACGGAGGCAGTTTGCCGGCTGAAGCTATTGTAGATGGTTTAACAGTTCCCGGAAACTGTAAACCCGGCTTGTATACATTAAAGAATGTACAGCTATCTTCCAATGGAACCATGCAGGTTATCGCTACTGAAAACACAATGTGGGAAAGCGTTTAATCTGAACAGATCGGTTTAATAAGTGTATCCAATGGAGTAGTTATTTTTGATGTGTAGCCCTGATGAAGCGGGATGCAGGTACATCTTCGTCTTTGTATTCTATCTACTAACAAAAGTTTCACCATTGTCTCTGCCTCACTTACAGATCTAAATATTAAAACCTCCCGACGCATCGGGAGGTTTTTTAATGTCGCTATTTTACTTACCCACACATACAAATAATCCCGCCATTTGGCGGGATTGCTTTATAAGCGGCATTTAAATTGTCAAGGCCTATTTACATTCCTTTTTCATGTTCACATTTCCATTCGCCTTTTTTCCATTTAATAGTTCCCCATTCGCCTTTCATCTTGCCTTTTTTCTCATCACCTTTTTGTTTCTTTATAGCACCTACAGGAGCCATACTGGTAGTACCACTCCATTCCCTGATCTTTACGCCCTCTGGAGTCCAGTAAACACGGCGACCTTCAGGATTCATCAGGCGCAAATCATCGCCCACGATCATTACCTTCCTGTTGTCGAGTTTGTATTTTCCATCGGGTGTTCTGACCAGCATATTATTAACAACAAGCCCCGTTACACCTTCCACGGTATCTTCATTATTAATAACATAGTAATCAACCGGCATACGCGTTTTTCTGTTAATTGTCATATACCGTACGGTATCATAATAAATGTCTACAGGCATGCCTGTATTCAAATCAAGATAGCTTACCGGAGCGGGGGCGCCGCTGAGAGCAGATGTATCCGATTTTTTCGGAACGGTATCTACCTGCTGTGCATACATTGTTTGAAATGAAAAAGCGAACATTGTGCAAAGAAGCATCATTACCCTGCGGGAGTTTCCTGGTTTCATACTCTAAGTTTTAAGGATGGATGAATATAGTTATCAGAACAAACCAGGTATAACCATCTTCAGCTTTATTACTACCGTAATTTTAATGCCATCTTAATTTAAGACAGCTATTAAGATTTTCAGGTAGTTAAGCTTCCGGGATGCTATTGGCAAACCAGCGATATTATAATCTGTTGCCATATTTCCGCATTTATGGGGTCAGATACCATTGAAGCGTTTCGTGGAGTACAGTTGTTGTTACAGAAGTTAATTCAAACAGGGATTGTACAGATAAAAACTGATGGTTATATGTTATACTCAAAATGCATACCATCATTTTAAAATGTGTAAGAACCCATGCCCGTATATTGAACGATTTCGTGTAATCCCTATTTTTATACATTATTACTTAACCATTTACCTTTTTGCTCTATGAAAAAAATACCCTCTTCATTATCTTCAGGTATTTTACTACGCTCATTTTTTTGGTATCAACCCATTTTTTACAGGCACAGCTGAATACAATGGCTGCAGACGACTCCATCGGCGATGGCAAACCAGCTGCCACCGTTCGCATAGCGACTGTAAAGGGATTAGCAACCGACAAAGCCGACAACCTTTATATACTTGATAATAAACGGGTGCGAAAGGTGAATGCAGCAACCGGTATTATTACCACCGTAGCCGGAAATAGTGAACCGGGCTCAACCGGAGATGGCGGGCCCGCTGTAAATGCAGGCTTGCAGTTGCCCGAAGCTATGGCCATAGATGCCGATGGAAACATATACATTTCAGAACTTACCCGTATCAGAAAAACAGATGCTGTTACAGGTATTATTTATACAATAGCAGGTACAGGCACTGCAGGTTTCAACGGCGACGGCGGAGCAGCCATCAACGCACAATTGTTACGTGTAAATTCCATGGCTATTGATGCAGCAGGAAATATGTATATGACCGACGGACAACGCATCAGAAAAATTACCAAAGCTACCGGTATTATCAGCACCATTGCCGGCACCGGCATAGCAGGTTATACAGGCGATGGCGGCCCCGCCATTCATGCGCAATTCGGAGGTCCCAGGTCAATTACCGTTGATGCAGCCGCCAACATATATGTGGTAGATAATAATAACAATGTAATTCGTAAAATAAACGCTACAGGAATTATTTCAACATATGCAGGTATTGGTGGTGAAGCAGGATTTAGTGGCGACGGCGCACCGGCAAAGGACGCCCGTTTGGCTTATACCTGGAGCATTGTGACCGATGCCGCCGGCAATTTGTACCTGAGCGATAATAACAGAATAAGAAAGATAGATGCCGCTACCGGTATTATTAGCACCGTAGCAGGCACCAGTTCAAAAGGCTATGCCGGCGATGGGGGCAATGCTGCAGTTGCCAGGTTTAACAATACCCGGTATATAACCATCGGCCCTGCCGGCAACCTGTATATTCACGACTTTAATAATTTCGCAATCCGAAAAATAGCCGCTGCCACCAACATGATAAGTACCGTTTGCGGTAATCAGCCATAGCAACATCGGAAATTACGGTTACCTGCACACTAATAGCCGGTTTCAGCACAGTTATCGGCCTAAACTGCGCGGTTATTAAAAAAACGTGTATCCCTGTTGGTTGGCTTTTGGTAATGATTAATTTTACACACATTTCCAAAACCATAAACCTTTCCATATGAATAAAAATTTACTTGCCTTCAGGCATTCTTTCACCATTATTTTTTTACTGTTTACTCACTTTTTACAGGCGCAGATCATTACAACCGTTGCAGGAGGAAGCATTGGGGACGGCAAACCGGCTGCATCTATTGGCATTGTGGAAACAAAGGGATTGGTTGCCGACAGCGCCAATAACCTGTATATACTTGATAATATTAACAGGCGGGTGCGAAAGTTAGATGCAGCCACCGGAATTATTAATACGATTGCAGGAAACGGAACATATACATCGACCGGTAATGGCGGGCCTGCTGTGAATGCAGGCTTATTCATGCCCGAAGCGATTGCCATTGATGCATCGGGGAACATTTACATTTCAGAACTTACCCGTATCAGAAAAGTTGATGCTGCTACCGGTATAATTAATACCGTTGTAGGAACAGGTGTATCAGGATTTAGCGGCGATAGCGGTCTTGCAGTGAACGCACGGGTATCATGGGTAAGTTCCATAGCTGTAGACACTGCAGGGAATATTTATTTTACCGACTTACAACGTATCAGAAAGGTCACCAGCGCAACCGGCATTATTAATACCATTGCCGGTACCGGAACAGCCGGTTATACGGGCGACGGTGGTTTGGCCATTAATGCCCGGCTCGCCGGCCCCAAATCAATTACTGTAGATGCAGCTGCAAACATTTATGTGGCAGATAATAATAACAATGTAATACGAAAAATTACTGCCGCTACCGGCATCATAACTACTTATGCCGGTACAGGTGCATCAGGATCAGGTGGCGATGGCGGCCCCGCAACATCAGCACAACTGGCCTACACTTATTCAATCGTTGCAGATGCTGCAGGCAACCTGTACCTGAGCGACAATAACAAAATAAGATTGATAGATGCGGCCTCCGGAATTATTAAAACAATAGCAGGGGGAGCTGGCCAGGCAGGCTATACCGGCGATGGAGGCAATGCACTGTATGCCACATTTTATAACACCAAGTATGTAACCATCAGCCCCTCGGGTAACCTGTATATTCACGACTTTAATAATTTTGTAATTCGTAAAATATCAGCAACCACCAACATTATCAATACCATTTGCGGAAACAATTCCATGGGATACGGCGGCATCCCGGGTCCTGCATCACAAGTGCAATTTTATCATCCGGCACATATTGCTGTTGATTTACACGACAACATTTATCTCGCCGATAATTATAATCATAAGGTTTACCGGCTGGATGCCGCAACCGGCACTATCAGTACCGTTGCCGGTACCGGTAAACAGGGCCTGCATCATGGTGATGGCGGGCCGGCAACATCAGCCAATATTCTTACGCCGGCAGGTGTTGTGACTGATTCAACCGGGAATTTTTATTTTTTAGACGGTGGCATTGCTGTAAGAAAGGTAAACATTTCTACAGGCATCATTTCAACCGTGGCGGGCAATGGTGTTCAATATGGGTACAGCGGAGATGGGGGACCGGCAACGTTGGCAAAAATTAACTTTGCATCGGGACTGGCTTTTGACAGGGCCGGTAATTTATATATTGCCGATAAAGAAAACAATGCAATACGAAAAGTAGATGCGGTAACCGGTACCATCAGCACTGTTGCAGGGAATGGCACAGCCGGTTATTCGGGAGATGGCGGTTCGGCCACATCGGCCACCCTCAACAAACCAATTGGAGTAACGGTTGACCGGTGGAACAATATCTATATTTCTGATAATTCGAATAACGTAATACGCAGAGTAGATGCTGCAACCGGTATAATTACTACAGCAGCAGGAACAGGTATAGGAGCTTACAGCGGAGATGGCGGGCCTGCCACTGCAGCAGCCATCCGTTACCCCTATGGCCTGGCAACCGATACAGCCGGTAATGTTTTTATAGCCGATCAGTTTAATCAAAGAGTTAGAAAAATAACCATTGCAACCGGAATCATAACGACTGTAGCGGGAACCGGATATTCATTATATAATGGAGATAGTATTCCTGCTTCAACTGCAGGCTTAAACAATCCAACGAACGTATGCTTTGATGCAAGAGGAAATTTACTCATCGCAGATAATGGTAATAACAGGATACGTAAAATTATTTATGATACAATACCTGCAGATGCTATAGCAAGAGCAGCGTTAAACAATACGGCTGCAATCGCGGCCAATATAATCACTACAAAAATTTATCCCAACCCTGCCCGTGAAAGCGTGATCATTTCACTGAAAGGACGTATTGACGGAATAACGGCTATATCAATTACCAACATAACGGGAAAAGTATTGTTGAATCAGTATACCAGCATGCAGAATAGTCCTGCATTCACCACTACCCTGCCCCTGCAGCAATTTTCAAAAGGAATTTATTTTGTGACCATTTATGTAAACAAGGCAAAATATGTACATAAACTGGTGATCCTGTAAGCAATAGTCAATAGGCAATAAGCAATAGACAATAAGCAATTAGCAAATACCGGTAAGGGAGTCTATTGCCAATTGCTTATTGCCTGTTGCTTATTGATTTTATATACTAAATCCACCATCGATGGTCAGCATGGCGCCTGTCATGAAACGGCTTTCATCGGCGCTGAGGTAAGCAACCAGTTCGCCGATATCACCGGGAGTGCCATATTGCGGAATGGCCATCATGCCCCGCACAAAATCGGCATGGGCGCCGTTGGCAGGGTTCATATCGGTATCTACCGGGCCCGGCTGAACGAGGTTCACGGTTATTCCACGCGCTCCCAGGTCGCGCGCCATTCCTTTGGTAAGGCCTATCAATGCCGATTTGCTCATGGCATACAATGTTCCGTTGGTAGCCGCCACCCGGTATGCCATATTGCTGCCGATGGTAATGATACGGCCGCCTGTTTGCATATAACGGGCAGCTGCCTGCGAGGCCGCAAATACAGCGCGAACATTAACAGCAATGGTTTTGTCGAAATCTTCTGTACTATATTCGTTCAGTGCTTTACCAATATATATACCGGCGTTGTTCACCAGAATATCTATACGGCCGAATTCGGACACTGTTTTTTCAATGGCTGCAGCCAGGGCATCAGGTGCTGAACTGTCAACTAACAAAGCGAGTGCCTTTTGTCCTGTTTTTTTAATTTCGTCTGCAACCTGCTGCGCCTGTTGGGCGCCATTTACATACGTGAACACCACGTCGGCTCCTTCTGTTGCCAGCCGTTTTGCAATACCGGCGCCAATACCGCGACTACCGCCCGTAATAAATGCTACTTTGTTTTTTAATCTCTTCATAATGATCTTATTTTTTTATCGCTTGCAAAACTATCGGCTACCTGTTAATTTTGCCGGTACGTATAATGTTGTTAAGTACTATCAAAAATGTAAGTAATGCGAAAAGAGAGCTCAACGAACTCATTGAATAAAATCAGCATAGAAAACGGATGCGGCATGTCGTATACGCTTACACTAATAGGCGGAAGATGGAAACCTGCCATCTTATGGAGATTAACGAAAGGCAAAATGCGTTACAGCGAACTGCGCAACGCCATACCCCTTGTAACGGAACGGATACTGGTGTTGCATTTGCGCGAAATGGAAAAAGACGGATTGATCAAACGCATTGTATATGCCGAAGTGCCACCGCGTGTGGAATATGAGTTAACGGAAAAAGGAATATCGCTGCGGCCTGTGCTGAAGCAGTTATCTGATTGGGGAGATACGAACAGATAGCAGGATTTTACTTCAGGGTATATGTTTCAGGTTGCAGGTTTTCCTTGTAACCTGTAACCTGAAGCCTGCAACTATTCAACTGGTTCTACTCTTTCATGCTCTTAGATATCATATCCTCCGGAGTCAGCTTCCATTCATTATCAAAAAACCCCGCCATTTCAATACCGTTTACACCATCCTGCAGCATGTTCGTCCGAAAGATCATATAATCGGGAAAACCGCTGCCACCGGCAAAGTACTGGTTTGCATTGGCTGCATTCATTCCTTTGATGCCTGTGCCTCCTATAACCGCTACAGAAGCAATTGGTGAGTTGCGCAACGGCCATATGAAATATGCAGCAAGGTCATCGCCTTCTATTTTTTTATCACCGGCTGTTATGTTATTGCGGTTCACCTGAACCGGACAATCGCTTAACAAAATTTTCCAGGCTGCATTGGTGGCCGCATTGCCATATAACACTACCCCACGGCCGGCATATTTTGCAAGAGAGAATTCTTTATCGGCAATGATATCAACAGCGCCATTACCGCGGTAATACCAGGTTTCGGCATCATAGCGCGCTTTGTTAAAGCTCCACGCCTGTTCTTCTTTGCTGCCGCCTGTTGCATATACAAAAACCATGTGGTTATTAAAAGCTTCTTTAAAGGTACCATACCGGTGCGGACCTTTTTGCTCTACTGATGGCGGGGCGCTGATTGTCCACACACCATTTTCATTGATCAAAAACAAACTATCGTTATCACCGGAGGTAGTATAAACAACCGGCTGCCGGTTATCGAGCTGTATACGTACTGTTGACCGGCTGCCAAATTGAGTAAGCAATAGTTTCAGCAGGCGTATATTTTCAGTGGTGCCTGTAATGGTACGCTCCTTTACGTTCCGGGTAAGCTGCAGGTGGCTGTATTGTAAGGGATGCTGTTGCTGATATATTGTTGCCCAGCGATAAGCAGCCGAAATACCCGGGTTGGCAGTGATAAAATCAATCTGATGAAATGAACTATCGGGCAGGCGTGTGTGCCATTTAAAAAAATCGAACAAAGGCTTCCAGTCAACGCATTGATCGCCGAACCAGTGTTCCCCGCCCGGGTATTCATAATAACTCATATCGGTATGAAAATCGGCCAGCAGCTTTTTCATCTGACGGGCATACCGAACAGAAACCACTTTGTCAGAATCGCCATGCAGTACATAAACGCCCAGCGCTCTGTAATTGGTGGCCAGTTTGGGCACATCGCTTTGATTGCTGGCGCGCAGTAACATTTGTTCCATGGGCGATTTACTGCTGTCGGGGATCAGGCCATCGGCCGATCCATATCCTTTTAAAGTAGGATAACCCGAGCAAGGCGCAATACCGGCCCATTGAGCGGCATAGGTAGCGCCCAGAAACCAGGTGCCATGTCCACCCATTGAATGACCGGTAAGATAAATTCTGTTGGGATCGGGTTGAAAGCGGGCTTTGGCAATGTTCAGCACTTCCAGCGCATCGAGCCGGCCCCAGTCTTCCCAGTTAAATCCACGCGGACGCCGGTTGGTAGCCGCCACCAGCGTGCCCCAGTCTTTCGACTGGTACGCTTTCGCCTGGCCAATGGCTTCAACACCCGCCCCATGTACCGATAAAAATAAAGCCGATCCGGGTGCAGGCGATGGTGTTTGCGGTGTAACTGCATAATACTGCAAACTTCCGTCGATGGAGCTTATAAAAGTATTACTGTATTTTTCACTGGCTGTTACAGCTTCAAGGGTGATTTTCCTTTCATCGGCAACCTGGTTCTTTTTCATAAAAACAACGGTACCGTCGTAACGGCCTTTTTGTTCAATGCCTTCTGTATTAAAATCAACAATAATTTTTCGACTGCTCATGGGCGGCACATCGGGTAATGCACTTCGCGTTTCTTTTTGCGCCAGCACCGTTTTTACCTGAAGTCCTTTTTGCCATTTATCTGTATTGTTAATAACTACAATGGCGCCCTGTACCGTGCGGAGGCCGTTGTTCAATACGATATGTGGCAATGTAGCATCTTCGGTATTCAACAGCAGCGGCTTTTGTTCAAAGATCAGGGTCGCGCTTACCAGTCCGCCACGCACGTAAAATTCGTTAAGTCCTTTTTTTAGTTTCACCGGAATGTATAACCAGCCCGAAGCATAGGCATCGCCCATATGCAGTATTTCGTTGGCATATACACTCCCGTTACCTTTAATATTCAACAGGGCTGTTTGTTCTTTAGCCGAAGTATAGGTCAGGTATAAATAGCTGGCGCTGCCGCCGCCAAAGCCGCCACGCATGCGAAAACGATGGGCGCTATCTGCTGTTACCGGTTCCCACGTAATGCTTTTATAGCGCTCGTCGACACTCAGCGGGCCGCCTGCCACAGGTGTATTCAGTGTATGATTATATAGCAACCAGGCCAGCTGATCGGTGTATATCGCCTCACGGCCATACCGGTTCGCTGCATTCACCATCAGTCCCTGGGTGAAATTCAGCGTGTCTTGTGTGAACACTTTCAGATTGGTGAGAAGAAGTATTAAAATCAGCTTTAATCTATTCATGGAGATACAAGTTACAGGTTACAAGGTACAGGTTACAAGGTACAAGGCGCAGGATTTTGCATGAGGGGCAGGTGAACGTAGCGAATGGTTACAGGTTACAAGTTACAGGGTACAAGGTCTTGATATTCGATCGACGTTCATTACAATTAACCCTCTCTGCCTTGCAACCTGAAACCTGCAACCTGTAACCTGCTCTTTACAACCGTTTAACCATTTTTTTGTAATATTGTTGCAAATTTATCTACTTTTGTAACCACATGGCAGGGAATCGGACCATAACAAAGATCACGGCTATATTGCTCATGCTGGTTTTCAGCCAGAAGATGGGACTGAGCCTGTATCTGCACAACTGGTTTCACGCTGCCAAACTGCATTCCACCGCATCAAAACCCGTTTCGAACCAGGAACTGAAGTTTGCCTGCGGTTGTATCAACGATTTCACCCTTCCGTTTACCGAAACAACAGCATTTGAAATACAAATACCTCATTCGGTAAAACAGAAGCTGTTCCCCTCACCTGCTTTTAGTTACCCTTCTATATACAAATACTTCCATTCGCTTCGCGCACCCCCTGTAATTGCCTGACAACTTATTGCACGTTTACTTTTTTATGCGTACAGCTTAAAAATTCATCATTCATTTATTGTGAACCCGCCCGAACTGTAAACACATTTTTACACAATCACGCAATCATTACCCAACCACGCATTGGCAATTGGGCAAATTCAACCATTTATGAAATCAGTAAATGTATTACTCACATTCCTATGTAGTTTATTTACTTTATATAGCTATAGTCAGCAAAGCATCAACATTGAAAATATTCACGAGCCGGCGCATACAACCGGCGGCAGTATCCTATCGGGCAAAATAACCGATTCAAAAACCGGTGAAATATTGCCGGGCGCCAGCATTTATTTACACGATCTGAAAAAAGGAACTCAATCCGATGATAAAGGCATGTACCGCATTACCAATCTGAATGCCGGCAAATACTTGCTCGAAATTACTTACCGTGGATATGCTACTATCATTGAAACAGTAGTGGTGAACGGTGATACGCAAAAAGATTTTGCGCTGAAAGAAGCCGTAGTAGAAAATGAAGAAGTGACTGTAACCGGCGTTTCAACCGCTACCCGCACCAGGCAATCGCCGCAACCGGTAAATGTGATTAAGAAAGAGCAACTGTTCCAGATCTCTGCAAGCAATGCCATCGATGCATTAACGAAAACCGTACCCGGTGTAAACGGTTTGAGTACAGGCCCTGCTATTTCAAAACCGTTTATTCGCGGACTTGGTTATAACCGCGTTGTAACTATTAACGATGGTATGCGGCAGGAAGGTCAGCAATGGGGCGATGAGCACGGTATTGAAATAGACGATTACAGCATTCAGCGTATTGAAGTGTTGAAAGGCCCCGCATCATTAATGTATGGCAGCGATGCACTGGCGGGTGTTATAAATATCATTACGCAACGGCCGGTTGCCGACGGACATATCACCGCCAACGTATTAAGCGAATACCAAACCAACAATGCCCTGCGTGGTTTTTATGGAAATGTAGCCGGCACCAAAAACGGTTTCAGCTTTAATGCCTATGGTTCGTACAAAGGCGCCGAAGATTATAAAAACAAATACGACGGCCGTGTTTTCAATTCAAAGTTCTATAATAAAAACTTTGGCGGTATGCTGGGTTACAGCGGCAGCTGGGGTTACAGCCACCTGCTGGTGAGCAATTTTGATCAGCATATCGGCATGGTCGAAGGCGATCGCGACAGCGCTACCGGCGCTTTTATCAAAGCATTGCCGGGCGGTACTGAAGGTATTGCAACCAATGCAGACTTCAAATCGATGACACCTGAAATTCCTTATCAGCATATCAGGCATTTTAAAGTAGCCACCGACAACAGCTTTTCACTGGGCAAAACCAGTCTCGATGTTACTGTAGGTTTTCAGCAAAACCAGCGACAGGAATTTGGCAATGCCGATGAACCTTCAACACCCGATGCATGGTTCAATTTAAAAACAGTTAGTTATTCAGTACGATTGCATTTGCCATCTGCCCAATACTGGAAAACTACTATTGGCATCGGCGGTATGTCGCAAAGCAATACCAACAAAGCCAATGACGTAATTATTCCTGATTATAATTTATTCGATGTAGGCGGATTCGTATTTACGCAATACAACAAAAACAAATTATCGCTTACCGGCGGTGTACGTTTCGATACCCGCCATGTAAACGGAAAACCGATGCAGGTAGATAACCAGCTTAAGTTTAACAACTTTACCAGCAACTTTTCGAATGTATCAGGAAGCGCAGGACTTAGCTATGCCGCCAGCAATCTTGTTACGCTCAAATTCAATCTGGCCCGTGGTTTCAGGGCGCCCAACCTCGCCGAGTTGGCCAGCAACGGAGCACATGAAGGCACCAACCGCTACGAAGTGGGCAATAACAACCTGAAATCAGAAACCAGCTTACAGGCCGATGGCGGATTTGAACTGAACTCAGAACACGTTTCATTTGAAACCAACCTGTTTTATAATCACATAAGCAATTTTATATTTTATGAAAAGATGCAGAATGCTGCAGGCGCCGATTCAATACTCACCAACCCCGATACCGGTAATGAGCTGAATGTATTTCGTTTTGATCAGAGAGATGCTAACCTGGCCGGGGTTGAACTAACGCTGGATATTCATCCGCATCCGCTCGACTGGCTGCATTTCAAAAATTCTTTTTCCTATACACGTGCGCAGTTTGCGCAGGCAGTAGATGGAACAAAGAATATTCCGTTTATTCCGGCAGCCCGTTTGTTTACCGATCTGGGTGTAAACTTTTTTTCAAAGGGCACTCGTTTCCGCAATCTGCATATCAATCTTGAAAGTGATTACACCTTCAAACAGGATCATCCTTTTACAGGTTTTAATACCGAAACCGCAACCGGCGACTACTGGCTGATCAATGCCAGCATCGGTACCGAATTTGTAAACAATGGCAAAACTATTTTCAGCATTCTTTTCACCGGCAATAACCTGGGCGATGTAGCTTATCAGAATCATTTAAGCAGGTTAAAATATACAGCGGTTAATAATGTAACAGGCCGTATGGGTGTGTTTAACCTGGGCCGCAACTTTGGCATCAAACTGAGCGTGCCGCTTGATTTTATATTTTAAGTCGGAAAGACGGAAAGTCCGAAAGACAATACAATTCAGCGTGCATCTTTCGGACCTCCGGACTTTCGGTCTTCCGGACTTTTCTGACTTTCCGACTATCTTTGATCTAAACCATATCCATGAGCAGGAAAGCAACATTACCCGAAATCCCCCAATATCCATTACAGGGATTCCGCCGATTGCACCGGCAGGAAGAAGAGACTTCAGATTTTGGCTATAACCGGTTAGATACGATTCAACCTGTTGAAGGTTTTGAAGTGTATTCCAGTTCGGGATTAAAACCTTCACTAGGTCCGCTGAAATCGGCTTTTTACCGCATGAGCTTTACCATTCGCGGAGGTGTTGATATACAAATAGGTCTTGAACATTTCAAACATCAGCCGGGCACAGTTAGTTTCACCTATCCCAACCAGGTTTTTTCAAAAAGCAATATCAGTCCTGATACATTTGGATATTATCTTTTATTCAATGATGACTTTTTAAACGACATCATCCCTTCGATTAAAATTCCGCAGGAGTTTCCGTTTTTTGATAGTACCGGTATTCCGTTTTTTCAATTATCGCCCGATGAAACAGTTCGTGTTGAGCAGTTTCTGCTAACCATAAATGAAGAGTTGAAGCAAAATCGCCTCTGCAGAGAAAAAGCCATTAAAATGTACCTGTACCTGCTGTTGCTCGAAGCAAAAAGAAGTTATGAACGGCAGCAATTACATCTTACCAATAATCGCTCCGAAGGCGAATACCTCGTTTCGCGTTTTCAAAAACTGGTGGGCCGTTATTTTTTATCAAAAAGAAAAGTAAGCGATTATGCCGATCTGCTGGCTATAACGGCAAACCATTTAAACAGAATGGTAAAAGAAGTGACTGGTAAAACTGCATCCGACGCCATTTCAGAAATGCTGGTGCGGGAAGCAAAGGCGGTACTGAAATACACTGATGCAACTGTAGCTGAAATTGCTTATCAGTTAAACTTTAGCGAACCCGCCTCGTTCAACCGCTTCTTCAAAAAAATGACGGGTGAACCGCCTGCCGCCTTTCGAAAAAACGCATTGCAGCAACATGCATGATCCGGTCAATACAAGGCATGATCGGGTCAATCGCCGGCTTTACCATTCGTGCGAAATTTGTTCTCACAAAAACAGAACAACATGAATGGAGTATTTGAAAACAAAAAGGCAGTTATAGTTGGCGGTTCATCAGGCATTGGTTTAGCAGCGGCACAGTTACTGGCCGGGCAAAAAGCATTGGTTACCGTAACCGGCCGGGATACAGAAAAATTAAAACGGGTTGAGCAAACGTATGGTTTTAAAACAGCCGCGGTCGACAGCACCGATCGCCCTGCACTGGATGCATTTTTTAAAACCACAGGCAACATCGATTATCTTGTTATAACAGTGAGCGGTGGTAAAGGCATGGGCAATTTTGCCGACTTATCACTCGACGACTTACGCACTGGTTTTGAAAGTAAATTCTGGCCGCAGTTACATACACTACAGGCCGCTTTGCCTTATATGAACAAAGGCGGCAGCATTACACTCATCACAGCTATTTCATCTGTTGCACAAAAGCCGGGCACATCAGGATTGGCCGCTATCAACGGTGCTATTGAATTGATGATACCTGTATTGGCGCAGGAAATAAAACCGCTGCGCATCAATGCAGTATCGCCCGGTGTGGTTGATACGCCCTGGTGGAACTTTGTTCCCGAAGATGCCAAACAACAGGTATTTGAACAATTTACAGGCAACATACCTGCAGGCCGCGCAGCTACTGCCGAAGAAATTGCCGATGCTATAGTATTCACATTAGGGAATACCTATATGACCGGCTCAGTAGTTTCTATTGATGGAGGATTTAGTTGCTGAGATAAGCAATATGCAATGGGCAATTGGCAATGAACCCCATTTTCTGTCTTGCCTATTGCCTATTGTCAATTGCCTATTGTCAATTGAATTAATCAGACATTTCAATAGCTGTATCAGTTATAAAACAATTATTCAAACGATTTCATTACAATAAAGGTTGTTGCTACACTACATATAATCAATGATGGCATAATGCTTGTTGCTTATGCACCCAATATTAACCTTATACATCATTTTTAAGAAGTAAGAAAGGAATGATTTTAGCGTTTAATAATTAGAAAAAAAATCCGCACACTACCAGAAGAACTATTCGACTCAACAGACCGTGCTAATATTCTTTCCCGATTTTTTTTTGGCAACCTGTTCCTTTCATCAACGTTTGTAAGGGCGCTGTGTGCAATTTTTAAATACAGCTACTGAACATATTGCTGATGCACTATTTCTCTGTGTGTAACAACATGTAGAGACGACCAGGTATTTATGAAAACAAAAAATAAACGTTGAGAAACAATGCGATTAGTACACCTATGGAAGGTGCTTATTCCGGCCCTTGGATTTTCCATTTATTGGATGGCCTGTAAAAAAGAAGACTCCGCTACCCAATCAGAACAGCAGCAGTCACAGCTACCCAAACTATCGGGTGTGCTACCCGATGATATTAATGTGGTGAACAAAACCCCATTAGTATTGTCTGCTGAATTTTTAATAACGGTAAAAACAGCCAGAAGATCAAAACCAACCACTAACCCGGTCGATACTACGACAACTACGCCGCCCATTCCTCAGCCACCAATCGATACCACTACCACTACACCACCGTCAACCGATACCACCGTTATTACTACGCCCCCTGCCCTGCCTTCAACTTATTCATTGGATATGCCACCTGTTCGATACCAGGGAACCGAAGGTTCGTGTGTAGCCTTTGCCGTTGCCTATACAAGAGCCTGCGAACAATATTATAAAACCGGCGCAGTAAGCTATAGCGATGCTTCAAATGTATTTAGTCCTGAATATATTTTCAACCAGGTACGGCCCACTGCCGATTGTTCGGGATCATCGGTTACAACCTCACTTGACCTGTTAAAGAACCAGGGCGTTTGTACATGGCAGTCTATGCCATACAGTTCATATAACGGATGTTCATTGATGCCCACAGCTGCACAAACGGCCGAGGCTTCTGATTATAAAATCGCTTCCTATTCTAAAATCATTAATACCGATCAAACTGCTATCAAATCAATGATTGCAGGTAAACATGCTGTAATTGCATCGTTTATTGTTGATCAGAGTTTTTATAATGCTAATCCCGGTTTTATATGGAAATCGCTGACCGGTAATTCCGGCTCGCATACCATGGCGTTGTGTGGTTATGATGATGCCAAACATGCCTGGAAAGCCATTAATTCATGGGGCACAGCCTGGGGCGACGCGGGGTACATCTGGATAGATTATGATTTCTTTCCGGTAACCTCATCTTATTACACATATGTAATGACATTATAATGCACAAGGAACAAGGTTCAGGGTACAAGGTTCAGGGTGTAAAGTGGATATTGATTAAACGCATTGATGTTTCAACTTTCCGCCTTCTAATTGTACTTCCTGTATTGCTTGTTCCTTGTGCTTTTTTTTTATAATGCTAAAATGTTGCAGACAGGCCGATATAAGCCATGCGGCCAATAGATGGTATAATACCAGGGCCGGGATATTCATCTGTACGGCGGGTGAAATAGGCTTTATCAGCAATATTATTTATACCCGCTTTCAATGCAATATTTTTTATTTTGTAAGTAGCGCTCACATCCAATACTGTATAAGCCGGAATGTAACCCGCAACCGGATCATCGCTTAGTTTTACATTAGTGGCATCGCCGTATGCATCTCCAACATTGCTCATCTGAAAAGTAGCAGATAAATGGGTGTCGTAATAAGTGACTCCCAATCTGTTTATATACTTAGCCGCTGCTTCAACCCGGTTGCCTTTAAATTCGCCATTGGTATATTTTGCATCGGTAATGGCCAGCGAATTAAAAATACTCAGTCCTTTTTTAGATTGCGGATGCAGGTATTTCAACAGGTTAAATTCAATATAACTTTCCAGTCCTTTGTGTACGCTGTTAGCTACATTGGTACGCAGGGTATATTCATCGGCTGTACCTTCATTCATTAATACCGTTCCGATGCGTTTATTGTAAGCCAGGTAAAATAAGCCGATATCAAAATTCAGGAAATTATTAATGGTGCCCCGGTAGCCCAGGTCGGCATTAAAGCCATTGGCATCTTTTAAGTTGGGATCAATTTTAGAAGTTACCCCTATCGGCGTTAACTGTGAGTAATCAATAGGGCGGTATGCCTGGCTGATGTTTGCATACACATTCGTATAACCGGCCACTTTATATTCTATTCCTAATCCAAATAATGGTATCGAACGGTTCCTGCTTTCATTGGCAATCAGCTTATCGCCATCTTCTACTTTATAACCTTTCGCAGTGCTTTTTAAATATTCAAACCTGAAGCCAGGTGTAACCGTTAAACGATTGGTTAACCTGAAAATATTTTCTATAAAGGGAGCGAAATTGGTAGTGGTAAAATCAAGGTCATATTCGTAGGGGCCTTTAACGGTTAAATCAAAATCCGATCCTGTTGTGCCTTCTCCGCCTCCCTGTCGTTTAAACCATGCATAGGCATAGCGCATACCGGCTGCCAAAGTATTATTCATTCTACCTAAACTATAATTGTGCAACAGACGCAACTCGGTAGTGCTGTTGTGCATATCTTCATTTTCCACTTCTCTTTCAACATATTCACCGGTGACGGGATCTTTTTCATCAAGGGCTTCGGCTCCGCCATCTTCATTACGCCAAACCAATGCCCTGTTGCTAAACAGCAACGATGTTTTTACATTCAGCGAAGTTTGAGGCGACAATTTGTAATTGACATAGGCACTCACTACATTCCAGGGACTTTTGAGCCAGTTTCTGCTACGAAACGAAGAGCGTGGATTGGCATTGAACATACTATCTGTAAGTCCACCGGGCATTTTAATCCGGTTTCTCAATAACGAATATTCTACACCTATATTTAATTTATCCGAAGCATTGTATTGTAATCTTCCAAAACCCGATAATTGCCATTGGCGGCTGTTGGGGCGCCATCCGTCCATTCTTCTGTATTGAACAAATCCATAGTAGCTCCATTTTTTGATGGTTCCGCTGATTGCATTAAATGTATTAAACATACCATAACTGCCGCCGGTTTCTGAGGTAGTCAATTCAAACGCTTTGTTCTTCGGTGCTTCATTTAACACATAGTTTACCATACCGCCAAATTGCGAACCAAATTGCAGCGAAGCAGCGCCTCTGATCATTTCAATGCGGCTTACCGCTTCCATAGGCGGTAAATAATAGGCTTCGTTATAACCGTAAATATCTGCACTGATATTATAGCCGTCCTGGCGGGTATTCATTTCAATGCTTTGGGAAGGGTTCAATCCACGGGTGGCAATGCCATTGGCCGTAAAGCCGCCGCTTTCTGTTTCTACAATATTCAATCCGGGAATCCGGCCCAATATCTGGCGGGTGTTATTGATGGCCTTATTGGCATCAAGGCTATCTACTATAATCACTTCATTTTTTTTACCGGCATAAATAATCCCGTCTTTGGCTTCGGGCATATGGCCGGTACCACGAACTGTTTTAATAGCGGTAACAGTAACTTCATGCAGGTAAGTAGCTTTGGTGGTATCCCTCGATCGTTGTGCAAAAAGGGTTGCGGGTAGTATGCACAGCAATACAAGGCAGTAATTTTTCATTGTCTGATTTTGATTTGGCTGCAAAGCTGCGCATACTTATTTTAAAAAGTCATATAAAAAAGGAAAAATTGTTACGAAATAGGGAAAGAAGTCTCCTTTAACATATTGGATTTTCCTGTTGAGCAACTTATAAGCCTCATTATTCGTAATTATTACAAACGTTTGTATATGAAAAAGCAATATTTCCTACCATTGCTTGTCATTGGAGCATTGGTAGTCGCGCTTGCAAGTCATTGCAGTAAAGGAAGTTCCTATGGTTCATCCACGAATAATAATAATACAGGTGGAAACAATAACTCAGTGACCATGCAATACATGAGTTATTCTGTAACCAGCCTTGCGGTGAAAGCAGGAACGACTGTTACCTGGACTAATAATGACAATACCACACATACAGTTACCGCAGATAACGACAGTTTTAACAGCGGCGACATTACAGCGGGGCATTCCTTTACGAAAACATTTAACGCACAGGGTACTTTTCCTTACCACTGTATATACCATTCTACCATGAAAGCTACTATTATTGTGAATTAGCCTATAAAAGATTCTTACGATGGGCGACAAAAAAATCATATGAAAGTATGCTTTCCAGGGTGTAACTAAGCGGCACTTTTCTTCATAACCATTGGCTTGTTCATAGCGTCAAATCAAACCGGTTTTCATTTCCCCCGAATTTAACACATCCGGCATTTCAATAGCTGCATCCGCTATAAAACAACTAATCAAATCGCTTTCAATACATTGAAGATTGTAGTCAATAGTTCATACATTCAATCATGGCATAATGCTTGTGACTAAAGGAACCAACAAATTGACCTTACTCCTCTTTTAAAAAAAGTAAAAAAAGGAACGATTTTAGCGTTAAGTAATAAGAAGAAAAATCCGGTACACTACCAGAAGAACATTTGAATCAACAGACCGTAACCGAGCTACTTTCTTTCCCGATCTTTTTTATGGCAACCTGTTCCTTCCATCAACAACTGTAAAGAGGCGTTGTGCTACACTTACAATTGCTTTCATTACATATTGCCGATGCACTATTGTTCTGTGTAATTACACACAGATGAAGCAGTATTTATGAAAACCCAAAAATAAACTTTGAAAAACTATGCGTTCCCTACAACTTTTGAAAGTGCTTGTACCGGCACTTGGGCTTGTTATTATTTATACAGCCTGTAAAAAAGAACAATCCGCTACCGTAGAAAACAAAAGTAACACAGAAGCCAATTTAAAATTATCCGGCGTTGCTCCCGTTGATCCCGCCCTACTGGCTAAGCTTCCGGTTGTGATGTCTTCGGAGTTTTATCAGAAAGTTCAAACAAGTGCCAGAAAACAAAGACCATCTACTCAGCCAACAGACACTACAACAACTACACCACCACCTACAACGGTATTACCGCCCACTACCTTGCCGGCCAGTTACCAGTTAACAGCTCCAACACCCGGTAACCAGGGCAGCGAAGGTTCCTGCGTAGCCTGGGCTGCAGCACAGGCAAGATCCATTGAACAGTATTACCGAACCAAAGCAACCGGTTATAGTTATTCAACCAATATTTTCAGTCCTGAATTTATATATAACCAGATTAAGATGGGCGATTGTGGTTCAGCAGATATGGGTAGTGCAATGAATTTACTGCGCGACAAAGGCGTTTGTACCTGGCAAACCATGCCTTATAGCAGTGAAAACGGTTGCAGCCTGATGCCAACCAGCAGCCAGTATGCCGAAGCAGCCAATTATAAAATAGCTTCCTATTCATTAATTTACGCTACCGATATAACGGCGATCAAGTCTACAATTGTTTCCAATCATCCCCTGGCAACAACAGCCGTGATTGATAATAATTTTTATAATGCGGGCCCGGGTTATATCTGGAATTCATTAGGAACACCTGTTTTGGCCCACGGACTGGTACTGGTTGGTTACGACGATTCAAAACATGCTTTCAAGGCAATGAACGAATGGGGTACTAACTGGGCCGACGGTGGATTTATCTGGATTGACTACGACTTTTATACTACGGTTTCTTCTGAACTTTTTCTGATGAATTAAATTAACAAGGCACAAAGTTCAAGGTACAAAAGAAAAAGGCTGCCCGAAAAGAGGCAGCCTTGAGTTTTTAAAAAACACACACCATTTTTATCTCTTAAGCTCCAAAACTGTACCTCTTACAACTTTACCTCCTACCCTAAGTGTATAGATGAGCGCCTGGTTGGTTAAACGCGTACTGAACTGTACGTATTTAATAACACCGGCATCAACCTTTCCATCAAAAGCAATTCCTACCTGTTGTCCCTGTGTATTGAAAATTTCGAGTATCGCCCGGCCGCCAACCGGTGAAACAAAGCGGAAGTTTACTTCATTACTGAAAGGATTGGGGAATGCCTGTATCTGCAAATCTTTGCCTAATCCGGTGTTTAATGAAGTACCATTCGGACTTGTTAATGAAGGTATATCCCTGGGCTTTGTAGTTTGATTCGACGGAGCAATATCACTTATAAGAGTTGGGCCCGATGTAAGTGTTTCGGTGCTCTGCCTTGCCGGAAGCGTATTGGTTACTACGCAGGTGTCGACCCTGATAACCTGTCTGCAGGTCTTCTTACTTCCGCAGGCATCTATAGCAACCCACGTTCTGTAGATGGTATCAATGTACATGAGCTTAACGCCGCAACCATTATCCGGTGCTGTAGCTGTTCCGGTATTCGATGGATTGGTCGAAGCGCCGCATGCCAGATTTTTATCTGCCGGGCATGTAAGCGTGAGTTCTCCTTTTACAGCAATCACAGCCGAATCACTGCAGGTAACCGTGGTTGGTATACCGCCTCCGGTTGAAGTGAGCGTGAGTTTTACTCTGAATCCGGTATTATTACATAATGTGCTTGCAGTAACTGTTACCGTATTACTGTTAAGCGGAGGATTGATGGTAGCTCCATTGGTATTGTTTACCAGGCTCCATAGTGCCGAGAAACCAGTTGGAATCGGGTTGGCAACTCCATTACTATCCGGATCATAGATCCAGGTACCGGTTTGCTTAGGACATAGCGTATCAGGACCTATTACTCCACACCGTGGCGGCTGACCTCCTGGACTCAGGCAGACCGAATCCTTGTCTTCGCACCCCGGTGCATTTGAACCTGTTACTACGACCTTATAAGTAAAGGCAGTAGCTGTAAGGTTGTTAATTGTAAATGTAGCGCTATCACCATTTGGTGTAAATGTTACTTCAGAACCAGGAGTTCCGGTTGAACGTGATAGAACCCAGGTATAGGAGGTTGCTCCTCCGGTTACTTTCAGGCCGACAGTTGATGTTGCAAGCGCATCAATGCTGAAACGTCTTGGACATCCCGGTGTTCCACCAACTGAATCTACGCCTGTTTTGAGGGCTACTTTCAGGGTAATATTAGGCAGTACATCGAACGTACCTGCTGCCAGATCCTGTTGAGAAGCAGATATCGACGGGGAATTCCTGGTCTCCATTAAGTACTGCTGGAAACATATATTCGATCCCGGTATTTTTGACAGGTCAACAAATCCTTCAAAAAATGAACCGGTAACATACTTGTTCGCAGGCCCCCCTTTTGATGTATAAGTCCAACCGGTTACATTGTTTGGCACATCGTATTGTTGATTGTTAACAACTGCTCCCCCTACAAGACTGCTTACCGGTATCGAATCAAACGCAGCCTTGCCCTTTTCTACACCTTTATATACAAACACCCTGATGTTCACGGCTCCACCCCCATTGGTAAAGTTACTCAGTATCAGCAGATCGCCTGGTGCATGGGTGCCATTGAATGTACCGTCTGACTTTTGCGTCACATCATTGAGAAAAAACCAGAAGCCGATCTGGGCACTCCCGTTTATGGAAGTACGATCCCCGAAGAAAAACAGCTTTGTACCAATAAGCGTTACACCGGTATTAACAATGTCGCCCTTGTCATTGGTTTGGCCACGATTCCAGCGCCATTTTTCAATGAGGTCAACATCCGAGCTGCCTTGTGTAAACTGATCATCATTCGAGTTGGTTGAATCATGTACAAAAGTTTTGACCGTACCACCATTGGCATTTAATACCGCAGGCCAGTCGCCCGGGTTACCATCTACCACAATCTGGGCGAAAAGTGGCATTACAGAAAAGCTGAGTAAAATAAGCATCAGGACGCTCCTGAAAATGCCTGTTACACCCGATAACCATTTCGTGGAGTTACTACATTGGCAACCGGGTAGATTTTTATTATCCATACATCGCATATTTGAGGTTAAAAAAGTTGTAGTTAGTTTAGGGCTGAAGGATGAAGGATATTGCCAGTACAGTGAACAGTAGGCGCCCGCGCCCTGTGGATGCATAATACATGTGCGTCAATCATCCACCTGAGGCCGGTTAAGGACTTTAAAAAACTTAGATGATATGCAGAAAGAATATTGGATTGCGGGCGCAGGAATCGCCTGATGCCGCTTGTATACTCATAAAAACTTTTATCAAAGCAAAAAGCAAAAGAATCCCTTTCCATAAAACGTAGTTAAATGGCACAAACAATAAAATACCCTTCAGCATGCAGCCATGCAAAGCACGCCCGCGCTGTTAATTCAATAAATAGAAACAAACCTGGTGTAAAGCAGACCAGATACTAAAAGAAGCAGGTATAAACACCAATTAGCACCTGCTGTCGCAGTTCCTTTTTAATGATAGTAAGTAGATAACCTTTTAAAACTGGTTAGATCTGTAAGTTTCAAGCCTTTTTTTAAAACGATTTCCTTTTACCGGTTCTGCTTAACACGACTCAAATAGGAGATTGGAGAAAATTATACGGATGAAGAATGGTTGCCGGATAGAATATAAAATCAAACATTGACAGGGGGAGCGAATTGAGAAGAACTTTTTGATTGTAACAGATAACAAATAATAACCGACCCGAAGATATAAAACTTTATTTCAATACAACCACTTCTTATAATCTTTTCTTATTGATTTTGACAGATATCAAAGATGAAATGTAACAACTCCCATTGACGTTTTAAACGCTCAATAGTATTTTTTATTTGTGCCGATATAACTAATAAAAATAAAAGAACGCCATAATTAATAATGCAAAATCAAACTGCGTAAGTAGTTTATTTTATTCTGTGCAAAATAAAATCCCGCCACGTGGCGGGATTTTATTTTTACTAATTAACCAGTATGTTAACCGGAGTGCTTATTTTTTAATTACAATGACCAGGGCCTGTAGCGCCTTCGTTATAATTCGTTAATGCTGTTATAAGAGCACTGGCTGATGAAGGAGCGATATAACCACTCCCCACAGGAGGAATTACCAGGCCGCCTATCATGGCATCTGCTGCTGCAATTGATGAAGCAATGGCAGCACCATTTGATCCATGGGCAATATTTATTTTTGCGGCTATTAACTGGTGCGCCAATGCCATTAAGCCATTTCCACCCGCCGGCGTATTTAAAATGTTACATATTTGCAGGTCGGTATAAGAAGATGTGCCAAGTTGTAAACTGGCTACAGGCCAAACATTCGTGTTATTACCGGTTGCGCAACCTTCGGGACCATGGGTTTTCCAGTACCCCTGCGTATAGGTACAACCATCACCACCACAAGGTAATGTTGAACAGGTTATAGTTGCTGAGAAGTCGCTTTTTCCAGCACCTGACGAAGGATCATTGTGTGCAAATGAACGGAAAACATACTCCTTACCACAATCAAGTTGAGTGATGCAACTGGCCGACGCTCCGCAATTATCGAACAGGTTTTCACCAATATTTACAGATATACATCCATTAGCGCCTAAATTATAATTTGAGCAACCCGGAACACCCGAGAAAGACGCTTTACAAAAGCTGGTAGCATAGCCAGGATTATCTGAATTTGCAGGCCAGCCGTATGCAACGTAATCAGATTTTAACATCCACTGAACAGAAAAGCCGGCAGGTGCTCCGGAAGCGCCGGCACATACGCTGATTGTAATAGAAGCGCCGGTAGCGCTTCCGCAGGTGAGCGTTGGTACATTTAATGCAGCCTTTCTTAATGTGCTTCCATTTGATACAGCGGCACCGGTTTGCGTTGTATTGTTTCCTGTTTTAGGCAAGGTATCGCGTTTACAACCAAAGAATATAGCTAAGGTAATCGCCATACCAGCTATAGAAATCTTAAAATATTTCATAATTATTGTTGGGGGGTTTAGGTGTTATAATGAAGAGCAATGAGCAAACCCATAGGTTAATGGATTGCAATTTTAACGATCGCATTATGCGAACAGTTTAATAAATAATTGGTAATTCCTTTTTTAGTTAAACAGAGGTAATGTAATAGAAGGTTGGGGTGATAAAGCTAAACTCATACACGAAGACAAAAACGTTGTTGTGAGAATCACTATTCAAATATATCTGATTTAGCCGATGGATAAGGGATTACAATTAAGAATTAAAATACAGAACCTATTATATGATATCAATCAATTTTTGATTAAGCTTTATTTTAACGGCAGGCATTTGTAAACTCATTTTTTATTTATCATTTTTTGGAAAAGACCGGCACATGAACGAACTTAGTATTAGCTTGATGAATCTGTTATCCCGAAACAACAGCTGATCATCCTTTCTTTTTATTATCTGCCAGAGGTACCACATGAAGCTATCTACTTTTTGAAGGACTGATTTACCCCGCCTCGCCATGAGGTTATCCTACAAAAAAACCTTCAGGTTAATTAGCAATATCCCACAGGAATACTTACAGGCCTAAGCAAATTACGTAGTGTAATGCGCTGAGGAATTGTTATGTTTTGTTTATCCGTAGTATTAAACTATTTAAAATTAAGGATTATGAGAATCAACCCGCCAAACGCTCCCAGCTGTTTCATTCCTTCATTCATTTTATTAAGTTCAATAGCATTTATAACCATATTGATAGCAACAGGTTGCCAGAAAACGAATGCACCTGATGTGAAAAAAGCAATTGATATAGAACTGGTTGCCGACGACCTGGTATCGCCTGTACAGGTTATTGGTATACACCATAGCCGACGGCTTTATATAGTTGATCAGATCGGAAAAGTGTGGGTACTTGATAAAGATCTTTATAAGCGTCCGGTTCCTTTTCTGGATTTAACCAGCAAACTCGTTACACTTAATCCAGATTATGATGAACGCGGTTTATTAGGTTTTGCATTGCACCCCGATTTCAAAGTAAACGGCCGCTTTTATGTTTATTATCAATTGCCTCCGCGTGCAGGCGGACCAACCAGTTCCGTTTCATGGAACAATCTCAGTCGCGTTTCAGAATTCACCGTTTTACCCGACGTTCTCAGAGCCGACCCGAACTCTGAAAAAGTGCTTCTTGAATGGGACGATCCGCAATTCAATCACAATGGAGGAACACTGGCATTTGGTCACGATGGATATCTGTATATATCTATAGGCGACGGTGGCGCCGCTAATGATGTAGGGCCGGGTCATGTGGATGATTGGTATTCTGTTAATGCAGGTGGCAATGCGCAGGACATTGAAGCCAATTTTTTTGGTAAAATATTACGCATTGATGTAAACACGGGAGATCCTTATGGCATACCGGAGGACAACCCGTTTGTAAATAAACCTGGTAAAGATGAGATCTATGCTTTTGGTTTTCGCAATCCCTATCGCATGTCATTTGATAATGAAGGAGAGCATATGTTAATAGCAGGTGATGCCGGCCAGGCCTTATGGGAAGAAATTGATGCTGTAAAAAAAGGCGGCAATTACGGATGGAATGTAAAGGAAGGCAGGCATTGCTTCAATGCAACCGATAGTTCAAAGGAATTACCTTCATGTCCTTCCTTTGATAACAGGGGAAAAACAATATATGATCCTGTCATAGAACTCAACAACTGGCAAAATCCCCAGGGTGGTAAAGCAACTACCGTTATAGGAGGATATGTTTATCGTGGTACTCAAATTCCTGAATGGCAGGGCAAATATATTTTTGGAACCTTTTCGCAAACGCCTTCCACCGCAAATGGCGAACTGTTTATGGCAACCCCGCAAGGCTGGGAAGGCAGCTGGCCGTATGAAGAAGTTTCACTTAAAAGTCATCCCGATGATATAGGCTACTATCTGAAAGGATTCGGACAAGACGATGATGGTGAATTATACATCACCACTTCTTCCACACAGGGCCCATCGGGCAATACCGGAAAAGTATTTAAACTGGTCTTTAAATAAATAATCCGGCCAGTAACGACCGGATTATTTAAACTTTAATAACCCGAATGATTATGACTGCTTTAATCTAACTATAACGAATATATTAATAAAACCCGGGAAACAATCCGGGAACCATTGATTCCGTAGCAAAGTTGATGATCATCAATATTGATGTACTATAATACTGATATAAATCAGTTTCTCCAGGCATTGAATATCCCTACGAATTGATTGTAATGAAGAAGATCAATGCATTAGTGTGGAATACATTTATGAACCCACTTATACTCATAACAATTCAAAGGCATCGTTTAAAAATTGATAAAAGTCACTTTTTAAGGTGATAAGGTTTACGGCAAGCGGTTTAGCGATAAGGTAACTTCGTGCCATGAGTAAACCTCTAAAAAAAGATCTGTATTATACCAATAATCATGAGTGGATTGACTTTCAGGGTACAGTAGCCTATATGGGGATGGGTGGCTTTTTATAGGACTTGCCCGGCCTTATGAGAGAAAAGGATTAATGCAGCCTGAACAATACAAACTTTTTACCAAAGGGAAATTTTAAGAACCGACTCTATGTCATCAATAACAAGTTCCACCTGTTCATTAGATCAATGGTTTAGTACCGATTCACAATTACATGCCCTGTACCCTGAACCGATTCAATTATTAGCCTGCCGCCATTGGACTCCATTAAATATTGCCCAAATGGTGGCATCATTTCTTGCACCGCATCCGGGTGTTAAAGTAATGGATATTGGCAGTGGCGTAGGAAAATTTTGTCTGGCTGGCGCTTATTATAAACCCTATGCTTCCTTTTTTGGGGTTGAACAACGCAAAGACCTGGTAGAACATGCCGAAAAAGCCAGGAATGTGCTTGGATTACAAAATGCTCAATTTATACATGGTAATATAACCGAACTCGATTTTAAGCAATTCGATCATTTTTATTTCTTTAATTCCTTTTATGAAAATATAATGACTACAGATAAAATTGATGATAGTATATCTTATTCACCCCATTTATATAATTATTATCACCGCCAACTGTATAAAAAGCTGGAAGAGATGCCGGCAGGAACCAGGCTAGCTACCTTTCATTGCCTTGAAGATAAAATACCGCCGGATTACTTCCAGGTAGAATCAAAGGTTGGTACTTTATTAAAGTTCTGGTTGAAGGCATGATCGCTGGTTCAGCATGCATAAATTTAGCAGTAAAAATATTTTTTGGAGAGTAAATTAAAGTTATCCAATGCCCATGAATTTTACTTCGGAAGCAGAGCAGATTATCGACGATCTTAAACTCGTAAATGGATATTTAGCTTGTGAAAGAATTATGATAAAAAACATCATAAAACATCTTGAAAATGGTTTGGATGATGTTAGCATTGAAATTCACCTCAAAAAATTAGTCAAACATCTTGAAAACACGTTGGAAACAGGTAAGATTAAAGATATCCATATCAATTACCAGTTTGCGGTTGGTTTTGTTAATGTCCTTTTGAGAATCCCTGCCTGGAAGAGCTGGGTAAAAACAATTAATACTAACTATGTGTGCTGAAAAAAGAGATTATTTAATGCGGTTGTCACGAGCAATATGGCTTTCATTTTTTGTTCGGTACAATGCAAATTGGCAAATTGAAAAAACCGCTGATTCTGAACGGGGTTAATAATATTAGAGAGCCAACCAAAAGGTTAAAATTTGTGCCTTTGCTGGAAATGAGAATTATTTTCCCCAATAAATATTTAAAATTGGCTGGTTTGCCTGAAAATTGATAAAAATCACTTTTTACTGTGATAAGTTTTACTGCATATAGTTTCTGTTCCGGGTAACTTTATAAGATGGATGCTCCCAAACCATTAAACAGAAACTTATACTATACAAATGATCATGAATGGATAGATTTCCAGGGGTCTGTGGCATACATTGGCATTTGTGCGTTTAAGTTGTCAGGGATTAAGGAAATTCAGCAGATTGTATTCACGGAAAATTCTGACCTGACGAATCAAGGCGAAGTTATAGCCAGTATTCAATACGACGATTACCAGGTTCCGGTACACATGCCGGTAGAAGGAAAAATTATTAGCTTCAATGATATTTTGCTAACCGACGAAAAAAATATTTTACTTCAACAGCCAGAAGATAATGGATGGATTGCATTGATAGTACCTGATCAACTTAAAGAAAGAAAAGGCTTACAGTTACCTGAGGAATATAAACTTTCACTTAAGAAAATGTGAATTATAAATTTTAGACATGTCCTTTGTCCCAACTTCATACTATTCCGATAATTATTTTTCAGAGGAGTCGCATTTTTGCCAATTATTCCCTTTAGCTATTCAGCAACTGGATAAAATACATTGGTCACCATTATTAGTTGTTAACCGGGCGGTAAAATTTCTTGTAAATACGCAGCATGCTAAAATTTTAGATATTGGAAGTGGTACCGGAAAATTTTGTTTGGCTGGTGCTTATTACAAGCCCTCGGCTTCTTTTTTCGGGGTTGAACAGCGCAAAGAACTGGTAGATCATGCTGAAAATGTAAGGAAACTACTCGGATTGCAAAATGTATATTTTATTCATCGAAATTTTACACAGCTGGACCTAAAGCTATATGATCATTTTTATTTCTATAACTCCTTTTTTGAAAACCTTGATGGAACGGATAAAATAGATAATAAAATAGCCTATTCAAATGAACTGTACAATTATTATAGCCACTACCTGTATAAACAATTAGAAGATATGCCGGTCGGTACACGTATCGTAACTTACTGTAGCTGGGACGATGAAATACCACCAGGTTATCAGTTAATCGAAACACAATTAAACAACTTATTAAAATTTTGGATGAAAAAATGATCCCTTTATCACTAATCCTGACCCCTTAAAGTCCTGACCCTAATTTCTGCCATGATTGTTTGGATGGGCTGCCGCCAGAAACAACAAACCCCTATGATAACCGACGCAGCCCTCCAAACTTCTTTGAAAAAGCTGTTAAATGGCGAAACGCTTTTTCGTATTTGCCCCCCAATGAAAGCACGTTGAATTCCTGAGAGTAAAGGATATGATCCTGTAGTGAACAAATCATATAACTAAACCCAACCAAATTGCTTTATTATGACATTAACTATAGATGAATACCGATGTGAACTCATTAATAAAATTTTGTTTGCCGGGTCACAGGATGAAGTTAAACGTTTTATTGATGTTGCAATGAAAAGCCTGGAAGAACATAAAGTAAACGGCCATATCATTGCCCGGTTTATTGATAAAATGTTACAGCATATAAATGCGTTCCGGCCGGTAGATTATAATGCTCAACAATGGAGTAACATCAATATGGCAAGGATAAAATTTAACCAGGTTAAACGCTCCATGCAAAAAGAGCACCTCCATTAATATAATAAGTTAATATCGTTTATAATTAATGAAAGAATTTGATTTGATAATTAGTTCAGTAGCATCCATTTTTGTAAGCCTTGCTCTTATACCTTTTTTGCCTGCAGGGAAAAAATCAATAGCGGGTTTTCTGCTGGTATTAATAAATGCAATATTTACATCTATTCCTGCTATTCATACCTTGTTTGGAAATACTATTATTGAACATAGTTTTTTTTTAGGCTTTCCATTTGAAAATATCCCCTTTCGTATTGACCCGCTTGCAGCCTGGTTTATGCTCATAATAAACTTCACCTGTATTAACGGCGCTTTGTATGGTATCGGGTATATGAAGCCATATGAAGCACAAAAAAACAATACCTCATTGCACTGGATATTATTTGTTATCTTCCAATCGTCTATGCTTTGGGTTTGTATGTTGCAGCACGGATTGGCCTTCCTCGTTGCCTGGGAGATCATGTCTATCTCATCTCTTTTGCTGGTGATATTTGAACATGCAAAACCTGATACCTTGAAGGCAGGTGTGAATTACCTGATACAGATGCATATTGGGGTAGCCCTGTTAACCATTGGCTTTATTTGGGTGTATCTGGCTGAAGGGTCGTTTGATTTTTCGGCTACCGGCAAATTCTTCAGCCATAATGCTGACCTTTGGCTTTTCCTCATTTTTTTTATTGGCTTTGGCATCAAAGCAGGGTTTATACCGCTGCATACATGGCTGCCACATGCGCATCCGGCAGCGCCATCACATGTTTCGGGTGTAATGTCGGGAGTAATTGTTAAGCTGGGTATATATGGAATACTCCGCATGATAACGTATCTCCATTCCGGTTTCCTGCAAATAGGCGAAGGCGTTCTTATTCTATCTGTGCTTACCGCATTTTATGGTATTCTGAATGCTGCCGTTCACCGCGATTTTAAACGTATGTTAGCCTACTGTACTGTTGAAAATATTGGCATTATAGGCATGGGAACAGGTATCGGTTTAATCGGCAAAGCAACCGGTAATTCATTTATATTTTTCATTGGTTTTGCCGCTGCGCTATTGCATACGCTTAATCATTCCCTGTATAAATCGCTCTTGTTTTTTACAGCTGGTAACATTTATCAGCAAACACATACCCGCAATATGGAACACCTGGGTGGATTAATTAAAAAAATGCCTTCAACTGCTTTTTTCTTCTTATGCGGTTCACTGGCTATCAGTGCACTCCCTCCATTCAATGGTTTTGTTTCTGAATTTCTTATTTACAGCGGATTGATAGAAGGGATAAAGACCAGCAATGTTCAATTCAATTTGCTGATGATACTAAACATTGCGGCTTTGGCTATGGCGGGTGGTATTTCCATGCTTACGTTTACCAAATCATTTGGTACTATTTTCCTGGGCATGCCCCGCACGCCACTTGCCCACCAGCCAAAAGAAGTTTCAATGATTATGCAAATACCACTGTTTATCATTTTGACCGGGATGCTACTGATTGGTATTTTTCCAAATGCAGTATTGCATGCTGTTGTTCCTGTGATCAAATTATTTGATACCTTGTATAAACCCGACAATGGCGCTAATATGCTTTCTCCGGTGTTGATAATGACAGGAAGAGTTTCCGCGATACTCCCCGGATTGATTGCCGTTATCTATTTTATACGGGTAAGCATTTCGAAAAAGAAGTCCCGGGCTTTTTTACCTACATGGGGATGTGGGTATGTGGCGCCAAACACCCGGATGCAATATACCGGCAAGTCGTTTACCAAAAGTTTGGCAAAACTGTTCAGTTATTTCACTGCTGAAAATAAGAAATATCATGAAATAGAAGGCGCCGTCATTTTTCCATCTGCCCGTAGTTATCAATCACACTATAGCGAATTTTTTGGAACACGGATTATTGACAGGCTGAATAAGCGGCTGATGGGCTTTATGAATTACTTTACTTTTATTCAAAGCGGTCAAACACAAATGTATGTACTCTATGGTCTCTTTTTTATTATAGCACTCATTGCTGCCACCTTTTTAAATTTACTATAAATGTGATACCGGGTATTGCCATCATTGCCATTGTTATTATTTTTTCTTTTCTGATCGTATGGGTAAAGGAAAGAAAAAAAGGAGATATTGCGCTGCTGGGGGTAATACTTAATAGCGGGCTTAGTTCATGGATAGCCATACAAACTTTGCAAGGCAGGTTATTTGAAGAGAAGTTTTATGGTGGAACTGTTTTTGGGGAAATTGTTATTCGTGCCGATGCCCTTTCGGGATGGTTTATTCTCCTGATGAATTTTACCATGCTTACGGGTATTCTATATGGCAGGCGTTATATGAAAGCCTATGAAAAAAGATCTGCCGATATAACCCTCCATTATATCAGTTATGTGCTGAACCATTTTGCCATGATTGCTATTTATTGCGTTCAACACATGCTTGCCTTTTTGTGTGTTTGGGAAATAATGACCCTATCGGCTTTTTTAATGATCATATTTGAACATGGAAAAATTGATGTTCTTAAAGCGGGTATCAATTATTTTATCCAGGCCCATATTTCCATCACATTTCTAACATTGGCTTTCATTTGGGTCAGCTCGCATACAGGCTCGTATGATTTCAATACCATTGTTAATTACACCACACATGCTCATCCGGCACTCAGCTTCCTGCTTTTCCTGTTTTTATTTATTGGTTTTGCCATTAAAGCGGGGTTTGTTCCGTTTCATACATGGCTGCCTCATGCGCACCCGGCTGCGCCGTCGCATGTATCGGGGGTAATGTCGGGCGTGCTTATCAAGCTCGGCATTTTTGGCATTTTGCGCATGATATTACTAACAAAATTAAATTACCTGCTGGCGGGTTATACCATTTTGATAGTTTCTGTAATATCGGGTGTATATGGTGTAATGCTGGCCATTATACAGCATAATGTAAAAAAACTCCTGGCTTATCACAGTATTGAAAATATCGGCATCATCGGTATTGGTATCGGATTGGGTTGCCTGGGCTTAGGCCTGAACAACCCCTATCTTTCTTTTGCCGGCTTTGCAGGCGCCTTGTTACACACCCTCAATCATTCCCTTTTTAAATCACTTTTATTTTACGCTGCCGGAACGGTACATCAAGCAACCCATACTATGGACATTGAACAATTAGGAGGCCTGATCAAAAAAATGCCCCGGACTGCTACCTTATTTTTAATTGCTTCCCTGGCCATTTGCGGGCTACCTCCGTTCAACGGTTTTATTTCGGAGTTTCTTATTTATTCGGGCTTGTTCAATGGCATTGTAAACAATCCACTTTCATCCGCTATTGTGCTGGTGTCTGCGCTTTTCGGTCTTGCACTCATCGGTGGTTTGGCCATACTTTGCTTTACCAAGGCTTTCGGTATTATTTTTTTAGGAACGCAGCGCCATCCATATCCTGCCCCTATACAGGAAGCTGAATTTGCGCGCCTTTTTCCTAAGTATATGGTGGCCTTTATAATTATTTTAATTGGATTGTTGCCGCAGCTATTTATCCGGTTTTTGACTCCGGTAGTAACTCTTTACACGGGTTCTCAAACTGCACCTGTATTATCAGGCCCTTTTGCTGAAACCCTGCAAAAGGTAAGTATAAGCTCTGTTTCTTTTCTGATTACTTGCATTATCGTGTACTGGTTAAAGTTAAAGATGACAGCAATGAGAAAGATTAGCACCTCTGCCACCTGGGGTTGCGGATATACAGCTTCCTCAACCCGCTTTCAATATACTGCTAATTCGTTCGTACGATCCTGTCGTAAACTGATAAGACCATTACTCATGATGAACAAATCGGAAGGAGAAATTAAAGATGTATTTCCCCAGCCCATTCATTCTAATACACATCCGTATGACAAAATGGAGGCTGTATTTATCGACAGGCCGTTGAAGCTTTTAAAAAGTTTACTGGGCCGGTTCAATTTTCTGCAAAACGGCAGTGAGCAATTTTATATTTTATATGGGGTAGCTTTTATCATTATAGTAATTACTATACCCATGCTAATAGATGCGATTACTTATTTAATAAACTTATTTAAACAGGTATAGATTTATGGGGATACTGAATTTTTTATTAATTGTGACAGCCAGTTTATTTTTTACAGGTATTGTTGGCCGAACAAAAAGTATTTTTTCCGGTCGCAAAGGGCCGGGAATTTTTCAGCCGTTGAAAGATGTTTGGAGATTGCTGAAGAAAGGGGCGGTTTACAGCGAAACAACCAGTTTCATTTTTCAGATTGCCCCCAGCGTATATTTTGCTTCTGTACTCATGGCCATTGCCATGATTCCTTTCGGCAGTCAACCGGGTCTTATTTCATTCAATGGCGATTTTGTATTTTTTGCATACGTACTGGCGCTTGGAAAATTTTTCAACATTATAGCTGCACTGGATACCGGCAGCAGCTTTGAAGGGATGGGTGCCAGCCGCGAAGCATTGTACTCGCTGCTGGCTGAACCGGCTTTCTTCATTCTTATGGGATCATTTGCTTTATTAACAGGCTACACCTCCTTCCAGGAAATTTTCGGGTCGCTTCATTTTAAAACTTACATATCCTATGCAGTAGGTGTATTGGCTGCTTTTGTAATCATCATCATTGCTTTAATTGAAAATAGCCGCATGCCCATTGATGATCCCAAAACACACCTTGAATTAACGATGGTGCATGAGGTGATGATACTTGATAACAGTGGTTTTGATTTGGGTCTTATACTTCATGCTACTAATCTAAAGTTTGCTATGTATGGGGCACTCATTGCCAATTTCTTTCTTACACCTGGTTCTGAATTATATTTCTCCATACCCATTTTTATTGCAACCCAAATAGTAATTGCTGTAGTGATAGGGATCATCGAGTCATTTATGGCAAGGTTTAGAATGAATCATAATCCGCAATACATATTTACACTGACGTCTGTTTCATTGCTCATATTTTTAGGTGTATTGCTGATGCTCGGCAAAATTGTTTAATGAAAAAGCAAAGCGATGACCAATATTTTATTAATAGCATTTGTAATGAGCCTGTTGCACATGGGATTGTCCAAAAGGTTGAATACCTATATTGGTGTACTGGCCTTGCAGGGTGTTTTGCTATTTGGGGTGGCTTTTATTGAGCTTATTGAAATCAATGTGGCGAATCTTTTATTTGTGCTAACGGAAACGATAGTTTTTAAAACAATTGCGATTCCTTATTTTCTGAATTATGTTATTAAAAGAAATAAGATCACCCGCGAATCAGATCCGTTTCTTCCTGATTTTCTTTCCGTAGTAATCATTACAACTATTATAATAGGCTCTTTCCTTTTATCCAATACCATTGGTGACCCACAAATAAGGAAAATATTTTTCGTTACTGCCTTATCTGCTTTGTTCACTGGTCTTTACTTTATTATATCAAGAAAAAAAATCATCACCCACGTTATGGGGTTCCTGATCATTGAAAACGGGGTGTTTGTTTTATCGCTGGCTGTGGGTACCGAAATGCCTATGCTGGTAAATATTGGCATATTGCTCGACATTTTTGCGAGTGTATTAATACTGGGTGTATTTGTAAATAAAATTGGCGATATCCTGAAGGAACAGGACGTTGATCAGTTAAGAAACCTGAAGGACTAAAATTATGATCGGAATTTACCTTATTGGTGCAGCACTTATAAGCCTTGCGCTATTCCTGAACAGGAATAAGCGTTTAAATTATTTATTGATAACCGTTTTTACCCTGTTACAATGGGGATTGACAATTTATGAATACAATCACCAGAACAGGGATGAATTGGGTTATTTTACTCCCGACGCATTAGCTATCATTTTCCTGGTTACATTAAGCATTATCAGTGTGCCGGTTTTCTGGCATAGTTATATTTATTTTGCTACAGACAAGGATATTCCCCGTGAACGGGGTATTTATTTTGCGGCGATGGTGGTTCTGCTGACTGCACTTAGCGCCGCCTATTTATCCAATCATATTGCCATTACCTGGATTTTTGTTGAGCTTACTACACTAAGTGCATCAGCCCTGATCTACCACCGGCGTAATGTTCGTACGCTGGAAGGTACCTGGAAATACGTGTTTGTTTGTTCCATCAGCATTACACTCGTTTTTATCGGTATACTTTTTCTTACAGTGGCGGTACAGCAGGTGGGGATTACAAATCTTAATTACAAGGTATTACTCATCAATGCCGGAGCATTTAACGTGTTTTGGCTAAAACTGGCCTTCCTGTTTATCTTTACCGGGTTTACTGCCAAAGCGGGTCTGGTGCCGATGTACACTGCCGGTATTGATGCAAAAGACAAAGCCCCTTCGCCGGCAGGCGCCTTATTTGGTAGTGTACTGATGAATGTGGGGTTTTTGGGCATCTTTCGTTTTTACGGCATTATCAGCCATACAGCCATTTTTTCCTGGGCTAATAAAATACTACTCATTTCCGGCATCTTATCCATTTTTGTCGCCACTGTGTATATGCTTAAAGTGAAGAATTTCAAACGCATGTTTGCCTATTCAAGTGTTGAGCATATGGGTTTGATTGCGTTGGGACTGGCTGCCGGTGGCATCGGTTACTACGCAGCTATCCTGCATCTCGTATTGCATTCCTTTGCCAAATCCACCATGTTTTTCCAGATAGGCCAGGTGTATCGCATTTATAAAAGTAAAAGCATTTATGATGCCGGCGATTATTTCAAATACAATATTGCAGGAGCCATGGTATTGTTGGTTGGCTTTTTTATTGTAACAGCCATGCCGCCATCGGGCATGTTTGTAAGTGAGTTCCTGATATTCCGCTCACTGTTTGAAAGTAACCACCTATGGTTGCTTGCCATTGTATTGTTATTGTTAACGATGATCATCTGGTCATTTGGAAAAAATATTTTTAAAATGCTCTTTATAAAGCCGGTTGGGTTTAATGAAGCAACTGTGGAAAAGATTAGCCCGGTTGAATCTTTAAGTCAGTATATTTTCCTGGCATTAGTCGTTTATCTGGGCTTAAATCCACCACAGGTATTTGTAAACCTTATTAATAATGCTATTCAGCACTTACCAAAATAACATGACCAATTATTCAACGATAGTAAATAATCAAACCATTCCATTGCAAAAAATCCCGGTTTTGGAGTATGACAATTTTCTGGAACTGAATACAAAACTGGTACAAAAAAGGGAGTGCCATTGTGTCAATTACTATGGTTTTTTTATCGACAACAGGATAAAACTTATTTGCTGTATTGCTAATGACACGGAACACACTGTTTATGTTTCTTCTGCAGAAATGGAAAAAGATCATCTGCAGCTATTGCCATCGTTCACGGCCCGCCACCTTTGCTTTCATATTTTCGAAAGAGAACTACACGAAAATTATAGTATTCAATACACCGATCATCCCTGGTTAAAACCGGTGCGATATTCGTTTAACAGGAACAACCCCGAAAGCCGGATTGAAAATTATCCTTTTTACCAGATACATAGCGAAGAATTGCATGAAGTAGGCGTAGGCCCCATTCATGCAGGCGTGATTGAGCCGGGGCATTTTCGGTTTATTTGTAATGGGGAACAAATACTGCACCTGGAAATTCAATTGGGCTACCAGCACCGGGGCATTGAAACACTGTTTTTAAATAAGAAAAAATTACTGCAACGCACCGTATTGGCTGAATCCATAGCTGGCGATACTGTAGTTGCACATACCACTGCATTTATAAATGTTTGGGAAAGTTTAAATGGGTTTACTCCTTCTTATGATTTACTATTTGTCAGAACCCTGGCGTTAGAGCTGGAACGACTGGCCATTCACACCGGCGGCCTGAGTGCCATTTGTACAGATATAGCTTACCAGTTGGGTAGTGCTGTTTTTGGCAGGTTACGCACACCCGTTATTAATTTTATGCAGGAATGGTGTGGGAACCGGTTATCGAAAGGATTAATAAGAGCTGGAAAAAATAATTTCCCTTTTACCAAGGAACTTACACGGAGACTAATTACTGTCTTAAATGCTTATGAAATTGATTTTCGGGAGATGTATAAAGAAATGAAAAGCCTCCCTACAGTACTTGCCAGGCTTGAAAAGACGGGGGTGGTAACACCTGCACAGGCTGAATCTATAGGAACAGTGGGTATGGCAGCCCGAACGTCGGGCATTGTACGTGATATTCGTAGTTCACATCCTACCGGTTTATTTAAACATCTAAACCATGAACCGGTTATTAAACATCATGGTGATGTATATTCCCGCACACAAATTCGCAAAGAAGAAATTCTGCAATCCATCGGTTATATACGTCGATGGTTGCAAAATATTCCGGAACCACTTACCATCAATTCTGATTTGCAAAAGCCTGCGCCTGGTTTATTTACTATTTCACTTATAGAGGGATGGCGGGGAGAAATTTGTCATTGTGCTGTTACTAATGAACAAGGCGATTTGTTGCATTATAAGATAAAAGACCCCTCTCTGCACAACTGGCTGGCGTTGGCGCTGGCAGTGAGGAACAATGAGATTTCCGATTTTCCGATATGCAATAAAAGTTTCGATTTAAGTTATTGTGGACACGATTTATAATTAAACCTATGCTGGGAAATATTAAAATACTCATTCACCAGGGCAAGCAATACATTCCGGATATAACGCAGGTTGAAGTGCCGGGTATTTTTCGTGGCCGCCCGGTGATCAGCAATATAAAAGTTGACGAGGATGCATTAGTTGAATTATGTCCTACAGGCGCCATTAGTGCCAACCCGGTTTGTATAGATTTGGGCAAATGTATTTTTTGCGGTGAGTGTGCTTTTGCCCATCCGGATAAAATAATCTTCACAAAGGATTACAAAATGGCTACTAACTACCGGGATGTATTGTTGGTAAAAGAAGAGGAAGATAAACCAATTACCCTCAATCCTGATTTAATAAGACAGGAAATAGCCGATTATTTCAGCGGATCATTAAAGTTAAGACAGGTATCTGCTGCGGGGGATAATAGTTGTGAATTGGAATTGAATGCCTGTGGCAATGTAAATTTTGATATGGGTCGTTTTGGAATTGAGTTTGTGGCATCGCCAAGACATGCTGATGGCATTGTGATCACCGGCCCTATTAATGAAAATATGGCTGAACCACTACAGATATGTTATGATGCCACACCTGATCCCAAAATTATCATCCTTGCCGGAACGGATGCCATCAGCGGAGGAATTTTTGCCGGTAGTCCTGCCCTAAACCGCGGCTTCCCGGATAAATATAAAATTGATTTGTATGTGCCGGGCAACCCCGTGCACCCGTTGACCTTTATTAATGGCGTACTTGAACTTATCAGAAAAAGAAAGTGAACAATAATAAAAACCATATTAAAGAAAAAAGAAAGGGAATAAGCAAAGATATTCTCATCAGTATATTTATAGCTTTTCCTTTTGCTTTTATTGATCTGCGCACGGCTTTAGCAATTGGTGCTATGTGTGCATTAATACTACTTGTTCGAAGAACCATCCGTTACCCCAATCCGGAACATATCAATGGCTATAGAATTTTTAGAAGTAATGAAATATCTGTTCCCAAAAAAGTCGAAGTATTCGAGCTTAGTAATTCCGCTACCATGGAAATTCTATATAAATATGTTGATGTATTACAAATGATGTCTATTCATCCGGAAATACTGATTATCCGGTTTAAACAAATCCTGCTGATTAACGCTGATGATGTTCGAATATTCGATGAAGTGATTAAACGGCTTTCCGGTAAAAAGATAATGATTTTTTTATCAGATGTAGATGAGAATCTTAAAGATCAATTTAAAAAATATAACCTGACCCAAAAAATCGATGAGAATTACATTTATTATAAAATTGAGGATGCTTTATACTATGCTGAAAAAATAATCAGCGCTCATTAGTAAACTTTAATAACCCGAATGATTATAACTGTTTGAATCTAACTATAACGAATATATTAATAAATTTTTGGAAAAAACATGGCAACCATAATTCCCGCAGCAAAGTTGATAGCTATCAATATTGATGCACTATACTTCTGATATAAATCAGTTTCTGTTCCAGGCTACAATTTTATTTGTAAATTAGGTAAAGTCAATTTTGAATACCGTCCAATTATCGCGTAGTCCTCTGTGTCTTTTAAGTTAAGAAAAATCTGATCGCTCACAGATCAGATTTTTCTTTTAACACCTCCGGAACTTACCAACTAATAGTTATCATGTATTACAAAACTCTTCTCCGACAAAAGTGATTATATTTTGGCATAGCTTTTGTCAACCTTGTGTATTACCCTATTAATCCCAGTACGTTATGAAAAAAACTATTTATCTTTTAGCAATCGTATTATCCTCTGTTCAACTTTCAGCTCAACAAACCTGCGAAGAGTTACGAAAAGAAAATGAATATCTGAAAAGAGCACTTCTCTTAAATAACCCGGTTATCGAAGTTCGAAACGGAGACCTGAACTTTTCTATCATTAAGATAGAAGGTAATAAAAAAAGTCAGTTGGTAACCATTGAAATCGTTGTAAAAAATACAAGAAGAAATATTGAAGCGTTTGCCGCTAAAGTAAAGTCGATAGTAGACATTAACGGTGTGGAATACCAGGTAGACAAAGCATATATTGGTTTAAAAGATGCCACCACTTTTGCTTTTACCGATCTTCGCAAAAATATTCCTTTAAAATGCAGGTATGTTTTTAAAGGTGTTCAACCCGAAGTAAAAGCGCTCAGTTTATTTAATTATCCGGTAGAATATCACATCCCCGGCACAGACGCTTTTAATTTCGAAAACAAAAATGCTGAGTTCAAAAACCTTAGCATAGCATGGAACTGATACGAGGACAAAATCTCAAAATACATAAATTAAAGAGGCCGTCTTTCAAAAATAAGAGACGGCCTTTTTTATTACACACCACACTATCGAACTTGTCAACCTGTCAACTTATTAACTTTTCAACCCAAATCTTTAATGTATGGTGAAGATGAACCGGAAGATTGATCTTTTGTACA
>NZ_JCAPSW010000019.1:0-144554 GCF_059587045.1 Niastella sp. sgz303648 | reverse complement strand
GGCCATATATTTAAGTTATCGATTAAGGACCAGCACAATAAGTATACCAGCTAATATTGACATTGATCAATTTTGTAACAGCACCATATTCACTCTTTGCCAGCGCCATGGACAGCCGGCACCTGCTTCGTACATGCACAGTACATACGCCGCTTCAATTCCATAGATATAGTTATGTAACTCCCTGGTTGAACGCCGCCAACTCCATGGATGCGCCCACGATACAGAATACTTAAAGCGCATTTTCTAAAAAGTAGAGTCATTCACCAATGACGTATATAAAACACAATTTATTTAGTGCGGTCATTCCCCCCAAATTCAATAACATGATCCTTTTATTTCCATAAATCAGGCTTTGCCCCGAATGCAATGGGATCAACATCAATCAATTCAAGCGACTTCACCATCCTGAGTGTACTGGTTTTATACTTTATAAAATGAGGCGTTTTCAAATGCAACTGATAGGCTTCCTTATTAGCATATATTTCCAATATTGTTACACGATTGGGATGCTTTTTTTCATACATAGCATACAATGTAAGCACGCCAGGCTCTGATTTTATGGCAGCTTTGGTGTGTTCTTCAATGGCTGCTTTGTATTGTTCTAAATAAGCGGAGTTTATTTCAATTTTTGCCAAACGAATTACCCAATCATTTTGCTGTGCAGAAACTGCATCAAATATTAAAAGCATAAGCATTGTAATAAAAAGAGTGACTACTAATTTGGGAGGTCTTTTTTGATACCCGCAGATGCCATTCATATTCGTTGAATTAATGATGAAATTTCATTACAGTTATTTTTTCCTGATTTTTATTGTTACTACAAGCTGGCATCAATACTACGACACCGATAAATAGTAGTGGTGGTATTGATTTTTTGATTGTATCCATGTTGTTACCCTCTTAATTCACAACCTGCTTTTGTTGATCGGCAGGATAACGGTCGCCAACTATTTTGATTTTTGAAATGGTATCTTCAAGTCCCTTCCATTCATCGGCTGTAATTACTACATCTGCCGCTGCCATGTTTTCATGTAAATGAGCAAGTTTGGTGGTACCCGGAATAGGAACGATCCATTCTTCTTTGGCAAGCAGCCAGGCTAATGCAACCTGCGCAGGCGTCAAACCTCGCAAATGACCAAAATCTATTAGTGCATCCACTAAACCTCTGTTTGCTTTTAAGGCTTCGGGTTCAAAACGGGGAAACCCAACACGATTATCATTACCTGCCAAAAACTTTGTTTGTTCATTCAGTATACCGGTCAGATAAGCACGGCCCAGCGGACTATATGGTACAAAACCAATCTTCAATTCTTCCAACGTCGGAAAAATTTTTTCCTCAGGCTCTCTCCACATTAATGAATATTCGCTCTGAACTGCCGTTACCGGTTGCACAGCATGAGCCTTACGGATGGTTGTGGCATTTACTTCACACAGCCCGAAGTGTTTCACTTTGCCTTCCCTGATAAGATCCTTTACAGTGCCCGCAACATCTTCAATAGGCACATTTGGGTCCATACGATGCTGATAAAATAAATCAATAATATCTCTTCTTAACCGTTTAAGAGATTGCTCAGCTGCTTTGCGAATTTGCTCCGGCCGGCTGTTTAACCCAACCGTTTTTCCATCCCTGATGTCAAAGCCAAACTTAGTGGTAACAGCTATTTTATTTTTAAACACCCCAAGCCCTTCGCCTGCCAATTCCTCGTTGATGTAAGGCCCATACACTTCAGCTGTATCAAACAGGGTAATACCCATATCCACCGCCTGGTGAAGTAAGTTGATCATTATCTTTCTATCCGGAACAGGCCCCCTGTGATAGTTCATTCCCATACAGCCCAACCCCAATGCAGAAACAATGAAGCTGTAATTGCCAGTCCCTAAAGTGCGGACTTTTGTTTTGTTTAAGTCGATACCCATATTTGAATTTTTTTATTCAAAAGAAACGGGAAAAACGGCTTTGGAATATATCCAATTGAAAGTGATGAACATCGCCCGGGAAAAAATATTGGACTCTAACAAGCTGGTGAGCGAAGTTGCCTTCGAATTAGGATTTAAATATCCGCAACATTTTACAAGGGCTTTTAAGAAATTAACGGGTTACACACCCAATGAGTATAGATTGTTGAATTAAGAGCAACCACAGCCCTCACGCCAGCGTGCAATCTGTATAGCGAGGCTGATTTATACAACAAATTCCCGCATCTGCTTTTATGTAAAAAATGGTGTATGGGTACATACAACTAATGAAGCGCCGGCGCACTTGCTCTGTAGTTTGATTTTACCATCTTTTTTACACTGCCCGCAATAGCTGCGGCATCAATACCGGCATCATGCAATAATTCCTGTTGTTTGCCCGATTGAGATATCTTTGTTACAGCCATCTTTTCTACATACACTCCTTCGGCGGAAATAGCTGAAGCGATAAAATCGCCCAACCCACCATGCTCAAAGTGATCTTCTACTGTAATTAGGCATTTGAGCCGGGTGGCGTTTAAGCATGTCAATAAAGTTTGCTTATCAACAGGATGTATCGAATAACAATCTACTACCCGGATGTTTATATTTTCCTGCTTCAACATGTCAGCAGCCTGCAAGGCTTCAAACACCGTAATGCCGGTAGCCGCAACGGTAAGCATGTCATCGTTTGATTGGCGGATTATTTTAGAACCACCAATAATAAATTCTTCGCCGGATTTATATAATAATTTTGTTTTCGGCCGAAGTGTGCGCATATAAACAAAGCCGGTATGTTCAACCATACGCGACACCAGGTTAGCGGTAGCAACGGCATCGCAGGGCTGCAATATAACAGTATCGGGCAGGGTTCCGAATAAAGCAATGTCTTCCAATGCCATCTGCGACGGGCCATCTTCTCCAATAGAAACGCCTACATGCGATCCTACAAATTTTATATTAGCTTCAGAAACCCTTGCCATCCTTATCTGGTCGGCAGCTCTCATAAAAAAAGCGCCGAAAGTAGCTATAACCGGTACTTTACCAAGTCTTGATAAACCGGCGCCTACAGATATCATGTTCTGTTCTGCTATAAAACATTCTACAAAGCGTTCAGGGGTAGCTTTTAAAACGTCTTCGGTAAAGGTAGAGTTCTTCACATCAGCGTCCAGCACATACATGCCCGGTGTATTTTGAGTAATCTGCGCCAATGCCTGTCCAAAAACTTCCCGGGTCGCATAAGTTTTGTTGTTATCAAAATTCAGTTTTACAGCCGTATTCATTTGTGATGAATTAGCTATACTGGTTTGCGCTGGTTTCCGCAGATCAAAACGTACGCTGTCATTAATAGTTCCCAATTCATCCAGCGCTTTTTTCAAATCTTCTTCTTTTAACGGCTTACCATGCCATCCATCTTTATTTTCCAGAAAAGAAATACCTTTTCCTTTTAAAGTCCTGGCAATAATGGCTACCGGTTGTTGTTCTGCATTGTTATGTGCCTGTTCAAAAGCCTGGTCTATTTCCTGGTAGTTATGACCATCAATTGTAAATACCCTGAAATTAAAAGCACGGAACCGGCGTTCATATTCATCTATATGGTGACCGAACATGGTTTCACCGCTTTGCGCCAGCCGGTTGATATCTAAAATAGCAATTAAATTACCCAACCGGTGATAAGAAGCAAAGTTGGCGGCCTCCCATATCTGACCTTCTGCCAGCTCTCCATCACCGCACAACACGTAGGTTGTATAGGGCAGCTTTTCTCTTTTAGCCACCAATGCCAACCCCGCCCCTACTGAAAGTCCTTGTCCAAGAGATCCCGTAGCAGCTTCTGCATATTTGAATTTTGGTACAGGATGTCCTTCAAATCGACTGTTGAATTGCCTTAATGTTTTTAATTCATTTAAATCATAGGCATTACACATACCAAACAAGGTATATAGCAAGGGGGCCGCATGGCCTTTGGAAAGCACAAACCTGTCGTTGTATATATTTAAAGGATTAGCAATATCATAAGTAAAATATTTATCAAATAGAACGGCAGTGATATCTGCTGCCGATAAACAGGATGTAGGATGGCCAGACCCTGCCGCAGTTGTTGAAGCAAGACACCATTTGCGAATCAGTTTCGCTTTTTCTTCCCAGGCATTTATATTTTTCATATTCAGATATTCAAATGATTGTAAAATCGGATGTGCAGATTGCAAAATGCACAATTGAAGTGCCATTACTTTTAAAAGAAAATGTGGCAATTCCTGGATGAATTGTAGAAATTATTAGCCAGGTTTGGGACTTCACAGCTCATGAATATCTTAAAAGAGGGGAATTAAGGTCGCATGAATTATTGCACTTTTTATTATATTCGAAGAAGACACCTGCAATCATGAAAATCATAACCTGGAATTGCAATATGGCTTTCAGAAGAAAAGCAGATTTCATTCTGACACAAAAGCCCGACATTTTAATCGTTCCGGAATGCGAACATCCGGAAAAATTAAAATTCAATTCCAACACTTCAAAACCAACCGACACCCTTTGGTTTGGAGCAAATTATAATAAAGGGCTTGGCGTTTTTTCATACAGCGATTTCAGATTTACGCTGCTTGATATTTATAATCCCGACCTTAAAACAATTATTCCATTAGCAGTAACGAACGGACAATACGATTTTACGCTGTATGCAATCTGGGCAAACAATCCTAACGATCCCGACGGGCAATACGTAGAGCAGGTTTGGAAAGCCATTCATCATTACGACAATAACCTGAGCAATAAACGAACCATTCTTATAGGTGACTTTAACAGTAATACAATCTGGGACAAAAAACACCGGGACGGCAATCATTCAAATGTTGTAAAGCGTTTGGAAGAAAAAGGCATTTACAGTACTTATCATTTGCATCATAAGCAAACTCAAGGAAAAGAACAACACCCAACGCTTTACATGTACCGGCATAGGGAGAAACCTTATCATATCGACTATTGTTTTGTATCGGCCGACATGGCAGACAAGATTCAGTCTGTTGAAATTGGCGACTATGATTACTGGATACAGTACAGCGATCATGTTCCTGTGATTGTAACTTTGAAACATAACTAACACACTGTACCTTATTCCTTACATTAAACCTGTTCCATGAAAGAAGCTATCCTAAACAAGGCAACATGGCCTGCTTCAAAAAAGCTGCTATCGCTTTTTCTTATCGTTTACCTGTTTCTGTATATGTTTCCCTTTCCATTTGACCACATTCCCGGGATTCGCTACCTCACAGGTGTATACAGTAAAATCATCAATGCGATTATACTTTGGGTTGGGCATCATATATTACAAATCCGTTCTCTGCAAACAAGTGACACAACAGGTAGTGGCGATACCGCATTTGAATTTGTGAGCATAGCCACCTTTTTGCTAATCGCGATATTGACCTCCCCCATTATTTTTGCCCTTACCAAAAATCAAAAGAACTATACCCGATGCTATCGCATCCTGATCATCTACGCCCGTTATTATCTTGGTTTGTACCTGATCAGCTATGGTTTGTCAAAATTATTCGATGGCCAGTTCAGTTATCCCGGTTTAACGAAGCTGGAAGAAACGTATGGCAACTCATCTCCCATGGGCTTGCTCTGGACATTTATGGGTTATTCCAAAACCTATGCGATATTTACGGGGGTTGTTGAAACTGTTGCCGGGTTATTACTGTTTTATAGAAAAACCATCACTGCAGGTTGCCTGCTTTCCATTATTGCTATGACGAATGTGGTAATACTCAATTTTTGCTATGACATTCCTGTTAAACTTTTCAGTACCCATCTGCTCGCGATTGCCTTTATTATCCTGTGGCCTGATATCAAAACCTTGTACAATATTATTATCCGGCACGAGCCACAGGTACTTTCAATCCCCACACTGATTTTGCCAAAACGATGGATGCGTATAACACGCATCATTGTGAAAAGCTTTATAATTTTAGTGATTCCCACACTTACTGTTATAAAAGAGGATCTGGCTTCTGTGAATGATCCATATGCAGATAGATATGCCACTATAAATGGTGTATATACGACAAATCTTTTCGTGGCAAATAAAGACACGCTCCAAATTACTGACAACAGTAAAAGATGGAATAAAATGATACTGGAAGACGATTATGTACAGATAACCGTCGGGCACGACAGTTTGGTGTACTTTGGTTTGTCGGCAGATACCACCAATAAAAATATACAAATGGCAGATCCCGACGATTCATCTCTACAATATTCTTTATCGTACAGCGTGTTACCTGCAAATCAGTTTAGTATCCGGGGTAAATTTCAATCCGACAGCATTTTTGCCATTTTTAAAAGAAAGCAAAAGAAAGATTACCCCCTTGTAAAAAGTAAATTTCATTTAATATCCGACTAACCTTAGATGCGCCGGAACCCAACCGGGCGCAATCCGCAGTTGTTATATTCTACTGACTGTAACAATTGCAGAGCTTATTTTCATCTTACTCAGCCTTTATAACAGTAACCACTTTTCTGTTTTGGCCATTCCATTGGCCCACGAGATGATATACACCATGCGCCTTATTGGCCAGATTCACCTGCAACTGATTGCTGCCCGGTTGCAGATTTTTGTTGAGCACATCTATCAGGGCGCCTTTATCGTCGTACACTTTCAGCACAAAAGCAGTGGGTTGCGAAACGGAAATATTCACATAAACAAACCGGGTAAAGGGATTAGGCCAAACGCGGTAGCTGTCTGTTGCACCACAATCGTTACGTATAATACCGGTATAGTATACCTGATTATTGAAATCATGTTCTGCCACCCGGTACATTACACCACCGGCGGGCGGGTTGGCATCGGTGAAAGCATATTGCTGTTCTGTGTTGCTGTTGCCGGCTGCGGAAATGGTACCAATCACCTGCCAATGCACACCATCCGCGCTGCTTTCCACATCAAACCGCTGTGTATTTTGTTCCTGTGCTGTAACCCACCGAATGGCAGACGTATTGTTTTTACATTGTACAGTAAACAGGGTGAAGATAACCGGCAGTGGATTGTTTACAGAAGATAATGTCCACCGCGAAAAATCGGTAATAGCATCCCGGTCAACATAATTCGAGGTGGTATTTCGCCCCGAAAATCCCTGACTGGCCCAATGTACATTATCGGCGCTTTTCCATACAATCAGGTTGCCTTCGGCAAGACCATTCAGCTCCTCATCAAAATAATTAAACCGAAGCGTGGCATTTAAAGCCACATCATTGGTGGGTGTAATATCATAGTACCGGTAAATGCTGTTGCCCAGGGCATTGGCATTCTGTTGCGAAGTATGCCCGCGTTTTATTACAGTACTGCCCATATTTTGTGTTGTTGTAATAATAGCACCGAGGTTGCCGGGATTAATACCAATAGGCGCATTCAGGGTAGTGGTAATAGCAACATAACCTCCTGAAGTACCGGTAATGCGGCTGCTACCGCTTTCATTTACCAGCGTGGCAGCGGGAGAAAGCGTGATCACCTTACTATTCAGATCAATAAGGCCCGAAGTAAAAGTGATCGACTGATTAACACTGCAGTTCTGCTGCAGGTACAATGTAGCTGTTCCGCTCTTGGCTATTTCCACTATATTGAAAGCAGGCGTTACCAGGCCCTGCACATAATTGTTGCTGCTGCCGGCAAACTTTACGGTGCCGGCCGTGTGCAACAGGTTACCGTTGTTCATTAGGTCAACATCACTTAACACGGTGTATACACTGCCGCTATGATTCCAGTATACGCCGTTGCTTATCTGCAACTGACCAAGGGCGCTGTTATTATACAGTATCATCCCTGCCACAATAAGTGCCGGGTAAAAGAGTATTTTTTTCATACAAGTATTAGTTGCATTCGTAACTTAATTGATAAGTCGTTGTAGTGTTGCCCGATACGGTTGTTATACCGGTTATTTTTTGGTCGGTATCAAATGTATAGGTTACGATCAGGGCCCCGTTAACAGCCTGCTGTCCTTTTATAAGATGTGCATTTTTTGCAAATACCACTCCGTATTGCACCCATTGCGACAAGTACCAGATATCGCCCTGCATGAAATTCCTTTGAGTATCATAGGTGAAGGTAATTTGTGTATTAGCGAAAGTCTCTGCTGCGATATCGCCATTGGCATATGTATAAGTGGTTACAATCGGATTGCCGCCGTTGCTTTGCATGCCAGATTGCGTTAGTTGCCCTTTGCTATCGCGTGCAAATGAATTAATATTTACAGCATTTCCGGAATTATGTGTTATAATAACCGATACCAGACCATTGTTATCCAGGAACACCGAGTCGGTAGATTTACTGATTCCGCCGAGCGTAACGGCTACTATCAGATTTTGACCGTACGTAAATTGCCGGGTATACGAATTGCTGTTATTGCTACTGTCGGAATACTGTATAACCAACAACTTTCCTTCGCTGTTATAGGTAAAAGCATAGACGTCTGAAAAGTTGCTACCCCTAACATGTAAATTCGACAACCGGCAGCTGGCTGTAGCTGAGCTATGGCTTTTACGGCACGATAGCGAGGTAATGGCTACAACAATTGCCGGCAATAAAAACATTCTATTCATAATAAATTATTTTCAATAAAATGATAATCATGCAACAATTATAAAGCGAGGTTGCCTACATAATAAGTGAGGTTCACCATAAAATCTTTTCCAGCCTGCGTCATAGCGCTTACGTCGTTATAATAGCCAAAATATCCATAGCTGCTTTTTTCAAAGGTTACGGAATAATACGCACTATAACTGGCCGATGATTGCGCAATGAGTTGCACGTTGGGATAACCTACGTAAGGTGATTTATAAAATGCCTCAACTGTAGCAGACTGGTTATAGAGCGACAATTGCATATTGGCCGGAATAGCAATTTTCTTAGGGCTTTTATAAACATTACTGCTTGTGTCGAGCACAACAAAACCTGTTGATGAAAAACCGGCGCAGCTTCCCCAGTTTACTCCAAGGTTTAAATTTTCAGCGAGGTGAGCGCCACCTTCGCCTATCAATAAAATTGGCTTGCCCGCACTTTTTATGGCGTTCATCATTACGCCGGTAAACTGATCAGCATTGGTAGCAGCATTGCTTCCAACAACCAATAAATCGAATTTCGTAAAATCGGTGCTGCCCACCTGCGCACTATCGAACAAAGTAACACTACAGTTATTGGCCTGCAACAGGGTTTGATAGGCAACTCCTTCTGTATTGCTTCTTTTATATAGAAATGCTATTTTATTTTTGTATGCAGGGCTATCGCCATTCGATGATTTTTTACATCCGCATAACACCGCGAACAACAATAAAAATCCAATTAACACTTTAAGGGTTCCCATGAAAAAAGTTTGTTTAATGAGTATTTGATAATATGATGCTTTATTTTATTTTTTGCTTCAGCGCCTCTACTTCTTTTTGTAATGTTTCAATAATGGCCTGCTGTTCCTGTATAGCTTTTACGAGCGGCACTACAAAATCGCCATAGCGCAATGCGTAGGTTTGTGTGGAAGGATCGGTGGGTTTATCTACCCCGCTGAAGTGATAGTTCAGTTCATTGGCTGCTTTTTCAACATCCTGCGCCAGAAAACCGGTATATACCATGCTGCTGTTAGCAGTGCCAATGGCTTTTCGCGCGCCACGCGCATTGAAGGTATTGATGGCATCAACATCAAGTGTATACGTAACCGGTTTAAGTTTATTGATAAATGCAAGGCCCGGCACATTTTCCTGTATATTCCGTTTAAACCGGCCATCGCTGAAGTTGCTCCAGCCGGCATAGCCGCCAATAGAAGTAACCGACGAATTACCGATTACCACTTTGTTACTGGCGTTTACCGTTGCATTATAGCCAATAGCGGTTGCATTGGTTAATGCGCTGCTGCTTACATCGGCGCTGAAGCCAATGGCGGTATTATTGGTGCCGGTAGTGTTGGTCGATAAGGCATCGGCGCCTAAAGCAGTGTTTTGCGAACCGGTGGTGTTGCTGCCGATTGCATTATTGCCCACACCGGTATTAATAAAACCTGTAGTATTATTATCGAGCGCTTTATCGCCTGCGGCAAAGTTAGAGTAGCCGGTGGTGTTAGCGTATAATGCCAGGTAACCAAAGGCCGAATTATAGTTGCCGGTATTGCTCGCCAGACTATTATAACCAAAAGCGGCCAGTTCAACTCCTGTAACAGAACTGTTTAGAGCACCAAACCCAACAGCCGTATTGTTGTTTGCTGTTGTATTTTGCGATAGCGCATACATGCCAACAGCCACATTGCTGATTCCCGTAGTATTCGATTCCAATGTACCATATCCCAGGCCGCAATTTTGTGAGCCTGTAGTATTATTCCAAAGTGCATATGCACCCAGGGCGGCATTACTGCCTCCGTCGGTATTTCCGGCAAGGGAAGAGTAACCAGCGGCGGTATTATAATTACCCGTGGAATTATTATACAATGAACTATTGCCAATAGCCGTATTATCATTACCGGTAGTATTGTACGTTAGCGCCCTAAATCCATTCGCTGTATTTTCATAGCCGGTGGTGTTGGCATACAATGATTTATAACCCATAGAGGTATTATTGAATCCGCTGGTATTCATGTACATAGCTTTCGACCCAATGGCTATATTGAAGTTCTGCTGGTTGTTGTACAGCGCAGAATCGCCCACCGCTACATTATTATAGTTGATTTGATTGCTGTATAAAGCCTGGGAGCCAATAGCTACATTACTAAAGCCTGCAGTATTGTTGTACAAAGCATAATATCCTGTAGCCACATTACTACTGCCTGTAGTATTGTTATACATTACCATGCTGCCCGTTGCAGTATTTTCGCGGCCGGTAGTATTCGAAAAAATACCATCGAAGCCCACTGCCACATTATCATACGAAGTAACAGGCGTGTACAAAGCCGACAAGCCGATGGCAATATTGCGGGAACCATCTTTATTTCGGCCCAGCGACCAGTTACCCATTGCTACGTTTTCGATACCTGTGGTGTTGGCAATGCCCGAATACACGCCCAAACTCGTATTACCCAAACCAGCGGGATCTATTTTACCAGCCCACAAATTGTTCACACGAAATAGCAGTGGATTATTGTCTGTTGTGCCAATAAATTGTTTGGCAGCATTGGTGTTGGCATTACCTCCCAGTACCCAGGCGCCTTTGGCAGTGGTATCTACTGCCGATAACTGCACCCACCGCGCGCCGGTGTAATAATAAAACCCGCTGTCGACATCTGTTTGATATATCAATAATCCTGTGGCAGGATTGCTGATGGCCGTTACCTGTGTATTGGTCATGCGGGGAACCAAAACTCCTTTTGAAGTAGAACTTACATCCAGCATGGCCGACGCATGAGGCGTAGCGCCTGTTGTATTAATACTTACACCTTGCTGTGCAATGGCATTCGTTGCAGTAAACAGGAAAATTAATACATAAATTAAGGTTAGGGGTGTACAATTCAGGCGTGTCATGGGGTTTTGTTTACTAATTCTTTGTTTCAATCAATAATGTGAATCCGGAAAATCAGGTTAATCACATCAAGGAAATCGGATAAATCATTTGAAATATGAAATCACGTAATCAGGTTAATCAATACAAGGAAATCGGATGAATGATGTTAACCGGGGTCAAAACTACTCGTCCCCCCAATGTCCATCAAGGCATCCTGCGCAACAGGTGGCTTTTGTTGTATATCTGGCCGCTCCTGCTAAACAGAAAGCAGGAACAGTATTATAACCCGGTGTTTTGCCGGTTATTGATGCCACCGCACCAGTTACACAACACCTGCCGCACACTACATAATCAGAACAATTGTTGTGTAGCTCATCAACCTCGGATATGTAAAAAATTTATCCGCAGCAACGGAGTCGGGTGGTGAAGCAAAATGGCGACATCATTGTTGTGTCATGAAAGAAAAAAGGATGAGCATTTAATATTGATCACCAGTTAAACGTTGCCAATATTGCTTACTCAAAAGCCATTTTCATTACATTACACAATGTGTGTTTATCTAAAATTTGTGTATGCAACCAATAAACTTTACCAATCACTCTGCAACCGGTGAGGCTGATTCGCAACAACCCGCCCCCCTCTCGCGCCGTCAGTGGTTCGAACGCATGACCATTCCGGCATTGGCAGTGGCAGGCGCCGCACTACCTGGCATAAGCGCTCATGCATCACCTGCTTCGGGTAACAATAAAAACGACAATCTTTTGGGCGCGCGCGTTTATAACGTGCGCGACTTTGGCGCAAAAGGCGACGGCAAAACATTGGATACTGCAGCTATTCAAACAGCTATTGATGCCTGTAATAAAGACAATGGCGGAACCGTGCTGGTACCCGCCGGTGATTTTATATGCGGTACTGTTGAGCTGAAGTCGAATGTTACCCTGCACCTCGCAACAAAAGGGCGCTTATTGGGCAGCACACGCCGTGAAGATTATTCTGCCGGAAAAGGCGTGCCGCAAAGCAACGGTAATATTGTTTTTGTATATGCAGCCAATGCTGAAAATATCATCATCGAGGGAAGAGGTTCAATCGATGGCAACGGACTGGCCTTTTATAACGGCAAAGGCGATAACACAGGCCCCGGACAACGCGGCGTTGGTGGTAATTTTGATCGCCCGCATTTGATTGTATTTTACCAATGCACCAATTTTCTGGTGAGGGATGTATTTCTCACTAACAGCGCCTACCATTGTTTTCGCATTCTTAAATGCAAACAGGTATACCTGAATGGTATAAGAATTTATAACCGGGTTAATAAAAATAACGACGGATTTCATTTTAACGATACGCAATACGTGCACATCACCAATTGCGATGTGCAGTGTCAGGACGATGCCTGCGCCCTGTTCGGCAGCAATCAGTTTGTTACCGTTACCAATTGCAGCTTCAGCACGCGCTGGAGCATATTCAGGTTCGGTGGCGGCGAAGCGCAGAATATTGTAGTATCGAATTGTTTGATTTATGACACCTATGGCTGTCCTGTTAAGATTAGCTCTGGAAAAGCAAGAATTGAAAACCTGAGTTTCTCCAATATCATCATGCGCAATGTAACCGGGCCCATTGGCATTGCATTTACCGGCGCAGGCAATTCGTCCAATAACAATGCAAATGCCGATGCCGATGCAACACCTTCATTTGTACGCAATATTTCTTTTAACGGTATCCGAGCCACTGTAGTTGAGAAACCGGTCAATCATCCTGATATTCATTTTGGCGTAAATGTGTTCGACGGAGAATTGAATTCCTGCATTACGCTGAATGGCGTTGGCAATGCCTTTCTCGAAAACATCAGCTTTACCGATGTGCATGTTACCTATGCCGGTGGCGGCACTAAAGAACAGGCTGCAAAAAGAGACGTACCACAGGTGGCCGCCGAATATTTTGGTGTTTGGGGAACGGCCCCTTTCGGTCCGCCGGCTTACGGATTGTATGCACGCAATGTTAAAAACCTTACCATGCATAATGTTCGCTTCGAATATGAAAAAGCCGATGCTCGTCCGGCAGTGATCTTCGACAATGTGCAGGATGCTTCTGTAACCGGTTTAAGCGCCAAAGGAAATACTGAAGGAGAGTTAATCAGGATCGTCAATTCGAAAGATGTATTGATCGCCTCTTCACGCGTGCTTACGCAGGCTGCAGCCTTCCTTCAGCTCGAAGGCGAAGGATGCGAAGGCATTACTGTAAATGGCGGCGATATACGAAAAGCAACGAAACCCCTGGTATTTGAAAAGGGAGCGAGTAAGAATGCAGTGGTGTTGTCGTGATGGTGAATGGTGAATGGTCAATGGTCAATAGAGAAACCGTTTTACAAGTTTTCGGAGACTTCGAATAAGGGCTCCTTTATTCACCATTGACCATTGACTATTGACTATCATTTCTTTTCAGCAGCCTCGGCCCCTACCTCGGTAACTTTTAATATATGCGCTGTAACAGGCGCTTTCGACACTTCATCGGCGCCGGCATCAAGTGGCGATTTTCTTGGCTGACCGTCCATATCGGTGGTAACGGTTGCATATTGACCCGTTGCTGCATCGATGGCTGCACTTCCTTTTACTAAATGTGCGGCATTCGATGCATCAGGTGCGACTTTCGGATCAACTGTTTTATAAGTTCCTGCAGGCATATCACCGGCGCTCGCAGTATTAAAAATGATATTCCCTTCCCACACCGGATTAGTATAAGGCCCCGAAATGGTAACGGCCGCGCCGCCTCCTATAATTACATTATTGGCAACGGTAACAGCAGTGGCCCCCAGCCCATCTTTCCTGGCCCCCATTGAAATATTCACCTTGTTATTATAAAGCGTGTTAAAAGCAATCAGCACGCGATCGGGCCGGTCGTGGCAGGTTAATGCCGATCCGGTTGCTACTTCACCATCGCCATTGCCAATGGTGATCGCCGGATCGCAATTTTCGAAATAGTTACTATGTATAATATGATCATCGCCGAATATGCGCAGTCCTGGCGTATTGCTGAAATAGTTGCCATACACCTGGCAAAAATTGCCGTGCCGCAGCGTGAACTGCGCAGGACAATTACGCACCGTATTATAACGCAATGTAACCGCAGATGCCTTTACCGAAATAAGTTCATTTTCGCCGGCGCAATCTTCGAACAAATTATACTCTACAATACTGTTGCTCTTCGACATGCTAAAACCGCTTAATCCAAACTGAAATGCTTCTGCCCCGTTCTTTCCGCCCTGGCTTGGGAAATGAGCGAAATAATTATGGTGTATCCATAATCTTTCAGCGATCTGGCTGCCAGATCCCCTGATAGCCAGAAAACGACCCATTGTATTCTTATTGTGAAAAGTATTGTAATCGATCTGGTGATCGTTTCCTGCAATGGTAAGATCTTCACCCTCCCCTTCGTTGGCAAACACATTGTGCGTAAACCGGCAAAAGCTGGTGCCGGAACCTGTTTTGGTTTTGTTGGCGGCATGTGTAAATGTAAAACCGCGAATAATTATGTAAGCGGCCGGACTAACAATGCTAAATCCACCCGATCCTTTTATTTCTACTTCACCGGCTTTTTGTGCTGTAATGGTAATGGGCTTTGCTGCAGTGCCGGTACGGTCGATTGTTATATCGGCCGTTGTTGTATAAACACCATTAGCAACCTGAATAACATCGCCGGGCGCCGCCTTATTAATGGCATTTTGCAGGTCGGCAACAGACGAAACAACAATGGTAGCGGCAGCAACGTTTTGCGCAAATACAACAGGTAATAGTAGTACAGATATTACTGTTGTAAGGATGTTGAACAGTTTCATGAATCAACAGTTTTTGTAAAGTATTTTATAGGGAAATATAAAGATGAGCCATCCGCTAACGCGGATGACTCACCCTACTGGATTCCGAAGATCGGAACCGTGACGTAGCAAATAACTTACATTTATAATATAATACCTACCGCGCTGTTTGCTTTTTATTGAACGATATTGGCATGGATGCATATTTTAAATGCTAAACATATTTTGCCCTTTATTGCACTTTTGCCCGGTAGAATGCCCCTGCATTTTCGTTATATTCATTCTTAAACCATACAGCATGTTATTGCCTGTTGCCGATCGAAAATTGTTTTACAGGATCATCACTATTACTATTATCAGCTTACAAACTGTATCTTCTTTTGCGCAATCGCCCTGTTTGCCGGTGATGCTGAAATGCGAATACCTCGTTAATCCCATAGGAATTGATGAACCTCACCCGCGGTTATTGTGGAGTATGCAGGATAACAGACCCGATGCAAAACAAATAGCTTACCAGATCATCGTAGGCACCGATTCAGCATCCGTAAGCAAAGGCATAGGAAACTGCTGGCAAACCTCATTGATAAATTCGGCAACGCAACGGGTGTCTTATGCAGGCAATACGTTGAAGCCTTTTACAAAATATTACTGGTCGGTACAGCTGTGGGATAAAAATAACCAGCCATCCCTGTTAGCATCGGTAGCGAGCTTTGAAACAGGCATAATGGAAAGCGCCAACTGGAAGGGTTCATGGATCAGCGATACCCGCGATATACATAAAAAAGAAGCGCCTTATTTCAGAAAAGCTTTCGATATCAATAAAAAAATAATTTCGGCGCGGGCTTATATAGCTGTTGCGGGTTTATATGAATTATACATCAATGGAAATAAAATCGGTGATCACCGGCTCGATCCCATGTACACCCGCTTCGACCGGCGCACATTATACGTAACACACGATATTACCGCTTATTTGAAGGCCGGTAAAAATGCTATGGGTGTATTATTGGGCAATGGCTGGTATAACCATCAAAGCACCGCCGTATGGTATTTTCATGAGGCACCATGGCGGCAACGCCCCGCATTTTGTATGGATGTTCGTATAACCTATGAAGATGGAAGTACAGCAACTATTACTTCGGGTAAAGATTGGAAAACGTCACTAAGCCCGGTCATCTTTAACAGCATTTATACCGGTGAACATTACGATGCCCGGCTGGAACAACCAGGTTGGAGTGAAGACGGGTTTGATGATTCAAAATGGTCAGCAGTTATTTTCAGGTCGGCTCCATCTACGAACATAACAGCACAGGTATTGCATCCTATACGCAATGTTGAAACCATTGCCGCCAAAAAGGTGAATAAATTAAACGATACAACCTGGGTTTTCGATTTGGGAAGAAATATTTCAGGCGTTAGCAGCCTTTCGGTAAAAAGTGAAGCCGGCACGGTGTTCCGGTTGAAACATGCAGAACGTTTACGTAACGACGGACATGCTGACCAGAGTAATATTGATGTGCATTACCGGCCAACAGATAATACCGATCCGTTTCAGACAGATATTTTTATTACGGCCGGAAAAGGAGAAGAAACCTTTATGCCCCGGTTTAATTACAAAGGATTTCAGTATGTTGAAGTCACAAGCAGCCGGCCCGTTGAATTGACAAAAGAGAATTGTACCGGCTATTTTATGCACAGCGATGTGCCACCTGCAGGACAATTTACTTCATCGAACCCCACCATCAATAAAATATGGTGGGCCACCAATAACTCTTATTTATCAAATTTGTTTGGCTACCCAACCGATTGTCCGCAACGTGAAAAGAACGGATGGACGGGCGATGCACACATAGCGAGTGAAACAGGTTTGTACAACTTCGATGGCATTACCATCTATGAAAAATGGATGGCTGATCACCGCGATGAACAACAAACCAACGGAGTTTTGCCGGCCATCATACCTACCAGCGGCTGGGGATACGAATGGGCCAATGGCCCCGACTGGACGAGCACCATTGCCATCATTCCCTGGAATATATATTTGTTTTATGGCGATACAACGTTGCTTTCACGCTGCTATGATAATATAAAAAGATATGTTGATCACATCAGTGAAATCAGCACGGGCGGTTTAACCACCTGGGGTCTGGGCGATTGGGTGCCTGTAAAATCAAAATCACCGGTTGAGTTAACCTCCTCGGTTTATTATTTTGTTGATGCAACCATTTTATCAAAAGCTGCCCGGTTACTCGGCAAAAAAACAGATTATGAAAAATATACAGCACTGGCTGCAAACATTAAAAATGCCATCAACAACAAATACCTGAACCTGCAAACAGGTATTTATGCAAGTGGTGCACAAACCGAATTAAGCGTTCCGCTTTTTTGGGGTGTAGTGCCCGATACATTAAAAGCAAAAGTAGCAGCAAACCTGGCCCAAAGAGTACAGGCCGACAGCAACCATATTGATGTGGGATTGCTGGGCACAAAAGCCATCCTAAATGCGCTTAGTGAAAACGGTTATGCCGATATTGCTTATACATTGGCCGCCCGGGAAACTTTTCCTTCGTGGGGATGGTGGATCGTAAATGGCGCTACCACGCTGTATGAAAACTGGCCGATTGATGCCAAAAGCGATATATCATTAAATCATATCATGTTTGGCGAAATCGGGGCATGGTTGTATAAAGCATTGGGGGGCATACGGCCCGATCCTGAACAACCCGGTTTTAAAAACGTTTTGCTGCAACCGCATTTTGTAAAAGATCTGAACGCATGCGAAGTGCTGCATCAATCGCCTTATGGCACCATTGTTTCTTCCTGGAAAAGAAATAAAAACAAACTCACCTATAAAGTAGTGGTTCCCCCTAATTCAACCGTTACATTACTATTATCTGTAAACAAACAAAAGCTTTATAAGAACGGCGAACTGCAAAAAACCGCAACAGATAATTATACTGATAAACTTACATCGGGAACATACGTATTTGAATTGAAATAAGTCCGAAGGGTGGCTCACATTCTTAAAGGTGAGCCACCCCGGAAAGGATGACCCACCCACTACTTGTCAACATCTGAGCAAATTGGCATGAAATTTCGCATAGGTGTACCGTTTTGTGTAATATGCATTACATAAATACATTTTTTAACCTAACACTTATTCATGAGAAAAATTATTATGTCACCGCTTATTCTTTCCCTGATATTCTTATTGGGTTGTAAGCGCGAAGTATCGCAACCGGTTGCCGTTGACGATGCTTCGGAATTGCTAACCACCGAATCGGCCGAAGTTGCAGCGGCCGCCGCTGCTAAAGAAATAGTTATTTGCGATCAGAAAAATGCAAGGATCGTTATGGTAGATGTAGCCAATGGCAACAAGGTTACCTGGGAATGGAAGCCGACTGCCACCTACGCAGCAATCCGATCAGGTGCACAGGGCTGGTTTGCCAACCTCAGCGAAGCGAAACCGGTATACAGCAATAAATACATTTTAGCTACGGCATCGGGAGGCGGCGTTGCGATCATCAACGTGTCTACAAAAAAAGCGATATGGTACGACTATGCAGGGGGTAATACCCATTCTGCAGAATTATTGCCAAATGGTAATGTGGTAACGGCATCTACCACCGGCGGCTACCTGAAGATATTTGTAGTTGATTCCTATATCAACGATGAATCGGCCCAAACCGGGCCAATCTCTTTCGAAGACGTGCACAATGTTGTATGGGATAATAAAAACAAATTGCTGTGGGCTGCAGGAAAAGATAAGCTGAAGGCCTTTAGCTATAACAACAGCTGCAGAAATCCGGGGCTTACATTAAAGAAAACATACACTATGCCCCAGGGCAATGCCCACGACCTGTTTCCGGTTTATGGAAGCACAACAGACCTGTGGTTATCTAATTCAAATCACGTATATAAGTTCAGCACGGCTACCGGTGCATTTACACTGATAAAAAATTCAGCCGGCGAAAATATTGCGGCAGTAAAATCTGTTTGCAGCGGCCCGGGTGGTTATACAACCATCATCGATGTAGCAAATGGTAATGGTGGTGAAAGCTGGAGAACCGATGTTATTACCGATCTGAATGGAGCAACTGTTTTCAAAAACACCAGCTATGGTATGTATAAAGTGCGCTGGAAGCTGATCAATTCATTCAGCTATCCTGCCAACGATGGCTTTCATGAATGCACGCATTAATGATGCATCTCTCTCATATGTCCGTCCGTCTGTCTATGCGGCTCCGTAATACGGGGCCGCTTTTTTATTTCTCGCAAAAGCGCAAAGTCGCAAAGCGACTTCTTTGCGTTCATCTTAGCGCCCTGGCGCCTTTGCGAGATTTATTTAAACCAGCAATTGCGGCTTCTCCTTATATAATTTCCATAAAAATTCGCCGAATAAAGTATTGGCCCAGGCAAACCATTTACGGCTGAACTTTTTGGGATCATCTTTATGAAACGCCTCATGCATGAAACCGGTATCGGCATGTGTGTTTCGCAGTAATGAAATACAGGCTTTGATCTCTGCATCATCACTGCTGGTTAAGCCACGCATAATAATACCCATGGGCCATATCATATCCTGCCCCACGTGCGGACCACCGATGCCTTCGCCTGCTGTTCCTTTAAAAAAGTAAGGATTATCGGCCGAGAGCACCAGCCTGCGCGTATTGCGATAAATGGGATCGGTATTTTTTACTAAACCCAAATAAGGCATAGCCAGTAAACTGGGCACATTGGCATCATCCATCAAACTATAACTGCCAAAGCCGTTCACCTCGTAAGCGTACACTTTTCCAAAGGTTTTGTGATCGAAAATGGCGTACTGCTGCAGCGCTTTCTCTACTTCATTTGCCAAAGCGGTTAATTGAGCAGCAGTTGCAGTATCTTTTGCAATGGCAGTAAGCATTTCAGCCGCCTGACGCAAACTTGTTACTGCAAAAAAGTTAGAGGGAATCAAAAAAGAATAAACGGTTGCATCGTCGCTGGGCCTGAAAGCCGAACAAATAAGTCCTACCGGTTTTACAGGATAGCCATAACCATCCATGGGCAGGGTATCAGTAGCTTTTGGTGTATTGCGTTGAAATTTATACGAACCGTTACCCTGTTTTCGCTGCTGATCGCGAAACGTGGTGTAAATATTTTTAATGGCGCTTTGCCATTGAGCATCAAAAGGCGATGTATCGCCGGTAAGTTTCCAGTAGCGGTATCCCAAACGGATAGGATAGCATATCGAATCAATTTCCCATTTACGTTCATGTACGCCGGGCTTCATATCGGTAAAGTCAGTTGCCCATTCGCCTCTTTTATTGGGATCGTTATAAAACGCATTGGCATAGGGATCTTTCAGTATACAAGCCGTTTGATGATATATTACACCGGCTACCAGTTGCTGCAAAGGTTTGTCGTGCGCCATAAACGGCAAATAAGGCCAAACCTGCGCACTGCTGTCGCGCAGCCACATGGCATCTATATCGCCGGTGATCACATACGTATCGGGCCGTCCGTCTTTGGTAGAGTGAAATACGGTAGTGTCGAGCGTATTGGGAAAACAATTTTCAAATAACCAGGCCAGTTCAGGCTGTTTTACTTTTGCCTTAAATTCTTTGATGGCGTTTTCCACGGCTTCGCTGGTAAAATTTCTTTTATCGGCCGGAGTTCGCACCACAGGGTATTGATTGAAAATATTCGTTGCAGAAAAACCACGCAAATTACCTAACAACAAACCGGCGCCTGCCAGTGTTGAATTTTGAATAAACATTCGCCTTTTCATATGAACCGTTGTTTTATTTCAAAAGAAATTTTGGGCGCGGTAAATCTACAACAAAACATGTCACGTAGTTTGCTAAAAATAATCAGCAGTTATACCTTTAACATACGATCTTCCGCATTTATCCTGGTCCGCAACCTTTAGCTCCGCTCTTTATATAATAATTCTAACAACTACTATCATGAAAGAATTTATGTTAATCATCCGAAACGAAAGCGAACACCTGCAGGAACTGGGCCCCGACATACATGAACAGTTTCTGAAAGCATGTGAGGTGTACATTAATAATCTTAAAAAAGAAGGAAAGCTAAAATCGGCTCAGCCGCTTGAAAGAAAGGGAACAATGATCTCGGGCACAAAAGGAAACTGGCACGATGGCCCGTTCAGCGATAACAAAGAGGTGATTGTTGGCTACTACCACATTCTTGCCAATGATATCGATGAAGCCATTTCAATTGCAAAAGCTAATCCCGAATTTGAATACAGTACAACAGCGCGTGTTGAAGTACGACCGATCAAAATGAAGGAAGTTGCCACCGGATTTGTATATCCCGGCAAATAGCCAAAAGATCGCAGAAAGCATTAATCTCCTGTAACTACCAGCTTCTTTGTTTCGATCAGCTGACCGCTGTACGAGATAAAGCCAACAGCATAGTTGCCGGGCAGGTAAATATGCATGGGTATGATGGTGCGCTCGTTCACCAGTTCTTTATGAACCATTTGACCAAGTGTGTTCCAGATAACAACATACTTAACAGCAGCTATGCCGTTTATACCCACATAGAAGCGTCCGGTACTGGGGTTGGGCCACAGCAGCAGCTGGAAGCCGCCCGGTTTGCCGCCAACGGCTACAATCTGCGAATAAGTAACTACCCCATTATAATCAACCAGCATTAACCGGTAATAGCTGATGCCGGTGTAATTGTTGGCATCATTAACAGAGTAATCAAGATATGCATTGCTGTAGCCGTTAATAGCTTTTGACTGTACGGTATCGCGATTGGTAAAGTCGGTTTCGTTGCTCAGCCTGCGTTGTACCACAAAGTATTTGTTATTGACCTCGGGTTTGGTGGTCCAGTATACGCGCACATTCTTATACTCGGTACGGTAGGCATTAAACCACAAATGGGTTTTGTTTACAGTGGTATCGCCTTTGCCCGATAATTTGGTAAAATATGAAGAAGATGAAATTTTGCCGGTAACGGTTCTGTTATTAGCCCCGCTGTTTACGAGGGCAGTTCCTGTAGTAAGATAACCGGCAACGGGGTACGTTTGCGGGAACGAAGTATCCCATCCGGTTGCAGTGTATTGAGATATGTATGAATATTGCCTGTTTGCATTAAATATACTGCCTTCATCGGCGGCAAGGTGTTGCAATACGATGTCGGCTTCATCTTCATTCGGATGATTGCGCTTACCTATTTCCCAGGTTTTGTTTACACTCTCCTGTTTCAGGTCGTTGCCTGTAAACAAAGCGCTTTTTACACCATCCAGTACGCGTGCATGATAATCATCGCCCCGGGTGGTTTTGCTTCGCACGGCCACGGGCGTATACGCATCGGCTTTACTGCCAATGGGAAATATCACCCAGCTATCCTGGCTGCGGATATTTTCCCGTACCAGCAATCCGTTGCCGCCGGCAACAATATATCGAACAGCATCGTAACCGGTAATAGAACCTGGATTTCCATCTCCTATTACCAGGGTATTATCCTGTACATGTAACAATCCTTCAGACAAATGAAGATTGTGGCGAATTTTTGTAGTGCTTCCGGTAAGCTCAACGCCTGCCGCATTTTTAATTTCAACATTGGCAAAAGCAGCCCCTGTTTTTGTAACTGCATTATAACCGCCATCAATTTGCTGACGGCCGCTGTCAACACCATTAAAACGGATCAGTCCGCCGGTGCCCGACGCATCTTCACCGCCATTGCCTTCATCGGTAATAAGGGCATTAGCGTCGTTCTGCCATTTCTTTCCTTTAAAGTTTACAACGGCTTTTTTGTCAACACCCAGTTTACCATGATTCACCACATTTGAAAAGATCGTGGCCGTATCGCCCGAGAAATAGATCTTTCCTTTCTTCGGTACATAAAAACCGCTTTGCTGCCCCATGCCGGTTGCGATGCACGCAAGCATGATGAAAGCTAAAAGGGCGATATGTTTGTTAGTGGTCAATGGTGAATGGTCAATGGTGAATCTTTTACTGAATCAGCGTTACATCAAACGTAACAGATCCTACTGCCTGTGAAGCTAATTGTGTATTAATAAATCCGATAGTAATGGTATTGGAACTGCTGATATAGGAATAAGCGATAGTTATACCTGATGGCAAGGCACTGCGCGGATTCAAAATCACAGAAGCATTAGCAACCGCGCCGGTTACAGTAGCCGTTACCTGCCGGGTAGTTGAAGCGGTTATATTGGTATTATCACTAATACTAAAACTGGTTTTGATCATATTATTCAAAGCAGTGCCCGAACTTCCGAGCTTATAGGTACCATTTACATCGAGGGTAGTCGACGGACTGGTTGTTCCTATACCCACTTTACCTGCGCTCGTGATTCGCATGCGCTCATTTGAAGTAGCAATGCCACCGGTAAACAGAATCAGGTCTTTTGAGGCAGACGAATTACCAATAATAAAATCATTTCCGGCACTATATAAATACCCATTGTTGGCGCCGCTCAATATGTTATTGGCGTTATTGTAACCACCTCCGTTCATACCCAGGTCAACATAATTGGTAGTTTCTGTTCCGTTATTGGCAGTAGCTACAATATCGGTACTCGCCTGCCCGCCGGTAGATTCATTGGTAATATTAAACTGAAGATACCCGTTTCGTTGGCCTTTTGCTATGAGCAGGTTATACGAATCGGTAGTGCCGGCATCGATCAATACTTTTTCACGTGCAACGGCATCGTATGTTGAAGTACCGATGGCCAGGTTACCGCCCGTATCAAGACGCATTTGTTCGGTATTATGGGTAATAAAAGGAAGATCGTACAAATCAATGGTGCCTATCTTTTTTTCGCTGCCTACCGTATTACCGTTCAAAGCCCAGCCGCTGCCGCCACCACCGGTGGCAGTAATAACGCCTGTGGTTGAATTATAACCTATACCAGTACCTGCACTTAATAAGCCGCGCACCTTTTGATAAAAGTTACTGATGTAACCGGTATCCATAGTCAATGCGCCGGTGTTGCCATTTACTGAAGTAACTCCGCTGTTACTGATCTGGCCGGTAGTAGCATTGTACGAAATACCAGTACCGGCGCTATGCTCGCTTCGCACCTTTTGCCAGAAATTGGCAATATTCGTTGTATCAACAGCCGACAATTTGTTGTTGAATGTATTCCAGTCGGTACTGCTCAGGTAACCGTTTGTTGAAGTGGTTGCCTGGCTAATTCCAATCTGGCCGTTAGTGAGTGTAATGGGCGCCGAGGCGGTAAACAAGCTGCGCACCTTTTGATAAAAGTTACTGATGTAACCCGTATCCATAGTTAAAGCGCCGGTGTTGCCATTTAATGATGTAACTCCATTGTTGCTGATCTGGCCGGTAGTAGCATTGTACGAAATACCGGTACCGGCGCTATGCTCGCTTCGCACCTTTTGCCAGAAATTGGCAATGTTTGTGGTATCAACAGATGACAATTTGTTGTTGAACGTGTTCCAGTCGGTACTGCTCAGGTAACCGTTTGTTGAAGTGGTTGCCTGGCTAATTCCGATCTGGCCGTTGGTAAGTGTGATGGGCGCCGAGGCGGTAAATAAGCCGCGTACCTTTTGATAAAAGTTACTGATGTAACCGGTATCCATGGTTAAAGCGCCGGTGTTGCCATTTACAGAGGTAACTCCACTATTACTGATCACTCCGGTAACAGCATTATACGATATACCGGTGCCTGCACTTAATTTACCAGGCGTTACAAGGGATTGCCAGGCGCCGTTCGAACGAAGCAACAATTGCTTTGATGGACTATAATAAACCACCATGCCGTCGGGCGGATTCAATGCATTGATCAATGTGGTATCGGCAATGCGTGAGAATAATAAGCCCTGGTTGGTACTCTGCAGTTCAAGCACGGCGGATTTCTCAACCGCCCAGGGATTTATTCCCAGTCGCAATTGTTGCGACATACCCGCTTTGGTGAACAGTACAAATAGTACCATAACACCAGGCCATCTGTTGATTTGCATACACGCGCTTTAAGCGATGAGCAGTATAATTTCTTACTTTTTGATAATGTACCAGTTGGTACCATCTGTTTGAAGCGTAACGTAGGTCCAGTCGTTGTAAATAATATACGAACTGCCGCCGTCGATGGTGCCTGAGGCCGGGTTGATGGTTAATTCTTTATCAATACCGCCGGTGCCGATCTTTTTAATGGTATAAATACGTCCGGCAAAGCTGCCCGGTGCGGGTAATGTAATAGTTATAGCCGATGAAGTGGTATTTGCCAGAACGGTATTATCAGCAGCTGTAACGGTATAATCGGCAGTAATTGATTTTATAGCCATCGACAATGAACCGGCTACCTGTACAGTTGAGTTCGCATTACCTGTACCACCTGCTAAAATAGCTTTGGCAGCGGCTACACTGTCCTGAAAGGTTTTATTACCACCGAAAGTTTGAGCAGTTGTAGTAACCACACCACGGGCGCTGGTGCCCGCATTGGGTACATTTAAAAATACGGTATCGGCGCTGTTGGTCGATACGGTAAGATCGGTTCCTGAAGTTGTGAATGCAAATGTTTGCGCCGTGTCGGTATTATTATTAATACGCTGAATGGCATTACCAAAAGCCGCATCACTAACTTTTCTCTTTTCTACTACACCATTGGTAAGTACCAGCACACTATCAGCACTTGTATTATTAGCTACGCTGTTCAAAGTAAGGGTACCGTTTACTGCTACATTATTATTAAAGGTTTTATTACCTCCAAATGTTTGTGTACCGGCTGTTACAATACCAGGGTTGCTGGCATCGGCAGGATGTAATATGATCTGACGCGATGTGCTGTCGGTAACAATCGAAGCTCCTTTAACATTGGGTGAAGAAGATACTGCACCAATAGTTATGGTTTGAATACCACTTTGAATTTTCGACCAGTCGTTATAAGTTAAAAATCCATAAGGTTTGGTAGCAGAAGTACCGTCCTGTACAGGCAGGTAAATAGCAATGGTGCTGTCGACCGAACGGTTTTCAACTTCAACCGAATCTTTCGATGCATCGGCAGCGGCGGTTATAGAAAGCGTTTGCTTTTGAATGCCGTTGATCGATTTGATGGCGTTGGTAAATGCCGATGACGACATGGTTCTTTTATAAACAGAACCATCTGCAGCCAGTACCAGCACATCTACTTCAGATGTATTGGCCGCTAGGTTTTCGAGCTTTACGGTTCCGTTAACGTTTAAGGTAGCAGAAGGTGTGGTGGTTCCGATACCAACATTACCGTTTGCACCAATGATCATACGGGCAGCATTATCGGTTTTAATCGTTAAAGGCTTTCCATCGAGGGTTCCGATAAAATTATTGGCCGAGTCGGTGCCGGTATTACCGGTTAACGACCAGTTAGCAGTAGCATCAGCCATGCTGGCGAGCTTTTTCCACGCGCCATTGCTGCGTATACGCAAGCTATTATCGGCAGTAAGATAAATGATCATTCCATCGGGTGGCGTTAACGAATTGATGGCTGCTGTGTCGCTTAAACGCGGTAACAGCAAACCTTGTCTTGTGCTTTCCAGTTCAAGTATCGACGACTTTTGAATGCTGGTAGGATTATCGCCAATTTTTAGCTGCGCAGTTGCCATCATACCTGTGCCCAACACTGATATGAACAGCAGAACGAGTTTTCGGTTAATCAGGATACTAAAGAATTTCATTTGAGAGGATTTAATTAAATAATGTTCATCTATTTAAAACATCAAACCTTGTATAAAATTGCTGTAACAACAGCGTGTAGCCATCGAGTATTTACAAAATCGTTAGTATCCCTGAAAGTTGATAAGTAGTTCTGTGTAGCAATTATAATAGGTTTCAGATGTTGAGTATAAGGTACATGGAACATATATCAGTATGCGAAGAACATTTACAACATGCCTTATATAACAATTGACAAAGATCAAGCAACATGGACCCATAACCGGGAACCGGAAACCGGAAACTGGTAACAGGTAACAGGTAACTTCATTAAGCAACCGCAATTCCCGTAAGATATTTCCGGCACCACGCAATAGCCATGTCAGCCACCATTTCCAATGCTCCTTTTTCTGAAAACAGATGTGAGGCGCCTTCCACCACTGCTAATTTTTTTTCGCAATCCAGTGCCTCAAAGGCCTGTTCATTTAACCGCAATACATCATGATCAATACTTCCAACAATAAGCAAAGTAGGTGCATGTACACGGTGCAATACATCCATCGCCAGGTCGGGCCGGCCACCGCGCGATATAACGGCTTTTATTTCGGGTAACAGCGCAGCTGCTTTAAGAGCCGACGCTGCGCCGGTACTGGCGCCGAAATATCCATACCTGCAATTGCGCGCCGGTTCAAATTTCTCCAGCCATTGTGTAGTTAAAACAAGTCTGCGGGTAAGAAGGTCAATATTAAAACGGGTTGAATAAACGCTGTCTTCCTGCGGTGTTAGCAAGTCAAATAATAAAGTGCCGATCTGATTTGCCTGTAGCAGTTGTGCAACTTTTTTATTTCGGGGACTATGACGGCTGCTGCCGCTGCCATGCGAAAACACAACAATGCCGGTTGCTTTCAGCGGAATAACCAGTTCGCCTTCAAGCTGCAGGTCAGAACTTATATCGATGGCTACTTCACTGCTGTATCGGGTTTCCATAAAAATGGTTGACACTTTAGTGCATCTTTGTTAATGCAGCAATCATCCTGCCAGTGGAGCAGGCAGTAGGAAGCAGGCAGTAGTAAGTTAGCAGGGGCAGTTATTAATTGGTTAGGCAAAATAGTTGGCATTGTGTAACTGGCAGCAGGCAATAGACAATAAAAAGCAGGAAGTGGGGAGTTTACAGGAAACCAGATTGCGTGCAACAGAAAATCTTTTATCTCGCATTTGATAATTATCAATTTTTCAACTTCTTTACTTCATACTTCTTACTACTGCTTCCGACATCAGACATCCGACTTCAGAGTTCTGACTTCAAAACTACATCCCTGGGCAAAATCCTCCCCACTTACTTGTGCCATGTCCTTGCACCTATGCTTCTTCCATCATATGCATACAGGCATCGGCGCAACGGCGGCATGCTTCGGTGCACTGAAGACAATGTTCCATTTGACTGTGTTTTTCGCACTCTACAGCGCAGGCGTTACATACATCGGCACATACTTCGCAGATTTTTTCGGAGTACATACTGCCTAAGGTCATTATTTCAGCAGCGCTCCTGCAAATAGCCGCACACTCCATATCAAGTTGTATACAGCGTGTGAGCTTCACATCATTTTCATGCAAACATTCAACAGCGCAATTATTACACAGCGTAGCGCAATTATTACATTCGTCTATACAATGCTGATACCTTTCGTAAGCCATAACAAAATTATTTAATGTTTAAAAGTAATATCGTTTCTCCACTGTTTTTTTAGCCGTTACCGGGAAGGATGGTTTGAAGTTTGCTTATGTCGGCTGTTCAACTATAACCATTAAGCTACAGTGTATTCGGTGATACCCAATTACCCTGAGCTCAATAAAAAGCGCTGAGCATTTTTAACAACTAATGCAATTTAATTGCCGGGGAGTGCGGATTTCTGCAACCCGTTTATGTAACAAATTTTAACCTAAACGATGTAGAAATTAATGCACGAATGAATTTTAAATGTTGTGAAAACGCTTACACATCTTATGCAATTGAAATGCACGAGGCGCTAATTTATAACCTGTTACCAGATATCAGGTGTGCAACAACGTTAATCAATAAAAATAATTTACTGATGTTGATATAATTTTCATGAACCCGTCATTGCTAATTGAAAAAAAACACCTAATTATGTACTACTTAATAACCTTAATTAACCTTATCTCAACCTTATCATGAAAAACTATACACTTATTGATTTGCCATTTTGTATGGCTGGTTATTCTGATGCCAGCTCAGTGCATGCACCGCCATGCCAGCAAAGAAGCAGCCCTGGCAGGGTTGTTGTTTTTTTCCCTTTCTCCAGAAACATATCGAATGTTACAGCAGTGCCTTTGAAACCGGCCTGCATGCGATGATCACCCGGCGTTTGATTCCGCAGAGCGGAACAACAAACCCCTTTTGCCCTGACGCAACCCCTTACGTTTTAGTATAGCCCTACTTTACTGACAGACTACTCAGAAAAAGCATTTCTTTTTCTGACCAGGATATATATGCCCCTGCAAAAAACTTTGTTTTCTGCGGAACAGGAAACCTTTTTTCTATTCAAAAACCAATTCGCTAACCATTTAAAACTTCACATGATGATTACCCGAAGATTACTCTGTGGATTATTTATTACTCTTTTATGGAGTATGCAGGTAACCGCTCAGCAGGCCGACAATTACAGCGGTTATTTTGCCGAGGCTTATCGCCATTATCCTAACATTCCAACAGGTGTGCTCGAAGCCACTGCCTATTCGGCTTCGCATATGTACAACCTGGTTCCGGAACCAACCGGAGAAGGCGATGCAGTAGCAATGCCCAAACGCTATGGCATCTTTGCTTTGGTTGAAGATGGCAAAGGATATTTTAAAAACAACCTCGCAGCAGTTTGTTCATTAAGCGGAATTACCGTCGAACAGTTTAAAGCCGATGTTCGTTTACAAATTCTGGCTGTGGCAAAATTTCTTAGCCATGAAGCAGGCGCACAACAATTAGCCGCCAATGCTACCGCCGAAAGCTTTTCGGTTGTGCTTGACAAACTTTCTGAAATCCCCGACGATGGAAACGCAATTAATAAATATGCGCATTCATTGTACACGTTCGACATTTACAACCATCTTCAGAAAGGATTTTCTACACCGAATATTAAAATGACGCCCCGCAGCATTCAGCTCGATAAAATTTATCCGGCTAAAACACTGCGTGTATTACAGGCTCCCGGTGTACAAATCAATTACAATCGCGGTAGCATCAGCGCTAACGGCGCCGTTCTGCCAACTGCCAACACGCAAACGCCAACAACTGCAGGCAGCACTGCAAGAACCGATGGCACTACCGAAGTAGCGGCTATTCAAAGCACTGATTATCCGCCGGCCCTGTGGGACCAGGCAAGCACCAGTAACTTTACTGTTGGTCGCGGTGGGTACACGCCAACCAACGTGGTTGTACATACCTGCGAAGGAAGTTATTCAGGAACCATTTCATGGTTTAACAACTCCAGTGCGCAGGTATCTGCCCACTATGTGGTTCGTTCAAGCGACGGACAAATCACTCAAATGGTACTGGAAAAAGACAAAGCATGGCATGTATTGGACCACAACTACTACACCATTGGTATAGAGCATGAAGGATATGTTGCACAGGGCAACACGTGGTACACCAATGCCATGTACACAAGTTCGGCTGCTTTGGTACGTGATATATGCAGCAGTTGGAGCATCGATGGCACTACCTGCTTCCGCGGACCTGCCACTTCAGGCACTAATTTTCTGCCTGTAACAGTTCGTATCAAAGGACATCAGCACTACAGCGGCAATACGCACACCGATCCGGGTATTTACTGGAACTGGTCAAAATATGCCGACCTGATCAATCCGCCTACAGCAGTAACCACTATTACTTTTGCGGTAAAAGATATGAGCACCGGGCTGGCAATTGCCAGCGCATCGGTTAAAGTAACCAAACCCGATGGCACTACCGCTACCGTAACTACCGATGCCAGCGGTAAACTGGTATATGGCATCGAAACCGGTAACTATACTTTCGCGGTTTCAAAAAGCGGTTATACCACCCTCAGCACTTTGTTCACCGGCGGACCCGATGATGCCATCGCTGCTAATATCAACCTCGATCCCACCAGCACGGCAAGAATAGCATCTGGTTCTCCTTTATTAAAGGCAGAAAATAATGGCAGCAATATGGTGTTAACCGGTTATGTACGTGATGCCGATCAAAACACACCGCTGGCAGGCGTTCAGGTAAATGCAGGAACCTATACTGCCACTACCAATGCACAGGGCTTCTTTTCGCTTTCGGTACCTGCTTCAGCAGTAGCACAGGGTAATGTACCTGCTACCATTGCTATTCAATCTTCAAAAGCAGGTTACATCACCAATAGCATTAAAAACTTTTATGCTATTCCTGAAACATACGAAATGCAGATTGCACTTACTGCTACCGGTTCACCCCGTAGTGCTTTGTTGCAATCGAATGGCGATCTGATCACCCGCCATCATGGTTTGTTCGACAAAACACCGGCCGGGCAACTTGAGTTTACCGGCAGCAATCCGGTAAATAAATCAACCGCCAGAACAGATGGTTCGGCTGCAGTAACTGCAGCCCTCGCTGTGCCATCAAGCATTCGCGTAGCAACCAGTTGCGCATGCACTACCTGTTCAAATCCTACGGTTGAGGTGATGAGCCTTGAATCGTATGTACAAACCGGTGTTGATGATGAGTGGCTCAGCAGCTGGAACGCCGCTTCATTACAGGCCGGCGCTGTAGCATACCGTTCACGCGGCGCCTGGTTCGTTCAGAATCCTGCAGGCAACAACTACGACATTTCATCAGCAGCCTGTCATCAAACATGGCAGAGCGATAAAGCTACCAGCGTTAAAAATGCGGCCATTGCAACCGCCGGCATCGTGTTAATAAAAGACGGCGCTATTTACTTAGCCGAATACTGTGCTGAAACAAACAATGCAGGTTGCGGCGATGGTTATAGCGGAACCAGCACCGATTATCCCTGTATTGCCGACAGCCGTTGTGCAGGTCGTACCAAAAGCGGTCATGGCCGTGGTATGTGCCAGTGGGGATCGAGCTTTTGGGCTACCGATCAAACCTATACATGGATCTTAAACCACTATTACAATCCTGATGCAGCTTCTGTACAAACAGCCGCAGTTGCAGCCAGCAGCACCAGCGACAGCAAAGCCACTGATGCCGCAGGTACTTTGAAAGTATCGCCCAACCCGGTTACCGGCAGTGCTATCACTGTTGAGTATACGCTGGGTGATGCTTCGCAACCCGCAGGCGTTGTAATAGCCGACAACTACGGCAGCATAGCACAGCAACGTTCGGTGGTATTGCAAAAAGGCAGCAACCGCCTTACCATCAACACCACTGGTTTAAAAGCAGGTGTATATACCATTACCATTCGTTTGAATGCAACCGGCAAAGCAGTTAGCAAAAAGCTGGTGGTAGTTAAGTAATAGAAAACAAGTGAAGAATGCAGTAGCGTTAAGAGGATAAAAGAGCAAAGGAGAAAAAAGAGAAAATTCTCCTTTGCTTCTTTTCCCTGATTAATTTCTGACTTTCAGAATGATAAAAAGACAAAAGAGATTTAGAAAGTAAAAAAACTCTTTTTTCTCTTTCTTCTCCTTTAATCTCTTAGCCATACCTGATCTTCATCCTGAGCCAAAGGCGAAGGATTTAAAATTCATCTAAACGGTACACTATGATAAAAACGCGACTACTATTGATTGCACTGATGGTGCTGTTGTTTACTCAAACACGGGCGCAACAGAGTACCGGTGGAGGCAATAGTACCAACATCACTTTTGTTGTAAAAGACCAGAACACGGGTTTTGCCGTGCCCGGCGCTGTGGTACGGGTAACCGCACCCAACGGACAAAGCAGCACCATAACAGCTGCAGCAAACGGCAAAGTAGTATTCACTGCAGTAAACGGTAAGTACAACTTTGCCATCGGCGCAGACGGATACAAAACACTCGAAACATTTTTTTCATCGGGCGATGAAACCGAAATCGAAGCGAACATTAACCTCGATGCTGCCGGCAGCTATGCTTTGGCAGCTGAGCAACAGGGTCGCATAAATGTAAATCAGGCTATTATCAGCGGTTATGTACGCGATGCCGACCAAAATGCACCGTTGGCAGGAGTACAGGTTACTGCAGCAGATAAATCAGCTATCACAGATAGCAAAGGTTTCTTTTCGCTTCAGTTACCGGCTTCAGCAGCTATAACACAGGCCGCTGCTCCGCAAAAAGTTAATATCCGATTTACCAAAGCCGGATATGCACCTTACACGGTTCAAAACTTTTATTTAATACCCGATGCACATATGCTGCGGATTCCTCTATCACCACTGAGCTCGGCCCGCATGCAACAGAAGGCAGCAAGGCAGCAATCGATAGAAGAAACCGAAACGCAGGTACATGGCTTGTTCGACAGAACAGAAGCAGATGATCAGCAACGTTATGGCACTACGTCTGTTCCGCAGGCAAGGACTGAAGGGCTGCTCGCAGCAACAGTACCAAGCAGCATTCGCGTAGGTACCAGCTGTAGCTGTACCAGTTGCAGCGTGGTACAGGTAATGACGCTTGAAAAATATGTGCAAACCGGACTGAACGATGAATGGATTGCCAGTTGGAAAGCAGCTTCGTTAGAGGCAGGCGCCGTAGCCTACCGTACTTATGGAGCCTATTATGTTTTGCACCCGGTTAAAAGCAACTTTGATATCGCCTCCACTACCTGCAACCAGGTTTGGGACGCCGATGGCTCAACCGCCTGCACCAATGCAGCCAATGCCACTGCCGGCACTGTGCTGGTAAAAAGCGGCGCTATTTTCAGGGCTGAATATTCTGCAGAAAATAACAATGCCGGTTGCGGAGATGGTTACAGCGGTACAGGTTCAGCATGGCCTTGTATTTCTGATGCGCGCTGCGCCGGATATGCAACAAGTGGCCATGGCCGTGGTATGTGCCAGTGGGGATCGAGCCGTTGGGCCAGTGATAAAACCGGCACCTGGATCCTGAATCACTATTACAATCCCGGCAGTGTAACTATTCAGTTACCACCTGCTCCCACTGTTACTACTATCACTTTTGCAGTGAAAGATATGAGCACCGGCCTGGCAATTGCCAGCGCATCGGTTAAAGTAACCAAACCCGATGGCACTACCGCTACCGTAACTACCGATGCCAGTGGTAAACTGGTATATGGCATCGAAACCGGTAACTATACTTTCGCGGTTTCAAAAAGCGGTTATACAACCCTCAGCACTTTGTTCACCGGCGGACCCGATGAAACCATTGCTGCTAATATCAACCTCGATCCTGTTAGCACAGCAAGAATAGCATCGGGCTCTCCTTTATTAAAGGCAGAAAATAATGGCAGCAACATGGTGTTAACCGGTTATGTACGTGATGCCGATCAAAACACACCGCTGGCAGGCGTTCAGGTAAATGCAGGAACCTTTACTGCCACTACCAATGCACAGGGCTTCTTTTCGCTTTCGGTGCCTGCTTCAGCAGTAGCACAGGGCAAAGTACCTGCTACCATTGCTATTCAATCTTCAAAAGCAGGGTACATCACCAATAACATTAAAAACTTTTATGCTATTCCCGAAACATACGAAATGCAGATTGCACTTACTGCTACCGGCTCACCCCGTAGTGCTTTGTTGCAATCGAATGGCGATCTGATCACCCGCCGTCATGGTTTGTTCGATAAAACACCGGCCGGGCAAATGGAGTTTACCGGCAGCAATCCGGTAAATAAATCAACCGCCAGAACAGATGGTTCGGCTGCAGTAACTGCAGCCCTCGCTGTGCCATCAAGCATTCGCGTAGCAACCAGTTGCGCATGCACTACCTGTTCAGATCCTACGGTTGAGGTAATGAGCCTTGAATCGTATGTACAAACCGGTGTTGATGATGAGTGGCTCAGCAGCTGGAACACCGCTTCATTGCAGGCCGGCACTGTAGCATACCGTTCACGCGGCGCCTGGTTCGTTCAGAACCCTGCAGGCAACAACTACGACATTTCATCAGCAGCCTGCCATCAAACATGGCAGAGCGATAAAGCTACCAGCGTTAAAAATGCGGCCATCGCAACCGCCGGTATCGTGTTGATAAAAGACGGTGCTATTTACTTAGCCGAATACTGTGCTGAAACAAACAATGCAGGTTGCGGCGATGGTTATAGCGGAACCAGCACCGATTATCCCTGTATTGCCGATAGCCGTTGTGCAGGTCGTACCCAAAGCGGTCATGGCCGTGGTATGTGCCAGTGGGGATCGAGCTTCTGGGGTACCGATCAAACCTATACCTGGATCTTAAATCACTATTACAATCCTGATGCAGCTACTGTACAAACAGGTACAACTGCAACCAGCAGCACCAGCGACAACAAAGCCACTGACGCCGCAGGTACCCTGAAAGTGTCGCCCAACCCGGTTACCGGCAGTGCTATCACTGTTGAGTATACGCTGGGTGATGCTTCGCAACCCGCAGGCGTTGTAATAGCCGACAACTATGGCAGTATAGCACAGCAACGTTCGGTGGTATTGCAAAAAGGCAGCAACCGCCTTACCATCAACACCACTGGTTTAAAAGCAGGTGTATACACCATTACCATTCGTTTGAATGCAACCGGCAAAGCAGTTAGCAAAAAGCTGGTGGTAGTGAAGTAATAGGAAATAAGTGAAGAATGCAGCAACGCTAAGAGCATAAAAGAGCAAAGAAGAAAAAAAAGAGAAAATTCTCCTTTGCTTCTTTTCCCTGATTAATTTCTGACTTTCAGAATGATAAAAAGACAAAAGAGATTTAGAAAGTAAAAAAAACTCTTTTTTCTCTTTCTCCTCCTTTAATCTCTTAGCCATACCTGATCTTCATCCTGAGCGAAGCGAAGGATATATTCAGTTAGTTCTTTATTTCTAAATACAATTTAAACTATGAAAAAAAACACCGCAAGAATCATGTCTCTTGGAGTTTTAGTTCTCCTTATGTCAGTACTATCCTGTAACAAATCCGATACCTCTGCTGCATCGGAATCGCAGGACCAGGAAGTTACAACTGAACCGGTAAAAACTGAAGAACAAACTGAAGCAGCAGCTGCTGCCGCAGCGAGAATTGCATCGCCGGTTCCTGGTTATGGAATTAGCTATCCGTATGGGGTTAAAAATCCTCGCTATGCTGCCGGTTTCCATACCGGTGACGACTATGCTTCTCCTACAGGCACTAAAGTAGTAGCTGTTTTAGGTGGTAAAATTGCCTGGTCGAACGATAACGGTGGCGCATATGGTAAATGGATCGGTTTGCGCGCTACCAATGGCCGCGATTATGTGTATTGCCACCTTTCGAAACGCTCGGTTAGCAGCGGTGCAACAGTAGTTGCCGGTCAAAAATTAGGCGAAGTAGGTGCTACAGGAAATGTAACCGGTCCTCACCTGCATTTTGAAGACAGACCAAAAGGCGGTGGTTACGGAAATGTTCGTAAGCCAACGTGGTAATTTCGTGAATGGTGAATGATGAATAAAAACCATGAACCGTTGTTCACCTCAGTATTCTAAACACTCCTTACTATGTGCCACGTCGTTATGGCGTGGCACTTTTTGTTTCATCAACCATAATAACACAAACATGAAAAAAACAATGAACAAATTGCTGCAAATACCCGTTGCCGGCAAAATTGCGGGCATGATGGCGCTGATCGCCATTTCGGGTATTGCCTGTAAAAAAGGTATTACCGAAGAAGCTTCTGTAAGCAACGAACCGGCTTCTTCCAAATCAGCTGCGTTGGCGGCTGCCCAAACCCATACCCATATAAAATTATTTGACGGTGGTGCAGAAGGATATCATTCATGGCGTATCCCTTCTATTATACGCACCAACGCCAACACACTTATTGCTTTTGTAGAAGGACGAATGAGCAGCAACAAAGATTATGGCAATATAAATGTGGAGTACAAACGATCTACCGATAATGGCAGTAGCTGGTCGTCGGTAATGGAAGTAGTGGGAGCAGGCCAGGGAACCTGGGGCAATCCAACAGCAGTGGTAGATCGCAGTAACGGTCGCATCTGGATATTTATGAGCTGGAATTCGGCTACCAAGAATCAGGGAGGAACCGACGGTTACGAGAAAATTGATACCTGGGGCGACCGGCGTGTATACGTTTCGCACAGCGACGACGATGGCCTTACTTTTAGTTCGCCCATTGATATGACCAGTACCTTACTGCCGCCCAATCGTATCTGGGATGCTATGGGCCCCGGTGTGGGTATACAAACCAGCAATGGCACGCTGGTAATTCCTGCTATATCAAGAAATATTTACAGCACCGATCATGGCGCCACCTGGCAATACCAGATCATTCCGGGCGGAACCAGCGAAGGCGCTATCGTTGAATTAAACGACGGCCGCCTTATGCGAAATGATCGTCCTACTACGGCCTCCTGGGAAACTGCCAAACGTCGCTGGGTATCGCGGGGTACAATTCCAGGTACCTTTTCGGCATTTGCACCCGATAATGTATTACATGATCCAGCATGCGAAGGCTCCATAGTGCGTTATACCGGTTCGCCCGACCGTATTATGGTGTTAAACTCAGACAGCATCAGCACAAGAGGCAATATGCGTGTACGCATCAGTTATGATGGCGGCCTTACCTGGCCCATCAGCCGTAGAATTTTCGATTATTTAACAGTAAGCGACGCTATAGCACAGGGCAAAGGCGGTTACTCAAGCATGGTAAAAACAGCCGACTATACCATTGGCGCACTTATAGAAGTTAATGAAGATGTTCCGAACAGCAGCACCAGCCACCGTTCTATTGAATTTCACAAATTCAATCTTCCGTGGATGGTAGATGGCGCTACTGAGCCTCTTCCATAAATTTGGAAGTCTGAAGTCGGAAGCCCGAAGAATTCGTTATAAAAAAGATGGCATCTAAAAAATTCGGGTTCTTCTGACTTCGGACCTCTGACTTCAGACTTCTGACTTCGGACTTCTATTACTGACTTTCGGACTTATAATAACTTGCATCTTGCAACAATTTATATATGTGCAGCCCTCACCAACCATCGCAATTTTAAGTTAAATTGTTAGTATCCTGCCCTTTCTATTCTTCACACAAAACCTTTGCACATATGAAAAAAAATCACCTCGCAGCAATGCTTGTGGTTATTACGGGCATTTGTTCCTGCACAAAAACCAGCAACCTGAATCAGCTTTCAAACAATGAATTAAGCGGCAATCTGCTGCGAACAGCTTCTATAAACGCAGCGGCAGCGCTTCCGGCGCCACCCAATTTTAAAGTGGCTTATTATGCCTTCGACGCAACGCCCAACAACTTACCACTTACCAATTTTGCCAAAGCGGCAAATGTTGTAGTGTTATTCGAAGGAACTGCCTGGGAAATGGCCGACTCGGCTCATTATGGCAGTAGCAGCGCTTACATACTGAACGTTAATCCCAATTATCATTCCTATAAATCAATCATCAACCATGTAAGAGTGTTACAGCAGAGTGGTGTTAAGGTATTGATGAATGTTGATGATGCCGCTTCCTGGAATACTACAACGCCTTTCACAACATACAACGGCCAAACGCTGTCGTACACACAGTTTGCGGCTTTTGTTAAAGCATGTATCATCGATTCACTACACTATGATGGCATTGCGCTCGATGTTGAACACATGGGCAGCACACCGGCCAATACAAACTTCACGAACCTGGTGAAAGAGTTTGGAAAATACTTCGGGCCATTGTCGGCCAATAGTACTACTACGGTGTATACCGCAGCCATATACAGCGGCGGACAGGCAGGTTACGCCATCGGGCAATCGCCTTCGGTGGCGCAGTATTTAAATTTTGTTGAAGACATGGGTTATTTTCAAAATAATACTACCCGGTTTAACCGGTGGGCAAATTATATAGGCCCCTCCAAAACAATGATCGGTGTATCGAAACAATACAACAGTCTTAGTAATGCAACAACAGCGGCCGCCTGGGAACCATCCGGTGGAACCAAAGCAGGTATTATGGTTTTTGCGGGAAATGTTGATTCGTCGTATACCAATACGATATTCAGAGCAATCAGGTAATGACTCAAGACTCAAGGCACAAGGCCCCGCTTACGCTAACGCTATGGCGGGCAGGCAAGGATCAGGGAGCCTCACTGCTTGCTCAATTCTTTTTCGATAGTGAGCAAGCGGGGTAATATTATTTTGTTTTCGAGATACAGGTGTTGAACAACATCATTATCGAGTTCGATCAATTTCATAAACACCACGCTATGACTTTTACAGGCATTTACGGGCAGCGTGTAATTATTCGTAAGCTCGCGAAACTTTAATAATACGCTAATGGCCAGTTGATGCTCCTGATCCATTACTTTTTCAACCGGTTTGCGAAGCGTGCGCGTAAGCAGTCCGCCAAAGGGTTCTTTGGCCAGCCAGGCCCGGTTTACCTGTTTAATATAAGGGAAAATTGTTTCCTCCTGCTGTTTCATATAAACAGGCAAACTGGTAAACAGCTTCAAAAACTGTTGCTGCAGTTCATCGAGGTAAGCATATTTTTTACGATGTTCGGCAATAAAGTGATCAAGAAAATCTTTCAGCAGGGGAAGTGCTTGCTTCAAATAGCCGTGATGCACATACATAATATAATCTGTCAAAAAATCGAGCGGCCATTCGGCAAAAGGAAGCGCATTGGAAGTAGGAATGCTACGCACAGCCTGCTCCAGCTCTTCTTTTATAATATTGGTGTCGAGCCCCCTTACTTCACAGGCGGTTTGCAACGGCCATTTGGCGCCGCAGCAATAATCGATACCATATTTTTTAAATACATCTGCGGTCCGGTAGTCTCTGACAACCAAATCCGTCACAAAGGCCTGCTCATCAATTTTGTATAGCGGGGTGATCATGCTTCCGGGCTTTTGAATTTAATCCAACGAATAATCGACAAATTAAACTCATTGCCCGCAGAAAAAACCTGATTTTCGTCATGTCGGTGTTCCACCGAACTTGTATATAATAGCGCGAGACGCAGAGTTAAATGCAATTGTTTATTCTCTGCATTTCTGTGTATCCTTGTTAAGATTGGCTTTATTGTTTATCAATTGCCCATTGCCTATTGCCTATTGCTTATTGCTTATTGCAATCAACCGGCACCTTCACTATCATTTTACATCCGCATCCCGGTTTGGTATCGATGTATATCGAGCCGCCAAAAGTTTCGGCCCGGTTGCGGATATTCATCAGGCCTATTCCGTTTGCATGAAGGCTTTTATCAAAACCCTTTCCATCATCCTGAATAAGCAGGTTCAAAAATCCGTCGCATTTGTTAATGGCGATCTTTACACAGCCCGCTTCGGCATGACGAATGATATTATTGGTTTGTTCCTGTATAATTCTGTATAGCATCAATTGCAGATCGTAACAAATTTCTTCCTCGAGGCAGGGGTCGCACTCAAATTGCACGTTTAATTTTTGCGCCAGCTTCATGCATTTAATGATATCTTCCACCGGTTCAACAAAACCTACTTCATTGATCACAGATGAATTCAGTGATTTGGATATTTTTCGAATCTCCTGAATGGCCAGATTCAGGTATTCGCTGGTCGTTTCCATCAGGCTTGCCTGCTCGGCCGGATTATCTTTGGCAACACTTAATAAGATCACGGCCGAGGACAAAATCTGGTTTACATTATCATGCAGTTCTTTTGAAATCTCATTCCGCTCAATATCCTGGCCTGCAATCATGGCCTGGTTGATTTGTATGCGCTCCTTTTCTTTCTGATGCGCCAGCTCGGCTTCGAGCCTTCTTTTCTCGGTTAAATCCTGAATGGCTCCAATGGCCCGCACCGCCTGTCCGTTCTTATACATAATATATCCTTTATCCGACAGGTATTTATAGCTGCCATCGGCGCAACGGAAGCGGTATTCATCGTGCCAGTAATTATTTTGCGACATCAAACAGGCATTGATTTGCGCCATTACCCGTTTGCGATCGTCTTCATGTATCTTTTCATACCACCAGTACAGGTTGCTGTCAATATCTTTCTGAAAATAGCCTGTTAACCGGGTGAAAGGTTCACTGCGGTAAATATGGCCCTTTTCGATATTCCAGTCCCAGATTGAATCAGACGTTGCTTTGGTAGCATAATAAAAACGCTCGTTGCTTTTTACAATTTCTTCCTGGGCGTTTTTTTCGTCGGTAATATCTATCGATTGCCCGCCTATCAGGCGTTTTGCATTTGAGGTTTTTAGTAAAAATTTATGCACAAGGTATACGCCGGGTGTACCATTTATGCGCAACGATTTTTCGATGGTGATCAACGGCTGACCGGTTTCCAATACCTTGCGGTTATTGGCTATGTACTCCCCTATCATTTCTTTTGGCAACAGGTCGTGCATGTTACCATTCAAATGGCTATCGTTCAGTTTCCATACATTCTTAAACACATCGTTCATGTAAATAATATTGCCGTCTTCATCGATGATCCAGGCAGGGCTGTGGGTATTGTTCATGAACGATGCAAAGATCGCCTCGGTTTCTGTTAATCGCGATTCGGCTTCGCGGCGGGCGGTGATATCAAAAAAAGTAACCGCTATAAGACCAGGCCAGCACGAAGTATGCGCATCGGGCAAACAGGTATTTACACTCACCCAGGTGGTTTTGCCACAGCTGTTTTTAAATCCTGCGATCGCATGTTTTATGGGTTCGCCGGTACGCAGTGTAATCAACGGAGGAAAATCCGATACATCCATACAGGAGCCATCTTCCTTAAAGGCTTTTCCTGCCAGGTCGGTAAGGTTTTGGCCGATCAGTTGCTTTTTTCTAACACCGATAATGTCACAGGCCTTTTTATTGGCTGAGATAATGGTGCCCTGTTCGCCCTGCAATAACAAAACACCTTCTTCCAAAGTGTTCAACAGGCTTTTGTACAGCACCTGTTCGGGATGCAGTTCATTGCGCGATGTTTGCAGGTCGCGTAAAATAATAACAACATCTAGCAAATAGGTTGTACCGGGGAATTTATGCGTATAACACGAGAGGCGATATGTTTTACCGGCAGGAGTTGATAAAAAAATGTCTTCCTCGGGTTCGTCCTGCGTTACCACTTTTTCAAGCATTTCCTGTACTTCGGGATATCCGGGAAACAACAGATCAAGAAAGGCAATTACATTTTTATTCGAGGGGCGGTTTGTTTGCTGAAACCATAATTCTTCGGCGGCAACATTCCAATGCAATCGCTCAAAATGCTTGTCGGTTATTATAACCGCATCCTGATAATCGTTCAGAATAGTTTCCAGCCAGGGGGTCATCTCACGGTAGTTGGTTGAAAAAGTCGGGTTCATAGGGATCAGATTTAAATTAACCTTATAGCAAAGCCGGTTACTCCCTAAATTATGCCAAGGTATAACCTGTTTATTATCAAAGCGTTTAAATTGTACAAATAACACTAATTTCCCACAAATAGAATTTTATTCCCATTTATTAGTGTCCGCAACCCCGCAAATGTGAGTGCCGCAGCTACCTGATTTCTATTTTTTAAATAATAGTACTTACTGCTGATTACGTATATATGCATCCAGCCATAGAACTCATACTACAAGCCGGTGCACCGGCTGTCCGTAAAAAATTCCGTCAGATTAACAACCGTTAATCTGACAGGTATTAAGACAGATTGTGCACGACATTTCTACTGTAAATCTTAAAGGGAAACCGCGCGGCGGGCGGCAAGGTAATTAGCATTTTGTGATGATCGCTAAAAATCATTTAGCATTTTTCGGGCATTGGCGGGCGCCCCTTAATCATTGAAGAAACTTCAGCAATCTTTCCCATCGCCGGAAACCTGCATATTTAACTATGGCTGGTTGGCTGCAAAAAGGTTGCCGCAACAACTATTTTAACGAAGCGAATTACAATTTCCACTCATCCTTTAATAATGAAAATACAAACAGATCAATGAACCGGCTGTTTACAAACTCGCCCTGGCGAATGATACCTTCTTTTTTAAAACCGAGGCGCTGAGGTATCGCCTGGCTTTTATAGTTTTCAGTGCCGGCCCTGATCTCAATTCTGTTTAGGCCAAGCCGGGTAAAACTGTAATCAATAACCGCTTTGCAGGCGCCGGTAATAATGCCCTGCCCCATCCATTCCGTAGCGATCCAGTATCCGATGGAAGCATTGCGATTTTGCAAATCGATATTGTATAATCCTATTCTGCCGATCATCTGGGGTCCGGCCATTATTACATATCCTATTTCAACCTGACCTGAATAACGTTGTTTTGAGTTGCCGATATATCTTCGGAAGTCTTCAACCGTTCGCATATGATCAACCCACGGTAGCCACTCTCTTAAATGCTGGCGATTGGCTTTCACCAGCTGGTACAGTGATTCGGCATGATGATAATCAATAAGCTCAAGTGCAATTTTATCGTTTATTTTCAGTGTATTGGCCATGGCGCAACCGGCAGATTAGAAAACTAAATTTACGAAGCGCCCAATAATAAAGTCGCATTTATTTTAATGCCTCCCACCGTGTTTTATCGATAATCATATTTATGGCGGTTCAGGTAACACCATTCACTACCCGGCAATCTGCATCAATATTTCTTCATTGTATCCCAGGCAATCAGCTGGTTAAAATCGGCTTCCCTAAAAGTTTTCAGTTGAATCATATGTCATTTTCTGCACCCGCCAATTTAGCTGACATTTTTTAACAGGCAAAATCGGTCAACAAATTACTCATAACCGTTAATTACACCTTTAATCTGTTCAAAGAACAGGTATAATTACGCTGAATGGCATCTTGAAAAGCAAATAAACTACCTGTCAATATCCGTAAACAATCCGTCAAGAAGCATTAACACAATTCTGCCATACCGTAATAAATTCGTACAAGTTAAATTATTCAATTGCAAACCCGGAAAAACTACCGCCTGCCCCAAAGAAATGCTTATCCTGTACTCTAACGACTGGTTAATATTCAGGCTGCCGTAAAATCAACTTCAGCAAACTTTTCTGTAAAACAAACCAAAACAATATAACATGCAACTCACACTGCTACGGGTATTCGTACTTGCTTCGGCGTTATTACTTTGTTTTGACACATGGGCGCAAAATAAAGTAATAAAAGGTATAGTACGGGATGAAAACGGGGCGCCTGTGCCAAAGGCCACGGTACTTATAAAAGGCTCAAAACTGGGTACCAGTACTGATGACGACGGAACATTCCAGATCAGCATTACATCAAATGCGGTTTTAGTGATCAGCGCCGTTGGATTCAACAAACAGGAAGTAAAAACCAGCGGAAATGAACAGCTTGCCATTTTGCTGATGTCTAACACCAACGCATTAAACGAAGTAGTGGTTACAGCGCTTGGTGTAAAACGCGAAAAAAGGACCATCACCTTCAGTTCCCAGGAAATTAAAGCCGATGAACTGGTGCGGGCCAAAGAACCCAACATTTTAAATGCAATGACCGGCAAAGTAGCCGGGGTGCAAATCACCAGCTCGTCGGGAACACCCGGCGCATCGAGCCGCATTGTGATCAGAGGCGCCACATCAATTTTGGGCAATAACGAAGCACTGATCGTAGTAGACGGCATACCGGTAAACAATTCCGAAACCGGTGCGGTGAACAGCGGCCCCGGCAGTAACCGGTTAATCGACATCGATCCTTCGGTTATTGAAAGTGTAAACGTATTAAAAGGTGCAGCCGCTACCGCTTTATATGGTTCGGCAGGTGCAAGAGGCGTTGTAATGATCACCACCAAAAGCGGCGCCAATACCCGCAAACCGGTGATCGGTTTTTCGCAGGATGTGTCGCTCGAAAAGGGCATCTTTCCCAAAATACAAAGCAAATATGCACAGGGTGATACCAAAACTATCAACGGAGTTAATGTAGATAATGTTTATTACAATGGTGAAACCGATAAAGCCAGCAGTTCGTGGGGCCCGCTGATGGACACGCTGCGTGTAAACGGACAACCGGTACAGAAAAGGAACCAGCTGAAAGATTTTTTTCAAACCGGCGTTACCTCTACCAGCTCTATTAGTTTCAGAGGTGTAAGCGGTCCCGGTTCCAATTACTATGCATCTTATTCTTATTTAGATCAAAAGGGCACTGTACCCACCACGTATCTGAAACGGCATTCGGTATTTACCAAATTCACCACAAAGCTCAGCGATAAAATTACCGGAACCTTCCAGTTCAATTATGCCAACTCGCGCACCAACCGCATGCCCGAAGGCTATATTCTGGAAAGTCCTATCTGGACCATTTATACAGCTCCCATTTCATGGAATCCTTTACCTTATCTAAATCCCGATGGCACACAACGTGTATACCGCTATTCGCGTAACAACCCATACTGGGTGCTCGATAATGTATATACACATGGCACCGTAAACCGTTTTCTGCCTTTGGTTACATTGAACTATGCACCTGCATCATGGCTTACGATAACCGAAAGGCTGGGCGCCGATATGTACAACGAACAGGTGAAGTATTACGAAGCACGCGGTTCGGTAGCCAATCCCAAAGGTGTTGTAGTTGACCGGGTAAATAATTTCCGGCAGTACAATCACGACCTTATCATTGATGCCCATAAAGAATTCAATAAACTGAATGTACAGCTGCTGTTGGGTAATAATGTTTTTTCAACCTACACCCAAAACGTGCAGGCTAAAGGCGTTGGCTTATCTATTACCTCGGGGTACGATAATGTAGCCAATGCTTCAACACAAACCTATACCGAAGCGCATTATTTACAACGAAAAGTAGGTTTTTATGGTCAGGCCAATTTAGAATACAATCATTTATTAAACCTGGCCTTAACCGGCCGTTATGACGGTACTTCAATACTGGCAAAAGACAACAGCTTTTATCCCTATGGTTCTGTTGCAGCAGGCTTCATCTTTTCGGAACTTACGAAAGACAACCTTCCTTTCCTGAATTTTGGTAAGCTGCGCGCTTCCTATGCAACAGTTGGTAATGATAACGTAGGCGTTTATTCTTTAACAACGCCTTACATAAACGCCAGCGGCGACAATGCCATTGCAGGTATCAGCTTTCCCTTTCAGGGACAAAATGGTTTTTTACTGAGCGGTACCCTGGGAAATCCATTACTGAAAAATGAACTGGTAAAAGAATTTGAAACAGGGCTTGAATTTAAAGCACTGAATAACCGCATCGGCGCCGAAATTTCATGGTTCGATAAAAGAGTTCAGGATGGACTTATACCCATTAATACATCTCCCGCTATCGGTTATAACAGCACCATCATAAACAGCGCCCGTATGCGCACAAAAGGATTTGAACTGTTATTGAATGCCACACCTGTAAAAACAAACAAATTCAGCTGGGACCTGATATTAAGCTTCACCAAACTCAACAATAAAGTGGTTGAATTGGGCTATGGCTTAAAAAGCGTACCCATTGGATTCACCCAGGCATTTGTGGGTGAGCCTTACGGCGTAAAATACGGCACCCGCTATGCGCGCGACAGCGCCACCGGCAAGCTTTTGGTAGATGCTGATGGCCTTCCGTTTGCCGATGCCAACCAGGGCATTTTGGGAACTGTTTCGCCCGATTGGCTGGCAGGATTAACCAACAACCTTACTTATGGCCCCTTTAGCCTGAGTTTCTTTTTTGACATGAAAAAAGGCGGCGTTATTGAAAACAACGTAGACGGATACGGATATTTTTATGGTACGCCCAAAGTTACTGAAGACCGCGGCCCGCGGGTAGTTGATGGCATCAACATAACAGATAACAAAGCGAATACAGTTTCTGTAACCGGACAGCAATACTACAGAAGGATCAGCGGCATACTTGAATCTGTTATACAGGATGCTACCTATATTAAATTACGCAACGTAAGTTTCAGTTATGTTCTTCCTGGAAAACTGATCGATAAAACACCATTTAAATCAGCTTCATTAACCATCACAGGCAGAAACTTATGGATATACAGTCCGCATTTCACCGGCGGCGATCCCGAAACCAATTCATTTGGTTCATCAAACGGGTCGATGGGTATTTATTCGTTCTCATCACCTACATCACGCTCGGTAAATATTGGTTTAAAACTGAGCCTGTAAAATCTGTAGCATCCATTATTAATCTGTAAACACGATCAATATGCGTAATAATATATATACAGTACTGTTTTTATCCTGTTTAATAAGCAGTGCAGGCTGTAAAAAATTCATCGACGTTAATACCGATCCCAATAATCCACTCACGGTACAGGAATCGCTGATACTGGCGCCGGTTGAGCTGAATATTTCTTCTATACTCACAGGCGGATCAGGAACCGGCGGATTTGCCGCCATACTGGTAAATCACTGGATGCAGAATGTGGCGCTCAATCAGCCTGTTCCTAACACGGGCACATACATGCTTTTCAATCCCGACCTTAATGACATCTGGAGCAATTTGTATGTAACCAGCCTCAACAACCTCAAAGCACTGAACGACAAAGCCGTCACAAACGGCAATTACAATTATTCGGGCATTGCAAAAATATTAAGCGCTTTTAGCCTGGGTATTGCCACCGATTACTGGGGCGATGTTCCTTATTCCGAAGCATTTCAGGGAACCACCAAACTGCAGCCTGCATACGATTCACAGGAAAATATTTATAAAACCATTCAGCAGTTGCTCGATGCCGGCATTGCCGACATAAATAAGAACACTACTATTAAACCAGCCGGGGATGATTATTTTTATGGCGGCGACATGAGCAAATGGTTAAAGCTCGCGTATTCGCTCAAGGCCCGTTATTATATGCACCTGATCAAAGCGCCCGGCCATACAGCAACTGCACAGGCCGACCTGGCGCTTACAGCCTTACAAAACGGCCTGCAATCGAACGATGATGATATGATATTCACCTATCCCGGAAGCGCCGGTAACGAAAATCCGTTTTATGTTGATTTTCTTCCGGTAAGTACACTGGTGCTTTCTTCGGCCTGTGTTGATACACTGGTTACGCGTAACGATCCCCGCTTACCAAAGCTGGTTGCCAAAGCCAGCGCAACCGGTTTGTATAACGGAAGGCCCATTGGTTCGGTAAGTTTGGGCGATCTGGAAGAATATTCATTACCCGGCCCTGCTTACGGAAATGCTTCTTCGCCGGTAAATGTGTTTAATTATTCAGAAGCCTTGTTCCTGAAAGCCGAAGCTACCCTGTATAAATCGGGTTATGCAGCAGCCGAACCAGTTTATCAGGCAGCCATTAAATCGCATATGACCAAACTGGCCATTGCCGATGGCGATATCAATACGTATATTTCAGCCCGTGGCACTTTAACAGCCGCCAATGCGCTGCAACGTATTATGGAAGAAAAAAAGATCGCCAACTTTTTATCGATCGAAAACTTTAACGACTGGCGCCGCACCGGTTATCCGTTGCTGACCAAAGTGCCCAATGCCTCGTCGGATATTCCAAGAAGATTTTTATACCCGCAAATAGAAATATTATCCAATCCCCAATCGATTCAATCAGCTAAAATAACTGATAAGGTTTGGTGGGATAATTAAGTTGTAAGTAATAAGTAATAAGTTGTAAGTAGTAAGAAAAGTCCGGAAGATGTCGCCAATGATACATCTTCCGGATTTTTGTTTTTAGCCCAGTCAACAACTGCCCACTGCCTGCTGCTTACTTAATACTTATAACTTATGACTTACTACTTACTGGCCTGCTTTATTAAAATCAACTCACTGATATTCTCCTTATCAACCATGCCCACCAGCCTGCCATTTTCAATTACAGGATACACCGTACCGTAGCCACTCATCATAGAAGTATATACTTCGTGCAGGTTCATATCGGGCGAAACTGTTAAAAAATCTTTTCGCATAATATTGGCTATGGGAGAATTTTTTCCAAATTCCGACAGGCCGTGGATCAGCTCCTTACGGGTAAGCACACCTATTACCAGCTCCTGTTCGGTGATCAAAAATTCCTGCTCCTGTCCGTCGAGCAGTAAGCGGGCAGCCTTTTCAAGATCATCGGTTGGCAGCAAAGTTGTAAACCGCGTCATCAATGCATCGCGTACGGTAAATCCGCTTAGTAAACTACGCGCCGATTCATAAGCCGCTTCGCCTCCGGCCCCGAGATAAATAAACAATCCGATAAACACCAGCCAGAAATTATAAAAGAAGCCTGAAAACACAAATACAATGGCCAGGAACTGGCCAATGCGCGCCGCAATTTTTGTGGCTTTTGCCCTGTTCATTTTATACGCCAGTAGCGCGCGTAATATGCGGCCTCCATCCATCGGGAAGGCCGGTATCAGGTTAAAAACAACGAGGGCCAGGTTGGCAGCAAAAAGATTTAAAACAAATATATCGGGGCGGATCTGAGAAACAGATTCCAGTTGATCCAGATCGGGATTATAACCAATCAGCCACATGTACCCAAACAGCAGGCCGGCAATAACCACATTTACAAGCGGCCCGGCAATAGCTACCAGTAATTCCTGCCCCGGTTTTTCGGGCATCGACTCCAAACTGGCTATGCCGCCTATGGGGTAAATGGTAATATCGCGGGTGGCAATATGATACCTTTTGGCGGTTAATGCATGCCCGAATTCGTGCAATACAACGCAGGCAAATAAAGCCAGAATAAACAAAACGCCCCATAAACCCGCCTGCCAGCCATCGCCCATCCGGGAATGCATGATAAAGATCCACACGATTAGTATCAGAAAAGTCCAGTGTATGTAGACTTTTATACCCGAAAACCGGCCGAGGTAAAGTGACCATTTGTTTTTCATATCAAAATGTTTAGGTCAGAAAGGTTTTGTTTTCCAGGAATTTGTAATATTTTTGTGGCCGTCTTTTTAAATGTAGCTCTTTTTTCAAATATCTTCTGCCCGATAGTATAATGGTAGTACGACAGATTCTGGATCTGTATGTCGAGGTTCGAGCCCTTGTCGGGCAACAAAAGTCCCGCCCGTAGTCGGGACTTTTTCTTTCTTTTTTACCCCCAATGGCCCATGCTTGCCTTGAATAAATTGTAAAAATCCGGCCAGGTCGACCGGTTTTCATAATTGACCTTAATTTGTAAATTTGCATAATGCAAGGCGCTTTGCCCTTATGCATTAATCTTTACCCATGAAAAAATTACATCTTTTTCTAATAGGTTTATTTACTTCCCTTCTTACATTTTCACAGGACCTCAACTATGAAGTTTACGCCATAAAATATTCTTCCCTGGCTCCTAATGCTCCCGCTTCAAGAATTGCATCGCAAGACAGCCTGAATATCGATTTCATGATCTGGCTGATCAAAGGAAATAATGGAAAAAATATATTACTGGATGCCGGTTTTTTATATGGTATTGAAGAACCCAAAGATTTTAATGGCATCAATTATTTGCGTCCCGACTCAACGCTGCCAACTTTGGCTATCCGCCCTGAGGAAATCAGTGATATTATTTTAAGTCATCAACATTGGGATCATATTGATTGTAAAGCCTTGTTTCCGAATGCACATGTGTACATTCAGAAAGATGATTACAATTATTTCACAAGAATGTCGTGGCAAAAAGGGGGTGTAAACGCAGAATTTAATAAAAGAAATGTGCGCGAGCTTATTGAATTAAATACAGCCGGCAGGGTAACAATGGTAGAAGGTGTTAACAACGAAATAATTCCGGGTATTAAAGTATATACCGGATCGGCACAAACTACCAAATCGCAATATATATTAGTAAAAACAAGCGCCGAAAACACCGTATTGGCTTCGGATAATGTTTGGCTTTATTACAACCTGAACCGGGCAACACCTGCCCCGTATTACGGCATGTACGATGCAAGTGGTTATATGAAAGTTTTACAAAAAGTAAAAACGCTTGTATCTGACGACATTCCGCCTGTTAACGACTCGGCCATGTTTTCAAAATTCCAGATTGTAACCGAAGGGGTTATCAGAATCAAATAGATCATAAAAAAAATTCTTCGCCCGATTTCGTAACATTTTTTCCCTGATTACTAACGTATAAGATTAACTTAGTTTGTTAATCAAACGCTGCGTATGACAAAGGTCATCGCAACACTTAAGCATTGAGCCTACTTTTGTACTATTAGCCACTCTCCCATTCATTACCATCTAATAGTAACATTATGAAACTGCTTTGCCCCCCGAATGGAGAAGTACATTTTAGCGAACAGGTTCCTCCTGAATTAACCAGGTTCAAAGTACAACGCACTGTTGTACAGGCTGCCCGTGGCAGTTACGGGGCCATGCTGTTGCAGGGTCTTCCCCCCGGCGATATAAATGCATGGCATTCGGTGTTTCGCATTACACGCGATACCACCTTTTTAGTGCAATCATCAACAAACGGTCATGGTGTAATGGCAAAACTGCGCCTGCTTATAAAAACATCGCAACTGATGCATGTACAGGGGTATGGTGATATTTACCTGCAGGAAGGCGGAGCAAATATGTTATACGCGCCCGATAATCAATTCACGCATTACTGTAAAAAAGGTAAAGAATATATATCATTCGATATTTTTTACCCGTTGAACCAGCTTTCAAAGTGGAGATCGCTGTTTCCTGACCTCGACCAGTTTGTAGCTAAAATAGAAGCCAATAAACCAGCCATGCTATCTAACAAACCGATGTATTTAACGGCCGGCGTTTTCAGTATTATTCATGAAATGATCCATTGCCGGTACGATGATCCCTACCAAAAATTGTATTTCGATAATAAAGCCAACCTGCTGCTGTTTTTGTTGCTGATGCAAACCCTTGAACCTGCAGATGACCATAACTACCAGGAAAACCTGCATATAAACAGTATTCTACACGCCAAAAACATCATCACCAAAGACGAGCGGTATCATTACAGCATACCGCAAATAGCCAAAGAAGTAGGATTGAATGAAGTAAAACTAAAGAAAGGATTTAAGCAGATATTCGGTACCGGTTTATATGGCTTTCTGATGTCGGCCCGCATGCAAAAAGCCAAAGAGTTACTGGAATTCACGTCAAAAACAGTTAAAGATATAAGTCATTTGGTTGGTTATAAAAGCACCAGCAGCTTTATAAAGGTTTTTAAAAACCAGTTTGGCTATTCGCCTTTTGTATGGCGTAATGTTCAAAAAGCAAAAGTTGCCGGCATACATACTCCCAATGGTACACCTGCCGGGAAAAAGAAACCGGGTAACAAGTAACAGGCAATCAAACCACATTGGTAATTCATTCGCCTTTTAACAAATAATTTCTCTCCCCTTCAGTTGCCTTAAAGGCAATACTTTGTTGAGGGTTGCAGGTAGTTTTCTCCGTACCATCTCCGTACCAGGTCCGTACCATCACCGTTAATTTAACGGATATAGTACTTATATCATACTGATTTCACACATTGAACATATAGTATAATATGCTTTGAATATAGTGAATGGCAATAAGCAACAGGCAACAAAAACAGGCTATACGTCCCCTGCATATGGCCAATTGTCGATTGCTAATTGATTTCCCGCAGGATTTCGTAAGTTGTAGCGTCAAACTTCAAACGGCCGTTATTTTTTGAGCGAACTGGAACTGATACAACAACTCCGGGCAGGAGACGAACTGGCATTCAAATCATTGGTAGCGAACTATCAGGATCTGGTATACAATACTGCCCTTGGCATTGTGCAAAACAGCGAAGATGCACAGGATGTAGCGCAGGAAGTATTTATACAGGTATACCGGTCTATTGATCAGTTTAAAGGCGACGCCCGCCTGAGTACCTGGATTTACCGCATTACTACCACCAAGGCACTGGACCATATTCGAAGCCGGCGCAGGAAAAAGCGCTTTGCCTTCATTACCAGTTTATTCGGCCCCAATGATGAACTGGTTCACGAACCTGTTGATTTTCAACATCCCGGCGTGGCGCTCGATCGCAAGGAACAGGCGGCGCTGTTATTTCGCATGATAGATCAACTCCCTGAAAACCAAAAAGTAGCCTTTACATTGCACAAAACAGAGGAACTGAGTTACCAGGAAATTGCCGACGTAATGAATCTTTCGGTTTCGGCGGTGGAATCGCTGTTATTCAGGGCAAGGCAAAACCTGCGTAAATTACTTGAAAAACATTATCAACAGAATAATTCACAAGACCCATAGGGGTTCGAAGGATTTGCCTGTTATTATCGTCAAATATATTAGCTTAGATCGTTAAATTACAGTTATGTCAACCGATTCAAATAATAACTCCCGGAAGATCAATGAGGTGATGGATAGCCTGGAGGGTATACAACGCGCTAAGGCGCCCGATTTTATGTATACCCGCCTTAAAGTGAAGATGGAAAAGGAGTTCGACCAGGGCGGTCCGCTGGGTCGCTGGCTTACCAAACCGGTTCTGGCGTTATCGATTGCTGCTATTATTTTAATTATAAATGCCACCACCGTATTGAAAATGTTGGAGCAAGGCACTTCTTCCGGTAGCACATCATCCGAATCGGCTCAGGTTGTAGCAGCCGATTATCCTGTTAGCGTGTACCCTGTATACAATGAAAATTCCGTAGAACCATGATAAGGCCCCTGCGTCAACGATGGCTTTTGGTGTTGGTAGCGATTTTATTTATAACCAATATTGCCACACTCTCTATTTACTGGTTTGGAAAACCGCCTCATGATGGAGGTGGTGGTCCGCCCCATGATCCCGGTAAAAAAATGGGGCAGTTCATGGTTGATCAAATGAAGTTCGATAAGGAGCAGGAAGCAACCTACTGGAAGTTACGCGATTCCATGATCAACACCCAACGGCCGGTGATGGATTCGATACGCAATGCCAAAAAAGATTTTTTCGATCTGTTGAATCAATCCGATGCCAATGATTCGATGTTGCACGCGCGTAGCAATGAAATCGCCGATCTGCAAAAAAGATTAGACCTGGCCACCTTTCGTCATTTTCAAAAGGTTCGGTCAATATGCCGCCCCGATCAGTTGCAAAAATTCGATACTGTAATTAAAGAAATCGTCAACCGAATGACCCCCTTCCGCCGTTTCGGTGGCCGGCCCGAGGATTCAACGAAGAATAGTCCTAAGTAATAAGTTCTAAGTTTTAAGTACTTAGTTCTGAGATTATAAGAAATTAAGCTCCGTCATTGGCGGGGCTTTTTTTTGCATCGCCTGCCAATAGGCTGAATTAAATTGCTGCGTTCAGCCATTAGTGGTGAACTATACCAAAACATGGGGTGAGCTTCGGTAAAACCTGGGGTGAATAGCCCAATCCTTGTGTCAACCATGTGTGATTTATGTGCCTTTCATTGGGAAAAGAGCTATTTTGACACAAGGATCGCACATGGATCGCACAATGATCATACATAATAGCCGAATATCCAAACATTGCCCTTCCCTGCTTACCACTTATTACTCAATTTACCACGAAATGGGTATTACCTGTTGTTGTAATTGGTCGTTAATTTGCTACATCCAGCTCATCAAAACCCTTCATATGCGTACAACAACTTTACTTGCCGTTCTTTTTTGCATGATGGTGTCGCAAAGCAACGCCCAGGATTGCAAAAACTATTACTTCTTTCAGAAGAACAAAACCATTGAAATGACCATCTACAACAAAAAGGGAGATGCCAATGGTAAACAGGTTTATACAGTTTCAGATGTCAACAGCAGCGGCGCCGAAGCAACGGCCACCGTTAATTCAGAAATGTTCGATAAAAAAGGAAAATCTATTGCAAAGGGACATAGCGAAATTGTTTGTAAAAGTGGGGTAATGATGATAGATATGAAAATGCAATTACCCCAACAGCAACAGGAGCAATTTTCAAAAGCCAATGTAAAAGCGGATAACATTTATATTGAATATCCCGCCGGCATGAAAGTGGGCGACGATTTAAAAGACGCCACACTGGATATGACCATCGATAATTCGGGTATGACGCAATCAGTAAATATGCTAACCAGCAATCGCAAAGTTGAAGCCAAAGAAAGCGTTACCACAACTGCCGGTACCTGGGATTGTTTTAAAATTTCGTACAAAAGCAAAATCACCATAAAAACGATGGGCATTGGTATACCATTTAATATCGAAGGATTTGAATGGTTTGCCCCGGGCTTTGGTATTGTAAAAACCGAAAGCAAAGCCGGCGGAACCGCCATCACCGCCATTAAATAAAAAAAGAAACAGTCCCGAAATCGGGACCGTTTTTTATGTACCTGTGTATGTATGAAAACTATTTTATTGTTTAATCATCTTTAAAGTATACTGCTTTCCGTTATGCTGAACAGAGATGTAATACATGCCGGCCGGTAATTGTTGCACGTTAACCGGTTGAGCGTTGTTAACTGTTTGCCGGTGCACCGGTACGCCTGCTGCATTATGTATAAGTAAGGTTGCGGGTTGCATATTATCGGGTAACTGAACACGAACAGTATTTTGTACGGGGTTCGGTTGAAGTTTTACAGCCATCGCATCATTATTGAGTTGAACCGAAACAATTTTCGAATAGCTGTACAAACCATCCCTGTCGGTTTGCTTCAGGCGGTAATACCAGGTTGAACCGTTTGTTACTGCATCGGTCCAGGTATAACTTTGATTACCGGTGCTGTTGCCAATAGCATTCACCATGCCTGCCTGCTGAAAATCCACACCGTTTGAACTTTTTTCTACAGTAAAGTGGCATGTATTAATTTCTGCCGAAGTTGCCCAGTTTAAATCCACATTACCATTTCTTATTGCAGCATTAAAATATAACCAGGTTACAGGCAATGTTCCGGTTACCACACTGCCGCTAAGAGTTTCATTACTGTTATAAACCGGCGCCGCTGATCCATTGTATTCAAAAATTTTGTAGAAATATACATCGCCCGGTGTAAGTCCGGTTACCATCACCGAACTGCCACTACCCGAAAACACAACGTACTCATCAATAGCTATCTGTGCACCGTTTTTGAAAACAGCATTGGCAGGATACACACTTAAATCAACAGGAGCAGCAGATACAGCGCTTCCTTTTTTTACTACAACCATTCTTCCGCTGCCACTTCCATTGATCCAGTTTACCGTTATGCTGTTACCGGTTGCCGCAACGGTTGCATTGGTGGCGGCAATTACAGGCGCCGACACGGTGGCGTTACTGGTTGTTAGTATGCTGCTGGTAAGATACCGCAGCAAGCTACCCGATCCATTGTATTCAAAAACAGTTAAATAGTAGGTGGTAGCCGGCAACAGGTTGGTGAGGGTAACGATGTTGCCATTGCCATTATACACCACATATTGTGCATTGCCCAAATCGGTGCCCGCACCAAATGAAGCGTTAGCCGTATAACTGGTTGCATTAGACGGAATAAATGAAACAGGACTGCCCTGTCGCATTACCACTATACGGCTGGCGCCATCGCCGTTTGTGCATTTAAAAGTGAATTTATTTCCATCAACAGCCGAAAAAACAGCATTGGTGGCAGCCGTAGTGGGTACTGTAGCGCCAGGTAAATCGGTAGTGGTAAAACTAAAGCTGCTGCCCGGTATCAGATATGCAGGCTGGCCTGAGCCATTGTATTCAAATGCCGTAACATAATAAGTAGTGTTTGGCGTAAGACTGCTTACGGTAAACGGACTACTGGCCGAAGAAGTGCGGTATACAATATAATTTCCGGCCGAAACAAACTGCACCACTCCAAACGACAAGCTGTAACCTGAGTATGCTGTAAGTTCCTGTGGAACGGCATCAACCGGTGTATTGGCTTTCATTACAAACAGGCGGCTGGTACCATTTCCACCAGTATAGTTAATGGTGGCCTGTGTTGCCTGAATAGCAGTAGCGCTTAAAGAAGCAGTTGACTGCGTAGGCCGTGTAACAGTAGGTGCATTACCGGTTAAATACGTAGTAGTTAAATAATCAGGCACACCGGCATCAGACACATTGTATTCAAATACGGCGAAATAATAGGTAGCTCCGATTTCAAGATTGGTTGGCGTAAAATTATTATTCGTACCGTCGTACATCACATATTCTCCGGGTGCTACCTCTGTTCCCTGACCGAAAATGGTATTTGCCGTATAGGATGTTCCATCTGCAGGTTTATAAGTTACGGCAGAGCCTTTCTTTGCAATTACCATTCTTCTGGCGCCGTTCCCGATGATCCAGTTTACCCACATTCTGTCGCCCTCCTTCGATAGCTGCGAAAAAGTGGTAGCAGCCTGTGTTGGTTCAAGCGGAATAGAAAAGCTGATGGATGCAGGTGTTTTATTATACACCGGGTAATTGGATCCATTAAATTCAAAAATGGCGGCGTAATAGGTATAGCCAGGCTTTAAAGCATTTATTGTAAAAGCGGCGCCATTCATACCGCCGGCAATAACATAATTACCCGGCGCTATCTGTGTGCCTGACCCGAAAGTGGCATTGCCGCTATAAAGGGTCAGGTCCTGCGGAATGGCATTTACGGCACTTCCTTCTTTTACAACTGCCAGCCGGTAACTGCCCGAACCGGGTGTAAAGCTAACCGTAGCCGATGTTCCGGTGATGTTTGTGGTAACAAGGTTAGTCGCAATAGACGCAGGGGGTGTTGCTGTACTTTTACTGCCATCGAGCGGCGTGGTTAAATAATAAGTACTGTTACCGGCTCCTTCATCAAATTCAAAAAAACGAAAATAGTAAGTAGTATTCGGTTCAAGATTGGTTACGGTAACACTTTGAGTCGATGAACTGGCCACCACATATTCTCCCGCAGCAATTTCCTGGCCCGAACCAAAAACTGTATTGGCCGTATATACTGTTCCGTTCACAGGTACGGCCGTTACCGGTGACCCTTTACGGGCAATAAGCAATCGCTTGCTGCCATTGCCGATGGTAGCCCCAACAGTAATTCTGTTTCCCTCGATATTCACAAAAGAAATATTCTGTGTTGGTTTTGTAGGACCTGCATTGGTGGTAACATTCCAGTTCGAAGCAGGTTTTAAATACACCGGCGTACCGCTGCCATTGTATTCAAAAAAGGCAAAATGATAGGTAGTGTTTGGTTCCAGTTTTGTAATAGTTACATTGGCGCCACTCCCCTTGTATACTGTATAGTTATCAACGTTAATTACATCACCGGTACCAAACTCACCCGAAAGATAAGGTGAATAGGATTTCAGGTCGGTTGGTTCGGCATTTACAGCAGCTGCTTTTTTTGCCAGTACCAGCCGGCCGCTTCCATTGCCGCTGACCCAGCTCATTTTAATCGAGTTACCGGTGATTTCTGTAAAACCAACACCGCTCGTTTGCACATCAGGCGCCACAACAGTCGACTTACTGCCGGTTAATGGCACCATCAGGTATTTAGTATTGGTACCGGTGCCGTTGTATTCAAATACGGCTATATAGTAGGTAGTACCGGGTTTTAATTTACCTACCGTTACCGATGTCCAGCTACTTTTTTGAACCACATACTCACCGGCGCCGGTAAACTCTGTTCCGGCTGTTGCAAAATTTGAGTTGGCAGTATAGTCTTTACTATTTTCGGGCAGCCCGGTAACCGCACTTCCTTCTTTTACAACAACAAGGTGCGTGGCGCCATTGCCTGCATCGAAATTGATCTGAAAACCGGCGCCTTCGATATAGGAAAACCGCAAATTACTGGCAGGTACTGTAGGCGCTACCTGTGCAGAAGCATAAATACACGATAAAATAAATAACAGCGTACAAATTTTTTTCATGGGCTACATTTTTAATGAGGGAACAAATGTAGCAGCTACGATACGCCGTTATAGGCTACGCGTAATGGAATGCAGAAAAAGCAGCGTGAATTGCAGCAGACAATGAACTGAATGGTCAATGAACCGATTCACGATTCACTATTCATCAGCAACGACAAACATTGCTGCAATGATTCTTTCCAAAAGGGAATGGTGCAATGAAATACGTTCTGAATTTTGTTTGTATCGAGTAAAGAAAAAGATGGCCGTTTGGCCGGTGTAGGAAATTGTTCTGTGGGAATTGGATTAACAGCGCATGCACTGCCGGTTAATTCTTTAATGGCCACTGCAAAATCATACCAGCTGATGCGGCCATGGTTACTGTAATGATAGATGCCGGGGTGCCAGGCGGTAGTTTGTAACTGGCAATTGGCAATATATTGAACCATACACTGAGCAAGATCTGCGGCATAAGTAGGTGAGCCTATCTGGTCATTCACCACATTTATAGCCGGGCGGTCGTGCATAAGCTTCATCATTGTTTTTACAAAATTCTTTCCAAACGATGAATATACCCAGGCAGTTCTGATAATAATGGCTTCGGGATTATATTGCCGGCACAGCTCTTCGCCTTTGAGTTTTGAGGCGCCATACAGGTTAACCGGTTCGGTAAGCGCTTCTTCTTTATAAGGAACCGGCGATTGCCCGTTAAACACGTAATCGGTACTAATATGTATGAAGCGTGTATTGAAAGTTTCGCAGGCGGCAGCCAGTACGCGGGTGCCTTCGGCATTAACGCGGTAGGCTGTTTCCCAATCGGTTTCGGCTTTATCTACGGCTGTGTATGCAGCGCAGTTAATGCAATAAGCAGGACGATGCGTTGAAAAAAACTGCTGTACAGCCGCTTCATCATCGATCGGCATATTTTCATGCGAAGTAAAAATAAAATCAAACGTCGGGTACGATGCTGATAAAACCCGCAACTCCTGCCCTACCTGTCCGTTAGCACCGGTAACTAAAATAGCTGGTTGCGACATATAATATAGTTAACCTTCAAAAACAAACGGATTAATGCAACTGGTAAACCCAGGGTTTTGTAAATCTTTATCTGATATAATAGCCTTTGCTGCAGGGATCTTCCAGTCGATGGCCAACACCGGATCATTATACAAAATACCACCTTCACTAACCTTGCTGTAAAACTGATCGCATTTGTACAGCACTTCGGCCACATCGCTCAGCACCGAAAAACCATGTGCAAAACCGGCAGGAATAAACAGTTGCTTTTTATTATCTGCCGATAGTTCAATTGAAAAAGCTTTTCCATATGTAGGTGAGCCTTTTCTGATATCCACTACTACATCCAATATTGCGCCAACTAATGCACGTATTAATTTTGACTGGGCAAACGGAGGCACCTGGTAGTGCAATCCCCTGATCACACCATAAGTTGAACGGGATTGATTATCCTGCACAAACCGGTTGGTGATTCCTGCGCCGCCAAATATTTTTTCGTTATAGGCTTCGTAAAAAAATCCCCGGCTATCATCAAATACCATAGGTTCAAATACCAACAAACCCGGAAATCCTGTTTCAATAAAAGGCACAATTGTATATTTTGAGATTTTGAGATTTTGGGATTTTTAGATTTTAAGTTTCTGCAATTTTGAGATTTTGAAATTAGAAAAGAAGGATCGAATAAAAGAAATCCCGAAATCTCAAAATCCCGAAATCAGAAATTTAAACATCGACTTACTATTTACCTCTTAACATACTGCTCTTCATAATAGTGCTGGTAATCACCTGAAGTAACATGCTTCACCCAATCTTCATTGGCCAGGTACCACTCCACTGTTTTTTCAAGACCTTCTTCAAATTGCAGCGAAGGCTTCCAGCCCAGTTCTTTATTCAGTTTCGAAGCATCGATAGCATACCGCATATCGTGGCCCGGGCGATCTTTTACATAGGTGATCAGTTTGGCCGAAGTGCCTTCGGGCCGGCCCAGCTTTTCATCCATTATTTTGCACAACAGGTGTATAAGATCGATATTTTTCCATTCATTAAAGCCGCCTACATTGTATTTATCGCCTGTTTTTCCTTTGTGAAAAATTACATCGATGGCCCTTGCATGATCTTCAACAAACAACCAGTCGCGAATATTTTCACCTTTGCCATATACCGGCAGCGATTTGTTGTTTTTAATATTGGTGATCATTAAAGGAATAAGCTTTTCGGGAAAATGATAAGAGCCGTAGTTGTTCGAACAGTTGCTCATTACCACAGGAAAGTCATACGTATGATACCAGGCCATTACAAAATGATCTGATGATGCTTTGGAAGCCGAATAGGGCGACCTTGGATCGTAGGAAGTTTCTTCGGTAAAAAATCCTTCACTACCCAGTGAGCCATATACTTCATCGGTCGACACATGATAGAACCGTTTTCCGGTCATGCCATCGGCCGACTTTGCCCAGTACTTACGGCTTATATTAAGCAGCGTGGCTGTACCCAGCACATTTGTTTTTACAAAAGCGAGCGGATCAATGATCGAGCGGTCAACATGGCTTTCGGCAGCAAGATGGATCACCGCGTCGAAATCATATGCTTCAAACAACTGCTCAATTCTGCCGGCATCGGTAATATCAGCTCTTTCGAACCGGTAATTAGCAGCCAGTTCTATATCTTTCAGATTTTCGAGATTGCCAGCATAGGTTAATGCATCGGCATTCACGATTAAATAATCCGGGTATTTATTTACAAATAACCGTATCACATGCGATCCGATAAAACCGGCTCCGCCAGTGACCATTATTTTCTTTGCAAAGCTCATAACTTTTTTTTGAGGTCTGAAGTCCGGGGCCTGAAGTCTGAAGAGTCTCAGATTTCAACATCCTGACTTCAAATTAATTTTTCTTACTTAAGCTTCCCACTTCGGACTTCCGACATCAGACTTCCGACTTCTGACATCGGACTTCTGACTTCCGTCTTACTTCTTTACAAATTCCTTCGGCTGTTTAAACCATTCTTCCTTTGGCAATGATTTAAAGTATTCGTAGGTAACTTTCAGCCCTTCTTTACGGCTCACTTTTGGCGACCAGCCCAGCACTTCTTTTGCACGGGTAATATCAGGCTGACGTTGTTTGGGATCATCTACAGGCAGCGGCTTGTACACGATCTTTTGCGTGGTGCCGGTAAGCGCAATGATTTCGTCGGCAAAATCTTTCAACGAAATTTCATCGGGGTTACCAACATTCACCGGCAAATGATAATCACTCATCAGCAAACGGTAAATACCTTCTATCAGATCATCAACATAGCAAAAGCTTCTTGTTTGTGATCCATCGCCAAATACGGTTAAATCTTCGCCACGCAAAGCCTGACCAATAAAAGCAGGAAGTGCGCGTCCGTCGTTCAACCGCATCCGCGGGCCATAGGTATTAAATATGCGTACAATGCGTGTTTCTACACCATGAAACGTATGATAGGCCATGGTCATTGCCTCCTGAAAACGTTTTGCTTCGTCGTACACGCCTCTTGGTCCTACCGGGTTTACATTACCCCAGTACTCTTCGTTCTGCGGATGTACCATGGGATCGCCATAAATTTCCGAGGTAGAAGCTACCAGTATGCGGGCGCCTTTTGCTTTTGCCAGGCCAAGGCAATTGTGGGTGCCCAGCGATCCTACCTTTAATGTTTGAATAGGAATTTTCAGGTAATCGATGGGACTGGCAGGAGATGCAAAATGCAGTATATAATGCAATTCGCCGGGAACATGTATGAACTTCGATACATCGTGGTGATAAAATTCAAAATGTTCCAGCTTGAATAAATGTTCAATATTGCGCAGATCGCCGGTGATCAGGTTATCCATTCCAATAACATGAAACCCTTCTTTAATAAAGCGATCGCATAAGTGTGAGCCTAAAAAGCCGGCTGCACCGGTTATAAGTACTCGTTTTTTGGTCATGGGATGGGTTTTATTTATGTTTAGAGCCGGCAGGTATAGCTACAGCACGGCCCACACTTTCGTAGTAAAATCCTAATTCTTTAATAGCGTTTGCTTCGAAAAGGTTACGACCATCGAAGATCACTTTACTTTTCAGCGCAGTAACAATTTTCAGGAAGTTAGGTGTGCGAAACTCATTCCATTCGGTGGCAATAATCAGCGCATCGGCCCCTTCGAGACAATCATACTGGTTTTCGCCAAATTCAATTTTATCGCCCAGCAATGCCCGTACGTTATTAATGGCTTCAGGATCAAAAGCGCTGATAGAGGCTCCTTCTTTCAATAATTCATCTATAATATATAAAGCAGGCGCTTCGCGAATGTCATCGGTATTTGGTTTAAAGGCCAGCCCCCACAATGCAAACTTTTTACCCTTCAGATCATTATGAAAAAACCTTTTGATCTTCGGCAGCAGGTGCAGCTTTTGTTTTTCGTTTACATCCATTACCGCATTGAGTATCTGAAAATCATATCCTGCTTCACTCGACGATTTTACCAATGCCTGCACATCTTTCGGGAAACAGCTTCCGCCGTATCCGATGCCCGGAAACAGGAATCGTTTACCAATGCGTTCGTCGCTACCGATACCACGGCGCACCATATCAACATCGGCGCCAAGGCGTTCGCACAACTGGGCTATTTCATTCATAAATGAAATTTTGGTAGCCAGAAATGAGTTAGCGGCATATTTGGTCAATTCGGCCGAACGAACATCCATAAATATTACCGGGTTACCGGAACGTACAAAAGGAGCATACAGCTCGCCCATAACTTTACAGGCTCTTTCAGATGAAGCGCCAATAACCACACGGTCGGGCTTCATAAAATCTTCTACGGCTACACCTTCGCGTAAAAATTCGGGGTTGCTCACTACGTCAAAATCACCCACATAGCCTTTTGCAATGGCCGCATATACTTTTTCGGCTGTGCCTACAGGCACGGTACTTTTATCAACTATTACTTTGTAATCGGTCATTATTTCACCAAGATCTTTGGCAACGCCCAATACGTATTTCAGATCGGCGCTTCCATCTTCCCCGGGTGGTGTTGGCAAGGCAAGAAACACGATTGCGGCATCTTTTATGCCATCCGATAAACTGGTGGTAAACCGTAAGCGTTCTTCTTTGAGGTTGCGAAGAAATAATTTTTCAAGTCCTGGTTCGTAAATGGTTATCTGGCCGGCAGAAAGTTTTTCCACTTTCGTTTTATCGATATCTACGCAGGTAACATCGTTACCGGTTTCTGCAAAGCAGGTGCCTGTAACCAAACCTACGTAGCCCGTACCTACTACAGCGATTTTCATTTTGAGGATGTTTTAGAGCCTTAATTGGTATAAGGTTTATTGTTTATTAATGAACTCCAATACCTTACCGGTAATAAACTGGAGCTGTTCGTTGCTCAATTCGGTATGCATAGGTAAGGATAACACGCGTTCGGTAAGCCAATCGGTTGTTTTCAGTTCGTATTTCGAACCACCAAACGCGTCGAACATTTTCTGACGATGTGCAGGTACAGGATAATAGATCATCGAAGGAATACCATGGCCCGCTAAAAACTGATGCAATTCATCGCGATTTACGCCTTCCAGCAACAATGTATATTGATGAAACACGTGATTGCAGTAATGGGCCCGGTAAGGAACAGTAATTTTTGCATGACCGCCAAAGGCCTGATCGTAAAAATCAGCAGCACGCCGGCGGGCGGCAATATATTCATCAAGATATTGAAGCTTTACATTTAATACAGCTGCCTGTACAGTATCGAGGCGGCTGTTGCAGCCAACACGGTCGTGATAATATCTTTTTGCCTGTCCGTGATTGGCGATCATTTTCAGCGCATCGGCTAACTCATCATCGTTGGTAAAGATAGCGCCGCCATCGCCAAAGCAGCCAAGATTTTTTGAAGGAAAGAAAGAAGTAGTGCCTATTGTACCAATAGTACCTGTTTTTTTAGCAGTGCCATTGCTGAGTTGAATATCGCCTCCAATGGCCTGCGCATTATCTTCAATAACATATAAATTATAACGGCGGGCCACTTCCATAATGGCTTCCATATTGGCAGCCTGACCATATAAATGTACCGGCACTATTGCTTTTGTTTTTGGCGTGATGGCCTTTTCAATAGCTACGGGATCAATGCAAAATGTTTTGGGATCTACTTCTACAAAAACCGGTTGCAACTGTAACAATGCAATTACTTCGGTGGTGGCAATAAAAGTAAACGAAGGTGTAATCACTTCATCGCCCGGTTGCAGGTTCAATGCCATTAAAGCGATCTGCAACGCATCGGTTCCATTGGCACAGGGAATAACATGTTTAACACCGAGGTATTTACTTAACCCGGCCGCAAAATCCTGAACGGCCTTACCATGGATGAAAGCAGCACTGCTGATCACCTCCTGCATGGCTGCATCTACCTCTGTTTTAATTTTTGCGTATTGCTGCTTTAAATCAACCATTTGTATCGGCTGCATATCCACTTATTTTTTTAGTCAAAACGGGCACAAACCTACTGCAAAAAAATGGTGTTAGCAACATAAACGACAACCTGAAATGCTGAAAATAAAGAAGTAACAGCCACATGTGAATAGTTTCACTATTATATAATATATTGAAAGAAAACATATCAGGAAAAATATGTAACCCGAAATCCATTATTTTGGGCAGTGCGCCTTTAAATTACCGGATGCAGGTACCTGAATTGCTCAACAGCCCCCCATTTACCTGGTAGTTATCAATAATTTATAGCAGAAAGCACCCCTTTATATCCTGAGCCTGGCTTGTGCGCCGTTACCCCGGCGAAGTTGGATGCCGGAGCTTTGGGCGCCGGAGCCTCAGTTCAGCGCTGCAACAGGAAGGCTGATGACCTGTACCTTGTACCTTGTGCCTTGCACTTTGTTCCTTTTTTGACTGTATTGACTTTTACTACGACATTTGTTTTTTTTGAATCAAATTATTGCCGTGCACCTTTTCATTTATAATATTTTTCTGTTTCTATATTCAATTGGAATTCGCATCACCGCCCTCTGGAACCCCAAAGCCCGTTTATGGCTGAACGGACGGAAATCTGAAGTCAGCAGCCTGAAGCCGGAGGCCGGAAACCAGCACTCAGTACTCAGAACTGAGAACTCACAACTCGTATGGATGCATTGCTCGTCGCTGGGCGAGTTTGAGCAGGGCCGGCCCGTGCTGGAAGCCATCAAACAACAGTACCCTTCTGTAAAAATTGTACTGACGTTTTTTTCGCCCAGTGGCTACGAAGTGCGCAAAAATTACCCGGGCGCCGATCATGTTTTATACCTGCCGCTCGACTCAAAAGCCAATGCCCGCAAATTCTTACAATTGGTACAGCCCAACCTCGTTGTTTGGATAAAATATGAATACTGGTATTATTTTCTTACCGAAATAAAGAAAAAGAAAATCCCCTGCATATTGGTATCAGGTATTTTTCGAAAAGACCAGCCGTTCTTTAAATGGTATGGCAGGCTACACCGCTATATGCTCGAAAGCTTCAATCACCTGTTTGTTCAAACAGCAGCATCCAAACGATTGCTGGGCAGTATTGGGTTCACCAATATGGTTAGCGTAAGCGGCGATACGCGGTTCGACCGGGTGGTACAAATAGCAGAACAATTTGAACCCATTGACCTGATAGCACAATTTTGCGGTAACAGTAAGGTGATCGTCGCCGGCAGTACCTGGCCCGAAGATGAAGAAGAAATGGACCACTATGCCAATACGAACCCCGATGTAAAATTCATCATTGCTCCGCATGAAATTGATGAAGATCACCTGAAAGAGGTGGAGAAACTGTTTAAGTATAGCGTGCGTTTTTCGCAGTTATCTGTTGCCGGTTACCAGTTACCCGATACCGGAAAACAGGAAACAGGAAACCGGGAACCGGTACCAAACACTTTAATTATCGACAACATCGGCATGTTATCTAAACTATACAAGTATGCTACTATTACTTATGTAGGCGGAGGCTTTGGTGATGATGGAGTACATAATGTGCTGGAAGCGGCGGTTTATGGCAAACCGGTAGTGTTTGGGCCTGTGTATGAAAAGTACATTGAGGCTGTTGAGCTGGTAGAGAACCGTGGTGCTTTTGTGATAAACACGGCGCTGGAACTGGAGCAAACTTTTAATGAACTTCTAACAAATAATCATTCGTATCAATCAGCCTGCGAGGCTGCCCGTAATTATGTATATACTAATAAAGGAGCAACTGATAGTGTTATGCAATACATTTACGAAAACCGTCTTTTAACCAGTTGATAAAAATGGCGGGTGCTTTCTTTATTTTCATCCCATCCCAGCTTAACTTTTAATTCTCTTTCAATCCAGTATTGTGCTTCGGGCAATATGCGAAAGCTGTTGATGGTTTTTATACTGCGTTCATACATTACTTCGTCGTTGCGGAACAGTTCGCTTATAAATACAAAACGATCGTTGATGCCAATGGCGCGGCGCAGATCGCGAACAGGCGCATCGTTCAAAACATGGGCAACTTCCTTAACTTCTTCTTTTAACTTTTCATTAAGTGAAGATTCTTTCGAAGCCATTACCTCGTTCAGCTCTTTTACAACCTGCTGATGAGCAAGGGTTGGAATTTCGCGCAGCGGGTCGAACTTATAGCCGTTTTCGGTTTGAACCGGTACCGGTTCAGGATGATGACCATTCTGGCCATTCTTTTTATCCACAATACCGTTTATAACCGGTTCGTTATGCACTTCTTCCACTACCGGCACCGCCGGTTTATCAACCACCACCTCAATTACAGGCTTTTCTGCCATCACCTGCCGGTTCTGATAAGCATGTCCGTTCGCCGGCATCATCACAGCCACCTTTGAAGTGTTGGCGGTTCGGTGTGTAGACGTTGACATTTGTACCAATTCTGTTTCAATTAATTGGGTAGTCACTAATAGTTGAAACGGATCGGCATTTTGTGCAAATTGTTCATTTAATTTGCCAATAAGTTGAGCTAAACGTTCCATAATAAGCGGGTACTTTTTTATGGTTAGAGTTAATTGATAAAGTTAACAATTATTGTACCTATTTCCGTTAAGATGTTTATAGAACCAAATATATCGGGTGAACGCCGCGGCAGTATTGAAGTAATTTGCGGGTCTATGTTTTCCGGAAAAACCGAAGAATTGATCCGGAGACTAAAACGGGCAAAGATCGCCAACCTGCGGGTAGAAATATTTAAGCCTAAGATAGATGTTCGTTATGATGCACAGAACATTGTATCGCACAACGAGAGAGCCATTTTATCAACTCCTATTGATAACTCTCAAACCATATTATTATTGCATGGCGAAGCCGATGTGATTGGTATTGATGAAGCGCAATTTTTCGATGACCAGCTTCCCGATGTGTGCGACCAGCTGGCGCTGAAAGGGATCCGTGTAATTGTTGCGGGTTTGGATATGGATTATACCGGTAAGCCATTCGGACAAATACCCTTTCTATTATCCAAAGCCGATTTTATAACCAAGCTGCACGCCATTTGCGTTAAATGCGGTCATATTGCGAACTATTCCTATCGTAAAACCGCCGGCAACGCACAGGTACTGCTGGGCGAAACCGATTTGTATGAACCGAGGTGCAGGAAGTGTTATTATGAGAAGTAGGCAATAGGCAGTAGGAAAAAAGAATGTTAATATTGCGCCGCGTTACACAGAACATAGAACTCAGAACTTAGAACTATCAAACAATTGAACCACATACTGGCCCTGATCAAAAAAGATCTGTTACTTGAAATCAGACAGCAATACTCGTTTTATGGCATATTGCTGTATGTAGCTTCTACCATATTTGTATTGTACCTGGCCATGAACCAGCCCGAAGAAAAAGTATGGAACGGTTTGTTCTGGATGATACAGTTATTTATTTGCGTGAATGCCGTAGCCAAAAGTTTTTTACAGGAAAGCCAGGGCAGAATGTTATACTTCTATACAGTTGCAGGTGCGCGTGATTTCATTCTTTCCAAATTGTTGTTCAATGCTGTGCTGATGATACTGATGAGCCTGGTAAGCCTGCTATTATTTCAGTTGCTGATGGGCAATCCTTTACAAAATCCCGTTCGGTTTATTGGTTTTGTTTGTTTAGGCGGCTGCAGTTTGAGCCTGGTATTTACTTTTCTTGCAGCAATAGCAGCCCGTGCCCGCCAGGGTGCGGCGTTAATGGCCATACTTGGTTTTCCGCTGATCATTCCGCAGGTATTATTGCTCATGCGTATGTCGAACACCGCTTTTGCCGATGTAATTCAGGCCGGTTTACTGCAGATCATACTGCTGCTGGTTGCCCTGGATATACTGATAATTGTGCTGGCGATTATATTGTTTCCGTTTTTGTGGAAGGATTAAATCTGTCACCGGATACCAGTTCCCCGATTCCGGTAACTGGTAACAGGTAACTGGTAACTGGTAACAGGCTTCTGGTAACAGGTATCTGGCATCTGGTAACTGACAACCGGAATTTGAGTGCTTTCCCCTAAATTTGCCCCACCTATTTCGGATTATTGGGATTCAGATAGTTTGCAGGTACCAATAATCATCAACAAACTACACGAGTTTATGCGCCGGTACTGGTGGAAAATACTAAGCATTGTTTTGCTGCTCTATACATTTATTGCAGGTTTTTTGATTCCGCTTCCTTACAAAACAGCTTACGAAGACAGTAATCTGTACGAAAGCATGCGAAATTTCTTCTTTCATGTGCCCATGTGGTTCAGCCAGCTGATATTAATTACGGTATCGCTGGTGTATTCAATAAAATACCTGCGCAAGTCCGATATTACTTACGACTTTTATGCTACTGAGTTTGCCCGAACAGGAACTGTACTGGGGTGCCTGGGGCTGATCACGGGGGCAATATGGGCTAATTATACGTGGGGGGCTGCCTGGAGCAACGACCCCAAACAAATCGGCGCCGCCATTGCCCTGCTTATTTATGTAGCTTATTTTGTATTGCGCAATTCCATGACCGATATGGATAAAAGAGGCCGTGTGGCTGCCGTATATAATATTTTTGCATATTTTATTTATATACCCATGATCATGATTTTGCCGCGTTTAACCGAATCTTTACATCCCGGCGGCAAAGGATCAGAGGGAAATCCCGGTCTTGGTGGCAGCAGCCTCGATGCTACCATGGAAACAGTTTTCTGGCCCGCTGTTTTTGGTTGGGCATTATTAGCCACCTGGATCACTACGCTCAGACTGCGTGTGCGATTACTGGAAGAGAAAAAACACAGTTAATTTTTAGTATGAAGCAACTAATTGTAACCCTGTTCGTTTTATTTGCCCGGATAGTGGCAAATGCCCAGGACTCATTGAACCATTCGGCCCAACAACCAACCGGTTTAAATGCCGGAAATAAAATTTATGTAGTGTTGGTAGTTGCCGTAACCATCCTTATTGGTCTGTTGTTGTATGTAGCACGATTGGATAGAAAAATTTCCAAACTGGAGAAACAAAGTTCGTGATTGGTGAATGGTCAGTGGTGAATAGACTGTTCATTTTTAAACAACTGAACAATGGAAAATCAGGTCGCGGAGTTCATTCCCGATTGAAGATTCACCATTCACCATTGACCATTGACCATTGAAATACTGCTCAATCATAAAAACAAAAACAGCTTAGTCATGTCAGAGTACAGTTTTTTTGGCGCGGTGGAAAAGAGTTTTGATAAAGCCGCGCAATTCACCAACTGGGATCCTGGTATCCTGGAACAGATCAAGCAATGCAATGCCGTATACCGCATGCATTTTCCGGTAAAGATTGGCGATAAGATAGAAGTGATAAAAGCTTACCGCGTACAACACTCCCATCACAAACTGCCCTGCAAAGGAGGTATTCGTTTTGCCCTTTCCGTGAACCTCGATGAAGTAATGGCCCTCGCCGCCCTTATGACCTACAAATGCGCTATTGTAAACGTTCCGTTTGCAGGCGCCAAAGGTGGTATTACCATCGACCCTAAAAAGTACACGCCATATGAATTGGAAAAAATTACCCGCCGTTATACGTCGGAACTGATCAAAAAGAACTTTATTGGCCCCGGTATCGATGTACCTGCACCTGATTATGGTACCGGCGAACGCGAAATGGCATGGATCGTTGATACCTATACCAGCATGCGCCCCGGCGAAATCGACGGGCTTGGTTGCGTAACCGGTAAGCCCGTTACGCAAGGTGGTGTGCGTGGCCGCAAAGAGGCAACCGGCCTGGGTGTTTTTTATGGTTTGCGCGAAGTGCTTCACATGAAAGATGTAATGGATAAACTCGGTTTATCGGTAGGTGTTGAAGGCAAGCGTGTAGTAGTGCAGGGACTGGGTAATGTGGGCTATCATACCGCAAAATTCTTCCAGGAACACGGCGCAAAAATTGTTGGTATCAGCGAATGGGAAGGCGCCATTTTTAACAATGATGGTTTGGATGTAGATAAGGTGATGGAACATCGCAAAACCAAAAGCACCATTTTAAATTTCCCCGGCAGCACCAATTTTGCTAAAAATACCGATGCACTGGAAATGGATTGCGATATTTTGATTCCTGCTGCACTCGAAAACGTTATCAACGGTAAAAACGCGCCCAACGTAAAAGCAAAGATCATCGGTGAAGCAGCCAACGGTCCGCTTACACCCGAAGCAGATGAAATATTTATAAAAAGAGGCATTCTGGTAGTACCTGATATGTACCTGAATGCAGGCGGTGTTACTGTATCATATTTTGAATGGCTTAAAAACCTTAGCCATGTACGTTACGGACGTATGGAAAAACGCTTTACCGAAAACCTCAACAGTCATATTCTTGGACAAATTGAAGGGCTCACCGGCAAAAAAGTGAATGGCAAAGAAAAAGAGCTCATTTTACATGGTCCCGAAGAAGTTGATCTGGTTCGCAGTGGCCTGGAAGAAACCATGATCACCGCCACCCGCGAAATCATGGAAGTATGGAAAACCAATCCGCAAATACCCGATATGCGCACAGCCGCTTACGTGGTAGCTATTAATAAGGTGGGTACCAGCTATGCTGAGTTGGGGATATTCCCATAGGGCAGGAAACGTTATAAATTTCAATCCCATTCATTACACGGATGGGATTTTTGTTTTATTGACCATGATCATTTTCGCATATACATGTTATGAATATTCCCTACATTTCATATTTGAACTTTTCGCTTACATAAACAGTTTTGCCAAATGGCACTAAATATAAAGATTGATTTTAACGATTGCTATCCAATCAAGGCCTTAGGCAATACCCTGCAATTAAGCTTATTCAATACTGTATTGCAAAATGGCCAAACGATTCCTATAGGTATTCATATTAGCGAGGAAGCACATCACCTTATGCCCAATGTTCATAACCTGGCATTCGGTCCTATTGATCAAAATAATGAGATTGATGATAAAATAAAATTGTGCCATCAGAATCATTCTAAATTATTTTCAACCGTAGTATTCACTGGTTTTACCTTTTTACAAAACACAAAAGAAAAATTTCTGGGCATTGATGGTTCAAACAATGCAAGGGCTTACATGTATTACAGGTGTATTCAAAATAACTTTGAATATCTGAACCAATTCGTGAACATTTTTGGAGTTAACTATTATGTAAGGGTTTTGCGCAAAGTAAATGATGGTGATGATGGCCATCCTGTTGATAAAGAAGATATATTAGCTATGCCCAAACCTATGGATAAAAAACTGTTTACGAGGTACGAAAAACTATATAACTATTTCATTTTCAACTCGAAATAGCTAAAATATTGAGTAGAACAAAGTTTTAATTTTTTTTATTAAATTTGATATTATGAATGAAGATATTAAGGAACAAATGAGGCAGCTTTGGCTACAGGCTAAGCAAACCGGTAAGCCCGATAGTGAAATTAAGGTAACGCTTAAATCCGGTGGTGAAACTTCTTTAAGCAAGGTTATTAAAACAAAAGAGCAGGCTGATTTATTTATGAAAATATTGAAGTCCTTGTAAATAATTCAAACATTATTATACTAAAAATCCCATTCGTTATACGGATGGGATTTTTGTTTATAAGGCTCCGCCGCCGGCCTTTGAAAAATATTTTTAAATTTCAGTTCTTAAGCTATCCTTTTAAAATGAACCCAATTGATCAATCACGCATAATAATTCAACCTGTAGAAGTAACTTTTCTGGAAATGCACCTGCGCCCGGCAAATACGATTGCTCAAAAAAGAGATACAAAATTTGAATTGTTGCCTAAACCCATTTCAATTGATGAATACCGCCGGTATTATTACGGCGTTGGTAAACCCTGGCATTGGCTCGACCGGATGGTCATGAACGATGATGTATTATTCGAAAAGATCAATGCCGCTAATGTCGACATCTACCTGTTTCTGGTACAAAACCAACCCGCCGGATTTGCAGAATTTGTAAAAGAAAACGAATATGTAGAGATATTATATTTTGGATTATTACCCGGTTTTATTGGAAAAGGATTGGGTGGCTATTTTCTGCAGCTGGTTATACAGCAGGCATGGAGCTACCAGCCGAAATGGATACAACTAAACACCTGCACCCTCGATCACCCCAATGCATTACCTGTTTACAAAGCCGCAGGGTTTAATGAAGTAAAGAAAACTACTGAAAACCGCAGAGTATTGTTACCTGAATAAATCACTTATACAACTCCTGCCTCCAACCTGAGGCACATGCGTCACAGACTTATTTTTTTATTTGGTTTCGTCATCACCAAACAACACATCTTTATACCTGTTGTATAAATACGATACCAGCAGCAATATTACCCCCAGTGATATGAAGGATATTGTTTTGGTAATAGTTTCTGCCCCGGCCAGATCGTAAAAAAATAATTTGATAAGCGTAATTAAAAACAACGCAATAGCGGCCAGCCGCAGGTGTTTTTGCTTTTTGCGAATCCCCAGCACAACCAGTAACAACGCATAAACACCCCATATAATACTAAGCCCTAATTTATATTGATTATCAGCGCCACCCAGAGTAGTCCGGCAAAGGTATTCTGCGCTGATAAAACCTAATATTACGGTGTGCACCATAAGCGACCAGGCTTTGTTCCATACCGGCTCCGGTACAAAATCGTTCATTGTTTTTTTACCTATATAAAGCATGGCTGCAGTACACGCTAATACTATATATCTGATAAATAAATCTCCTGCACCAAAATATGCACGTCCCTGCCGGTGATAAAAAACAGCCAGATCATTCGCCACTTCTAATCCCTGCAACAATAGCACAATCATCAATATTGCAATACCCGCCAGCGAAACCTGAGCAAGTGTTCTGTTGCGCACCCATCGCCGGTTTACGATCATTATTACGCTATTAAACACCATTGTATAAAGCAACAACACAATAAATGCAAACGCAGAAACTTCTGAACTCCATACACCAAATTCCTGGTATTTTCGGGAGGCTTCTCCCAGTTGCGCGAAATAACCATTTATTTCGAAGTGAAAAACAAAATACGTTGTAACAAGAAATATCACCGGCAATGCATAATCATAAAAGCTGCGGTACATGCTATGCGCCGGCAGTTCTGATTGATACTTTTTATTTCTGTTATAAAAAATGATGGCCCCCTGTGCTGCAACGACCAATAAACCCGAAGCAAAAATGATATTCAAAAATGGCCGCTCCGGTGAGCTATCGGGATAAGTAAATTCAAAAACATGATTGAGCCAATCCTGTATCAGACTAATGAAGCTCAGTACAACCAGGCCCGCCCCCAGCTTTTCATAAGCCGCGGCCTGCCGCATACGACCGATCAAAAACACCAGTACCGCTTCGGCAGTCCATAACAGGGTAACCCAGTTGCCATCTAACTGAACAGGAACGGCAATGGTGAAAAACACAATCACCAGTCCCAGTATCATATAATACAAAGCCCTATCGGCGAGTTGCAGCTTTCTGATCACCTGGCTAACCATTAAATGAATAAGTGCATTGATTAAGGTAAAAAGACCTGCGTAATTTTCTGAAGGCACATCCTTATGCAACAATCCATATCCGATGCCATAAAATCCAAACGCATTGCCTAAAAGAATGATCACATCATCCAGTTCATACCTTTCTTTCTTTATGATCTTATAGGCAAGAAATGTGCAATAAAAGATCAGAAAGAAAATACCAAGGTAAGTCCATGCAATGTATACATGCTTTGGATGTTCGTAACTGAATAAATACCACGTTAAATAAATAGTCCAGGTAAGTGCAAAGGCCGAATAAAATAACGATTTCCAGTACTTGCGAAACGACACCACGAGTATGCCTGTATTGATGATGGCGATATATCCCAAAAACACTGCATACCGGCCCGAATTGTCACTCAATAAAAATGGTATGGCATATGCGCCTACCTGCGCCAGATGGGCAATAATAACCCGGTTGAACAACAACGCTGCATAAACAGTAGCAACGGTAAAAACCAGCATCAGCGCAAATGCCGCTTCCTGAGGCATTCGATTATATACACTGTACGCTATATAGGTAATGAAATATAAAACGGCTAAACCACCACCCATCAATACCGAGCTGTATGCTTCGTATTTCTTTTTTAACCACATAGCTACTGCAATTAAAGCAGCGCCGCTTATATATCCTGATAATATACGCACGGTTTCGCTCACCATGCGGTGTTCAATGGCATACCGCGCGCCAATGAAAATGCCAACAATGGTAACCAGAATGCCTACTTTACTGGCTACGTTCTTTCCAATAAATTCTTCGAATGTGTTCCTGTTTTCACGGAACTGCGGTGCATTTTCAGCAACAGGCGTTGGGGGTTGGTAGTATGAAGGCGGCTCAATCACCTTACTTACTTCAATAGTTGTTACCTGTGCCGGTTGTTCAGGCATAACAGGAGCAACCTCATTGATAATTTGTTTCAGTGCATCGAGTTCGTTGATCAGCTGTAGCAGCTGATTACTGATGTTTGTTTGCTGACGGGCAAGCTCGTTTATACGGCGGGTTAGCTCAGCAATTCTCTCATGGACGTTTTTATCCATAAAGCAATTATTGGTTAAGCTAAAGAAAGCACAAAAACCGTTAACAATAACTTAATTCCCAAATTCTGGCAGGGCGGCCAAGGGTTCCAGTGAGCCGTTCTTCTTCATAAACGCCGAACAATATTCGCCATTGGTAATCACCAGGTAAGGCACAGGAACAGCAATATTATAGCGTAAAATTTGTTGTAACACCCCCTGGTTCAGCTGCACATCCATGCCCTTGCATTCAACCATCAGCCAGGGTTGGTGCTGATTGTCATATACTAATATATCAAAACGCTTTTTCAATTCGCCCAGCCTGATCTCTTTTTCAACAGCCGTAAGCGAAGCGGGATATTTTTTTACCTGTAGCAGGTATTGTAAAAAATTCTGACGTACCCACTCCTCGGGAGTAAGCCGTAACCATTGTTTTCGAAACTCATCAAAAATCAATTCCTTACCGTCTTCTTCCTTCATCCGGAACGGACAGGCAGGATAGTCGATCTTTATCATAGTGCCAAAACTACTATTTAGGTACAGATGCTACAGATAATATTTAGAATCCCGCCTGCGGCGGGATTGAATACCCCGCCGGGGCGGGGCCACAGATGACACAGATGAATACAAAATCCTGAACAAGCCGACAAATTATTGCACCTTACCACAACTGAACCCAATTCAATTTATATGATCCTCTGCAATTTGTACAACATAATAATCTGAACTTATCTGTGTTAATCTGTGCAATCTGTGGCAACCTGAATGCTGAGCGAAGCTCAGCTTCCGTTAAAAAAGTGCAGCCGTTTGCCTAAAATAAACGAAATTTATAGATTATATAAACCTGTCCGCAACCAAACAACGCGCTTTCAGCTTGCCCGCATAGCAAATCCCATCCCGGGAAGCACCTATTGGCCCGATTAAAAAGCAAAGAATATACAGATGAAAACGAAAGATGAAATAGTCAAAAACTGGCTACCCCGCTACACAGGAGAATCCCTGGATCACTTCGGCGAATACGTTCTGCTCACCAATTTCAGCAACTACGTAAAAATGTTTGCTGAATGGAACAATGTGCCCATCATAGGGGTCGACCGTCCTATGCAATGCGCTACCGCCGAAAACATTACCATCATCAACTTTGGAATGGGCAGTCCAACTGCCGCAACGGTTATGGACCTTTTAACCGCCATTGAACCAAAAGCCACCCTGTTTTTGGGCAAATGCGGCGGATTAAAAAAACGCAACAACATCGGTGATTTGATTTTGCCCATTGCAGCAATCCGCGGTGAAGGTACTTCGAACGACTACTTTCCGCCCGAAGTGCCAGCTCTGCCGGCCTTCGCATTGCAAAAAGCAGTTTCTACCACCATCCGTGATTACGGTGTCGATTACTGGACGGGTACCGTTTATTCAACCAACCGGCGGGTATGGGAGCATGATGAACAATTTAAAGAATACCTGCAAAAGATACGCGCAATGGCCATTGATATGGAAACAGCCACTATCTTTTCAGTAGGCTTTTATAACAAAATCCCAACCGGCGCCCTGTTGCTGGTAAGCGATCAGCCCATGGTTCCCGAAGGCGTAAAAACCGAAGAAAGCGACAAAAAAGTAACAGCCAGCTTTGTTGAACGCCATGTGCGCATAGGCATCGACTCGCTGAAACAACTGATCAACGATGGATTAACGGTAAGACACCTTAAGTTTTAAGTTGTAAGTTATTAGTTTTAAGTTCCGGATAGCAGGAATACTGAATAAGTAGCATTCCTGCACCCGGTTTACCCACACACCTGTTCCCTATTTTTTAATTACCCTGTATACCGTTTTGCTGTCATTGATAGCAACACTTAATATGTACACACCGGCACTCAGTATATTTCCGGTAACGGGAAGATGATACACGCCCTGCAACCTGTTTTGCCGGCCTGTTAATCCGGGAACATTCAAACGGCGGCCATGCACATCAAACAAATCGATTTGTACCTGAGTATTTTTCAGCAGCTGAAGTATTAATTCCGATTCGCCGCTTGCGGCATCGGTAGCTAACCGTACCATATTGCTTTCGCAATCATTCAATACAGCTATCGATGAATAACCGGTAGCGCCAGATCTATCGGTTGTCTTTATACGATAATAAGATGTTCCCGGCAATGGCGAACCGTCTGTAAAAATGTACGCCTGCTGCGAAACACCGGCTGCTTTGCTTTTCACCACTCCTATGGTTGTAAAGCTTGTAGCATCTGCACTGCGTTCAACTGAATAATTGTCAACATTAATTTCGGTAGCTGTAGTCCAGTTTAATTGCGCCGTATTTCCGCGGCAGATAGCCGTAAAGCTTACTAACTGAACCGGCAGCGGCGTAGTGGCCGAAGCAGAGGCCAGGGTAAAATAAGGAGTACCGGTAAAATTAGAAGCCGGCACCGTAACAGTAACAACCCCCGCAACAACTGTAATAGTAACAGCAGGGGAACCAAGTATAGTGGCATTGGTAAAGTCGCCGTCGTTATCAACCAGCAATCGCAGATCAGAAACGTTTAGCGGCGAATAACCGGGCGTAATTACATTGAAATCAAATTCAAGTTTCAGGTCCGTATTGGTGAAATTAGTTTTTTGCGATAGCCATTCCCGGCGCAGCCTGCAGCAAATACCCGCCGGCACTTCAGTAGCAGTGCCGGTAAATAAATATGGATCACCGTTATGTGCCGCTATAAAAAACGATTGGTCGCCGGCAGTGAATGTACCGGTGTTATTCACCTGGTTCACCTGTTTAGTGCCACCTATATATAAAGTAAGCATATCCTGCACAATCTCAGTGCTTTTGGATTGCTTCTGACTTAATACGCTGTTATTATCCTGCGCAATACCAATAATGTTGTTGTTGTATGCTGCATTTACCGATCTGTTCCATACGGTGGCGCCGGCAGATGATAAATAATTATGACCAAGCGTAACGCCGTATTTGATGGCCAGGTACGATTCTATTTTATTTCGGGTAGTAACATCGTGCGAGGTATTAACATAGGAAACGATCTCGGCAATACCGCCATCATAAAATTCCTTGTTGGGAGTTACCGCACGCTGGCAGCCTAAAGCGTTATATTGATCCGGTGATTTTCGGGCAGTACCTGCTTTGGTTCCTGCCGAAGTGCCTTTAAGAAACATTTCGCGATACGATGAATTGAAATCAAAAGTAGCCATGCCCGGATAATTTCCCGTCCATTGATTGCCAATGATCAGATCATTTAAACACCAGGAATCATTAAACGAACCACCCGACCGAATATCGAACGAATTAAAAGTATTTCCTGCGGCATCAAATATACCCGAGAACAGGAATTTGCCCGGTGTAGTGGCGTTATTGGCGCCGGGTTTTATAACAGCATATACGGCATATGGATTATTTCCTGATGATAATATACCTCCGGCACTGATATCCATAAAATCGGCCAGGGCTGCATTTTGCGAAGACGCGTCAAAGTTTACTACAGGATTAAAATTGATGTTATTGGTACTGTTATCATAATAGACCGGGCTGGTGGCTGTGGCTGCAGAAGTAGCATTGCGCGCATTTCCCGATTGATCGTTCCATGCAGTTAAATTGGATGCATTGGCTGTAGAAGATGTTCCGGCATTGGCCTTCACCCAAAAAGCAAGGTTGCTTTTAACACTGCCAGGCGCTACAGAACAGGCAGCGATAGTACGGGCACCTGTTGGATTGGTTACAATTGGTGTAAATGGCGAACCGGCGATAGTTACCTTCGAACATTGGGCATCTACCACATTGCCAATGGTAGCCGCACTTGTATTAATATCATATGTTATCCAGAAATAATTAGTACCGCTTACAAGCGCCTGCGAACCGGTTGCTGTAATGGCGCCTGTTGCAGGATTTATTCCCCCACTTACCAATTCATTGACAGGAGACATTACCGAAGAAGTACCTGTATAATAAATATGAATTTTTGAAACATCGTTGGTATTGGTGCCGGGAATGGTAGAGCCGGTCATATTGAACTGCAGTTGTGTAACGCTGAACACCGTTGCACAATACGAAGCAACTACCTGTATCCCGATAATAACCTGATTCAACTCGCATTTTGAAACCGTAGCGGTATTGGCCTGCGTAGTAGTAACAGAAACAATGCCGGGTACAAAACGGTATACCTGGCCGGTAGCAGGCGAAACGGCAAGTATTTTGGAGTCGGTACTATATACTGCATTGGGCGCAGTCCCTGTTCCATCTAATGCATAAAAATCAGTTGCACTGGCGCCACCTGAAATGCCAATGGAAGCACCGGGAGCCAAAGGAGCTGTACTTTCACTCCGGTAAACAAAGTCAATTATATTAGTGGTTTCATATAGTTTTACCTGGAACGATATAACATTTCCCGAAGCATCATATCGCCATTTCATATTAAGATATTCAATAGTTAATACACGATACGGAGCCGTTCCTGAAAGAACATAATTTACACTTCCTCCCGTTCCTACAGATACATCATCCCATAATGGCGCCAGGATGGGACCCAGACTTGTATTTGCAAGATCGTTCGTATATGTTTCACTGGTTGCAGTTGTACCCAGGCTTATATAGCCATTTGAAGACACTTTATATTGTGTATAGCTGTTACAGCCGTATATAAAAGTGAAGCCGATATTTTGGGCAGATGATAAGGCATCATCGGTGCCGGCTGCAAAAATGGTAGTTGCGCCTGTATTTGCGGTGAAAGTACCGCTGCTCGCAGAAAAGCCATAAACGAGCTGGGCCGTGGATGCAAAAGAAAATAAAACAGCAAGCAGCAGCAAAGCAGCTTTGCTTAAGTTTTGGTTTAGCAAGGTCTTCATTGGGATGAGATTAGGTTACGGTGATAATCAACCGTAAAATTTATGCAATACTAATTTAGCTGCAACGTAAATCGACGTATGGCATATAACTTGCTAAACTTTAATAAGTAATCGTTTGCTGTAGTGCCTTTAATAAAAAATTTATAAAGTATAAGTATAGACGAATAGTACCACCTGGCAATAGGCAACAGACAATTGGCAAATTGAAAACCCTCTTATTGCTTACGTCGATTACCCATTGCTGTTTAACCATTGACAATTGCCTATTGCTCATTGCCTATTGCTTATTGCCCATTCACCACCCTATACACCGGATAGCGCAAATACTCAGGCTCATACCAGGGGCTGTTTCTGTACACAAAATCGAGCTGTGCAGAGGCACTGGCGGCAAAAGCCGTATCAGTTGCTTTGCGCTCTTCGAGCTGTTTTCTAAGATCAGGATGTTGGGCCAGATAATCAGCCGCAATATCTTCAAACGCATAAGCACTGTATCCTTCTTTCCGCCCGAGTATTGCATCAAAATAGTTCCATGCAAAATACGAGTCATCACCCTGCGGCTCCAGCACTTCTGCTATAAAACGGTTAGCCGGCTGGTTCATCGGAATATAATAATCACCCTTACGAAAACCGACGGTCAATTTTCGTTTACTCACTGTTACATCGGTGTTCAGGTGATGCATTTCGAACTGATGGGGAAAGGTTTTATAATCATCTATATGGTATACTTCCACTTCAATAGTCGTGTCTTTCGAAAGTTGCCGCATATTCACTTTATTCAGCTTCAGTTGGTCAATCACTTTCCACCAGCCCTGAGGTATAATGTAAGCAACCGGTTTTGTTACTGTTGTGCGCGCATTATAAAAATTGAAGTATTGAATTTTCTTTTCATAAGGTTTGGTACGATCGTAATACAATCGGGGCAGCCCCGATACATTACTGGCTTTATAGCCTGCTTCGTATCCTTTAAATACCACCTGTTCAGAACGGGTTGTATCCGGTTTCCAGCTAACAGCAAAACTGTTTTGCAGGGTCACCGATTTTTTGGTTTCGTTGCGAAGCTGTTGAATGGTTGCGCTGTGCTGACTGGTAAAAGCAATCATACTTTGCATCATGGCATAGGTACTTTGCACCCGCTGTGCATATGGTTTCAGCATATGCGTTTCAGTTATAAAAGCAAAGCTGTGCCATAAAGTAGCATACCCGCTGCTGTAACGCGGACCGTCGAAATAAGCCATCATGCCCTGTTCAGGAGTGTTACCGGCAAAATCAACATATGGCACCAGGTCGTACCCTTTTTCCTTCATCAGTTTGTACAACCCCGGTTCAAACTCATTATGCAGATAGTTGCCCATAACGCCACCCAGTTTATTATACTGCGTGGTAAGCAGCGTCATCACATGCTGGTAATCGGCCCCGTTACTTACGTGGTTGTCGACAAACACATCGGGATCGCACAGGTGAAATATTTCGGCAAAAGACCTGGCTTCTTTAGAGTCGCATTTGATGAAGTCGCGGTTCAAATCGAGGTTTTGCGAATTGCCGCGCGAGCCAAAACTATCGGGACCGTTTTGATCGGCCCGGTACCAGGAGCTGCGATTCAGGCATCCGCCGATATTATATATAGGAATAATGGCCAGCACCACATTGTTTGGCAGTTTTTCTTTACCGGTGGCAATATCACGCACCAGCAGCATGCTGGCATCGATACCATCGGGCTCGCCCGGATGTATACCATTATTAATAAGAATGATGCGCCTGTTTTTGCGATGCAAACTGGTCATGTCAAAATCGGTGGAGTTCGAAACCAGCACCAGGTGCAGGGGAAAACCGGCATCGGTTGGCCCCATAGTTAACATCTTTATTGTGGCAAAACGGGCATCCATCATCGTCCACCAGTCGATGATTTCCTTATAGGTAGGCGTTTCTTTGGTTTGTGATTGTTCGTAGCGGGTAAGAATTTGCTGACTGAACCCGAAACAGGGAAATAACAGAAGAACGAATGCCGCTAATTTTCTCATAGTGTTGGTGCTTAAGTAAGAACCAAGATACAGGAAACAAGGCAGCCTTCAGCCTACCCCAAAACAAAAAACCTCCCGCGAAAACGGGAGGAAAAAAAACAAAAAAAATAATGAGTTCAATTATTTTGCTAAGGTGTTGATCTTACGGGCCAGCTTACTTTTCAGATTAGCGGCTTTATTTTTATGGATCACGCCTCTTTTAGCCAGTTTGTCAATCATAGAAGCTACTTCAGGAAACTCTTTAGCAGCTTCCGCGCCAGTCTTAATAACTTTCAGGTCACGGATGGCATTACGGGTAGTTTTACCGTAATACTTATTTCTATCACGTCTTTTGGCAGATTGACGAACATCTTTTTTAGTAGCCTTATGATTTGCCATTTCGTTCCAAAATTTAGGACGGCAAAGGTAGGGATTTGCCGGGTAAAAAGAAAAATAATACCATAAAAATGTTATGTTTTTCTATTTTGAATGAAAAACAGCAGGTTAGCAGGTCCCGGTTACCGGTTATCAGTTACCGGTTTGCGGTTACCGGATGGGCAATTATTAACTGTTTGATCGGGTCACATTCACAGGTACGTTCCTTCTGATAGTAGTGTTATAGCAGAGTTATAGGCAAGTTGTAGAGAACTTATAGTTAAGTTAAAGCCAACTTATAGGGGATTTATAGAGAACTTATAGGGAACTTATAGGAATGTTCCTCCCGGGTTACTCCTTAGTTACTCCCTGGTAGCTCCCTGCCAGCTCCATACCTGTCACCTATTTGACCGGGTCATATGTTTCGCGACCGTGTGTTGCCCTGGTTTCAGGCACCTTCACTAGCACTTCAGCCCCCCGAAAGTGAAGCAAGGATGCCCGGCCCGATCGGGGCGCAACTTTTTATTCAGCAGATATGTTGTTTAATCAGAAACTTACGTTTATTGCGGGTTCCGGTATCGTTTGCGGACAAAAGAGTTCAAAAAACACAAAATCAGTCAAATTGGCCTTTCGTTCCTATTAATTTTGACCGATATTTGTACCCCGATTTTTAATAATCAATATACTTTAAGCTCAATTGCATCCTCATGAAGGATTTTTCGTATATCACAAATTCCCACCCGGCCTTTATTGAAAACCTTTACCGGGATTTCTTACAAGATCCCAATAGTGTTGATCCCGACCTCAAAAAATTTTTTGAAGGATTTGACTTTGCCGTGGGACAAGGCAAAAACGGGACAAACGGAACCGCCACCATTGGCGGAACTACCGAAGTCACGCCCGGTGGCGTGACAACCGGTGAATCGATCGACTGGCGAAAAGAAGTAGGCGCCTACCGCCTTATTCTCGGGTACCGCAACAAGGGACACCTTATTGCCAAAACCAACCCGATTCGCCAGCGTAAAGATCGCGGCGCCAACCTTGACCTTGGGTTCTACGGTTTTACTGAAGCGGACCTCGATAAAACATTCCACGCAGGTAATATGATCGGGCTGGGTACCACTACCCTGCGCAATATTCTGCAGCACATGCAGCAATGCTATGCTGCGCATGTAGGCATCGAGTTCAAATACATCAGCGATCAAAAGCGTGTTGACTGGCTTACCAACGAAATGGAGCGGAACTTCATAAAACCGTTCTCCATCGAAAAGCAAAAACGCATTCTCGAAAAGCTGAACCAGGGAGTGATCTTTGAGAAATTTCTTCATACCAAATATATAGGGCAGAAAAGGTTCTCACTCGAAGGCGGTGAAACAACCATTGCAGCCCTCGACTCCATTATTACCACTGCCGCCAATAACGATGTGCAGGAAGTAGTAATAGGTATGGCACACCGCGGCAGGTTGAATGTACTGGCCAACATCATGGGCAAAACCTATGAGCAGATATTCAGCGAGTTTGAAGGCACCGCCAAGCTCGATCAAACCATGGGTAGCGGCGACGTAAAATACCACATGGGCTATGGCAGTGAAGTGCAAACCGCCGATGGCAAAACCATTCACCTGAAACTGATGCCCAACCCATCGCACCTCGAAGCGGTAGATCCCGTAGTAGTAGGTTTTGCACGGGCCAAGGCCGACGTATTATATAATAGCGACTTTGATAAAATATTGCCCATTCTGATCCACGGCGACGCGTCTGTTGCCGGACAGGGTGTTGTATACGAAGTGCTGCAAATGAGCGACCTCGACGGATATTATACCGGAGGTACCATTCATTTTGTGATCAACAACCAGATCGGTTTTACCACCGATTTCGACGATGCCCGCAGTTCAGACTACTGTACTTCACTGGCTGCCATGATACAGGCGCCGGTATTACACGTAAATGGCGACGATGCCGAAGCTGTTGTAAAATGTGTTGAAATTGCCACCCGCTACCGCCAGGAATTCAATGCAGATGTATTCATCGATATGGTTTGTTATCGCCGTCACGGACATAACGAGGGCGATGATCCCAAATTCACACAACCGCAGTTGTATTCACTGATCGAAAAGCATGCAAACCCGCGTGAAGTGTATACAAACTATTTACTCGAGAACGGAGAAGCCGATGCCAAAGATCTGGCTAAGGAAATGGAGAAAAAATTCTGGGGCGACTTACAGGAAAGGCTCGATGAAATAAAACAAAATCCCCTTCCTTATCATTATCAGCAGCCCGAACTGGCCTGGAAAAGTTTGCGTAAAGCAACAGAAACCGATTTTGACAAATCGCCTGTTACTTCTCTCAGCGAAACCGACTTTAAAAAGGTATTTGATGCACTGATGACCTGGCCCAACGACTTCAAGCCATTGAAGAAAGTTGAAAAGATCATTCAGGATAAAATAAAATTATATAATGAAGAAGGCAAGGTTGACTGGGCTACCGGTGAACTGATGGCCTATGGCAGCCTGTTGCTCGAAGGAAAAGATGTGCGTATGAGCGGACAGGATGTTCGGCGCGGAACCTTTTCGCACCGCCATGCTGTATTGCGCGACGAAAACAATGATAAAGCGTACAGCAGACTGAGCGCTATTCCCGATGCTCAGGGACAATTCAGAATTTACAATTCATTACTAAGTGAATATGGTGTATTGGGTTTTGAATATGGCTATGCCATGGCAAACCCCAATAGCCTTGTTATATGGGAAGCGCAGTTTGGCGATTTCTGTAACGGAGCACAAACCATGATCGACCAGTTCATATCGGCCGGTGAGCAAAAATGGAATCGTATGAACGGGGTTACCATGTTGCTGCCGCACGGTTATGAAGGGCAGGGACCCGAGCACAGCAGTGCGCGTATGGAACGCTTCTTACAAATGTGCGCCGAACAAAATATGGTAGTAACCAATATTACAACCGCGGCTAACTTCTTCCATGCACTGCGCCGTCAGTTAACCTGGCCGTTCCGCAAACCGCTGATCAACTTTTCGCCCAAAGCCAATCTGCGCCATGCCGGTACCTACTCACCCAAACAGGAGTTTTTAACCGGAGGCTTCAAAGAAGTGATTGACGATGCGTATACCAATGACGCTTCGCAGATTAGAAAAGTATTGTTCTGCAGTGGTAAAGTATACTTCGATCTGGCCGAACGTCAGCAAAAAGAAAATAAAAAAGATACCGCCATTGTAAGGCTCGAACAGTTATATCCTTTACCGTTAAACCAGCTCGAAGAACTGTATCGCAAGTACAGCAAAGCCACCTGGTTCTGGGTACAGGAAGAGCCGTTGAACATGGGCGCCGCCGCTTACCTGCAAATGAACCTGAAGAGTATTAATTACGGAGTGATCAGCCGCCAGCCAAGCGCAGCTACTGCTACCGGTTATGCCAAGGTACACGCACAGGAGCAGGCAGAGATTATCGATACAGCATTCTCAATTTGATAACGGAAGTCGGAGGTCGGAAGTCAGAAGAGATTGAATAATGAACGACCTATTGACTATTGACCATTGACCATTCACCATTGACGACAAACAGAAACGTTTTTTATGATAGATATAAAAGTTCCGACAGTTGGAGAATCCATTAGCGAGGTTACTTTATTAAGATGGGTAAAGAACAGCGGTGATTATGTTGAAAGAGATGAAGTGATCGCAGAACTGGAAAGCGAAAAAGCCACTTTTGAAGTTAATGCCGAACAGGCAGGCACCCTGAAGCAATCAGCGCAGGAAGGCGATACCCTTAAGATTGGAGATATACTGGCATCTATTGATGAAACAGCCCCCAAACCACAGGGCGCACCCGCATCCAACGGAACACCTAAGGAAACGAAGTCTGAAGCTCCTGCGACTCAAACCTCACAAGCACCGGTTACAGCCGTATCTAATGATATTAAAGCAACACCGGTTGCTGCAGCTATTATTGCCGACAAAAAAGTAGATCCCAAATCGGTTACGCCCAGCGGTTACAGCGGCAAGATCGTTAAGAACGATGTACTGGCAGCCTTATCGAACCCCGGCAAAGTAACAGGCGGCAAGCCCCTGTTCAGCCGCGATAAGAAAATGGAAAAAATGAGCCAGCTGCGCAAAACCATCAGTCGCCGCCTGGTAGAAGCCAAGAATACAACAGCCATGCTCACCACCTTTAACGAGGCTGACATGAGCAGCATTATGGCTATCCGCAGCAAGTTTAAAGATAAATTCAAGGAAGCACACGGTGTTGGCCTGGGCTTTATGAGCTTTTTTGCCAAAGCCTGCGCCATTGCCTTACAGGAATGGCCTGCTGTTAATGCCTATATCGATGGCGATCATCTTGTATACCACGAATACTGCGATATTTCGATCGCCGTTTCAACACCACGCGGTTTAACGGTTCCGGTAATTCGCAATGTTGAAAGTTTGAGCATGGCCGAAATTGAGAAGAAAGTAATTGAGCTGGCCAATAAAGCAAGAGACAATAAATTATCAATGGACGAACTGCAGGGCGGTACCTTTACCATTACCAATGGTGGCGTGTTCGGCTCCTTAATGAGCACACCGATCATTAACCTGCCCCAAAGCGCCATACTGGGTATGCACAAAATTCAGGAGCGCCCGATGGCTATAAACGGACAGGTAGTAATTAAACCCATGATGTACCTGGCTTTAAGCTACGATCACCGCATCATCGACGGCCGTGAGAGCGTAAGCTTTTTGGTACGCGTAAAAGAATTGCTCGAAAACCCTGAACTGTTGCTGTTTGGTAAAGATCCGGTAAAAACGTTGCTGGAATTATAATAAAGTGAGTGTTAAATTTTTGAAAGTGCTTGTTGCAAAACAGGCACTTTTTTATTTTGTATAGATGCGTAGTTCCATAATTATACTGCTGCTCTTTGTTTGCCAAACCGCATTCCCGCAGAATAAAAAACTTTTTTTTATCGATCCGTTTATAAAACCCCGGTTTGAGGGAGACACCATTGTACCATATCTTGCAATTGGGAACAATGTGTGTTATAAGTTCTTTGGTGAATCGGGAATGCCCTGCCTGAATTTCATGAAATTTGAATACTATGCAGCTAATTACCCAATCGATTCCATAATAGTATTCACCCACCCGCAATACATGCTGAGTTTGCGTTTATATTCAATCTGGGCTTTAGTAAGAAGAAACTATGATTCAATAGAGAATATTGGTGAAAGTTTTTTTACAGATACTACCAGTTTTCGATTTTATGTAGAAAGCTTAGACTTATACCGCGTTAACATATTTGTATATGAACTATTAGCCGGCAATATTGATGACGCCTGTAAAAAGCTATCTAAAGAACGCTTAGTGGCTATTAGAAAAAAATACAATATAAAACCGATGTATAAAGATGAGTATGAGTAGTTACACGATCCGCTCGCTCAATGCTTTCGCTATCGCCTCCTTACCACAATTCACATGCAGTTTCTGATAAATGTTTTTCAGATGCGAGCGCACGGTATCGAAAGCAAGACTCATTTCAGCTGCAATTATCTTAATGCTATAGCCCTTGATAAGCCATTGCAGCACTTCAATTTCGCGGGGAGATAAGTGATATTTATTGGAGGTTTCTTTTACCTGAAACGAATTCAACACCTTGCGTGCAATAACCGGACTCATCGGCGCGCCGCCTTCGAGCACTTCCTGAATGGCATCGAACAAACGCGCAGGCGGCGTTTTTTTAAGCAGATAGCCATTAGCCCCGGCACACAGGCACTCAAATAACTTTTCATCATCTTCAAAAACCGTATACATGATCACCGAGGTTTGCGGTCGCGCCTCTTTTATCATTCGCACGCCTTTGATGCCATTGTCGCCCGGCATATCGATATCCATCAAAACCACATCAGGTTCATACACCCGCGCAATATTGGCCGCCTCGCTGCATTGGTTATAATCGCCCACCACCTCATACTCATTCATCTTCAGTAAATAAGCCAGCGACTCGCGCAGGCGGTCATTATCTTCGAATAACACAATTTTTATAGGCATTGTACAAAATTAAAAAGGTTATACAACTCATAGGTATCGCTCATTGGGGGGATAGAAGAAGGTAGTAGAGAATATCGTTTAATTAGGAATGGGTAAAAGAATGGGGTACTCTATTGTCCCATCAGGGACATAATGTTGGTAGAAAATTCAAACAAGGAATGTCGCCCTGTAAGGACGAAACATCGATTCCATGCTTTAGGTTTCGTCCCTACGGGACGATACCAATCCAAACATTCTTTCTACCAACATTTGATGCCTAATGGCATTATCAAACAGGCATCTTCAGCTCCGTCATAGTACCCTCCCCCTCCGACGAAGTGATCGTTACAGCACCCTCCCACTTTTGTATACGATTGCGAATATTTTTCAATCCGTTCCGGTGCGTTGCCGTGGTAATGTCAAATCCCTTCCCATCGTCTTTTATCATCATGTGCAGCTGACTTTTTTCGATCCACACTTTTATCTGCACATTCCTTGCCTGTGCATGTTTGTAAATATTATTTAAGCTTTCCTTGAAAATCAAAAAGCAATCACGGCGTTGCTCCATGTTCAGTTTGTAGTTTTCAAATGCTTCATTCAGATGCAACGAATAGCGGATGTTGGCGGCATCGAATATTTCGGCAGCATACCGTCGCATGCGGGCAACAGTTTGTTCAAGGGTATCGTTTTTTGTATTGATGCTCCATACAATATCATCGAGGGCCTGACTTGAATTTTGCACTTCTTCTGCTATACGGTCGAGAAATACGATAGCGTCTTCTTTCTGTTGCAGATTTTTCTTACTCAATTCTGAAAGTATACTGATGTTTGTTAAGGTGGTTCCAATTTCATCGTGCAGGTCGGTAGCAATGCGGTTGCGCACTTTTTGCATTTGTATCAACTGGTTAATGCGGTACCGGTAAAACGCATACAACAGAACCGCCAGCAATAAAATACACAAAGCAAGTAACCAGTATGTACGCCAGAAAGGCGGCTTTATAATTATTTCCAGTATTGTTACAGGATCCTTTACTTTAAAAACATAATGTTCCGGAGAAGCAGGCTGGCCCGACACATACAAATGCACATACAGCACATATAGTAATAGCAGCAATTTGCGCATACCGCACAGGTAATTAGTAAGGTAAGATATTATTTTTTTGGATCGTATCTTGCATGGCAATGAAATATTTCTCCCATCTGAATACCGCCGTGCAATTGCTGCAACAATACAACGGAAAGCAACCGTTCGGCAACTTTATAAAACAGTTCTTTGCTCAGCATAAAAAATACGGGTCAAAAGACAGGAAAAATATTTCTCAGCTTTGCTATGCCTGTTTTCGCACGGGTAAGGCATTACCGCATCTTTCAATTGAAGAACGGATACTAACAGGTTTATTTCTTTGTTCAACCGGGCCTAATGAATTACTGCAAAACCTGAAACCCGAATGGAATGAAACAGCCCATCTTCCGGTAAAGCAAAAGCTTGATCAGTTAAGCATTTCATTAAACGCCATTTTTCCCTGGAAAGACGAACTGAGCGAAGGCATCGATTACGAACAATTCTGCATTTCTTTTTTTACACAACCCGATCTTTTTCTGCGTTTACGCCCCGGTAAGGAACAAACGGTACGGCTAAAACTGCAACAGGCCGGCCTGTCATTTACCAATGTATCCGATACATGTATCGCCCTGCCGAATGCTTCTAAAATTGACACGGTAATTGAAACAGATAAAGAAGCGGTGGTGCAGGATTACAGCTCACAGCGGGTGGGTGAGTTTATGAAGCACGTTCGCGCTTCGGCTACGCTCAGCGCTTCTCAATCACACACTTCGACTTCGCTCAGTGCGTCTCAATCACGTCCTTCGACTGCGCTCAGGACCCTCAGCGTATGGGATGCCTGTGCTGCCAGCGGCGGAAAATCAATATTGGCGCATGATGTATTCAAACAAATTGATATCACCGTTACCGATATCAGAGAATCGATCCTCTTCAATCTGAAAAAAAGATTTGCCGCCGCAGGTATAAGCGCCTGGCATCCGTTTGTTATCGACTTATCGGCATCCGCATTTACAGGGTCAACATTCGATATAATAATCACCGATGTTCCCTGCAGCGGCTCGGGCACATGGAGCCGTACACCTGAGCAGTTATACTATTTTAATGCAGAGGAGATTAACAGGTACAGTTCTTTACAAAAAAAAATTATTCATAACGTAATACCGCAACTGAAACCAGGAGGCTGGTTATTGTACTGCACCTGTTCGGTTTTTAAAAAAGAAAATGAAGAAATGGTTCAGTTGCTGCAACAACAGTACCGCCTGCGATTACATAAAATGGAATTATTAAAAGGATATGATCAAAAGGCCGACACGTTGTTTGCGGCCCTGTTTATCGCCGAACCACAGTAAGCGTTTGCTTAATTGACCCTTCGGTATATTTGATGTAATACACGCCTTTCGCAAGAGTTTGCGCATTTGAAAAATCAACGAGGTATACCACATCCTGTGTTACATCCAGCACACGGGTCTCAATCACCTGGCCAATGACGTTCGAAACACGAATGGCGGCCCGGCCTGTTTCGGGCGCTTTCAGCAATACTTTAAAACCGCTGGTAAACGGAACCGGATAGGCTTTAATCCATTTGCCTGATAATATCTGGTCTTTATTACGGGCTTCGCGTAAATTTTCAAGCAGCGTATAGGCTGTGTGAAAATTGGGAATGCCGTAACCGAAACGGTAATCAGGGATGTTATATTTACTGGCGCTTTTCTGAACAGCATCCATGATTTCCATATTGGTAAATTCCGGAAAGGCCTGCCACAGACAACATACCAGTCCGGCCATATTGGGGCAGGCAAACGAAGTACCGCTGCTGGCAGTGGTATTACCCGATGGCGCGGCAACAATAGCCCCCTGCCCTACCGAAACTACATTGGGTTTCAGCAATCCGGCTCCATTGGGTCCCCAACTGCTTGAACTGGCAATATTGCCGTATTTATCAATTGAACCAATAGTAAACACGCTGTCGGCGTCGGCCGGACAGCCTACATATTTCAAATCAGTTGAATTATTTCCACTGTTGCCGGCGGCGGCCACTACCAGTATGCCTTTTTTAGCAGCCAGTTTGGCGGCGATTGAAATCATAGCGGTGTTGCCATTTCGCTGCGCATAGGTATAGCTCAGGGATGGATCATCGAAATTTGAATAGCCGAGGGAGGTAGATATCATGTCAACACCTACACTATCGGCAAACTCAGCGGCTACCGCCCAGTTTTGTTCTTCAACCGGGTATTCTGTAGCAGCATCTTCGGTTCGCAACAGCCAATAGCTGGCATGGGGCGCCGCCCCTACCATTACGCCCGGCCGGTTGGCAGCCAGCACCGAAAAAACATAAGCGCCGTGCAGGTTATCTTCGTTTACACTGGCTTCATTGGCCACATAATCCCAGGTGCCTAATATGCGATTTTGCAACCGCACGCTGTCGAACACAGGATTGGTGAGATAGCTGTAAAATCCGGCATCCAATATGGCAATGGTCATTCCCCGGCCGGTAAAACCCTGATCGTGCAGGTATTCACCTTCGTGTATATGTATCTGATCGTAATTATTGCCATAATCAAACCCATCAATACCCGTAACACCCTGTAAGCGGCCATTCGTTGCCGGTATTACAGGTTGCTCATCATCGAATTTATTTTTGGATGTGGCAGTTGCAGTAACGCCAAGCCGGGGAGCTACTCCGTTTGATTTTTTTACAAAAGGAAAAGAATTGATTTTGGCAAGTGCATTGGCATCACTGGTTTTAATAAGCACCTGGTTCAGCCATTTCGAAACATTCAATACTGTAACGTTAGACACATTGCGAATACTATCGAGGTAAGCCGGTGTTACCGGCAAATCGGTTGAATCGTATGAAATTTTCTGATTTGTTCTTCGGGCAATGGCTTTGGTCGAAAGCCAGGCCGATGGAGTTGTAAGCGAGTAGGGTGTTCCTTTTTTATCGGTAAACTTTATAACATAACGGGTAAACTGTGCATGAGTGAAACCAGTGACTGCTAACAATAAAACTAACAGGATATATAGTTTTTTCATGCCGATATCTGATTTGATGGTTTGATGGTTGGAATGGTTTGATGGTTATGCTGTTGCGAATTGATCAGTGTTTCAAAAACGAAACGACCCAACAATCAATCAATTGAGCCATCAAGCCATCTTTTAGTTATGGTCGAGTATAGTCATTTTTATACCAAAACCTTGCCGGTATGCGCTTTGCGTGCTGGTTGCCGGCTGGTATTCCCACATTTCCACTTCTTTATAAATGAGGCCAATGTTGCGGGCGTATTTTTCAATCCAAAGATTTTTTGAGGCCGGTATACCTGCCTGAATGGGTAAATTGGTTGAATCGGCAGCCTGTAAAACGGTAACCGTGCTGTCGTAATTTTTATTGCCAAGGGTTACAGAGGCGCCTACATCCTGATAAGTATAATCCCATGTTTGAATATCTTCGTCATTGCTAAACGGATACAGATCAACATATGGATTATCGGGCAGATAGGTATTGCCTTTCCAGGTAACACCTTCCTTAAAGGGATAGATCAGTTTTAAGTACCGCAGATTCGATTCTATTACTTCAATGGTTCCGCGGGTTGGGGTAATCTGGTATGTAAGTGTGGGTTCCCAATCGTCTTCATTGGTACTGTTAACATTACGAAGGTAACGTACAACCCGCCAGCCCGGGCGGCCAAGATTATCTGTTATTGCACCTTCAATCGCATCCTTTGCCTGGTACGAAACGATGGTATCTTTTTGACCTCTGTTAACAAAGGTCAGGGAGTCGAGCCGGTAAATAACATATTTGCCTAACTGCAGGTTCATATAATCAGTTACCTGATCGCCTGCATCTTCATCTTTTTTATTACAGCCGGCTACTGAAATAGCGTAAACCAGTACACCGGTGAGCATTACAGCAATGATACTTTTCTTCATACAACAGTTTGTAAAACAGCGTCTTTTTTTACAGGACAATAACGAATATGATTTTGTTGCCTGCCCTTGCCGCCTTTCGCTTCTACACATATGCAAAATAAACAAACCACGCGTTTGCGCGTGGTTTGTAACGTATGCAAATATTTATTTATTGCCTGAAAATCAGGCTATTTGTCCTCTTTGTATAACGCCTCCGCCTATTACATCGTCGCCTTCATAAAAAACGGCGCTTTGTCCGGGTGCAATGCCTTTGGCAAAATGATAAAAGCTTACCCGAACCCCATTTTCATGATTATACAGGTTCGAAAGAGCGCCTTTATCTTTATAACGAATTTTCGTAACGGCCTCCTGGCCATCCGAAATGCCATCGTATTTCATCCAGTTTATTTTGCTTACCACCATTTCCTGGCGGTTCAGGTCGTCTTCATCACCCAGCATTACCGTATTGGTTTCGGGAATTATGTTGGTAACATACACCGGTTTGCCGAAAGTGATATCAAGCCCTTTTCGCTGGCCGATGGTATAAAACGGATATCCTTTGTGTTTACCCAGAATTTTTCCGGTTTTATCTACAAAATGGCCGCCTTCTACTCTTTCTTCAAGGCCATCTACCCTGCGTTTCAGAAAGCCACGGTAATCGTTATCGGGCACAAAGCAAATTTCATAGCTCTCGCTTTTTTTAGCCAGTTCGGGATAGCCGTAGTCAAGCGCCATCTGGCGAATTTCAGTTTTATGATAAGTTCCCAGCGGCAACAGGGTGCGACTTAACAGATCCTGCTGCAGGCCCCACAAAACATAGCTTTGATCTTTTGTTTCGTCGGCCCCTTTGCTGATAAAATACCGGCCGTTTTGGTGCTGATGAACATTGGCGTAATGCCCTGTTGCAATGTAATCGCAGTTAAGTGCATCGGCGCGTTTTAACAAAGCCCGCCACTTAATGTGTGTATTGCACATCACACATGGGTTAGGTGTGCGGCCTGCGAGGTATTCATCAACAAAATTCTCAATTACAAAATCGCCAAACTCGTCGCGGATATCGAGAATATAATGAGGGAACCCGTGCTGCACGGCAGCCATACGGGCATCATTAAAGGAATCGATATTACAACAGCCGGTTTCTTTTTTGCCCCCGCCACTGGTAGCATAATCCCATGTTTTCATGGTAATGCCAACCACTTCGTACCCCTGATCATTTAACATAAGGGCCGTAATGGTACTATCGATACCACCGCTCATTGCCACCAAAACTTTTCCTTTCCGGCTCATGACTTTAAAAAATTGAAGGGGCAAAGATACAATTTAAGGGGCAAGGCGCAAGGCATAGAAAGGCAATGGGCAATAGGCAATGGGCAGTAGGTCAATACTAAGCAAGGAACAAAGAAGAGTATTGATAATCAGCAATATATCGCGAACTAATAATTAATGGTCGGGATCAGTTCATGTGGCGGAAAATGTCACCGGAATGTCAAACTATTTCCGCTATCCGGTTATATACAGGTTTAAAGAAATTAATTTTATTACTCCAGCCTTTTAAGTCACTATCAAGCCAGCCTAATGCGCCAAAAGGCAACGTAACCCGGGTGTTGTTTTTTTATACCCTTCTTACTTTCTCTTGTTAGGATAATCCATCAACTATATTTATATCACAGCAGGATACATAACGTGACCCTGCATTAGTGGTACAAGTTGAAAAAGTAATCGGCGCGAAGCTATAAGCAGAACTATACCAGAGAGATTTTCACAGAGATAGAATAATGAACAACAGTTATTGGTTCACGTAATAAAAATAATTATTTTTTCACATACGAAATGTTCTTCTTTTTTAACCTGCGTATCGACGTGAGTATTATTCCATTTTGTCGATCTGTTTAACACCAATACCATTTACCCTGAAAGAAATAAAGTCCTTATCTCAATCCTTTTGTGTATAGCGACAAACCATTGCAAAGCGGGTTCATAACAAAATAAAATAATGACGCCCTTAAGAATACAGCGGCGGAACTCGTGAACACATTGGGTAACGGCCATGTTATTCAATTGCCGGCAATCCCAACTTCAGGGCCTTTTGGCTGTTGTAGCACCAAATTATTTATGAATGCTATTTTCTTTGAAAGATAGATTGAAACAGGATCGGCGAAGAGCTGATATTGATGGTTCGATGGTTTGATGATTTGATGGTTCGGAGTTTCAATTTTAAACAGTTCCATTTGTTACGGAGTTCCCAAATTTTTGGAGCCCATAACAATCTAACAATCAATCCATTCAACCATCATATTGATACTTAGCAATATTTTTTCCCCACCCCATAAAGGGGTATTGTTGCTGTTGCGGGAAACCGTAAATTGCCCCACAAACAATTTTAAAGTACGACGCTAAATTTATTAAGTATGATTAAGTTACAAGTTATCGGCAACCTGGGTAAAGATTGCGTTACCAACAACGTAAACGGAAAAACAGTAATGAATTTTTCTGTAGCACATACCGAAAAATTCCGTGATGCCCAGGGTAACCAGAAAGACAGGACCATATGGGTGGACTGTGCTTACTGGAGCGACCGCACCGGCATAGCACCTTACTTACGTAAGGGCCAGCAGGTGTATGTTGAAGGAAATCCTGACCTGAGAACCTATACAAAAAACGATGGCAGCTTTGGTGCCACACTTACACTTCGCGTACAAACTATACAATTACTGGGCGGCCGTCCTGAAAATGGTGGTGGTGGATTTGGTGGTGGAGAAAATACCTATGCGGCACCTGCGCCCAAAGCAAACACAGGCGTTCCATCTTCGAGCGACATTACCGAGCCCGTTGATGATCTTCCATTTTAAATTTTAGCTGAAGTATACTACGCCCCGTGTTGCACAACAGCACGGGGTGTTTTGTTTTCAGGCCCTGGCTTGTTATTGCTAATTGTCTATTGTTTATTGCCTATTGCCTTTTACTTATTACTTATAACTTATAACTTATTACCTAATACTTTCAGCCTTCTTCGCTTCAAACTCCTTCACCCATCGCTCCACCTCGCCCCTGCTTACGGCTTTTTGCTGATCGTCGATATCAATCACATACAAATATCCTCTGTTACCTGCTGTAGCATTAAATGCATTAACAAGATTAAACTGATCGCTTTCGAGCAGGCGGCCATTGGTAACATTCCACAATTCTTTGGCACATAAACAACCCATGGTAGGAGTAAGCGGATAATACGGTTTATTTTTAAAATACTCCGGATCAATAGTAGTGCCATGTGCAATGATGGCATTGCGACCGATCTTACCGGCATAAAAAGCTTCGGTACACATTGGCAAGGCTCTCCATGCTGGCGGCAGCAGTTGCAAATACGACCACAATGCATCATAACCCGCATTCCATACAACGGTATCGCTTAACTGAAAATAGGTCGTCCATTTTCTTTCAAAAGGCAATAGCAGTTGCAGGTTGGGTGTAGGACCAATAAGCTTGTTGTAGGTCACTGCTGTTCCCTGAATGCTGTACACGCCCTGTGGTGTATTGCCATCGGGAATAAAATACGGCAGGCCCGAAGCCGAGCGCGCCAGCTGCTGAAAAACCATTAACCGGCCATCGTTATATCTTACAAAACTGCCATCGGCATTGTGTACAATGGCCAGTCCGGCATAATTGCGGCTATGCCTTTGAAACGAATAGATCGTTTTCTTTTTTACGGTTTGCTGATAGCGGAACAGGTCAGCAATTTCGGCCATAGTGAGCGACTTGTAACGGACACTTGCATTCAGATATCTTTCCAGCTCGGCCAGCACCGGTATATTGATATAATTCGGGAATTGCTCCCTGATCCTTTTTTTAATAGTGTTCACATTGGTTGCCGACGTATCGTATCTGAAACTGTAAACGGCGGCAATGGAAAAAAGCATGGGATTGGTTTCTTTGGCAAGCAGTAACTGAACACTTTGAATGTATTGATCGGGATACATGCCATAAACCGTTTCGAGCATGGCCCGTTTGGTATCGAACTGTAAAGAATCGTATTGAACAAACAACTCGGTGATTCCCTGCTGCGTGGTATCATTATCGAGCATAAACTGTACGATAGCACGGCAGGCAGCTTCGTAGCGGTATTCAGTATTGCTGTCGAGTGGCGCTAAAAATGCTTTTCCAACAACATTCTCATGCAGGTCTTTGTACAACAGCTGCCGTTTATGGTATAAAACAAAATCACTGTAAATATCTTCACGGCGCGACTGTGCAACTGCATCAAATTGTGAAATAATAAGTAAACAGTAGAGTACGGCCCGTATTTTCATATTAGTAAAGATAATTTACCGGGCGAAAAATTTCTGCATAATATGTATCTTGAGGTAAGCAGAAAAATACCTGGCATTGTGTTTCGGTTCTAAGTTCCGGGGGCTCAGTCACAAATATATAGCTATAAGATTATTTTAATAATGTTGTTTTTATTTTATGGTTTGGTTTTTGCATAACTCTTGCCCGGATTGCCAATTACCACTCCATTCCCGTGAAAGCCCCCGTGAATATTGAATATCGAATATCAAATGTGAAATGTTGAAGCGAAAACCCTTCGAAATTCATCATTCAACATTCAATATTACTATCTGTTACCTTAACTCTTATGAATATGTCAAAAGACTACACTTCGGCCCGCCGCAAATTTTTAAAACAGCTAACTGCTTCAACAGCCATGCTGGCTGCAGGCCCCTTTGCCTCACTGGCCAATCACGAAAAACTCGAAGAACGGATCATTCGTTATCAGCGACCCATCAGCCCCAATGACACCATTCGCATAGGCCTTATTGGTACCGGCATTATGGGGCATAGCGATTTGGAAACAGCGTTGAAGGTGCCGGGTGTTGAGCTGGCAGGCGCCTGCGATTTATATACCGGCCGGCTTGAACGGATGAAAGAGTTATATGGCAGTACCTTATTTACCACACAGGATTATCGCGAACTGCTTAATAAAAAAGATATCGATGCCGTGATCATTGCAACCACCGATGTATGGCATGCACGCATAGCTACCGAAGCATTACGAAAAGGAAAACATGTTTACTGCGAAAAACCCATGGTGCATAAATTATGGGAAGGGTTGCCGCTCATAGGCGCCCATCGCTTAAGCAAAAAAGTAATGCAGGTAGGAAGTCAGCGGGTAAGCAGCATTGCCTACCTCAAAGCAAAAGAATTATACAAGGCCGGAGAAATTGGACAGCTGAATTGTGTTGAAGCGACCTACGACCGCCAAAGCGCCATCGGCGCATGGGAATATACCATGCCCACCGATGCTTCGCCACAAACGGTTGACTGGCGACGCTATACATCGGGCCAGCCTCCGATGCCTTTTGATCCTAAAAAGTTTTTCTGGTGGCGTAATTATAAAGCATTCGGCACCGGCATGGCCGGCGATTTGTTTGTGCATCTGTTATCGGGTATTCATATGATCACCGATTCAAAAGGGCCCAACAGAATTGTTTCGAGCGGACAATTATCTTACTGGAAAGATGGCCGCGATGTTCCCGATGTAATGACAGCTATTATGGATTATCCGCTTACCAAAGACCATCCTGCGTTTCAGGTAATGCTGAGAGTGAACTTCATTAGTGGCAGCGGCAATAAAAGTGTTATCCGTTTAATAGGCACCGAAGGGATGATCGAAATGGATGGAAACGGATTTACCCTGTCGCACAGCCTGCTGCCCAAAGCGCCCGGTATTGGCGGCTACGATGCATTGAGCACCTATCCGCAGGCTATGCAGGATGTATTGAAACAACAATACAACGATCACTGGACCAAAGACGATCAGAAAAGACCCGAAAAAGCGCCGGTAAAATACCAGGTGCATGAAGGATACAGCGACCACCTCGATCACTTCACGAATTTCTTTGACGCCATTCGTTCAGGCACCATGGCCAACGAAGGACCCGAATTTGCCTTTCGCGCTGCTGCGCCCTGCCTGGCAGCCAACGATAGTTATTTTCAAAAGAGAATTATTTTCTGGGACCCGGTTAATATGAGACTGAAAGCATAGTTATAGTTTATGGTTTGTGCCCGCCCGGATGACCCGGTCGGACGGGGTTTGAAGTTTGTTGTTGCTACCGCGCTTTGGAATTTCTGAATATTAGCAACAGTCTGTATTTTTCTGAAGCATTGAACTAAGAAAGCTTTTAACCTATTCATCAGTTCAGGTTTTAATCAGCGTGACCGAACCGCAAGAAACCACAAACAACAAACCACAAACCTCAAACTTTTTGCTTTCTTTGCACCATGTCTGAAAAAACATATTCGTATCAACAGTTATTCAACTTCACCAATCAGATATTTCAACACATAGGATGCAGTGCAGAGCAGGCCGAACTGGCTGCCAGAGTTTTGATTAGTGCCGATTTACGCGGCATCGACTCACATGGCGTAGCCCGCCTCAGCGGGTATGTTCGCCTGTGGGATGCAAAACGGGTAAATGCCAAACCCGAAATCAAAATCATTCACGAAACACCCTCCACGGCAGTGATCGACGGCGATAGCGGATTAGGCCTGGTAGTGGCGCCTTTTGCCATGCAGGTGGCTATCGATAAAGCCAAAAACGTAGGTACCGGCTGGGTAAGCGTGCAAAACAGCAATCATTTTGGTATTGCCGGTTATCATGCCATGATGGCCCTGCAACACGATATGATCGGCATGGCCATGACCAATGCAAGTCCGCTCGTAGCGCCTACTTTTTCAACAGAAAGACTGCTGGGCACCAATCCTATTTGCGTTGCCATTCCCGGTGGTGAAGAACCGGCTTTTGTGGCCGACCTGGCCACCACTACGGCCGCCAATGGCAAGCTGGAAATATTACAACGTAAGAACCAGGAAGCTCCGCAGGGCTGGATACAGGATAAAACCGGACAATCTTCCACCAATCCGCACGAATTAAAATCAGGTGGCGCTTTGCTGCCCCTGGGCGGTGATCGAGAACATGGCAGCCACAAAGGCTATGCGCTGGGAGCTATTGTAGATATTTTTTCGGCCGTGCTGAGCGGCGCCAATTATGGCCCCTGGGTACCTCCCTTCCCCGCCTATGTACCTATGCCCACCGAAATGCCCGGCAAAGGCATTGGTCATTTCTTTGGCGCTATGCGGGTTGATGCTTTTCGCCCCGCTGCTGAATTTAAACAGCATATGGATAAATGGATCAGGCGTTTTCGCACTGCCAAAACTGTTGAAGGACAGGACCAGGTGCTTATTCCCGGCGATCCTGAACGCGAAATGGAAGTGGCCAGAATGAAAAACGGCATACCTATTCTTGATGCGGTGGATGAAGACCTGCAATCGCTTGGAGCAAAATTTAATATTAGTCTATAAGTTTTGTGCTATTAATCTGTTTCCGGTTACCGGATGCCGGTTACCGGAAACAGGGAACAGGAACCAGGTAACCGGAAACAGGTACCCGGCACCATTAAAAGTTCCTGCTTGCGTAACTGATAACTGCTATTGGCCAATTGCCAACTGGCAACTGCTTATTATCTTTGCAGCCCTTAACTAAAAGCAACTTAGAAATGAAAATTATGAAGTTCGGTGGTACCTCGGTTGGCAAACCCGAAAGGATGCACCAGGTAGCGCAACTGATTACCAAAGACAACAGCGAGTCGCGCATAGTTGTTTTAAGTGCATTAAGTGGTACTACCAATGCACTTGTATCCATTGGAGAAGCCATGGCATCGGGCAACCGTGAGCAGGCCAAAGAACAAATCAATAAGCTGGAAGCACATTATCAGTCGTTTATAAAGGAACTGGTGAAAACCGACAAGGCTTATTCGAAGGCCAAAAACATTGTATCGGAACATTTTGAGTTTCTCAACATCATATTGAAGATTTCTTTCAGCGAAGCATTGAGCAAGGATATCCTCGCACAGGGCGAATTGCTGAGCACCAAATTATTCAGCGTTTATCTCGAAGAAAAAGGCATCGATCATATGCTGTTGCCGGCGCTTGAATTTATGGTTATCGATACGCAGGATGAGCCGCAACTGAGCACCATCAAAGAAAAATTAGCCCGCTTATTACAGCAGCACAGCAGCAAAAAATTATTCATCACGCAGGGATATATCTGCCGCAATGCCCGTGGCGAAGTAGATAATCTGAAACGCGGAGGCAGCGATTATACAGCATCACTGGTAGCAGCTGCAGCCAATGCATCGGTATGTGAAATATGGACCGATATCGACGGCATGCACAACAACGACCCTCGTATTGTGAAAAAAACAGTACCGGTTGAACAACTTAGTTTTGAAGAAGCCGCCGAGCTGGCTTACTTCGGCGCCAAAATATTGCACCCTACCTGCATCTGGCCCGCACAGCAGCAAAAAGTACCGGTGAAACTGCTCAATACCATGCAGCCCGAAGCAATTGGTACCACCATTACCCAGGAAGCTGGTTCGGTAGGAGTAAAAGCAGTAGCAGGCAAAGACGGAATTATTGTTATCAATATCAAGAGCAGCCGCATGTTGCTGGCTTATGGTTTCCTGCGTAAGATATTTGAGGTATTTGAAAAATACCGTACGAGTATTGACATGGTAACTACTTCAGAAGTTGCAGTATCGGTAACCATCGATAATGGAGGCAGTTTAGCATCTATTGTAAAGGAACTGGAGCCGTTTGGAACTATTACCGTAGAAGATAATTATACCATTATTTCTGCAGTAGGTAATGAAATAGCACAAACCAACAATATACTGAGCAAACTGTTCGAAGCCTTAATACCCGTGCCTGTACGCATGGTAAGTTACGGCGGCAGCAAACATAATATTTCAATGCTCGTTCCTTCATCTTACAAAACACAAACCCTGCAATTGCTTAACAAAGGATTGTTTGGCCTGGAATAATGAATATCGAATAATGAATGTCGAATTTCGAAGTTGTTTTCACTTCATCATTCGACATTCATTATTTAACATTCGATATTACCTTTTGAGCCACCCATTCTTATCCAGCCATTCCTGCACCATATCTATCCACTTCACATCACTGGTAGGATTGTTTAAACCGAAACCATGACCGCCCTGTTCGTACAGGTAAAAATCAAACGGTACTTTGTTCTTTTGCAAAGCAGTAGCAAACAACAGCATGTTCTGCACTTTTACAGCACTGTCGTTTTCGGCATGTACCAGATAGGTGGGCGGTGTTTTTTTGGTAACATGTAATTCGTTCGAATACTCCAGCTTTTTTTCGGGCGAAGGATTTTTTCCCAGCAGATTATCTCTTGAACCCATGTGCGTAATGCTGTCGGCAAAACTGATCACCGGGTAAACCAGTATCATAAAATCGGGTCGCAGGTTGGTTTTACGGCCCGCGTTTATATAGGCGTGATTAAAATGGGTGCCGGCCGTTGATGCCAGGTGTCCGCCGGCCGAAAAACCAATTATGCCAATGCGGTCTTTATCGATATTCCATTCCTTTGCTTTTTCACGCACCAGCTGAATGGCTCTTTGCGCATCCTGCAGTGGGCCGATTTCTTTATTGATCATCGTGGCGTCGCTGGGCAGGCGGTATTTTACAACAAAGGCGGCCACACCCATTTCGTTAAACTTTTTTGCCACATCGCTTCCTTCATGACTGGCTGCCTCAATACGATAACTGCCGCCGGGAAATATAAGAATCCCCGTGCCGGTAGCTTTTTCTTTTGGGGGTAAATAAACGGTGATTGCAGGCCTGCTGATATTACTGATACGCACCTTACCGCTTTGATCGGTATCTGATTTTTCTTCATCAGGCGTTGATATGGAATTGGGAATTGAGTCGGTGTACAATGGCAATACTGTTTGTGAATAGCTTACCAATGCACAGCAAAGTATAGTTGTTAAAAGGCTGATTTGTTTTTTCATACATCGGTACTTATAAATCAAATTTACTTTTATTGCATTAAAATTAATAACCATTCTTTTACACCCCCGCAAATCGTGCAGGTATAAAGAATATTACTCAGGTATCGCATACCTCACGAAAACTTCGCTTATTCGACGTTAAAAATTGATCATTCCCGGCCGTATGTCGTTGCATCGGACCAATATTACCACTATCAACGTTAGACTCCCTTTCTTCCTATACCCTTTTAGCCCTAATATTTGCTGAATATTAAGTTAAATGCCCACTGCGGCTGAAACGAAAGGCAGACAGTAATACGATCTTTATTGTATCACTAACAAAACCTCATTGTATGAAAAAAATCTACCTGCTTTTTCTTCCCTTCTTCTTCATTCTTATTGCCGCCTGCAGTAAAGACATTTTTAAATCATACGACAAACGTATAACGGGAGGAACCTGGGAGCTATATGATGTAAATACATTCGGCATCGGCAGCCGGTACAGCCCGGCTTTCGTTAACGGTTATTTTACGTTTATGGAATCGGGCCGGTTGCAATACCAAACCCCTCAGGGCGAGGTGTACGAAGGCAGCTGGGATATACGCCGTGAAAGACCATCCGACGACGATGGCCATGTTCGCAGTTTATTTGTAACTGTGGTAAATTTTCAAACCCAGGATGTGTTGTCGGAGTACTTCGATGAAATGTGGTTCACGGGCACCAACCACTTCAAGGCGCAGATCAACAGCGGCTCAAGATCATATACGTTTAAGTTTAAGAGATAAGTAAAGCTAAACGCTTAATGCTGAACGCCAGCCAACTGTTCAACACCCCTTTAGGGGATGGGGGGCAAAAAATAAGCCCCGTCAACGACGGAGCTTAATTTCTTATAACTTATTACTTAAAACTTACAACTTAGATAACCAGCATTGCATCGCCATAGCTGAAGAAGCGGTATTTGTCTTTGATCGCTTTTCTGTACGCTTCCATAGCCAGGTCGTAACCGGCAAATGCGCAAGTCATGATCAGCAAACTGGTTTTAGGCAGGTGCAGGTTGGTAACCAGTGAATCGGCAATATTGAACTGGTAAGGCGGATGTATAAAAATGTTAGTCCAGCCTTCAGACGGCTTCAGCAGCTTTTCAGCGGTATACGAGCTTTCAAGTGCCCGCATGGTGGTAGTACCAATGGAGCAGATACGGTGATTGCCCTGGATCGCTTTATTTACAATTTTGCAGGCCAGGTCTTCAATTTTATAATATTCCGCATCCATCTTGTGTTTGCTGAGGTCTTCGACTTCAATGGGGCGGAAAGTACCCAACCCCGTGTGCAGGGTTACTTCGGCAAAACGAACGCCTTTTATTTCCAAACGTTTAATCAGCTCAATGCTGAAATGCAAACCGGCGGTAGGCGCCGCCACAGCTCCTTCGTGCTTGGCATATACAGTTTGATAACGTTCTTTATCTTCTGTCTCGGGTTTGCGTTTGATATATTTTGGCAATGGGGTTTCGCCCAAAAACTCGAGCATATTGCGAAACTCCTCGTCGGTACCATCCCACAAAAAGCGAATGGTTCTTCCGCGCGAGGTGGTATTATCAATAACTTCAGCAACCAGTTCATCGTTCTCACCAAAGTACAGCTTATTGCCAACGCGAATTTTACGGGCCGGATCAACGATAACATCCCACAGCCTGTTTGGCTTGTTCAGTTCACGCAACAGGAAAACCTCAATTTTTGCTCCTGTCTTTTCTTTTCTGCCATACATACGGGCCGGAAACACTTTTGTGTTGTTTACAACGAACACATCCTTGTCATCAAAATAATCCATGATGTCGCGGAAATGCTTGTTTTCAATCTGGCCGGTTTTACGATGCACAACCATCAAACGGGAATCCTCACGTTTTTTTGCAGGGTGCTGGGCAATAAGGTTAAGTGGTAAATCGAACCGGAACTGTGAAAGTTTCATGTGTATTTTTAACTGTTTTTAAATGCCACATGATACGAACGAGGAGGGGGTAAGATCAGGGTACATCGGGGGCTATTCCGATACAAACGAGGTCTTACGGCACCAGGTTTGATATCATGTAAGGCTCAAATTCGAGCGGGCAAAGGTAAATAAAAAAAAGTCCAAACCCAAATTAAAAATCAATAATATGCCCCGCATATAGCCTGCTGCAGCTATTCCCGTCATTGCGTAGCGCCAACAAATATTCTTCATTACAATATATTCGTTACCATACTCTTCTAATGAATTGGTTACGGGGTTTGCACAACCCTTTGTCTATACTTACACTACTTTACAATTACCCTGAAAGCGCAAAGAGATAATAAAGTGCGCTTTTAAGGTAGCCAAAGGGTTGCGTAAAACCGGATCAGGGGTGGTGAAAACCTGTTTTGCGTCAACAGTTATTTAGACTGTTAAACTTAACGGCATTGATAAATTTTGAAATAATCCACTGCCCCGATGTGGCATATTATTACGAATTTTATGTTGGAAAATAAAAGCGCCTTCGGCCCCGCCTTCCGGCTATAATTTTAATATATGAGAAAATTTATCGCCCTTCTTCCTGTTCTGTTAATTGCAATAGCCGTTCCCACACTGGCGCAACGACCTGCGCATCCTAAATTACCTGCTGCGCTGCACAATGCGCCTGTAACACAACGCCCCGCTTCGAAAAAATATCCCAGCCTGTTATGGGAGATCAGCGGCAATGGTCTTAAAAAACCATCTTACCTCTTTGGCACCATGCATGTAAGCGATAAACTGGCCTTTCATCTGGGAGATTCTTTTTATACCGCCATCAAAAGCGCCGATATAGTTGCCCTCGAAACCAACCCCGAAAGCTGGCAGGACGATTACAGTCAGTCGGTTTTCTTCAGAGGACGCCGCAATGCAAACAGCATGCTGAACATGTATAACAACCGGTGGGAATGGCCTTCAGACCATATGCGCATCACTTCCTTTGCCATCGACCGTTACGAAGAATCCATTAAAGCGGCGCTGGCCGTTGAACCTTCGATGATCAATGGCATGTTGTACCGGACCTACGGCCGGCAGTCGGAAGATTTTGAAGAAGACACGTTTCTCGACATGTATATTTTTCAAACCGGTAAAAAGCTCGGCAAAAGAGTGAGCGGAGTTGAAAATTTTCAGGAAAGTGAAAAACTGGTTATGGAAGCCTATCGCGATATGGTGCGCGATCAGAATAAAAAAAGAAGAAGTTACGATTACGAAGGCATGATGACCAACCCTAAAAAGGTTGAAGATGCCTATCGAAAAGGCGATCTCGATCTGCTCGATTCACTGGAAAGCCTCACTATTTTTTCCGACGCCTTCCAGGAAAAATTTTTATACAAACGCAATGAAATACAGGCCAACTCAATCGACTCCATCATAAAAAAAATGTCGCTGTTCGTAGGCGTGGGCGCCGCCCACCTGCCCGGCAAACGCGGGGTGATTGAATTATTACGGAAAAAAGGATACACCCTGCGACCCGTTCATATGGACGATCGCAACAGCAACCAGAAAGAAATGGTTGATAAAATTCGTATCAACAACGCCTTTACCAACCAAACCGCCGATGACGGTTTTTATACAGTGGCTATTCCCGGAAAAAAGTTTTACCGGTTTACCGACTGGAACGGTATGGACGTAGTGCAGTATGCCGACATGGTGAACGGCGCCTATTACATGGTAACCCGCATAAAAACAAACAGTCTTTCGTGGGGTCATAACAGTGAAACGGTGTACCATAAAATCGACAGCCTTTTATATGAAAACATTCCCGGTAAAATACTCCACAAAACACCTCTGGTTAAAAACGGCTACAAAGGAATGGATGTGATCAACCGTACCCGCCGCGGCGATTACCAGCGCTACCAGATTTTTGTAACACCTTTTGAGATCGTTCTGTTCAAAATGAGCGGCAACGGCGAATACGTGAATACAGGCATCGAATCGCAGGAATTTTTCAATTCCATTAAACTGAAAGAATATACTGCCGGCAACTGGCTTACCTGGCAACCATCTACAGGCGGGTTCAGCATACAGGTGCCGCATGTACCTTCGTTATTAAAAGATAACAGCTTTGGTACCGACCGGCTCGAATACGCCTCCCATGACGAAGCAACCGGAAACAGCTTCCTCATCATGAAGACAAACCTGCACAATTATTCTTTTATTGAGGAAGACAGTTTTGAACTGAACCTGATGGACGAAAGCTACGGGTACTCCAACTTCATCAATAAGCAACTCAGCCACCGGTTCACCACTGTTAACGGTTATCCCGCCCTTGAATGCAAATACAAACACAACGATGGCAGTTTCAGCAGTGTAAAATATATTATTCACGGACCGGTTTATTACGCCGTTATTGCCAATTATAAAAACGACAATCCCGGCGTGCAACGCTTTTTACAATCCTTTACCATTACACCCTATATTTATCCGCTGGCACAAACACACACAGATACTTTACTGAATATAACGGTGACATCGCCCTTATACATCGAAACGAATAAAAAAGGCGAAGCAGCCGACGGGCTCGACGACTTTATTCAAATGGCCTATGGCTTAAGCGATGATGATGACAACGACTATAATTTTTCATCCTTCAGCACACGCTTAATCGGCAATGATACCATAGGCGAAAAAATTCTCGTTACGCACCTGCGCCTGCCTCAATACCAATACAAAAAAGACAGTACGCAATTATGGAAGAATATTGCAGGCAACAGCTGGTTTTCCGACAGCTCATTTATCATAAAGCAAAACGACCAGTATACGTTGACCAATGGCATGCATTGCAGGGATATTCAGCTAACAGATACCAACAGCAGCCGCCTGCTAATGGCCCGATTGTTTTATAAGAACGGACATTTCTTCAGCATTTCAACACTCACCGATACATTAAGCAAACAAAGCGCCTTATTAAAAAACTTTTTCAACACGTTTAAACCGGCCGATACCCTTAAAGGCGAATCGATGTTTGTTCGAAAAACGGCCCGTTTCTTTAACGACCTGTTCAGTAAAGACACCGTAGCTGTAAAAAAAGCACGCAGGGTGTTGTACCAGGTGTCGTTCGATTCGCTCGACGTACCATTGATCAAAGCAGCCATTGATTCACTGAACTGGAAGATGAAAGATTACCTGACGCTGAAAAAATATTTCATTGAAAGTCTTGGCCGCCTGCAGGATTCGTCTATTACCCCCTGGCTGCAAAAATTATACTGGAAAGTAAAGGATACGGCCGACTGGCAATCGGCTATTTTAAACGCCCTGCTGAACCAGCGCACCAAAGCATCATTTACGGCATTCAAAGAACTGGTATTGCAGGAACCACCAATTACCGATGACGATGCTTCGTATATAAGACCGCTCAGAATACCAGGCATGGCCGATGTAAGTGTAACGATGCAAAAGCAAACCAAAAAGAATTCATGGTACGGCCGCTGGGCGCCGTTATATGATACGCTGGCGCTTACCAAAGTTATTTTCCCCGATATGCTGCAGCTGATGAATATCGAAGACTACCGTAGCGATATAATGGGTCTGCTGGTATCTATGGTCGACAGCGGCTATTTGCATGCGGCAGACTATGAATCTTATTTTCCCAAGATATATCTCGAAGGAAAACAACTGCTGAAGAAACAAATGGCCAAAGAAAATAAAGTTAACATGGAAAGGGCCGCCCGTAAAGATGCGCCCGCTTCGTTGTATTCGGGTTATGATGATGACGACGCCGGCCAGGTTTCGGATGCAGGAAATAGTGAGTTGGATAAGTATGCAGTATTATTGCTGCCTTTCCACGACAAGAACCCCGGCGTGCAAAGCTTTTTTGAACAACTGTTAAAAACGCAGGACAGGCGCCTGTTGTACAACACGTTTATTTTGCTGGTACGCAATAACCATAAAATAAACGATTCGCTGTTTTTGAAATATGCGCAAATTGATGAATACCGCAGCGAATTGTACGATGATCTTGAAAAAATGAAGAAGATCGACAGATTTCCGCGTCAGTTTAAAACCCAGCCGGCTATTACGAAAAGTCTGCTTACAAAAACCCTTACCAACTACGATAAAATCGATACGCTTATTTACCTTGACAAACTACCTGTATCGTATGACCATAAAAAAGGGTATGTATACTTTTACAAGTACAAACGCATGCGTGATGATGTAGCCTGGCAACTGGCCAGCGTGGGCCCTCAACCCGAAAAAGCCGATGCGGTTGATGTACAGAACGACGACTTTACCACGGCCGAAGAAAGCCGTAAACTCGAAACTGATAAGCCTGTAAAAGAACAGTTGCAAAAAATGTTAAAGGAAATGTTGTATGCCCGCCGAAGCAGCGCCTCGGTATTTTACGACGCCCGTTCGTACAGTTTGTATAAAAATTATTTATCAGAGATGGTGAAAAGCCAGCGGTATCGGGATTGATGGCTTTATGGTTTTATTGTTTGATTGTTGTGGTCTCCGAAATTCGAAGAGGCTGCAAAAATAAAGCAGCTTTAAAATTGAACCGTTCAACCATCAAACAGTCAAACAATCAAACCATCTATTAGTTATCTTTACCTGCTATGTTTGATGAACAACTGGTGATAACCCAAACAAAAAACTGGATTCAAAAGCTGGTAATAGGATGCAACTTCTGTCCTTTTGCATCGAGGGAGTTTAAACAGAACAGCATTCATTACCAGATTGAAACCGGCACTACGCTTACAACTGGCCGGCAGGCCATATTGAATGAATGCAAGCGGCTCGATAAGGATAAATCCATCGGCACCACCTTACTTATCTTCCCCAATGCATTTCGTGAATTTGAAGCGTACTGGCAATTTGTTGCCTATGCCGAAAAATTGCTGCAGCAAAAGAAATACACAGGTGTTTACCAGATAGCCAGTTTTCATCCGTTATATCAATTCGAAAATACACCCTTCGATGATCCTGCCAATTTCACCAACCGGTCGATATACCCCATGCTGCACTTTCTGCGCGAAGATCATGTACGTCAGGCACTGAAACATTACCCCAATGCCGAAGCTATTCCTGAACGCAATATTCAGTTTGCGAGGGAAAAAGGGGTAGCTTATTTGAAGATGCTTATTGAGAGCTGTATTTAAGTTGACACGGTTAACAAGTTGACAAGTTAAAAAGTTAACTGATCAACTTTTCAACTTATCAACTCCTCAGCCAACAACTCCTTTGGGAATAGAATTAATTAATTGTCGCGTATATTCTTTCTGCGGATGAAAATACACCTGATCGGCATCACCGATCTCCTCGATCTTTCCTTTGTTCATTACCATAATGCGATCGCTGATATACCGTACTACCGATAAATCATGTGATATAAAAACGATGGTAAAGCCCATTTCTTTTTTCAGATCGTTCAACAGATTTAATACCTGCGCCTGCACGCTTACATCCAATGCCGACACAGATTCATCGCACACAACAAAAGAAGGATTCAGCGCCAGCGCCCGGGCAATTACAATGCGTTGCCGCTGACCACCAGAAAATTCGTGCGGGTATCGATGAAAATGTTCCGGCTTCAGATTTACTTTTTCAAGCAGCTCAATCACTTTGTCTTTGCGTTGCTGCTTTGTAGTTATAATATTATGCACCTTTAACGGCTCTGCTATGGCCGAACCGATCGTTAAACGGGGATTGAGTGAAGAATAGGGATCCTGAAAAATGATCTGGATATCTTTTCGCATTTGCTTCATGGCACCGGCATCTACCGTGCTCAGGTCAACGCCGTCGTAATGCACTGAGCCCGATGTAGGCTGAATAAGCCCCAGCAACGTTCGGCCAAGCGTGGTTTTACCGCAGCCCGACTCCCCTACCAGCCCCAGCGTTTCGCCTTTATATATTTCAAACCTGATATTGTCAACAGCCTTTACGTATTCCAACGGCTTGCCTAACAAACTTTTTTTCGAAGGGAACCAAACATTCAACCGCGATACCTGTATAAACGGAGGCCTCGGTGCTTTTGAATCTGGTGTTGCAGGCACTGCAGACTCACTAATAGGGCCTGTAAAATTTGCCGGATTGAAAGAACGCTTGTTTTCGAGAAAATCACTTACAACAGGCAACCGCTCTCTTTTCGGATGCAATACGGGCCTGCATGCCAGCAAGCCTTTGGTATAGGCATGTTGCGGATTACGGAAAATAGCTGCCACCGGTCCTGCTTCAACAATTTCTCCTTTATACATTACAACTGCCCGGTCGGCCACTTCGGCTACAACGCCCAGATCGTGTGTAATAAATATTACGCCCATCTGTTGCGTTTGCTGCAATTCTTTTATCAGCTGCAGAATGGTTTTCTGTACGGTTACATCCAGCGCTGTTGTAGGCTCATCACAAATCAGTAGTGATGGTTCGCAGCTCATGGCCATGGCAATCATCACGCGTTGCTTTTGTCCGCCGCTGAGCTGGTGCGGATACCTGCGAAACAATTGTTCAGGATTGGGCAGCCTCACCTGCCTGAACAGTTCAATTGTTTTTTGAGCAGCTTCTTTTTTGGGGATGCGCTGATGCAAACGGATGGCCTCCTGCACCTGGTGCCCGCAGGTAAAAACCGGGTTTAGCGAGCTCATGGGTTCCTGAAAGATCATGGCTATTTTATTGCCCCGTATTTCGCGTAGCTGGTCCTGCGATTGGGTAAGCAGGTTTACCGGCGTTTCGCCATCGGGTGAAAATAATATTTCTCCGGTGGGATACCTGGCCGGTGGTTTGGGCAGCAATTGTAAAATTGATAATGAAGTAACCGATTTACCCGAACCCGATTCGCCCACAATAGCCACTATTTCGCCACGATTAACGGTGAGCGAAATATTTTTAACCGCAGTAGTTGTTTCAATATCTGTTACAAAATCTACCTGCAGGTTATTGATTTGTAGTAGCGGGTTCGCCATATTGTTTTGAGCTGGGTGTAAACAAATATAGCGATTAAAAGAAAAAGTCCGAAAGACCGGAAGACGGCAAAGTCCGAAAGAATACTGCTCACATTGCATTTTCTTTCGGACTTCCGGACTTTCCGTCTTTCGGACTTACTTATTACTTCTTAACTACCCTAATCACGCCCGCCCCATTATACGAATGATATTCTCCGTTATACATAGCTTCGGCGCTGACCGGACCCATGTGGTAATTACCGGGCGATACGGCGCGTACAGCATAATAATATACCTGGCGGCTACTATTCAGATCAACGAATAAATTAATACGATCGTCGCGCACATCCAGTGCAGTAGGCGTACCTGCATCCTGTACCCAGTCCATACCCGGAATTTCTTTGGTGCGCGGATTTTCGATTTCAAACCCGGCAGGCAGCATGTCGGTGATCACAATATTATCAACATTACCGGCATATGCTTTTTCGAGCGTGATCTGCACAACCACCAGATCGTTTTGGGTAAATGAATTATCACTCACCGGGCGACCAAAGCGATCGAAGAACCGGCGACGTACCCGCAGGAAATTATCTTCTTCTTTATAAGTACCGCTGGCGCTGATGCCTTCACTTTGCCAGTAATAATATAAACGGCCATCGCCTTTCGAAGCGATTTCGATATTGGTGCCGCCTAATTGTTTGGCAGTTAATTTAAGCGAACTGGCCTCCACTCCTGCTATTGTTTTGCCATTTACTTTAACATCTGCGGTAATGGTCGCTTTATTTGCAGCACGCGCCATTTTACCCAGGGCCAGAAAACTAAACGAACATTCCTGCGTACTGTACCAGGGACGTTGTTTCAATTTATCGGCTACGTGTTTGGCCATAATGGGTATTTGCGGGTTCGAAGGATCTGCATCGAGCAACGCATTCAGTGAAATGGCTTCATCGCGAATATCCGAATAAAAGCTGCCGCCTGTTTGTGCAACTGAAACTTCACCACTGAAAGATGAAGGCAGCATTTCACGGAACTTTGCTTTATCACCTGCAATGGCATAAGCTACGCTTAACAGGTACTTACAATCAAGACTCAGTAACTGGGGATTGGCTTTATAATAGTTCATGGCGCTCACATTGGGCTTGCCTGCAAGAGCCAGCACATATAAACCATAGGCCACTTCTTTAGGAGCAATTTTCTTTTTCTCGGTTTGATTATAGTAGTACAAAATAGTTTCTTTCCGCTTCAACTGGTTGTTGATGTAGTTCAGAATACCATTCAGCACATTCTTATCTACATCGAATCCGGCTTTTTGCGCTTCAAGCAAAAAATGACCGGCATAAATGGTAGCCCATTCATTTTCTGAACCTTCACCATCCCACAGGGTAATGGCGCCATTGTATAATTGCCGCAGTTTTATTTTACGAATCGCTTCCAGCACATTCCAGTTAGCATTTGAACGCGCGCCGGGCTTGTTTTGCAACTGATCGGCCAGATCGCCAAAATACAATTGCGGGAAAGCGATAGATACCGTTTGTTCGGTACAACCAAACGGATACATCACCAGGTACTTCATTTGTTTTCCTAACTCAAGCGCCGGACTTCGACTTACCACCAGCTGATAATCGGTACTGTTTGGCAGAAAATCGTTCAACGGAATATTAACGCGCTGCACACTGCTGTTGGTTATAGAACCGCTTCCGGTAACAACCTGTAATGGCGATGCAGGACGCACGCTGATTTCGGTTTCATCGGCAAATTTTTCGCCCAGTCCCTGAACTTCTACCATCACCTTTCCAACACTTACGGCCGGCGATGCCACCACCTGAAACAGGGCCTGGTTTTCGCTATTGCTATTGAGCGAAAGTGATTGTTGTTTATCGCCCAACACACGCAACGGCCCATTTACATTTAATGTAGCTGTTGCCGAAGCCGACTTGTTAGTAGTATTGGTAATGGTAACGGGAATATTCACCGTATCACCCGGACTCAAAAAGCGGGGCAATGCAGTGCTTAATACCAACGGATCAGCAACGGTCATCGCCGCTTCACCACTGCCAAAGCTTTCGTCTTTATAAGCTACGGCCATCAATCGCACTTCGCCGCTGAACTGCGGAATATCAAATTCAAAATCTGCTTCACCACTGCCGTTCACTTTGGTACTACCGCTCCAGTACGACACAATTTTAAATCGTTTGGCCGGCATAGGGTTGGTGCGTTTGCTCATTTCCACTTCGCCGTCACCGCCGGTGCTGCTCAGCTGAGCTTTTAATTCAGGGAACAACAACGGATATAGATCATAAGCGTTTACTTCAAGTGCTTTAGCCGCATAGAAGTGATTGTACGGATCGGGTGTTGAAAAATTGGTTATCTGCAATACGCCATTGTCAACGGCAGCCAGTGTTACATAACTGTTGGGCGCTGCTTTTACCGTAACCTTTTGATGCGTGCGCGAACGAACCGATTTCTGCGCTACAATTTCAACCGGTATTTTGCGGCTCTTCTCTTCAACTTTCAAACTTTGAAAACCATGCGCCACCGTAAGGGGAATATCGCTTACATCGTGTGGTTTTATCAACGTAGCCGTTACATACACGTTCGGCAGGTGGTCGGAAGTTATTTTAAGATCAACCGAAGCAGTACGATTATCAACATTTACATATTGGTACGATACCACTTTATCGGTTTCCATGGTTACCAGCATGCGGCCGCTGAACGGCGTTTTAAACAACACTTTGGCGCTTTCGCCTGCCTGGTACGATGTTTTATCGGGCTCGATATCGATATTGCCTTCGGTATTTACTTCAAACGAAGTGTTATCGCCGCCCCAGTAACCGTAGCTATAAAATTCTTTGCTTACATAGCTGTTTGAGCCAGGTACAGCCACCCGTAATTCGTAAGTACCGGGTGAACGCGGCACAAATGAATAACTTGCATTTTCACCACTGATGCTGATAGTTTGCGCTGACACTATTTTATCATCGGGCTGCGATTCGTACCTGAAGTAACTGCCGTTTTTGGTAAGCACGGTACGAAACTCATGTTTGATCACTGTTACATCGGCCTTTGCACCATTCAGTACATTTTCGCTTTTATCAAGGGCAATCAGCGGAAACTTTACCATCTGGTTCAAAGGATAATACCAGTAGCCGTCGCTGCCGATGCCAAAAAATACATTCTGCGTATAAATATTGGCCGAAATACTGCGACTCACCGGGCGGCCGGTTTCATCAAATACTGTAGCATAAAAGGTAGCTTCCAACAATCCTTTGTTCTTAAACAGATCGGGCACCGCATATACTTCACGGGCATTACCATTATCATCGGTGCTGCCTTCTTTAACTGTTTTATCGAACGACATTCCCTGGTTAACAATGCTGTAATCGTACTGGTTATATTTTTTGGGGTTGAAGTTTATGGCGCTCACCTGTATCTCGGCTTCATAATTGCGATGCGCCGCAGGCGGACCAAAAAAGTTAACTGCATTGATATTTAAACTGGTAGTTTGACCCGGTTCCAGTGAAGGTCTGTCGAGCTTAGCGGTTACCTTAATGCGATCGGGTACAAATTCTTCAATACTGAAATTCTTACTGGCCAGCAATACATCGTTCGACGTATACACCTCCAGCGTATAACTACCTGTAATAGCCGCTTCTGAAATATCCACATCGCCATCAGTGGCTCCCTGCACATTCAGGGTTTTACGAAAATTCTTTAATTCTTTTCCGTTTGGCAGTAAGAACTTCATCTTTACCGGTAGTTCGCCCGGCGACTTCCACAAACGATCGCGAAGGATAACGGAGAAATTTACTTTTTCACCGGGGCGGTAAATATCGCGCTCGGCATAAACAAAGGCATCCAGTCCGGTGCTGTTGCTGCGCTTGCCGCCCACTGAAAACTTCGATGTATTTACTTTGGTATTGCTAAACGGCAGGTAGTTGAAATCATCGGCTGTTTTGGCAATGATCATAGCCGGCTTAAATCCTGCATACTCTTTTCGCGACAAAGCAACTTCTGCAACACCATCTGCATTGGTAGCGCCGGTTCCCAGCACCTGGTTATTGTTACCATATACCACCACATTCATACCGTTTAACGGCTGTGCTGTTTTGATGGAGTTGGCAAATACAAACAGCTTATCTTTTCCTTCTTTGGCAATTAAACCGATATCTGATTTTGAAATAAACCGGCTGTCGCTGATCCAGTAATCGGTTGCCGATCGTATTTTAATATGATAAATACCTTTAAAATCGGGTAAACGATCTTCGATATTAAAGCTGAACAGGCGGCTGTTGCCATATTTGGGTAACGAACGCGTATCGATTTCCTGTTCATAGATCACATCGCCCAAAGCGCCTTCATCGCCTGAACCGCCGCCGTAATCGCCTTCATATTCTTCCTCGCCACCCTCACTGCTGCTTTGCTCCCTTTTATCGGCCGGCGTATACCCATAACGTTGTGCAGCCAGCAGGTTGCTTTCATATATTTTTGAAATGATCACTTTTACTTTGGGGATGTTAATAATGCGCACTTCAAGATTCTGATTACCCAGGGCCGACAGGTACACGGCTTTACTATTACCAAAACGCAATGAAGGCTCCAGCTCGCCAAAAGCGATGTTATTATTGTATTCTTCGCGCAGCACACCGCCTATTTTTCCACGCAATCCTTTGGCAATGGTGAACACATAACTTTTGTCGGCATCGAAATTTTCACTCGTTACCGAAAAGCCGTCTTCGGTTTGTTCAACAGAGAATTTTATAGCCGGATTGAAATGGATCAGCGAAGCAACATTCTGCATCAGCACCTGCTGACTGGTACGTACATACACTGTACCGGTTAATCCGTCGTGCTCGGCATGCACATCATTAATAGTAAGATTATAGGGCGAAGGAATGAATACTTTATTTTCAATAGATTCTTTGGTACCATTCACACCGCCATCGGGCACTATTCCTTTTTCAAGGGTAACCTTTGCCTCGAGGTCTTTATCTTCCATCTTTAATCCTGCCACCCGTAACGACATCTTGCTATCGTTGACGGTTGTTAGTATGCTGTAATTAACCGGTTTGCCGCCGATGGTCAGCGTCATTTTATCTTTAATAACAGCCGGGTTAATGGCATAATTAAAATATAGGTCAACCTGCGGATATGGCGTAGCCGAATGCTGATCGGGCAACATCCAGGTTACGTTCGAATTATCGAGCTGCAGATAAGGTGTATTAAAAGTTATTTCATCGCCTTTGTTCAGCTTACCATATTTGCTAAATTGTAATATATCGTTGCGCAACTTTGCCTGAAAGGTAGTGGCAGGCGAAAGAGGCTGTGCCGGAGAAAAAACCAGTTCATCGGGATGCTCCCAGCGAAAACGCCCATTGATCTTTGGTTCAAAGGAAATGTATTCGGTAGAATCCCATTGGTTCAACAATGAATCAGACACCAGCGATTTATCAAAACGGAAAACAAGATTGCCTAACGGCTGCACTTCACCTTTGGCATTGGTATAATTTAAAGAAACAGTGCTTCGATTACAGCCAAACAAAAAAATCAATAAGGGTATGGCTGCAGTAATAAGCGAAAACAGTGGCTTGCGCATATAGGGTTAAAGTTATAGTGGGGTTTTTGGTTGCGGGCAACAAAATACAAAAAGGAATTAATAATGGAAATGATTCCTGTTACGTTAATAAGAAAAGCGGAAATTAGCAAAGAAACTAAGGAGGCAGGCTTGACGAAGCCATAGAATTGAAAATTGTATCCGAAAGTTACTTGCAAATTTTACAACTTGCCTGTTAATTTGTTATTAAAGCGTAAAGGCTCGCGCCAAGGCGCAAAGCCTTTTCTTAGCGTTCTTACAGATCGCGAAGCGATCAAATTTGTCCCGCCATGGCGGGAGCGCCTTTGCGAAAAATAAAGAAATGAAAAACCTTAAACTGATAGAAATAAAAAGACTGATCAATCAGGCTATTGCCTGGAAACCCGCAAAGCCGGTTCCGGCTTTTTTATATAAATGGTTCAAACGCTCAGTCATTACGCTGGCAGCGGTTGTTATCATATTCTTTTTACTGAACTGGCTATTTCCCCTACCCGATCGCATTGAATATTCAACCATTGTTACCGACAGTAAAGGCGAAGTGGTGCATGCGTTTTTAACAAAAGACCAAAAATGGCGCATGAAGACCGAGCTCGATGAAATATCGCCCCTGCTTCGCAAAACCATTGTTGAAAAAGAAGATAAATACTTCTATTCGCATCCCGGCATAAACGCCCTCGCCATCAGTCGCGCTTTTGTAAAGAATATCTTTAAATGGAAACGAACTTCCGGCGCTTCAACCATTACCATGCAGGTAGCCCGCGCCCTTGAACCCAAACGAAGAACCTATTTCAACAAACTGATCGAAATGTTCAGAGCGCTCCAGCTCGAACTAAAATACAGTAAGAACGAAATACTGCAACTGTACCTGAACCTGGTTCCCTATGGCGGCAATATCGAAGGCGTAAAGTCGGCATCTATCCTGTACTTCAAAAAAAATCCCGATCACTTATCACTGGCCGAAATCACGGCGCTATCAATAATACCCAATCGCCCTTCTTCGCTGGTAATGGGTAAGCACAACGACCGCATTGCGCAGGAACGCAACCGCTGGCTGCAGCAATTTGCAAAGGATAAGGTGTTTACGCAAAAAGAAATTCAGGATGCCATAAGCGAACCGCTCACCGCAACAAGAGGAACGATTCCGCAACTGATACCGCATCTTGCCTGGAAACTGAAACAACAGGGCGGCGATATCATTAAAACGAATATTGAATTAAACACCCAGCTGAAAACCGAAAAGCTGGTAGCAGATTATGCCCGCATTCTCACTTTAAAAAATATACGCAATGCGGCAGTGATCATCATCAATAACCAAACGCATAACGTAATCACCTATGTAGGCTCGGCTAATTTTACCGATACCATCGATGCCGGTCAGGTTAATGGCGCCAAAGCCATACGCCAGCCTGGCAGCACATTAAAACCGCTGTTGTACGGATTGTGCATCGACGAAGGACTGATGACACCTAAATCGGTGATCACCGATGTGGCCGTTAACTATAATGGGTACGCACCCGAAAACTACGACAAGCAGTTTAATGGTTACGTTACCATGGAGTATGCGCTGGAACATTCGCTCAACATTCCTGCTGTAAAAGGATTGCAATTGCTGGGGAAAGATGCGTTTATTGAAAAGCTGGGCGCATGCAATTTTGAACAGATCAAAAAAGACCAGCGCAAACTGGGTTTATCGATGATACTCGGCGGATGCGGCGCCACGCTCGAAGAACTGACCGGGATGTACACCATATTTGCAAACAACGGCCAATTTGTAACGCCCAATTATACACAAGCGCCAACACAGGCGGGCAAAGGAGTAACCATTTTAAGCCCGGCGGCTACTTTTATGATCAACGAAACGTTATCGAAAGTAAACCGCCCCGATTTTCCGCTGAACTGGCAAAGCACCGAACACATGCCAAAGATCGCCTGGAAAACCGGTACCTCCTATGGCCGTCGTGATGCCTGGAGCATTGGGTATAATAAAAAATACACCGTAGGTATATGGACAGGCAACTTTTCGGCGCTTGGCATTCCTGAGTTAAGTGGCGCCAACATTGCCACGCCGTTGCTGTTCAAAATTTTCAATACCATCGATTACGACAGCGACGAAGAATGGTTCACCCAGCCGAAAGATTGCGACATACGCATGGTTTGCTCCGAAACGGGGTTGCCACCGGGCGAGCATTGCACAAACACGGTAACAGATTATTTTATTCCGTTGATATCTTCGACCCAGCTTTGCAACAATATGCAGGAGGTAGCTTTATCGGCCGATGAAAAGATATCGTATTGCAAAACCTGTATGCCGGCCAGCGGTTATAAAAAGAAATGGTACCGCATTGTTACGCCCGATATGCAACGCTTTTATGAAGAAAGGCATATAGTATACGAACATATGCCGCCGCATAACCCGGCCTGTGAACGGGTATTTAAAGAGGGGGGGCCGGCCATTACATCGCCCCGTAATGGCTCGGAATATTTTATCAGCAAAAAACACCCCGAGCCATTACAGCTTTCGTGCAATGTGGGTAATGATGTACATAAAGTTTACTGGTATATAAACGACCAGTTTTATAAGGCAGATGTAGCGCACAACCGCCAGTTTTTTATACCCGAGGAAGGCCCTGTAAAAATTTCCTGTACCGATGATAAAGGCAGGAACAGAGATGTGTGGATACGGGTGAAATTTGTTAATTTATAAACAATGCTGAACGCCTAATGCTTAACGCACGGATCACTAAGGCATTCAGCGTTTTGCGTTCGGCGTTCGGCATTTTGCGTTCAGCGTTTAGCGTTCTTAATCCAGCTTCTTCACGCCCCCGCTCCCTGCAATATGGCTATCGACCTGAGCGCCGCCTTTATAACGAACATCGCCGCTGCCGGCAACATTTACATTTAGCTTTACACTGCTGTACACTTCAGCATCGCCGCTGCCAACTATTTTAACGGTTGTTTCTTCCGATTTCAGGCCAAGCGCCCTGATATCGCCGCTGCCCACGATTTCGCCGCTGAATGATTTTGCATCGCCGATAAGGTTCATATTACCGCTGCCGCGTACTTCGGCCATTACTTCCGGCGCATCAACATCTACCTTAATATCTGCACTTCCGTTTACTTCCAGTTCAATTTTTGAGGGATCAGTGATCTTCGACTGGCTGATAATATTACCCGAACCATTCGATTGAATTTTATTAAATGCCGGAGCGCTCACAAATACCTTAATGCTTCTTTCGGGCCGCAACCAAACTCCTTTGCGTGTGCTCACTTTTAAAACATCTCCATCAATATAAGTTTCAATATAAGGCAACAGGTTTTCTTCTGCCTCGATTTTTACCGAGGGTCCGCCCGATGACACATACACATCAAAAGATCCTGATGATACTACACCATGAAAACCCGATAAATTCCGGTCTTCTGTTTTCACGTTTCTGTTTCCATGTACACGTCTGCCGCCAAACCGGCAGGATGATATTACGATAGTACCTAACAGCAGGAACGAAAGCCAATTTTTCATATTATGTGGTTTAGTTTGATTTAGTTATACAAATTAACCGGTTTTTACTGCATTTGACGCGAAGAATATCAAAATGTTACACATCGATCCCCGGCCCCTTACAGGAAAGGCGCCCGGATAACCAGCAGGACGTGAATGGTAAAGTTTTTCCAGTACTAAGAAAAATACGGGAAGGACGCCACGGAAACGGCATTTTCAGGAGGATAACCCACAGATAAGCCAGAGATAACCCAGTGATAAACCACTTCTTTAAAGATATGGGTTATTTATAGATCATATATGGGTTAAGTGTAGGTTATGCATATTCATCATACAAATCGAATAAACGTTTAAAATCCTGGTTCTGACAATGGGCCGTTTTTTTTACCTTCGCACCACCATGACGGAAAAGATTCTTATTCTCGATTTCGGCAGTCAGTATACTCAATTGATTGCCAGGGCCGTCCGGGAGGCCAGAGTTTATTGCGAAATAATTCCCTACCACAAAAAAGTTGAATTTGATCCTTCACTGAAAGGCATAATCCTGTCGGGTTCGCCCTTTTCGGTAAACGATCCCAATGCACCGGAAGTAGATGTAAAAGCACTGAACAGCCAGTTGCCTGTATTAGGGGTTTGCTACGGCGCCCAGTTAACGGCCAAACAATATGGCGGACAGGTAGCCAAAAGTAACAAACGCGAGTATGGCCGCGCCCTGATGCACAGGACAACCGACGATGTTTTACTGAAAGACGTAATGGAACAGTCGCAGGTGTGGATGAGCCACAGCGATTCGGTGCTGCAAATGCCCACCGGATTTGAGGTGCTGGCCACTACCGACAGCATTCCCTTTGCAGCCTTCAAAAAGAATGGCGAAGCAAAACCGCTGTATTGTGTACAGTTTCACCCCGAAGTATACCACTCGGTAGAAGGCAAAAAAATTGTAAAGAACTTTCTTGTAAATATTTGCGGTTGTTCGCAGAACTGGACGCCCGCGCACTTTATCACCGACACTGTAGCCGCCCTGAAAAAACAGATCGGCGACCGGAAAGTGATCATGGCATTGAGCGGCGGTGTTGATTCAACCGTGGCAGCCACTTTAATACACAAAGCCATCGGCGATAACCTGTCGGGCATTTTTGTCGACAATGGTGTGCTGCGTAAAAATGAATTTGAACAGGTATTGGAAACCTACAAAACCATTGGCCTGAATGTAAAAGGCGTAGATGCCAAACAATTGTTTTACGATGAGCTGAGTGGTAAAACAGATCCTGAAGCCAAACGCAAAACCATCGGCCGCCTGTTTATTGAAGTGTTTCAGCAGGAAGCAAAAAAAGTACAGGGTTTTGAACTGTTGGGCCAGGGCACCATTTACCCCGACGTTATTGAAAGCGTTTCGGTACACGGTCCTTCGGTTACCATCAAATCGCATCATAATGTGGGCGGCTTACCCGATATCATGCACCTTGAGCTGGTTGAACCTTTACGATTTTTATTTAAAGATGAAGTGCGCCGTGTAGGTCATGAGCTGGGTATTCCCGGCGAATTGTTACATCGTCATCCTTTCCCCGGCCCCGGTTTAGCCATTCGCATATTGGGCGAAATCACGCCCGAAAAAGTGCATTTGCTGCAGGAAGCCGATCACCGCTATGTACAGGGATTAAAAGAACATAATTTATACGACCAGGTTTGGCAGGCAGGTGCTATTTTGTTGCCGGTAAAAAGTGTTGGCGTAATGGGCGACGAAAGAACGTATGAATACACCGTGGCTTTACGTGCGGTAACTTCGGTAGATGGCATGACGGCCGACTGGGCTCACCTTCCTTACGAATTTTTGGCACATATTTCGAACGATATCATCAACAACGTTAAAGGCATCAACCGGGTGGTGTACGATATTAGCAGCAAACCGCCTGCAACGATCGAATGGGAGTAAACGTCTTTGTGTTACAGGCCGGTTCACAATAAGTTACCGGTTACCGGTTGTTCCGCTATGGCGGAATAACCGGTAACATGAATTTAAGGGTGCTTAAACTACAGGACCACAATCAAAACAATAGCACATAAAGCATTCCCTATGACGAAAAAATGGATCGTATTAATACTAACTTTTCTTGCTCTGGTTACAGTAGTACCTGTATTTTCACAAATAACAGCCGATACTACCCGCCAACACATTGCGATATTTACTCCACTGTATCTCGATTCAACTTTTGATGCAGCCGGTAATTACCGGTACGATAATAAAACTTTTCCCCGCCAGGCCAGTGCCGGATTAGAGTTTTGGGAAGGCGCCGAACTGGCTATAGATTCATTAAAAAGCGAAGGTGTTCAACTCGATATTCATGTGTACGACACCAAAGTTGCACCGCTGCGAATGGATTCAATTCTGACGAGCGAAGAGTTCAAAAAAATGAACCTGATCATCGGACATGTAAATTTAAATGAAGCGGCAAAGCTGGCGCGGGTGGCTGCAACCATGGATATTCCATTTATCAATGCCAATTATCCCAACGATGCAGGCGTTACCAATAATCATAATTATGTTATTTTGAACCCTACCCTGCCAACGCATTGTGTGGCTATTTACAGGTTCCTGCAAAAGAATTACTCCTTATCTGATATCATATTCTTTCGTAAAAAAGGCGAAGACCGGCTGAGAAACTACTTTGCCGATTTTGAAAAAACCACCGCCGTAAAGCTGAAGATAAAATACATTACACTCCCGGATAACTTCACATCAGATCAACTGTCGGTTTACCTCGACGAAGAAAAACCCAACATTTGTATCGCCGGCAGCCTCGATGCCAACTTTGCTCAAACGCTTTGTCAGCAACTGGCTTCGTTAAGTACTGCCGGAAGGCCCAATGTTGTGATAGGTATGCCTACCTGGGATGTAATTGACTTTGAAAAATCGCAGTTCAAAAATCTTGAAATAGTTTACAGTACGCCGTTTTATGTAGCGCCAACCGGCAAACTCGCCGCATCGGTGTACGAAGATTTTAAATCAACTTTTTATTCACGTCCGTCGGATATGGTTTTCCGTGGTTTTGAAACACTGTATCATTTTGCTCATTTGTTAAAGCTGTATGGTAAAAACCTCGGCTCAAGTATGAGCGATAAAAAATACATGCTCTTCGGCGAATTTGATATTCAACCCGTGATCAATAAACAAACCACCACCCTCGATTACTTCGAAAACAAAAAACTGTATTTCGTAAGAAAGGCCGATGGAGTGGTGAAAACGGTGCAATAGGTCAATGGTGAATGGTCAATGGTGAATAAAATACTGCACGATATAGATGTGCCACACTTTCGAAGTGTGGCACATCTTTTTTAGCCCTACTTGTGTTTTCCCTGTGCCTTGAAACCTGAAACCTGTAACTTGTCTCTATGCCTTTAATCGAGTTCACCAATAAGGGACTGTATTGTGCGGCCGGCAACTTTTACATAGATCCCTGGCAACCGGTTCAAAAAGCAGTGATCACCCATGCACACAGCGATCATGCACGCTTTGGCAGCGATGCATATTTATGTCATACCGATACATTGCCCCTGCTACAATTACGGTTAGGCCACAATAACTATCAAACGGCAGGCTGGAATGAAAAGATATACCTGAACGAAGTAATAGTATCATTACATCCTGCCGGACATATCATTGGTTCATCACAGGTGCGCATCGAATACAAAGGCGAAGTTTGGGTGGTAAGCGGCGATTATAAAACCGAAGCCGATGGCATCAGTGGTACGTTTGAACCTGTACCCTGCAACACATTCATCACCGAATCAACTTTCGGATTACCTATTTACAACTGGAAGCCACAGCACACTATTTTTCATGATATACAAAACTGGATACGCAGCAATGAAGTGGCCGGCAAAACATCGGTATTAATTGCCTATAGTTTGGGCAAGGCGCAACGGGTATTAAATGCAGTAGCAGCAATAACCACAAACATTTTTGTACACGGCGCCATTTACAATGTACACCAGGCACTCACGCAGGCAGGCTTTGCATTGCCCGCCGTAAAACGCATTACACCGGAAATTGCAAAAGATGATTATAAAGGCAGCGTGGTAATTGCACCACCTTCGGCCGATGGAAGTGTATGGATGCGCCGCTTTACCCCCTACAGCGTCGGTATATGCAGTGGCTGGATGCAGGTGCGCGGGCATCAGCGCCGCCGTAATGCCGATGCCGGTTTTGCCCTTAGCGATCATGCCGACTGGAATGGCTTGTTACAGGCGGTAAAAGCAACCGGGGCACAAAAAGTGTATGTTACGCATGGGTTTCAATCGGCTTTCAGCCGTTACCTGAATGAACAGGGCATTGAAGCGGCAGAAGTGAAAACGGAGTTTGGAAATGAAGATGAAGAAGACCAATTATCTAATGTGATAATTAGCTAATATGCTAATGAAAGAGGCATTTGGTTTTCCATTAGCAAATTAGCGCATTGGCTAATTAGCACATTTGATTCAGCACAGTATCAAATACATGAAAGAGTTCGCACAATTATTGTTCTCTTTAAGTGCCTCCACAAAAACAAACGACAAGTTGGAGGCGCTGGCCAGGTATTTTACGCAAGCCAATGAAAAAGACAAGGTGTGGGTGATAGCGCTGTTCAGCGGACGCCGGCCACGCCGCACCGTTAGTGGCAACCAGCTCGCCGCCTGGTGCACCGAACTGATCAACCTGCCGGCGTGGTTGTTTGCCGAATGCTATCATACAGTAGGCGATTTGTCGGAAACCATCGCTTTACTCATACCTGAAAAAGAGGTTTCTTACTCCCTCCCGATCCCGATGCATCGGGAGGAGGGTTGGGGGCAGGCCGGCGCCGGCAAACCGCTTCATTATTACGTTGAAAAGTTCCTGCACCTTGAGCAGGCAACAGAGCAGGAAAAGAAAACATTCATTCTGCAATCGTGGCTCGAACTCAGCAGCCGCGAACGGTTTGTATTCAACAAACTATTATCAGGCGCCTTTCGCGTAGGAGTATCACAAAAATTAATGGTGAATGCATTGGCCAAAACGGTTCAACTGGAACCCAATGTTATTGCACATCGCATCAGCGGTAACTGGGATCCATCTACTACTTCATTCGATGAATTGCTAAGCGAACAGGCAACACATGTAGATTTTTCAAAGCCCTACCCTTTTTATCTCGCCTATGCACTGGAAGATACGTTAAATGAGTTGGGTGATCCGGCCGACTGGCAGGCTGAATGGAAATGGGATGGCATACGCGGCCAGGTGATCAAAAGAAATGATCAGCTGTTTGTATGGAGCCGTGGCGAAGACCTGATCACCGATAAGTTTCCGGAGTATGCCATACTGCAAAACAAATTGCCGAATGGCGTAGTGATCGACGGAGAAATATTGCCTTATAAAGACGAACAGGTGCTGAACTTTAATGTACTGCAAACCCGCATCGGCCGTAAGAACATTACCAAAAAACATCTGCAGGAAGCGCCTGTTGGTTTGTTTGCCTACGACCTGCTTGAATTAAACGGTGAAGATATTCGTCACCTTGCTTTATCCGAACGAAGAGCCGCACTGGAAAGCCTCATTATATCCATGCAATTGCCGTTTCTGCAATTGAGTCCTATTGTTACGTTCACCGGTTGGGATGAGCTGACAACCATTCGCGAACAAAGCCGCAGTATCAACAGCGAAGGACTGATGCTGAAAAGAAAATCCTCGGCCTATCTTGTTGGCCGCCGCCGTGGCGATTGGTGGAAATGGAAGATCGATCCGCTTACCATTGATGCTGTAATGGTATATGCACAAAAAGGAGCCGGCCGGCGCAGCAACCTGTATACCGATTATACATTTGCCGTGAAAGATGGCGATAAACTGGTTCCTTTTACCAAAGCCTATTCAGGATTAACCGACAAAGAATTTGCACAGGTAGATGCATTTGTAAAAAAGAACTCACTCGAAAAGTTTGGCCCTGTGCGCACTGTAAAACCCGAACTGGTATTTGAAATAGCGTTTGAAGGTATTGCCGCCAGCAACCGGCACAAATCAGGTGTTGCCTTACGTTTTCCCCGCATCAGCCGCTGGCGAACCGACAAAAAAGCAGATGAGATCAATACGTTGGAGGATCTTAAGAAAATGCTGGAGCAATATGGAAAATAGCTACAGTTCGTGGTTTACGGTTTATAGTTTGTGGTTATCTCGCGGTCCGGACATTCACTTTTTCATTTTTAATTCTTCATTTTTCATTTCTCATTAACATTCCCACGCTTCATTCTCATTTCATTCACTTCATCATTCAACATTCTTCTGTTCAATATTCGTAATTCAGGATTTCGTAATTTAGGGTAGAAATTCCTGCGAATGAATAAATGGATCGTATTGATGCTCATTGCGATGAGTGGGGTGGCGTTTGCCCAAGTGTTATCTAATGGCGAATATGAGCCCGTTCCAATTCCGCCCAGTGTTCAACGTACCGGCGGTGATGCACAAAAAGGTTATGAATACCTGACCACCGGTGATTACGTAAAAGGCGGCATTCCCTACAACACTTTTATAATGGGGTTGGGTAAAAACAAAACCAATTACCTCGAACGCGACGGAAAAAATGCCAACATATCGCACGAATACACAGCAGTAACCGCATCCAATGGCGAGGTGCTGGTAGCGCCCAATTGCATGCAATGCCATGCCCAGGTATTTGATAACAAGCTGATAATGGGACTGGGCAATACGTTTATCGACTTTACCGAAAATGAAAAGCTGAATGTAAAGAACCTGAAGCTGGTCGAAAACATGCTGAAGCTTTCGGCTCCGCATAAATACAAAGCAGCCAAACCATTTTTGGATGTAGCCAAAACCATTAGTCCCTGGCTCATTACAGATATACGCGGTGTAAATGCGGCCGACCGGCTGGCTGCGGTGCTGGCGGCACATCGCGATCCCGTAACATTTAAATGGAATGCCGAAGTGCAGCTCGACATTCCCGGGGGCGTAATACCATCTGATGTACCACCATGGTGGTTGCTGAAGAAAAAAAATGCCATGTTCTATAATGGATTTGGCCGCGGCGATTTCGGGCGGTTTTTAATGGCATCCAATCTGCTTACGGTAAACGACACTGCCGAATCGCACGAAGTAGATACCCATATGCCCGATCTGCTGGCGTACATTTATTCATTACAGCCGCCTAAGTATCCAAAAGAAATAAATACAGAATTGGCGAAACAGGGAGAAACCGTATTTATAAAAAGCTGTTCCAAATGCCATGGTACATATGGCGCCAATGACAAATACCCCAATTTGTTAATTCCGGAAGCTGTTATTCAAACAGACTCATTTTTATTCAAGAATAATTATTCAAGTCCGCAGTTTGTAAACTGGTTCAATCAAAGCTGGTTTACCACGGGCGATCATCCGGCCCGTTTGGAACCATTCAAAGGTTATATTGCTCCACCGCTCGACGGCATCTGGGTAACGGCGCCTTATCTGCATAATGGTTCTGTACCAACACTTGAAGCATTACTGAATACCGATCTTCGTCCAAAATACTGGTCGCGCGATTTCGACAAACCCGAATACGATTACGAAAAGCTGGGGTGGAAATACACCAAAGAAGAAAAGCCCGGAGGCAAATTCATTTACAACACCGATTTACAGGGTTATGGTAATTATGGTCACACTTATGGCAATAAATTAACCGACAAAGAACGAAAAGCGGTGATTGAGTATTTGAAAACGTTGTAGAAATCCCTGAGCGTCCTGAGCGAAGTCGAAGGATCGAAGGGGCCTTAAAAGACATCGAGCGTAGTCGGGATGTTCAAACCGTGGCACGGCTAAAAAAAATTTAAACTATTTTTCCCGATTCACTCCCGCCGGTTACTAACAGATCCATCCTTACAATAACATATTACTACTTCCTGCGTAAAAAAGCAGTATATACCAGGGCAACCATGCACGGTTTGTCTACCGGCGCACTTACAATTTAACTTTTACAGCCTCGTTTGTTCCTATTCCCGAATCGCCTGTTCATCATGGTGAACAAGGATCTTCTACCCTAAATTATTTTCATATGATCCGAATACCCTTAACCATTATTTGTTTTATTCTATTGAGCATTAATAGGTCATTGGCTCAATGTCCTGCACCTGTTGCATTAGCCATTACGTCTGTTACAACAACCGAAAGCAGGTGCCAGTCGTCGGGCACTGCCACAGTAACTGCTTCGGGAGGCAGTGTACCATATACTTACAGTATTATTTCAGGACCTGTGCTGGCTTCACCACAATTATCGAATGTATTTCAATCACTGTCGGCAGGCAACTATGTTGTACAGGTAACAGATAACTGCAATACCAGTATAACCACGAATTTTTCTGTTAGCGGCTCCTATGCAGTTCCACAGTTAATTACTACCCCGCAATCACCATCCTGTCCCGGCGGAAACGATGGTTCCATAAAAATTGATGTAACCAATGGCCGGCAACCTTTTTTGTATTCATTGATCAGTCCTTCACCTGTTACAGCCGGTCCGCAAACAGGCAATATGTTCACCGGCTTGCGCGCCGGCACCTATACCTGTAGGGTTACAGATTCGTGCGGCAACTTTCAAACACGAACGGTAACGATATCCGATGGAAGCGCGGGCAGCCTCTCAATCGCAAGAGAAGAGTTACAATATGTAGCATGCGATTCTTTCGCTATACCTTATTACCTGTTATTAAACACTGCTTCCGATATAAAACCGCCTTACACCGTCACGTTAACCAAACCCGACAACACAACCATCACCCACATTATAAATTCTACTTCAAATTATATAACAGACACCATTCGCTTTCGCTACCATCATATTGCAGGTGCCCCATCGGGCGATTTGTATTCAATAAAAGCAACCAATAACTGTGGAGCTGCCGGCATTTCCAATGGCGCTATGAGTGTGCTTGACATGAACGTTTCCTCATCCGCCCTTACCGGTTGCAGCCGGCAAAACACTTATACATTCGACGCCTATAAAGATAATGGCTCCGGAACGCTGTACCACCTGCATTGTAACACTATTACATATACGTTGATTAACCCTTCGGGCGTGGTATTGGCAACACAAACCAATAATTCAGCGTTTTCAGGATACGCTGCCGGTAGCGGATACAAAGTAATTCGTGAAGACTGCTGTAAAAAAGATACGCTGCAATTCGACTGGACAGAAGCGCCAACTTTAAAGATAAACGCCCGATTATTACGTCAATCAGATGTTTGTAAAGAAGGAACAACATCTGAACTGCTGCTGTTCAATAAAAATTCACAGGGAGATATTATTATTGCATCGGGGCCAACTGCTGTTACATTTATAGATGGCACCGTGCACAACTATTCCTGGCCCGATACTATAAAAAACATAAAATTCAATACCTATGGAACCTCGGTGAATGCTTTTTCAGCAGGCACCTATAAACTGATCGTTATGGATACCTGCGGCGAAAAAGACAGCATTACTTTTTCTGTAACTGCATCTCAAACACGGCATGCTGAATTTACAGCCATCCTGAAAAAAGGTTGCACCAATGCCAATACAATTTTATTGAATGCTGTTTCAAACGACAATCCTTCACCCTGGTTCGCCGATGCAACAATAACTGTTAATCAAATTAAAAATACCGGTATTTTCATATCACCCTATAATGATTCCGTGGTTAACCTTTCATCGGGAACATACTATATAAACTATGCTTATAATTCCGCGCTTGGTAATCCTGATGCATACCTGAAGAATATGAGTACCTATGGTTGTGATGTTATCAAAGACACGATCATTATTTCGGCCTATACACAACCTGTGTTTGATCCATCGGCAGCTATAGCCGTGTGCGGTTCAACCCGCAATGCAGCGCTGCTGCCCGATACTACCCGTGGCGTTTCGCCTTACCAGTACCAGATAACTGCCGGTCCTGTTACACAACCACCACAATTGAGCCCGGTATTCGCCAATCTGAGTCCGGGAATTTATACCTTCCTGATGTCAGATGCCTGTGCAAACAGTTATTCAAGCAATATAACCGTTAATTCACTCACCATGCCGAAACTGGTTACCACAGGCAACACCTGTGAAGGACAGGCAGCCACGCTTACATTTCCGGCAAGTCCTTTTTATAATTATACATGGCAGCGCCCGAATGGAAGCATAAGCACCGGCAACACGCTCACCATTAACCCGGTAATGCATTCAGATGCAGGCATCTATAGAATATCAGTAACAAGCGCATTGGGCGGATGCACCGATAATCAAACCAATACCTATACTTTACAATTGTGTTCGCAGGTAGTACCACTACCTTTAACGCTGTTGAACTTCACTATTAGCCCTGAGGGAGATTACCAGGTTTTAAAATGGCAAACAGCTGATGAACAAAACACCAGTTATTTTATTACACAGCGAAGCGCCGATGCCTCACATTTTGTACCTATACAGCGTGTCACTGCATTGGGAGATGCTCATAACACCTATTCGGCTATCGACCGGCAGCCTTTAGCCGGAACTTCATACTACAGATTACAAATGACAGATACGGATGGGAAAACCACCTATAGTAAAATAATAACTGCGCATAATGCAACAGCGCATAGGCCGGATGTTTATCCACGGCTGATCACAAATGAATCACACGTTACAGTTTCTTATCCTGCAGCTACACAGAGCGCCTTTATACAGGTAGTGGGTGCAGAGGGCACAATATGGCTTACTCAACCGGTTGCCAAAGGTTCAGTACAAACCAATATTGATGTACAAAAGTTTACTAAAGGAAATTATCTGATCGTGATTGTAAACAATGGCATACGAACAGCAATACAGGTGATGAAAGAATAAAAAAGCAGCCCCGCCAAAAGGCGGGAACTGCATGTGCAAAATAACCCCCGTAACATCATTTAGTCAGTTTGTGAAATGTTGTATGATCGCCTGCCTGTATGCACGCCACATAAACGCCGGGAAGCAATGATGATAAATTTCCAACGACAATGGTGTTACGGCCGGTGAGTCCTTGTTGTTGAAGCGTTTTCACCATTCTGCCGCCTGCATCGTACAGCATTATCCGAATCATTACGGCGCTTTGTAACTGCAAACTGATTTGCAGGTTATCGGTAAAGGGATTGGGGAATACCTGTGTAGCCGGGTTCGTGGTATTCCCTGTTTTTACCAGCACTACATTACTGTAATAAATTGTTCCATCAACGGCAGTTTCCCTGATACGGTAAAACAGTGTGCCCGTTTCACTGGTGTAATGCGTGTACTGGTAACTGGAGGTTTGGTTATTGATGCCTGCGGCCGCCATCTCGCCTGCTGTGACAAAGGTTTGGCCATCGCGGCTATATTCAATGGTAAAGGAACGGGCATTTGATTGGGCATACGCATACCAGTAAAGCTGAACCTGGTTATGCTGGTACACTGCCTGAATGGCCGAAATTTGAAGTGGTAAAATACTGCAAACATCGGGGTTAGCCATTGAAGCTGTATAGGTTGATGTATCGGCTGCCACCAGGCTGCTATTTACCGTAAGGTTAGAAGTGGTACCCGAAATAGTTTGGTTAACTACCAATTGCTGGCTGGCGCTTTTTCCCGTAACAGAACTGTTATTAGTCACACTGCCTGCAATATGCAAACTGCCATTACCCGTTAATTGAGAATTGTTACTTAAAGATCCTTTCACCCGAAGTTGGGCATTGCTGTTATTAATAAGCACCTTATTTGAATTGTTGGTAAATGCGCCGCCAACCGTAAAAAGACCTTCATTACGAATATTTGTGGAGCTTGAAACACTGCCTGAAAAGGTCATCCAGGCAAGGTTTACGATCGAATCGCCCGAATTGATATTATTGGAGCTGCCTTTAAATACTGCTTTATACTGATTATAAAATAAGCCCGAAGAATTAAAGTTGCCTGCTACAGTTACCCTACCCCGGTTATTGATGGTAGAACCGCTGCTGGTGTTGAGATCACCGGTAAAATTCAAAATGCCGTTGTTTAAAATAACACCGCTGGAATTTACATTGGTACTTGTGCTAAAGGTCATGGTACCGCACGCGGTATTCGAAACAGTGATGGCATTGTTCTGGTTCCAGTTGCTTAGCCAGGTAAAGCTGCCGCTATTGGTAATAGCGGCGCCATTGCTAAGAGAAATATTATTAAGATTTACGGTGCCGTTATTAGTAAGAGTGCCCGCAAAATTATTAGCTGTAGACGGTGCGAGTGTGCCACCCGTTTGAACCTGAATGGCAGAACCATTATTAGCCGTAAGGTTACCGGTATAATTTCCACCGTTCACGACCACCATGGTTGAGCCGTTATTCAATTGAATGTTTCCGCTAAATGAAGTGGAGATGCAAATGGTTTGTCCGTTAGTGTATGTACCTGCAGCATTGCTAAAGCTGCCGGCCGGACATTGGGCGTTTGCCCGATGGGCAACAAAAGCCACTATATTTATAACCAATATCGTTACAATATTGGGGGTACGAAAACAGCGTTTCATTTGTACGGAGGTTGGGGGTTGCCTCACTATTCGCCAAACTGGGGCCAGATTAAAAAAAGAAGTATCTGATGATCAATTATATATAAACTATAATATTTAAGCGGCTGGCTACATCCTAATTAGAATCATTTAATTGAATGGCAAAAAACGCTTATACGAAAAGGAAAAACCTTTAGCAAAGTGTACATATTTCCGGCTACGGGAATATTCTTTCCATAAATGGGACGAAAAAATATTAACCAATTCCCCCTAACAACAAAATTGACTTCTATCAATTTAAAGAATGCCCTACCCACAGGCGTTGCACATGAAAAAAAAACCACATACCTTAACGTTACATTTCACTCATTCTCTTCATCCTATTAGCTGAAAAAAACATCCTCTTTCTACTAAAAAACCACCAGGTTATTCTTTGATCAACCGTTCGCTGTAACCCAGATTTTTAATTCAGGTTTTGCTTGAAACGGTTCGCAGTAGCAAATCACTGAATATAGTTTCAAGGAACACGCTTAAGAACATACCAAATTGATTTACACGCATTAATTGCCGTGGCGCGGAGTATATACATATTCCGGCAGGGTAGTTTATGCACCCTAAACATTCCTAAACCACTCCAAAATGAACTGTTTTTTACGCTTAATGGTATCGGTAAAGGTTAGTTGTATTATTGCTCTGTTGCAGATGCGATTATTTTTACGCTTTGCTTTGAAACAGCTGCCCACACTGATCTTGTTAGTATTCATTGCATCAATAGCGCAACAAAGTTTTGGGCAACAAACCCAAACTTTTACTACTTCCGGGACTTTTACAGTACCGGCGGGCGTAACAAGTATCACAGTTGAATGTTGGGGCGGTGGTGGCAAAGGAGGCACCGTGAATGCTTCAAATGTAGGTGGCGGTGGCGGTGGCGGTGCTTATGCCAAAAAAGTGGTCACAGTAACGCCAGGGAACACATACACCGTAACGGTTGGAGCAGGTAGTAGTACAACAGCAGCAGGTGGTAGTTCCTGGTTCATAGATAACACTACCGTTTTAGCTGTTGGGGGCAACAGTGTTGCTGATAATAGTACTACCGGTGCATCAGGAGGCTCTGCTGCCAGTAGTATAGGTAGTACAACATTTAGTGGTGGTAGCGGGGCAAGCGGATCAGGTAATAACCCAGGAGGAGGTGGCTCATCAGCCGGAACAGCAGCTAATGGAGGTAATGGTAGTGGCAGTACCGGAGGAACAGCACCAACCGGCGGTGGAGCGGGTGGAAGTGGGGCTTCAGGTAATAATCCTGGCACAAACGGAAGTACTCCGGGTGGCGGAGGGGGTGGCGCCAGAACTAATAATACCACAACACAAAATGGTGGTAGCGGTGCAAATGGGCAGGTGATACTTACATATAATTGTTCTGTTTTCAGTTTAATATCTACTTCAGCTTCATCTCCTGTTTGTCCAGGCAATACTTCCACCTTAACGCTTTCATCTCCCACTCTTACAACCGGTACTTATACCGTTACTTATAATTTAAGCGGGGCCAATACCACTACAGGCTCCACAGCCACAATGACTGTATCCTCTGCAGGTTCAGGTAGTTTTACCACATCCGCATTGGCCAATTCGGGTACTACATCGGTTACTATTACAAATATTGCATCCGGCGCTTGTACAAATACCATTAGCGCTAATAATGCAGCCTCAATTACAGTAACTGTACCTACAGGTTCTGCCTCTCCACAATCCATTTGCAGCGGGGGAACCACCAGCGTTGCTTTAAATTCAACAGTATCAGGAACAACATTCACCTGGACAGCAGCCGTTCAAAGCGGCACGATCACAGGCTTTGCAAACTGTACAACCGGGTGCGGAACTACCATTTCCCAAACACTAACCAATACTGCCACCACAGCAGGGGTTGTACGCTATACGGTTACGCCAACCGCCAACGGATGTACGGGCAGCACATTTACGGTTGATGTAACCGTGAATCCTTTACCTCAGGGAAGTCTGAGTGGCAATACCATCTGTACAGGCGGCCAGGGACAACTGACCTTTACTGCCACAAGCGGTACAGGTCCGTATACGGTGGTTTATAGTACCGGCGGAAACAATTTTACCGCGAACAACGTAAGTTCGGGAACACCATTTAATGTAGCAGCGAATCCTTCTTCTACTACCAGCTACACATTGGTGTCTGTCACCGGCAATAATAGCTGTGCAAGAACAACAGGGTTTACAGGGGCCTCAGCCACCGTTACCGTCAATACACCTCCATCCATTTCCTCCGGACCAGCCAGTCAAACGGTTTGCAGCGGCAACACAGCTAATTTTTCGATTACAGCTACAGGTTCGGGGCTCTCTTATCAGTGGCAGGTCAGCACAGATGGCATTAGCTTTAGTAATGTTTCCACGGGAACAGGCGGAACTACGGCCAGCTATACTACAGCGGCCACAACCGCTTCGGATAACGGTAAGCAATATCACGTAATTGTAACCGGCACATGTACTCCTTCAGCTACTTCTTCAGCAGCAACACTCACAGTACACCAAAGTATTTCCATCACCTCACACCCCTCTGATCAAACAGTATGTAGCGGTAGCTCAGTTAATTTTTCTGTAGCTACTACGGGAAATAACCAAACATACCAATGGCGCAAGGGGACTTCCAATCTTTCAGATGGCGGAAATATTTCCGGAACAAATACAGCCACCTTAACCATCAGCAATGTTGGCACGTCAGATGCAGCAACTAATTACAATTGCGTAATATCCAATGCATGCGGATCTGTAACTTCAAACAATGCAACCTTAACAGTAAATATCATCGTCACTCCATCGGTGACGATTGCCCAAACCGCAGGCACCAACCCAACCTGCGCCGGAAGCCCGGTAACCTTTACGGCTACCGCAGGCAATACCAGAGGTGGCACAGTAACTTACAACTTTAAGGTGGATGGCGCCAGTGTGCAAAACAGCACCTCCAACACTTACAATACCTCATCACTGGCTTCGGGCCCGCACACAATAACCTGCGATATCAGCATAAGCGGTGGAAACTGTTTGACAACCACTACAGCCACTACAGCTACAGGAGCGACTATCACCATAAATGCTACAACAGCTATTACCTCGCAGTCAATGGATGATCCTACGTATTGCGAGAACGCAACTCCTGCGGCTTTATCAGTAACGGCAACGGGCACCAATTTAACTTACCAGTGGTACAGCAATGCAACAGCTTCAAATGCAGGAGGTACATTAATAAGCGGCGCTACTTCATCAAGCTTAACCCCATCTACCACCACAGCGGGTACAACTTACTATTATGTTGTTGTTAGTGGCGATTGCGGAACGGTAACAAGTACGGTGTCGGATGGAATAACAGTTCAACCACCACCGGCAGCAGATATCAATGGCAACACCACTATTTGCAATGGCAGTTCTGCAACCATTAATTTCACTGGCTCAGCCAATGCGCGAATTACCTACAATATTAATGGTTCGGGCAGCTTTACCATTGATTTGGATGGAACCGGCAATGCTTCTTTGAATACCGGATCTTTAACATCCACTACAACATATAACCTGGTAAGTGTTGCTTATACAGATGGGGCAAATTGCAGCGCATCCGCCAGCGGAAATGCCACTGTAACCGTAGCCGACAACACTGCACCAGTGGTGCATACACAGGATGTAACCATTTATCTGGATGCAACCGGACACGGCTCGATAACAACTGCACAAATCAACAATGGTTCAACCGATAATTGCGGTATACAGAACCTGTCGCTCGATAAAACCAGCTTTGATTGCAGCAATATTGGTCCCAACACCGTGACCTTAACAGCAACCGATGGCAGTAGCAACAGCGCATCGGCAACAGCAATTGTAACTGTAGCTGATAATACGGCACCGGTAGTGCATACGCAGGATGTAACCATTTATCTGGATGCAACAGGGCATGCTTCTGTGACAACTGCCCAGGTAAATAATAACTCAACCGATAATTGCGGCATCACCAACCTGTCGCTGGATAAGAGCAGTTTTGATTGTAGTAATCTTGGTCCCAACACTGTGACCTTAACGGCAGCCGATGGCAGCACCAACAGTGCCTCTGCAACAGCAACTGTAACTGTAGCCGATAATACGGCACCGGTAGTGCATACACAGGATGTAACCATCTATCTCGATGCAACAGGACACGGCTCGATAACAACCGCCCAAATCAACAATGGTTCTACCGATAATTGCGGTATACAGAATCTGTTGCTCGATAAGACGGGCTTTGATTGCAGCAATATTGGTCCCAACACTGTGACCTTAACTGCAACTGATGGCAGCACCAACAGTGCCTCTACAACAGCAACGGTAACTGTAGCTGATAATACGGTACCGGTTGTGCATACACAGGATGTAACCATTTATCTGGATGCAACAGGACACGGCTCGATAACAACTGCACAAATCAACAATGGTTCTACCGATAATTGCGGCATACAGAATCTGTCGCTCGATAAGACCAGCTTTGATTGCAGCAATATCGGTCCCAACACCGTGACCTTAACCGCAACAGATGGCAGCACCAACAGTGCCTCTGCATCGGCAACGGTAACCGTAGCCGACAACACTGTACCAGTGGTGCATACGCAGGATATCATTATTTATCTCGATGCAACAGGATATGCATCGATAACAACCGCCCAGGTGAATAGTGGTTCTACCGATAATTGCGGTATCACCAATCTGTCGCTGGATAAGACCAACTTTGATTGCAGTAATATTGGTCCCAACACTGTGACCTTAACCGCAACCGATGGCAGCACCAACCACGCATCGGCAACAGCAACTGTAACCGTAGCTGACAATACTGTACCTGTTGTGCATACACAGGATGTAACCATCTATCTGGATGCAACAGGACATGCAGCTATAACAACTGCCCAGGTGAATAATGGTTCAACCGATAATTGCGGTATCGCCAACCTGTCGCTTGATAAGAGCAGTTTTGATTGTAGTAATCTTGGTCCCAACACTGTGACCTTAACTGCAACGGATGGCAGTAGCAACAGCGCCTCGGCAACGGCAACGGTAACCGTAGCCGACAACACTGTACCAGTCGTGCATACACAGGATGTAACCATTTATCTGGATGCAACAGGACACGCTTCGATAACAACTGCACAAATCAACAATGGTTCTACCGATAATTGCGGTATACAGAATCTGTCGCTCGATAAGACCAGCTTTGATTGCAGCAATATCGGTCCAAACACCGTGACCTTAACTGCAACAGACGGCAGCAGCAACCACGCATCGGCAACAGCAACTTTAACTGTAGCCGATAATACCGTACCAGTCGTGCATACGCAGAATATCACGATCTACCTCGACGCAACAGGACATGCTGTCTTAACAACGGCCCAGGTGAACAATGGTTCTACTGATAATTGCGGTATTCAAAACCTGTCGCTTGATAAAACAGACTTTGATTGCAGCAATATTGGTCCCAACACCGTGACCTTAACTGCAACAGATGGCAGCAGCAACAGCGCATCGGCAACAGCAATTGTAACTGTAGCTGATAATACGGTACCAGTGGTGCATACACAGGATATAACCATCCATCTCGATGCAACAGGACACGGCTCGATAACCACCACACAAATCAACAACGGTTCTACCGATAATTGCGGCATACAGAATCTGTCGCTCGATAAGACCAGCTTTAATTGCAGCAATATTGGTCCCAATACCGTTACTTTAACCGCAACAGATGGCAGCAACAACAGCGCATCGGCAACAGCAACTGTAACCGTAGCTGATAATTCCGTACCTGTCGTGCATACGCAGAATATCACCATCTATCTGGACGCAACAGGACATGCTGCCATAACAACTGCCCAGGTGAACAATGGTTCTACCGATAATTGCGGCATCACTAACCTGTCGCTTGATAAGACCAACTTTGATTGCAGCAATATTGGTCCCAACACCGTGACCTTAACTGCAACCGATGGCAGCACTAACAGTGCCTCGGCAACGGCAACTGTAACTGTGGCCGACAACACTGTACCAGTGATGCATACGCAGGATGTAACTATTTATCTCGATGCGACAGGACACGCTTCGGTGACAACGGCACAGATCAACAATAACTCAACCGATAATTGCAGCATCACCAATTTGTCGCTCGATAAGACCAGCTTTGATTGCAGCAACATCGGTCCCAACACAGTTACTTTAACCGCAACAGACGGAAGCACCAACAGCGCCTCAGCAACGGCAACGGTAACCGTAGCTGATAATACGGCACCGGTAGTACATACACAGGATGTAACCATTTATCTGGATGCAACAGGACATGCAGCTATAACATCTACCCAGATCAACAATAACTCAACCGATAATTGTGGCATCGCCAACCTGTCGCTCGATAAGACCAACTTTGATTGCAGCAACATCGGTCCCAACACCGTGACCTTAACAGCAACCGATGGCAGCACCAACAGTGCCTCTGCAACAGCAACGCTAACCGTAGCTGATAATACTGCGCCGGTGGTGCATACGCAGAATATCACGATCTACCTCGACGCAACAGGACATGCTGCCATAACAACTGCCCAGGTGAACAATGGTTCTACCGATAATTGCGGTATCCAGAATCTGTCGCTCGATAAGAGCAGCTTTGATTGCAGCAACATCGGTCCAAACACCGTTACTTTAACTGCAACAGATGGCAGCAGCAACAGCGCCTCAGCAACAGCAACTGTAACCGTAGCTGATAATACGGCACCGGTAGTGCATACGCAGGATGTAACCATTTATCTGGATGCAACAGGGCATGCTTCTGTGACAACTGCCCAGGTAAATAATAACTCAACCGATAATTGCAGCATTGCCAACCTGTCGCTCGATAAGCCCAGCTTTGATTGCAGTAACATTGGCCCCAACACAGTTACCTTAACCGCAACAGACGGAAGCACCAACAGCGCCTCAGCAACGGCAACTGTAACCGTAGCTGACAATACTGTACCTGTTGTGCATACACAGGATGTAACCATTTATCTGGATGCAACAGGGCATGCAGCTATAACATCTACCCAGATCAACAATAACTCAACCGATAATTGCGGCATCACCAATTTGTCGCTCGATAAGACCGACTTTGATTGCAGCAATATTGGTTCCAATACCGTGACGTTAACTGCAACAGATGGTAGCACCAACAGTGCCTCGGCAACAGCAACGGTAACTGTAGCTGATAATACGGCACCGGTTGTGCATACGCAGAATATCACGATCTACCTCGATGCAACAGGACACGGCTCGATAACCACCACACAAATCAACAACGGTTCTACCGATAATTGCGGCATCACTAACCTGTCGCTCGATAAGAGCAGCTTTGATTGCAGTAATCTTGGTCCCAACACCGTTACTTTAACTGCAACAGATGGCAGCAGCAACAGCGCCTCAGCAACAGCAACTGTAACCGTAGCTGATAATACGGCACCGGTAGTGCATACGCAGGATGTAACCATTTATCTGGATGCAACAGGGCATGCTTCTGTGACAACTGCCCAGGTAAATAATAACTCAACCGATAATTGCAGCATTGCCAACCTGTCGCTCGATAAGCCCAGCTTTGATTGCAGTAACATTGGCCCCAACACAGTTACCTTAACCGCAACAGACGGAAGTACCAACAGCGCCTCAGCAACGGCAACGGTAACCGTAGCTGATAATACGGCACCGGTAGTACATACACAGGATGTAACCATTTATCTGGATGCAACAGGGCATGCAGCTATAACATCTACCCAGATCAACAATAACTCAACCGATAATTGCGGCATCACCAATTTGTCGCTCGATAAGACCGACTTTGATTGCAGCAATATTGGTTCCAATACCGTGACCTTAACTGCAACAGATGGTAGCACCAACAGTGCCTCGGCAACAGCAACGGTAACTGTAGCTGATAATACGGCACCGGTTGTGCATACGCAGAATATCACGATCTACCTCGATGCAACAGGACACGGCTCGATAACCACCACACAAATCAACAACGGTTCTACCGATAATTGCAGCATTGCCAACCTGTCGCTTGATAAGAGCAGCTTTGATTGCAGCAATATTGGTCCCAATACTGTGACCTTAACTGCAACGGATGGCAGCAACAACAGCGCATCGGCAACGGCAACTGTAACCGTAGCTGATAATTCCGTACCAGTCGTGCACACACAGGATGTAACTATTTATCTCGATGCAACAGGACATGCATCGATAACAACTACCCAGATCAACAATAATTCAACTGACAATTGCGGTATTCAAAACCTGTCTCTCGATAAGACCAGCTTTGATTGCAGCAATATTGGTCCAAACACTGTGACCTTAACGGCAGCCGATGGCAGCACCAACAGTGCCTCGGCAACGGCAACGGTAACCGTAGCTGATAATACGGCACCGGTAGTACATACACAGGATGTAACCATTTATCTGGATGCAACAGGACATGCAGCTATAACAACTACCCAGATCAACAATAACTCTACCGATAATTGTGGCATCGCCAACCTGTCGCTCGATAAGACCAACTTTGATTGCAGCAACATCGGTCCCAACACCGTGACCTTAACAGCAACCGATGGCAGCAGCAACAGCGCCTCGGCAACGGCAACGGTAACCGTAGCCGACAACACGGTACCAGTCGTGCATACACAGGATGTAACCATTTATCTGGATGCAACAGGACACGCTTCGATAACAACTGCACAAATCAACAATGGTTCAACCGATAATTGTGGCATCGCCAACCTGTCGCTCGATAAGACCAGCTTTGATTGCAGCAATATTGGTCCCAACACCGTTACTTTAACCGCAACAGATGGCAGCAGCAACAGCGCCTCAGCAACAGCAACTGTAACCGTAGCTGATAATACGGCACCGGTAGTGCATACGCAGGATGTAACCATCTATCTGGATGCAACAGGACACGCTTCGATAACAACTGCACAAATCAACAATGGTTCAACCGATAATTGCGGCATTCAAAACCTGTCGCTTGATAAGTCTGATTTTGATTGCAGCAATATCGGTCCCAACACCGTGACCTTAACCGCAACCGATGGCAGCAGCAACAGCGCATCGGCAACAGCAACTGTCACCGTAGCCGACAACACGGTACCAGTGGTACATACGCAGGATGTAACTATTTATCTGGATGCAACAGGACATGCAGCCATAACCACTGCACAGATCAACAATAATTCAACTGACAATTGCGGTATTCAGAATCTGTCGCTCGATAAGAACAGCTTTGATTGCAGCAATATTGGTTCCAATACCGTGACGTTAACTGCAACAGATGGTAGCACCAACAGTGCCTCGGCAACAGCAACGATAACTGTAGCTGATAATACGGCACCGGTTGTGCATACGCAGAATATCACGATCTACCTCGATGCAACAGGACACGGCTCGATAACCGCCACACAAATCAACAACGGTTCTACCGATAATTGCGGCATCACTAACCTGTCGCTCGATAAGAGCAGCTTTGATTGCAGTAATCTTGGTCCCAACACCGTGACCTTAACTGCAACAGATGGCAGCAGCAACAGTGCATCAGCAACGGCAACGGTGACTGTAGCTGATAATACTGTACCTGTTGTGCATACGCAGGATATCACTATTTACCTCGATGCAACAGGACACGGTTCGATAACAACTGCACAAATCAACAACGGTTCTACCGATAATTGCGGCATACAGAATCTGTCGCTCGATAAGACCAGCTTTGATTGCAGCAATATTGGTCCCAATACCGTGACCTTAACTGCAACAGATGGCAGCACCAACAGCGCCTCTGCAACGGCAACGGTAACCGTAGCCGACAACACGGTACCAGTTGTGCATACACAGGATGTAACCATTTATCTGGATGCAACAGGACATGCAGCTATAACAACTACACAAATCAACAACGGTTCTACCGATAATTGCGGCATTGCCAACCTGTCGCTCGATAAGACCGACTTTGATTGCAGCAATATTGGTCCCAATACCGTGACCTTAACTGCAACAGATGGCAGCACCAACAGCGCCTCGGCAACGGCAACTGTAACTGTAGCCGATAATACAGCGCCAGTGGTGCATACACAGGATGTAACCATTTATCTGGATGCAACAGGACACGCTTTGGCAACAACCGCTCAGGTGAATAATGGCTCTACCGATAATTGCGGTATCGCTAACCTGGCGCTTGATAAGACCAGTTTTGATTGCAGTAATATTGGTCCCAACACTGTGACCTTAACTGCAACGGATGGCAGCACCAACAATGCATCAGCAACAGCAACGGTAACTGTAGCCGACAACACTGCCCCTGTTGTGCATACACAGGATGTAACTATTTATCTGGATGCAACAGGACATGCAGCTATAACAACCACAC
>NZ_JCAPSW010000018.1:0-184282 GCF_059587045.1 Niastella sp. sgz303648 | reverse complement strand
TATTAATCATTCCCACCTGTAAAGTTTTTTCAGTATAAGACAGCTACTCCCTGACTACCTCCTGGCTACCCTTTGTTAACCTTTTGGCCACCTTTGTACTACCCATGCCTCACTATTGCAGCACCCCTGCTTCGCCCGTTTTTAACCTTTTCGCCTACTTAAAGGGTATACCAAAGGTTACCGAAATATTGCTCAAAAGTGCTTCAAAAGTAGTGCAAGGTTAGCTGAAGCGGGTATCAGGGCTGCATTTGACCGTTGTCAACTTCCTGCGTGATTAAATAGATCCTCTTAGTTTTTTACCTGAAAATCGACGGTTTTAGTTCATTTATCGAAAAAAATTGATATACGTCAAAAGAATTTCAATCTTTGGTTCACGATCAAACATCCTATAAAAACCAAAATTCCGGAAACAAAAAAATCCAGTTAAGAAGGGCACCACGGAGCCCCGAAACTCTGAAAAACCATCGTACCCGTTTAATCCATTATCATCTTGAAAAAAACCATGTAAAAATCTCCTTGGAAAAAGACCCTAAACAATCCGATCCGATGAAAAATTCCAACCACTAAAAATCCTGTATCTGAAAAGAAAACCAACCCAACAAAATCTGAGCCTATAGACGAATTGTACTTAGAGACTACCCAAAGAATTATTGAATTGAAAAAGAGCTGCTCCGTGAAGCAGCTCTTTTGTTTTTAAGCAGTTACCAGTTACCGGTTTCCGGTAACCGGTAACTGGAAACCGGAAACCAAATCCCACTTTTCCATTACCTATTGTCTTTTGCCTATTGGCCTTATCACGTCAATCCTATCTCGTAATGCATCTCCGGTATCTCTACATCGGCAAATCCCTTTTTAATCAGCCGCTCGCGAAACTGTTGCTGTACGTTATATTCTCCATGCACTAAAAACAGCCTTTTAACCTGCCGGGTGTCCTGGCAGGCCAGAAACTGGCTCAGATCTTCATAATCGCCATGCGCGCTCATGCTGTGAATGGCGCCCACTTCGGCATGCACTTCGTGCAATACCCCAAAAATGGAAACCTCTCTGCGGCCCGACAGCAGTCGGCCTCCCAGCGAATCGGGTTCGCAATAACCGGTCATTAAAATGGTATTGCGACTGTTCTCGATATTATTACTGATATGGTGCTTTACCCTGCCCGCTTCGGCCATCCCACTGGCCGATATGATTACGCAAGGTTCGTTGCGAAAGTTCAGCAGCTTTGATTCAGCCACCGTTTTTACAAACTTCAACCCCTTAAATGCAAAGGGATCGCTGTCTGATTCAAGCGTATGCTGAATGTTTTTATTAAAATATTGCGGATACCGTTTAACCAGCTCTGTTGTTTTTATGCTCAGCGGACTATCTACAAAATAATCCAGTTCGGGCAGGCGGCGCTCCAGCTCAAGCTGGTTCAGGTGATATAATATTTCCTGGGTGCGGCCCACGCTGAAGGCAGGTATGATCAGCTTGCCTTTTTTCTGAATGCATGTTTTTTCAATCCAGTCGAGTAATATATCAGGAGTGGTGATGTTCAGTTCATGCAAACTGTTGCCATAGGTTGACTCCAGAATAATATAATCTGCCTGCGGAAAAACAGCCGGTGAGCGAAGGATCACATCGCGGTAACGGCCTACATCACCGCTGAAAGTAAGCCGAACAACTTTTCCGTTCTCTTTTATGCGCAGGTTTACCGCTGCACTGCCAATGATATGGCCTGCATCGGTATACATCACTTCTACAAACTCGTCAATGGCATGCCACTGGCCATAATCGAGGGCGCGCAGGTGATCGAACGACTGCTCGGCATCGGCTACCGTATACAGCGGTTGCAGGTAAGGTTGTTTTTCGGCCGCTCTTTTTTTGTTGGCATACTTCACATCATCTTCCTGTATTTCGGCCGAATCGACCAGTAATATTTCGGTGAGCTCTTTGGTAGCCGGCGTGCAAAAAATGTTGCCGGCAAATCCGTCTTTGGTGAGTTTGGGAATCAACCCGCTGTGATCAATATGCGCATGCGATAGAATAAGATGGTTTACTTCGGCCGGATCAAAACCCCAGTTCCTGTTTAAGTTGCTGGTAGCCTGCCCCAGGCCCTGAAACATACCGCAGTCGAGCAAATATTTTCTTCCGTTACTTAATGTGAGCAAATGTTTCGAACCGGTAACGGTGCGTGCCGCACCATGAAAAGCAATCTTCATTATAAATATTTTTTATTATCAAACGACATACCGTTAATCAGCTTTTGTTGTGTCACTCACTTCAGCGTTCCGGTCACTATTCAGATTCCGTCCCATACGGGACTGCTCCTACATGTTATTTTCCTGCTAAGGAGTATCCTGATACCGGTTACTGGTTACCGGTTCCCTGATACCGGGTATCCGGCAACTGGCAACTGGTGACCGGCGACTGATAACTGGTAACTACTTCTTCTTAAACGACCACGTAATCAAGCATTCCGCAACTTTATCGCCCTGGTTATTTGTACCAGTTGATACAGTGGTACAAACCTGTGATTCGCCGGTTGCAATGGCTTTTTCGATAGTAGCGAGAATCAATGGCCCGTCGTTACAAACAAAGCGGGTACGGCCGGTGGCCTTCTTAAAATAATTGGCTTCAAATTTTACCACCAGCATCGATACGGCCGGTTTACGCCCATATACATGCGCCATAGCAAGCGATCCGGTGCTCATTTCACCGGCCATTGCCAAACAGGCAAAATAGGTACTTCTGAAAGGGTTTTGTGAAAACCATTTATACGGAACGGTTACCGCGCAATGCTGTTCATCTATTTCGCGTACACGAACTCCCGAAAAAAATGCGGCAGGCAGTTTCCATAGCAGATACAACCTGAACGCAACAGGATTTTTGAGTCGTTGTATGAATTTGTTGGAAGACATTTGAAAAGGTTACATGGTGCAGGTTACAAGTTACAGGTTACAGGTTTCAGGGTGCAGGTTACAGATTGCAGGCTCCCTTGTAACCTGGAACGTGAAACCTGCAACTGTTTCCCATTTTGCAATATCATTAAGTTTATTTCATTCATTCTTGTAAGTCTTCGGATCAAGTGCTTTCGGCGTCCACGAACTTAAAAATTCCAACACCTTGTCTTTGCTATAACCATCGCCTTCTTCAAGGTAGGCCGAGTTTTGCGTATGAATGCGCATGCCGTTTTCGTCGAGTATGCAAAACACCGGAAAGCCGAACCGTTGCGGAAAGCCCAGGTCGGTAAGCAGGTCTTTATTTTTATTTTCGGAACTATAGTTCAAATGCAACACCACAAAGCTTGATTTTATCAGCGAATCAATTTGTTTGTCGTTTGTAATAAAATCATGAAATATAACACACCATTTGCACCAGTTGCCGCCGATTTGTACAAACACATATTTGCCGCTTTTTTTGGCATCGGCAATGGCTTTGTTAAGCGCCGAATCGGCATTTTCGTAGGGATTGTACAGGTTAATTTTCTTAATATCCTGCGTTTGTGCATGCGCCAGCATGCAGCTGAAAATGAATACACCTATACAAACATTTTTTTTCATAGATGCGTATTTAAGGTATACTAAATGTACAGGAAATTGTTGTTCGCGCAAAGGCGCAAAAACGCAAAGGAAATTCCTTCGCGGCCATTGAAATTGAATTAAGAAGCCAACAAGCGGCTTTGAAGCTTTGCGGCTTTGCGCGAAACATTCACCAAAAAAAATGCTCCCGGCGGGAGCATTCAATTTTATATAACTTCAATCTGGTTCTTTAACAGATCTTCAAACTCATCGCGTTTGCGAATCAGGTGCGCCTTTCCATCTTTTACCAGCACTTCGGCGGGCTTCAGCCGCGAATTAAAATTGCTCGACATTTCGAACCCATAAGCGCCTGCATTGTAAAACACGAGGAAATCGCCTTCGCGCACTTCGTGCAGCTTGCGGTCCCACGCAAACGTATCGGTTTCGCAAATGTTACCTACAACCGTATAGATCCTTTCAGGGCCATTGGGGTTGCTGATATTTTCAATATGGTGGTAAGCCTCGTAAAACATGGGGCGTATCAAATGATTGAACCCGCTGTTTACACCGGCGAACACCGTGGCCGGCGTTTGTTTTACCACATTGGTTTTTACCACAAAATAGCCGCACTGGCTTACGAGATATTTACCGGGCTCAAACCAAACCTGTAATTTTTTACCGGTTTCTTTTTCATAGTTCTTAAAGGCCAGGGCCATTTTCTGTCCCAGAGTATTCACATCGGTTTCGGGATCATCGGGCTGGTAAGGCACTTTAAAGCCGCTGCCGAGATCAACAAATTCCAGGTCGGGAAAATGACTGGCTATTTCAAACATAACTTCCAGTCCTTCGAGAAACACGCCTATGTCTTTTATTTCGCTTCCGGTATGCATATGCACGCCGGTAACTTTCATTTTAGCGGTTTTTACAATACGTTCAATATGGCGTATCTGGTGAATTGAGATACCGAATTTGCTATCTACGTGCCCGGTAGAGATCTTAAAATTACCACCGGCCATTATATGCGGGTTCAAACGAATGCAAACAGGATAGCTGCCGCCAAACTTATTGCCAAACTGCTCAAGTATAGAAATATTATCGATATTAATATTTACGCCCAGGTCTTTGGCCGCTACAATTTCCTGAAAGTCTACACAATTGGGGGTATACAAAATATTCTTAGGGTCGAAGCCTGCCTTCAGGGCCAGCTTCACCTCGTGAATGCTTACACAGTCTACACCGGCGCCCAGGCTATTAATATACTTTAATATGTTGATGTTGGTAAGGGCCTTGCAGGCATAGTAAAAACGGGCATTGATCTTGCCAAATGCACCTTTCAGCTTTTCGTATTGCTCTTTAATTTTTTCAGCATGGTACACATACAACGGCGTACCGTATTCATTTGCTAACTGAATCAGGAATTCTCGTGATAATTGCTGTGACATATTATGCGAATATAAGAAGTCCTGAGCGATTCCGGTAGTCCTTAGCGTTCTCAGGGAGGTTGAGATTGCCTGTAAAGAAGTAATAAACTATCGTTTTTTCCGATGTCTTATTATTTTCCTTATAACCTTATTATTTTTCAGCAGGCGGGATTGGTGATGAACCGTTACAATACCAATTTCATCCAACGAAAGCACCTCATAGATAATCCGGTATCTTCCTATTAAAATTTCTCTGAAATTATCATCATCCAGTTCCGGAACTTTTTTACCGTACATTGGATATTTTTCGAGAACAGTGACTTTCTCAAAAAATAATTCAACCTGCGCATAGGCTGATTGGAGGGAATCCTGAGAAATATATTCTGCAATATTATTAATATCACTAACTGCCGAAGGAGCCCAGGTTACCTTAACCATTTTTTTAACTTTTTCTTCGCCTGGAGCGTAGATAACCCTTTACCTTCTTTGATTTCCTGGCTTCCTTTCTGAATTTTGTGCAGGAGCATTAATCTTTCAATAGCGTCATCAACCGGAAATTCATCCGGCATTTCACGAATGCTTTTTAATACCTGTTTTTTGGTAAGCATGGAAGAATGATTATTAGTATAAATCTAAGCAAATTTTGGAGACTTTTAAAATGTACTTAAATACGCTGCCCTACCTATAAACACGCGTGCCGCGGCTTCCCTAAACTTTGCTCGGGATACCGCGGCACGTTTTGTATTACTCAATTATTTTTTCTCTTCATCTGAATGATCATCATTCTCCTCTTCTTCATCATCACCCGCTTCATCTTCATCATCATCGGCATCGGTTTGTTCTTCGATCAGTTCGCCGTTATCATCCACTTTAAAGGTAGTGCCGTTGTCTTCTTCTTCAAACTCTTCCTCTTCTTCGGGGGTTATATAAGGCTCGTCTTCTTCATCGCCGGCCATGTCTGCGGCCCCTTCTACTTCGTATTCCTCTTCATCTGTTTCATCCAATTCGCCTTCTTCGTCATACATATCTTCGGCAATTTCATCGAGTACCTCATCGGCTTCTTCGTCGAGCGCTTCGGCCTCTTCTTCTATCAGGGCTTCTTCAATGATGGCATTGTATTCGTCATCGGCCAGTTCTTCTTCGCCGGCTTCTTCTTCTGTTGCATTTATACCGGTTTCTTCATCGCCTGCGGCATCGGTTATTGCTGTTTCATCAACATCACCACCTTCGGCCGATTCTTCTTCAACACCTATTTCAAGGTGGGTGCCGTTTAAGCCGGTGCCGTTCAGTGAAGGCCCGGCTATTTCGTCATCAGACATTTGGGCTGCTGTTGCTTCTTCGCTGATAGCTGTAGGCAGAACAAAATTATCATCGAATACTTCTTTCAGCTTCGGCAGGTCTTCGGGCGAATTCAACCCAAAATAATCCATGAAGTTTTTTGAAGTATTGTATACGAGGGGATGACCGGGCATGTTTTCGTTACGACCGGTGATAACGATCAGGTCTTTTTCGAGCAGTTTCTGAATGGCATAATCGCTGCTTACACCACGTATCGCTTCAATTTCGCCCTTGGTTACCGGCTGCTTGTAAGCAATAATGCTCAATGTTTCGAGCGCGGCGGTAGAAAGGCGTTTTAAAAATTTGTCGCCGTTTAACTGGCCAACGGTTTTATGATAATCTTTTTTGGTAAGAAACTGCCAGCCGCCACCGCTTTCGCGTACTTCGAAGGGATAAAACTCTGCCCGGTATTTTTCAAGAATACCTTCAATGGCCGATTCAATCTGATCAAGCGTAATCTTGTCTTCCATAAAGCCGAAGGCATTATTGATCAGGTCAGTGATCTCCAATGTAGTCAATGGCTTTTCACTGGCAAAGATCAACGCTTCAATATGAGGTATCAGGTTGGAAATTTCCATTGTAATAGTTTGTGGTTTGTGGCTTAAGGTTTGCGGTTAACTGGGCGCTCTCAAACAATAAACCATAAACTTCTTAACCTTGTAAAGCAGCGGCACCGCTTACGATTTCGGTAAGCTCGGTTGTGATGGCTGCCTGGCGTGCCCGGTTGTACGAAATTTTGTAATGTTTCAATAATTCGTTGGCATTTTCCGAGGCTTTATCCATGGCCGTCATACGGGCGCCATGCTCCGATGCATTGGCATCGAGCACTGCTTTGAACAGTTGGGTGTTCAAAATTTTTGGCATCAGCTCGGTGATGAGCTGTTCTTTGGCAGGTTCAAAAATGAAGTCGCTTTTTTTAGCGCCTTCTTTCTTTTGTACTTTAGGAATAGGTAAGAAACGTTCTACAGTAAAGCGTTGAACGGCTGCATTGCGGAATTCGCTGTACACCAGTTCTATTACATCAAATTCTTTTAATTCAAAGGCTTTAACGGCAGCCTGGGCGCAGGCCTGAACATTTTCAAAGCTCAAACCGTGGAACAGGTCTTTAAACTGATCGTTAACCTTGAATTTATTTTTAAGGAAGAACTCGTATCCTTTTTTACCAATGCTCCAAACGTGCACATTGCCTTTGGCAGCCTGGGTTGCATATTTTTCCTGAATGGTGGTACGGGCCAGTTTAATCACATTGGCATTGTAAGCGCCGCACAATCCGCGATCGCTGGTAATAACAATCAGCAACACTTTTTCTGCCGGTCTTTCAGTAGCCAAAGACGAACCTGCATCTCCTTCTGAGCCGCTAACGATATTGCTCAGAACTTCCTGCAGTTTACGGGCATAGGGACGCATTTGAATAATGGCATCCTGGGCTTTTCTTAATTTGGCAGCGCTTACCATTTTCATTGCTTTGGTAATCTGCTGCATGTTTTGTGTAGCCTTGATCTTATTACGAACTTCTTTTAACTGACCTGCCATGTTGTAAAATTGATAAGTTGATCAAGCAAGGGCAACTGCTCTATAACAAGCTATTAATCAATAACATAGAGCTAATCCGCACACCTATACTTTTAATCGGCTGCAAAGGTAGCGGAAAGCCGCCAAAATTCCACGGTCTGTGTAAAATTCCGCATATGATGTGAATAGCACGCCGGCTTTGGCCCCGTGGACCGGAGGCAATCAAAAAAATATACCGGGAAAATGAAGATGCATGCATAAATTTTGGATCTAAATCCTTCTCTTACAGTTTATTAAACAGACCTGATCCCTCAATTAAAAGTCGTTAGCATTAAATGGAATTGACTTTTCATTTAATGCAAAGTCGTTTGCGTTAAACGGAATTGACTTTTCGTTCAATGCAAAGTCGTTTGTATTAAATGGAATTGACATTTCGTATAAATCTCCCTGCCCGCTTTTTTCGTATTTTTAATAACACCATCCTTAAACCATTATGCAACAATTATTTATTACCGGCGGAAACGGGTATATCGGGTCCCGGCTTATAAAAGCCCTTCAGCAAAAAGGCGGTTATCACATAAAAGCACTCGTTCGAAATGGGTCGGAGCATAAATTACCACCGGGCTGCGAAGTGGTTACCGGTAATGCCCTTGATGCGGCAACTTATGCCGCTGCCGTTGCGGGTACCGACGTATTTATACATATGATCGGCGTACCCCACCCTTCGCCTGCCAAAAAAGAGGCTTTTGAAACCATCGACCTGGTATCGGTTCAGCAGGCGGCGATTGCTGTTAGCACCAGCAAAGTGCCGCAGGTAGTATACATCAGCGTAAGCCAGTACCCCGGTAAGCTGATGAAAGAATATAGAGAGGTAAGGGCAAAAGGCGAATGGCTGTTACAGCAAACCGGCGCCCGCTGTTCATTCATCAGGCCCTGGTATGTACTGGGGCCGGGGCATTGGTGGCCTGTGCTGTTACTGCCCTTTTATGCACTTGCCCGCCTGTTCCCTGCCACGAGGGAGCAAAGCCGGCAGCAGGGGTTGGTAAACATTCAACAAATGATCAATACACTTGTTTATGCAACCGCTAACCCGCCAAAGGCGGGGATTCAGGTATATACTGTACCGGATATTAAGAAGTAGTAAGTTTTAAGTAGTAAGTTATAAGTCTCCTTCGCTCTTTTTTGCCTGCTACTGAGTTTGGAGTTTAGTTGCTGAGATTGCTCCGGAATCCACTTATAACTTAGAACTTATTACTTAGAACTCGTTTTTTTTCAGCATTTTTGTTGTCCGATATGGCAAAAAAGAAGAAAGATCAACCTGTTATCCTGATTACAAACGATGATGGTATAACAGCGCCGGGCATTCATAATCTGGTAGAAGCAGTAAAGGACCTGGGAAAGATTATTGTTGTAGCCCCCGATAAACCGCAATCTGGCATGGGGCATGCCATTACCATAGGACAACCCCTTCGGCTGAGTGCGGTGAATACCTATTTTGGTGGAATTGAATCGTATCAATGCTCCGGCACACCCGTAGATTGTGTAAAGCTGGCAGTTGATAAAATACTGCATCGCAAACCCGATCTTTGTTTAAGCGGTATTAATCATGGCGCCAATCATTCAATCAATGTTATTTACTCAGGCACCATGTCGGCCGCTGTGGAAGCCGCTATTGAAAGTATTCCTTCGGTAGGTTTTTCATTATTGGATTATAGTATAGAAGCTGATTTTACGGCTGCCCGCAAATATGCCCGCATCATTGTTGAACAGATGCTGAAGAAAACACCCGAAAAACATACAGTGCTGAATGTTAACTTCCCTCCTGTTGCACCCGAATTAATAAAAGGTGTTCGTATTTGCCGGCAGGCCTATGCGAAGTATGAAGAAGATTTTGTTGAACGCAACGACCCCAATGGCCGTAAATACTATTGGTTAACGGGCGAATTTGTAAATTTCGATAAAGGAAAAGATACCGATGTATGGGCGCTCAAAAACAATTATGTTAGTATAGTGCCTGTGCAGTTCGACCTCACTAATTATCAACTAAAAGATAAGCTCGAAAAAACCTGGAAACTGTAATGTTCAAAAAAGACAACCTTCGCTTTGGCATGCTGCTCGGCTTTGTAGCCCCTTTGCTGAGCCTGATTGCCTATTACTTTATTAAGTTCTATCCCCTGTTCAGCGTATCTGATTGCATCAAATTTGTTTCGGCCAATAAAAATCAGATCACAGCTATATCGGTTCCCTGTTTGATTTTAAATATTGCCCTGTTCACTTTTTATATTAATACCCATCGCGACAAAACCGCCAAAGGTATTTTCGCTATAACCCTTGTATATGCGATACTGGCATTGTTGTTGAAGTTTATATTGTAGTACACGGTATAAGGTATAAAGTTTAAGGTATAAGGTAGATGCCGCGGTTCGATCTGCGCCTACTATCCTTCGGCCCTTTCGCAGGTACTCACTTTCACATTATTCATTTCTCATTTCTTATTCCTCATTTCTCATTTTTAACTCTTCATTTTCAATTCCATATTATTTCAACATTCGAAATTCGACATTCAATATTCAACATTCAAGTGGTACCTTTACCGCATGCGTTATTACATTATAGCCGGTGAGGCTTCGGGTGATTTGCATGGAAGTAATCTTATTAAGGAACTCAGAAAACAAGATACTTCAGCTACAATCCGTTGCTGGGGTGGCGACAGGATGCAACAGGCAGGCGCCGAACTGGTGAAACATTATCGCAAGCTGGCCTTTATGGGTTTTTGGGAAGTAGCCAAAAACCTGGGCACTATTTTAAAGAACCTGCAGTTTTGCAAAGACGATATCACAAAATACAAGCCCGATGCACTGATACTGATCGATTATCCCGGATTTAATTTGCGAATAGCCGAATGGGCCAAACAACAGGGCCTGAAAGTTATTTATTATATATCTCCGCAGGTATGGGCATGGAAAGAGAACCGCGTTAAAAAAATGAAACAATGCATCGATAAGATGTTGGTGATACTGCCCTTTGAAAAAGCTTATTACAAAAATAAATGGGACTGGGAAGTTGAATATGTTGGCCATCCGCTGGTAGAAGTGGTAGAAGATGCACAACTAACACCCGGCAACCGGCCAATGGCAACAAAACCCATCATTGCCTTATTACCCGGCAGCCGCAAACAGGAAATATTGAAAAAACTGCCGGTGATGCTTGAGGTAAGCCGCATGTTTCCCTCCTATCAGTTTATTTTGGCCAAAGCACCGGGGCAGGATGATAGCTTTTATGAATCGCTGCTTACCATGCACCCCAATGTTTCTTCGGTGCGCGATGATACCTATTCGCTGTTACTTCAATCAACCGCCGCACTGGTTACTTCGGGCACTGCCACCCTCGAAACAGCGCTATTCGGCGTACCCGAAGTAGTTTGTTATAAAGGAAGCAACATTTCGTACCAGATTGCCAAACGGCTTATTAAGGTCAGGTATATATCGCTGGTGAACCTCATCATGGACAAGCCCGTGGTAAAAGAGCTCATTCAAAACGATCTAACGCCGGGGAATCTGCGCTCAGCGCTGAGCGAACTACTCACCAATGTAACCAAACAGCAGCAAATGAAAACTGATTATGCCGGTTTGCGTAACCTGCTCGGCCAGGGAGGTCACGCATCGGCCCGGGCGGCTGCATACATAGTGCAATTTCTACAAAAAAATTAACGGTACTGCGGCCGCCTCGGCCTACCTCTTCATCGTCAACAGTTTAATAATAATTACAATAAGTGCGAAAATGAACATGAACAGCGAAATTCTGTTAATGCCGTGCATATAACGCATCCAGGATGAATGCGGCGCATTGGGATCGCGCTTTTTTATATAGAAATATTCCTGAAGTTGTCTCCACACTCCCATAATTGAGCTGCGCTCTTTGTTTTGAGCAATACAAAAATACAAAAGTTACAGGTTTCGGGTTACCAGTTACCAGGCCCCTGTTACCGGAAACCGGTAACAGGAAACCGGTAACCATTAAAATCACACATCCATCCTAAAGTATACGCCCTTACCTGAAACCATCAGTAAATTGAAAAACTTAAAACACACATGTATGAAAAAATGCCTGATGGCCCTTATTCTTTCGCCCTCACTACTGATCGCTGTAGCGCAGGCGCAGGATAAAAAAGGAGCCGTAGCCCCACCAACCGCCGACACCTCGAAACCCAAAAAAAGCGCCGGCATAACAGATAAAATAAAAACCAGTCGTAAAATAGATGGCTTGTTCACCCTGTACCAGGATACGACTACAGGATCCGTGCAGATATACATAAAGAAAAACCAGCTTGGCAAGGAATATATTTATCAAAGTTTTTCCATCAGCGGTCCCACCCAGTTATTTCTGAATCAGAGCATGCACCGCACCACCCTGGTGTTTAAAGTGCAGAAAGCCTTCGACAAACTGGAGTTTTCGCGTATAAACACCGGCTTTTGGTACGACCCCAATAACCCGGTTAGCAAAACCGCCGAAGTAGATAAACCCGAAGCTGTTTTTCTGGCCGAAAAAACAGTTTCCGAAGATGCAGACGGTTACCTGATCAACGGTGATGGTTTGTTTATCAGCGAAAAGCTCGATCCGGTAAAACCCGTTGTACCTCCTGCTTTTGCCAGCCTCATTTTTAATTTAGGCTCGCTCAACCCGGCCAAGTCACGCTACGCTAACGTACGCTCATTCCCCAATAATACCGATGTGATTGTTGACCTCGCTTACGACAATCCGGCTCCGATGAATTATGGCACCAGCGATATTACCGATGCCCGCTACGTTCGGGTGCGTATGCAGCACAGCCTCATCGAAATGCCGCAGAACGACTACAAACCCCGCAGGGATGACCCCCGTGTTGGCTATTTCCTCGAATATGTAAACAATCAAACCAGTATCAGCCCGGTGCCTTATAAAGACATTATTCATCGTTGGAACCTGAAGAAAAAAGATCCCACGGCCGCTTTAAGCGAACCGGTTGAGCCCATCGTTTACTGGGTTGAAAATACCACTCCCATCGAATACCGCCAGACCATCATCGATGCCGGCTTAAAATGGAATGAGGCTTTTGAAAAAGCCGGATTCAAAAATGCCGTGCAAATGAAAATAATGCCCGATGATGCCGACTGGGACCCCGCCGATATCAGGTACAATGTTATTCGCTGGGTATCTTCGGCCTCACCCTCCTATGGCGCCATCGGCCCCAGCTTTGTAAATCCGAAAACCGGAGAAATCATCGGCGCTGATATTACTATCGAATGGTACTCGGGCAGCGCTACGCCTATTTTCGATGAATTGTTCAAAGGATATGCCGCCAACGGTAACCTGCAGTTTCCTGGTATGGATCCGCAGCAGGAAGCCAACTGCACCCTCGCCGGTGAACTGAAAGCCCAGTTGCTGGCAGGTATGACCATGCTCGATGCCACCGGCGCATCGGCCAACGACATTAAAGAAATGCACAAACAGTTCCTTACCTACCTTATAATGCACGAAATGGGCCATACACTGGGTTTAAACCATAATATGGAAGCAAGTCAGATGCTGTCGCCCGCCGAGATCAACAATACCGAAATAACACACAAACTGGGTCTCATCGGTTCTGTAATGGATTATCCCGCCATCAACATTGCGCCCGACAAAAGCAAGCAAGGCGATTATTATACAACAAAAGCCGGGCCTTACGATCTGTGGGCTATCGAATACGGCTATACGCCTTTTGCCAGCGAAGCCGAAGAAACTGAAGGATTGAAAAAGATCATCTCGCGCAGCACCGACCCCAAACTGGCTTTTGGTAACGATGGCGACGATATGCGGGCACCCGGTAAAGCTATGGACCCACGCGTAAACGTAAACGAACTTACCAGCGATGCCATTGGTTATGCTGAAGAGCGTTTTAAAATAGTAAATCAAACCATGGGCAAACTGGTATCGAAATATACCAAAGAAGGACAGTCGTATGCCGAACTCAGGGCACGATATAGCACCCTGCTCGGACAACGGTTTAGCATGGTGTCGGCAGTAAGCCGTTATATCGGTGGTATTTATGTTGACAGAAGTTTCCCTGAGCAAAAATCGGGCAATAAACCATTTACGCCGGTTCCGCTGGCTACGCAAAAACGCGCCATGGATGTATTAAACAAGTATGTATTTGCTCCTAATGCATTTGATGCCGATGCCCAGGTATACGCTTACCTGCAGCCGCAACGTCGTGGTTACAGACAAATAGCTACCGGCGACGACTTCCGCATTTCCGACAATACGCTTGCTGTTCAGGCCGGAGGCGCTTTATCGCATTTATTGCATGGCGCTACTCTGTTGCGTATTACCAACAGCCGCCTGTATGGTAATCAATACAGCGTTGCCAATGTAATGAGCGATTTGCAAAAGGGCATATTCGATGCAGATATTACCGGCAATGTGAATGTATACCGTCAGTATTTGCAAACTTATTTTGTAAGGCAACTGGTAGCCATGATAGATCCCAAAACACAACAGTTTGATGATGTATCAAAAGCCGCCGCATTACATACGCTCAAAAAAATAAAAGCACAGCTGGCCACCGCCGTTTCAACCAACGAAGAAACGAAAGCACACCGCGCCAACCTCGTGTATATAATTAATAATGGGTTAGAGAATAAGTAACATTGATTTTTGCTTCTTCAAAAAAAAGAGCTGTCCGGTTTCGGGCAGCTTTTTTTATTATAAACAATCATTAATTATAGACAATCATCACCGGGCCGGTCTATACCAGGACCGGGCAACCTCCTTAAAGGCATGTTTAATATCTTTTATTACCACATTTACCTCAAAGTAAAAAACCTTGCCAGCGGCAGGGATTTTTTGTTGCGGTTCATGATGTTGCGTAAACCTTTTTCGATAGTGTATGTTTTTTCGCGGGATTCATCGTCATTAAGGGCTATCGACATATCGCAATAACTACTCTTCAGATCGAAAGTCATAATAACCACAATCACTTTCTGTCCCCAGAAATTGAATGCATTGTTATGCACAAGCTCAACTGAAATCTCTTCGATATTTTCATCAAATAACTCGTACCCATACTCATCGATTGAACGAAATACTTCCTTACTATGCTGCTTTTGAACAGTGATGGTAATGAACTGGCTCAAAGGATTTTCCTTTCCCTTTTCGAGGTTTAACAATAAAATTCGTGGGATGTTGCGGTTAATGTAAGTTTCAATGTGCTGAAATAAAGCTTTGTCTACGGTATAGGGGCCTAATCGCTTTTGAAGACTATACTTTTGCATAGCTTAATAGTTTTGATTGGAAATAATATTGCTATGCTATTAATCAGAGGGCCATTTCACATTAAATATAACTAACATTTGTGAGATATAAAAAACAAAAGATTTGCCCCATTTACCACCTATACCCCTACCTGTACAGCCCTTTACCAATACGTACTATTTTGTAGCCCCTGTTAAACAATACGACCATTCTGTACAATGAGGTTATCCGAAATTTGCTAACCCCCTGCCGGTGGTGCTATTTTTACATCCGGAAGCAGACAACACACAGGTGCTACCTCCGAAACCTTAATCTGACCCGTATCCTTTGAAAGTATTAACCCGTATGAGCGACCGTACCCTTAGGCCTTAACCCTAAAGCCCGTTTTGTTTTCGACCCTATGAAGCTGCCCTGAAAAACAGGGCCTGTTCCCTAAAAAGAACAACTGTATTATCCAATTGTATGAAAGATCTGAAACATTTTTTTGGAACCGCCAAAAAAGATTAGCCTCCCCAACACGGGGAGGTTTTTTTATGCATCCGATGGGTTTTCTGCGAATGCTTACCTTTTGCACACACTCATCAGATGCGTTACAAGATCGATTTCTGATCGTTTGAAGGAAATACTTTTATCTGTATCATAGTGGCAATAGACATCGCCCGTTGTTTGGTGAGCTCTGCCTTTTCGCCTTCAAACAGCTCGTCAACGGTGGCCAGAAACAACTTTTGCCAGCGGGCAAAATGCTCTTTCGACAATGGTGATTTCTGGTGAAGCTGCACATGGGCTACCATAGGATTGCCCCTAAAACCTCCGGTTTGAAAAATGATGTTTTCCCAAAAATCGTACATCCTTGGCAGATGATGCTCCCAGTTTACCTGGGCCACCTCATTAAACAGGTACCCTATCACTTCATCACCACGTACTTTATTGTAAAAGGCATCTACCAGTTCCTGTATATCTGCCCGGTTACTGATATCTCGTTTCATAATTTTCAATTAAGGCTGAACGCTAAACGCTTAATGCCGAACGCTCAATACAGAAGGCGCGTTCTGCGTTCCGCGTTTTGCATTCAGCGTTCTGCGTTCTGCGTTTCGCATTTTTATAAGTCTTTCCGGTTAAATTTCCTTACCGACCACCACAGCGGTAAAAAGGCCCAGGCTGCCATGATCAGTATGGTTGCTGTCATTCCCCACTGACTGCCAAAGAAATTCCTGAATATGGCGCTGGTGGCGCCCATCAGGGCCGAAATATCCAATTTCAGCAAAATCAATATGCGCGCAAGGTCAACAGGATTTAAACAACTGAACAGTATCATTGGTTTTTCCATAGGATAATCAATGAACTGGAACAACAGGAAAAGCACAATACCATCAAAAATAAGGGTAAAATAAAACCATAATAAAATTGAAACGCCAATTCCTTTGGCTTTATCGCGGGTAAGCACCGATGCCAGTAAAGCAATGGCCACAAAAACGACGGTGATCATCAGCCCCATGGCGGTCATTATAATACCAACATCGAAAGAGGCATAAATAAGTATGGGTAATCCGCAGCCCACCAAAAAAGCCACGCTCATACACAAGGCCAGCCCCGTAAAAATGCTCAGCCATATATTGATCCGCTTTAAGGGTTGCGATACCAGCAGCTCAATAAACTCAGCGGCATTGTATACATATATGGTAGAAAATACAATGCTCACCAGGGGCACTATGATCAGTATCAGGTTCAGCAAACTTAATATGCCTTTCGAAGGATTGTCTTCAAGGTTAAATACACTCAGCGATATGACTAATAGAAACAGTGTATACGCAATGGTGATCCTGTTACGGAGTAAATCGAGCAATACGTATTTGATGATCTTTTTCATGATTTTACAAGTTGATTAAACTATATGCACTTCGACTACGCTCAGTGCTGTACACCAGCCCCTTCGACTTCGCTCAGGGTGCCTGCATAACATGCGCAATGGCGCGCGACAGCTTGCTTTCGCCGGTATCGTGCTGTAACTGATCGAGCGATTTGTGAAAGCGGAGCTTTCCGTCCTGCATATAAATTACTTCGGTTACAATATCGTCGAGGTCGCTCAGTATATGCGAGGTAATCAACACCAGCTTGCCCTTTTGTTTTTCCCGGCGTATTTTTTCTTTCAGTATTTCGGTCGATAAAGGATCTAAGCCGGCAGTTGGCTCATCGAGTATCAGCACATCGGGGTTAAACAAAAAAGCGAGTGAAGCGCTTACCTTTTGCCGCGTGCCGCCCGATAAAGTTCCCATCCGTTTATCGAGCATAGTATCGAGCTTAAATAATTGTATCAGTTCTTCATCAAACTGATGCGTTGATTTTTTACGAATATCTTTCATCATATCGAACAACTGGGCGATCGTCATATTTTCAGGATAGCGGCCTATCTGCGGCATATATCCAATAGCTGCTCTGTATTCCCAGTTGAGCGCAATATTCTGCTGGTTAAAAGTTATAAAACCGCTATCGGGCACCACCATACCCAGCAAACACTTTATAAAAGTAGTTTTGCCCGATCCGTTAGGGCCTATCAGCGAAATGGTTTGCCCTTTATTACAGGTAACGCTTACATTATCGAGCGCTGTAAGCTTTCCGAATTTTTTGGTAACATTTGTTGCGATGATCATTTCTTAAGTTTCAGGTTACAGGTTTCAGGTTACAAGGCTTACATTCAGGGATCGTCCCTGCAACATGCAACCTGAAACGTGCAACGGTTATTTAAACGCTTTCATGCGTGGTCTGTCATCTTTTAAATTCTCAGGAATAAAACCCGGAATTGTTTTTTCGGCTTTATCGAGGAGGCCGGTCATGAAACTGCGGAACAGCATCATGGTAACCGGATTTCTTTCTGCAATCATAGCATACAAACTTACCGGCCTGTAAGGCACATCCCCTGCTCCATCGTGGTTAAGATCATATCCTTCATATTTATCCCAGTAATTATCATTGAATGTGTTTAATACCAGCGATCCGTTGGTGGCCACATCAAAACTGTTGCCGTTGAAATTGTTGCGGGTAATCGTATTATCGTTGCAACTGGCCTGTATTTTTATGGCCCAGCCATTATTATCAAAATTGTTTTGGGTAACCATAATGCGACTGGTGCCTTCCATATATATACCGGTGGTATTGCGCAAAAAGCGGTTGCGTTCAATTCGGCTGTCGGCTATTTCTTTCAATAAAATACCATAAGCAGCGCCGCCCCAGTTTTCGGAAAAGGTGTTTTGCAACATGGTAACGCCCTTCGAAAACATCACCGCCACGCCCGCACCATTATTTTTAAAAAGATTGGCTACATAGGTATCGTTGTTCGAAAACATAAAGTGCAATCCGTAGCGTACATTACCGGTGCTGATGTTGTTTTTGATCAGCGAATTGGTCACAAATTCAAAATAAATGCCGTCGCGGTGACCGGTAATGGTATTGTTAATGATCTGCATGCTGTCGCTCTTCCAGCAATGAATGCCATTGGCAGAAGTGATTTCGTTCACGGCATTACTGCGCAACTGATTGCCCGAAATAATGCAGGAAACCGCATGCTGGCTGTAGATGCCAAAGAAAGTATCGTCGAGTTTGTTATTGCGAATGGTTACATAACGCCTGTTGTAAATGCGAATGGCGGCAATATCATTATAACCTGAATAACCCGAATGCTGCACGGCAAAACCTTCCACAATAACATGATCGCTTTTCACGGCAATGATCTCGTATTTTTTTTGTCCGTCGAGCACCGGGTATCCCACGCCTTTTAAATACAGCGGCTTGTTGATGGTAATGGTTTGTTGCCGGTAAATACCTGGTTCAACCAGAATCGTATCACCAGGCCTTGCGTTGTTTATGGCTTGTTGTATCCATTGCAACGGGCCGGCCGGGCGAACGATCCATGTTTTGGCTGCGGCCGGCAAATACAACGCAACGATGCTTATTACCAGCCCAACTTTTTTCATATGTTTATTTATTGATAGCATCCCAGGTAAGTATTGTTCCGTTTAACTGTTTATTGAACTGTTGCCTTTTTTGATCAGAATTAAATGCAGCTACATTGCCGCCCATAGGACTGCGCAGCTCATCGCTATGCAACAGATAACTTTCATTGGCTTTTACGAATATGTTTTTGGCTGAATAATCGAGCAGGTAAATGCCTGCAATGTCAGCCTTCAAAGAATTGGATTTTAAAAACGAGGCGATGCAATGAATATCGTCGAACTTATACACTTTACCTTTTTTGGTAACGATCTCTCCGCCAAAACGCTGATCGAAGATGGTCATCTTACAAAAATCGCAGCCATCGCTGCCAAATTGTATTGGCTGCGGACCTGTGCTGCAGCTGCCAAAGAATACCATGCTGAAAAAAGCGGCAGCCGATAAACCTGTTTTCAAACCGGTAATTGATTTTTTTGCGGCACGAATTTCTTTAATGGCCAATACAAAAAGCAATAAACCCACTGCTATAAATATCCATCCGCCTGCATCGGGAATAGAATAAGCGCCAAAATTCAGCAGTTGCTTATAACCGATAAGCGGCGGCTGATAAGCCATACCAGGTACCTGTATGGGAGCAGTTGTATCAAGATTATGTCCGTAGTTATATTCCCAATGGTAAAAGTCGACCATAGCTGCCACAGCGAACAACAGGTAACATATGGCCCAGGTAATAAAAAACCATCTTCTGTTCAATGCTACCGACAGCAATCCAAACAATACAAAGGCACCGATGATATAAGGCAGTACAGTAAATTCAACAAAATCTTTTTCGTGCAGGGTGCGCATGCCTATATAATGGTTCAATCCGTTTACCACTTCCACATCGCCGCCGAGTTTACCGGCATGTATCTGCAACTTCAGTCCTTCGGGATATTGCGGGGCCGATAATTCAATTCGCCAGATCGGCAATACAATTACGCCGATTAACGACAACGCACATACCAGTGCTATTATGCGCGACAGGACCGATAGTTTCTTGTTCATAACTCATTTTTTTTAGAAGTCGGAAAGACCGAAAGTCCGAAAGAATCACACCTTTTAGTCAGCATCTTCCGGACTTTCCGACTTGCGGACTTCCGGACTTTCCAACTTAATTTGTGCCTGCTGAATCAGCGGCATTCGTTTTACCCAAACTAAAACTAATGGGTACATTACTACCGGGAGCCGATACACGGATGTAACCACTCATTTCCTGGTGCAATGCACTACAGAAATCGGTACAATAGAACGGGTATATACCGGCTTTTTCGGGAATCCATTTCAATGTTTGTGTTTCACCGGGCATGATCAGCAACTCGGCATTGTTAGCGCCTTTTACTGCAAAGCCATGCGGAATATCCCAGTCCTGCTCAAGGTTGGTTATATGGAAGTATACTTCATCACCTACTTTCACACCTTCGATATTATCGGGTGCAAAGTGACTGCGAATGGCCGTTGCATATACATGTACTTTATTTCCTTCACGCACTACTTTCGATTCTTTTTCGCCTTTGGTAGCATAGGCATTGGCATTTTCATCGATCTTATAAAATTTGGTAGAATTTTTCGAAATAAGATCTGCAGCGATTGCCTGCGCATAGTGTGGCTCGCCAATGGTGGGAAAATCAAGTATCAGTTGCATTTTATCGCCGGTAATATCGAACAGCTGCGCACTTTGCGCCAGTTCGGGACCGGTGGGCAAATAACGGTCTTTTGTAATTTTATTATAGGCAATTACATATTTCGCATTGGGTTTGCGGCTGTCGCCACCGGGCACACACAGGTGACCGATAGAATAATACGTAGGAACGCGATCGAGCACCTTCAGGTCTTTGATATTCCACTTTACAATTTCAGAACTAACAAAGAACGAAGTGTAGGCGTTGCCCTTGCCATCAAACTCGGTATGCAAAGGGCCTAAACCAGGTTTTTGTACTTCACCGTATAAAGCAGCTTCGTATTTGATAACCGGTATGCCTTCGAACTCGCCGTCATAGGCTTTATCGGCAATTGCTTTTTGAATTTTGTTGTAAGAGAAAACGGGTATCAGCGCGGCCAGTTTACCACTACCTACAATATATTCACCTGAGGGGTCAACATCGCAACCATGCGGCGACTTGGGGCAGGGAATGAAATAGCAAATATCTTTTAATACGGCAGGGTCAAGCACGGTTACTTCGTTCAATGTTTCCGAAACGGCATTATGTGTTTTTTCATCGTAGCTGTTACGGGTATATTTAACTGCTTTCTTTACCCCTTTTCCTGCTTTCAGGTATTCTTCTGCTTTCTTCCAGTTAACGGCCAGTATAAAATCTTTATCGCGCTGTGAAGCATTTACTTCAAGCAGGGTATTGGCCTGTTCAGAATTATAACAGCTAAAGAAAAACCATCCATGGCTTGGGCCTTTACCGGCATGGCTAAGGTCGAAGTTTACACCGGGCGTTTGCAGCTGAAAGGCAATGGCCATTTTACCGGTGGTTTTATCAACACTGATAAAGCTGAGCGAGCCTTTAAAATTCTTCTTGTAGGAAGATATAGGCACATCGAGGTTATCGCCAATGGGTATACTGAAACGGGTACCGGCTACTACGTATTCGGTATTTTGGGTAATGAATGGCGATGAGTGGTTGCCTGCACTGTTGGGCAATTCGATAATTTCGGCAGTGCGAAAAGTTTTCAGGTCAATTCGGGCAACACGCGGTGTATTATTGGCATTGGCAAAAACCCAGCGGCCGTCTATTTCGCCATTGGTTTGTGATAATTCGGTGTGATGCAGATCGTCCCAGGGCACAAATCCATGCGATGTATTCAGCATAGCTTTTGTGTTTTCGTTATACCCATACCCTTTTTCGGGGTCAACTGAAAATACAGGTATTACACGTAATAACCGGCCCGAAGGCAAACCATAAACAGACATTTGTCCGCTGAAGCCGCCCGAAACAAAATTGTAAAATTCATCGTACTTACCGGGCGCCACATACGCTTTTTTTGCGGCATCGCCACTTACAGCGGTGGCAGCATTATTCGGTTTACAGGCCTGCAGCAGGCCGATGGCAGCAACCGATATAATGAGAAGACTTTGATTAACTGATTTCATATATTTTATTTGAAGATGTTTGTTTTATTCAATGATTGTATGCGCATTGAATTTCATATTCACCATTGACCATTCACCATTGACCTATTTAACTCCATCATTTTTACGCATAAACTCATACACATGGCGCGCTTCCTCATCGGTAAGGTTTTGATTGGGCATGCGCACCAGACATATTTCAAGCATGGCCTGTGCTTTGGCATCCTTTTGCAACATTTCATCGGGGTTGGTTGCAAAATTCATTATCCACTCAGGTTTATGCCGGCTTGTTACGCCCTTCCAACCCGGGCCAACCAGTTTTTCATCGGTCAGCTTGTGGCATGAGGCACATTTTACTTCATACACCTTCTGACCGGCTTCGGCCATTGTTTTATCTAATGAAGCAGCAACATCAACCTTTGTAAATTTTCCGGCCCCACGTTCGGGATCGTAAGAAGGACTGCCAGTTTCGGTGGCTGCAGCCCCCGGCTCCTCTTTTTTTGAGGCATTGCCTGAGCAGGCGTACAGACCGGCTGCCAGGCTCAGTATCAGGATCATTTTGTTCATAACCGTTTCGTGTTTTAATTATTAATTCAGCACAAGATTACGTTGGTGTAAAGGCGGCCTTTATGATCGTAATCATAAATCAGGAAGGCGTGGTTTTACACACCGGGCCGGTTTACAAAAACATGACTTTCGTCATGCGTTTTTCAACTACCGGTTTTTTCTGAAAGCCAGTATGCTATTGGGTTTTACAGGCTGCTTATTGAAAGCCCGCGTTTTTTCATTACTCCGGTATACTGATAATAATCATGGGGCGCTCTGTGTAATATCATATCAGTAAAATCATGCTGTGTATAGCTTTGATATCACATACTAAATGTGGTAACCTATATGATGATCGACATTGATTTACTGCTCACCTGGGGCGCTACCTATAAAAAAGTGCAACGCGATGAAATTATCTTTCATGAAGGCGGTTGTGCTAATTTTTATTATCAGCTGGTAAGTGGCAAAGTAAGGTGGGTAAGCATCAATGAAGAAGGCAGGGAGTTTATACAAATGATGGTCGAAAAAGGAGAAAGCTTTGGCGAACTGCCTCTGTTCGATGATGGCGGCTATGCCGCCACAGCCATTGCCGAGGAAGACAGTGTGATAATCAGGTTGCATAAAAGCAGCTTTCTGCAATTGTTGAAAGATAACCCGGAGATTCATTTTGCCTTTACCCGGTTAATGGCCCAGCGGATGCGTTTTAAATTTTTAACCATTCGCGAAATGGCTTACTATAATCCCGAACACCGCATAAGCAGTTTGCTGCAGTATTTTAAAGAAAGCCACCGGCATACCTGCCCCGATTGTAACCAGATTAAATTAACCCGGCAACAAATTGCCGATATGACCGGCTTACGGGTTGAAACGGTGATCAGGGCCATGCGTCATTTGCACGACAAGGGTGAACTGTTTATCGACAAAGGAAAAGTGTATTGTATTGCTTAATTAGTAATAAATGAATGTATATAATAAATGGGCCAGGCTGGCATTATTAAATCTAACTATCGTTGCGGCGGCCGGTGTAATACTGCGCTATAAAATTTTATTTTCCTTACCGTTTTTTGATTATAAAAATTTATTGCACGCGCATTCGCATTTTGCTTTTAGCGGATGGATATCATTAGCTTTATTCATTGCCATTACTGCCGCTATATCAAACTATGCGAGCATCAGCATTTCGGCATATACAAGATTGTTCATTCTGGCACAGGTAGCCGCATTTGGCATGTTGCTTACTTTTCCTTTTATGGGTTATAAAGCGCCATCCATTGCATTTTCAACTTTATCTATCTTTTTCTCGTACGGGTTTACCTGGTTTGCCTGGAGGGATATGAACCGGAGTAAATTATCAAAGATTGTTATTGCATATTTTAAAGCAGCACTGTTCTTTTATGCATTATCGTCGTTAGGCGCTTTTAATCTGGCCTGGCTGATGGCTTCAAAAAACGGCGACCAGCATTGGTACATTGCCTCCATCTATTTCTTTCTGCACTTTCAATACAATGGCTGGTTTTTGTTTGCCATACTGGGATTATTTTTTTATCAGCTGGAGCGATTGCCGGTGGTGTTCAACAAAAACAAACCACGTACCATCTTCTGGCTACTGGCTGTTTCCTGTGTTCCGGCTTTTTTGCTCAGCGCATTATGGATGCAATTACCACAATGGTTGTACCAGATAGCCGTTGCTGCAGCATTAATACAGGTACTCGCCATATTATTACTGTTGAAATTCATCGCCCCTTTATATAAAGTGTTGCGCAATCAATTATTACCTGCCACTCGCATCCTTTGGTTGTTTGCGCTTATAGCACTAACTATAAAGTTTGTGCTGCAGGCATTATCAACCATTCCATCTTTGAGTCATTTGGCATTTGGTTACCGCCCTGTTGTGATAGGGTACTTACACCTCATATTCCTTGGCTTTGCCACATTCTTTATTGTTGGTTATAAGTTGCAGCAACAACTATTTCCTGCAGTGCGGGTTTCACGAACCGGGTTAGTGCTTTTCGTAAGCGGCGCCTTGCTCAACGAACTGTTTTTACTGATCACCGGCATAGCTGCCATTGAATATACCGGTGTTCCGGTGATCAATTATTTTTTACTGATAGCTGCAGTGATTATGTTCACGGGTGCTGTATTAATGACAGGTAAATTATGGCAAAACAACCCCACTGCCCGCATCCGATTATATGATCAAAAAATAAAAATGGTACATTAATTACCGTTGTAGACTTTTACCCACACTATATTGTAAACCGAAAAAATACACCGGGATATATTTCCACGCCTTTAGATTATTTGTATTAGTTAAAACAACTTCAACTGCTGTTTATTGCCGGGGGTATAATTATTGCAGCCCATAGCCCGCACCCTTTCCCGATTAATTAACCACAAAAAAAAATTTTCTATGGCAATGCAATCCAACGCAAAATCTAAAACTTCTTCAGCTGGTTCTGCAGCGGTGTCTAACTCAAAATTGCAGCAGTTCTTCATGCAACAATTGCAGGACCTTTACTGGGCCGAAAAGAAACTGGTAAAAACACTTCCCAAACTGGCAGATGCAGCTACCTCGTATCAGTTAAAACAGGCTTTCAACGATCATCTTGAACAAACCATTACCCATGTTACAAGGCTTGAAAATGTATTTGAATTATTGGGCGAAGAACCAAGGGCGCTTAAATGTCCGGCCATGGCGGGTATTGTAGATGAAGGTGAGGATATAATCGATGAAACCGACAAAGGCACTGCCCAACGCGATGTAGGTTTAATATTTGCCGCCCAGAAAGCCGAACATTACGAAATTGCTACTTACGGTGGTTTGGTTACGTTAGCACGTACCATGGGACAAAACCAGATTGCCGAGTTATTGGAACGAACTCTTTCCGAAGAAAAAGTTACCGACAGCCTGCTGACTAAAATTGCTGAAGAAGATGCGAATGTTAAAGCAAGCACTGAAAGAATGGAAGATTAGAACCGGCTATTCGATTTAACAAATAACTGTAAAGGGCTGTCTAAAGGGCAGCCTTTTTCACAAAACGGCATATGGCAATCGCCAAACGTGAAACGGCAAACGGCAAACGGCAAAAGCAACCCGCGAAACAAACATGTAATTTTCCTTTCACGTTTCACTTTTCACGTTTCACGTTTTACGTTTCACGTTCAAACACTTTTTTAATAAAAGATTGAGTTATGGCTAAAGATATAGAAGGAAAAATCCAATCTGCCAAAGGCAAACCATCGAACAAAACAAAAGAAGAGTCGGAACGCGCTGCAATGAATGCAGATGATTTAAAACAGGATGAGGAAATAACAGAAAAGTACACCACCGATAGCAACGAACCGGCGCCCGGTGTACACAAGCGGCATCCAAACCGTAATTCCGATAAAGCGGAAAATAAAAAAGAAAATGAACACCGGAGTCCTGAGGCTGTTAAAATCATAAATCAAACATATATCGATGAACGCTCTATTGCCGAACCCGAAGAGCTACCGGGCATCATGTATAAATCGTTATTTGAACAACTGGCCAGGTATCGGGCAGATTGCTGCATATCGGTATACCTGCCAACTCACCGTGCAGGCATGGAGGTAAACGAACAACACGACCGTATAGCCTTTAAAAACATGCTGCAGCAGGTTCGGGTATTGTTACAGGAAAAAGGGCTTTCACTGCAACAGATCGAAAAAATTATAGACCCCGGTTATAAGTTATTGCGCGAAAACGACCTGTGGCACCACATGACCAATGGCCTGGCCGTATTTATGGCTGATGACCTTTTTAAGTTTACACGGCTTTCTATTTCACCGAAAGAAGCAATACTGACAAACAATTCTTTTTATTTACGGCCACTGGTACCCGCTTTGATCGATACAGGGAACGACCATTTTTATCTGTTGGTGCTCAGTAAAAAAAGAGCTGTCTTTTTCAGAGGAGATGCTTTTTATATGGAAGAGATCTCTATTGAAGAATTGCCACGTGGGGTAAACGATGTTGTACATTTTGAAGAAAAAGACGATCAGAAATTTTCCCACCCCGGCGATAGCGGAAGCCCTGCGGCTAATTTTCATGGTGTGGGCGCAGGAAAGCCCGATGAAAAAGAAAATCTGGCGTTGTACATGAAAGAAATTGACAGGGTTCTTTGGCAAAAAGTTCTTGGCCGCGAACAGGCGCCTCTGTTACTGGCGGGTATCGATTACCTGATACCTATATATAAATCTGTTTCATCGTATCAGTATATATGCGACAATGCGCTGACCGGTAATTTTGAACATCATTCAGAAGTTTTGCTTTATACAATGGCCCGCGAAAAAATGGCGCCTTTCTTCGATAAGCATCATAAAGCAGCGCTCGACACTTACTATAACAAACTGGCCACGCCGCTTACCTCCTCTATGCCCGAATCGGTGATACCCTCATGCTATTATGGCAAGGTGGCTGATCTTTTTATAGATAACGACACGCACCTGTGGGGAACTTTTGATGCGCAGAACAATAAGCTGCAGCTGCACGCCACCCGGCAGCAGGGCGACGACGATATGGTAGATAAAGCAGTGATTGAAACCATTTTACACGGCGGCCAGGTTCATTTGCTCGAAAAAGAAAGGATGCCTAAGGGTAGTAATATAGCCGCGCTGATGAGGTATTAGAAATCAAGGCACAAGGCTCAAGAAAAAGGCACAAGACGCAGGATTCAATGCGCAAGGCCTGATAGGCACCTGCAGCTCAAATTCTTAAAGAAATTATAAATATTTAATGTAGGCAATAATACAGGGTAGGTTGTAATAATATCCACAACTATAATTCGTTCCTCAATTGCACGTTAATATTAAAGTAATATTGCAGTCAATTTGAGAAACACAGTGTGATAAAGTTTCAACCATCTGATCAATTAACCAACCCGCAAATTAAATCGGGTCTGCATTTAATATTAAAAGACGGTCTGGCTACCGAAACCATGAATACGTTAACGGCCGGTACGTTTCTTACCGCCATTGCTTTATACATGGGCGCTTCGAATGTGCAGATCGGTATACTGGCCGCATTACCCACCTGTACCAATATATTTCAGCTTTTTTCGGTTTGGCTGGTGCAACGGTTTAATAACCGGCGCGCTATTACCGTAGTAGGTGCTTTTTGCGGCCGCATTCCTTTACTGGTTATCGGCACGCTGCCTTTATTGTTCTCCAACACAGCCACGGTTTCTGCGCTGATCTTTTTATTGTGCTTTCAATATTTTTTTGCTTCTATAGCAGGCGGCAGCTGGAACTCGTGGATGCGCGACCTGATACCCACACAAATACTGGGCAGCTATTTTTCACACCGCAGCCGGCTGATGCAGATACTGAATGTTACGCTTAGTCTGGTAATTGCCATGAGCATTGATTATGTGAAAGATCATTACCCGGCTCACGAAATAACGGTGTATGCCGCTATGTTTATTATCAGCGGCCTTGCCGGTATGTGGGGCGTGCATGCACTGGCTCGTACGCCCGAACCGCAGTCGAAACCCATTAACGAAAACCTTGTAAAGCTGTTCACAAGGCCGCTTACCGTAACCAACTTCAGAAAATTGCTGGCTTTTAACTCATGCTGGATATTTGCCTTTAACCTCGTAAGTCCGTTTTACTCGGTGTACATGATGAAAACACTGGGCTTACCGCTTTTATACATTATTTGTTTGAACATTGTTAGTCAGCTCAGCAGCATAACATCGATGAGGTTATGGGGCCGTTGCTCCGATAAATTCAGCAACAAGACCATCATTCGCATTTGCGCGCCGGTATATATAACATGTATTATGGTATGGTCGGTGATCGGTGTTATGTCACCGGCTTTTATTTTGCCCTTGCTGGTTATCATTCATGTGCTTATGGGAGCATCGAATGCAGGCATTACACTGGCCCTTTCGAATATCGGGTTAAAGCTGGCGCCTGCACAGGAAGGCATTGTTTATCTGGTTACCAAAAATATTGTTACTGCCGTTTTTTCGGCTACGGCGCCGCTGGCCGGTGGTTTGCTGGCCGACTTTTTTACCAGTCATTTTGTAATAAACCTGTTTGGCCGCGGTCAATGGAATTTATTTTTTATGGTGGGCGCCGCCGTAGGTGTGCTTTCCCTGAAATTATTAAAAGCGGTAAAGGAAGAAGGTGAGCGCGACAAAAAATATATGCTGGCCGAATTACAACGCACCTGGAAAAAACAACTTCGTTACTGGTACCACCTGCCCTTATTACGCCGCTCATTTTATATGCGTACTATGGTGGTTCTGTTTAAGAAAAAGATATCGTTTGATTTTGATGATATTATTAAGTTTAAAGGATGGAACCCTAAAGGTTAATTGTTTGATTCAAACCCATTAAACCATCCCCGGCAGTTTAATGCCAGCCCCCTTCAGATCTTCTACTAACTTTTTCTGAACCTCATACTTCGACATCTCAAACTCAAAAGCATCTACCCAGCCGTTTACGATCACTTTAAAACCATCGGGGTCGAGGGCCGAAATGCCTATGTGTGGTTTGGGTTCGCTTTCAACCAGCGGCGATACCCGGAGCGTTTTTTCTATAACGGTTTTTATCTGTTCAAAATCGTAACTGTAATTAAATTTCATTTCCATATCGATCCTTCGCCTGCCCAGCCTGCTGAGGTTTATAATTACTTCATTCGATAACTTACTGTTGGGAATGATCACGGTTCTGTTATCGAGCGTAATAACAACCGTATAAAAAAGTTGTATGGAAGAAACTATGCCATCGTGCCCCTGTGCAATAATGTTATCCCCTACTTTGTAGGGTTTTAACATAAGTATCAGTACGCCGCTGGTAAAATTCTGCATGGTGCCCGACAGGGCCAGTCCGGCCGCTACACCAATGGCGCCCACCAGCGTAGTGAATATCGTCATTCTGATACCCAGTATCTGAATAATGCCAACACCCAGCAATACTTCCAAAACGGTAACCAGTAAGCTTATCAGAAATGGCTGGAACGATACATCGAGGTCTTTTTTCTGTAATCTTTTTTTCAGGCCTTTTCTGAATATTTTTATAAACCAGATACCTAATGCAAGCACTATAGCAGCTACCAATAACCGGGGCCCCATCGTTAAAATCCAGCTGTATAACTTATCGTATAAAATATCAGGCTTTACAGGTTTCATAGTTGTGAATTGATTTTCAAAATATTGCCTACAGCGTAATGATGTCCTGCGCTTTCACCGGATCGATTGGTTTGAAACAGCATTTAATCGAACGCAAGCTCCTTTACCTGGTCGACTGCCATTTCAATTACATTATTGCCAAATGGAAAGAGGTTCCCATGTAGACTTTTTGACAGAAGCACGCTATGTATTCAATGAAAATGATGCCACGCCTGCTTTGTGTTGTTTAATGAAAATCAGAACGCTTCTGTAGATTTTTTTCCCAATTCTTATACAAAGAGAAGCATGCGAATTCAAAAACAGCTTTATTTCTACGTAGCAGTTTTAGTCGTGAGATGGTTTAAAAATTGAATCAAATGCTGACGATATGTCTGTATAAAAGGAAATGTATGTATACACCGGGAATTAACGCTGTATTTCACGATTCATCGGCCTGTTTAGTGCAGGATGGTCCCATTGTATGCACACCACGCGATGCTATAGAATGTTTCCGGACTTCGCCGTTTGATGCGTTGGTGATCAATTCATTTTTACCGGAGAAGTAAATGAAGCCAAACATATCTGAAATAATACCCACTTATCATCGGCCGGCGTTGCTGATGCAATGCCTGCAGGCCCTTGCTATGCAGCAATTTCCCTTCACCAAAATTTAAAACATTGCTTTTATGAAAAAACTCCTTTTGCCCAACCTCAAAAAAATAGCGGTGTTCAGAGCCCTGCAGCTGGGCGATATGCTGTGCAGCATACCCGCTATGCGCTCCCTGCGCGGCGCCTATCCCGATGCAATCATTACATTAATCGGATTGCCCTGGGCAGCCAGTTTTGTAGAACGTTTTTCGAACTATTTTAATGACTTTATTTATTTTCCCGGTTATCCCGGTCTTCCTGAACAACCCTATATTGAAGAAGCCTTTCAGCTTTTTCTGCAACGGGTACAACAGGAACAATTCGACCTTGTATTGCAAATGCAGGGCAATGGCACCATTGTAAAGCCGATGGTGCACCAGTTTAACGCCCGTTATGTGGCCGGTTTTCATAATAAAGACAGCCAGGTAAATTCGCCGCTTTTTGTGGAATATCCCAATCATGGTCATGAAGTAAAACGGCTGTTGAAATTAACAAAGCACCTGGGCATTCCCGAAATAGGCACGCACCTTGAATTTCCGGTACTGCAGCCAGATTATAACGACCTCGATCAACTGCATCTGCCACTTGTTCACAAAAAATATGTTTGCATACACCCCGGTTCAGGAAGTGTATACCGCCAGTGGCCGGTTGAGTATTTTGCCTTATTAGCCGATTACTGCGCCGATAATGGCTATGTGCCTGTTATCACCGGCATCGAAGATGAACGGCCTATTACCCGTGAAGTAATTAAACACCTGCGTAATGAAGCAATAGATGTTACCGGCAAAACCAGTTTGGGCGCCATGGCGGCTTTATTACAGGATGCCGCCTTCCTGATATCGAACTGCACAGGTGTATCGCATATCGCCGCTGCTCTGCAAATTCCCGGCATCATCATTAGCATGGATGGAGAACCCGAACGGTGGGCACATCCCGGTCACAGGGTTATTGACTGGACAAAGACGCCTCATCTTGATATTGTATTGTTGGATACCGCAGCACTGGCCGACAGTCTGAAAACAAAAACTAAACGATTTGAAAATTTATCGGGGCAGAAAATTTATTAAGAAGGTTTAGATTCCGCCGCCGGCGTATCGGGTTTTGCGCTGACAGCTTCTTCAACCGGTATTACCTCATGATGTACGTCATGAATGTATTGCATTTTGAGGTGATCGTAAAAAGAATGCCTGTCCACAAGATATGCCACCAAACTGGCCACCATACCGGCCAGCATCAGGTGAAAAATAACATTGTGCCTGTCGGTCATTTCAAGCACCAGTATGGCAGAAGTGAATGGGGTTCGGGTTACGCCGGTTAAAAAGCCAACCATGCCCGCCAAAATGAGCAAATTGGCATTGTTGGCGCTTACCTGAAACCATTCAGACAAAACAGCGCCGATACTGGCGCCGGCAGTTAAAGCCGGAGCAAAAACACCGCCGGCCCCTCCGGTAGTAAATGACAAAACAGGGCCGAATATGCGAATAATCGGCATATACCAGGCCAGGTGTTTATCGGGTGTAAACAAGGCGTGGGTCATAATTTCCTTACCCGATCCCAACACTCTTTCGTTTATAAAAAAAGCGATGGCCGCCAATATTAAAGCACAGGTGGTAATATAAAGAACACGTTTGGAGCGCGATTTAAAACTTCTTGTCCAGTGCATAATGGATAATATCAACCGGGCCATGCTGCTGCCGAGCAAACCGGTAACAATACCTACCACAATAACGCCAAAGAAAATATATACCGATAAATTACTTACATCGGGATAGCCGAGGTACAAATAGGGCCCCAGCAATCCCTGCGCCGTTAAACCGGCAATGATTACGGCAGTAAACAAAGCGGTTTTAAAGTAACTGATATGTGTACGTGTTAATTCTTCCATGGCAAATACCACTCCGCCCAGCGGTGTATTAAATGCAGCGGCCAGTCCGGCCGCAGCACCTGCCATGATCATATTGCGTTTGGATATTTTTGGCCACCAGTTGGGCAACCATTGGTTAACTGTTCTGAATACCGATCCGGCAATTTGAATGGTAGGGCCTTCACGACCAACAACGCCACCGCCAAACACCATGATAATGCTGGATACTATTTTGATAAAAACAATACGAAGGCTCAGCAGTTTACTAACCTTATCGATGTATTTTGGCGTAGCGAGCTCCAACGCAGCAATTACCTGAGGAATGCCGCTTCCGCGGGCATTGGGAGCATATTTAAAAACCAGCCACCAGGCGGCAATAAAACAAACCGGGGTAACTATAAATAACAACCAGGTTCCCTGGTGCAGCATCCAGGCTGTTCCCATTTCGGCCCATGCAAACAAACGGGCATACAATACTGCCAAAAGACCGGTAATAACAGAAGCGATCCAGAAAGGAATTGCCTGCAATAAATTTTTCTTAAACCGTTCATTGTGTAATCTGTCGTACACACGTTTGAGCCGGTTGCGTATCGGGTGAATAATGCGCATCATATTGGTGATCCGGGGTTTGCGCACAGTGCAACTGCCCGGGTTATCATTTTTCGAACCGGGCAAAGATACCGTCTCACCACGCAATATCACATTAAAATGCACTTAATACAGGGCAGCAGGCAAAGGGGCAATGGGCAATTCGCAATGGGCAATATGCAATTGGCAATGGGCAATATGCAATTGGCAATGGGCAATTCGGACTCATTCCTACTTACTACTTATTACTTATTACTTACAACTTTACTCCTATACCTGCAACAGCATTCACCGAAGCAAGACTGTACTTTCTTTCAGCTGAAATTAAAGTTCCCGGTGAGGGGAAATTGGGATTATACTGGAATTTCTTTTTAGGCTTTGCATTGAAGTAGCTAACATCAAAAACAATATGCAGCATTTTATTTAGTTTGAATTGCAACCCTGCACCGGCCTGGTAACAAAATGCCCAGGGGAGCGACATTTTATCTACAGTTCCACCCGTCACCGGAAATCCGTTTTGATCGTATACTGAATAGCTGTATGCAGGAACCGCCGTTTTACAAACACCGGCCGTTAGCTTTGTAACCAGCAAACATTTCGACGAGGAACCCAACGGTTTGGAATAAAAACCACCGGCCATTATTTTAACCGCTTTCCATTTATTGGCTTTTGCGTTTATTGTTGAATTGCTGCTATTAACTTGTTTCAGATACTCTTCATAGGGATCAACAGTTTGGGGGTTAACGCTAATACCTCCCATCAGCATAACGCCGATATTTCTTTTCATATAATACCCTGCAGAAGCGTTTACGGCATACCCTGTTATGGCCAGGCCCGATGGTTCTTTATCCGTAGATCCGAATGAATAGGCTTTATCGGCAAACTGGCCAACGGGTATGGATGGTCCGCCATATAATTCACCGATATAACGTGGCGCTTTTTTTTGCGCCTGAATGGCCGTATTCATAAGCAACAGAATTAACAAGCAGGATAATTTCATACATATAATTTATAAGTGCACTTATTATCTGTCGTGGTAAACGATATCGCCGCTGTTCATGTTAATGAAACAATACCTGTAATTATGCTTCAATCCTTCTTCAGTTAACCTTTTTGTCATTTCCCTGTTTGAGGTTCGCTTTACCCCCTTCTGAAATGCGGAATTAATCAATGATGCAATAAAGCCATCGAGAAAATTATCAGTAGCCGGCATGGGTGATGAGGCCACTTCATCTATATGATTTTCCTGTATCGACAACAATGCATACATATCGGGCAGGTTAGCAGGAATATAAAAACTGAAAGTATTGTTGGATTTGTTCAATTTCAAATAAGAACTATCACCCAGTTTAATATACAGGTTCGTTCCATCACCAACTGCCCAGTGTGGTGATTTAAGAACAATGCTATCGGTGCCTGCAGCCAGCTTGTACACGCTATCCTTTTCATTGAAGGCCATTGCAACATGAGCCGGAGTAACCTGGTTACTCTTAAAATCATCAAACAAAGGGAAAATGCCCGAGGCTATATTATTGTCTTTATAAATTGGATAGTTCTTCCATTTTTCACTCGCCTTTACATTTATCTGTTCAAACGGAACATTATTTTCATCGTTCGAAAAACGAAAGCTGGCCGTATCGTTTAATAACTGCTGCACCTTAACGGGCAACCTGGCCACATCGATAGCTGTATCGGCAGGCAAAATAGCTGCCATCTGCATACAATCGTTCAGCATATGACGCAAGGCCCTTTGCAGATACTCGTACCCGCTATAAAAGTATTCTCTTTTTATAGTTAGAAATTTATTATACCGACCCTCTTCATTTTTATACCAGGCAGTGACTTCAAACAGCAGGCGGGTTCTTATGGGATAGGTAGCAATCACACCACTTTTTTTAAACTTTCTCAAGGTATACACCACGTTGGGAATTTGCAACTGCTCAATATTGAACAACAGTTCTTTATTTCCTTTTTTGCTTTTGCCCACCAGGCGGTACATATATTTTTTAATAGCTTCAGCAGCTGGTTCAGTAAATGATACGGTGTGTGGAGGATATGCACCGGTTTCTTCGGTATAAATGAGGGTGGTATCGAACCGGTTGTCTAATACCTGTATTTTATCAAACGGAAAATATTTAATGCGCCTGCCTGTTTTGGCCTGCTCCAGATCAATGTCGGAACGTTTTACCTGGCCGCTCACGTTTAATACGTCAACCAATAAAACAATGGCTACAATCAGTATTTTCACTGGGAATTTTGGGATTTATAGGATTTAGGCATTAAAACTAAAATTAGCAATATAACGGGGAATTTTGGGATTTCGTGATTTATAGATTTATGGATTTAATTTTGAAATAAGAAATTACTATGGGATTAGAGATTTTGGGGTTCAATCTCAAAATCACAAAATCTAAAAATCAGGATATATTATTGGTAATTTAAAAAGAACCGAAGAGATTAGTTCAATTTTTCAGGCACGCAACATTCCTATATCAAATCTTTAAATCAGACAGATATTGGCAATTAGCATGTTAGGCTGTTCCCTGCTGAAAACAGCAGTATGTAATTTTCGGGTATAAGATTGAAACAGATCAGTGTCCATAAATCTCGCCTCTGGACTGATTACGCCGGGAGTAAATTATTCCACAGCAAGCGGATGTGATTTCCAGCGCTCCAGTTTATGCAGGTTACGGGTAAAAAAGCCGGTCATAAAGTTGGGAAAGCCAACTTCCCGTAATTTACCTTTCACCCTTTCCTTCATATCATCAACTGATATGTTGCGCACTGTAAATTTTCCATCCTGGAAACAGTGACTGCAATACATGTTGCTTCTGGTGCCATCGGCGTGGGTTCCACCACCGTCCCGTTTCATAGGCATACCGCAGGATTGACAGCATTTGTAGGCTCTTTCCATAACAGTCGATTTTGAATATTTCTAATTTACAAAATTCTTTAATAGCACGATCAATGGATCGCATTTAATCTGATTTTTTTTCTATTTATTGGCTGTCTGGAGCGGCTCCCATGTTTATTCTACACATTTACAGGGAATTAAAAACGAGCCCTCCCCGGGTTAATTTTATATTATAAATTTTAATATGAAGCATGCCGGAATTACTGTATAGCAGAAATGGCTACCCGCAAAGCTTAAACGCTTTTGCAATAGAAACCCGATAGTTTAATCTATAAATTATTATGCCAGCCGCATATTGTTTTTTTGTTGACTGCCAGCCACTTTGCGCTGTATTTTGCCATCCTTGTCAACTTGTCAACTGATCAACTTATCAACCCGTTAACCTGCTCTTCATTTCATACATACCATCCTCATATTCAATCCATCCATCGAGAGAGTTATTAGTGAAATAAATTTTTACAGGAGCCATGATGGCTTTTTTATTGTCGGTAGGATACCATGCCCTGTTTTCGGGCACTATTATAAACAACCCTTCATCATCGCCCACTGCTTTAAAATGCTCAAGCGGAGGCTGCTTGCTGAAGTATGCGGCATTAAATTCATGCAATACCTGCTGCGACAGCGATTCAAATTCAGCGGCCTGAAACACCAGCCCCACTTCACTTACCGAAAGAAGCTGAGCGGCGCTGAATAGTTCCTCTGCTGCATTGTTCAAATCGAACCGCGCAATCAGCTCAACCACATTACCCGCAGGATCATAAAAGTAAACACTCTTTGCATGCCAGTTAGTAAACCCGGCTATAAAACCATTATAATCGCTTAAATACAATCGTTGCGCTTTGGTGGCTATCCAGCCCGATGCTTCTTCGATCTTATTGGCGGGAATATTAAAGGCAAAATGATACAGCGGTTGCTGCTGTCCGGTATATTGCAGAAATTGTACATCGGTATGGCCGGCTCTGAAAGTGAATGAATGATCGTCTTCATCGGTAAGCGAAAGTCCCAGCACTTCGCAATAAAACTCATGCAGTTCTGCCAGATGCATGGTTTCCATGGCAAGCATGCGAATGATCATACGGCAATGTTTGTACAAAGCTACGAAGAATACAGGCAGTGGGCAGCAGGCGGGTTACCGGTTACCAGTTGCCGGTTACCGGTTTGCAGTGGTAGCCATTGCACGGCTTAAACGACAAAGGTGAGCCACCTTTTGGAAGATGACTCACCCTTGAATATTGTTAATACTTATACATTCACCGGCTTCATGCGCGGAACCAGTATATTCATAATGATCCAGGCTGTAACATAAGCGAACGCACATACGCTGAACATCCAGGTGTAAGCGGTTGTTACATGACCCAGGTCGCCGAAATGCTTCGACAAACGACCGGCCAGCTGTTGCACCAGCACACCGCCAAGACCGCCTGCCAGGCCGCCGATGCCGGTCACCGAAGCCACTGCCCTTTTGGGGAACATGTCTGAAACGGTGGTAAACAGATTGGCCGACCATGCCTGGTGGGCCGCAGCGCCGATACATATTACGATCATGGCATAGATATAGGCGCGGTCGCCAAAAACATTTGTATTACCGAAATAAGGTGTACTGAGCAGCACAATGGGAAATACGGCGATAATGAACATGGCTGTCATACGTGCGCGGTAGGCTTCAAGGCCCCGGTTGATGAACACCATGGGAAACCCTCCGCCGAACGTGCTACCCAGGATGGCCACACCATACACGAGGAAAAGAGGAAGACGAATGGCCTCACCTTCCATATGAAACTGGTTTTTCATGTAGGTAGGCAGCCAGAATAAAAGGAACCACCAGATGCCATCGGTCATGAACTTACCAATAAAAAATGCCCAGGTTTGCCTGAAACCAAGCAGTTTAAGCCAGGGCACTTTGGCCTTATCTTCCTGTACCGAAGCGCCGGGTTGCACCGCATCGTCCTGATGAATATACTCGTATTCAGCTTTGCTTACTCTTTTTTGCTTCGAAGGTGGATTGTACAGCCAGAACCAAAGGATCAGCCATAGCAGTCCCACGGCTCCCGTAATGATATAAGCCATTTGCCAGCCTGCAATCCTGCCGTCGAACCAGGTAGCGTAGGCGATCACCGGCACCGTTAAGGAAGCGATCATAGCGCCGATGTTGGCACCGCTGTTGAAAATGCCGGTAGCCAGTGAGCGTTCTTTTTTAGGGAACCATTCGGCCACTGTTTTGATAGAAGCCGGAAAATTGCCCGCCTCACCAATGCCGAACAGGCTGCGCACAATAATGTGATTGATAACGGCTCCGCCGCAAACGGCATTGAGCGCTCCGAACAACGACCAGATGATCAGCGACAGGGCCAGACCAAGCTTAGTTCCTATTTTATCGATCACCCAGCCTGCCAGCACCGTAACACCGGCATAAAAAAAAGTGAACCACGAAATAACGTTACCAAAGTCAACCGGCGACCAACCTAAACCTCCTTCCGATTTGGGTTTGGAGAAGATCGGTTGCAGATAACCGATTACCTGGCGGTCCATGTAATTGATCGTTGTAGAGAGCAACAGCAGGGAGCATATCACCCACCTGTATTTTCCTATAGCTTGCTTCATGTAGGGAATTTTTAAGGCGTGCCGCGGTTACCAGATCGGGTTAAAGAACCGTGGCACACCTTACAGATTGCCACGAACTTTTTATCAATAAGCAATCGAACACGGGTCGTTTAACTATTTTCGTACAGAATTAATAATTTCAATGGCTTGTTTGGTAAGCTCTATTAGCTTATCATATTCCTTATTCTGCATTATTGATTTACTAACCAGTTTACTACCCATGCCAACAGCCACAACGCCCGAATCGAACCATGCGCTCAGGTTTTCTTTACTTACTTCCACGCCACCGGTAGGCATGAAAGAAATGCCCGGGAACAATTCTTTAATAGTAGAAACAAAAGCAGGTCCCAACAAATTACCAGGGAAAAGTTTTATCATTTTAGCGCCCAGCTGTTCGGCCTTAATAATTTCCGAAGGCGTCATACAACCCGGAACCCATAACATTTGCGCAGCATCTGCGGTTTTGGCTACCTCTTCTATCAACCCCGGGCAAATTATATAATCAGTGCCGGCGTCGATAAATGCTTTAGCCATGTCGCTGTTCTTAATGGTACCTACGCCAAGATACATATCTTTTAACTCAGTATCGCATACTTTACGCATTTCCCTGAAATTCTTCAATGCCTGTTCGCCGCGGTTGGTGTATTCAACTGTTCTGATACCGGCTTTATACAAAGCTTTTAAAATGTCTACGCTAACCTGCGTATCTGCATTATAATATAAGGGAAGTATACCTTGTTTAGGTATCAATTGTAACAGCGTTTCTTTCTTGCTCATACCTGGGATTTTATTTAATACGTTATCAATGATTATAATTTCACTTTCAGCACCAGTTTTTTTATTGGCCCTTCACCAATCATGGGTGCATGCACATCTTCAGGGAAAAAAATGGCAAACTGACCAGCCTGTAATTGAAAATACGTATCGGGCTGATCGTTATAAAAGATCACATCTTTCTCGGTATTGTATTCACCTTTAGGCTGCGTGCAGGTATTGCGGGGCCTCCAGCCTATCTGCTCGGTACCCGAGGGGCAAACCTGTATATCGATATAATTATTATGTGCTTCAAATTTTGCATCTGCCTGCTTTACGCCATCCTTTAAAGAAACCGAAGCATGCAGGTCGGTGCCATCTATCCCATACTTACCGGGTTCGATAGCGTTGAGATCCTGACCGGCAATAAACTCAAAAGCTTTGGCAAACCGTTTATGCATGGCAACATATTTTCCGGCATTTGCCAATGTATCAATTATCATAAAATAGGTATTTGTGGTTTAAATAAAAAAATCCGCCTGCATACCCCTGAGGGCATTACAAACGGATTTTATATAGAGATGATTCATTATCGTTGTACGCGTCCTGACGCGTCGCCTTTCATTAATTCTTTTACTTCCGATAAAGTAGCATGATTCAGGTCGCCGGGAATGGTATGCTTTATAGCAGAAGCAGCTACTCCAAACTCCGTGGCATCGGCCAGGCTCATTTCTGAAACCAAACCATAAATAAAACCGCTGGCAAATGAGTCGCCGCTGCCCACACGGTCTACGATACGTACTTCGTACTGGCGGCTATGATAGAACTCTTTGCCATCGAAAGCAAGTGCGCTCCATCCGTTATCAGAAGCACTATGACTTTCGCGTAATGTAGAAGCAATATATTTGAAACCGAATTTATCCTTCATTTGTTTGAATATATCCTTATACCCTTCGAGGTTCAGTTCGCCTTTTGTAACATCGGTTCCTTTGCTTGTAAAACCAAGGCATTTATCAGCATCTTCTTCATTTCCGATACAAACATCTACATACTTGCACAAACGGCTCATTACCTCACGGGCTTTGTCAACCGACCACAATTTTTTGCGGTAGTTGAGGTCGATACTGGTAGTAATACCTTTTGCTTTGGCGGCTTTTAATGCAGCTTCTGCCAATGCAGCGCCTTTATCGCTCAGCGCAGGTGTGATACCGGTTGTATGAAACCACGAAGCGCCATCGAGTATTTTATCAAAATCAAAATCACTTACTTCTGCGTCAGCTATTGAAGCTCCTGCACGGTCGTAAATAACCTGTGATGCGCGCATAGAGGCGCCGGTTTCGAGAAAATAAATACCCAGTCTTTTACCGCCCCTGGCAATGAATTGTGTATCTACTCCATAGCGACGTATATGATTGATAGCTGCCTGGCCCAAAGCATTATCGGGTACCTTGGTTACAAACGTACCATTCAACCCATAATTTGAAACGGCTACTGCTACATTGGCTTCACCGCCGCCATATGTAACATCAAAGCTATCGCTCTGTACAAATCGCTCAAAACCGGGTGTGGATAAACGCATCATAATTTCTCCCAGTGTTACTACTTTTTTCGGCATAGTCGTGGTTATTTTTTAAATTTTTGAAGGTAATGTATTATCTATACTGTTACCAGTTAAAATAGTTTTTAGCGTTGTTAAAACAAATGTCCTGTATCACCTGTCCTATCCATGCTATATCGTTCGGCAGTTCACCGTTCTCAATTTCTTCGCCAAACATATTACACAGCAAACGTCTGAAATATTCGTGGCGGGGATATGATAAGAAACTTCTTGAATCGGTAAGCATACCAACAAACTTGCTCAGCAGTCCCATGTTCGACAAAGCATTTATTTGTTTGGTCATGCCGTCTTTCTGATCAAGGAACCACCAGGCCGAACCAAACTGCACTTTTCCTGCTACGCTACCATCGTTGAAGTTACCGATCATGGTAGCCATTAATTCATTATCGGCCGGATTGAGGTTGTATACAATAGTTTTTGCCAGCTGATTATTGGTATCGAGCTTATCAAGGAAACGGGCCAGTGCCCTTCCCTGCGAAAAATCGCCGATCGAATCCCAGCCTGTATCGGGGCCCAGGCGTTTCAACATGCGGCTGTTGTTGTTGCGTAATGCGCCGAGGTGAAACTGCTGTACCCAGCCTTTTTCCCAATCCATTCTGGCAAACTCAACCAGCATAGCCGATTTGAACTGCAGGTTCTCTTCGTAACTCAACTGGCTGCCGCCTCTTACTTTATTGAAGATGTTTTTAATATCGTTATCGGAGTATGCTTCCGCATAAATCTGTTCAAGACCATGGTCTGAAACCGAGCAACCCATGGTAGCAAAAAAGTCGTGCTGCTTTTTTAATGCAGCGAGGAAATCGTTGTAATTGCCTACCGATACATTGGCGGCCGCTTCAAGCTTTGACACATATGCATTAAAAGTAGCGGCGTCATCAACATTCATAGCCTTGTCGGGCCGGTATGCCGGCAATACTTTTACTTCGAAACCGTCGGCTTTTATTTTTTTATGATATTCCAGGTTGTCGATGGGATCGTCGGTGGTGCACACCACTTTTACATTCATCTTACGCAGCAGGCTGCGTACAGAGTATTCCTTTGTTTGCAGCTTTGCCGTGCAGGCTTCGTACACTTTTTTAGCGGTAGATGAATCTAAAATATCGTATACGTTAAAATAGCGCTGCAGTTCAAGGTGCGTCCAGTGGTACAGCGGATTACGCAGTGTATAGGGCACCGTTGCAGCCCATTTTTCGAACTTTTCGTAATCGCTTTTATTGCCGGTAATAAATTCTTCGGGTACCCCATTGGTACGCATGGCGCGCCACTTATAGTGATCGCCGTACAACCATACCTGGGTTAAATTTTCAAACTGCACATCATTGGCTATCTGGTCGGGAGGCAAATGGCAATGATAATCGATAATAGGCATTGCTTTGGCAAACTCATGATACAATTGCTGAGCAGTAGGCGTTTGCAGTAAAAAATGCTCGTCAATAAATTTTTTCATTTGGCCGAGTTGGTGAATGGTGAATAGTGAATGGTGAATTGGCACTCAACATTCACATCTCTCCTTCTATTTATTAAATGATATTATTCGTGCCTGAACTTAAAACTTAATACTTATTACTTAGAACTTATAAAGAAACCCCACGCTTCCAGGGAATAAAATCATCCTGGCCGTGGCGCACTGCACTGATCTGAATTTCACCGCTGGCTACTTTAATCACATAATCGAGTATGCGCTCACCGGCCTGCTCAATGGTTTCTTCACCTTCGATGATGGTGCCGGTATTGATATCAATGATATCGCGCATTTTATTATATAAAATAGTATTGCTTGCTAATTTTACAACCGGCGCTATGGGATTGCCGGTAGGTGTTCCCAGGCCCGTAGTAAATAAAACAATGTTGGCGCCACTGGCTACTTCGGCCGTAGTGCTTTCAACATCATTACCGGGCGTGCATAAAAGATTCAAACCGGGTTTGGTAACTTTTTCGGGATAATCCAATACATCTGCTACGGGTGAAGTGCCTCCTTTTTTGGCAGCACCGGCCGATTTAATGGCGTCGGTGATCAACCCGTCTTTGATATTACCGGGTGAAGGGTTCATATCAAAACCGCTGCCTGCAGCTACCGCTCTTGCATTATAGGTTTTCATCAGATGCGAAAACCGCTTTGCGGTATCAACCTGTACACAACGGTCGCTTAAACCCTGTTCAACGCCGCACAATTCGGGAAACTCAGAAAGAATTACAGCACCACCCAGCGCTACCAGTAAATCGGATGTATAACCGATAGCGGGATTAGCCGAAATTCCCGAGAAGCCATCACTACCACCACATTCAAGGCCAATGCAAAGCTGGCTCAGCGGAGCCGGTTCACGTTTATTTTTATTGGCTAATACAAGTCCTGCGAATGTATGTTTAATGGCAGCAGCCAGCAGGTCCGATTCCATACCGATCTTCTGCTGCTCCAGAATATACATGGGTTTGCTGAAGTTAGCATCGCGTTTGCGGATCTCTTCTTCAAGAATGCTAACCTGTGCATTCTGGCAACCCAGGCTTAATACCGTAGCTCCGGCTACGTTAGGATGGGTGATATAACCTGCCAGTAACCCGCATAACGCCTGTGCATCCTGCCGGGTTCCGCCACATCCGCCATCATGGGTGAGGAATTTTATGCCATCTACATTGGGAAATAAGCGTTGCGACTCTTCGAGGGCTGCATCTGCCTGCAGATCGGCCTGCAAAATATCTTCAACGCTTTTACCCGTTTTGTATAAATCAATTAATTGTTGCGCCTGATAACGGTATTTTCTGTTTCTGCCATAACCCAGGTCGCGAACGAGCGCTTCCTGTAATACTTCGAGGTTACGGTTCTCGCAAAATACCATGGGTATTACCAGCCAGTAATTGGCGGTGCCTACGCGGCCATCGGGGCGATGGTAACCCATAAATGAACGGCCGGTAAATTTCGATACATCGGGTTTCTTCCATTCAACGTCGCGCTCATCGCGAATTACAAAATCGTTGGCTGCATGTTTTACATTGGAAGTTGAAATTAAACCGCCTTTTTTAATGGGCGATTGGGCTTTGCCCACCAAAACCCCATACATCATGATCGGATCGCCTGTTTGCAGATCGGCAGTCACAAACTTGTGTTTGGCAGGAATATCTTCCTGCAGCTGCCACTCCTGACCATTCAGTGATATTGTTTCGTTCTTTGATAAGTTGGTCAGTGCTACCACTACATTATCATCTTCATGAACTTTAAGGACCCTTTTCTTCATTACGCCAATACTTTTTTGGTCTGATGTATTTGAATTGTTTTAGTAATACCTGTTTCGATCAGGGAAGCCAGATTATCTTTTACTGCCTGTACAAATCCGGGAATACTACTTAAATCGGCGCCCCATAAGGCAGTATCGGCCAATACTTCATCGGCAATTTGAGCGGGCGTTAACCGGCTCCACTTTTCCTCGAAATACGCTGCAAAATCGTCGGTGATCACATATTCCTTACCCTGCCATTCGCCGTAAAATTTATCCTGTTTCTTTTTTACGGGTTTCAAAAATAACAGATAAGCTGCAAATCCAAGAGCTATATTCTCAGGCACCGATTTCATTCTTTCGGCATACTTCAAAATCACCGGCACATTACGCATTTTCATTTTCGAAGTATACTGCATGGTAATATTGATCCAGAGGTGTTCAATATTCGGATTGGCGAACCTGTCTAACACCTTATTGCCGAAAGTTTGTGCTACCTGGTGTTCTACGTCGTAAGGAATGCCCGTTGCTATTTCATTTAACATCAGGCGGGCAATAAAGGTTTGCATATTGCTGTCGTCCATAGCCTGTTTTACCGTACCAAAACCAGCCAGATAAGCCAATCCGCACGATAAGGTATGCGTTCCGTTCAACATGCGTAGCTTAAGCTCTCTGAACAGGTTAATATCGGGAGCAATTACCACCCCCTCGTCTACCGACGCAAAGGTAAGCACGGATTTAATGTGTTCGCCACCTTCTATTGCCCACAGGCGGTAAACTTCCGACATGGTTAACAGTTCATCTTTATAACCGAATTGTTTTTCGAGCTGCTCCTTTATTTTGCTATCGGGTTTTCCGGGTACTATGCGGTCGACCAGCGAGCTGCAGAAGTAGTTACAGGTTTCGAGCCATTGTATAAAAGTGTCATCCAGACCATTTAAATGGGCCAGCTCCAATACAATGGATTCCAGCTTTTTACCATTATCGGGGATCAGTTCGGTAGGAACGATCACCATGCCGCTCTGTCGGCTGCCATCGAAAGCTTTGTAGCGTTCAAGCAAAAATGCCAGCAATTTACCGGGGTAAGATACCGGCGGGTGGCGATGCACATCGTCCTGCACCAGCTGAATACCTACTTCGGTGGTGTTGGAAATAATGATCTGCATGTTCGGGTTGTGCGCGCACTGCAATATTTCGCTCCATTCGTCTTTGGCGCTTAACACCCGGCTTATTGATGAGTTGATGATATTCTCTTCAACCTTTTTGCCATTGTCTAATCCGCGAACGCATAATGTATACAATCCATCCTGCTTATCAAATGCCGACGAATCGCTGTCGGTTGATTTTACCACTACCACACGGCCGTTGAATATTCCCTGCCGGTTGGCCTTGTCAATAAAGTAGTCGGGCAAACCGCGCAACAATACGCCTGTGCCAAACTGTAATACTTTTTCAGGAAGATCAAATACAGAATCTGCAGGGGTTTCGATGTCCTGCGCACCAATGTTTTTCAGATTGTACCTCGAAAGGATCATACACTACGCGTTTAGAATTTTTAAAATCACTTTATTTTATTGTTGATGGCCTGATTGTTTGATTGTTGGGTTGGCTACCGCCCAGCCATCTAACAAAAAACCATTGATCAATTTACTTTGCTAAGATCATATGTATTACAATATTTTCTATCCTGCACTGACCTTGTGTAATGGTTTGATGGTTTAATTGTTTGATTGTTAGGAACCTGAATTTTCAAAACCTGATTGATCCGCAACCTCCCAACAATTTAACAAATTAACAATCGAACCATCTATTTTGATAAAAGCCATTTGGCCAGTTCATAAGCAGCTTTAGCATTTTCATACTCTACAGGTAATTTGCGACCATCGGTATACTCATTGTACAACCAGGGATCGCCTACCGCAAACACAGTTCCCTTACCATATTTTGCCACAGCCAATATAATATCGCCATCCTGTGTTACCAGTGCTTTGGCCGGGGCTTTTGTTTCAATGATGCTTATTTCTTTCAGGTAAACTTTTTTCGTTTGTTTAAATACCTCGTTACCGGCGGGTATTGGCACTGCACCTGTTTCGTACTGATTGCCCTGTACAAAGTTGCGTCCTTTATAGCTGAAAGTAATGCCAAATGCCTTTGCGAGTTTGTTGAAATGATCTATATCACAATTAGCGCTGTCGTTGGCCATCAGTAACAACGCTCCTCCTTTTTGTACCCAGCTGCTGATGGCTTTTACATGGCTGTCTTCAACATAATTGGGGTTTTTATTGTCTTTCAATCCATCCGGATCAACAATGATGTAAACATCCGTTTTTGCCAGGTTAGCGGCAGTAGGCGCTGCCTCGAGCGTATTTAGTTTTGCACCGTAGCTGCTGAAAACATCGCCGAGATAACTGAAGCCGTTATAGCTCATTTCGTTCCAGGTATAATGGGTGGGCACCTGTACTCCGCCGAGGTTCTTTTTAGCTTCGTGATTAAAGTAATAATCAACGGTAACCGTTTTTCCTTTACCCGGTAAAGCAGCTGGCAGGTTTTCCATTTCAGCTCCGGCTAATAAAAAAGCGCCGATACCCTTCCAGTCGTTTACGATCACCTGTTCGCTCATATAATAATCAAAACTACCATCGCGGTAAGGGTTGCCGCCGAGGCCCGATACCTTTACTGTTCCTTTTAACTGTACCTGGCCATTTGCGTTTTTATCGACGAATGTTTTTAAAATGCCTTCATAGCCTTTTTTGGCATTTTGCCAGTAAGTAACAGGCAAATACCCTTTGCGAACGCCTTTCGATAAAGTATATACCAGCATGCACGATGCCGATGCTTCGAGGTAATTTTTAGGTGTAGTGGGTTTATCAACTATATCGTACCATACGCCGCTTTTGGCATCCTGCACTTTCACTACGGCTTTGGCAAAGCGGTTCAATATGGCAATGATCGTATCGCGGCCGGGGTGATTGGCCGGAAAATAATCCAGCGCATCAACCATCGCCATGCCATACCATCCCAATGCACGTGCCCAGAACAGTGGCGATGTGCCGGTTTGTTTACTGGCCCATTTTTGCTCTTTCGATTCATCCCATCCATGATACAACAAACCTGTTTTAGGATCTCTTGCGTGGCGTTCTATGGCTGCAAACTGGCGGGCTATATCATTGAAAGCGGTGTCTTCCTGAAACTGCATGGCATATTCGGCATAAAAGGGCTGCGCCATATATAAGCCATCGAGCCATACCTGTGAGGGATATACTTTTTTATGCCAGAAGCTGCCTTCATGGGTGCGCGGATGATTTTGTAACTGATTGCGCAATATGTCGGCGGCTTTTTTGTATTTGGGTTTTTCTGTTACACGGTACAACAACAGGCACAGCTTGCCATTATTTACGTTGTCGATATTGAACTCTTCGGGATTATATCCTTTTATGCTGCCATCTTCCTGCACCCATGCATCGATGCTTTTTTGAATGTACCTGAAATAGGCGCCATCGCCGGTAGCATACCACAGGGCCTGCATGCCTTTCAGCACCACGCCCATATCGTAGCTCCATTTCGAGGGCTGTATTTTTGCGGAATCGTCCCACCAGCTCATAACCGAGGCCGCCATTCCCTGCGACCAGTTTTCCTTACCGGGCACAACGCCGGCAGGCGCTGAAGTAACACTTTGCTGTGCATTGGCAATAGAGACAGATGCAATTCCTATGGCAATCAATACCTGAGATATCTTCATTGTGAGAAACTTTTTTGTTACCGGTTTCCGGGTACCAGGTATCCGGTATCCGGTAACAGTATTTTTTATTTTATAGTTACATTCTGCTCCGATGCTCCAAATTCATACAATATCTTCTGCTTCGCTTTACCTGCGTCGGTGTTTATTATGCTGATGCCCTGTACACGATCCCCTCCCACTCTGAACAATAACTCTGCGTCGGGTTTATACTGCAGTTTATCGAAAGTAAGGTTATCGCTGTTGATAATATCCACCACCGGGTTGGTTTGCTTACTTAAGATGGTTATGTTCTTAAATGTAATGCCCGATGCTTCCTGTATATCGATGCCCTGATCGGCCTGCAATACCATGTTTTCGAGCTTTACATCTTTTACATGCATTTCGGGTATACCGCGCACAAAAATACCCCTGGCGGCGCCGTTACAAACAACATTTTTTATAACAAAATTCCTGAACTGAGGAGTGGCTTCCGTTACCGGCAGGGTTTCTACCTTGGGCAGTTCGCGTTTTTCGCCGGCCTGCGCCACGGGGTCTACGGCCATGTAGTACATATCGAACAAAATGGCCTCGCCGGCTATATCTTTCATCTGGATGTTGTTCACGTAAATATTCTCTACAATACCGCCACGGCCGCGGGTGGTTTTAAAACGAAGACCAATATCGGTTCCTATGAAAGTGCAATTGGTTACCCACATATTACGGGCGCCGCCGCTCATTTCGCTTCCGATAACAAAACCGCCGTGAGCATGGTATACTTTACAATCGCGGATGATCACATTTTCAACGGGCAAGCCTCTTTTACGGCCGGCCTCGTCGCGACCGCTTTTCATACAAAGGCCGTCGTCGCCTACATCAAATACTGAGTTTTCGATGAGCACATTTTTACAGCTTTCCACATCAATGCCGTCGCCGTTTTGTGCGTACCAGGGATTTTTTACCGTAACATTTCTTACGGTAAGATGCTCACACATGAGCGGATGCAAACACCAGGCAGCTGAGTTTTGAAAGGTCACTCCTTCGAGCAACACCTTTTTGCATTGGGTGAACACGACTAAATTCGGACGAAGAAAATCTTTTATGCTGTTGTAAAATTCGGGTGTTTTTTCGGGACTGATAGCGCCGGGATTTTTCATTTTGGAGGCATTCAACCACTTTTCAGAGGGATACCATGATTTACCATCTTCGCCTACAATACCGCCCGAAGCCACCAGTTTTTTCCATTGTGTTTCGGTGAGCTTGTCTTTACGAACCTGGCGCCAGGCATCGCCATTGCCATCGATAATACCATAACCGGTAACAGCTATATTGGTGGCCTTATCGGCCGATAAGGGGCTTTGGTTGCGCATTTGTGCAAGGCCTTCCCAGTTACCTTCTACAAGGGGATACTGATCAAAATCTTTGGTATACTGTAATAATGCGCCTTTTTGCAGGTGCAGGTTCACATTGCTTTTGAGCACTACGGGGCCGGTTATCCATAATCCTGAAGGCACTACCACAATGCCGCCGCCTTTTTTGCTACAGGCATCAATAGCTGCATTAATGGCTTTGGTATTTAAGGTAATACCATCGGCTACGGCGCCGAAGCGGGTTATATAAAAAGAATCTTTCTTAAACGAAGCTTGTTGTATTACGGGTAAGCTGTTTTGTGCTGCTATACTTAATGGCGACAATAACACAAAAACTGCTGCTGCTTTAAACCATTTGTTCATTACACGTTGTTTACATCAAAGAAATTAGTTATCCGGGAAAACATATTGATCAGTATTACGATATGCGTGTATGCCTGCAGTAGTTTTGTGCCTGTAAAATTAGGCAATATCAGCAATCGTTCGAAAACATAGTTACAGGTTACATGTTTCAGGTTACAGGGAATAATACAGGGAAAACCCCCATGTAACGCAAAACTTGTAACCTGTAACTAAGATAATACCTGTTTTTCACGACAAGTGTACACAGATATTTATACCCACCGAAACGAATATGGAATTTTATTTACGCAAACGTTACCGGCAACGTTCACAAGGGAGAATTTAAATAAAATGCTGGCAATCAACGTAGAATTACCGAAAAACCATACTCCTTTACGCGACTGCCAGCAATAATATAAATGCCTGTGGCATATACATAGCTATAGCGACGGTTTAGTGTATAGTAAAAAAGGGGATTGTTTAATTGCCTGATTGCTTAACTTTTTCTGTTTTTAATTTCTTTATGGTAAGAATATCCTGTCCTGTTGCATCTCCCTGTTCCTGCAGCTTGCCAAATGCGGCAGCCGTAGCATAATCCAATATTTCCTGCGGCGCCTGCTGATGGTAAATTCCATATATCAGTCCGGCCATAAAACAATCGCCACTGCCGCTTCTGTCGCGCACACCTTCACAGGCAAACTCGGTCGATGTGTATTGCTTACCGCCGGTTGATAAGGCAGTATAGTATTTTACATTATTATTTTCTCCGTCGAACCGGAATGTATTCGCTACCGTTTTGCATTTAGGAAATCTTTGCATCATCTCAAGCGAAGTGGCTTGTGCATGATCAAGATAAGCCTGCTTGCTTTTTTTATCATGAATATGCTCATCAAGCGCTGTTCCCAGCAGGGAATGTGCGCTCCAGATATTTCCCATTAACACATCACAATGCGCTGCCAAAGCCGGCATTACTTCCGTTGGTTGCTTACCATATTTCCATAAGCGCGAGCGGTAGTTAAGGTCCATGGAAATAATTATATTCTTTCGGGAAGCGGCTTCAACAGCTTCGAGGCATACATCTGCCACATTTTCATTTAATGCCGGATTGATGGCTGTAAAATTGAACCATTCCACATCCCTTAATACCTTATCCCAGTCCACCATTCCTCTTTTTAGTTCTGAAAAAGAAGAATGATCCCGGTCATATGCCATGCTTCCTTTTAAATCAGCCCCTCTTTCGAGGTAATAAATACCGATGCGGTTGCCCGAAAATAAAATAGACGATGTATATATTCCTTTATATTCCAGGTAATCTATCACATGATGGCTCATAAAATTGTCGGGCAATACAGTAAAGTATTTTACCGGAACATTCCATCCCGCCAAAGCCGTTGCCACATTGGCTTCAGCTCCTCCAACATATAAAAGCATCGGGTTTTTATTTGTCATTTCTTCATTCGAGGCTGGCGATATGCGCAATAATAATTCTCCGAAACAAAGTACTTTCTTCTTATGCATATAGGTACATGGGATATTTAGGAGCGAACAAAAGCCAAATATCGCATTTTTTATAACCGTCTGCAATGATTTTAAACAGCACGGCACAAACTGCTTTTAAAATGTTGAACCGAAGCGCTTTCTTCATCTCCATATGATGTACCTGTAAGCCGGGTATGTCAATTGTCAACAACCGGATTCAGGGATTAAAGGTGAGCCGCACTTTGCAGGGCGGCCCACCTTCCATGACCTGAAAATATTTATTGGTATCCCTGATTCTGTGTAAACTCGGTCTTATTAGTAACTGCATCAATTTGTGTTTGCGGTATTGGCCGCACGGTTTGAAAGGCTTTTATGTATTGAGCGGCATCGGGGTTCAGCGCTTTTACACGATCAATCAGTTTATTGGTTCTTTTTAAATCGAACCAGCGTAATTGCTCGCCGCACAATTCACGGGCACGCTCATCTAATATAAAATCAATGTTTACATCGGTACTGCTGATCTGCATGGCCGCTTCATGGCCCGGAATAGCAGCCCGCTTACGAATGATATTCAGGTAATAAGCCGCAGAATCGCGCTTGCCGATATTAAATTCGCCCTCGGCAGCTATCAGGTACATTTCGGCCAGGCGCATTACAAATACATCCCGGGCACTTTGCGCTTCAGCAGTTGATGCACGGGTTGAATCTTTGAACTTCTTCAGGGATACATAAAACTTTCTTTGGCCGGGAATGCCATTGGAACCATACACCCGCGAAATATCGTAGGTAGTATAGCGTTTGGCATTCATGTCTGAAGCATTAAGCGTGTTTTTTGAAGTATAGCAAACCGTATCACCCACTTTATAATCAAATGAATCCTTTATAAATGTATTCCCCACTGCCCGGGCCGCTTTATTGCAATACCATACTGTTTGAAATGATGACTGGTAACGTGAATCATCATTCTCGTTAAACATATTCAGGAGCGACAACGTAGGCATGTACCGGTTAAAGGGCCGGCCATTGTTAATGTCGCGGATGAGTATCGACGTATTCACCTGGTCATATACCTGCAGGAACATCAGGTGCCCGTTATTTGAACCGCGGCTATGGCCGGTAGGATATGCCGAAGTGGCCAGGTCGTTATTGGTTAAATTGGTTGAATAATCAATAGCCCAGATCACTTCTTTGTTCTTGATATTAGCCATGTTCCACAAATCGCCGAATTTGGCCAGCAGGGTATAACCGTAATTGCTGATCACATCATTGGCCATAGCTATAGCCTGTTCATTCATGCCACGTGTTAAGTACATGCGGGCCAGAAAAGCCTTTGCCACAGGAACGGTGGCACGACCGTAATCGGTGGTTTTATCGGGCAAATTCTTTATCGCAAACTGCAGATCTTCGAATATCTGTTTGTAAAAAGTATCTACCGGAGTTCTGTTGGCTGTAGTTTCAACGCCAACTGCCGGTTGGGTAGTAAAATGAACACCGCCCCAGGTTTCAACAATATGCCAGTAATAAAAAGCGCGCAGGAACCGAAGCTCGCCTTCGCGTGTGGCTTTTTGTGCAGCTGTATAATCAGGTATTGCGGCAATTTTCGAAATACCTGTATTACATAAAAAAACGCCTGCATAAAAATTATCCCACAACAGGTTTAATGCCGATGTGTTGCTTCCCTGCAGGTTATCGTACCTGGTTAATTGCGTATATACATCACCGCTCCCGTTCGTCCATATATCGGTACCCATTTCCGAAACACTGTATCCTTCTTCTTTACCGTACCAGAAACGGGTGTAGGTATACGCTGCATTTACCAGCGTTTCGAACCCTTTGGCATTTGTATAGGCTACATCGGGCGTTAACTGGCTCGGGTTAATTTCGTTTAGTTTTTTGTTGCATGAAGTTCCTGCCACTACTACCGCCAGCAACCAAAGCAATATTGCATGTACATGTATGTTCCTTTTCATATTGCAGTAATTAATTCAATTAATAAGTTTTGTTAGAATTCAAGATTCAATCCGGTTACGATCAGTTTTGTCAATGGTCTTTCGAAAGAACCCTCTCCTTCCGGATCATAATCTTTCACTTTTGAAAACGTGAAATAGTTTTTGGCGCTTACGTACCAGCGCAAACTACTGATATGAATTTTTTGGGTAAGTGTTTTAGGAAGCGTATACCCGATGGTGATATTTCTGATCTTTACAAATGATCCGTTTTTATAACCCAACGTAGTAGCAAAAGGCAATGAAGCTCTTGACACATTAATATTCGGGCGCGGATAATCGTTCGTGGGATTTTCGGGCGTCCAGTAATTCACGGCCGCTCCGTTTTCGATAGCATTGGGCTCAAACTTGTTTGCATAATCTGATACAAAGGTTTGTCCTATTCTTGCAAATACATATACATTCAGATCGAAGTTCCTGAAAGTAACATCGTTGCTGAAGCCAATGGTATATTTAGGTACAGCCGATCCTACAATAGTACGGTCGTAATTGGCGTCGATCTTTCCATCGGGTACGCCTTTGCTGCCGCTTAAATCGGCTACGCGAATATCGCCGGGTTTATAGCCAAAGCTTTTTGCTGCAGCAGAATCTGCGGTTTGCCAGATGCCAAGCTTTTGATAATCGTAGAACGATTTAACCGGTGAACCGATGAACAAACCGCTGGCGATATCGTTTATGCCGTTTACGAGGTCGGTGATGCGCTCTTTATTGCGGGTATAGGTGAGCGCGGTTGTCCAGGTAAGTTGGTTGGTTTGAATGTTCACGCTGCGCAATGACACTTCAATACCATTATTGCGTGTTTTACCAACATTCTCCACTACCCTTGCGTGGCCCGAAGAAGTGGGCAGGGGACGCAGCAGCAACAGATCATGTGTTTTTGAATCGTAATAATCAACACTACCCGATATTCTGTTCTTGAGCAAACCAAAGTCGATACCTATGTTTTGTGTTCCTGTTAATTCCCATTTCAAATCGCGGTTACCGTTTTGCGGATCATAACCATAGGCCTGCATGGTTTGATCGTTCCATGAAAACGGAATGAGTATTAAACCGGTATTGGTTGAATAGGGTTTAACAGCCGCATTACCTGCAATACCATAGCTGGCGCGTATTTTTAAATCGCTGAGTAAATGCTGCGAGGCCATAAAGTCTTCATCGATCACCCGCCATGCTACAGCAGCAGAGGGGAAGAAAGACCAGCGGTTAGCTTTGGTAAGTACTGAAGAACCATCGGCGCGGCCGGTTACTGTTAACAGGTATCTTCCTTTATAACCATAGTTTATTCTAAAGGCGCCCGATAACAGGTTGCTGCCGATATAATTGCTCCATATGGCCAGGTTCGAGGGGTTGTTCAGCAAGGCGTAGAACGATTGTCCGGGCACCAGCTGTCCTGTTCCCTGTGCGTAGGAACTATCCTGCTTGTTCGAAATATAACTGGTAACAGCTGTTACATCTACACAATGATCGGCAAACTTTTTTTGCCAGGTGATAATGTTTTCCCAGATCAGATCGGTTTGGGTAGCATTGGTAACTTTTGCCGATGAACCGGTAGAAGTTGAACGGCTGATAGAATTTTCGCCGTTGAACAATCCGTTTCTCGAACTACCATTCGTGATACCTAAATTAGAGCGGAGTGTAAGACTGCTGAACGGTTTCCATTCGGCATAGGCCGATGATAAGATACGGGTGGTATTTGTTTTGTTAACAAAAGTCCCCGGCAATTCTTCCAACAAGGGGTTTATCTGGTTGGCATTGCCGGGAAACTTAATTAGCGAACCGTCCGTAGCATAAGGTGTATAGTAGGGAATAACTTTATTAGCAACAGTTAATACGTTATCAGTTCTTCTGTTTTCATCGTACCAGGTTAGCTGGCTTTGCAATCCCACTTTAAAAGTTCCGATAATGGTTTGGTCGATATTGAGACGCAGCGTGTACCGGCTGCTGTAATCATTGGCCAGCAATCCTTTTTCCTTGAAATAATCGAATGAGAAGAACACTTTTGTTTTTTCACTGCCGGAGGCTACGTTCACACCATAATCCTGTTGCGAACCTTTCTTTAATAATAAACCGGGCCAGTAGGTCGAAACGCCGTTTTGAACAGCTGGAAGATCCGCTTTAAATATGCCTGCATCATCGGCACTCGATTTCCAGGCGCCGGCGGCGCGATTGGCTTCGCGTTTTAAGTTAGCATACTGCTCACCGTTCATCGGCACCGGATAACCCGTATCGTCGGTAACGCCATAGTATGCATTGGCCCCTACTCTTACTTTACCCGAAGCGCCTCTTTTGGTAGTAATGATAATTACGCCATTGGCGCCACGTGAACCGTATATAGCGGTTGATGCAGCATCTTTCAACACCTCCATCGACTGAATATCGTTGGGGTTGATGTCCTGAAAGTTTGAATACTGTATACCATCTACAATAAACAGCGGAGTATTTTGAGCAATGATCGACCGGTTACCCCTCACCGTTACATTCACATTACTGCCGGCGCCTCCACTGGTACGGGTGATATCAACTCCGGCTACTTTACCCTGAACACTTTCCATCACATTACCGGCCGGTACTTTTTTTACTTCATCGCCTTTTAATGAAACCACGGCTCCGGTCAGATCTCTTTTCTTTACAGTGCCATAACCGATTACGACAACGTTTTCGAGATTAGCCGCAGCAGACGCGAGCGAAATGCTGATCTGTGTTTTGTCGCCCACTTTTAATTCCTGCGGTTCAAAACCCACGTAGGAAAATACCAGTATATCGTCGTCCCCGGCAGATATATTAAATACACCCTGTTCGTTGGTGGAAGTTGCTTTTGTTGTGCCTTTTACGGTTACGGTTACTCCCGACAACGGCGACCCGTTTTGATCGGTAACCTTTCCCGAAACTTTTTTTTCGGTAGCCTGGCGGGTACCATCTTCATTAATAACGATCAGGTCGTTAGCCATGAACCTGTAGGTAAGTTCGGTTTGGGCAAACAAATAGTCGAGTGCTTGGCGTATACCTGCATTCTCAACATGAATAGATACCTTACGTTTGATGCCACGCAACTGATCGTTGTATAAAAAACGATAATGTGTTTGTTTTTCAATGTTCATTAAAATGCCGCCAATCTCGGCATTTTTATAGCTGAGGCTCAGTTTGTCTTGCCCAAAACCACGGGCCGACACCTGCAATACACCAACGAGCAAAAAGAAAGTAGTCATTTTCATAACAAGCAGCGCTTTGGAAAGCAACGGGTTTTTAACCCCCGTTCTAAAACTTTTCATACTTTAGTATTATTATGGGTTAAAAGAAATCTGGTCCCTGGTCCGCTAACCGCCTTACGAGTTATGACCGGGGAAGATGCAACACAAAAACTTAACCTGTAATGCACGGGGAATGCTGCTAACATTCTCCGTTTTTTTTATCCGCTATGTAGGATGCATGTTACTTCGATGATTTAATGAATATTTCATTGTTTTGAATTGTTGCGTTAAACGGAACCGCCGCCTTTAAGGCCGCAAAAGCCTGTTCCACAGTTTCATTTTCGAGCGACCCGTTGAAAACCAGTTGCCGTACGGCATCGTCTTCAAAATAAATCCTGATGTTATACCATCTTTCGAGCCTGTGGGCCAGCTGCTCAAAATTCTCTCCTCTGAACTCAAGCCGGTTATATACCCAGGCGGTTTCGATATGCTGATTTTCTTTTAGTGTACTATCGATATGAATGATATTCTGTACCCGAGTTTTGTTATCTGAATGAGCTGTAGTTGTTTCAGTTGCGATTTCAGCATCATTTTTACCTGCCGGCAGCACAATTTTTTCGTTGGGATGTAAATAAACAGGCGGCGCCTGTTTATCGTCTTTGCGGGTAATTTGCACCAGGCCCCTCATGAGCGTTGTTTCAATTGTTTTTTCGTCGGGATATGATTTTACATTGAAAGCCGTTCCCAGCACTTTGATATCAATTTTACCGGCATGAACGATAAAGGGCTTTTTCCCTTTGTTTCCCCCTCCACCGGAGGGGGCCAGGGGGAGGCTAACCACATCAAAAAAAGCTTCTCCCTCGAGCGTTACTTCACGGGCGGGGCCGCTGAAATCGGCATACACGATGCGCGATCCGGCATTGAGCCATACGGTAGAACCGTCGGGTAACAGGGTTCTTGTTTTACTGCCTTTGGGTGCAATAATTTCGTTGGCAGCCAGCGTAGGTTGCTTTCGGTTCCATTCCATAAAAAGCCATATACTCAATCCCAAACCGGTTAATACGGCTGCCCATGCCACTACTTTACGCCATTTTACCATTTTAAAAATCGTTGCCTTTATAGGAGGGTCGGCGGCTTTTTCGGCGGCCGACAATTGTAAAATGCGGCTGATCTTGTCGTTTTCTACCGGTTCTTCGTTCGTGGGGGTGTTCACCGGCCATAGCTGGTGTAGCATTTCGTACTGCTGCATCAGTTCGGGGTGTTGTTGCAGCAGGCGACTCAACTCCTCTTTATCGGCTTCCGTTGCATCACCACTCAAATTGCGTGACAATAAAAACCAGATTCGTTCAGGTGTATCCATGCTATCGTTTGTACGTTTACCATGGAAGGACAGGGAAATTGGAAAAGACCATTAAAGGAAAGAGAAATTTTTTTTCCAAGCATTAAAGAGAAGAAGTTGGGGGAAAAGTTTCAGGTTGCAGGTTGCAGGTTTCAGGTTGCAGGTTTCAAGTTTCAGGTTACAAGTTGCATATTTTCCCCTTATAGGGCCGCTGGTCCCGGGGAGCTTACCATGAAACCTGTAACTTGTAACCTGTAACTTATTTATACCTTATTAGTTATGGTTCTGGAAGTTCGATTCACCTGCAAGTCAGTGCATATTTTCTTAATGGCAATGGCCATTTGCACATCTACGGTGTTGATGGAAATATTAAGGATTTCAGCTACTTCGCGGTGTTTGAGGCCGTCTTCACGAACAAGTTTGAAGATCATTTTGCAGCGGGCGGGCAGATTTTCAACCGCCTGTTGCATTCGTTTCATCATTTCGGCCGTCACCAGTTGATTATAAGGATCGGTAACCATGTGACCGGTTTCGATATCAAGGTCATCGAAGGGGGCCCTGATCAGCTCGCTGGCTTTTTGGGAAATGGCGTTTAACGACCTGTTCTTTACTGCTACATACAGGTATACGGTTAAATTATCGATTTCGTTTATCCGGTGCCGGTTGCTCCATAATTTTACAAAAACATCCTCCACAATTTCTTCGGCCATTTCAGCAGAGCGGGTAATTACGCGGGCAAAATGATGCAAACGCTTATTGAATAACCGGTACAGTTCTGCCAGACATTGTTCATTTCCGGCATGTATACCCTGTTGAATATGTAGCAGGCTGGTAGTCATATTTTCTCAATAGGCAAAGTCCCGGCGTTAAATGTAATCATTTTATTTTAAGTCCGAAAGTCCGAAAGACCGAAAGTCGGAAAGAAAAACATCTGCATCATACTTGTTCCGATCTTCCGGACTTGCCGACTTCCGTACTTACGTACTACTCTACGCGAAACCAATCCACATCGGCAAAACCCGAATCATTTGTTTTTGTAGTACGGGAACAAAACAATCCCAGTTTGGCGCCGATCCATCGCCCGGTTTGGGCTGTGAATGGATCACCTGCACTGGTGAAATTTTTTCCATCTTCGCTGTATGAAAAGTTGCATATTGCGCCTTTGCTCACCTGCACACGGAGATATATTGTTGCCGATGTTATTTTACCGGGTGTTTTTTCATCTTCCGGTTTTCCCTGTTCGGCCTGTTTGCAGGTAACATAGGAAAGATAAATACCATCGGCTTTTTTAACAAGACCGATCCATGCATAATCGGAGCCCATTACCACCAGCCCTGTTTTTTCGCCTTCGAGCCTTGGTTTAAAATCGAGTTTGGTAGTTGCGGTAAATGCTTCGGCCGGAAACTTCTGCATTAATACATTCGGTACAAACCAAAGGTTTTTAGTGGTATCGGCAACCTGCCACGAAAACAACCGCAGGTATCCATTACCGGGAAAAGCCCAATAAGGTTTTGGATTCGCCTGCCATTGCCACTGCAGCCCCATTTCAGATTCGTTAAACTCATCTGATTCCTGCGGAGTTTGAACCGGATATACTTTACCAACATTTGGTTTTTTATACACCAGCACCGGTTCGCCTTTCCCATCACCGTCCTTATCAACTCCAATAACGGGCCAGTTGTTTACCCACTTCATCGGTTGCAGATGAACGATACGTCCGTAAGCGCCCTTATCCTGAAAATGCAGGAACCAGTCTTCACCGGTTTTGGTATCAACCCAGGCGCCCTGGTGCGGACCATTTATAGATGAACTGCCCTGATCCATCACCACTTTTCTTTCATAAGGGCCATAAATATTTTTTGAACGCAATACCAGTTGCCATCCGGTGCCTACACCGCCCGCCGGTGCAAATATGTAATAATACCCGTTGCGTTTGTACAGTTTCGGACCTTCGAGGGTTGGATCCTGATCGTGGCCGTCGAAAACCAGCACGCCGTTATCGGTAACTTTTGTTCCGGTGGCATCGAGCGTTTTTATTACCACAATGCTTTTTATGCCGGCGCGGCTGCCCGCATAGGCATGTACGAGATATACCTTGCCGTTATCATCCCAAAGCGGACAGGGATCTATCAATCCTTTGCCACCTTCTACCAGTATGGGCTCTGTCCACGGACCGGTAATGTTCTTTGCTTTTACCACATAAATACCAAAATCGGGATCGGGATAATAAATATAAAATTCGCCATTATGATAGCGGATGGCAGGCGCCCATACGCCATTGCCATGTTGTACCTGTGAAAAATGATCTAAAGGCGGCTGACGCTTTAATGCATGGCCGATGATCGTCCAGTTAACAAGGTCTTTCGAATGCAGAATGGGCAATCCCGGAATGCCGTCGAAGCTGGAGGCAACGAGATAATAATCATCTCCTACCCTGCAGGCATCGGGGTCGCTATAATCGGCAAACAGCACCGGGTTTTTATAAGTGCCGTTTTTATTATCGGCCACCCATACTTTTGAAACGTAGGGTTGCTGAGCGGTTGAATACAATGCGGTAAATAAAGCACCAAATACAAATAATTTCTTCATTATGATTTATTTCGTCAATCGGCAAACGTGAAAAGGCAAACGGCAAACGTGAAACGTGAAAAGGCAAATCGCTCCATTAATGTCAACTTGTTAACTTATAAACCTGTTAACCTGTCAACTTCCTACTTCATACTTCCTACTTCAATAACCAAGTATATTTTTCAAAGTATACTGCTTCACCTCCTTCTTAGTCAACTGATGCGACCAGGCAACGCGGCCCGATGGATTGGCGCCGGGTCCGGTGCTGTTGTATTCGGCATAATAAGTCGTTTTTTCATTTTCGGCATTGCGCCAGTTATCCCATCCGGCAGGTGCAATATGACTTCCCATATCGGTGTTAATGAATACAGTTTTGGCATGAGGCCGCCAGGGGCGTCCTAAAAATACTTTGGTAACCCCCGTATCTGCAATCAGTGAACAATTAAGAAATACAAAACCATGTGCCTGCGAGGGCGTAGTGGAAGCGGCTGTTATAAAAGAGTTCAACAAACTTTTGATGGAGCAATTTTCGAACACAGCAGTAGCCCGGCCAAAAATAAAATCTGTAGTGCCTTCAATAAAACAATTATAATAATGTTGCGGACTACCTACTACATATAAAGTATCCTGATTGCCTAATAAACGGCAATGTTTTACTTCACAGTGATCGCCTTCCACATGCAATGCTACTGCCTGTCCTACCCGGCCGGCTGTATTTTGAATGGTAAGATACTCAACTGAACAAAAATTGCCCTGTATCAGCACCGTATAGGAAGTGAAAGTACTGAACTTATCGCGCCCGGTGGCATCTTTACCGCATGGTAAAGGCTTACCTGAATAGTCGTCATTGGTAATGATGGTGCTATCGGGGTTTTCACCTATCAATGTGATGGCAGTTTTCCACGAGGGAATTACCAGTTTTTCGTGATACACTCCTTTCTTAATAAAAATAATAACCTGCACCTGCGAAAAATCGCGCACGGCATTTACCGCTTCCTGTATGGTTTTATAATCGCCGCTGCCATCCTGTGCTACTGTTAATTTTGACGGATAGGTTTGCTGTTGGGCCATGGCAATCATACCGGCAAACAGCAGCGTAATAAGCACAAAAGATCTTTTCATGTTGTCAGTAATGAATCGTCAATGCCCGCCCCGGATGACCCGATCGGACGGGGTCAATGGTGAATAGTGGCCGAAGTTATAACAAACTCATTTTATTCAGGCTCCTTATATTGAAAAAAACGGGCCAACGTTTGCATTGAAAATCGCGAATGGTCAATGGCGAATGGTGAATAGTGAACAAAGCCGTGCCGCGGTGTTCATACGCAGCACGGCTTTGTATTTTTCACGTTTGCCATTTGACGTTTGCCGTTTTCACGTTTGTCGTTTGCCGGCATTATTGTTTTATAAATCTCAATAACACACGTTCATTTAATCGCGTAAACTCAACAAAATACATTCCGTTCGGCAATCCGCTTATGTACACGGTTGTTGACCCGGTATTTGATTTTGTTTGATATGTTCCCATTAAATTTCCATTGGCATTGTATATCCTGCAGAATCCAACGGTATATAATTTAGGATGATAAATGATTACATAGTCGCGCGCAGGGTTGGGATTGATGGTGTATTCGGTATAAGCCGTACCTGTAACAGTTGTATTAACGACTGTTGCACCATTTACCTGCACCACCATGTTGCCATCGAAGGTACCGGCCGATTTTGCGTTTAACCGTATCATCAGGCTCTTTGTTACAGTAGCACCCAGCGCTGGCGTAAGCGAATACGGCGATGTGTTCGTAATCCACGTTTTACCTGTATCAACCGATATTTCGTAATTAGCCGGCGGAGTAATAATAATGGTGCCGGGCACATTTGCAATGGTAAGTACTGCTGTTTGCACATCCGATGGCTTACCCACTGTTTGTAAAAAGCTGTGCAGGGTATTAACAAACGTTGTTACAACGGGGTTCAGTGTTTGTCCGGTTACAGCTACATTCATCGTGACAGCACCCGTAGAAGCATTGGTAATATTGCCTGCATAGGTACCGGCGGCAGATGCATTTAACCGAACGCTGATGGTAGCAGGCATAATAGTGTCAACATTACGGGCAACCACCAGTGCAGTACTGCTGTTGTACCAGTTAGTGCCATCGGCCGATACCTCAAATCCTGCAGGCGGTGTAATCGTTACATCGGCAGTAAGGTGAGCAGCCGTAAGCGTATAGGTTTTAACAGCCGAAGGGGCGCCTGTTGTTTGCATAAATTTATCGGGGCTGCCGGTAACAGTAATAACCGGGGGCAATACTGCGATACCTGTTACAGCCACATTTTGCGTGGTAACACCAGTAGCCGTATGCATAATAGAACCTGCATATGTACCAGGTGTTGTTGCATTCAGTTGTACCCTGATGGTAGTGGTTGGTACTGTTCCTTTTGTTTGGGTAAGCACAAGCGGTGTTGTATTGGTGAACCAGTTTGTTCCGTTTGTTGAAACCTGGTATCCTGCAGGCGGCGTAATCGTAATGTTGCCGGCCAGGTTGCTGCCCGATACCGTGTAGGTTTGAACTGCAGAAGGACTACCAATAGTTTGCGAAAATGATATAAGCGTGCCTGTTGTAGTAACACCAGGCGTGAGCGGCACACTGCTTACTACAAACGCACCGAATTTAGTAAGGTTAGCTCCTGCCACTGTATATGGTGCAGCTAAAGTACCGCTGCCACCGGCTGTTGTAGTAATGGCCGACCATACGTTATTCTGATAATTGTACAGAGATGCATTGGCCGGTGTAAATGCCGAACCCTGATCTGTTGTTAACCAGCCAAGCGTAAGGCCTACATTAGCGGCGCCCGAAGCGTTATCGGGTGTAATGCTCCATTGCTTTCTTACAATCCTGGTAGTATCGCTGATACTATAATCACTTGTATCTTTTACACTCACACTAAAGTTATCGGCAGTGCCGCTGTTGGTAAGGGTAGCCGGCGTATAAGATGAAACAGAAGAGCCTACCGGGAATAATACGTTACCGAGTGTGCTGTTAACTGTTTGTTTCAGTGTACCGGTTCCGTTTGTTACAATATAATTGGCCGGCACATTGCCCATGATGGTTGTATCGGCGAGCGTGTTGTTACCAAGTAATAATTTTCCGGCTGTTAAATTCACGATGCCGGCAGTTAATACTGCAGATAAAGTAACATTATTGCTGTTGTTGATGGTGAGCGTATGCACACCGGCGGGCAAGGTAGCACCGGTTGTTTGTGCAGCCGATCCGTTAAAGGTGTAATTACCGTTGGTGCTGTATTGTTTGGTGCCGGTATTGGCAAAGTTGCCATCGATACCTGTTGCTGCACCAAAGCTTACTGAAGCACCATCGGCAACAGTGGTAGTTCCTGCACCGCTTACCACGCTGGCGCCTGTGATCAGTGTTCCGTTCACCACCAAACCAAAACCAGCTGTTGGTACGGTAAGGTTGGCGCCCAGCGTATAATATCCGTTCACGAATATCCAGGTATTATTGAGCGTACCTATATGCGCAAATGTTTTATTGCTGCCGTTTAATTTAAGATATAAAGGATCGGTGTTCTTCATATTGGCGCCAAAGGTTCCGCCGGTCACTTTAAAGTCGCCTGCCACTACCATGGAGTCGGTTATACCTGAAGCGCTTTCATTAAAGTACACGCTGCCGCCGGTTTGAATATAATTACCGCCGATACGGAAGGTGGCGGTAGCCTGCGATAAGGCAATATAGGTGGTACCGGTGCTTTGTACGGTAAAGTTGCCGGTTACAGCAGCCAGCGTATTACGCAATGCAAAATAATTCTGTTGCGCCGTACAGTTCCATACCATGTTGCTTACGGTAGTGGGTGTTGTAAACAAATTGGTTTGCGCTGTTTTTATACCGGTTACCAGTAAAGTACTTCCCGATGCAAACGAAACGCGTGCAGGCAAACCGCCGTTCATATCGTGCTGGTAGGTGCCCGTAGCCGCTACTGCTACCGAATCGGCAGTATTAAAGCCCAATGTACCTGAGTTTACAAATTTACCATTGATCTGGTATACCACTTTGCTATTGGTTGCTATAGTGCCGAGGTTGGTAAGCGTACCATCTACCTGCAGCACAGTTTGGGTGCCATCGATACCGGCCACCTGCAGTTTTTGACCTGCGGCAACCACCAGCTGACCGCCGCTGGCAATCACGGTTTTTTGAATATATCCATACCCATTGGTGAATGACGTAGTATAACTAACAGTATGGCCGTTTTGAATAGTTGCCGTATTTACACCGCCATCATAGGCCGGGTAATCGGTAAGCGCAGCAGCTGCTGTCCAGACTGTACCATTGTATTTTTGCCAGGTAGCGGTGTCGCTCCATTCGCCTGATTTTACAGAGCGGTAATCGCCTGCAACAGGATTTTTAGTGGAGCTTCCTTTTACAATAACATTTTTAAGTTGAAGATATCTTCCTGCACTGGTTGAACCGGTACAATTATAAATACGGAACGACAATGTATCGCCTGCTTTTACCGACACACCTGAAGAGCCATTTAACAACAGGGCAAACACATCGGTAACACCTGACGTTTGATTACTTAAATCAAAGGCCCCGGTGAAGGTGCCGCTGGTGCCGGGCGTTAGGCCTGTTCCGTTTTTGATGGCAACTTTTATTTCGGTTGAATCGGTTCTGAAATTAGTTGTTGAGTAAACTACTGCCAGTTTGGTGCTGCTCGATGTATTATAAAATGCGGCCGACAGAATAATTGAATCAACTTTTACCGTATGGGTCGATGCAGCTACTACTGTAAACTGCTGGTAAATGCTTCTGTTCAATGTTCCGCCGGGACCACCTTTGGCAGTTGTCCAGTAACCGTCGGCGGTAGCACCATAAGCTTGTCCGCGTAAAGCAGAATAAGCAGGTACTGCTGCTACTGTTACGCCATCGCTCAGCACGAGATTTTTGAATGCCGGCGTTGTGCCGGTTACACCAACGGCCCGTATTGCAGCACTATCGGCATTATTGGTTGTTAACGGCCATTGCTCAAGCACTATAGAGCCTGAGCTCAGCGGATCTGTTTGAATGGTGCCGCTTACAGCTATGTTTACACTGGCAGCGTTGGTACTGGCATTTACAATGTTCCCATTCCAGGTACCTGCTACGGTACCATTTAATCGTATAGATACATAGGTATTGGCTACTACGCCGTTCGATTGAGTTATAATAAGTGGCGTAGTGCTGTTATACCAGTTGGTATTATCAACCGAAACTTCATAAGGCGCAGGCGGCGTAATCGTAATGTTATCCATTAAGTTGGCGCCCGATACCACATAGGTTTGTGTAGCAGATGGCGTACCCAGTCCCTGCAGGAAACTGCCCAACGAGCCCGACACAGTAATAGTAGGCGTGCTCACTACCGACGTTGTATCGGATGTAATACCTGTAAAACCACTCTTTGAAGCCTTTACTATATAATAATAAGTTTGACCGGGCGGCGGAATGTTTTCGGTAAAGCTGAAGTTGCAGGCAGAGTCTTCGGTACTAACCTGGCTGCTTATCATCGAGAAATTGGTTTTGTCGTTACTTCTGTACAACTCACAGGTAACGCCGGTCATCGGCCACGACAAATTCCAGGTAATGGTTGATGTACTGGTGCCTTTTTTGGCAACAAGGTTCGATACAGACAATTCGGGTTTAAACGTTGCGCTCAGCTCAGACCATACCGCATAAGGATTCCAGTTGGTCATGGCCGGCGTATTGGCATTTATAAACACCGTATCGTTGTTGTAATAATTTACAGCCTCAGCAGCGGTCAGCTGTTTTGACCAGCTTACACGGCCGCTCACGTCAACCGCCGTTCCATCGTATTTTTTTGAATTATATTCACCATAGGTAATATAACTGGTAGTAGTACCCGCATCCCAGGTGCTCCAACCGTAGGGCTGTACGGTAGAGCCCATTGTGGTATTCAGGAACACGGTTTTGTTGCGCGATTTGGCAGCATCAGCTGTACCGGCATCATTTTGCCAGGGGCGACCCAGTGAATACAGGGTAAAGCCCCTGTTCTTTGTGATCTTACAATCTCTGAACACATAGCCGTAAAGTGATTCGGCTTTGGTGTTCACCGCAGTTACATAACCGCCGGTGCCATTGTCTAACCTGGTTCTTGGATATATAATACAGGTGTCAAAGATTATAGTTGAAGAACCGAACATGAAATCGGTATTTCCATCTATATAACAGTTCTTAAAATAACAACGTGTTGCTTTATTGTTACCGCCATAATAGGTATCCTGTCCGCTATTGAACCGGGTGTTATAAAACACCACCCTGTCGGAAGTGGTGTATACGGCAACTGCCTGCGGGCCATCACCGGGCGCGGGCACTGCTGCATTGGCATCGATACCATAGCCGGTTGAATTTTCAATGGAGAGGTTCATAACCATTACATCTGCCGCATTAACGATCAATGTAGCGCAGGTAGAAGTGCCATAGGTGCCGCCGGCAGGATTGGCTTTACCTGAATAGTTATCGTACGAAAGAATGGTTTCGGCCAGGCTTTCACCTACCAGTTGAATAAAAGGTTTGGTAGATGGAATATTTACCGTTTCAACATACTTGCCTTTTCTTATAAAGATTTTATACGGCGCAGTTTGCGAGGCGGGCGCTGCATTGATCGCCGCCTGTATGCTGGTATAATCGCCGCTGCCGTCTTTGGCAACTACCAGTTTTGTACCTGTTGGCGGGGGCGTGCCTGCATTTACGGTAGCACCGCTTACTGCCATATTAATGCTGGTTGCACCGGTGCTGCTTATTACAATGTTTCCAGAATACGTACCGGCTGCCGCCGCATTTAAACGAACCGAAACCGTTGTACCCGAAACAGTGCCATTGGTAGCTGTTAATGTAACAGCCGAAGCGCTCCAGGTAGTGCCATTGTTCACCGATATTTCAAAATTCGTAACCGGTGTAATGGTTATATTATTGGTTAACCCTGTGCCCGAAACAGTAAATGTTTGTACCGGTGAAGGCGTACCCTTTGTTTGGCTAAATGCTGTTAAACTGCCTGTTGCACTGATGGTGGGCGTTGGTGTACCGGTTTCATCGATCATAATATTTGCCGATGCAGGCGTGGCGCAGTAATTATATGCCTTATCGGCTGTAAAAACGTAATAATAATATCTTGTATCGGCTGTGATGAGCGTATCAACATCGGTAAATGATGTATTGGTTCCCAGGTAAACCACTTTGTAACCGCTGCCCATTTCATTACCTGCAATATATACGCCGTTGGCATTGGGAACAGGTGCGGTTGACGAAGTACCGCGCACCACTACATAACCGCCGCCATCTACTCCGGTTGATGGGGCCGTCCAGTTTACTGTAATGGAATTATTATTAGCATTGCCGGTAGCAGCGGGAGAAGTGGGCGCATCGGGCGCTGTGGCATCTGCTGCAGAACCGGGATATACAACAAAGTCATCGATATCAAAAAAAGGCGACTGAGGTGTAGCGATTTTAAACCCTGCGTAGGTATTGGTAGGTGTTCCGGAAGAGCTTGTTACATTGCCTGTATAAAGCACCCATGTACCAACAGGCGTTGCTGAACTTAATGAAGCAGCTGCCGAAGAAATCGTACCTGAACCTCCTAAAGCCCCAACTGTAGTTAACCAGCCCGATAACGTAGTAGTACTGCTTAATTGCGCCGGTACCCGGTACCAGAACTGAATCATATATGAAGTGCCGGCCGTTAAAGGGGTGGTTGTTAATACAGGCGAATACGCATACTTATTACTGGTGCTTGCCTGTGTATAATGATAATATTTTGAACCGGTTCTGGCATCGGATGTGGCAATATTAAATGTGGCAGAAGTTTCCCACTGAGTGGTTGACGTGTGGGCAGATGTTGATGGTAAAGCAGTATAAGATCCTGCTGTTTGTTTTTCAAATCCACCATCCATATCAACAGAACTGCCCAGGCCGTTCGCAATGGTACTGTATATACCTGTTAGCGCTACACTTACATTTGTTGCACCTGAACTTATATGGGTAATATTACCGGCATAGGTACCCTGTGCCGAAGCATTTAAACGAACCATTATACTGGTACTGCTTAAAGTGCCTGAAACAGGTGTTAAAACAATCGGGCTGGAAGGGCCATACCAGGTAGTACCATCGAGCGATAATTCATACGATGCGGGAGGCGTAACCGTAACGCTTCCTGTGAGATTGTAGCCTGCTACTGTATAGGTTTGCGTAGCAGATGGCGTACTGCTGGTTTGAGAAAAGCTTTTTAATGATCCGCCAATTGCAATGGCCGGTTCGATATTTGTTACGCCGTTCAGATAATTCTCCAACATGGTATATCCACTGGCATCATAGGCATTGCGGTCTGATGCATCGTTGGGGTTTAACGAATGGCTGGTTTCCCATGCATCGGGCATACCATCGTGATCGGTATCGGTAGGAGCGGTAGTAGAATTTAATGTAGGCCATGCATTTACTGTTAAGCTATAAGCGGTTCCATGCGGATAACCACCCTGCACATCGATGATGCGGCCTGTTCTGTTGCGCACATCATTTACGATGCGCTGGTCGAGTGTATCGCGCCGGGGTAAAATGGCGCCGGCACTTTGCAGCACCGAATCATAGGCAGTTAAAGGGCTATGTGTAGTTACTGTAAAACCCAGATCAAAAGGAGTTGTTACTTTGGCCATGGATGTGTCGTACCCCTGATCCATTACCACGCCCGACCAGTTGTTATTGGTATTGGTGGTGGAACCATCAACATAATTACCGTTCACATACCATTTTCCAAAGGGAATCGATGAGTTGTAATAAGTGGGATTGCATACGCGGTACTTTGAACCCGAAGTGGTATTAGGCCCCCATTTATAATAGTTATTCACTACGTTGTAATTTCCTCCTTCGCCACCATAAACGGTATTGATGCCCCAGTTATAAATTACATTGTTACGGAAGTCAACATTTTCAATACCGGCTGTACTGGGCGAGTAGGTACTGATGCCTGCAAAACGCGGATTACGGTTGCGGCAATCGGCAAAAAGGTTATGGTGAATTGTTCCGTGTTTTGCACCCTGAATGCCTCCGTAGCCGTGCTGCTCATAATCTGTATCTCCGGTTTCGAAGTGATATGAATAATTCAACGGTTCGGTAATAAAACAATATTGTATAGTGAGGTTATCGCCTCTGTAAATTGTTAAACATTCATCGTCGCTCCAGCTTACACTGCAATGATCGACGATGACGTTGCTCACCTCTGTGCCGCCAAACGAATCGTCGCCCCCGCTGCCATCAACCATACCTTTGTTTTGGTTTTTATCACCCATTCTGAAGCGCATGTACCGCACAATTACATTATTTCCGCTGATCACTACGGGGTAATCGGCTACGCAAATACCATCACCCGGAGCGGTTTGTCCGGCAATAGTAACATTATCCCTGATGTTTAATTTTGAATTGAGGTGAATGGTGCCCGACACCCTGAACACAATGGTACGGTAGGTGGCAGTTGCCGTCAATGCATACCGCAAACTACCAACGCTACCATCGTCGTTTAAATTAGTTACTTCGAAAACTGTAGTAGGTGATGTTGAAGTACCCCGGCCGCCGGTTGTATACATACCGGCTCCTTCGGCTCCCGGGAATGAAGGCTGTTGCGCCTGTGTACTGATAACAGCTGTAATGAAAAAGATAACTACAATGAATAATTGTTTGAAACAATGCGCAATACAGCGGGTAAAAATTTGCATAAGCAATCGTTTGGTTGTTATATCGTGAAACGGCAAACGTGAAACGGCAAATACCTCCGTTTCAGTCAACCTGTAAACTTGTAAACCTGTTAACTTGTCAACGTCTTCTTACTTCGCACTTCCTGCCTCCTGCTTATTACTTACTACTTACGACTCTCTCCGCCAGCTCTAAATTCAACGCTCTTACTTCTTTCAGCACAATCTGTGCAATCATACGGGCGCCGAGTTCGTTGAAATGGGTGTTATCTTCTTTACCCTGCGGGTAATTGGGATGTTCACCCGGTGCCAGGTGATTGAATAATAACTTTGATTTTTCAACACCCCAGGCCTGCAACAGCTCCTGCCCTTTTTTATCAAGGTCGATCAACGGTACATTATTCTCTTTTGCCACCTTTTGCACGATCTGCGCATATACGTCGTGCGTTCCTTTTACATTTCCCAGCGAATCGAACAGGCGGCGCGCTACCGGCGTTAATAAAACCGGAATGGCTTTTTTGCTGCGGGTGTCGGTTATATATTTTATCAGGTTCGTTTTAAATTCCTCTTCGGTGGTATAGCTTTTCTTTGTTTTTACTTCGTCGTTATGCCCAAACTGTACAAACACATAATCACCTTCCTGTAAAGCATCAACCACCGGCTGCCAGCGGTTCTCCTGCATAAAGGTTCTGGTGCTGCGGCCGTTCTGCGCCCGGTTATCGATCTTTACGGTGCTATCGAAGAAATATACAAAGGGCATACCCCATCCGGTTTCGGGATATGCTTTTGTTTCTTTTACCGACATGGTTGAATCGCCGATAAGCCATACCGTTATTTTTTTCTTAGGCGGATTCGCAAAAGCTGTTATTAATGCAATTACTATACTGATGGTTCTGATCATGTGCTTACGTTTATAGTTGATAAGTTAACAGGGTAACAAGTTGACAAGGCAACGGGTTAACTTATCAACTTTTCAACTTTATCAACTCTTCAACTAAACTATTTACATACACCTCCACATTCGTATACTCCTTACTCAGCGTATAAGCTGCCGCGTCAGCAGCATCATCCGGATTTAATTTATGGGCAGTTTCCCATTCATCGGGCATGCCATCCTGGTCTTTATCGGCCGGGGCCGGTAACGACTTCAACGCAGGCCAGGCGTTCACCGTGGCTTCGTATTCAGTACCATGCGGATAACCGCCCTGTACATCAATAAAGTCGCCTTTACGACGTACCACATCGCTGATGATGCGCTCATCGAGCGCATCTCTTTTTGGCAAACTGCAACCTGCCGAAGCCAGCACCAATGAACAGGCATCTTTGGCCGGTTGGGTTGTTACCGGTACTATGGTAAAAGGCGAAGCGGCTTTTGCCTGCTCAACATCATCGGTATTTTTTTCGCCCATAATTACACCGGCCCAGTTGTTTTTGCTTACTTCGCCCGACCCATCAACATAATTGCCATCCACATACCATTTTCCATATGGTATTTTGGGTAGCTTGTTCCAGGGGTTCACTATCTGAAATTTTCTTTTTTCACTGGTAGAAGGTCCGCATTTGTAAAAATTGTTCACGATATTATAATTACCGCCTTCGCCGGCATACACGTTATTGCCGCCCCAGTTATAAATAACATTATTGCGGTAATCGACATTCTCTTCGGGAATATTCCTGATCCCATCAAAGCGGGGATTGCGGCTGTTGCAGTGCGCAAACAGGTTATGGTGGGCCGACAAATGTTTACCGCCCCAGATACCGCCATAACCGTGGTGTTCATAGTCTTTATCGCCTGTTTCGTAATGATAACTGTAATTCAACGGCTCCGAAATCAGGTTCCATTGCAGCGTGGTGCTGTCGCCGCCATACACCGAAAATGCTTCATCGGTGCTCCAGCTCATGGAACAGTGATCAATGATGATATTCCTTCGTCTGGTTCCGCCAAAAGCGTCATCGCCGCCATTGCCATCTACCATGCCGCCTTTTTGGTTTTTATCACCCATTCTGAAACGCAGGTAACGAACAATGATATTATCGCCGGCTAACAATACCGGGTAATCGGCCAAACAAATACCATCGCCGGGAGCGGTTTGCCCGGCAATAGTTATATTTCCTTTTATGTCGAGCTTCGACTGCAAATGAATAGTGCCCGATACCGCAAACACCACTATGCGCGGATCTTTTGCCTGCACTGCCTGCCGAAAACTTCCCGGGCCATTATCATCGAGATTGCTAACGATGTATACTTTTCCCCCACGGCCGCCTGTGGTGTATTGGCCAAATCCTTCAGCACCCGGAAAGGCGATGGGTTGTGCCATTGCGCCCGATGCCATAGCATAGCCTGCCACTATCAATGCCATTCTTATGATCTTCATTAGCCTCATCATTATCTCTATGTTTTTATTACAAATCACTTTCCTGCGTGGGACCCATTGCCTATTGCCCATTGCCTACTGCCTGTTTCTTACTGCCTCCACCTCGGATCACCACTGGTTGATTTACCGGCGAAGGAGGCATCCTTTATGGTAAAGTTGCCATTGGCCGGGTCGGTGAACAGACTGGTGCTTGCTGCGCCATAATCTGTTATGCCCGAAATAGCGCTGGCAACAAATGCCGCATCGGATGTTTTATAACAATTGGAAAGCGAATAAGCTGTACCGGCCCGTATGCCGCGTGCCGTTCCTGCAGCCGACAGCGTTTTACCCACAATATTATTATTGAACGTAAACGAAGTGGATATTACCTGCGCATTGTAATCAATTAAATAACGCGTATCTCCAACAACATTATAAAAAGTATTATTCTCAACCTGCACCGTTTGTGATGGTGTAACACTGTGTAATATCAGGCTATACCCAATATTGTAAAAGGTGTTATTGGTTAAAATTATATTATTGAATTTGCCTATAACTCCGGTTCCTGCACAATGAATAAATGCGTATGTACCGGTGGTTGCGTTAACGCCAATATCATACACGATGCATTTATCAACCGTTACCTTGCCAATGGTAATGACATTGGTGCTCTGCAAACGCAGGGGCGAGTTGGTTAAATTGCGTATGATGCAATTTTCAAAAATGATCTCGTTAGTAATATTAGCAGTGCTTTGGTTAAAAATATAATTGCGCTTGGTTAACGAAGGATCGGCATTCTGATAACCGGTTATATCAAGGTTTTCGAATTTAATAATACCGGCAGTGGCCGATAATGTAAACCCGTTAAAAGCAAGAATGGGTTTATTCGGCCCCAACTGACCCCATATAGTAAATGAAACGCCATCGGGAATAACGATCGGATTATCTGTGGTGTACTTTGTTCCCTGCAGCAACACAAACTCGGTTCCCGAAGTTACATTTGCAATCATGGTGGGCAGGTCGTCTGTTGCCTGCACATACACTACATTCGTACCTGTTGGTAAATCGGTTGGCGTGGTAAAAGTAATAGTGCCCTTTAGTTTGGTGCCGGCATAAATAGTAGCTGTATACGAAGTTTTTGGGGTAAGTCCCGTTATTTGTTTTTGACCGGCAGCAGCATCTGTAGCATCAAGCGTTATATCGGTTGCAGATCCGCCGGCGGGCGTAAGCGTAATTTTTGAAACACCTGCTGTTAATTTCCACCTCAGCCACACGCTGTTATAAACAAGGCCTGTATCGGCAATCGGCAAAAATATCTGCTCGCCGGTGATAGGAACAAAACTGCTGCTGTATACCCATTTCGAATCATCTGAAGGCGCCAGGGCATTGGCCTTTATACGGGCAAAATATTTTTGTTTTATGCCCAGCTGGTTATCTGTTACGGTAACCTTTGTTGAATCGGTTACTACCGAATATGCCGCAGTGCCTTGAAAAGCAGAATCGGCTGATATTTCCAAAGTGTATTGTACATCTTTACCGGTAGTGAACAACGAAGATTTCCATTGCAATATCGCCGATGTTTCGCCGCTGGTAACGGTAATATCACCGGGCATAAACAAACGGTCGGGTTCAAAACTGCTGTCTACCTTTTTTTTGCAGGCAACTGTTAAGAGCAAACAAATCGCCGCAAGCATTACATGATAACTGAATTTATATGGCAATGTTTTCATAATAATAATTGTTTGTGTTACGCAAAATCAATATCCGTAATCCTGACTTAATTTAGGGTTCGCATCAATAGCAGTCTGCGGCAATGGCAGCAGTTCGCTTTTGCCTGCAGTAAAATTCGAAGCCAGGTATTGCGTAATGGTTGTTGTGATACCCGATCCTATCCACGACACCGATGAAGTATAACCTGTAGGTGCTGAAGCGGGCGCCGGATAATAAAACGAATTACCCCACTGCATAGATGTTACGCCTGGTTTATAATACATGGTGGTTGGTAAATTATCATAGGGCGCCAATTTGTTAGCCATAGCTGTTAAGGAAACCTTTACGGCATCGAGCCGTTCCTTCAGTTTATTCCAGCGCAACAGATCGAATTTGCGAATGCCTTCGCCGCCAAACTCCAGTTGCCGCTCGTTCATAATGGCTGTAAAGAAACCGGCATAGTCAGTTGGAATGGTGCCTATAAGACTGGCATTGTTACCATAAGCGCGTAAGCGTACCTGTGTCAGCGCATTTTTGGCAGCAGTTGTTGGACCGTTGTTCAACTCATTTTCGGCTTCGGCAAACATCAGCAATACATCTGAATAACGGATCAAAGGCCAGTTGGTGCCAAAATACTGGGCTGCAGAAGTGGTAATTGAATTCCAGTCGCGCCGGAACTTACCATCAACCATGGTTTGCAGTGATCTTGCTTCGAGTGTTAAGCCCAGCAGAATATTATAGGGCGCGCAGGTAACATCACGGCGCGTGTCGGTTGAATCGAATGAATAAAAATAAGTGGGTAATATCGTCAGCGCACCATTGCCGGTTCCGTTGTAACGCGGACCGTTATAATACCCCAGTTTGCTATCGCCAAAACTACTGCTGCCGCCGCTCATGCCTACTTCCCAGATAATTTCGCCATTGGGTTCTTCTTTATGGGCGCCGATGGCATCTTTAAACACCGACTGAAAACTCGCATTCAGCTTGTGCTGACCGCTTTCGATAATCTTCTGGCATTCGTCGCGCGCAATCTGATAATACGTTTTATAATCGGCAGAGCGCTCCATGCTCTTACTTTTCCGTAACGAATACCCACCCCTGAACAAAGCAATGCGTGCCCGCAATGCCCGTACGGCCCCCTGTGATATTCTTTCGTTGGTAGTACCACTCGATGAACGCCAGGGCACCAGGTCGGCAGCTTTGCCCAGATCATCGATAATTACATTATAAAGGGAGTCGCGATCGGTTTTTGCTTTAAACAGATCAGTTTCCAGGGAAGATGGCTTAAACTGCGCAGGAAGATCGCCCCAGTTGCGGATCAGCTCCAGATAAAACTGGGCGCGTAAAGTAAGCGCTTCGCCATACAGCTTTCTTAATTGTGCCTTTTCGGTTTCAGTACCCCCGGTGTACTGGCTCATTAAGGGAATATTGTAAATACAGATATTGGCGCGTTCAATGCCCTGATACATCTGATTATACGGGCCCGCCAGCTGGGTGTTACCGGCTGTGGCATTATAACGTGCAATGTCTCTCCGTTCTCCATCACCGGCTGCACCGCCCTGCCCCATCATTTCATCATTATCATATGGATAGTACATGCTGATACGAATACCGTATCCCTGATCGCCATCCAGTGCGGCGTAGGCCCCCAAAACCGACTTTTCGGCATTGGCAACATTACTAAAAGTATAATCAGTTCCAAAAGAGGAAACGGGTTCAACCCCTAAATATTTTTTGCAGGAAGTAACCGAAAGCATTGCTACCGATACAAGTCCGGTTGCTATATATTTTGAAAGATTATTTACTCGCATTGTTCTTCGTATTTAAGGTTATAATGACAGATTTACGCCTACAATAAACGCACGGCTGCGTGGGTATGCCGAATAATCAACACCGGGTGTTAACGGCGTGTTTCTGCGTGTATTCACTTCGGGATCATAACCCGAATAATTAGTGAACACATACAGGTTGTTTACCGTGCCATAAATTCTGAAGTTATTGATCTTAACCTTATTTAACCATTTGCGCGGAAGCGCATATCCTAATGTAATATTATTGATCCTTAAAAAGGAGCCGTCTTCAACCGCCCATGAATGCACATAAAAAGAGCTGGCGCTGCGCAGGGGCTGCCATATGCCGGCGTTGGCGTTTAAAGTAGCCAGGGCCACGGGGTCGGTGACTACGACGCCATTTGCATCAATCGTTTTCCAGCGATTGTTCATGATGGCCAGCAGGTTCGAATTAGGAGTGTAGCCACTGGTAAATTCCAGCTTATTGGCATTGTATACATCGTTGCCCACCTGAAAGTTTACAAAAACACTCAGGTCGAAATTCTTATACGAAAACTGCTGGTTCAGCCCGCCAAATAATTTAGGTTGTGTATTGCCGATAATAGTACGGTCGTAATCTGTAGTAACCTTTCCATCGGGCTTGCCATCGGGGCCGCTGATATCTTTAAACTTCAGCATACCGGGAGCAGGGGCTGTAGCTGTTACATCAGCATTTGTGGGCACACCTGATTTTAAGGTGTATGTGCCATTGTTATAATCAAAATCATCAATTGTATAATAACCATCCGTTTGGAAGCCCCAGATCATGCCCACTGGCTGTCCTACACGAACAAGATAATCTTTAGGCATGGTGCCGCCTGCCCATGCCGACGAGGTCAGATATTGCGATTGATACGTGCCCAGTTTTTCGACGCGGTTTTTATTAATTGAAATATTGAAGCTTGCATTCCATTTAAAGTTTTTATTTATAACCGGTGTTCCGGATAACTGAACTTCCACACCTCTGTTCGTAGTAGAACCAACGTTCTGTATCTGTTCAGTATAGCCCGAATTCGAGGGTACGGGTACATTAACCAGCAAATCTTTTGTTGAGTTCCTGTACACATCAACCGATAAAGACAAACGGTTGTTGAGTATCGACAGGTCAACACCGAGGTTACGCGCAATGGTAGTTTCCCATTTCAGATTTGGGTTGGCCAAACTGGCAGGACTATACGCAGTGATCAACTGATCGTTTACACTATAATATACATCGGGGTTAAACTGTGTGAGGTACAGAAAATCATTGATACGGTTGTTACCTGCCTGACCATAGCTTGCCCTGAATTTAAGATCGTTGATGCCCGGCAGAAACTCCTGCACAAACTTTTCTTCACTTGCCCGCCAGGCAAAAGTGGCTGATGGAAAATAACCCCAGCGGCTATCTTCTGCAAATTTCGAGGAACCGTCGGCCCGCATCGTAAAGCCAAAAATGTATTTTCTGTCGTACGCATAATTCACTTTACCGAAAAACGAAAAAATGCGGCTGGGCAATTCGGTCGTAACAGGCAGCAGCGTGGAACCTCCCAGGCCCATGTTGCCAAGCGCTTTGTTGGCTGTAATACCCACCGGGAATAAACGCGATTCAATATAAAGCTTCTTGTAAGTTTGCTGATACAATTCCTGACCTACCAGCACATCGAGGTCGTTCTTTTCACTGAACCTGCTGCCCGACTTTTTCATTGTAAAAGTAAGTACGTTCGAATTGTTCAGAATATTCTGACTGATGGTAGTAATATTGGCCGTTGGCATATTACTGTTCTGTTTGGCAATAGCTGTAATAGTGTCGTTAAAAGCATTCTGGCGGGTATTGGTAATGTCTACCCCCAGGGTTGATTTAAAAGTGAGGTATTTATTAAACGTATAAGTAAAATAGCCGCTGAAGTTGGCTACCTGATTGAAATTCTTCCGGTATTCGGCATCGTTTAGCAATAAAGGGTTGATCAATGAAAGGCTGTTGCCGTTCGTTTGTAAAGCATAATCAGGATCATAGTCATTCATATCCTGCCCGTTCATTAATATGGGCCGGTATTTTATAGTTTGCCTTAACCGGTTGGTACCTGCAGAGCCGTCGCTCGACGTACCGGCGCCGTTTACTATGGTACTATTATATCTTACGGCTGCACCAACGATCAGTTTTTTACTTGCGTTGTGGTCGAACTTAAAGTTAATCAGCTTTCGATCGAAATCAGAATTGAGCATTACGCCTTCTTCTTTATTCGAGGTAACACTCAGGTTAAACCGGGTAGTGGCCGTACCGCCCGTGAGGCTTACATTATGTGTTTGCATCAACGCCCTTCTTCCAAACATTTCTTTCTGCCAGTCGGCCATGGGCGCTTTTTTATACAGGTCAAGATCTTCCCAGCGGCCATAGGTATTTTGAAAATCAGTACGGTCCTGCTGGCTGCCTCTTGATCTTTCGTACTGATATAATACAAAATCATACGGACTCATAACTTCGAGCTTATTGGCCAGCTTGCGAATACCAGCCATGCCATTGTAGTTCACTACGGTTTTCATTTCGCGGCCGCCTTTGGTCGTAATGATCACTACACCGTTGGCGCCGCGGGCGCCGTAAATAGCAGTTGCCGAAGCATCTTTTAAAACATCGATCGATTCAATATCCTGCGGAGCCAGTATCGATAAGGCGTTTTCGACCTGTATTCCATCAACAATATAAAGAGGTGAATTATCCTGTGTAATTGAACCGCCGCCGCGCACCCTGATCACAGCCTGTGCATTGGGCGAACCTTCGGAAGTGGTAACCTGTACACCTGCCAGCCGGCCTGTTATGGCTTCTGCAGCAGAGTTAATAGGAACATCTTTCAAATCGCGTGAGCCTACCGAAGAAACCGAGCTGGTTAAATCGCGGCGTTTTACCGTTTGATATCCCACTACCACCACATCATCGAGGTTCGAGGGAGCCTGTTCGAGGCGAATGGAAACGGGCGTGTTGGGGTCGGCTGTAATTTCGTATATCTTATATCCTGTAAAAGATACAACCAGCGCAATTTTTCCGGTACCGGCAACACTTAATGTGAAATTTCCCGACGCATCTGTTTGCGTTCCGTTTTTGGCGCCTTTCACTACCACGCTTACCGAAGCGAGTGGCGCACCTTTTTCATCGGTAACAGTTCCTTTAATTTGTCGGGTTTGTGCAAAAAGAAAGAATGGAATAATAAAAACCAGGACAACCAGCAGGGGGCATCTCTTATTCATATGGCGACTCATTTGGGTTCTCGATAGATTCCGGATAATCCTTAACCAACCGGAAAACGGGTTTTAAGTATAAGCAATCGTCTGATAGCAATCGTCAGCAATAGCAATCTGATGTCAATTCTAAATAGAATATTTGTTAAAAACACATTATATGTAGGCATTTTTCTATGCAATCGTTCCCGGTAACGAATGCAAAAACAGAAGTCGGAAGTCAGAAGTCTGAAATCAGACTGAACCTGTGAATTCATCAATTGTTACACCGGCACAGGCCGCGCCTTTTTCATCGGTGACCATACCTTTAAACCGGCGGCTTTGCGCCAACGTAATACATGGAACAATTTGAAATCCTGGTGATGGAACGCAGTAGCTATCACCGGGAATTGTAGGGTAGCAGTTATTTAGAGGTGGATGAATCAGGCTTTCACTGTACGATTTCTCTTTATGTATCCTTTGTATTAAAGTAGACATAAAAAATGTAAAAAATACTGCTTTGGAAATGCCTTTTTCTATGCAATCGTTCCCGATATCGATCTCAAAAAAGCATTATAACCAGCCTGTTAAAAAAAAGACTATTTTTATCTGCAGTTTGTTGCCACCACGTGAAATTTGAAACTGTAACCATAAAAGATATTGCCAGAGCGCTGGGACTTTCTACTTCTACCGTATCGCGAGCTTTACGGGGGAGCTATGAAATTAGTCCCGAAACAAAAAAACTGGTACTCGAGTACGCCGAAAAGATCAATTACCGGCCCAACCCCATTGCATTGAGCTTAAAGGAACGGAAAAGCCGCTCCATAGGAGTTGTGGTCAGCGAGATTGCTAATACGTTTTTCTCACAAGCAATTAATGGTATTGAATCTATCGCCTACAACCGGGGTTACCATGTTATTATTTCCCAAACCCACGAATCGTATGAACGGGAGAAGGTAACTATTCAACACCTGGCTTCCCGGTCGGTAGACGGATTACTTGTATCACTCTCAAACGAAACCACCGACCTTTCGCACCTGAAGCAGCTGCACGAAAAAGGATTGCCCGTGGTGTTCTTCGACCGAATTACCGACGAGATCAATACGCATAAAGTAACTGCCAATAATATAAAAGGATCTTTTGACGCCACCCAGCACCTGATCAATAAAGGCTTCAGGCGAATTGCTCATATTACCAATTCGGCCAACCTGAGCATTACCAGGGAACGGTTGAAGGGTTACCGCGATGCGCTGGAAAAGAACAACATTCCCTACGACGAAAAGCTGATCCACTACTGCTACCATGGTGGAATGATTTACGCCGAAATAGAAGATGAGATTCGAAAAATGCTGAGCGCCGGCAACAAACCTGATGCCCTTGTAACCGCCAGCGACCGCATTACCACTTCGTGCATGACGGCCCTGAAAGCCGCCGGCAAAAAAGTGCCCGACGATATTGCCCTCATCGGTTTTACCAATACCAATATTGCCGATTTATTTAACCCGCCATTATCTGCCATACGCCAGCCGGCGTTCGACATGGGCCAAACGGCAACCGAATTGCTTATTCAAATCATCGAAAGCAAACGCCCGGTTACCGATTTTGAAACGAGAATACTCGATACGGAGTTGTTTACGAGAGAATCTTCACAGAAAGCGATTTAGAGATCTATTTTTTTCGATTTCGGAATTTAACACACGGCCTGGTGCTCAGACCGGATTGAGCAGGAACTCCCCGCAAAGTGATTTTTCGATTTATTGATTTAGAGATTTTGAGATTTAATTGAGTTGTAGCTATGGAAGAAATCGCAAAATCTAAAAATCCCAAAATTCAGCAATAAAAGATCCTGGCCCCGCCCTCTGGAACGAATTGACCTTGTGTAATTCTTCTCCCAACCTTGCGTAATGCTTGTGCGATCCATGTGCGATCCTTGTGTCAAAACAGCTCTTTTACCAATGAAGCGCACATGATTCGCACATGGTTGACACAAGGATGAGGCTATTCACCCCAACTTTTACCGAAGCCCACCACATTTTTTGGTAAGGCTCACCACAAATGGCTGAAACCTCATTTACCGGCAGATTATTTTTGTATTGTTCAATTAAAACTTATTGGCCGGTAAATTTGCTCTTTGACAAACTGATTGCTGAAAACATTCAAAAAAATTACATGTCTGAATTGAATACCGTACAGGTGAATATCGAAAACCTTACCTCGCTTTGGAAAACGGCAGCCCAACCGTTTGGTGCTTACCGCAGTAACCCGGTTTACCATTACTGTGATGTGGCTGATTCGGATTGGCCCAACCGGTTGTGGTTTAATGAAGATATAACTGCCCATTCATTGGAAGCCGGTTTAAAAATTATTCCGGCGGCTTCAACGAAGTTTCATTTACCGTACTGGGATATTTATGGCAGTAAGTCGTACGAAATGATTGAAGCCAAAGGATATCCGAAAGTATCTGAACAGGCCGGCAAGTCGTTACAACTGCAGCAGCCGTTTGCACTAAAAAACAATTTACAGTATAAAGAAGTAGCAACAGCTGCGGAAGCTGAATTATGGACGAGCCTGTTTCAGCAGGCATTTGGCTACCACATCAGCAGCGCTATTCTTTTACACACATTGCAGCACATTCATTATTTTATAGCTTATTATGAAAGCCAACCTGCCGGCACTGCTATTTTATACAACACCGGCAGTGTTAGTGGTATACATGCCGTAGGCGTTGTGCCCGATATGCGAAGAAAAGGATTTGCCGAAGAGATCATGAAATTCATTCTTAATAAATCAATTGAATCGAATGCTACACACGCCACATTACAGGCATCAAAAATGGGAAAAGACCTGTATCTGAAACTGGGGTTTAAAGATGAGTTTGTGATTAAGAATTATAAGGTGAGAGGGTAGCAAAATCTGTTGCAGGTTGCAGGTTACAGGTTACAGGTTTCAGGTTCCAACCGATTCCCGGGCATGAAACATATACATATGTAAAAAAACGGTAGCGGCCCCCTGAACCTTGCAACTTGTAACCTGAAACCTTTAACTTCATATATGCTTTCTTCTGAACAAATCAAACAACTGGTTGCCAAACAGGCGGCACAACTGGTGCAGAATAATATGACCATTGGAGTAGGTTCAGGATCTACCGTATACTGGCTGATTGCCGAACTGGGTGAACGTGTAAAAAATGGCCTCTTCTTCAGGGCCGTTCCCACATCAAAAAAAACCGCCACACTGGCTGCACAGCAAAACATTCCCCTGGCCGATCTAAATGATGTAGACAGGATCGATCTTACCATCGACGGGGCCGATGAAATTGACCCCCAACTACAGTTAATAAAAGGCGGCGGCGGCGCCTTGTTGCAGGAAAAAATGGTAGCCGCTGCATCGCGTGAGTTGCTTATTATAGCCGACCATACCAAACTGGTGAACCAGCTGGGCAAATTTCCATTACCGTTAGATGTGATTCCTTTCGGATGGAAACAGGTGCAACGTCACATGCGCGAAACCTATAATATTGCAGCCACTCTTCGAATGAATGGTAATCAGCCCTTTGTTACCGATCATGGCAATTATATTCTGGATTGTCCCTTTCAACACATCGAACATGCCGATGTATTAACCTACGAGCTCAATGCTTTTCCCGGTGTAGTTGAAAACGGCCTGTTTATCAATATGGCCGAACTGGCATTGATCGGGTTTCCGGATGGGAAGACTGAAACATTGCACAAATAGTTTGTGGTTTGAAGTTTATGCCCGCCCGGATGACCCGGTCGGACGGGGTTTGTAGTTGCTGCCGCGCTTTGGAAAATCATTATTACCTCCCGGCACCTAAAAATTGTAACAGCATCAAAATCGCACAGTATGATTCACCGAAAGAACCACAAACTACAAACCTCAAACCATAAACTGCTTTGCGCGAATATCAGTTGAAATTTTCGTAATTTTAACTATATCAGATTCCCATGCTCAAAAATAAACTAAATGGCTCCGACCATTTATATCTGCAGATTGCCGAAGGATTGGAAAAAATGATCCATAACGAAATACTGAAGATCGGCGATAAGCTGCCTTCGGTTCGTATGCTTAGCGAAGAATATGGCATCAGCATGGGCACCGCCTTTCAGGCTTACTATTATCTCGAAGGAAAAGGATTGATCGAATCGCGTCCTAAATCGGGTTACTACGTGCGGTTCAATCAAAAACGCTTTCCGGGGCTACCCGCTTCGCCCAAACCCGAAACACTCACCGACAGCATCAGCGTTGAGGAAATGATAACCATGGTGTTCAAAAAAATGAGCACGGCCGATATAACCAATCTGGCCATGGCAGCCCCTGCCATGGAATTGCTGCCCACAGCCAAACTGAATAAATCAATAGTACATGCTTTTCGCCATTCGGCCACCAGCTGTATTCAGTATGAAGATATACAGGGCAATGTTGATTTGCGTAAACAGGTAGCGCGACTGGCATTTAACTGGGGTGGAAAAATAAATGCCAACGATGTAGTAATCACCGCAGGTTGCATGGAGGCATTATCGCTTTCGCTACAGGCAGTAACCCGCCCGGGTGATACCGTTGCTATTGAAACGCCTACTTTCTTCGGCATATTTCAGGTTATGGAAAGTTTGGGGCTGAACGTGGTTGAAATACCAACCGATACCATAACAGGCATCGACCTTAATTACCTTGAAAAGGCTATTAAAAAATCGAACATCAAAGCCTGCGTGTTTGTTCCCAGCTTTAACAATCCGCTTGGTTGCTGTATGCCCGATGAAAATAAAAAAGCGCTGGTTGAACTGATCACACGCTACCGCATTCCGCTTATTGAAGATGATATTTATGGCGAACTGTATTTTGGCCATCACCGTCCGCGTTGTTGCAAAACGTATGATAAAGAAGGATGGGTGCTGTATTGTGCATCGATAAGTAAATCGCTGGCGCCGGGCTATCGCATTGGCTGGACGATCCCCGGCCGGTTTAAAGAACAACTGATACGTTTAAAAATGCGGCATACCATTACCGGCGTTACTATAACACAATGCGCCATGGCGCACTTCCTGAGCATCGGTCGTTTTGATTATCATCTTAAAAAATTACGCACCGCATTACATACACAACAATTGCGGTTCGTACAGGGCATACTCGATCATTTTCCGGCCGATACCAAAGTATCGCGGCCACAGGGTGGTTTTGTATTATGGCTTGAGCTGAATAAAAAAGTGAACGGATTTCAATTATACCAGGAAGCGATGAAATACCAGGTATCGGTAGCGCCCGGCCGAATATTTTCAATGCGCGATCAGTACAGCAATTATATACGAATTGGCTATGGCCGGCCGTGGAACGATGAGGTGGAGAGAGGTGTTAGAATTATAGGAAATCTTGTGAAGAAGATGAGTTAAAACGGCAAATGAATATCGAATATTGAATTTTAAATTTTGAATGAAGAAGTGAATACAGAAGAAATGAAAAATGATAAATAAAGAATGTTAAATGTAAAAGTGAAAGACAAATACACGGGTTCTTACTTCGACATTCTACATTTAAAATTCGATATTCAATATTTTAGTGCTCGAAAAAGGCTTCTATATCAGCATTGGAATTGTAATTGCGGAAAACGTGCTGACTGCGAACGGGTAACCGAAGCGTACAGCCTTCGTCGAGAATGGCCTGCAGACTGTAATTCTTTAACCGGCCGATCATAATACGGCCTGCAACTTTTTCCATTCCGGTACGAGTATATAAACCACAAAACGGCTGGGCGAAATCAGCATCCTGGTATACATAAAAATCGTATTGATTATCGCGGATGTATTCCTGCAGCAGGTTGTCGATCGTAATAGCATCAAGATCGAGCATATCGCAGGCAAGCAACAACAGATCTTTATCGGGAAATTGCTGGTGCACACTCAGCAGGCCTTTTAACGGACCTTCCACTTCGGCATTATCAACCACCAGCAGCTCGGGCGAAATTTCTTCAATATAATTAAGCACCTGCTGCTGATTTACCGAGTATACAACGGGTATATGAAACATGGCCAGCTTTTCGTGCATATGTTTTGCCCATATCGTATTACGAATAGGCAACAGGCCTTTATCAGCCCCCATGCGCCTGCTTTCGCCGCCACATAATATTACACCTAACAAATTTTCCATAATTAATTTTCAGGGATTGATAAATCAATCATGTATTTTTCGATCTGCATGGCCCAGGCTTTTACCCGGCGCCACCACATCGCGCACCATTTGCTTCAACTCTTTTATTTCGGGGAAACCACCGGCCTCTTTTCGGTCAAAAATCTTCCGGTCACCTATGCAAATAATATACCGGCCACTTATTTCACTGGGTTGAATTAACACACCCTGCAGTTCGTCTGTAAATGTAGTTAATAATTCCTGCGCCATATACGCCGCACGCAGCAGCCAGCCGCATTTTGGACAGTATTCAATGGTTATCGTGGGTTTCATGAAGCAAATATAAGGGAAGCAGGCAAAAAGGCAACGAGACAGAAAGGTACAAGGCGCAAGGTTCAAGGCACCCGTGCTCTGGCGCAGAAGATTCAGCGCCCAAACGGCAGACAAGCAGAGCGTAGGGCGTATGGCATCTACCTTATGCCAGGATTGCGCATCTGTGCTATGGCGCTGAAGCTATGGTACAGGCACTTAATGATTCAGCGACACGCTTATGGTGAACAAACAAGGCTGAAACCGCCCTCCTTCGCTAAAGCTTCGGCTGACAGGCAAGGTTCAGGGCACCTGCCTTCGCATTTACGCACCTGAGCTATTGCGCAGGCGTCTGAGCCTTCACCAACACGCGAACGACGATCAAGCATGGAAAGAAAAAAAATGTTAAAAGTTGTGAGATGTTGAAAAGTTGATGAAGTTGAAAAGCTAACAGGTTTAAAAGTTGAGAAGGTGATAGAATTGTTCAGGGGACAAATAAAGCAGGCAGTGATCTTCGGGACTTATAGTCTGCCACTGCATTTCGGGACTTGCAGTCCCGAAGTTATATGCTGTTGCCTTTGGCAACGAATTAAAGTGGCCGAAGGCCACAAAATAATACGGCGGGGCTGCAAGTCCCGCAGAGCATAGCGAATTAAATAATGATACTACGGAACTTGCAGTTCCGTAGAGCGTAGAAATCTATTAACAGCTATACTTTAATCGCTTCGGTTTCCAACAACTCAAAATCATCTTTGTTTGCTTCGCACACAGGGCAATGATAGCTTTGAGGCAACTGCTCAAAAGATGTACCGGCGACAATATTATTGGCAGGATCGCCATACTGTTCGTCGTATACCGTAAAGCAATGCTTGCACTGGTGCAGCACAGGTTGCTTCGCCGAAGTTTTTACCGACGTGTCCTGCACTATCTCCTGCCTGTATACGCTGTGCAACACTTTATCGGCTTCGGTAGTGAGTTCGTAAAAATATTTGCACAACGAAATAAGGTAAGTGCCCAGCTCTTCCTTCTGCACGCCCTTGCGAAACAAAATATATTCCCTTGAATTGGGATTAAAATCTTTGGTGTATAAAATATCATACCGGTTCATGGCCGCACTTTTATTACGGCTCGAATTGTGCTGTTTGCTGATCACAACAGCGCCAAACAATCCGAACAAACCCGATTGCAATTTTGTTTTGATGGCAAAACAAAGTCCGTGCGTACGCACATCGTCCTTATCAAACTGACGAATGATATATCGTTTCAGATTCAAACCTTCTTCATTCAGATCTTCTACCTGCCAGTTGAGCTCATTGGCGGCATGATGCACGTTGATACGGTATTTGCTCAGTACATACTCCCAGGCCTTACGATCGTTTTGTGCAATACCTTTTACGATCAGCGATTTCCACGGCGTGGTATACAATTGTCCTACTTTGGTTTTCAAACACAACGAGGCAATATCTTTCAAAAACGAAACAGGAAAACATTCATCACGGCGGTAAATACCCAGCCATGTTTTTTCGCCATAGCGGTTAAACCCTTCGTAATAGGGCAAAGCAAAATCGGGCAAACTTAATTCGGCAGTAACCGGTTGCGTTATAAAATTCTCCCGGCTGTGCACCATGTTATACAAAGCATCGCCGTCGGTGAGCGTTTTATTGGCCACAATCATTTCCTCTAACAGCCGGCTTATACGGGGAATATCATCTGAATAAATCAAACCTTTCCAGCAATATATAATGGTGGTTTTCGGAAACCGGATGTACAAATACCAATAGTTGTTCACCGGCGATGAAACAAAATTGAGGTTACCGGTAAAGAAGGGTATGAACGACTGATTGGCATCTACCAGACTTATTTTTATTTTTGGCCTGAAATCGAACAACTGCAGAATATCTTTATACACGCCTTCGCTTAACCAGTTGGCATTCTGAAATACATCTTCCGCCACATACGAAGTAAGAATGTTCGGATGCTCATCGCGGCTGGCTTCGTAAAAAACACCCAGCTGATCGAGCTCTTTCAAAAACTCCTTTACATTGGCATTATCGGCCCGGCAATACATTTGCTGACGGTTGCCAAACTGCACCTGCTCTACTCCGCATCTTTCAGCAGCTTCCATCCAGGCATACAAATCACCGGCAGCTACGATGCCACCGGGCAGGTTTATTTTTATATGATGATACTTCCTCATTTAAATTCTAAGTTTTTAAGCACTCTAATTAAATGGTTCGATGGTTTTATTGTTTGATGGTTATTTCCGCGAATCCAACAGTCCGCCAATTATCAACAACCTTAAAATTCAGACACCCAGCCATCAAACCATTAAACAATCCAGCCATCTGTCAATCAACATTTATCTATTCACCATTGACCATTCACCATTGACCGTATTCAGGGTTTCCTCTAAGATCCTTTGCACTTCGGGCCGGCACGAACCGCAACCTGTTCCGGCGCCGGTTACTGAACATAACTGTTTAAAGTCGGTGCAGCCTTCATTGATTTTCATCTTCAAATTTTCACTGCCTACGTTATTGCAACTGCATACCAGCTTCCCTAATACAGGATCGGCCTTTTTTCCACTGCGCAACAACTGTAACCTTTTTTCATTCAGCTCAATTTTATTGGCAATCAGTTCCCTGAATTCCTGGAACTCGCTTTTATCACCAATTAAAATGGCACCTACCAACCGGTCCTGGTGTATAATACATTTCTTATAATACCGTTTTGCTTTATCCAAAAAGATGATCTCTTCGTAATCCTGTTCATTGGGGCATTCGGGTATACCTATGCTGCACAGATCAAACCCATGAATTTTGATAATGTTCATGAACAAACTGCCGCCGTAATAGCTGGCAATATCGCCCTGCAGAAAACGGGCTACCACATGCGCCTGTTGCTCTGCCGCTGCGGTAATACCATACAATGTGCCTTCAAATTCGGCTATTTCGCCAATGGCGAATATATTGGGATCGCTTGTTTGCAGTCTTTCGTTCACAATTACGCCACGCTGACAATGCAAACCGGTTTCTTTGGCCAGTTCAATATTCGGCACGGTGCCAATGGCAATTACAAGGGCGTTGCAATCAATTTGCTTTCCGCTTTTTAAACGAATACCCGTTAATTCAGTACGACCATAAAACAACTGCACTTCATCGTCGTAATAAATATCGCAGTGCTGATCTACCATTTCTTCGTGCAGTAACTGGCTACCCAGGGGATCGAGCTGACGGTCTAGGAAGCGCGAAATACGTTGCACAATGGTAATTCGTATACCAACTTCACGCAAAGACGCAGCCATTTCAAGACCCAGCAAACCACCCCCAACAATAACTACATGTCCATCGGCAGGTACATGTTTTTTAAATTCATCGGCATCGGTACGGCTGCGCATGGTAAAGATCCCTTTCAGCGAAGGCACATTGCGGGGAACTGCGGCCCGGCTACCGGTGGCCATGATCAGCACATCGTAATAGGTTGTGCGCCCGGTTGAATCGGTAACACATTTATTTTCGCGATCGATCTTTTCAATGCTTACTCCTTTATATAAACGGATATTATAACCAGACTCTTCCGATTCCTTCATTTTAATTAACTGCTCCCAGCTTTGTACACCGCTGATATAATCGGGCAGCATAACGCGATTATAAAATGGAAAGTTCTCTTTGCTGAAGATCACCAATTCATCTTCGCGGTTCAGTTCGCGGTACGATTTCACAAAACCGAATGCACCGGCGCCGGCGCCAATGATCACAATGCGCTGGCGGGGCTTTTTATACGGCTGCACCTGTACCGCACAGAATTTAAAATCAGGCTCTTTCGATATAGGGTCAATCAAAGCACTGGTAACATTATTGGCGCGGTTGAGATCGTTATTTAAGATCTTTCCCCAGTGCATGGGCAAAAACACAACGCCGCGTTTGATAGAAGCCGAAACGCTTGCCTTAACCCGTACTTCTCCCCTGCGCGAACTCACTACAGCTATATCGCCGTCTTTCAAATGCAGGCGGCGGGCATCTTCGGGATGTATTTCGAGAAATGCCTGCTGAATATGCTGCTTCAGCTTATTTACTTTACCGGTTTTGGCCATGGTATGCCACTGATCGCGTATACGGCCGGTAGTTAGTATAAACGGGAAATCACCATCGGGCTTTTCACTGGTAATATCATCGGGAACCGGATGAATGACGGCTTTGGTTGAAGGGGTATAAAATTTTTTGTTGGTAAACAATCTCGCAGTACCGTGGCCGGTTTCCCCTTCGGGAAACGGCCATTGTACTGTTTTTTTAGCCTGAATTGTACTATAGCTTAAACCACTAATGTCAATATTGGTGCCTGCTGTCAGCCGTGCATGTTCATCATAAATGGCCGAAGCATTGGGAAAATCAAAACCATGAAAACCCATTTTTTGGGCAAAGCGGCAAATGATCTCTGCATCCGGCAATGCTTCACCGGGTGCATCAACAACTTTATTCAGGTAAGCAATACGTCGTTCCGAATTGGTCATGGTGCCCTCCTTCTCCGTCCAGGTGGCGGCAGGCAAAATCACATCGGCATACTTCAGGGTTTCGGGGCGGGTGCTGATATCCTGCACTACCACAAACTTTGCTTTCTTCAATCCTTCTTCGGCCACGCGTACATTGGGCAAACTCACTAACGGATTGGTACAAATGACCCAGATGGCTTTTAAACGGCCGTCGTTCAAAGCATCGAACATTTCGGTGGCAGTTAATCCTGCCTTTTCTGAAATATGGGTACCGCCCCAGAATTGCTGTACTTCGGCGCGGTGTTTGGGATCGGCGAGATTACGGTGCGCCGGCAACATATTGGCCAGGCCACCTACTTCGCGGCCGCCCATGGCGTTGGGCTGACCGGTTAATGAAAACGGACCTGAACCGGGTTTGCCAATATGGCCAGTGATCAGGTTCAGGTTAATCAAACTCAGATTTTTATTTACACCAACGGCGCTTTGGTTCAAACCCATCGTCCACATGCTCAAAAATCCTTTGGCATTGCCTATATGGTGTGCGGCCAGGCGAATCAGGTCTTCACTTACACCGCAAATTTCAGCCGCTTCCTGCAGTGTTCTTTTAAAAACGATCTCTTTATACTTTTCAAAACCTTCGGTATGGTTCTTTATAAAATCAACATCGATATCACCGTTCTCTATCAATACTCTTCCTATGGCATGATTTAAGGTAATATCAGTGCCGGGGTTCAGTTGCAAATGCACATCGGCCAGGGAACAGGTATCGGTTTTACGCGGATCGGCAACGATGATCTTTACATTTGGGTTGGCAGCTTTGTGCGCCTCAACCCGCCGCCATATGATGGGATGGCACCAGGCAGGATTAGCGCCGGTTACAAAAAAGCAATCTGCCTGCTCTATATCATCGTAACAAACAGGCACACTGTCTTCGCCCAGCGACATTTTGTAACCAACCACTGCACTGCTCATACATAAACGCGAGTTGGTGTCAATGTTATTGCTGCCGATAAATCCTTTAATCAGTTTATTGATAACATAATATTCTTCCGTTAAGCATTGTCCCGATACATAAAAAGCCACAGAATCGGGGCCATACTTTTTGATAAATGTTTTAAATACTGCGGCAGTACGGTCAAAAGCTTCATCCCACGATACACGTTGCAGGGGCATGTTTTTATTGTAGCGCATCTGCGGATACAATAACCTGTCGCTTTTATCATTTATGGTATAATGCAGGTTCAGGCCTTTACTGCAAAGCATGCCTTTATTAACCGGGTGTTGCTTATCGCCTTCTACCGAAATATTCCCTTTTTTATCTTTATTCACTACCACGCCGCATCCTACGCCGCAATAACAGCACGTGGTGGTAACCGAACCGGAATTTACATTACTCATGATTATACTTATTAGATACGGACCCTAAGAAAATATTGAATATCGAATGTTGAATTTTGAATGCCGAAGTATAGCGTTTTTGTATTCGTCTTTCACTTTTTCATTTAACATTTCTTATTTTTAATTCTTAATTCCTTCTGTATTTCCTTCGACATTCTACATTCATTATTCAATATTCATCTGTTTAAAACTTATGCTCTTGCCAACGCTGCTTCGTCTTTCATTTCCGTAGCAGTTTCTGATTTCTGCGCGTTACGTAAATGGGTTAACAAAACCAGCACGCCAACCACCGCAACGCCAATACCTATATAATAAAAGGCCTGGGCATAGGTGATGTTTTTCGATTTGAATAAAAAGCCTACCAGCATGGCGCCAATATTTCCACCGGCGCCCACAATACCGGCAACGCTTCCAATAGCATCTTTATTTACAAATGGAACTATCGAATAGGTTCCGCCGTTAGCCATTTTCAAAAACAGGGCAAATAACAACATCGAAACAATGGCCATGGTTAAGGTACCTGCATTGGCAAACAGTATAATGCCCATGCCTTCCATTACCAGAAAACCGGCCAGCAATAAGCCTTTTCCACGCAGGCCATAGGCTTTGCCTACTTTATCGCTGATGATACCGCCGAGGGCGCGGGCAAACAGGTTCATAAAACCAAAAACGCTGGCCAGTGCACCTGCCATAATAATGGTAGCCTTAAAATTGTCGACGAAGTAAGTAGCCGCAACGTTGTCAACGGTAATTTCAATCCCAAAACAGGCGGCATAAGCAACAGCCAGTATCCAGGTTCTGTAATCCTTTAAAGCCATTACAAAAGTGCCTTTCTTCTTTTCCTTCGCCTGGCGTTTAATTTCATTATAGTTACCGGCAGGCGTATCTTTCGTAAACCGGTAGTAAACAAATGACATAATCAATAAAATAGTGCCGGGCACTACCATGGCGATTCTCCATGAATTGGCTTTGTCGATATAACCTAATCCAACAAATGCGGCAGCAATTAAAGGCATTACCAGGTTGGTAACACCGCCACCCAGGTTACCCCATCCGCCGGCAACGGCATTGGCAGTACCTACCACATTGGGGGCAAACATTACTGAAGTATGAAACTGGGTTATTACAAACGAAGCGCCTATGATACCGATAATAAGACGGAACAGTAAAAAGCTTTCGTAGCTATGGGCAAACCCGATACATATAACCGGAATTGCGCCAATAATCAGCAAAATAGTGTACGACAATCTGGGACCCAGGGTATCGCATAAGCGGCCAATGATCAACCGCGCTATAATGGTAGCCGATACAGATGCAATGGTAATATTACCTACCTGTTCTTTTGTTAAATGCAATTGTTCGCGCACAAGCGGCATCAGCGGTGCAATACCAAACCATCCGAAAAAGCAAAAGAAAAAGGTAAGCCAGGTAATATGGAAGGTACGCATCTGTATTCCTTTACCCGAAAAAATGTTCAGCTTAGCAAGCGGTTGACTCATACTTCAGAAATTATGCGGTTTAAAAATTTGTTGTTTTAGTTAGTTTGGTTTCTGTTATTCTTTTATATCATTTATCGAAAACTTATCAATCAGCAGGTTCAGTAATTTGTCGTGAATGCTCATATACACCGGATCGTGCACAATGTCTTTTTTGTTGCGCGGCCGCTCCAATGGAACAGGAACGATTTCTTTAATAGTAGCGGCAGGACCGTTGTTCATCACCACTACCCTGTCGCTTAAAAAGATGGCTTCCTCAATATCATGCGTTACCATTACAATGGTTTTTTCGCGGTTATCGAGGTTCCACAGTTTCAATAACTCAACGTGCATATTGCTTTTGGTCAGGGCATCCAATGCACCGAAAGGTTCATCGAGCAACAGGATGCTGGGATTAATGGCAAATGCCCGCGCAATGGCCACCCGTTGTTTCATACCACCCGAAAGCTGGCCGGGCAGTTTATCTTTATGTTCCCACAAATGCACCATTTTCAGATTGCGTTCAACAAGGGCTCTCTTTTCTGCCTTCGACATATCTTTTAAAGCACTATCAACTGCTTCATAAATATTTCGGTATACCGATAACCAGGGCAACAGGGAATAATTCTGAAAAACAATGCCTCTGTCGGGCCCCGGGCCACTTACGCTTTTACCATTGGCTATTACGGTACCGCCTGAAGGTTTAACCATACCGCTGATGGTGCCCATTAAGGTTGATTTACCACAACCCGAGTGACCAATCAAACTGATGATCTCGCCTTTTTGTACCGTGAGTGAAATTTCTTTCACGGCAGTATAAGTGCCTTTCGGTGTTTTAAAACTAACCGTAACGTTTTTGATATCAATGGCCGTTGACGGCGTTAATACCGGCTCCAGAATGGAGTCGGCAATATTTTTTGTGGCTATTTGGCTGGGTGCTGTGTTCATTTTGTGTCAGGTTTTAAACGTTAAAAGTTATTTGCTTTTGCCTGTTCCAGGCATCCGATGGGTTTTTCCGCAGAGATAATATGCTCAACACAGCCATCGGATGCCTTTGAATATTGTTGGTGATTAAACAACATACGTGAACCGCTTTTGCAGCCCGGTAAACATTTTATCAAGCACCAATCCTACTGCTCCGATGATCAGAATGGCAACCAGAATTTTTGCCACGCTGCCTCCGTTGAACCCTTCTTCCCAAACAAAATAGCCTAACCCGATGCCGCCCGATAACATTTCACCGGCAACAATTACCATCCAGGCCACGCCTATCGACAACCGCAACCCGGTGAAAATGTGCGGCAGGCTATAAGGCAACATGATCTTCGTTATATATTTCCAAACCGAAAAACCAAAGGCTTTACCTACATTTTTATGATCCTGCGGAATGCTTGACGCTCCAAATGAAGTATTGATGAGCGTTGGCCACAAGCAACAAATGAATATCATAAATATGCTTGCTTTAGGCGAATCCTGAAAAATGGCCAGGCCCAAAGGAAACCAGGCCAGTGGTGACACCGGCCTTAATATTTGCACAATGGGATTGATGATATTCATAATGGTTTTGCTTGAACCCATGATAAATCCAAGCGGGATGGCGATTAAACTGCCCAATCCAAAACCAATGCCTACCCTTGCCAGGGAACTTAACAGTTTTGTACCTATTCCTTTATAATCAGGATCGTTTTGAAACGGATTATGCATAACCTCTTTAAACACGCTCCAGGTAGCCAACGGCGATGGAATTTCGTTTTTGGTTATGCGCGCTATCATATCCCACAAACCCAGCAACAACAGCATGCCGGCAACAAAATACAAAACCGACCAACCTACTTTAATTGCTTTTGCTTTCATCTTTTTTAATTTTGATGGTTACATAATCGGGTTTACTTATTTTGGCGAAGCAGCGATGTATGCTTTCGGATTATTGGGGTCGAATGTTACAGACTCAATATTCAACTTAAATGGTTTCATATCATCTGCAGGAATGGGAATGTTCATGCTCTTTGCCACTTCTGCATACAGGTCATCCATTATTATATTATCAACAATTTCTTTATAATTGGCAGGTAATGCACCAATGTATCCAAAGCGAACATATTGCGACAAAAACCAAATACCATGTGCTTTGCGCGGTGCATTTACAAACCCATTGTTATGGAACAACATGTAATCATCTTTATACTTCTGCACACCTAAATCGCAACCGAGGTCGGTGCTGCCCATCAAACGGGCTTCGAGCACTGTTACCGGTGCATTCACGTAATTAGGGCGCGACAGAATAGCTGCTGCTTTTTTACGGTTACCCATATTATCGAGCCATTTGCAGGCTTCGAGAATAGCCATCATTACTTTTTTCAGGTCTTCGCGGCTGCCTTCGGCAAATGCTTTATTTACCACCAGCGCTTTTTCGGGATGGTTCTTCCAGATATCCTGTGTAGCGATATGAGTAAAACCAATGTTTTGTGCAGCTGCAACACCGTTCCAGGGCTCGCCTACGCAATAACCTTCCATGTTATCAACACGCATGTTAGCCACCATTTGCGGAGGAGGAATGGTGATAATGCCTACTGATTTCGAATTAACACCACAGGCGGCCAGCCATGTTCTTAACCAGATATCGTGTGTGCCGCCGGGAAAGGTCATGGCAAAAGTTACCTCTTTGCGCGACTGTACAGACTTCACTGCTGCTGCAACTTTTTTAATTTCTTTGAACCCAACCAAACCGCAAAAGTCCTTTGAGAGCGTAATCGCCTGGCCATTATTATTCAACATCATGGCAATGCGCATTTCGGAACCGGCTTTACCGCCGATGCCTTCGTATACCGAAAACGGCATCGAAAACAAACAATGCGCACCATCGAGCTCACCGTTCAATATTTTATCACGCACATTGGCCCATGACGCTTCTTTCGTTACCTGCACATCTAAACCGTATTTCTGAAAAAAACCCATTTCTTTTGCTATAACCAGGGGAGCGCAATCGGTTAAGGGAATAAAGCCCAGCTTAATTACTTTGGTTGGCTTTGGTTTATACGACGCATGCTGTACATACGAACTCGAAACGATCAATACAGCGAGCGTTATTAAGAATATTTTTGATTTATGAAAAAGCGTGTTCATGTTGGTTGATTTTAATAGCGTTATTGTTTAATTGCCACTGGTTTTGTGAAAAAGAAATCAGGACGAATGTTAATCATCAGGTAAGCCCATGTAGGCCGCTGATTGGTTTGGTCCATGGTCGTTCTTTTAACATACTCTGTGCTGTTGTTCGCCAGCATAAAAGAATAACCGAGTTCCAGCGTAGTAAACTTGTTCAGTGAATAGTTGGCTATAAAATCGAACTCATATCCAAGATCTTTTTTAATATTTGCTTTATTGACATCTGCTGCATTCACTACATTCTCAGCCAGTCTGAAGTTGTGTGCATCGGCCGATAATGAGAATAAATTCGACTGGTACTTAACTTTAAAGTAAGCATCCTGCAGGCCGCCTACCGGTGCACCGGTTGCTACATAATAATAATCCATATATCCCCAATGTTTATGCGGTGTTCCGTACAGGGGATCAAAGCGGTGGTTGTCGGTAGCTGCTGTATTGGGATCGTTACCTGATAAATAATCATATCCCGGACCAAAGCTGAACTTGCCTTTTTGTAACATAAGCGAAGCGGTATAATGCGAAGCCTTCAGGCTTTTCCCATCTCTGTCTTTGCCGCTCTGGAAATAGGCGCCTACCTGCCATGCTTTCTTTAAACCCGATGCATTACCTATAGTACCATTGATCATCATGCCATAGGTAAGCCGGCTGTTAACACCTTTTACATCATATCTTCTGCCGAATACATAACCGGATGATGCACCACCAACAGAATCAAGACGGTATTTTGAAAAGTCATCTTTAAAGAAAAGACCGGCAAATTTTGTTTGACCGAACTTGCGGCTTACATACAACATTTGCATGGACTTATATTGCTGGTTCATACCATTGGTGCTTACGGTATTGGCCAGCACCGGTGTACCCGTCAAACTACTTTTTGCGCCCATGGTGCCATTGGTCGAAAGGGGTATTAAGCCAGCGGGGGTTGCTACCAGAACACCGAGCGAATTGGTAACATAGGGAGGCACGTTGCCGGCTGTATAATAGGTTCCTGTTACACCAGCTGCATCGCTATTTTGATTAAAACCTACTCCCAGGTCAACCTGCCAGCCATGGTGCATTGCCTTAACCAGCAAGGCATCGTGGCGGCGCGCCTGTTGCAGCCAGTCGAGGTCGCCCAGCAAACGAACATCATCATATATTAAAGCCTGACGGCCTATTTTAAAAGAAAGGTTATCAATACCTTTTGTTTTGATAGTGGTATCGGCCACATTCATCAGCGTTACCTCGGCCCAGGCTTCATGTACCATTAACCGGTTGCCATCGGCATTATTAATGGTAGAAGCGTCCTGGCCCCACACACGCACATCCTGAACAGATACGTTAAAATTTACCCGGTCCCATTTATAGCCAAATGTCAAACGCGCCCGTTGTGAAGTGAATAATGCTTTTGACGACCCTTTGGTATTCAACGTACCATACCCGTCGCGCATTTCGGTACGCGTTCTTAATTGCCCCAGTAAAGAAAATTGAGCAACACCTTTAAAAGGGTTTCCCATAAACACAATTCCTAACAGCCCCATGAAAATTAATTTTTCCTTCATACTTTTGTTTTGGTTTTAAGATGATGATGATTCATTCATTTTAGAATTTGCTTCGCCCCGGCCAGACTGCCATCTGCCGGGGTTTTTTAATTGGCTTTGTTTTGGTTGGTTGTCAATTTTGTCATTCAGTGTTTGGTTTTAATTTAACAATCGGGTTAAGCAAAGCAGCAATCTGTTAGAGGTCATAAGCAGGCAATCATCATCTTAAAATATCGAATATCGAACCGAAGAACTATGAATGATGAAGTAAAAACAACTTCAATATTCAAAATTCAGCATTCATTATTCAACATTTTCTACTCCTATATACACCCAGTCGTTTTCTATTTTTACAGGATATGTTTTTATGTCGCATTCATCGCCATTCAAACACTTTCCGGTAGCGAGTGAAAAAGTTTTTTTGTGAAACGGACAAGCCACTTTCGGTTCACTGTTTTGTGTACCGATCAAACCACGGCTAAGCGCCATTTGCTGGCGGTGTGGGCACATATTCTGGGTAGCATACCACTCTTTGCGGCGGCTAAAATTGAACAGCGCTATCTGCTCATCCTGATACTTTACACATACACCACCGTTTTCGGGTACATCTGTTGTACGGCAGGCTAAAAACCAGGTAAATACTTTTTCTTGAATCATAGCATGTACATTGATTTGGCAAAAAATTTCTGTTTCAGCCTTCGCTGATCACTTTTTTCAATGGCAATTAAATGGGGGAAATAAAAACCCGCTGCATTTTTAATGCAGGCAAGCAATCGTTAGTAATGCGGCATTCAACCGTTTGCTGTTACAGACAAACAGGTTAAATATTAATGAGAGTGTTTTAGTTATATCAGAGAAGGATTACGGTTCAATTGGCAATGGGCAATAGGCAAATGTCGCTAAACTTTAAAAACTCAAATTCATTTCAACCATCATAAAACCCAGGCAATTGCTTATTGCTAATTGCCTATTGCTTTTTAGTTACTTCCACTCTTTCGCTCTCTTCTGTTCGCGCATGGGATCAAACTTCACCGATGGATCTTTTTCTTCAGGCGCATTCACAAAGTGAGTAAAGCGTTTGCGTATTTCAGGATTCTCTACCGCTTCTTTCCATTCGCATTTATAATTGTCGACCAATAGTTGCATTTCTGCTTCGAGCTGCGCGGCCAATCCCAAACTATCATTTACCACTACGTTGCGCAGGTAATCGATACCACCTTCCATTTTGTTCAGCCAGGTAGCCGTACGTGTTAACGGATCGGCAGTTTTGATATAGAACATCAAAAATCGGTCGATATATTTTATACAGGTTTCTGAATCAAGGTCGGTAGCCAGCAACAAAGCGTGTTGTGGCTTTGATCCGCCATTACCGCACACATACAGGTTCCAGCCTTTTTCGGTGGCGATTATACCAAAGTCTTTGCTTTGTGCTTCGGCACATTCGCGTATACAACCCGAAACAGCCGATTTAATTTTATGGGGAGCCCGTAATCCGCGATAGCGCTCTTCGATCTGAATGGCAAAACTAACGCTGTCGTGCAGGCCAAAACGGCACCAGGTGCTTCCCACACAACTTTTAACGGTACGCAATGCTTTACCATAAGCATGACCGCTTTCAAAACCGGCTGCAATCAGTTCAGCCCATATTTCAGGTAAATCGTTCAGGTGAGCGCCAAAAAGATCGATGCGCTGACCGCCGGTTATTTTTGTATAGAGATTATATTTTTGAGCAACCTGTCCTATTACGATCAGTTTCTCGGGAGTGATCTCTCCACCGGGTATGCGGGGCACCACTGAGTACGTACCACCTTTTTGAATATTCGCCAAAAAGCGGTCATTGCTGTCCTGTGCGGTATCGTTTCCTTTGGCCAGGATCATTTCGTTCCACAAACTTGCCAAAATAGATGCTACCGGTGGTTTACATAATTCACAACCATCGCCGGCACCCAGTTTATTGAGTACTTCATCGAAGGTCATCAGTTTATGAACTTTTATCAGGTCGTATAATTCCTGGCGGCTGTAATTAAAATGTTCGCATATAACGTTGCGTACATATTTACCCTGCGACTTCAGCGTATGAGTGATCAGGTCTTTTACCATCGGCACACAGCCACCGCAACCTGTACCTGCTTTGGTGCATTTTTTAATGGCTTCCATACTTTCGTTGCCATCACATACAGCACTGCATATGTCGCCCTTGCTTACACTTTCGCAACTGCATATTAAAGCATCATCGGGCAGGCTCGATACACCGGCGCCGCCTTCAGCAGCTGAACCGCCACGAGAGCCAAGTATTACATCTTCGGGATTGGGTGGCAATACCACTTTATTCTTTACGGTTTGCAGCAACATGTTGTATGCATCTGCATCACCTACCAGCACACCCCCGAGTAAATATTTTCCATCGGGCGAAATATTAATGCGCTTGTACACACCTTTCATCCTGTCTTCGAGCACTATACTACGGCCTTCGGATGCAGGTACAAAAGGATCGCCAAAGCTGGCCACATCAACACCAATCAGCTTCAGCTTGGTGCTCATATCGTAACCGGTAAATAATTTATCACCACCGGTTAAATTAGAAGCTACCACATCGGCCATTTCGTAACCGGGGGCTACGAGGCCATAGATCATACCATTATATAATGCACATTCGCCGATGGCAAAAATGTGCTGATCGTTCGTTTGCAGTTTATCATTTACGATAATACCGCCGCGGTTGCCTGTTTGCAGGTCGGCTTGTTTCGCCAACTCGTCGCGCGGTTTAATACCGGCCGAAATCACCAGCATATCTACATCGAGCTTGCTTTCATCATTGAACCGCATGCCGGTAATATATTGTTCGCCTAAAATTTCTGCGGTGTTTTTGCTGGTGTGAATGGAAAGTCCCAGCGCTTCGAGCTTGTTTTTAAGAATGTTTGAGCCGGCGTCATCAATCTGACGGGGCATTAAACGGGGGGCAAATTCAATTACATGGGTATTGGTAACACCCAAATCGATCATGGCCTTGGCAGCCTCGAGCCCCAGCAAACCACCACCTATTACTGCGCCGGTAGTTGCTTTTTTGGCGTGGGCCGTCATCAGTTCAAGGTCTTCGATGGTGCGATATATAAATACTCCTTCTTTTTCAACGCCGGGGATTGGCGGAACAAAGGCGGCAGAACCCGTTGCAAGAATGAGGTAATCGTACGATTCAACCAAACCGTGGTGCGAACGAATCGTTTTTTGGGCCCGGTCGATATGCTGAACCGGATCGCCCAGGTACAGGCGGATATTATTTTCAGCATACCATTCAATAGGCGCCATGGTAAGATCGTCGGCAGTTTTACCGGCAAAATACTCACTCAGGTGAACGCGATCGTAAGCGGGGCGGGTTTCTTCGCCAAAAACAACAATCTCAAATTGACCCGGCCGGGCTTTGGCAGTTAGTTTTTCACAAAACTTATAACCCACCATTCCATTGCCAATAACTACTATTTTCATATTCTGCGTTTTTTGATCTGGATTAAATTTTCGCAGCAATCGTTAATATTAAAATAAATCACATGTAATATCAAGTTGGCAATTCCTTAAAAAATTAACCGTTGTTTTGTGATCTGTGTAATAAAAATACGGCCTTTTTATTATTATTTTTACATATAAACCTGACATTGCTCATATATTTATTTTAATAATGTGTAAATATTTAGGTTTTTAAGTCAAATTTTAATTTGTGCAAACTCGTAGTTAATAATAAGTTGCACTATACCGATTTTGCAAAATGTGGGTATCTTTGAAAGATTATATTAAATTATTTTACATATATATTTGAAGCGTGAAAAAAAATAAAAATGGTTGTGATCTGAAAAGCTGCTTTTTGTGCAGGCTCTGTTCAAAAGACTGGTTGCCTGCTATTGATATATACCGCCAGAGCTTTCATGTAAACAAAGGCGAAATGCTGTTTACCGAAGGAAGTCAGGTTACCGGCATCTACTTTATATATAAGGGAACATTTAAGGTGCATAAAAAATGGACCGATGATAAGGAACTGATCGTTCGGGTGGCAAAGAATGGCGCCATTCTGGGACATCGCGGTTTAGGTAATGATATATATTATCCTGTTTCGGCAACCGCCCTTGAACCTTCGGAAGTATGTTTTATAGACCTCGACTTTTTTCAATCGACCCTGAAAGTAAATTACCAGTTCCTGTACGAACTGATGATGTTCTTTGCCGGGGAGCTGAAGGAGTCGGAAAAAAAGATGCGCAACCTGGCGCATATGCCGGTAAAAGGTAGAATTGCCCAGGCATTGTTGAATTTTCACGCAAAATTTGGCACCACCGAAGAAGGATTTATCGATTTAACGCTGAGCCGCCAGGACCTTGCCTCCTATACCGGTACCACTTACGAAACCGTTTTTCGCATCATGAATGAACTGGTACAGGAAGGTTCTCTTGAATTATCAGGAAAAAGTATTCGTGTTCTTGATACAGAAAAGCTGAACCTGCACGCCGGTGAATAACTTTGCATCTTGGAATTTTGGGATTTAGAGATTTTGCGATTTCTTCCATTGCTAAACGCTAATTAAATCTCAAAATCCCGAAATCACTAAATCAGCAATTTTAAATTTACGATTGTGAGCTCCTCCAATATTCAACCCGAACTGATTGTAGCCGGCGCGGGGCCTGGTGATCCTGACATGATCACGCTGAAAGCTTATCGCATATTACAGGAAGTGCCGGTGGTTTTGTACGATAACCTGGTGAATAAAACTTTACTCGGTTATACAAAACCCGATTGCGAACACATATATGTGGGCAAATTACCCTACGGCGAATATACCCCCCAGGAACATATTCATGAATTGATTCGCGAAAAAGCATTTGAAAAAGGAAAGGTATTACGCCTCAAGGGCGGCGACCCGTTTATTTTCGGAAGGGGCTTTGAAGAAATTTTATATGCACGCGAGCACGGCATTCGTACTACCTATATTCCAGGCATCACCAGCATGCAGGCAAGTGGTTTGTACGATATACCACTCACATTTCGCAATATCAGTGAAAGTATTTGGGTGGTAACCGGAACAAAAAAAGATGGTTCATTATCGGCCGATCTGCAACTGGCCATACAAAGCAAAGCCACAGTGGTGATTTATATGGGCATGAAAAAACTTGCCGAAATAGCCAATACCTATATTGAAAAAGGATGCGGCGATATGCCTGCAGCCATTATACATTATGCTTCATTGCCCTATAACAAACTGGCGAAAGGCCTGGTAAAAGATCTTCCGCAAATAGCAGCAGAAAAACATATTACACATCCGGCCCTGATCATTATCGGGCATGTTACTGCCTTACCTTTGGCTGATGTGTAATCATTCTTCCTATTGATTTAAATATTTTATCATATGATGTTGAGTAAATTTATCCTGATCAATAAAATCCAACACATATCAGTTTGCGATTACATAAAAACGTTATATATTACAATAAATTCTCACCTCAATATCTTTCGTATACCAAAGAATTCCTAACCGGTAACGCAATGGCCTAAGTGATTCTATGTATCGCCTTCTACAGGGGGATTACTAAATCGAAAAGTTTTCTGTTTTTTTTGTTGTCGTACTGCATTGTCACGTTGTTTATAATCAAGTGTTACTTAAAACAGGTAGCACAAAATAGTTATCGGTTGCTGCGCCTCAATTTTTTTTCAAAGTTTACACGAAGGCTCTGGTTAGGCACTTACAGCTCCCGGTTTAAAATCCGGGAGCTTAAATTTTTCAAATATGGAAATAGCTTGCTATAAGCCAGGTGTTACCAGCCAGGCAGATGGGTTCTTCGCTTCTACCAGTATGTCGGCAAGGAAAGAAGTAGTTTATACCAAACACTTTCTTCCTTCTTCATTATCTATTTCGTTACGGCCGTTTTGTGTGCCCCGCGATGTAACTACTTTGTATAAATGGGCATGGAAGCTAAGCCGCGCTGAAGATTCAGTGGCTGCTAGTTATTTGTATACTGGTTACAGCGATTTTGCACGTTCATTCATGGCATTGATCAAAAACCGGATACCGGTTTGTCAGATAGATATTTGCGCTGCCGACAAAGATGAATTGTGCGAAACTTATCCTTCATCACCGGGTGATTACATCATCAGGCTGCTTATGAACACCAACAAAAAAATAGTTCGGCCGCTTCATTTGAAAGCACTGCAAACCTGTATGGAATATTTCTTTTCTTTTCCAGAGATCAGGCAAATCATGGCAGAACCTGAAGCTGATAACAAATTATACAACGACCTGTTGCAAAAAGCGGGATTTCAATTCGAAGATCAGGTGTATCATCAATATACAGTATGCAATTTATTTGTATGCACCAGAGAAACTTTTATCTGCAACACTAAAAACGACTAAGACACTAACCCAATACATAACCTTGTCCTCAAATAAAAGAACGCACCATTAAACACTTATCCTGCTACTTATCCTGTAATGTGCTTACGCCCTTATCCTTACGCCTTATCCTAACCATGGCAACGCCGTGGAGATTTTGAAGCAGATATATGTGAATTATTACTCCCATTTAAAGGGAAGCCGTTCCCGGCTTCCCTTTTTGCTTATTGAAATTACCCCGTGACACATACAGACGAGTAATACATCAATAACCCGGCTTAGCTGCGATGCTATTCAGCGACATCATACAATTCATCCATTTTTTAATTGGCATACTGTAGAGTAATCTCCACACCAACCTCAAAACCTCACGGCACGAAATTTTAGCGTATACTGAAAAAGTATATGACGCTGAAGGCTTTTTATATAAGATATTCTGTTTGGGCAGCGGTATTTAATACCCTGAGTATAATCGTTTATTTGTTCGCCCGCAATTACACCAATGTATGGGTGCTGTATATCGGCAGTATTTTATTCAGCGCCGTTGTATTAATGGGTGTGTTTAAAGGCAATCACCGCGTTCACGAAACCGCCAGCGTACGTTCCTTGTTTATGATGGGCCTTAAGATCACTATATACGGTATTTTATTAGCATCCCTGTTGTGTGTGCTGCTATTACTCGTTAACTCGATGTTTACCGGTATTTCGTCGGCAGATGTTCCTGCACAGGCGGGCCGCGGCGATATCTTATTTACCATTTTATCGACCACCATTGCAGTGAATGCAATTTTGGGAGCGTTGACAGCTGTTATCGGCGCTACTGTTGTGAAAAAAAATCAAAAAACCGAACAGGGTAAAACATTGTATTAATGCAGCACGGACAAAAAAAGAGAAAAATTCGTCCTGCTCAAACGGTGAAAAAAAAGCAGGGCAAAGAAAAACAGATGCAACCCCAGCCAATATTTGAAAAGGAAAGGGATGTATTGCGGCTGCGTAATAAAACAGCCATTATAACCGGGGGCGACAGCGGCATAGGAAAAGCAGTAGCTATTGCCTTTGCAAAAGAAGGCGCTGATGTAGTTATTGCGTATCACGAAGATGATAAAGATGCACGTTCAACGGCCGGCCGTATTGAAGAGATAGGGCAACAATGTTTGCTGATAGCCGGTGATATTGGTAAACCGGCCCATTGTAAAAAAATTATTCAGCAAACCATTAATCGTTTTGGCAAAATAGATGTGCTGATAAATAATGCCGGCATTCAGTTTCCGCAAACCAGTCTTTCAAACATCACTCCACAGCAACTGAAAAAAACGTTTGAAACGAACATCTTCGCCATGTTTTACCTGGTGCAGGCGGCAGAAAATTATTTAAAGGAAGGCGCCTGTATTATCAATACCACATCCGTTACCGCTTACCGGGGCAGTTCGCATTTACTGGATTATTCAGCTACCAAAGGCGCTATTGTAAGTTTTACCCGGGCGCTGAGCGCCTACTTTGCCAAACAACAGATCAGGGTAAATGGTGTGGCGCCCGGTCCTGTTTGGACACCGCTGATTCCCGCCACCTTTCCGCCTTCGCATGTAAAATCATTCGGTTCTGATACGCCGTTAGGTCGTGCCGGCGAACCGGTTGAAATTGCCTGGTCCTACGTTTTTCTTGCATCCGATGAAGCCTCTTATATAACAGGGCAAATTCTTCACCCCAATGGAGGTGAAATTGTAAATACTTAAAACCGATGTAACATGAAAATGGTAGGGATTGTACTTATTGTCATTGGCATTGCCATGATCATAATCAGGCAAATAAATTTTACCAGCGAAAAAAAAGTGGCTGACCTGGGGCCCATTGAATTGAATAAAAAAGAACAGAAAACAGTTGCCTGGCCAACCTATGCCGGTATTGCCATAGCCGTGTGCGGCGTAGTTGTTTTGGTAGCAGCAGGAAAGAAAACAAGTCAGAGTTAATATTTCTGGATTTTTGGATTTGGGGATTTATAGAATTACGGAACCTCTGTTTTACAGAAATCTCAAAATTTATAAATCAGCAATTGTTTTTTAAAATGTCCGGGAATTTAGTTTTCAGCTGGCAATGTACAGTTGAATATGCCTGGTAATCATATAACAGGTAAAAAAAACACTTACTGCCAAATGCCAGGTAAAATCTGCAAACTTCCACCTGTAAACTGTCAACGGCTTTCCCTGTTTGGGGATTTTTGTTCACACTACTTTTATTATACCGCACTTAAATTCAATTAATTAAAGGAGGAATAGTATTTGAAGATATTTTTAATACGAGTTATCAAATTATTTATTTAAAAACTTTATAATCATGACTACAACGACTAAAGTTATTCTTGGCCTGATAGGCGCAGCCGCCGTTGGAGCTGCAGTTGGTCTATTACTTGCACCCGATAAAGGAAGTGAGATAAGAAAAAATATTAAAGATACAGCAGGTAAGTGGACAGATCGCTTGAGCGATATGTGGCAAAACGGCAAAAGCGCTGCAGAAAGAGCCGCTTCAAAAGTACAAAGCGAAATGTAACAGGTTTCTATCTCTGAAACCAATAAGGGGCAGGCTCAGGCCTGCTCTTTGTTTTTGTATTACTGTTCACCTTCGGTGAACGATGACCTGCCACAGATTGCACAGGTATGCACGGATAAATCCATTGCAATTTGTACAAGTAATTTGAAAATGATTGAAATGTTTTTAGCCTTAGATGGAAAATATCTGTATTCATCTGTGCAATCCGTTGCAACAAAATTGCTGAGCGAAGCGAAGAAGCTCCGTGACAAGGCCTGAATAAAGTGAAGATTTTAAAATTTCAGGTTATGAAAAAAAAGAAAACATCTGTAAGGCATCCGGTTGTGCATAAACATTCCACTACTCCACCGCACGTAAAACAACATACTAATACAACTAAACAAAACGAACAACCGGCAACTGAACCTGTAACAGATAAAAGCATTGCTATTCAAACCGGTTATAAAAAGCCCGACAACCAAAAAGTTGTGAATGAACAGGAGCAGGACCAGGTTGTAAATGACAAAGAAGAAGCACAGGAGGTGGAGGAAAGATAAACTATGCTGATCATTTAAATAAAAAAGCTGCCCTTTTCAGGACAGCTTTTTAAGTTATACCTATTAAATATTCTTAAAGTTGAAAGATTACTGTTTCAGCAATTTCACTACCACTCTTTGTGTTCCCTGAGTAACCACTGCCGTGTACATGCCCGCTCTCCAGAACGCTCCAACCGTTACCGTTGTATTATTGCTTACATTATTCATTCTGGTAACTACTTTTCCGGCCGAATCATAAATACGAATGCAAATTCTATCGGTGTTGGAGCTGGTTATTTTCAACTTAAATACACTGGTGCTTGGGTTAGGCATCGCCTCAACGGTCAATAATCCAAGATCGGGCGACTTCATATCCAACACCGTTATTGTTACTGTATCGGTACCGGTAGCACCTCTGTCGTCGGTAACTGTTAACCTGAATATATATACGCCGGTTACCATATTGCTAAGCACGGTAGTTGAAGAAGTTGGCGTAGATAAAGTAAACTGTGTTGGTCCGCTGATCTTTACCCATTTGTACGAAATGATAGTTCCATCAGGATCATAAGAAGCCGTACCATCGAGGGTTATACCTGCCGTGGGCAACTGAACGGTAATATCAACGCCTGCATTGGCCAGCGGGGCCTGATTACCGGGCGAAGCCGTATCGTTCACTACTACTGTAACATCATCATTGGCTGTTGCACCCTTATCATCGGTTACGGTTAACCGGAAAACATAGGTTCCTGTAGTCAGATTGCTGACTACTGTAATGGCAGAACCGGAGCTTCCGATCAGGAATTGCGAAGGACCGCTGACTTTTGACCAGGCATATTTTGCAATAGTGCCATCGGGGTCGCTCGATGCCGAACCATTGAGCGAAACACTGCTGGTAGGCAGAGTAATAGCAATATCGTTTCCTGCGTTTGCCACAGGCGGCTGATTGGTTGGTGTGCCGGTGTTGTTAACTATCACATTCACATCGTCGGTACCTGTTGCTCCTTTATCGTCGGTAACTGTTAACCTGAATACATAGGTCCCTGCCACCAGGCCGGTTAAGGCAGTAGATACGGCAGTGGCATCGGCAATAGTGTAAGTTGAAGGACCGCTTATTTTCGTCCAGCTGTATTTTGTAATGGTTCCATCCGGATCGCTCGATGCACCACCATTCAGCGTGGTACTGTTGGTGGGCAGTGTAATATTTATGTCGGAACCGGCATTGGCCACAGGTCCCAGGTTAGCGGCTTTTACAGTTACAGTAACATCATCGGTACCAGTTGCGCCTTTATCATCGGTTACTGTTAATCTGAAAACATATACGCCTGCTGCCAAACCGGTAACTGTTGTTGTTGCAGAACCCACACTGGTAATACTAAACTGTGAAGGGCCGGCGATCTTTGTCCACGCCCAGGTTACAATAGTACCATCCGAATCTTTCGAGGCTGAACCGTCAAGGTTAACCGAATTGGTAGGCAATGTAATAGTGATGTCTGAACCGGCATTCGCTACAGGAGCTACATTAGTGGTTGGCGGCTGACTAACAGGATCACTGAACAACTGGCTCACGGGAATATATTCCAGCCCGGTACTGGGGCTCATCCAAAACAAACCTAATGTACTGCGATCATCATTGTTAAAATATTCCAGCTGAATATCATATTTCTGTCCGGCTGTAAGTGTAACAGGTGTTGAATTATAGGTGTTCGGATAATCTTCCTGCCAGCCGTCGATAACCAGTTTGCCATCTACCCACAGGCGATGACCACCGCCGGCGCTTACCTGAAAAGTATAGGCTTCAGAAAACTGGGCCATTACTTTGCCGGTCCAGCGCATGGAATACACCATGCCCGGAATTTTATAGTGTACGCCCAACCGCATCCAGTCGAGGAATATAATATTGGGATCAGTTTTAGTGAATACGAGGTTCGATAATTTATCATCGCTATAATACTCTCCTTTTAATCCGTTTCCATTACCCCAGATCGTTGCTGCAAAAGGAGCAATATTGGTTTTACCTGAGTGTGTTAACACATACGGCTGACCGCTCGCCGGTTGCACACGCATATTTTCATCAGCGCCTGCATCGGGGCTCAGGTAGTAATCAACAGCAGATGATTGCAGGGCCAAAAAACCACCGGCCATACCCGCTGTGGTACATTGAATAATATCTACCTTCTTTGTTCCTACAGGTGATTGATTAATAATACCTGCTTTTGCATGGCCGGTAATTGTACAGTTTCTTATAAAAACAGGGTACGGACCATTAATCGGGCCTTCCTCAAGTATAATACCATAATCCCGGCCTGCGGCATCGATTACCAGGCTCTCAAATCGCAGGCGGTTACTGCTTTCCGAAGCTGCTTTAATCATCACTTCGCTGTTGTAAATTGAACCTCTGCGATACAGGTAGGTGTTTACATATGCGCCGTGATAAATACCAAAGTCGTTATTATATAAAACGAAATCTTCGATCACATGATTCTTTTCATTATTCTGCCACGACACGAAACCTGCGTTGCAGTTATGCGCCATATTATTATTAAAGTCCCAGGTACTTTCGATAGTTCCTTCATCCCATAAATAAGCGCCACCAATGCGATGATCGCCGGTATTACCAATCACCACATTGTTTTTACAAACATTATCGTCGCCTACGCCTAAAATAAAACCGCTCGTAGCCAATGAATTGGCCGATTGCGGAATGTATTTGCACATCGCCACTACATTACCATCCCATACAATACCATGCGTTAAGTCTAATACATCCCACCAGAAAGCAATCTCCGTAACATTATATGCTACATTTCCTTTCATGGTAACGCCATTCGATGCGTGTGGTACATAAGAACGGTTATCGCAATTGCGAACCACGCATCCTTCAACCAGCGAACCCACGCTGCCATTGTCGCAATGATGAAAATGTATACCGTATCTGCCAAGTACAAATTCTGAAATGCCATTGATCATCTGGCGTGGCCCTGCATAGCGAATCTGTGCATTTTTTATTGTTTGCGGAACAGAGGAGCGGATGAAAATATGCATTCTTCCTGCAGTAGTTCCTTCGATGCGCACATTGCGTGTAAGGTTTATCACTTCGGCAGTCCACGAATTGTTGATCTGCGGATGAACACGAACGGTTCCGGCATTAAGGGTTAATGACGTACCTGAAATGCTTTTAATACTGCGATCTTCGAAACCATTCAGATAAGCATCGCCTACTATGGGCGCTTCGGTAGGTGCAATGGTAAGGTCGTCGCCAACCATCCAGCCCGAAGGCGCACTGTTTAATGATATAGTGGCAGCACCTGCTGCAATACTTCCGGCAGCACGTACGTAAGCTGTTTTTGGCGTACCAACAATGTCAAGCACACCGGTTCCCATAACCCACAAACCAACATCGGTAGTCATTACATCCATTCCGCCCCCAACAAACACACTCTCATCGATATTAATAAACTGAAGTAACTGAACAACACTTGCCGAAGCCGGTTGCATTTGTAACCTGCCCTGTACAACCACATTGCCCGAAGTTTGCAACGTACAGCTGTTGTTGCTGTCGAATTGCAAAGTGGCTCCGCTGCTTACACTTACACCTGCATAGCTTGCCGTAGCTAAATCGAAAATAACTGTATGTCCCGATGAAATAAGAGGAATATCTGATGGCCCTGGTAATTTACCGCCCCATGTTCCGGGGTCTGACCAATTGCCGGATTGTATAGTGGAGACTGAACCTAAAAGCGCATAATTATTATTGGGTGCGCATTTGATGATATTGGTACGGATATCTTTTTTAGTAGCACCTATTTGAGAAGTCAAACACAATCCGGTTGCAGTCAGGGATGCATCCCGGAGGAATTTCCTTCGATTAGTGTTCATCATAGGGATATTTTCGTTTTTCTTAAAGAGTAGTTTCACGATTCACCAACAATTATGGTGCCTGAAATTTTCGCATGAAGATTATTAATGAAAAAATAGATTTGAATCAAACATATTCCTGTTATTCAAATATGTATATCTATTTCTATCTAACTTTTTCGGAATCATTTTTACCAAAAAAAAATTTTAAAATCTTCTGCAAAACAGATCTTGTCAGTGTTTACTAATAACGACGCGGATTTATAAAAGTATTATTGGTATAAGCATATTTATAAATTGAGAAAAAGTGCGCATACACGGCACAGAAAACACTATTTGCAATAGCAATTTTTACTAAAACTCAATAAGTAAATATGCTTAGTACAATTCAAAAATAAATTGGTTAACAACCAAATACAAAAAAAATGAGTAAGGGAAAATTACGAAGGCAGTAAAAACAGTTTTTGTAAAAATAAGTGCAGGAAACAGAAGAAGTGAAGATGTTCTGCAACATCAGAATAAATTTCGAAGCAGGAAGATTATCTACTGAACAAACGTTAGCCAAAGCAATTTATTGCCTGAGCAGTGGCATTAAAGAAACCGGCTTACTTCAGCATCTTTTCGAACCGGTTATTAATTTTTATGAAGCCCCACAACGCAATTTTGAATTTCAACATGGAGAATAATCCGCTTACATGAATGCGGCTGATGAATAATTTATTTTTTAGAGGCAGTTTGTCGACCCGGTTGCCTACTCTGAAAGCAAGGCGAACACCGTTTTGCTGAAGTATATCAAAAATAGCAAGCCGCCTGGTATCATTATTTTGACTGTACGCACCAAAGGTGTAGGCATGGCATGGCTGCACAGGAATGCCAAGATGTTGTAAGCGTTCTTTGGTTTGCTTTACATCGGCAGCAATTTCGGGTACGCCTAATTTTGAATAACTCTCGTGATGATAAGTATGTAAGCCAAACTGAACCATGTCGTTACTCATGGTCAGCGCTTCCTTTACATCCATGAATTCGCCCATAGGATTTTCAGCGAGGTGCTTATTATCGGGCGATTGAATAAAACCCGCTACCAGAAATATGTTGGCCTTTATATTATATTCCTTTAACAATGGATACAAACTGGTGTAATTATCGCGATAGCCATCGTCGAGCGTTATCATCACCGGTTTAGATGGCAATGGCTTCTTATGTTCAACATAATCAACCAGCTCACTTAAAAAAATAGAAGTGTATCCGTTTTTATTCAGGTATTCAAATTGCACACGCAACTGAGCAGTTGTTACCGTTAAAAAATCAGGCACGTTTCCACTGCTCACTTTATGATAATTTAATATCGGCAATCCTTTGAAAAAGGATCCCATATTATATATAAGTACCACAATGGCCGCCAATACTATTACAATAATTACCAGATAAACCATCCTGTGTATCCTTTAATCCCGGTGTTTTGTATTAACGTAGTCTTATCCTAAAATCTTTTTCAATCGCTGACTCACTCTGATGAACCCGTTTAATGCCAGTTTATATTGCCACATAGTATAGCTGCCATTCATATGTAAGCGGTTAAGTAGTAATCGGTTTACATTATTTCCCATAGGCAATTTATTTAACCGGTCGCCTACTTTAAATGCATACCGAACGCCATGCTTTTTCAGAATATCAAACATTCCACGTTGCTTAACAGGATCATTTTTCAGGTAGGCTGCCCATGAATAAGCAAAAACAGGCTGATAAGGTATGCCCAGCTCATCTAATCTTTGTTTCGACTGGCGCATATCTTCATCCATTTGCTCCAGGGTAAGATTATGATAGTTCTCGTGATACATGGTATGTAACCCAAACTGAATATGATCTTTACAAATAGTTTTAGCCTCTTCGGGCAACATGAATTCGCCTTCGGCGCGTGGGCCCATATTACCGGGTATTTGAACAAAACCGGCTACAATAAATATATTGGCTTTGCAATTAAACTCTTTCAGCATTGGATACAAATCGGTATAGTTGTCGCGAAACCCATCATCGAGTGTGATCATCAGGGGTTTGGGCGGCAGCGGTATATTTTTTTCAACGTAATCGATCAGGTCGGTGAAAAAGATGGTATTGTATCCGCTTTTAGTGATGTATTCAAGATGTTCGCGCATTCTTGAAGTAGACACTGTTAAGAAATCAGGTTTTTTGGTGCTGCTTATTTTGTGGTACACCAATACAGGTAAGCCTTTGAAAAACGGGCCGGCATACCAGTACATAAGCCCAAAAACCATTAACAGAAGTATAGCAGTTATTATTAAGTACGTCATGGGAAGGGGAATATTATGCTTTTTTGTGGTTGGTTTTGGAACAGGTTAAAATAGAAAAACAGGCAACAACATGGTTAAATAATTATTCAACAACTCTCGTCTGGTACCATTTTGTCGCTGCCTGTTGTGGTGGTTGTTTCAATCGGCGGCCGTTGCAGTAAAGGCCTTATTAAGTTGTAAATCCAGTTTTTCGTATTGCGAATTCTTGCTCTTAAATTCAGGCACCAGCTCCTTCATTTTTCTTACAATGCCGTAATTATCCTCGAGCCGGCTCATACTAATCAGTTCTTCAATATCTCTTACTATTTTATGCGAGCAGGGTATTACTTTGGCAATTTTTATTTTCTCGTGGTGCGTGGGCAAGGTTTTCTCTTCGGCGTTCAACAATTCTTCGTACAATTTTTCGCCGGGGCGTAATCCTGAGAATACAATTTTAATATCCTCATCGGGTGTTAAGCCAGCCAGTCGTATCATCTTCAAAGCCAGGTCAACGATCTTTACCGGTTTGCCCATATCAAAAACAAATATCTCGGCGCCTTTACCCATGATAGCGGCTTCCATAACCAGTTGCACCGCTTCGGGAATGGTCATAAAATACCGGGTTATTTCAGGATGAGTAACTGTAACCGGGCCGCCCTGTTGAATCTGTTGTCTGAAGCGGGGAATTACCGAACCATTTGAACCGAGTACATTGCCAAAACGGGTGGTAATGAACTTCGTTTTGCCGGTACCATTTAAAGAATGTTTCGATTCGCCATGAATTAAACCGATAATGGTTTCATCAACAAGGTTCGAAGCTACGCTGCTCAGTGATTGTACATACATTTCGGCAATACGCTTCGATGTACCCATTACATTGGTTGGGTTAACCGCTTTATCGGTTGAGATCATTACAAACTTATGCACGTTGTATAAAACGGCCAGGTCGGCAATGATTTTGGTTCCCATTACATTGGTAAGGATGGCTTCCGACGGATGCCGTTCCATCATAGGCACATGCTTGTAGGCGGCTGCATGGAATACAAAATGGGGGCGGTAATCGCGGAAGGGGATCTGCATCCGGTTGCGGTCGCGAATATTTCCGATAAAGATTTTGATATCGGCACCGGGAAATTTCTCTTCCATTTCCAGTTGCATTTCGTGCAACGGCGACTCGGCCTGATCGCACAGGATCACCATTTCAGGATCGAACGACAATGCCTGGCGCACAATTTCGGAACCTATTGAACCTGCCGCGCCGGTGATAAGAATTCTTTTGCCCGACAGTTCGTGTGAAATTTTTTCATTGTTAATGATGATCGGCTCGCGTTGCAAAAGGTCTTCGATGCGTAGTTCCTGGATCTGTTTCAAACTAAGCTTTCCATAAATCCATTGGTCCGACGGAGGAACAGTAAGCACCTTGATACCGAACTGCAAACATTTTTCAATCACTACTTTTTTATCCTTACTGTCTAACTGCTCGTTCATCAAAATCAGCTTATCGATCTTCTTCTTCGTTTTCAACAGCGGCAGTTCCCTGATATGATATACTTTTTTCTGCTGAATACTCATGTTGGCCTTATTGATATCGGTATCAACAAAACCGGCAATTACAAACTTATTGGTAATGCTCGATTCGATGGCCTGTTTTACCAACATAGCTTCGGTATCGGAGCCGAATATTAAAACGTTTTCCTTTAATGAAATAGAATTGTGTTTTACGAGGTAATAAAACCCGCGCACTGCTGCCCGCAACATCATATGAATGGTACAGCTTATAAAGAAGTTGATAAGTAAAACACCAAAAATGTTGAGAGAATTGATATGGTATTCGCGGTTCACGATAAATAATACGGCTACCGGGTACAGGATACCTGTAATTAATACCGCCAGTGAAATACGCATCATGTCGTATATATTCGAAAAACGCAGCATTCCCGTGTGAATGCGCATCGAATAAAATACAATTACCGAAATTAAGCAATACAATAGGGTATACACAAAAAAGTGGCCACGCAGAATTTCTGAAAATTCAAATTGCTTTACGATAAAGTATGATAACGTAAATGAAAAACCGGTAATAACCAGATCTGTAAGCAATATCACCCATCTGGGTACTGCCCTGGAGAATGATAAAAACTTCTTCATGCTACTAATCAAATATGTTTACAATGTTGATACCTGAGTGAACAGGATTTTCCAGGAATTAAATGGAACTACCATGAGTAATATTCAAAGAATAATCATGGCGAAATGGATATTACGCAGGAAAAATGGATTCCGGGGTTGAATAGTGCAAGGAAAAAATGGATTATAAACCAGGGAAGTTCAAAGGATTACCACAACGCTACAACAATTGGTTTTAATTACCAAGGATATGGATGAATAGAGGAATAAACAGAAAGGTCAAACAGTGGATTTGTAAAGGGAGACATTTCAAAGGATCGATCGGATGCAACAACCGGGATTTCTATATCCCTTATATATGGTTATTATGGAGGAGTATTGCGTTTTAATTTACTCGGAGGAAATTCAAAGGATTGACAGGAGGATTGATTCGGGAGACAAGGTACGCAAGAAATTGGATTATGAAGAATTTTGCGCATGATTTTTTTTGCACCATGGCACACTCACCACTTACCCCGCCCTGGCCACGCAATTAAACGTGAACCGCACCTGCTTTCTTAAAAGCAAACGAATGAATATGGGCAACCGCCTTTGCAGGGGTAAGGTATTTTTCAAAATAGGCCAGGGCATTTTGCTCCAGCTCCATCCGCTCTTCTTTGTGAGCAACGAGGTATCTGATAGCCTCTTTCAATTCGGCATGAATATCTTTTATCTCCATATAATGGGTTCCGGCCCCGAAATTCCCGGGCAATACGCGATTGATGGGCGTTGTAATTATGGCTTTACCCAATGCGAGGTATTCACCCAGCTTCCAGCCAAGGCAATCATGCACCGCAGGCGTATTAATAGCCACAGCCGATTGCTTCAGTTGCTGAAGGTATGCTTTATGGTTGTACCTTTTTTTGGCCGAATATTGCTCAAGCCCTTCGAACGGCCCTAACCTGCGACGCGAAAAGCCGCCTGTAAAAGAAATTACTTTTTCACGGTCGAGCTCCTGCAGCATGGTGATAATTTCCTTTCGCAGATTGGTTACATTGGTGTGCTTTTTCCAGGGATAGTTCAGGTAAAACAGGTAGTTGTCTTTTGACGGTTTTCGATCGGCATACACATCGAACGAACACCGCTTTAACGACTGGTGCGTATACACCCTGAAATACGGGTTTTTAATACCGGCCTTTCTATAGAGCTTCCACGATAAATTAAGATAGTTAGGAATACTAAAATAATTTATCCCAAAATTCGGCCCTATGGGCAATAGTTTTGAATGCGTTTGCAACGAGGCCTGGTCAACATTCACTTTAGCATATACATCAACCCAGTCGTAAACAGTTTCATTCACTTCGCATTTATCGTTGGCGGCAATGCATATTTTTTTAACGTTGCCGTTTTCACAGATCTCATAATAAAAAAATTCCTTTTTATATGGCCCGTTAACAAACTCTTTGAAACGAAGGAACCTGTCTTCGAACGAAAACTCAATGGTATAATCTTTATAAAAGTCATACAGACCCTTAATATAAAATTCATAATACCAGGGATCGAACAAAGGGCAAATCAGGATCTTCTTTTCCATGTTTATCTTTTTAAAAATTGATTATTTCTTACAGGCAACACGCACCTGCGGGAATAATAACCGGGGTTATTATTCAATTCATACTATATAATATATGTAAACAGTATTACGCCTTTAAAGCGGTTTTTAATGATCGTTCTTCAACACATTCATATATAGCAGAAGTTACTCTGTCGAGATCGGCTTTGGTAAGATTGGACCCCGAAGGCAGGCACAAACCTATTTCAAACAGCCGTGCACTGGTTTCTTTTCCGTAGTAAGGCGCATCGCAAAACACCGATTGCATATGCATTGGCTTCCATAACGGGCGGCAATCGATATTATTGGCAATTAAGCGCAACCGCACATCTTCGCGTGTAAAATGGCGGTTTTTTATAAGTATGGCTGTTAACCAATGGTTAGAGAAATAATTTTCATCAGGCTCTTCGAGAAATGAAATGCCTTCGATACCGGCAAGAGCTTTTTTATAAAACTGATAATTGCTGCGTCGTTGCTGAACCCGCAATGGCAATACTTCCATCTGGCCGCGTCCTATGCCGGCACAAACATTACTCATGCGGTAATTATAACCAATTTGCGAATGCTGGTAATGCGGTGCAGGATCGAGCGCCTGGGAACTCAGAAAACGGGCCTTGCGAACAAACTCGGGATTGGCCGATATCAAAGCGCCCCCACCCGATGTGGTTATGATCTTATTTCCATTGAAAGATAAAATACCAATATCGCCAAATGTTCCTACAGGTTTACCATGGTATGTTGAACCCAGCGCTTCGGCCGCATCTTCCACAACCGGTATTTCATATTTTCCGGCAATGGCCATAATTTCATACATATGGGCAGGCATGCCGTATAAGTGCACTACTATAATCGCCTTTGGTTTTTTGCCCTTTGCCATACGGTCTTTGATGGCTGCTTCAAGAAATTCAGGCGACATGTTCCAGGTGCTGTCTTCACTATCTACAAAAACGGGAGTAGCACCCTGGTAAACAATGGGATTAGCAGAAGCAGCAAATGTCATAGACTGACATATTACTTCATCACCTGCTTTTATGCCAAGTATGATGAGCGATAAATGCAGGGCGGCTGTACCTGAGCTTAATGCTGCTACATGCACAGTATTCCCTAAAAATTTTTCGAGATCCTGTTCAAAACCATTTACGTTAGGGCCAAGGGGGGCTATCCAATTAGAAGTAAATGCATCCTGAACATACACCATTTCCTTTTCGCCCATATGCGGAGACGACAACCAGATTTTCTCTTTCATTAGTTACTTCTTATATTATACAAATTATAACGCTTTTACAGATAAAACAATATGGCACAATCGGATTCTTTATTTTACCTGTAAATTTTTGTTTTTTTTAAACCGGTTCACTTACTTTAATTATTCTGCCGGGGTTACCCACAACTATAGCATAATCAGGCACATCGCGAATAATAACAGCCCCTGCTCCTATTGTCACCCATTTACCGATGCTGATATTTTGTATTACACAGGCCCCTATGCCTATTTGCGTGCCCTCACCTACCCGTACATTTCCGGCCAGCGCAGCATTGGGCGATATATGAACAAAATCACCAACCGCGCAATCATGATCAACCGAGCAATTCGTATTAAGTATAACATGATTTCCGATGCGTGTATGAATGTTTACCGAAACATTCGGCATCACCACATTACCTATACCCATTTCACTTCGTTGCGAAATTACCGATGAAGGATGAATGGCATTGGTAAATTTTACCTGCTTCAATTTTGCTGCTACCGCTTTGCGTATGCGATTGTTGCCAATGCAAATAATCAATTGATTACTGGCCGTTACGCCGGCTGCCTGCAACGAATTGAATACAGGATATTCGAGTAAAGATGTAACGTGTGGGTTATCGTCAATTAAGGCATGCGGGTTGCGCTGTTGCGCTTCGAGAATCTCACAAATCACTTTTGCATGCCCGCTGGCACCATACAAAAAAATCGGGTTGGTATTCGACATAATTTAAGACTCATCAATTCGCGCAATAAAAGTACATCATTTATAGCTGACCTCATTTTATTTAAACACGAATTGCTATATAGGGGTAATTGCATAGCGCTGATGCAACTGCCATTTATTATAAGTTAACTACAAATAATTACCGGCAAAATAAATGCTGTGCCTGTTCATCCGGCAATCCGGTAAAAACGACCCTGCTTACGTGGAGCAGATTCATCGGCAAAATCATATTTCTCCTCATCATTTTCACCGGTGGGCACTGAGTAATCAAAGCTTCCCGGCAAAATCATTACCGGAAACAAAAAGGTATTTATGAAAGTTTTTACCGGCCTCAGCTCTTTTACCGATGCAATAACAGCATCTGTAACGGTTTTACATTGGTCATTGGTAAGCTGAGGGTATATAGGCAGTGAAATTTCGTTTTTGTACATGTTATAGGAAACCGGATACTCATCTATTTTATATCCATTGTCTTTAAACACAGTAAGCATGGGCAGCGGCGTAAAATGCACATTCACCGTAACCGACTTGTTGGCAATTTTTTCAATGATCATATTGCGCTGTTGCTCATCAATATTTTTTATGCGCAATGGATACAGATGGTACGATGAGTGATATTCTTCTTTTTGATATGGCGGACAAATAGCCCACTCGTATCGGGCAAAAACACGGCTATAAAAATCGAACACCCTTTTTCTTTCGATCAGCAATAAAGATTTATATTTTTTGAACTGTGCCAGCGCTACTGCCGCCAGTACATCGGGCATATTCATTTTATAACCGGGATAAACCACATCATATTGCCAGCCGCCCGCTTTGGCTTTTGTAAAAGCATCTTTCGTTTGGCCATTTAAGCTCCATATGCGAAGCGTGTTATACGTTTCCTGATTACAGAATGGTGCAGGCAGGTTTAATATAATAATTCCACCTTCGGCAGATGTTATATTTTTTACTGCATGCAAAGAAAAAACAGTTATATCTGCACAGGCGCCAATAGGTTTGTTTTTATAAACTGCACCAAGCGCATGGGCCGCATCGTCCATCACCAGTATACGGCCAAGTTGTTTTTGTGCATTTGACGCAGGCCTGAATTTTAGTTTAACTTCTTCGCTGTTTACGATGCGGTAAATGTCATCGTAATCGCATGGCCATCCGCCAAAATCAACTGCAATAATGGCTTTTGTTTTTTCGGTGATGGCCTGCTGAATTTTTTCACAGCTGATGTTAAAATCATTGCCAACATCAACCATAACCGGTTTTGCACCTACATGCATAACCGCAAGCGCGGTAGCGCAATAGGTATAGGCAGGCACTATTACTTCGTCGCCTTTGGTAATGCCAAACCAGTGCAGCATAAGTATCATGCCCGATGTAGCCGAGTTAACAGCCAACGCATTCTTAACATGGCAAAACTCAGCCATTTCATTTTCAAGCTGTCGTGTTGCCGGCCCGGTCGTAAGCCAGCCACTTTGAAGTATAGAAGTGACTTCCCTGATGATATCATCATCAATGTAAGGTGGAGAAAAACGAATCATAGCGGGGTTTCTTAGGGTTTATAATTACCAAACTTACTTAATTAAAGAAGCCCCTTATTGAAAAAAAGCCCTCTATTTATTCAGCCAATCCGGTAGTTATAAACAGGTTTTAATGTAATGGTATTTTTGATTAGTTGCCGGTAAACTTTTGCATGGTAACATGGCCCTGTTGACTTATTCCCTCGCTTTTAACCACTTTCATCAACGTAAAAAAAATAATCTTACAGTCTAACCGAAAATCCAGATGGTCAACATACCAAACATCCAGTTCAAACTTTTCATTCCAGCCTATGGCATTGCGGCCGTTTACCTGAGCCCAGCCCGTAATACCGGGCCGCACTTCGTGCCTCCGTTTTTGTGTTTCGTTATACAAAGGCAGGTATTCAACCAGTAAAGGACGCGGACCGATCAAACTCATTTCGCTTTTTATAACATTGATCAGTTGCGGAATTTCATCGAGCGATGTTTTGCGTATAAAACTGCCAATACCTGTTAACCGGTCGGCATCGGGCAACAAGTTCCCTGCATCATCTTTACGGTCGTTCATTGTTTTGAACTTAACCAGTTTGAATATGCGCCCATTTTTTCCGGGGCGGGCCTGCACAAAAAACGGACTTCCCTGGTTGGCCACAAACAGCAAGGCTGTTATAATTAAAAACAATGGCAACAATAAACAAAACGCCACCAGGCTTACTATAAAATCAACTATTCTTTTAAAAAAATTACGATACAAATGCATGTTCTTTTAACTGGTCGTTATATTCTTTTAATAACAATTCCCAAATGTATTGCTGTTCGTAGCGGGCGGTGATCATTTTACGGGCATTGTTCTGTAAAGTTAAATATAAAGCCCGGTCGGTCATAAGCATTTCCATAGCCTTTTGCAGCTCATATACTTTTTTAACCGGAATGATCAAACCGTTCTTTCCGTGCTCAATGATTTCATTACAGCCATTGATATCGGTTACTATTGATGGCAGATCGAAACAGCCGGCCTGCATAGGCACATTGGGAAATCCTTCGCGATAAGAAGGAAACGCCAATGCATTACTGATCATAAGGTATGGCCTGATATCGTGCTGAAAACCTGCGTGTATGATCAACGCATCTGTTTCAATTATTTGTCGTGTTTCAGGTGATAAAGGATCTCGCTCGGGTTCATACGGACCAACCAGCAACAATTTAATTTGCGGATGCTTTTGCTTTAACTGGCTAAACGCTTCAACCAGTTCTTCAATTCCTTTATCTTTTACCAGCCGGCCAACAAATACAAACACAAAATCACTGCCGGTTAATCCAAATTGTTTTTTTAATTCACAGGCTGTTTTAGACAGTTCTTCATTCGGTTCAAAAAAGTGTGTATTGATGCCGTTGCTGCTACCGTTACCAAGCACCTTCATTTTTTTCGACTTACAAAAACTGTTTTGTACAATAAAATCGGCCAGGTGTTTCGAATTGGGGTATACGCCGGTTGCACAACTGTAAGTAAGGCGTTCTATTACATTCAGTATACTTCTTTTTACACCCGAATGCTCCATTAACGGCAACCCGGCCACCGTATGCAAACGTATGGGAACGCCTGCCAAACGGCCGGCGATCATACCCAGCAAACCAGCTTTTGGTGTATGAGTATGAATGATGGCAGGTTTTTCTTTTTTTAATAACCTGTACAACTTCCACAATGCCTTAACATCTTTAACAGGAGTAATGGCACGGGTCATTTGAACAGGCGCCGTTCTTACACCTTCACGAATACCTACCTGTTCCAATATTTTTTCGGGCGATGATACCGCCAGCACTTCAAAATGATTCGACATGTACCGCAGCTGATCTTTCAGCAACACACTTAACGACACCGGAACGGTGGTTATACGGATCAGTTTAAGGGGCTTCATGTTTTATAATTTAATTACGATACAGGGTACACTTTACAGAAAAACTTATCTTTATAAAGTTGGCAGCTGGCAATGGCAAATTGCCATACAGCTACGAGGATTAACACTAAACAACTAATATGCAAATACGACCAGCTAACCCGCAAGACAAACCGGCCATGATTGAGCTGCTGAAAAAATCCCTGGGCGAAGGATTAATTCCGAAATCAGAAGCCTTGTGGGCATGGAAACATGAACAAAATCCGTTTGGCGCTTCTTTTGTACTGCTGGCCGAAGAAAACAATACACTCATCGGTTTACGGGCATTTATGCAATGGCAGTGGCAATGGAAAGGAACTGTATACAAAGCCATTCGTGCCGTTGATACCGCCACACACCCCGATCACCAGGGAAAAGGCATCTTCAAAAAATTGACCCTGCAGCAGATAGAACTTTGCAAACAGCAGGGCATTCACTTTGTTTTTAATACACCCAACGACCAAAGCCGCCCGGGTTATTTAAAAATGGGCTGGGTACAGCAGGGGCGAATGCCATTAAAGCTAAAAATACTGAACCCGATATTACTGGGACTTAACCTTGCATTAAAAAAAGGAAAAACAATGTCAACTTCCGACGACCCTACCCCATTGCAGCAATGGGACCCCAGAGTATTTGAACTAACGGATAATTATGTTCCGCAAACCGACCTGCTAAACACCGTATTATCATCTGCGTATATCCGGTGGCGCTATGCCGACAATCCTTTATTCCGTTATGTTTATTTTACCGATTATGAAAGCTTTTTACTCATCGGCCGCATTAAGCCACATTCTTTCACCAAAGAGTTGCGCCTGGTAGACTTTATGTTCTTAAACAATTCATCAACAAACAGGCGCATTAACTCCCGGCTAAGCAAGTTGGTTATTCCGTTCTGCAAAAACAATAAGGTACAGGTCGTTTCATTTTCAGGTCAGCAGTATCAATCATACAAATCACATCTTAACTGGATGGGCATGTTGCCTGTTCAAAATCGTGGCCCCATTGTTACATTAAGAGACTTAAATATGAATGAACGATTTCCTGAATTATTGGACATTAAAAACTGGGGCTATTCTTTAGGCGACATGGAGCTGTTTTAAAAACAGCCTATCGCCTCATTTTGAGATTTAGGGATTTTGGGATTTAGAGATTTGATTCGGTGATACCGTATCAGGAAATCTCAAAATCCCGAAATCGCAAAATCAGAAATTTTTATTTCGCGGCTTTCCTGCTTCCCGCATAAATGATCAACATACTCACCCATATTCCAGCTTGTCATGCCATACCTCTCTTTACATTTTTTATAGTGCTGCAACAGAATTTTCAGGTTATTTAAATTCTGCTCAGGATAATCACCAAAATTTTCGGGGTGCCACCATAAATGGTAAACTTCTTTACGGGCAGCGGCAGAACGTAATTCCTGGCACAAACGTCTTAACTGCATTTTATTGGCGAACTCATATTTCGGTTGCCAGGGACGCATAAAACGACTGGCCGGCAATTGCAGCGGTTCACCAGGTACAACGGGAATGCTGCTTAAAGGATAAGTGGTTCTTATTGTACCCACCTGAATATAGGCATCGGCTGTGCGGAATATGCGACGCAGCCAGGTGGCGCCGCCATCGGCTACCGGCTTCCAGAACCAGCCTGAAGGATTTGAACGAACGGCTTTGATGCCATTATCGTAACATACTTTCATGTATTGGGGATTCACCTGGTTACGGGGAAACACCAGCGAACGCAGTTCGGTGTTGAACTTTGCAGCTGATTTGCGAACCGACTTCAGATCGGCATCAAAAGCAAGCTGCTCTCTTTGCTGTTCAAGACAATAATAATGACTGAACGTGTGCGTACCCAATTCCTGACCGGGGTATTGCATAATCATCTGCACTTCTTCGGGGCAAAAATGCGCCCAGCGATATTCTTCAGGCAAACCATGTTTACGCATCCATTTATAAGGTGAATATCTTTCTTCGGCATAATCGGGTTCAATGGCCGGTCTGAACTGCTCCCACTCCTGCTGGTTATTGGCAAACAAGCTGCCCACAGTAGCCCAGGTTACATGCACATCGTACTCAGCAAACAATTCGAGCATTTGCGGAATGATGCGTAATGTATTTTTATAACACGCTTCCCGGGCCTCCCGGTTTCTTTTATCAAACACACCCCAGTGCAATTCAAAATCCAGCGAAATGGTGAAAATACCTTGCATATAATAAGTTGTAAGTTCTAAGTTTTAAGTTCTAAGTCCTGAGTGCCTGTGTTCTTAATTCTGCATGCCCTGCCCGCTCCCGATAGCAATTGGCACCTACCACACCCTACTCACTTTCCATTGTCTGTTGCCTATTGCCCACTGTCTGTATTACTCACTGCCAGTTTTAATTTTCCGGTTACCGGCGCAGGCATATTGCGGCGTTGTAGCATCCGCTCCTTTTTCATTACCTGCAAATGTTTTTTATAATCAAGAAAGCAGATGATCACAAAAAGCAAAAAATACATGATCATACTCTTTTGCCGGATGATAATACCCATGTTCGACATGGTAGATGATAAAGCAAAAGATGTGGCCAGAAACGATACCGCACTTGTTTTTACTAAAGCCGACCCCGTACGTAAAAATTTTAAAAACCCTTTCTGAAACAATTTGCCGGTTAAATACAGATACAACATATTTTCAAACGAAACCACCAGCCCCATAGCACCGGGTGAATCAACAAAAAGCGGGCGGAACCAGAAAGTAAACAGCTTCAGCCATAACGGGTAATTTGAAATATCAATGCCTGAGCCCGCACTTTTTGATAACTCGTATGAACGCACTGCCGAAAACTGGTTAAAACTTTGTATCAGGTTGTCGCCATCGAGTTTTGAAAAGGCCATGATCTTATCGTACAACAGCACCATGGCAGCCACACTGCCTCCAAATACCAGTATTTTCTGGTACAAAGGAACTTTTTGACGCCCTGTAAATAATCCGACTACAATTCCCACCCCCATAAATAAAAACACGTGTGGCCGTACATGATAGATTATCAGCAAACCGAATATCAAAGGAATTTTACGAGTCTTTAACTGGCTCAGGCCAAACATCACCAAACCAAGGCCTAAAAAAATGATCGATCCTTTTCCCAGCGAACCCGTCCAAAAGTGCATATTGGGTAAAAAGATCATAAGACCAACAAGGTCCATGCCCCACAGCTTATGCTTATACCTTATATTTTCTTTGAAATAAACATAAAAGCATACAAATCCCCAGTATCCCATCCAGGCAAACAGCACCATCATCATTTCGTACGAAAAGCCGAGGTAATTAATAAAGGGATAACCTACAAAATCAATGAAAGGCGTACCGGTTCCATAAGCACTGAACCAATCGGCATACTCTGTTTGTGGGCGCAGATAATAATCCTGCGAATCTGACCGCGAAAACAAAGCAAATACATAATAAACGAGCATAAAAAGCATATGAAACCAGTACAGGTTTTTCATCATACCAACCTGAAACCAGGGCAAACGCTTTTTTACATCCTGTAGCACCGGAATAGATGCCACAAAAAGCAGGACCATTAAAAAAATTCCACCAATCACGTTCCTGATTTTTATTTATTAATCAAATCATTATAAATCGTTTCCAGTTCAGCTACCATTTTTTTCATGCTGAACGAACTGATAACCGTTTCGCGTGCAGCCTGTTTCATGTTCGCCAGGTGTTGCGGTTGCTGCAGGTATTGCGATAAGCGTTTGGTCAATTGCATTGGCTCATCTACCGGCACCAGTATACCGTTTACACCATCTTTGATCACTTCGGCAATACCCCCGGCAGCAGTACAGGCAGGCACACAATTCATACTCATGGCTTCGAGCAACGCAATGGGCAACCCCTCAAATTCCGAACTCATCATAAACACATCCATGGCCTTAAAATAAGGACGGGTTTCAGTTTGCAAACCTGCAAAAAACACAAATCCTTCTGTTCCCAGCGCTTTTGCCTTTGCATGCACGTCATCGCGCAAAGGACCATCACCTACCAATATAAAATACGTGTTGGGATGTTTGGCATGCAGCGCGTGAGCAATTTCGAGCCAGGTGGTTAATCTTTTTTGCACGCGAAAAACACAGGTGATGCCAATTACAGTAGCATCGGCCGGTATATTCAGCTCTTTGCGAATATCTTTTTCAAGCGGAAAAGTGCGAGTGTACTTGGCTGTATCAGTTCCGTTTAACACCACCTGCACCTGCGGTTTTGCCTTACTATAATGCGTTTTTATTGATGTAGCCACTTCCTGCGATACGGCAATAACTTTTTGCTGACTCGAAAAACTTAGTTTATTTAAATAGTAAGTGGCTTTATGATAGCGTTCCCATTTATTATGCTCGGTGTATACCACCGGAACACCGGTGAGGCGGCCCACCAAACGGCCCGCCATACCTGCCCAGGGAAGATGACAATGAATTAACTGAATATTGTGTTTGCGCACATAGGCCACTATACGACGAACAGTTAATAATATGGCCGCATTGTTTTTGGCAGGAATACAAATTACCGTTCCGCCTTCTTTTTCAATTTCGGCTACCACCTGGTTTTTCCAGGGAAGAAAATATATATAATGAAACCTGAATTTATCTTTATCGTGCTGACGCAATGTTTCGGGCAGCAATATTTCTGCACCACCCCGGCCGAGCGATTTAATGATATGCAGCACCGGAATAGGCTCTGGCTGCTGATACGATTTCCGGATATAAGTTTTGTTCAAGGTAGTCATTCTTTAGTTTGTCAGGGGGTTCGCTTATGCAATTGATTTATACACTTCGATGAACTTCTTAGCAACAATTGTATTCAGATAATCCTGCATCACCAGCTGCCAGGCATTTTGAATCATCTGTTTATTAGCAGCTGTATCGGCAAGTGCTTCTGTTACATTATTCACAAACGCTTCTTCGTTGCCTTTTGCCACCAGACGGCCTGTTTTATTATTGATCACTATTTCGTGAATGCCGCCTACATCATATGCCACTACCGGGGTTTTGCAATAGAATGCTTCGAGCAGTACACCGGGCAATCCTTCAATGATGCTGGGCAGTAACAACACATCGGCATTTCGCATAAACTGCATGGCATCGTTTCTGAAACCATAAAATGTTACGTGCTGTTGTAACCCTTTTTGCTTTACCAGGTCTTCGATCTGCTGCTTCATGGGGCCGCTGCCCACGCAATGCAGGCTGGCCGAAGGTTGCTGCTGATGTATTTTTTCAAACATTTCAATCAGCCGCACATGATTTTTTTCGTAGGTAAAGCCGCCTACATGCAGTAAAGCCGGCCGTGAAGCTTGTTGTAACGGATTATTTTGCGCTTCATTTATATTCACTTTCTCAATACCAATGGGAACCGTTACTATATTGTTTTTAAATTTCGGAAACAGGCGAACAAAATCCGTTGCCGATGTATTGCTTACCGAAACTACTTTTTTTGCATGCCTGAAAAAGAACCCGTTCAGTAATTTAGCCGGTACGGTTTTTATATACAAGCTAATGGTGCTGGCGTTTCTGAATACGATCGGCTGCTTCCACCCGAAAAACAGTTTCGATAACGCCGCATACTTTAAGGTATCCCCTGCATTTGCCTGAACAACATCGGGCTTTTCTTCCTTTATTATCTGTGCCAGTTTTTTCCAGGCCTGCCAGTCGAACATGCGCCGTTTTGGTGAACCGTTCAGATGCATTGTTTCACCGCTAAAAAGCAATGGTGCACTACCCGGAAAAACAAACACTAAAATCGCTCTGTGCCCGGCTTCGTTAAGGTGTGTACACAATTGCGAGGCAAACACTTCTGCTCCCCGCAGTTGCGGTTTTTGAACAAGTTGAAGTATGATCAATTTTTATCAATAATCATGTTTAGTAAATAGTTTTCCAGCTTCTCTGCAATAGTCGTGAGCTCAAAATTTTTACGCGCATGTTCATTGGCTTTAACGGCCAGCGCATTGGCGGTGCTTACATTATTCTTATACCACAACAATGCCTGTGTAATGGCTGGTACTGAGCCCTTCTCAAACAAATAACCCGTTTTCAAATGAGTGATCACTTCTTTATTAACCTCAATATCGCTGGCCAAAACCGGCAAGCCTGCAAACATAGCCTCTACAATGGCGCCGCTGAAACCTTCGCTGTGCGAGGGAAAAACAAAACAATCGTACTGATTTATTAATTGCGGTACATCGTTACGACTACCCAATAAAACAACCTTGTTCTGTAATCCCAGATCGTTAATGAGCGCGGTTAAAGAAGCACGGGCCACGCCCTCGCCGGCAATATGCAAAACGGCACCGGGACAGGTTTTTAAAAACTCATTAAAGCCCAATATCAGATCGTTCTGGCCTTTTACCGGCACCAGGCGGCCTACATTTAAAAACCGAAGCGGCTTACCGGCATTTGTATGCGGCACTTCAAACCGAAACACTTTGCTATCGCGGCCGCGGTTTATTACTTCAATTTTATCGGCAGCTATATCCAGTGCGGCGCCGTTCGATTGTTTTACCACCTCCGAATTCGCCACAAAACCTTTGCAATAGCGGGCGGTTCTTTTGTTTGCCCATCTGAAAAACGAAACAGCTGCTTTTGCCTTCCACGAAAGCGCTGCATTATACGAACCTGAATACAAATCGCTTACGAAAGTGCCGATAACCGGAATGTGCGTAAAGCGGCTTACCATGCGCGTAACCAGCTCTGAGCGGGTTAAATAAGCTACCAGTATATCGGGCTGTTCTTTCTGTACTATGCTTTTTAATTGTTTATACGCCTGCCTGAACCCAAACTTTTTTTGCAAGCCTACCGAGTGCACCGTTATGCCATTATCGGTAAAGCGTTTTTTCAAAAGGGCGCCTGCATACAAATGGCAAACCACCGGAGTGATTTGATTGAACCTGATGACATTATTGAAAAGACTTTCTTCGGCCCCTCCTGTTTGAAGGGTGTCGATTACAAACAACACTTTAAAGCGGCCTTTTTTGTGGCTGTTGCCCGGCAACATCACAGCTGCTTTGTCATCGGCTGCAGGCGTAATGATCTCCATACTATGCAACGGTGCTTTGGTTATCATCTTCAAATTTTATAATAATGTTTTCGCCCTGGCAAAACATGGTGAAATCGCGGTCAGCAATGGCCCTGAAAAAAGCAGGTGTGCATCCGGGTTTATCGCCATCGTGCAATTCGATCATTATGCAGCGAACCTTAGGCAACCAATTCTTATAGTTATATGTAAACAATTCTTTTTCGGCGCCTTCAATATCTATTTTAAGAATATCGATTGTTGACAGCTGGTACTTTTCCACAATATCATTTACGGTAATGCCTGCTGTGGTTCCAACATCGTTTCCGGTAGCTTCTACAACTCTAAACGCATATTCACCGCGACCACCATCGAACAGGTTCAGGTTTTTATCTTCATACCAGATGGCATTGTTCAGGGGATGCACATTTTTGTAACCCGATAAATTTTTTACCATCAGGTCGTAATTATGTTTTTCGGGTTCCAGGGCAATCACCTGTGCATCGGGGTATTTTGTTTTAAAAAACACGGCCGACAAACCGATGTTTGCACCAAGATCAATCACTGTTTTTACCGGCTTACCGTTCAGGCCATTAAAATTATATTGCCCAAACGCCATTACCTGTTTAAAAACTTTAAAATCAGAAGAGCCTTTTCTAAGGTGCACTTTGCGGCCCTTCCACTTTACTTCAAATTCCGCTTCAGCAGTAGCGCCGGTTATGGCAAGTCCGATCAATAAGGATTTAATAATCCCGACTCTGTAAATAAAACGAAGCGTGGAAAAAATTCTTTTGTTCAAGGTTTTCTTATTCATCTGTTGGCTTTTTTAATCAGTAAATGTTAGTAGTCGGTTCAAAGGGGTTTATTTTACCGTAAAAGCCTTAATGCTGACGCAAAAAATACGCTCTACACAACCAATTGAGCTGTTTTAACAGGGTGATGTTTGCCGGTTTCGAATTTAAGGGTTGCCGGATCTAACGTTTTACCGCCAACGCCTTTAATACCATGCCATATGCCCAGCAACCTGAATTTAACACGCTTAAACCGGTCGGGGGCAAACAGCGCGGCTGTAATCAGCAGCTTGGTTTGCTGCAGGCTATAGCCTAATAAACCTATAAATGAAAAATGCTTTTTGATAATAAACGTATGGTTGCGGGCCGAATAGTAGCCTCGCCATAAAGTAGCGCGGGTAAATTGTCCGCCACCTCCGAGATACAGGCGGTTATCGGTGTGGTTTTTCAACACGCCTATTTTGTACCCTCTGCGCTGCATACGTACCGAATATTCATGATCGTCGCACATCATAAAAAACTCCTCACAAACAGGCCCGATTTTGCGAACCACATCTGCTTTTATAAGCGCGCCGTCGATCATGGCATAATCAACTTCCTGTAATTTAATGTCTTCGCTCACTGCCATTTTTCTGCCCATTTTAATATGCGCACCATGTAAACCAAGCATGGCGAAGTCGCTCTGCTGAATATTCTGAACAAGATCAGCCAGCGCGTTTTCGGCATAAAATGTATCATCATCCATCACCCAGAAGTAATCGAAGGAATTATTTGCAAGCCCGAAATTCATAGCTTCGGCAATTGCACCGGCCGATCCGGTATTGCTTTTCATAAAAATGCAATGAACGTTGTTGCGGCCATGCACCGTTTGCAGATATTCACGGGTGCCATCAGTACTGTTGTTATCAACTATAACTATAGCAGTTGGTTTCACCGTTTGGTCAACAATGTGCTGCAGGGCAGTTTTGAGGGTTTCGAGCCGGTTATACGTAACAATGATCGCACAAACACTATTATTCATGGGAGCCTTAACTTAAATAATTAAAAATGGTACCGGTAGCTATTACTGTTTATACATCCTGCTTAAACTATAATCACGTACCGCTTTGCAGGTGGTTCTGATAACAAGGGTACCATACCTGAACCCATATTTATAGCTCAGTAAACTTTTACCAAACGAAACGAATAAAACAGAAAAGAATGCAGAGTAATGCCGGTGCTTTTTCATAATGAACAACAAATTGCGGATGCTGTAATAATCTCTCCACAACACGCCTTCATCTTTCTTTTTGGTAACTACGCGTTTAACCTGTAACCGGTTCCATTTTTCACGAAGGCCCAAAAACAAACCGGTATGCACCAGTATCTTGTAACCGGCTGCTTTTTGCGAAAGATCAAAATCAAGATCTTCGAAGCCGAAGAATAATTTTTCCTCGGGCACAATACCATTCCTTATACACTGGCCATTTATAATTTTGATCATGCCTCCGCCAATAGTATCCACTTCAAGGTATTCACCCTGTTTCAGTTCTTCATTGGTGGTTCTTTTCAGCAAACCGGTCATTTTGTTCAGCTTATGGCCTACCACACCTACCTGGCCTACCTTTCCGTTATGGGTTTCTGCCAGCTGCAACAACTTTTCAAATGTATCTCCTGTATAAGGCGGATCATTATCATCGCCCCAGAAAATCCATTCATACCCTTCCTTTGCCAGCGTTTCGAGACCAATTTTTCCACCGCCGGCATAACCGGAATTATGCCCCACTTTCAGGTGAGCTACATTGGGAAACAACTGCTGCAGATTGTTCTTTGTATCGTCGTTGTCGTTATTATCAACGATCAGCAACTTATCGGGCGGCCTTGTTTGACCGAGAATTTTTTCGATCGTATCCATTAAAACGTCGGGCCGCTTAAAGGTCACTATAAAAGCAGCAAATTTTTTATCATTACTCATAAAAGGGAGAATTAAAAGATTGTTTATGGTTTGTGGTTTATGGTTTGTGGTTCTTTCGGTGAATCCTGCCGTAAAATTTTGATCCTGTTAAACAGTTAAGGTATTCATTTTAATAATGAATTTCCAAAGCGCGGCAGCAACTTCAAACTACAAACCAAAAACCAGAAACAAAGGATTTAGAAGCCCTGCAGCGATACCATTTTCTGAAAGCGCGACGATTTGTTCACCATTTCGTCGAAAGAACCGGAAGCGGTTACTTTTCCTTTCTCGAGTAAATAAATGGTATCGGCTTCTTTGATAGTGGATAAGCGGTGTGCTATGAGCACAATGGTATAGGTGCCACGTAACTGTTCAATATTTTCCTGGATGATTTTTTCAGTTTCTGAATCCAGCGCTGAGGTGGCCTCATCGAAGATCAGCACCTCGGTATTCTTATACAACTCTCGGGCTATTGATATACGCTGGCGCTGACCGCCTGAGATGAGTATACCGTTATCGCCCAACCGGGTTTGTTCTTTTTCGGGTAGGGCAGTCACAAAGGAGTTGAGCGAAGCCATTGCGAGCACATCTTCAAAACGTTTTTTGTTTTCGGGTGTAGGCTCGGCCCAGAAGGTGATGTTGTTAAAAATGGTATCATTAAACACTACCGGCTCCTGGGAAATATAACCTACTTTATCGCGATATGTATTCAGGTTATACTGGTCCATGGGTATATCATCAATATACAACTCGCCATTATCGGGCTTTATTAAACCGGCAATCATGTTCGCGAGCGTTGTTTTACCGGCGCCGCTTTCACCCACCAGCGCAATGGTAGATTTTTTGGGAATATTTATGCTGATTTCATCCAACACCTTCAGGCTGTCGTACGAAAGCGTCACGTTTCTTAACTGAATGTTACTTTGAATGGTTTTGAATTCAATGGGGCCATGTACTTCCTGTAAGGCAGCCATTTCTTTGGTAAGCGACATAACCGCATTGATACCACCGGTGTTTTCAACAAATCCCTGCCAGTAGTTTTGCGTCATTACCAAAAAACTAAGGGCGCGGTAAAACAATAATAAGCTTAAAATGATGCTGCCCAAACTGGCGCCCATCCAGTGCAACTGCATTAATATTACCAGCATTACTATGCTTACAATGATAGGCTCTTTAATACTGGTAGCAATGGCCGTCATATGACCAATCTTTCTGTTTAACGATTCGGCCTGGTTAATAACCGTTTTTAATTTACCGGCATACCGGTTAAAGGTATTGGTAGATTTAAGGTATTTGAAGTAGTGTGTGGTTTGAATAAGAAAGCTGTTAAAGTCGCTCCCCTTTTTTGAGAGTTCGTTACTGGCCCTCTTGGTAGTCTTATACAGGTTATTGTATATGAGATTAGATAAAACAGCGCCAAAACATACAAGCACGGCAAACTGGTAATTGGCCAAAAATGCCAGGAACATGTAGGTAAGCAGCATAACAGATGCCTGCGCCGCCGTAAAATAAAAACTAAATGACTGGAACAAACGCTGTACTTCGGTAGTGAGGGTATTTTGAATTTTACCCGCATCGATCTTTAAAAAAGCACTGTACGATAATCCTTCGAGGTTATTAACGAGGTTATACCTCACTTTTTTAATAAACCGTTCGCGCAGGCGTGCATAAAAGCTCATTTGGGTATATTTCAACACGCCTTTCAGCACAAATAACGTAACCAGCGACATCAGCACGGTGGTAACCGTTAATTCGAAACCCATTTTTTTAATCAGGTTTATGATATGCTGCAACTGGCCCAGCGACTCGTGGTCAGTCGATGCCGCCGTTTGCGAATGCCCATCACCCACTGCTTTCAACAGGGGGATAAACATTGCAAGGCCCATACCATCTAAAAAGCTGATAAGAACGCTCAGGCCCAGGAACAGCATCAGTTTGGGTCCCACGATGCTGTAATAAAATTTAAAATAGGTCCAGAAGTTGTTTTTAAGAGAGAATTTCATTGTGTGCTTGTTTTTACTGCAAAACAGTAAGGTTGTTGCAGGTTACAGCAGGGTATCCCCAGCTGCAACCCGCAGCGATCAATTCATTTGCTTATTGCTGTTACCCGGCGATCGATGATCCTCAGGCAATTTTCAATTTACTATCGTTGTTTTTCTTTTTCTTTTTCATTTTGCCCATCTGACCATATTCGTAGCCATAACCATATACATGCTGGAATCCGTAACCGGGTTTAATGCCATTGATGATTAAAGAAATATGGGGCAACTTCTGATCTTCGTGCAACTGGTTGATCAGTTTCAGTGAAGGACGAATGGAGAATTTATGACGAAGCACAAAGAATGAAATATCTGCCAGCTTACCAAGCGATAAGGCATCCGACACTGCTTCAACAGGCGGTGTATCCATAACCACGTAATCAAAATGCGCTCTCAGGTAATCGAACAACACTTTCATACGCGGATGCAATATGATCTCGCCCGGGTTCAGTGGTAACGGAGCACCGGCACTGATGAATGAAAGATTTTCCAGTTCGGGAACTGCTTTAAAAATTTCATCGATCTGCAACTCACCGCGTAAGAAGTTGGTAAGGCCGGCTGATTTTTTAAATCCTATACGCTCAGATAAACTCGGATTGCGCAGGTCGAACTCAAGCAATACCACTTTTTTACCGCCGATGGCCAATGAGCTGGCCAGGTTTAAGCTTACAAAACTTTTTCCTTCGCCGCTTACACTCGAAGTAACCATCAATACCTTTTGATCGGGGCCATATCCCATATAAGAGATATTGGTACGCAGTGTTCTGAACTGTTCAGCAATGGGCGATACCGTTTCTTCGGCAATCACCAGGTCGGTTTTGCTGTTATCGAGAATAATTTCACCGGCAATGGGCAACGATGTAACGGTTTGTACATCTTCACGTGTTTCGATCTTGTTGTTGAGCATAAATTTCACAACAACAACCACAACAGGCAACATAAGACCCAGTGCCAGCGCCATAACATAAATCATCATGGGTTTGGGATCAACGCTTTTGCTAATCTTCCAGTCGATTATGCGCGAACCGGCAATTCCGGCCGAAGCATATTCCATTTTCTTATCTTCTATCTTTTGCTGCAGGAAGGTATACAACGCATCCTTTACACCCAATACTCTGTTGGTTTGGTTTAAATCTTTTTCTTTTTCGGTCATACCCTGAAAACGTCCGGTGGCACTTTGTTCCTGTGTAGCAATAAAGTCATTGCTTGTTTTCAGTTGCTGGCGTATGCTGTTAATGCTTCGGAATATGCTGTTCTTTAACTCGGCCAGTGCGCCATTGATTTCAGGCAGCCTGATATCCTGTGCCGTACTGCGATCGAGAATTTCTTTTCTTCTTAAAACCAGTTTATTGTATTGATCAACAAAATTGCTTAAACCGGGATCAGCCAAAGCCGTTACGTTGGGAATGATCTGCTCCTGGCCGCTTTGTTCGCGTATATTACCTTCAACCTGGTTTAATATATTTTCCTTTAACAGGTTATCGCTTTTGCGGCCGTCGAGCGTTACCAGGTTACCCAATATCTGGTTGGCCGATGTAGGCACATCGTTTACCTTGTTAGATGATTTAAAGTCTTTTACCTTATTGGCCTGTTGCGCCAGTTCAGATGATACGGTTGCCAGCCGGTTTTCGAGAAATTCAATTTCGGTGCGAAGTGCTTTGCTTTTAAATTCAAAATTGGCTTCATCGTAATTGCGGAGCAGCACATCAACTATCTGCTTTGCTCTTTCAGGAATTTCGTCGCGCACCGATATCTGCAGCATGGCCAAACCTCCTTTGGGTACAGCAGTAGCTGAAATTCTTGACAAATACTTTGAAACAGCGCCCGCTTCGCCCGGTAAGTGCAACAGGTAGGTGCTCTTTTTAAGGGTTACCAATGGCTTGGGCTGAATGGTAATGGTATCGCCCTTAAAAACAAGGGGCTTGAAGAATATACCGCTTACCTGTTCTTTTTCGTGCTGCAGTTTAAAGCCGTTTTCGTTGATGAAAAGTTTGTACACAGGTGTATTTTCATCTACGTCGAAACGGCTAACATTAATGGTAAAGGGCAACGAGTCGATGTGAAGCGGCTTATCGAGCACTCTTCCTTTTGTCATTACCTCAATATCGAGGCGCAATGAATCGACTATCTTTTGCACCAGCGCAGCCGAAGTTAATTTGAATATTTCACTATTCAGGTCGGGCTGCGCGGTGGCGGCTGCGTTAGGGGCCTGGCCAAAAGCCGATCCCCCGAGTATATTTGAAGTTACTTCACCGGGCGATTTCACCTCAATAAAGGTGGCTACCTGGTACAAAGGCGTTGTATACCTTATGTACAACCAGGCTCCTGTTATAAAAACGCCGGCTGATAAAATAAGCCACAAGTAACTTTTGGCCAGTTTGGAAAAAAGTCGTTTCGCATCAAAACCTTTACTTTCTTCTGGTTCGTCAATATACTTCTGCTCCATAAATGAAAAGTTTATTTGGTGGTGTTACGAATGGTAAAGCCCAGCGTTATGGCCGAAAGCAGGATGGTGAACATCGAGGCAAACAAGCCTGATTCCTCTTTCAACAACGAACCCGAACGAGCCTGAACATATATTACATCATTGGGGCGCATTTGAAAAATATCAGGATCATTCAGTATGTTGGCTTTGCGCAGATCGAATTTACTGATGGTTCTTTTGCCGTCGTAATCGCGGTACAAATGCACATCGTACCGTTTTGCCGTGTGAGGCAAATCACCTGCAGCAGCCAGCGCCTCGAATAAAGTAGCATGTTGTGATGATATAACAAACGACCCGGGATTCTTTACTTCGCCAAGCACCGTTACTTTAAACGTATTAAAGTTTACTTCTACCAGCGGGTCTTTTAAAAACGGACTAACAATGCCGATTAATTTTTCTTTTGCCTGGCGGGTAGTTAATCCTGCCAGCTTCACTTTGCCTATCACCGGAATTTCTATTTCACCCTCAGGATCAACCACGTAATCACCGTTCGACGTTCCTGCTGAAACACCCACACCACCTAATGTAGCAGCCGCATTTAAACTGTGCTTATTAAAGAAAGCGGCCGACTCCTGATCTTTTACAATAAAGGAGATATCGAGCCTGTCGCCACGTTCAATGATGCGCTCCAGCGGAAGCATCGGCTTTAACTCATACGACTCGGAATTCGGCAAATCATTAAAATAATTTAATTTTTTGCCGGTACTGCATGAACTGGTAAGCACTAAAACAAATGCAAAACAAACAAGGATGAGGGTAGCAGGATTTATGTGGTTTCGATTCATTGTGGGTTTTATTTTTATAGTTACAGGTTTCAGGTTAAAGGTTACAGGAGGAGGTGTGCCACGTTTCGTTTAACGCGCCAGAGTAACCGTGGCACACCTTTCAACATGCAACCAGCAACTATATCATGAGGTAATTTTCGAATAGGATGACTGCCTGTACCACTCTACAGTCGTTTGTAATCCTTTTTGAATGCTAACGGCAGGCTCGTAACCGATGAGTTGTTTTGCTTTGTCTACATTGGCCAGGCTATGCCGAACATCGCCTTTTCTTTCTTCGCGATAGCGCGCCGGAATATCGATGCCTGTAATGTCGCAGATGTGTTTCCACAACTGGTTCAGCGTTGTTACATCTCCAACAGCAATGTTCACTACTTCGTGTTTATTAATATCCGGGGCAAACAAAGCTTTTATATTGGCCTGTACTGCATTTTCAACATAGGTAAAATCGCGGCTGGTAGTACCATCGCCATTAATGAACGGCGCTTCGTTTTTTAAAGCACCCTGAATAAATAACGGAATTACGGCAGCATAAGGCCCGCGCGGGTTTTGGCGTGGCCCGAATACATTGAAATAACGCAACCCTATAGTATGAAAATCGTAGGTGCGGCTAAACACCTGTGCGTACAATTCATTTACATATTTTGTTACGGCATACGGCGAAAGCGGATTGCCGATTTTATCTTCCACTTTCGGCAAACCGGGATGATCGCCATAGGTGCTTGAACTGGCGGCATACACCATTCTTTTTACACCAGCGTCGCGGGCCGCTACCAGCATGTTTAAAAATCCGCTTACGTTCACTTCATTGCTGGTAATGGGATCGTTTATGGAGCGAGGCACTGAACCCAGTGCAGCCTGGTGCAACACATAATCAATTCCCTGCATTGCATTACGGCAGGTTTCGAGATCGCGAATATCGCCTTCGATCAAACTAAATTCAGAGCGTGGCAACCAGTGTTCAATGTTTTCCATGGAACCAGTGCTGAAATTATCAAGCACACGCACTTTGCCTGCACCGTTCTGCATCAAATATTCAACAATATTCGATCCTATAAAACCGGCGCCTCCTGTAATCAGAAAGCTGCTCTGGCTGATATCCGTATTATGATATAATTGATTGTACATATTTAAAAATTACAAACGTGCATCCACTAAATCTTTGTTTAAATGAGCCTTTACATCGAACAGTACGCAATGATCGCTGCAGAGCTGCTTTATCGTTTCATAACTAAATTGCTTATGCGCAACAGCGAGTACTACAGCATCATACTTTTGCTTTTGTACATCGGGTAATTCCTGTACCGTATTAATCCCGTATTCGTGCATCACTTCGGTGGGGTTGGCCCATGGATCATACACATCTACCTGCACATGGTAGCTTTCCAAATGGCGAATGATATCTATTACTTTGGTATTGCGTACATCAGGACAATTTTCTTTAAACGTAATACCTAATACCAGCGCCTTACTGTTCGATACGGGAATGCTTTTCTTCACCATCAGTTTTATCACTTCACCGGCAACATAAGCCCCCATGCCATCATTCAATCTGCGTCCGGCAAGAATAATTTCAGGATGGTAGCCTACTTCCTGTGCTTTCTGCGCCAGGTAGTATGGGTCTACACCAATACAATGACCACCTACCAAACCTGGTTTGAATGGTAAAAAGTTCCATTTGGTTGCTGCGGCAGCCAATACTTCGTGTGTATCGATATTTAACAGGTTAAATATTTTCGCCAGCTCATTAATAAAGGCGATGTTGATATCGCGCTGTGCATTTTCAATTACTTTGGCAGCTTCTGCTACTTTTATCGAAGGAGCGAGGTGCGTGCCTGCTATTATAATGCTGGCGTATATTTCATTAACTGTTTTCGCAGCTTCAGGTGTAGAACCCGATGTTACTTTTTTAATTTTTGTAACGGTATGCTCTTTATCGCCGGGGTTGATACGTTCGGGAGAATATCCGGCAAAAAAATCTTTATTGAACCGAAGACCTGAAATTTTTTCCAGAACAGGTACGCATTCATCTTCGGTAACGCCGGGGTAAACCGTAGATTCATATATAACGATGTCGCCCTTTTTCAGCACTTTTCCAACTGTTTCGCTGGCCTTGATCAAAGGCGTTAAATCAGGACGGTTAAATCTGTCGACCGGAGTTGGAACTGTTACAATGAATATATTGGTCGATTTGATAGCATCCAGCTGATCGCTTACCCACAAGCCCTGTGCACAATCCTGTTTACTTTTTAATACCCCTGCCAATTGATCATTGCTTACTTCCAGCGTATGATCGTTTCCGGACTGCAATTCGGTTACCCGTTGTTTATTAATATCAAAACCAACTACAGGGTATTTTTTAGCAAATTCAACTGCCAGTGGTAATCCTACATAACCAAGTCCTATTACAGCTAATTGGTATTGCTTTGTCTCTTCCATTCAAAAATTCAGTTTATTGTTATAATATTTTTATTGTAAAGAACCCTTTGCCAAATTGCTTTTATCAATTGCCACTAAGGCAAATCCCAGCGAAGGCAGCAACACTTTTACCATTTTATTTTTTACTTCCTGCACCTGCCCTTTTTGCTGCATTAACGGGCCGCCTAAAATAGTAACCTCGTCATTTACATTCAAGTCAATTTTTTCAACAGTCACATGCTCATAATCTTTCAAAAATTGCTTTACAATTTCAATTTCCTCATCACGAATGATCGCCGGTTTGCCCCGAAAGGTAACAAAATTCAGCACCCCATCAGTTTGCAACACCGGTATGTGTGCTTTTGGCGCAAGCCGTACAAGCACGTATGATTTAAACAAAGGTTCCAGAACAATTTTTTTACGGTCGCTCCAGTTCCGTTCTATCTTTTGCAATGGGCAATAATGTTCAATTTGTTTATTGTTGAGCAAATCAGCCACTTTTTTCTCCCATCTCGGCTTTGTGTATAATGCGTACCAATGTAAATCTATATTCATGCTTTATTTATCCTGGTTTAGAAAAAAGCTCCCGCTTCCCTCAGTCACAGATCTACTGAGAATCAATATTTTACAAAACAATAATTCAGTTGCACGGTAACCTATATCACCATCTTTTCATCGTTCATCACGAGAAAACAGGATCGTAACAGGTTATTGGTCCTTAGCACAAACGGTACATTACACAGGTAAATAGTAAACAGGGGCTATTCGAAGGATTCGATTGGTCAGAGGCATTCGAAGGAAATCGGTAAGGGGGTGATTCGAAAGGAAAATCGGGTAACGATCGGTGATTCAGAGGATGTTTGGAAGCATCGGAGGTTATTGAAGACGCTCAAAAGTAGAAAGATTTTTGAAATTATGCAATAAGAGTCAATGAATTTATTATACCATAATGTGGGTACCCGGCAAACAAGTCAATGGTATTTAATAAAAAATAGATGGTGATCAAGTGGCAGTAAGCAGTTATACGTATTCATATATTTGTAATGTGTTTTTAAAAAATTAATTTCTCCCGCAAAAAACAATTCCAAAGCAGCAGCACTTTGGAATTGTTTTTTCAACTTCTTATTGGTTACAACTTACTTCATGGAACGGCTAATGCCCAGCTCAAGTCCGCGTAATTCAGCCAGTCCGCGCAAACGACCAATGGCCGAATAACCGGGATTTGTTTTTTTCTTCAGGTCATCCAGCATCTGGTGACCATGATCGGGTCGCATGGGCAATGCAATTTGCCGCTGCTGCATCACTTTTATCAGGTTTTTTACCACATTGTACATATCCACATCGCCTTCGAGGTGATTGGCTTCATAAAAATTTCCATCGGCATCGCGCTGCGTGCTGCGCAGGTGAATGAAATTAATGCGGCTGCCAAATTGCAGCACCATCGCAGGCAGGTCGTTATCGGCCCTAACCCCAAATGAACCGGTGCAAAAGCACAAACCATTACTGGCATTGGGCGCCGATTCGAATAATTTCTGAACCTGTTCGGCCGTGCTCACCACACGTGGCAAACCAAATATAGGATAGGGAGGATCATCGGGATGAATCACCAGCTTTACGCCTACTTCATCGGCTACCGGCGATATCTGTTGTAAAAATTCAATCAGGTGTTGCTGCAGTTTATTGGCATCAATACCTGCATAGGTATCTAATGCTGCCTGAAACTGTTGCAGGCTGAAGCTTTCTTCGCTGCCCGGCAAACCGGCGATGACATTTCGCTGTAACAACAGCTTTTCATCTTCACTCATACCGGCAAGCCGTTGTTTTGCTTTAGCAAGCTCATCGGCCGTGTATTCTTTTTCGGCGCCGGGACGTTTCAGCATATACACATCAAAAGCAACCAGCGCTGCTTTTTCGAACCGAAGGGCTTTACTGCCATCTTCTACAGTGTACGACAAATCGGTACGCGTCCAGTCGAGCACCGGCATAAAATTGTAGGTAACTATATAAATACCGCAGACCGCCAGGTTGCGCAAACTTTCGACATAATTGGCAATATATTCTTTATACCGGCCTTTTTGTGTTTTGATATCTTCATGCACCGGCACACTTTCAACCACCGACCAAGTTAAACCGGCGGCTTCGATAATGTTTTTACGTTGTATGATCTCTTCTTTTGTCCATATGGCGCCATTAGGTATATGATGCAGGGCCGATACAACACCTGTACAACCGGCCTGCCTGATATCGGCAAGGCTAACCGGGTCTGAAGGTCCGAACCACCGCATTGTTTGCTCAAATTGATACATAACTGATTATTTAAAACACTTTTTTACAAGGTTACAATTGAATAAGTAGTTAATAAAGTTTTCTTTTTCAAATTCTTTGCAAACGTTTTCGAAAAATGTTGCAAAAATAGCGGGTAATTGCTAATCTTTGCCGGGGACGCTCTTATATGGACCAAGTGAATCTAAAGAAACTCGCGAAAGAACTGAACCTGGCCGTATCCACGGTAAGCAGGGCATTGCGGGACAGTCATGAAATCAGTTCGCAAACAAAAGAAAGGGTACGCGCATTGGCTGAAAAACTGGGATTTCAGCCTAATCCACATGCCAGCAGCCTTCGGCAAAATAAAAGTAAAACCATTGCGGTAATTATTCCTGAAATTGAAAACAACTTCTTTTCACAGGTTATCAATGGCATTGAATCGGTAGCACCCGAAAAAGGCTATCATGTATTGATTTATCTCACCCACGAAGATTATACCAAAGAACGCGACATATTACAAGTACTTCGAAACGGCCGGGTTGATGGTATTATGATCTCTGTTTCAAATACCACTGCCAATCTCGATCATATTGAAGCCTGGCGGCAGGCAGGAATACCTATGGTGCTTTTCGACAGAACCTGTGAAGACATTGATGTTCCCAATATTATGACCAATGATGCCGAGATGGCATTTAAGGCCACCGAGCATTTACTGAAAAGAGGATGCCGGAATATTGCTTTTTTAGGCATGGCGGGCAATTTGTCGATTGCCAACCGGCGCAAGGCGGGCTATTTAACGGCCCTGAAAAAATATAAAATACCGGCCGAACCGCAAATAATTGAATTAACAACCAAAGATTATATCAACCGCACCATCCTGAAAGAGGTGATGCAGCAACAATCCAAACCTGATGGCATTTTTGCTTCTATTGAAAAATTTGCGGTAAATACTTATGAAGTTTGCCAGGAACTGAACATTGATATTCCGAAAGATGTAAAAGTGGTCAGTTTTTCGAACCTGCAGGCGGCGGCCCTTTTCGATCCGGCCCTTAGCACCATCATTCAACCGGCTTATGATATCGGTCGCGAAGCGGCCAATATTTTATTTAAGATCATCGAAAAAAAGATGTTGATGCCGTATGAAAAAAGAATGATCCTTCCCTCACAATTAATTGAACGCGCATCCACAGCAGCAACAAAATGGTTGTAATAAGGGGGCTTTAACAAAAATTTGCAACTTTTTATAATCGTTAGTATGTTTATATTTATTGAGCCCGGAAGAATCTGTACAACTAATTAATTAACTTTCTTCCTGACTTACGGTCTTTCTGACTTTCGGACATTTAATCAATTTGAAATGACAGCCGGATTCATAGGCATACTTATCATACTGATAACCTTTGTAATATCCTACAGAGGTTTTAAAGACCATTTCTTTTTAGAAAAATATGAGTTTGGGGTTGATAAAGTACGGTTGTATAAAGATTACAAACGGCTAATCACTTCGGGCTTTTTGCATGTGAACTGGATGCATCTTATTTTCAACATGCTCAGTTTGTATTTTTTCTCGGGCCCCATTACCGGTTCGCTGGGCGCATTACAGTTTTTAACCATTTATTTTGCCAGTATGGTGGGAGGCAACCTGCTTTCGCTGGTTGTTTATAAAAACCAGGGCGATTATACTTCGGTAGGCGCTTCGGGTGCGGTGTGCGGGATCATATTTGCCTCTGTTGCCTTATTTCCGGGTTTCAGGATCGGCCTGTTTTTTCTGCCCATTTCTTTACCCGGCTGGTTATACGGACTTTTATACGTTGGCTATTCCATTTACGGCATTCGTTCAAAAAGAGATAATATAGGGCACGAAGCACATTTGGGCGGCGCCCTGATTGGCATGCTGATAGCGCTGGCCATGGAGCCTTCTGCATTCCTTGAAAATTACATAACCATATTAATTATAGCGGTGCCTACCATTGTGTTCATTTATCTGATCATTACAAGGCCGCATATATTATTAATCGACAATCTTTTTTACAATACGCATAAAGACTACTACTCTGTTGATCACAAGTACAATGAAGGAAAGTTTAACCAGCAAAAGGAAGTAGATAAAATTCTTGATAAAATAAGTAAGAGAGGCATCAACAGCCTGAGCCAGAAAGAGAAGCAGATATTGAAAGATTATAGTAAGAAGTAGGATGACGCATTTTTCCTGGCAACATCATTGGCATGCCGAAAGACAGGTTATGTCTGCTCACAGCAAGGCTTTGATTATCAGCCAAAAGTCTTTGCACGCATGCAAAGCCGCTTTGCAGCAACTTTTTTTTAAAAATAGCTTACATAGCCGTTCAAATACGCACATAAAAAGTGGAAATACCTTACAATTTTAATTTTGTAAGCTATTTTTTTTCGAATGTTGATTTTTTCGAGGCTATGTAAGCTATTTGCAGATCATTGTAACCTATTCCGATGTCTTTGTAAGCTATTCCGGAGGCAAAGTGCACTGCAGCGCACCTTTGCAGTGCTGCAAAGATGCGCTGCAACAAACAACGCAACTTTGCATGTTGTTTTGCCGGCTTTGCAAGCTATTTTTTTTGCCATGTTAAATTATTCGCTGCTTTGTATCCAGTTTTGGGGTTTATGTAAGCTATCCTGATGCCTTTGTAACCTGGTTGCTGTTTAATGTAAGCTATTTCGAAGTCTTTGTGAGCTATTTTGGAGGCTATGTACGCTACAAGGCTCTTTTGTGGTGCTGCAAAGATGCCCGGCCAAAAACGAAGCAGCTTTGTATGCTGCTTTGCCGGTATTGCAGGTTATATTTTTTGCCATGTTAGCTACTCCACTGCGTTGCAGCCTGACTTTGTGTTTGTGTAAGCTATTCCTGATGCCTGGGCAGCTTATTTACAGGTATATGTAAGCTTTAGGTGGCTGATGTATGCTTTTTTAGCAATTATGTACGCAGCAAAGCTCGTATGTACCCAGTCAGAATCCGAACCGACTTTAACTTATAATCCCCGAAAAATGCTCTGTTACACTATTTACTATCGCCTCAATATCGGCCTTATAAAAACCGGCGCTGTTTAAACAACCGCATTCTACAATGTAATAGTTATTGCCGGTTTCACAAATGTCCATTACAAATATTTCGTGAGGCGTATATTCGGCACAGCGGTTTTCAGCAAACCGAATAACCGCTTCGGGGCAACCACGTTCCTTTTTCAAATTAAAATCTTCACGGTATTTCGAAGCGGTTACTACTTTTTTGTTAACTATCCATAACCGCCATTCATACCGCAGATGATACGGTTCAGAAACGATAATCTTACTATTTAAAGACAAACTGGCGTTATCGAACATTTTTAACCGGTTATACCATTCCTGAATTTCAGCAAACCGCTTCACTTCACCAGAGAACGATTTCCTATCATCGTCAGGCCTTATAAAAAACAATTTATCGGCCTCAAATCCTTTAGCCATAAAATCGCTGAAAGTAGTTACCAAAGCGCCAAAATTCAACATGTGTCTTCCCCATTTGGCAAAGTAATTCTCTATTGAAAAGCTGAGGTCATCGAAGAAAAAGCCTTTATTAATAGTTGCATCATTAGTAACCAGTTTTCCTAAAGTGGTTGACCCATAGAATATGTTGTGCTTATTCCGATCAAAATCGGGGAGTTTATCGGTGAACGGAATTATATCAAACTCACAAAAACTTACGCCCAGCTTATTACAGGCAAGCTTTAGTTGCTGCAAATCATTCTGATTAGTAAGATTTTTCTGCACCGCCCATTGTATAGTATCGTATGTGCCTTTCATAAAGCCAATATATTCAAAAAAAATAAGTACCTCCCGAAACAAATTACACTAAACTTAAATTATAATTTAGTTCACAGGTATTTGCCATTTTTCAGCTAACTTATATTATGAATAAATCGCTACTAATTACTGCAATTTGTTTTTTTCTATACATCCCGTTAATGGCAGCTGCACCGAAGGATACTACATTCACCGAATCATCCGTTGTGCTGCATACGGCCAGCGGTGATATTACCGGTACGTTAACGCTTCCATGTATAGGCGGCAACCTGCCGGTTGCCTTAATCATTGCAGGTTCGGGCCCTACAGACCGGAATGGCGATAACCCCATGATGAAAAACGAAAACCTGAAACAACTGGCCCATGGGTTGGCGGCTAATCAAATTGCATCGTTGCGGTTCGATAAACGGGGCATCGGCGAAAGTAAAAGCGCTATGAAAACTGAAACCGATATACGTTTTGAAGATTACATAAATGATGTAAAAGGCTGGATTGACCTATTAAAAAAAGACACCCGCTTTTCGAAAGTATTTATAACCGGGCATAGCGAAGGTTCGCTTTTGGGCATGATAGCAGCTCAGCAGGGAGCCAATGGTTTTGTGTCGATCGCCGGCGCAGGCAAATCGGCTGATAAAATTCTGAAGGAACAACTGAGCAAACAACCTGCCGCTATCAAAGATTCGTCGATGCCGATTATCGACAGCCTCGCGGCAGGGAAAACCGTTCAAAACATACCTCCTGTGCTGAAAGCCATTTTCAGGCCCAGTGTGCAACCCTATCTGATCTCGTGGTTCCATTACGACCCACAAACAGAAATTAAAAAACTTACTATTCCCGTATTGATTATTCAGGGAACAAACGATTTGCAAATAACCGAAGAAGATGCGAACATGCTGGCAAAAGCCAACCCCCATGCGCAGTTAGTGCTTATTAAAAACATGAATCATGTTTTCAGGATCGTTGAAGGCGACAGAAAAGAAAATCTTGCTACTTATATCACACCATCATTACCTATTAGCGAGGAATTGATAAACGAAATTTCAAAATTCATCAGGAAGCCTTGATAATTCTGCTTTTTCTATTTGTTTAATAATTCTTAATTTTCCACAATAACCACAAATCAGCGTAGGGCGCAACAGCATAAAGCTGTCTACATGCGCCGTAGTATCTCTTCTATAGCTGCACATAGATAGTTTTTATTTCATCTTATTGCAAAAAACAAAATATGAAGCTAAAGTCTTTTCTTTCAGCAGCCTTACTTTTGTATGTAGTTGTGGTAAATGGCCAATCCGGGTCCAATATTGAATTTGAAAAATATGCGCACGATTGCGACAGTGTGTTTAGAAAATTGTATGAAAAGCGCGATGTAAAAACATACAACACCTTACTTAATGAATTTCTGGCAAAGTATAAAGGTTTGTCGCCCGACGATCAAAAAGAGTTTGCAAATTACCCTAAGAGCGCTTACTACAATTTAAGTTGCGCTTATTCATTACTCGATAATAAACCCCCGGCGCTGGAATATCTTGATAAAGCAATCAAGGCAGGGTGGTACGATTATGCGCATATACAAAAGGATGCAGACCTGAATAATATACGAAATGAACAAAAATTTAAAAGCCTGGTCAATCCGTTACGCGACATCAGCGATTATATGTATATCCTTAAAAAAGGAGCCGCCTATAATTTGCAGGATAACCGGGAACTACCAAAGTTTACCTACCTGAACAGTGATGATCCCAACCTTGTTTTACTGCGCAAAACATTCAACCTCGACTCCATTGCAGGCTCAGGAAATGAAGTGTCGAAAATTATCAACCTTATGCACTGGATGCACAATTTGGTTCCGCATGATGGTGGTAGCAGCAATCCCGATATAAAGAATGCAATCAATATGATTGCTGTATGTAAACGCGACAACCGGGGATTGACCTGCAGAGCATTGGCAATGGGATTAAACGAATGCTACCTGGCTATGGGCTTTAAGTCGCGATTTGTTACCTGCTTTCCTAAAGACAGCCTGAAAATAGACCCCGACTGTCATGTTATCAATGCAGTTTATGCAAAAACGCTTAATAAATGGTTATGGATGGATCCTACCAACGATGCCTATGTGATGAATGAGAAAGGTGAGCTGCTAAGTATAGAAGAAGTGCGGGAAAGAATTATCCAGGAAAAACCTTTAATTGTAAATCCCGATGCCAACTGGAATCACAGATCCTCTGTCACAAAACAAGGTTACCTGTATAATTATATGGCCAAGAACCTGTATATGCTGCAATGCGTTGTAAACAACGAATACGACACTGAAACATATGGCAATGGCAAAACAGTTACCCGTATTACCCTTGTGCCCTTAGATTATTTTGACCAGGCCCCGGATAAATATCAAGGCTACAACAAGGACCTGAATACCACTTTCAAAAAGTACAAAACGAATAACCCTGCCTTGTTTTGGCAGGCCCCATAAGCAGCTGCTGAACAATATCGAATGCAGAACAGAAGAATTTTGAATGTCGAAGTAAGAAACATTCCCAATAGCATAACATCTTCGGTTCAAAATTCTTCGGTTCATTATTCACTATTCTAAAGAGAAACACCTCGCTTCCACGGAATAAAATCGTCCTGCGCCAGTTGAACTGCTTTTGGTGTTGTTTCGCCACTGGCTACTTTGATACAATATTCCAGTATCTCCTCCCCTACCTGTTCAATATTTTTTTCACCGGTTATGATACTGCCGGTATCTATATCAATGATATCGGCCATACGTTTGGCCAGCGATGAATTGGTGGCAATTTTTATGGTGGGAGCCACGGGGTTGCCGGTTGGCGTGCCCAAACCTGTTGTAAATAAAATTAATGTAGCACCCGATGCTGCTTTCCCGGTGGTAGCTTCCACATCATTACCTGGTGTGCACACCAGGCTCAAACCCGATTGGTTTACCGGCTCGGTATAATCAAGCACGGCCACTACCGGAGAAGTTCCTCCCTTTCGGGCAGCACCTGTTGATTTGATAGCGTCGGTTATCAATCCGTCTTTAATATTTCCCGGCGACGGGTTCATATGAAATCCCGATCCCACCTTCATGGCCTGGCCATTATAATCCTGCATCAGGTGAATGAACCGGTTGGCCACATCTTCATTTACACAACGATCTACCAGCGACTGCTCGGCGCCACACAATTCAGGAAATTCGGCCAGTAATATTTTACCTCCCAAAGCCACCAGCAGGTCACTGGTATACCCTACTGCGGGGTTGGCCGAAATACCGCTGAACCCATCACTGCCGCCACACTTCACCCCAACGCATAATGCACTCAGCGGAGCAGGCTCGCGTTCGATTTTATTAATTTCAACCATTCCCAAAAATGTTTTACGAATGGCTTCGCAAACCAGTTCCTCTTCGCTTACTGTTTGCTGCTGCTCGAAAATGTAAAGCGGTTTATCAAAAGAGGGGTTTCTTTTCTTCAGATCATTTAAAAAATCAGTTATCTGCAAATGCTGGCAGCCCAAACTTAATAAGGTAACTCCACCTACATTGGGATGATCGGCATAAGCAGCAAGCAAGGCGCTCAATGTGGCAGCATCCTGGCGGGTACCACCACAGCCACCGCTGTGATTCAGGAATTTTACACCGTCTACATTTTTAAAAAAACGTTCGCTGCCATTACTGTACGACGGGTTCAGGTTGATATTATTTATATCCTCGCCCGATGTATATGCCCTGAACATATCACGGGTAAACTGGCGGTATTTTCCGGTAACCGCATAGCCCAGCTCGTTCCAGAGCGCTTCTTTAATAACATCGAGATTACGGTTCTCACAAAAAACAGTTGGTATAAACAACCAGTAATTGGCGGTACCTACACGGCCATCCCTTCTTTTGTATCCGTTAAATGTACGATTGACAAATTTAGATACATCGGGTTGTTGCCATGGCTCCTTTTTATTGCGCCAGGCATAGTCGCCGGCAGCATGATGGGTATTGGCGGTTGTCATAAGAGTGCCTCTCAGTAAATCGGTCTGCACTTTTCCTACCAGCGACCCATACATAATTACCTCATCCCCCGTTCGCATATTTTTAATGAAGAATTTATGTTTTGCCCCCACGGCCTGTGGTAATAAAATATCCTGTTGATCTATTGTAATTGTACTACCCTGAGCAAGATCCTGTAAAGCAACCAATACGTTATCATTAGGGTGTATTTTCAGAAAAGGTTTACGAACAATTTCAGCCATAACAATTCATTTTAATTTGTGCTGTAAATAATAGCAAAGCCTGTTTTTTGAGCCGTACGCAACGGCCGCTTATATGTTATTTGAATACAATTTATATACGTTTTCCTGTACGCCGGCGTTGGCGGTACAAGATCGGGAGGTTGCAAAATGCCGGAAAAACGCCCGGGCTGGTTCATAATTTTAGTTTCAACGGATATGTCATCCAGAGAAGAATAGTTGCAAATATTTACTGATGCCTGTACCAGCGCCAGTTTACAAAAGCAAATAAAAAGTTTATGGCTAAATGCAGATTGCAGCAAATTGTCTTATTATTCATCAATTTTACCATGATCACTACCCCTTCGGTTGCCCCGCGTGTGTCTTTATATAATAACGGGTACTGTTACGGTTACTGTAAACAGCTGCTAAACGCATGCTAAAGGGTAAAGTTGACCTACTAACCAATTTTTTACGAAAACGGTTACGGAAACGTTAGCGTAGATTTTTTACGCCAGCCCTAAAAGTTAACCTAAATTACCCCTGATTGCAATATATTTTGCCATTTGATGTAAAAATAGCTTAATCCATGAGGCCCCAGCTATTAAAAGTATCTAAAGAAATTCGCCACTCGTTCAGCGTAAGACAGGATCTTGTTCCTTACGTTAATAACCGTTGGCATTACCACCAGGAAGTTGAACTAATCCATTTCAGAAAAGGAGAAGGCACGCAGTTTATTGGCGACAGTATACGCCGGTTTAAACCTGGCGATGTGGTATTGGTCGGTTCAGGCCTGCCGCATTACTGGCGTTTCGACGATGCGTATTTCGATGAAAACACACCGTCAACTGCGGATGTGCGTGTTTGTCATTTTTGTGAAAACTTCTGGGGTGAACAGTTTTTGCAGCTGCCGGAGAATCTCAATATCAAAACGGTGCTTGATAAAGCTAAACGTGGCTTGCAGATCACCGGCAAAACCCGTACGGTAGTGGCCGAGTTTTTGGATGTATTGCTGCATACCGAAGGTCCGCATCGCATTATGCTGCTTACCGAGGCACTAACAGCTATCGCCGAGTGCAAACAACCCATCCCCCTTTCGTCGATAGGCTTCAAACACGATTTGCTCGAAGCAGAGAACGACCGCATCAATGCCATCTACGATTTTTCTTTAAAGAATTTTAAAAGGCCTATTCAGCTCGATGAAATTGCATCGGTGGCCAACATCAGCCCTAACTCATTCTGCCGCTATTTTAAATCGAAAACAAGGAAAACGTTTTCGCAATTTTTAATCGAGGTTCGTGTGGGACATGCGTGTAAATTGCTTATAGAAAATAAAATGAGCATTAAGCAGCTGTGCTTCGAAAGCGGGTTCAACAATTTCACCAGTTTTCATAAATACTTCAAATTGATTACCGGTAAAAGTCCGCTCAATTACCAACGGGAGTTTATTCAGAAACAGTAGGTAGGTGATAAGTTTCCATGTTGATTAGTTGACAGGTTCACCTGTTAGGGCTATTTACTGCCTGGTGCCTGGTGCCCGTTGCCTTTTTCATTAATATCGTACGCCATGACCTTACCATTTAACCGTTTGCACCAATTCGCTATAAGTACCCTTATAATTACAATTGCATTTAGTTTTCATTTGCCTGCCGATAAATGGGAATCGAAATTTGTTACCGCAGCAGCAAATGGAACCCTTCAGTATCATGCCGATGAAAAAGGAAATACCATTCCCGACTTCAGCCACGTTGGTTATTACCAGGGCGATCAACCGATTCCCACGGTACCTGTAATAAAAACCATCACCGCCACCGGCGACAACAGCCAGGCTGTTATTCAAAATGCGATTGATGAAGTTTCGCGGCGCTCACCCGACCAAAACGGATTTCGCGGAACCGTACTGTTAAAAAAAGGCATATATAAAATTCCCGCCACACTGCAGATTAATACCAGCGGCGTTGTGCTAAGAGGTGAAGGCGATAAGGAAAATGAAACTGTTTTACTGGCTACAGAAAACACCCAGCGTTCATTAATTAAGATAGCAGGAACCGGCAATATCGAAGAGTTACCCAACACCCGGGTGGCCATAACCGATGAATATGTGCCCACCGGCGCTACTTCTTTTCATGTTGAATCGGCCACCGGTTTTAAAGCAGGAGATAAAATAATATTATTACGACCAGGTACCGAAGCATGGATAAAAGACCTGAAAATGGATGCCATTGAGGAAAGAGGCGGCACCAAACAATGGAGGCCCAAAGAATATGACCTTCACTTTGAACGCGTGATCACAAAAGTAGATGACAATACCATTTACATCGACAACCCGGTTGTGCTTGCCCTCGAAAAACAATATGGCGGCGGTTTTATTTATCAATACCGTTTTAACGGTCGACTTGAAAAAGTAGCCATTGAACAACTGCGTTGTGAATCGGTATTCGGCAGCGATACAGCCGAAGATCATGGATGGACGGCCATTGAGTTTGATAAAATAGAAAATGGCTGGGTACGAAACGTTACCTCACGGTATTTTGGTTATGCCTGCGTTCACTTAAATAACCTGGCAAAATGGATTACTATTACTGATTGCCGTTGCCTCGATGCCAAATCAAAAATTACCGGTGGCCGCCGGTATTCATTCAATAACGACGGGCAGCAAAACTTAGTAATGAATTGTCAAAGCACCGAAGCACGTCACGACTATGTAACCGGCGCCCGTGTTTTAGGGCCCAATGTATTTTATAATTGCACGGCTACACAAACACATGCCGATATAGGGCCGCATCACCGTTGGTCGGCGGGCACCCTGTTTGATAATATTGTAACCGATGGCGAAATCAATATACAGGACCGCGGTAACTGGGGCAGCGGTCACGGTTGGGCCGGCGTAACCCAGGTTGTATGGAACTGCACTGCAAAACGGGCCGCGATACAAAACCCGTGGGTAAACGGAAAAAATTATTGCATCGGGTTAACCGGCGGCAAATACGACGGACGTTTGCACGGTCGCCCCGATGGAGAATGGGAAGGACAAAACAAAAAAGGACTTCAACCCGGTTCGTTATATATGGCCCAGCTGAAAGCGAGGAAGAAGTAACCAATTGACAATCGGCAATAGACAATTGGCAATTGATTATTCTGCTTTTTGCCGATTTGCTTATTGCCTATTGCATATTGCTTATTGGGCGGCTCTCACCTTAATCACAATCTTCTTCACCACTTTATTACCGCCGGGCGTAATGTTCGGGCGATGCGCATCTGTTGGAAAAAAGATGATAAATGTTCCGGCAGGTATGGTATAAAATTTACCGGGCGCTGTATAATTGGCAACATCTTTTGCTTCATCGTAGGGTTTTGTAACGGTAGTAACTTCAGCCACCGGCCATTTACCCATTTTTTCATCTCCGGTAATAACACATTGCACATCGATGTATTTTCGGTGCGACTCCCAGTTTGTTTTATCAAAATCTTTCGATGGGTCTTCTGTTACCGAGGCAAATACATTATCGCCATCGATAGGATATTTTCCTTTGGGCAGCGTTTTAAGGTCATGTTCTTTTAAAAACGCAAATGCTTTATCCCAATACACTTTGTTTATTTCATATTGCCGGGCAAACTCCTGCTTGTTGATAGATTTATGCGGTGTAAGCGCTACGCCGTTCAGCCACTCTTTTTTCTTAAACCATTTCGCAGCTTTAGCTTTCGACCAGGTACTGTCGGAAAGCGAATGAGCATTAACATGAAGCACAGAGGCAGCAAGCAATAAAACAGATAATACGAATACCCTTTTCATATGTGCAGGAATTATATGGTTGTAAAGATAAGGGCCAATAGCTTATTTTTTGTTTAAAGCTTGTTATAATAACGGTGCCACGGCCCCTTCGACTTCGCTCAGGACAACCGTGGCACGTTTAATAATTAATATAGCATTGATCAACTCACTTTGCCGCGCCGGTTGTAAACGCTTTGGCGGGCACAATCCCTTTCACTTGTAATTTTATTACCGATGCAATAGTATCCGGAGCTTTTTCGGGCAGTGTGATCACTAATCCATCTGCAGATGAAGCAGTGGTTACTGTTTTACCCGTAGCCAGCAATTTGGCCGATGTTACCGGTTGCTGTAAACCGGGCACCGTTAATTTTCCGTCGGCTGGCCAGTTAAATACCGACAGGTATAAAATGGTATTACCATTTTGTTCTTTTTTGGTGCATCGTCCCCACGACAAAGGCGCCAGCGGACTTCCCTTGCTTCCATAAATGGCTTCGCCGTTTACTTTCATCCAGGCGCCAACCTGTTTTAACCGGTCGATGCTTTCATCGGGGAAAGAACCATCGGCCTTAGGCCCAACATTCAATAAATAATTTCCGCCTTTCGATGCTATGTCAAGTAAATTTCTGATGATCGTTTCGGTGCTCTTCCAGTTATGGTCATCTTTCTTATATCCCCAGGTGCCGTTCATGGTCATGCAGGTTTCCCAATCGCGACCATCGAGCTCGCTTAAATTGGGAATTTTTTGCTCGGGCGTTTTGAAATCGCCGGCAAAATTGGGGCGTTTTAACCGGTCGTTTGTAATGATATTCGGTTGGAGCGCCAGCACGGCATTCAGCTTCTGTGCAAATTCGTCTGTCATACCGGTAGGCGTATCCCACCACAACACAGCCACATCACCATAATTGGTTAATAATTCTTTCACCTGCGGTACAGCCACCTCATCAATATACTGCGACATGGTTTTAGTAGTTTGCGCAGGGTCCCAATGACCTTCATGCGCCGCCGTATAGGCATCGATGGCAGCAGAATCAGGATTGGCCCATCCTTCACTGGCAACTTTTCGTGCTGCAGCGCCGCCGGGGTTGTTCCAGTCCTGTGCATGCGAATAATAAAAACCAAGTTTGATTCCATATTTGCGACAGGCCTCTGCCAAAGGTTTCAGCAGGTCTTTACCATACGGAGTTGCATCTACTATATTCCATTTGCTGGCACTGGATTTGAAAAGTGCAAATCCGTCGTGGTGCTTGGCGGTGATCACAATATATTTCATGCCGGCTTCCTTAGCCAATTTTACCCATGCCTCAGGATCATATTTAACCGGGTTGAACTCTTTCGCAAATGCCTGGTAATCTGTCACCGGAATTTTGCCACGGTTCATGATCCATTCACCAATGCGGTTAATAGCATGACCATTATAGTAACCCGCCGGTACCGCATAAACGCCCCAGTGAATAAACATACCCCAACGGGCCTCACGCCACCATTCCATGCGCTTATCACGGCTTACGCTTTGGGCCGATGTTTGCGCAGCCAGCTGGCCGGCAATACAGCAAACCAACAACACTACAGATACTACTTTTTTCATATAAGCATTCATTATCATTGTTAATTAAGATGCAACTAACCGATTATTGCAATCGGTTTTTTCACAGTAAGCTGCAATTTATTCAACTATTTTGGCAGGAACTTCGTTTGGCGAAGGAGCAGGTTGCTTGCAGGTTATACAGGCAGTATTTGTAGAAGTTGTAAAGAAGTCGTTTCTGTCACTCTATATTTTTCAATTCAAAACCATACTCAAAGCTTATTCTGTTATAATCACCGATATTTTCCTGCCAGGCAGGTTCTTCATGACTAAGTTCAACAATTTGTTTAGTTGTTTTTCCTTTGAATTTTTCTGATACATATTGCATCATTTCTAATTCAGTTTCTGAAAAAAGCCCATCTTCAACATTAAGCGCTTCAGCATCATCAGCAATAAAACGATCTCCAACAAAATCACCAAAATCCATTTCTTTTACCTTAACAAAGCCCGCGTTTACAACACAATTGTAAATTCCTCCATAATTCTCAGGCACCGGGCCTTTAGGTAGCGCTTTATAATAGATGCCGCTAATACTATGGCCATACCTTTTAAAATGGCCAAAATCTGTATAAAACAGGAGCTTATTAAGTGCAGTAGTAAATGGACTATTCCGCAGGGCGAAAAAACGAATTATATTACCCACTCTTTCCAAAGAGGGGACTCTATATCCATTGAAAATATTTGGATAATTATTTCCTGTTAACCAACCTTTCCATATTTGTTGGGATTGTTCATTATCGGCTTCCACCAATTCTATTTTCCTTTTTACCCGTTCAAATTCGTGAGGTTCCAAAACATTTTTACTCATTTCAAGCAGCTTCTTAAATTCCCGTGGATCTTCTCCCAACCTGATTAATCTGCCGGTAGAAACACTGGGCATTTCTCCTGCTTCATAACTTCTGTATATATTGGCTCCAAGACCAAGCACTTCACTCATTTTAGCCGCGCTTAACCCATACTGTTCACGAATATTTTTAATTTCATCTATAAACGGAATACCGTATTTCTCTCTGTATTTATTATGAACCTGATTAATATTAAGTGTATCAATAGCAGTGGTTGTAAATTGTTCGCCGCTATCAACACATAAATAATAATGATAAAGCACCTCGAATTTATCTTTCCTGTACTCAAGAACCCTTGATTCCTTTTCCAGTTTTGTATCTCCGCCTGTAAATGGACTTTTCATAACTTACTTTTTAAAAGATATTTCATAGGAAATTCTGCAACACCACTCCCCATATGCAAAGCTTTGCTTTAAAATCATGTAGGAATTTCTGAACGTCATCTTCTGATGTGGCCATAGTATTTTACTAATTCATGCCACAATTTTACTAATCAAAATTAAATTTCAACTAATTAGTTGCAATAAATATCCAATTTCTTGCATTTTATCAATTAATTCCTCTTTTTAAAAAGTAACTTCACTGTATTTAAACCAAAAAGGTTATTCCGGGGAATAACCTTTTTGTAATATTTTGATAATCAGCAAATAGTGGGTACCTCGTTGCTCTATACCTCGTTGCCTTATTTCTTACTTCTCAACAAAGCCTCCAGATAATAATAATCCGCATAATTGATCGGCACGTCTACTTCGCTGTTGGTTGGTTTGGTACCAGTGCTGTGCAATAATATGAATCCTTTGTTGTCACCTATTGGCGAACGATAGTTATTTGTAAGGTTTTGCAAAATGGTATTCGCTACCGACAGGTATTCTTTTTTATTGGCGCTGTATTTAGCCAGTTCAAATAAACCCGAAGCCAATACGGCAGCCGCCGATGCATCGCGGGGTTCATTGGGAATACCGGGTGCATTAAAATCCCAGTAAGGAATTTTATCCTTTGGCAAATTGGGATGATACAATATAAATGCAGCAATGTGTTCTGCCTGTTTCAGATATACAGGATTTTTTGTTTCGCGATAGCACATGGTATAACCATATAACCCCCATGTTTGCCCGCGCGCCCAGGCCGATTCATCGGCATAGCCCTGGTGCGTTTGGCGCTTTACCACTTTACCGGTCGCAGTATCGTAGTCAACCACGTGATAGGAACTGTAATCGGGCCTGTAATGATTTTTCATGGTAGTATTGGCATGACTTACCGCTATTTTGTAAAATGATGAATCACCGGTTAAACGTGTAGCGGCAAACAATAATTCAAGGTTCATCATGTTATCGATAATTACCGGATAGCCCCATTGCTCTTTATGATGGTCCCACGAACGGATGCAACCCACCACGGGGTTAAACCGGGTCGACAATGTTTTAGCCGATTGAATGATCACTTCTTTATAGGCAGGGTCTTTTGTTATTTGATATCCGGTACCATAACTGCAGTAAATTTTAAAACCCATGTCGTGCGTAGCGCCGTTCAGTTTTTCTTTTTCTTCAAGGCTTGTAAATTCTTCCGCTTTCGATTTCCATTGGGGCTTGTGCGTATAATTATATAACATCCACAATTCGCCGGCAAAAAAACCGCTCGTCCAGTCTTTAGCGGGCACCAGTTTTAGTTGACCGTTTACGAGGGTACGCGGCGATACCAGGTCGGCACCGGTTCCCTTTGTATCGGTAATGTTGGTTAACATTACGTAGGTTTGTTTTTCTGCATCAGAAAATACCTGCGGTAGTTTTACTGGTTGTGCGTGCACCATCGATCCAACAACAACAATCGCCAGTGTGGCAAACAACTTTTTATTCATCGTGTTTTATATTTTATATTTCTCGCGGAGGCGCGAAGGCGAAAAAAAATCCGTTAATTAGTTTTGAATTGTAATTCCAGTAATTTCATCAACTCGCCCTTGTCTATTGAAACCGGCTTAATAATCAACTGATGCGTTCCGGCGGGTAACGAAATGCTGTCAATATCATCGGTTATCACTTTTGTATCTGATCCGCTGCCCGTTATTTTTATTTCCTTTGAATAGCTTCCTGTTTGCAGCAGGAAGGTTCCTCCATTGCCATCTCCGGCCAGATATTTCATACTTACTTTGAAAGTCGCTGGTTGGGTGAGGCGAAATGTCCAACTTAACCACTGGTCGTTCGATTTCCAGTTCTGCACATAATATTTACCTGCTTTACCATCCCCATAGCTGAAGTTATTCCCGTGCAGCTGCGCATCAAATGCCAGTAACCGGTGAAGCGGCAAATTCGAAGCCAGCACCTGCACCGAATCGGTTTTCAATGGCTCCTTTAATTCAACAGCAATAACTGTAGTCAGCGTATCGGGCATTTTTGCAGGAAGATTGATCACTACATCATTTTCATTTACCCGGCCGGCAGTTAGTTGTTTATTACCATCGAGCAGATATATTTTTCCAAACGCACTTTTTAATCCACCAATGTATAATTTATGATCCGAAGGCCAGTTAAATACCTGCAAATACATCGTATTTCCTTTGACGGTAGATACTCCCCAGCTTTGCAATGGGAGCGGACTTGCCACGGAGCCATAAATGCTTTGTCCATTTTTTTGCATCCAGGCGCCAATGCCTTTTAAAATAGTGAGGTCGCGGCTGTCGAATGCACCATCGCCTTTGGGACCGATATTCATTAATAAATTGCCACCGCGTGAAGCTGCTTTTGCAAGTAACTGCACAAAGGCGCTTACCGGTTTGTGGCTGCTGTCGAATTTATGATAGCCATATGATTCATTGGTAGTAGGAATGGCTTCCCAGTCGCCGGTTACAGGATAAAATTCAAGCGGACGGTCAGCGGTATTTTTATAATCACCAAAACTGATGTCTGCATTGCGGGCCAGCCGTCCGTTTACTACCACATGCTGATCTACTTCACGAATGGCCTTTAATATTCTGATGTTTTCCGACAGCGGCAGTTTCGACGGCGTATCGAACCATAAAATATCAGGATGATATTTTGCAATCAGTTCTTTTATCTGTGGAATGGCCTTTTCATTTACATATTTCACCGCTTTCGGCAACAGCTCGGGATGTAAATTAAACCAATTGATGCCGCCATACAACCCTTTATCACCGCCGGGATTGCTATATTCCCAATCATTCCCCGGTGCATCGGGATGCTCCCAGTCGAACGCATGTGAATAATAAAATCCGAATTTGATACCGTACTTATGACAGGCAGCACTCAGCTCTTTCATAGGATCGCGTTTGAAAGGCGTTTGCTGCATAATATTAAAGTCCGACACTTTTGAATCGAACATCGCAAAACCATCGTGATGCTTCGATGTAATGATCATATATTTCATGCCCGCTTCTTTGGCATGGCGCGCCCATTCATCAGCATTAAATAATACCGGGTTGAACTGATGTGCCAACACAAGATATTCAGCACGTGGAATTTTTTCTTTGCGCATCAGGTGCTCGGCATATCCATCTACTTTTTTCCCTTTCCACTCACCACCGGGCAACGAATAAATGCCCCAGTGAATAAACATTCCAAAACGCGCCTGCTGCCACCATTGTATGCGCTCATCATGATTTTTCATAGAGGCAGTCCACCAGCCATTTACCGCTTCATCAATCGCCTGCTGATCGCGCTGACGTCCACGATTAAACATTTCCTTGTCTTCTTCACCGGCTGTTTGTGCATTAGCAATCGTGGTGGATAAGGCACAGGCAATTGCCAATAAATTTTTTCGTATCATTTGTTAAATGTTATCATCTTTAAACGATAGGTTTCTCGCAAAGGCGCCAAGGCGCAAATTGGCTCGTAACAATTTTAAACCATGACAAGCCGATGCATTAGAAGTTAATTAAACCTTTAAGAACGCAAAGAGTCTCTTAGCGCCTTTGCGCCTTTGCGCGAAATTTATTCACAACCAAATCAACGGATGGCGTATGGGCAAATTTCTTATCACTTCTTCTACTGTGGGCGCATGCTCAAGACCCTTCCAGGTTTTCAGCCATTCTTTATTATCATAGGCATTTGCGCCAAAAATTAAAAATGGCTGTGCCACCGGCCAGTTATCCCAGTACATTACATCAGGACTTTTTGGCCACTTGCTTTTATCAACAATAAACGGATACAAATATTCAATGCCTTTGCGAATGTTTCTTCCATCGGGTGTGGCATATGTAAACAGGTTGTCGGTTTTGGTGCTCAGTATCTGGCAAATAGTAATTAATGCATCGAGGTTGAAGATCGAATAACCATATGCTTTGGTTCTTCGCAGTTCCTGCGGAAAGCTGCCATCGGCCGCCATTTGATTAGGCAATAACACATTTTTGAACCTGTCGCGGCAAAAATTCATGAGTTGTTCATTATGCGTAAATCTGGCAAATGCCGCCGTTTGCATCACCCAGCAGGTACCATGATTATTAACGGCATTCATTTCGTCTTTACCATACTTATGCGTAGTTAACCATTGCAGGTATTTTTCAAACCAGCTTCTGATCGCCTGCAGCAGCTCACGGTCCATACCTTTTGCATTTCCCATTACCATCAATCCCTGTACTACCTCCATTAATTGAATGGTATCGATGATGCCAATGCCGCGACCGGTGAACCTTCCTTTGATGGCCTGTGAATACTGCAAACCCGGGTTCATCATAGTAGCGGTGTCAACAAACCAGGCTTTGCAATGACGCAATGCCTGTGCAATGTATTTTTCGTCGCCGGTGATCTGATACGCCGATGCCAACGCCCCAACGATCTGGCTTAATCGAATCATCGCATGGCGGTGGGCTACAAAATTGTCGGGATTACTCATGCCATCCCGTTGCACATACGGACTATCGGGAAATTGCGGATTGGGCCACCAGTAATCTCCTTCTGAAAAGAAATCGTGTTTACCACCGGCGCTTCGCGGCGAAGATTCCGCCGTTACTGTTACAGGCTGTTGCTGTAAAGCCCAGGCAGCCTGCTCCAGAATTTGTTTGCGCAGGGTTTTCATCACTTCGGCTTTATAATCGCTTTTCGAAACAACTGTGTTTTTTTCATCGGCCGCCGATGGCCAAAGTTGTGTATTTGCCATAATAGCAAACAACAACCAGCAAACCGTTATTTTATTAAATTCCATATGAAGGAGTTTATGGTTTTATTTCTTCCATTTTCAAATCTTCAAATTGGCGAATTTTCAAATTATTTAGTCATAAACTGCCAGCTCACATTACCTACTGTATTCGGCTTTCCTTTTACAGGTGCCGAAATGGTTCCTTTTAATTTGCCGTTCTTATCTTTCTCCACTTTTATTTCGCGCCAGCTGTAATCGCCTTTTTCATAATTATAGGTTTCGCCATCATCATCGTACAACATATATTTCCCGGGCTTTTCGCCGTAATAGCGAATGGTAAGATCAACTTTTTCATTGGCTGCGGGTGCATGCAGCATAGGCTTCATCATGGGTATAATAGCGCCGTCTTTTACATACAACGTAATTTTATCTAACCCCGGTGTAACGGTTATTACCTGCCCATCGCCCACAAAGGCGCCGGAATAAAAGTCGTACCATTTGCCTTTGGGCAATACCACCTTGCGTGTTTGCTGACCCGTAAACAAAGGAGCAACCAACAAATAATCACCGGCCATGTATTGGTCTTTGATCTCTTTCGATACGGCTTCTGCATAAGGATTCTCTTCGAGATTGGCATTGCCGTTTTCTTTTTTCGCTTCGGGCACAAAACCTTCTTCGAGGTTCATAGCTCTGAAGGGCGGAATGCCTTCAAAATGATAGCGCGCAAAAGCCGAATACCAGTAAGGCATCATTTGCATCCGGAGGAGTGCCAGTTGTTTTATCGGCTCAGCCACATCATCGTACGACCAGGGCTTAGTGCCGCTTGCCCAGGCATTGATCATGGCCATAGGCGAAAACACTACGGTTTGAAACCGGCGCAACCATTCTTCCGATGTTTTTGAGGCTCTCACTTCGGGCGTCCATAAAACACCGGCAAAGCCACTATTGATGAGCGCTGTAATAAAATCTTCATGATTATAATAATCGTTGTAAATAACATATGGGAAAGAAGCGCCGCCGGCATTAGAACCGCGCACCAGACCAAAGGTCCTTTTGTTCTGGCGGTGAAATATTTCTTCGCTGTAGCGTTGTACCAGCAACCCAAATGTTTGCCGCATTTGTTCGGCCGCAACACCCGACGGAAATGTAGCCACATCGGGCCACAGGTAATGATCATATCCGTCTACTTCATCAATTTTATACCCGCTTACACCGGCAGCCACCTGGTTGTTTTGCAGCTGATCAAAAAATAATTTACGCGCTTCGGGCGTGGTGAAATCAGGCACCAGTCCGTTCCATACGGTATGTGAACCGCTATACGGAATAATCGCCTTATAAAAAGGCGCATCGGGCGAAACGTAAGGATTCGTCCAGAGATTAATGCGAATATTATCCTTCAGCAAATCCTGTACAAAACCGGCAGCATTAGGATATCGCGTGCTATCCCATGAAAATGTACAGGGATATGATTTGCTTTGCCATCCCGGTTCAAGCCCGATAAAATCAAGTGGAAATCCTTTTTCACGAAAAGCGGCTACTTCTTTTTTTACTTCTTCTGAAGTATATAACGATTTTACCCGTTGTGTAAAACCCAGTCCCCACCGGGGCGGCAAACAACCGCCGCCATTAAACAGGTTAAACCGGCGAACAGCATCTAACGGCGTTGGGCCGCCGAATACGTATACTTCAACGCCTGCTGCGGGTACCAGTATTTCTACCGCATCGGAATAAGGGCGGGCGTTCCAGGTTTTATCGGTATTGCGGTCTTTGGCTACCGGTGCATTTTTACTGTCAACACGTACCCCTGTTCCTGCATACACATTCAGGTAGCGGGCCGAATTAATAAATACGCCGTATCCTTTCGATGAAACATAAAATGGTGTAGGCGCATGCGTACGGCCATTATCTTTTCCGCCAAAATGATCAACGTGCAGCTGCAAAATCTTTCCGCGCTGATGCACCGTTTGAAAATTCAATCCAAAACCATATACCTGTTCTTCTTTTTGCAGGGGAAAACGCAGATAAGTTTTTCCGTCTATCACTTTAATGGAAATATCACCTTGCGGCAAAGGGAAGGTTGCCGCGGTAATGGTTGCCAATGCTTCTTTGTTGGGTTGTGCACCTGATGCTTTCAGCAGATCATATGCTTCGGGCGCGCCCACAACGGCCTTCCATACACCGGGTGCTGTTTCTGTCCATGACAGATTCTGCGCATGGAGGATGCATACTTTAAACAGAATTATGCAAACCAGTAATATTCGTCTTGTACTATACATATCGTTTTTAAAATTCGTTTAATTCGATCTTGGTTCTCTGTACTTACTCCATACTTACTCCATATATATTCCATATATATTCCATATTTACTCCATACACCCTTCATACTACTCTCCTGGTACTTCCGTGGTACTCACGTATACCGGCCCTACCGGCATTGCGTCCCTGACGGGACGATTCCACAATCACGTTGGTTCTACCAACATCACGTCCCTAACGGGACGCACGTTCTAAAAATCATTCATCCCCTCATCTTTTCAACCAGTTAACCTTTCAACCTGTTAACTTTTTCAACTTATCAACCACTCAACATTTACAGCGGAACCACCGTATACGTCTTCCCCTTCTCCGTCACAAAATCTATGGTATACCGCTGTGGTATTGTCAAATCTGTCCCTTTCGCCTGCTGGTTTCTTTCGTAAGGCGGCTGTCCGTACGATGTATTCAGCCTGTTCGCATTATTGCCTGCTGCCGCTTTTGAAGACGCTTCAATGACTTTTATTGGTTGCAGGGCGCTTACACGACATGGACCGCCCAATGCACTGAAAATAGCTGACTTTGTCAACTTTCCCTGCTGCCATATTAAGGTTACGGTAAAATTGCCGCGCGCTTTAATTCCACTTATTGATCCGTTCTTCCATGCATCAGGCAATGCGGGCAACAAGGCCAGTTCGCCATTATTGCTTTGCAGCAACATTTCGGTTATACCGGCAGTAGCGCCAAAATTGCCATCGATCTGAAAAGGCGGATGTGCATCGAATAAATTGGGATAGGTACCGCCGCCGCTCATGGCATCTCTTGTTACGGTTGGATCGATATAGGTGAATGCATCGCTTAAAATTTTGTAGGCATGGTTGCCATCCTGTAAACGGGCCCACCAGTTTATTTTCCATGCCATCGACCAGCCGGTGCTTACATCACCGCGAAATATAAGCGATTGTTTGGCGGCCGCTGCCAGATCGGGCGTAGTAGAAGGATTGATCTGACTACCGGGATACAATCCAAATAAATGCGACAAATGTCGATGCTTATCATTCGGATCGTCCCAGTCTTTATACCATTCCTGCAATTGTCCGTATTGACCAATATGAAACGGATACAATTTTTCTTTGGCCTTTATTAACTGATCGCGAAATGTTTCATCCGTTTTAAGCACACTGCTTGTTTTAATAGCAGCAGTAAACAGTTCGCGAATAATGCTCATGTCCATAGTAGTGGCCGCACCCACCTGGTACTCTTTACCATTTATTTTCATGGTGTTTTCGGGTGAAGTAGACGGGTTGGTGATCAGATAGCCATTCGAAGGATCATTAATCAACCAGTGCAACATGAATTGTGCAGCTCCTTTCATCACAGGCCATGCATTTTTTAAAAATGCTTCATCACCGGTGTATAAATAATGTTCCCACAGGTGCGTGCACATCCAGGCGCCTGCCATTGGCCAGCAACTCCAGCGCGGCATACCACGCGGGTCACATTCGTAGCCACCGGGCGGTGATGTTTTTGCCCATAGGTCTGAATTGTGATGCGCTACCCATCCTTCCTGTATATTGTAATTTACTTTTGCTGTTTGCGCTCCATTCACCGCCATTTCTTTTAAGAAACTGAATAAGGGCTGATGGCATTCACTCAAATTGGTGTTCTCAGCCAGCCAGTAATTCATTTCGGTGTTGATGTTGGTGGTATAGTTACTGCCCCATGGTGGTTTTACCTGGTCGTTCCATATGCCTTGCAAATTGGCAGGCCGTGAGCCGGGCCTTGAACTGGCAATCAGCAGGTAGCGGCCAAACTGATAATATAATACCTGTAATTGCTGATCGATTGGGGCGGCTGCATATTTTTTCAATCGTTCATCTGTCGGTAATTTTGTGGCATCCTGAGATCCGTCATTCAATTTTAATGCAACGCGTTTAAATAACGACTGGTAATCGCGTATATGCGCCTGCTTTAGTTGTTCATAAGTTAGCCGAAGTGCTTTTTGCAAATTAGCTTTGGCTTCAACCGATGGATCTTTTCCATCAAAACCGGGCGACTTATCAAAACCATTAAAACTGGTAGCATCCGACAAATAAATTGTAATGGCATTGGCGCCGCTTACCACCAGCTTATCGCCTTGTTGTTGCACTTTGCCACCCTCGGTCTTTATTTTAACATGCACCTCAAAGTTCATTCCTTCACCGGGAAAGGTTGAGTTTCCCTTAACAGACTGACCCGTTTTTTCCAACGTATCATACACCACCTGCTGTGGTTCATAATCTCTGTTGGCAACAAACTTAGGCGCTTTACCCTGCAGCAAAAGGTAATCGGCGGCAGCAGTTTTTACTAAGTATTTTAATTTGCTTGTCAATGCAAGACTTCCATTGATCGCGCCTTTTTTATCGGCAGTAATGCGCATCACCAAAACATGCGAAGGATAACTGATAAACGTTTCGCGCTGATAAGTTACTCCTCCTGTTTTATACTTAACGGTGGCCACTGCATTATTCAGATCCAGGTCACGGTAATAAGTTGTGGGTACCGAATCATTCAAATTCAAATGCCACCACAGATCGGCCATGGGCAGATAACGAGCAGAATACGGGCCCTGCATTTTTTTCCATAAGGCGGCTGCTTTTTCGTAATCGCCGTCAAATACGGCCTGCCGCACCTGTGGCAATACAGATGGTCCATTGGCATTATTACCAGCCTCGGGATATCCCGACCACAATGTGTTGTCATTTAACTGCAGGCGTTCTGTACCAACACCTCCAAATACCATAGCACCTGTTTTTCCATTACCAAGCGGAAGGGCTTCTTCCCAGGCAACGGCAGGTTTGTTGAACCAAAGTTTGAGGTTGGGGTCATTGCCTGTTTGCGCATGCACAGCAATGTTAGCAAGCAGAAAAAAACAAAATATCGTTGTATTAAATCTCATATGTTTATTTTGAGATGTGCCACACTTTGAGATGTGCCACACTTTGAAAGTGTGGTACATCTTTACAGATCTGTAAATACAGTTGTCAATCCTTCACTCTTAGCACTCACCACCGACTTACCACCATTGGTTTGCACCCGAATAATAGCACGGCCATTGTATGCCTGCACATACCGTGAGCCGGTATCGGTTCCCTGGTTATCGATGAGCTTTCCATCGCCGGTTAAACCAAAACGAATCCAGTTGGCGGCATCCAGACAAGCCACATTATTTTTGTCTGTTATTTTAACCTGTACAGTGGCAATACCGTTTTCTTCGCTTATTTTTTCCAGTAACAACTTAGCCGGCTTACCCCATTTTTCGGTTTGATATTGAAAGCTGATTGAATCGGCCACAACCGTTTTTCCATTACGGGCAATTACTTTTACCTGGCTCATGCCTTTACTGAAAGGTACATTCCACCGCAATCCTGCAGCCGGAAAATCCTGGCTGTTCCTTTTCTTTACTCCATAGCTTTTGCCGTTTACGAACAATTCGGCTTCGGCACAATTAGAATACACTTTTATCATTTTTTCTTCGCCTTCGCTGCCCCATCGTACCGGCCATGAATGTCCGTAAATATGCGCCATGGGCTGGGTCGTCCAGTATGATTGAAATACGTAATACGCTTCTTTTTTGGTGAGATCCCTTTCTACTACACCTTTTTGATTCATGTATGGAATGGGATTATCAGGACGAACAGGTGTTGAAAAATCTTTGAAAGGCCATTGGGCCGAACCGGTTAACCAGGGCATGGTTTCCTGTTCTTTTAAATGCCAGTCGATGAGATTGCAAATGTAGGTTTCGCTCCAGTCGCCATCTTTTGAAACCCGCGCGGCGCCGCCATATAAACTGGCATCTCCCGCCCTTTCATCGGCCCCATTGCCAGTTTTAACAACCTGCAAAGCTTTGTCGGGGTTTTCTGAATGACGGCGGGCATGACTATCGCCACCCCACTCCACATGCAGAAAATGATTTACTTTTTTAAACTCTTCTTCACTCGCCTGTTTGTATTCGGTAAAAATGCCCCGATACCAGCCCGCCCAGATGGATGGCGAATACACGTCGACGATATCTTTACAAAAATCACAACGGCGAATAGCGGTTTTACGTGAAGGATCGAGCTGATGCGAAAGATCGTTCAAACTTTTCATAAAGCTGCGGATCTTTTCTTTATCAAACTCAGGAAAATCACCAGGCCAATCGTTCTCATTCCCCATACCCCATATGATCACAGCAGCATGATTATAATGTTGTTCGATCATGTTGGTGAGCATTCGCTTTGCCTGTGCCTGGTATATCTCGCCACCGAGGCCGCCGCGGCACCAGGGAATTTCTTCCCAAACAAAAATGCCGAGGCTATCGCACAAATTCAAAATAATGCGCGACTGCTGATAATGCCCGAGCCGGATGAAATTCACACCCATTTCTTTCATCATGATCATTTCACGGCGCATCATATCTTCGGTCATGGCAGCTGCCACGCCGGCATGATCTTCATGGCGATGGGTACCACGCAGCAATAATCGTTGCCCATTTAATAAAAACGGACCGTGATCGGCAAATTCAAAATAACGAAACCCAATTTTTTCGCTTCTTACATAGCTGCCTTCCGGCGAAGTAACAGTGGCTTCTACCGTATATAATGCAGGTTTTGAGGGTGACCACAATTGTGGCGTTTTTACTGCAAAATCAGTAAGGTGAATATCGCCCTGTAAATTGTTAGGTTGTATTTCTTTTTGCTGTAATAATTTACCCTGTGGATCCATCAACTTTACAACAACACGCGCACCGGCTACAGCAACAGGATTGTACAATCGTGTTGACACCTGTACATTTCCCGTTTCCCCTGTTTTGTCAGTTTCTGCTTTTGCAAATAATTTATCAATGGAAACAGCAGGTGTATACACGAGATTAAGATACCGGTAAAGGCCACCGTATACATTAAAATCCGACAAATTCGAGGGAATCATTTCAAGGTCTCGCGAATTATCTGTACGAATGGCAACAGGTATTTTTCCTTTAAATTGCTTTTGACAAACCTCGGTTTTACGAAATGCCTCTACCGCATCGGTAATGTCTACCGCCCATTCGTCGTACCCGCCGGTATGCGACCCTACTTTTGTTGTGTATACATATACATCTGTTTTCTGTCCGGCGCCTTCAAAAAAAAGCAGGGTACGGCCGTTGTTATACGGGTTGCGAATTTCGAGTTGCGAACGGTACCATGCGGGCCCCTGGTAATAATTTACATCGGGGTCAACAGCATCTTCGGCATTTACACAATGCGGCAACTGTACCGTTTGCCATAGCGGTACGCTTTCGGGGTTACCCTTACCAACCGGGCGAACAATTTCCCAGATTCCGCCTACGTCTTGTTTTAAAAATTCCCAGTTACCTGTCAGTCTCATCGACTGCTGCGCCATTATCTGTTCACACCACAATACAATCAATACAATAAACAAACTTTTTATCTTCATTTTTTCCCTGTTATTTAACCAAGTACGTCATTTGCTCAATTGACAATATTAGTTGATCAGTTAACAGGTTAACTGGTTAACTGGTCAACTTTTCAACTTACTACTTTACCGTAACAGTCTTTTGCAACCGAATATCTTTCGATGAGCTTCCTATGAGTATGTCAAATTCACCGGGTTCAACCAGCCAGTTCATATTTTTATCCAATATGGCCAGATCGTCGGGCGAAAGTGTAAAGTGAATGGTTTTCTTTTCCTGCGGCTGCAAATGCACCCGGTCAAAACCACGCAGTACGGTTTCATATACAGTTACGCTGCTCAGCTTATCTTTTACATACAGTTGCACCACTTCGTCACCCGCCAGTTTGCCTGTATTTTGAACATCTACCGATATAGAAAAAGAACCCTGCGCTCCCTGCGTTTCGGGTGTAATGATCAGATTGCTGTATTCAAACGAGGTATAGCTTAATCCGTACCCAAAACAATACAAGGGTCCGTTTACGCTGGTTTTACCATAACCATTGGGGCCATCGGTTGGCTGATCGGCCTGTGAGCCGGGTTTAAAGGGAAAGTTCAATTCAATTTGTCCGGTTGTTTTTGGGAAGGTGATCGATAATTTGCCACCGGGGTTATAATCGCCAAACAGGGTTTCGCCAATTACCTGTCCGCCCGAAGGGCCGGGGAACCATGCTTCCAAAATTGCAGGTACAAAACGGTCGGCCCAGTTAATGGTTAAGGGTTGTCCGTTGATCAGTACCAGCACAACGGGTTTACCGGTTTCGTTCAAAGCCTGCAGTAATTGTTGTTGGCGGCCGGGCAAATCGAGCGAAGTGCGCGACAAGCTTTCGCCCACACATTTTTCATCTTCACCCAAAACAGCGATAATAACATCGCTTTGTTTTGCTTTGGCCACGGCTTCATTGATGCCGGCCTGTTCTTTTTCGGTTAATGGAGTGGGTATGATCTCCGTTTCGGGCCAGCCTTCATTTATCACATCACAGCCTTTGGCATAGTCAACGGTGATATTTTTCCCTGCCGATTGTGTTACACCTTTTAATATCGAAGTAATGGGATTGTTATTGGGGCCGTACCGGCTCATGGCATAATTCACGGCGTCGGCCAGCGGACCGGTTACCAGTATGTTTTTGATGTTATTTCTGTTGAGGGGCAACAGGTTGCTTTTATTTTTTAACAGCACCATCGACTCGCGGTTGATCTGTACACTCAGCTCTTCATCTTTAGGAGTATGTACTGTTTTATCTGACAAAGCCGGATTGGCCACATAAGGCTGATCGAACAAGCCTACCAGCATTTTCACGCGCAATACATCACGCACTCTTTCATTAACCGTTTCTATTGATAATTTTCCTTCTTTTACGAGGTCGCGAATATTTTTTATATAAATTTCGGGTGGATCGAAATTGGTCCATACGTTTAACCCTGCCTCCACCGCCTGCCGGGTTGCATCTTTAAAATCGGGCGCCACATGGTGTTTGCTGTAAATAAATTCCACGGCTTTGCTATCGGATACAACATACCCGTTAAACCCGAATTTTTGCCGCAACAGCTCCGTTAAAAAATAATGACTACCGGTAATGGGCACACCATCCCAATCGTTATAGCTGCTCATAACACCAAGTGCATGAGCTTCTTTTATCACTCGTTGAAACGGATACAGGTACAACTGGTGCATTTCGCGCGGCGCCACATGCGGGTCGGTGCGGGCATTGCCATCGCGGCCTCCTTTGGGCATACTGTACACCGCAAAATGTTTGAGGGTAGCGGCAATGCCATTGCTTTGAATGCCGAGGGTCATTTGTTTACCCAACTCGGCAATTAAAAAAGGATCTTCGCCATAACATTCAACGGTACGGCCCCAGCGCGGATCGCGGGCCGGATCAAGAATAGGCGCGTATATATTTGTATAACCAAGGGCTTTTGCTTCGCGACCAACTATTTCACCTGCCCTGCGCACCAGGTCGCGGTTCCATGTATTGCCGATTGAAATTGGCGCCGGAAGCGGCGTGGCGCGATCATGGCAAAGACCGTGAATGCCTTCATTGGTAAAATCAACCGGAATTCCGAGGCGCGTTTCCTCAACAAACCATTTTTGAACGGTATTGATGGCCTGGGCGTGTTTGCTAAAGGGATAGGAATAATCAGTTTTTGCTTTGATATTAAAAGGTAAACTGTTCAATTCCTCATCAATATTGGCAATGCCGTCTTTCCACACTTCGTTCTTCCATTCAGGCGTTGGCATTTCATCTTTCAGTACCCGCTTATAGCCGTAGAGCGTTGCCATCTGGCAGCTTTTTTCGTCGAGCGACATTTGCGACAACAGGTCTTCTACCCTTTTGTCAACCGGCTGGGCCGGATCTTCAAACACATCTTTTTTACCGTTTTTATTGAAGTCGATCCACGTGCCATGATAAATAGAGGGTTTTGTTTGCGCAACAGCAACAAAAGAAGAAGCGGTGAACAAAAAAACAGCACTGATTTTCAAAAAACCGTTCCTTCTTACTGTACAGATCATTCTCATATTTAAAATTTCAATAAATAAAATACAATCGTTACGAACAGGTGATGGCGGGAAACCTGAAAATTAAGGCGAATACCGTAAAGCATTCAGCTAAACAATTCATTCTATTTAGCCAATAAATAAGCAGGATTTGCAGTTGGCAGTTGGCAGTTGGCATTAGTGCCGTTAGGCACAAAATGTAGGCAGAAAAAATCATTAGAATTTATATCACCCGCCCAATTGGCAGACGATATCCCCTACCGCATAACATTGATGAAAATCGATTGAATTAACAAAATCGAATATTATTGGGCATTCAATTATGTTTCGTGCCTAACGGCACAGGTACCGATAATTTATTCATATCTACCAATATTATGTCACTACGGGCCAAAGCTGCTCTGACATTCCCATTTGCCAATTGCCTATTTCCTTCCCACTCGCCACTCCCCACTCGCCATTTTACTGCCCGTTTGCCTGTTTATTCCCCCCTGTTATTCAGTCAGTTGCCCGGGGGATCATGCGGCATAGTTTTTTTATAAATTCTAAAAAAAACTGTGTTATGGCAAGAACAAAAACTCCGAAAAAAGAGAAAATCAATAGCCCATCAACTGATAATACACCTTCATTCGACCAGGAGCAAACAGCCAAAGCATCTAACAGACTGAATGAAGAAAAATTGAAACAGGATGGCTCCTATACAGAGATACCGGATGTATCGGATATACCCGGCCAGGAAAATATTGTAAATGCCGGCGTACCGGGCGAAATGGCCGACACTACCATTTCGTCGGATGATGAAGAAGGTATCAGTGAAGGAAAAGATATACTCGAAGAGGAAGACGATGTTAAGATCGTTATGGGCACCGAAGCCGACGTAACCGCTGAAGACCTTGAATTGCTGGGCGATCCTGATCAGGATATGGACATGAATGAAGATGAACTGATCAGAAAAGAAGGCTTAGACGATACCGATATGGACGGCGATCCTTTAAACGAGGCAGCAGTGAATGAAGACAGCACCGGCGACGATCTGGATTTACCTGTTGACGACACCGATATTGACGATGAAGAAAACGATTATTACAGCCTGGGCAGCGGCGATAACGATGAGCTGAATGAAGGCAGGAAGGATGAGTAAATTCCGATTACTGATTTTGAGATTTAGAGATTTTGAGATTTGTTTTGGTGATACCGCATAAGAAAATCTCAAAATCTCTAAATTGCTAAATCCCAAAATGCTTCCGGCCGCTACTTATGCCCAAAATAATTGCACTTTGTTTTATCGTCAACTCCTCCGGCAATCCAGTTGTTCATGACCAGCATGGTATCGTGGATCGCATAAATTTTGAAGGTAACGGGCCAATAAGTGGTATAACTGATCTTTATTGAATCTTTACCAACTACCGACCAATTGAAATCGTAGGTGAAATAAGTAGAAGTTGACGAGTCCCTGATGTTTTTCTGATAACCCGTTTTGTCAGAATTGAACCGCAATATATACCACGGTGTTCCTCTACTTTCCGATTTCCATTCTATATCGGTAATTTTTGTTTCATCAATTTTAACCAGGGGCGCTTCTGTATCATCATTTTTCGATTTTTTGCACGCCATCCAGCATGCTGATGCTACCAGCATTATACCGGCAAATAATTGTATTCTCATGGTCGGTTTTTTAAGGTCTTAACAGTGATTATTTAAAAGGCAATGCAAAACGTATACTTTTCCGGTCGCAAATATATCCTATACCTTTTGTATATGTTATATGAATTAATAAGTGCGTTGATTTAAGCAATAACCGTGCAAATAAGAAAATAAGCGTGCCCGCTGCAATCGCCTAACCTTTGCTAATATGATTGAATAATTAGATAACCAGCCATGTACACATAACCACAGCGTTATTTTCCTTTGTACAGGCAGCTTCCTGTATTAATACCAATATTGTATTTTCACATTACATATAATCACATATCATTCAACCGATTTCAGCTAAGTCATATGATAAAATTCGTCCTGCTGTTTTTTATAAATTGTATTGCAGCTGTTGTGGCAGTCCATGCCCAGGCGCCGATTGTGCTCGAAACAAAAAACACCAGCCTTGTACTCACCGTTGGCAATAATCACCGCCTATACCAATCGTACCTCGGACCCAAATTTGCCACCCCGGCAGAATATGAAAAGTTATCCGGCGGCCGTGAAGTTTACCTCACAGCCGGCATGGAAAACCAGTTTGAACCCGCCATTCGCCTGGTACATGCCGATGGCAATCCTTCACTCGAATTAACCTATGCATCGCATACCACCGAAAAAAAAGACAATGTCAGCACTACCCGCATCATTTTAAAAGATTCAGCCTATCCGGTAGAAGTTGTGCTGCAATACACGCTTTATATTAATGAAGATGTTATTACCTGCAATGCAACCATACAGCACCACGAAAAAAAACCGGTTCGTCTTACCCAATATGCTTCGGGCATGCTGCACTTCAATGCCGACAATTACTGGCTCACCCAGTTTCATGGCGATTGGGCAAAAGAAGTAAATATGGTTGAAGAAAAATTAACCAACGGCATCAAAAGCATTGAAAGTAAACTGGGCACCCGGGCCAATTTTTATCAAACGCCTGCATTTTTTCTTTCATTGAATGAACCGGCTACCGAAACAAACGGTGAACTGATTGCCGGAACACTTGGCTGGACAGGCAATTTTCAGTTTACGTTTGAAGTTGATCAACGCAATGGGTTGCGCGTTCGTTCGGGCATCAATCCCTTTGCATCGGATTATACACTGCAACCCGGTGAAGTTTTTACCACGCCTGATTTCATATTCACTTACTCAGCGCATGGTAAAGGACAGGCAAGCCGCAATTTGCACCGCTGGGCCCGTAACTATGCCGTGCTCGATGGCCATGGCCCCCGTTTAACATTACTGAACAACTGGGAAGCTACCTATTTCAACTTTAATGAAACCAAACTTACAGAGTTGTTCGACGAAGCCAAACAACTGGGCGTTGACCTGTTTTTACTGGATGATGGATGGTTCGGAAATGCATTTCCCCGCAATGATGATAAGGCCGGCCTGGGCGACTGGCAGGAAAATAAAAGCAAACTTCCTAACGGCATTGAATATCTGGTAAAAGAAGCAGAAAAAAAAGGCATCAAATTCGGCATCTGGCTTGAACCGGAAATGGTAAACCCCAAAAGCGAGCTCTATCAACAACACCCCGATTGGATATTGCGCTTACCCAATCGCGCCGAGAACCTGGCCCGCAATCAGCTGGTGCTCGATTTAACCAATCCCAAAGTACAGGATTTCGTTTTTTCTATTGTCGACAATATGCTTACCAAAAATCCGGGCGTGGCGTTTATTAAGTGGGATTGCAACCGCAGCATGACGAATGCCTATTCTTCTTACCTGAAAGAAAAACAATCACATTTATTTATCGAGTATACACGCTGTTTGTACAAGGTATTAGACAGGATCAGGGCAAAGTATCCGCGCCTGCCGATCATGTTGTGCTCGGGTGGTGGCGGCCGTACCGATTACGGCGCTTTGAAATACTTTACCGAATTCTGGCCCAGCGATAATACCGATGGCCTTGAACGTATTTTTATACAATGGGGTTATTCGTATTTCTTTCCTGCCAATACTATTGCCGCACATATAACCAGCATGGGCAAAGGCCAATCGCTCAAATTCAGAACCGATGTGGCCATGACCGGTAAACTGGGTTACGATATCAGGGTAAATGAATTTACGCCGCAGGAATTACAGTTCAGCAAAGAGGCTGTGCAAACCTATAAGCGCATTAATGATGTAATATGGTTTGGCGATCTGTACCGGATTATTTCGCCGTACGACGAAAACAGGTCGGTTCTCCTATATGTAAATGAAAATAAAAGCAGGGCCATTTTATTCAATTATATTTTAAACATTCGGCGGAAAGATATTTTCTCCCGTGTGCAGTTGCAGGGACTTGATCCGCAGAAAAAATACAGGTTTAAAGAAATCAATCTTTTTCCCGGTACCAAACCGAACAATCCAGACAATGACAAAGTGTTTACCGGCGAATACCTGATGACGGTGGGACTGAACCTGACAGCCGGCCGGGTTACATCATTAACGAGCAATGTTTTTGAGATCACGGAAGAGTAATGTGCCAATTTGAAAATTTGATAATTTGAAAATGGAATACAGATATGGTACAAGCTTTTTGTACAACTATTTAACTTCCGTTGCGTCGCACGCTTATACTGCAACAATTCGTTTCAGCAATTTTTAAAGAACAATTTACCATATGAAAAAATTATTGTTACAATTAACTTTCGTTCTGCTCACTACCCATCTATGTAATAAAACCATTGCACAAACACCACAGGTATTCGTAATAGATGCCGGCAGGCTCACAGCACTTAAACAAAAAATACAACAAAAAGATGCCGCTACACTTGAGCTGGTGAGCAGGTTACGCAAACAAGCCAATGAATTACTGAATATGAAGCCGGTTTCGGTTTTAGATAAAGCCTTTACACCTGTTAGCGGCGACAAACACGATTACATGAGCCAGGCGCCCTATTTCTGGTACGACAGCAGCAAACCCAATGGTTTGCCCTACATGCGCAGAGATGGCGTGCGCAATCCCGAAATCAATAAAATAACCGATCATAAAAATTTGGGTGAGGTAGATAATGCCTGTCGCACCCTGGCGCTTGCCTGGTACTGTACCGGCGAAGAAAAATATGCCGCCAAAGCTTCCGAATTATTACGCCACTGGTTTTTGAACGACGCCACCAAAATGAACCCCAATCTGAATTTTGCACAGGCAATACCCGGTATTAATAACGGACGCGGTATTGGTATTATAGAAACAATTTCATTGACCGGCATTGCCGATGCAGCGGGATTGCTCAAAGGATCGGCCTCATTCACCGATGCTGATTTTAAATCTTTACAGCAATGGTATGCGCAATACCTGAACTGGATGCTAACCAGCAAAAACGGTAATGAAGAGCATGCCGCAAAAAATAATCATGGTACCTGGTATTATGCACAGGCCATTGACTTTGCCTTATTCACCGGCAATACGGCCAAAACAAAAGAGCTGGTTGAAGAAAGTAAAAAACGTATGGATTCGCAAATTGATAAAGAAGGAAAAATGCAACTCGAACTCGACCGCACCAACGGACTGGGCTATAGCACTTTTAATTTGCAGGCATGGTTCAGAGTGGCCACACTGGCTCAACATGCAGGCATTAATCTGTGGCAATATATGAATCAGCAGCAGGCTTCTATCCGCACCGCATTCGACTGGGTGCTGCCCTACGCGCTTGGTCAAAAACAATGGACGTACCAGCAAATCAGCGAATACAAAAAGAATAATATTTATTCATTGTTGTTGCAGGCTTCCGTAGCTTATAATGATGCAAAATATGCAGCTATTGCAAAGCAGCTCAATAGTGAAGTGAATGACGTGACGATTGATTTATTATATAATTAGACATTTCATTACAGCACCTTAACAAACCGGCTGCTGATCCAGCCGATAACATGTGTCGGGAATTTATTTCCAACATAAAAAACATCCTTTTCAGGTTTATATTGCACGTCCATTTCAACATACCACCATACACGTCCGGTGGCATCCGTGCTTTTTCCTAAGGCTGTGCCCAATGATCCTTTGGGCAACTTTCCTATGGTATTTCCTGGATCTATTATTTTTTTGTTCGATTCTATATGCCAGATATATATCGCAGTATCGTCAACTTTAGGTTCACCGCGTATATTATACTTATCATTCAGCACTTCAAAACGAATGGGTTGCTGAAACAAACTATCCGGCGCCGGCTGCTTACTCATTAAAATGCATATACTCTGATAAATTTGTTTAACAGCCGGTGCCGGCTGATCATAATTTATTTCAAAAATTCTATTCGTTTGAGTATAAGCAGCGCAACAGCCCCAATCGTAGATATATAGTCGCTTTATTTTTGCTCCCTCCCAGTCAATTTTCGCTATACCCTGATATTCAGAAAGCAGTTTTTTATATCCCTTTTCATTTCGCATATATATTTCAATCAATCTTCCCTCTCCGGGGCCTTGTCCATCGAAAATAACGTCCGGTTTTCCATCTGCATTAACGTCAATAAAATGAAGGTCATTTGCAAGGCTGTCTAAATTCCAGGATTGCTGATACCGGTATGCTCCAAATTCCTCTGGAAATGCCTTTATAAACCTATCAACATCTGGCCTGGGTACTTTTTTCTCAATAGATTTCCAGTTATAGCGAACCTCCCCCAAAACCACCGGAAATGTTATAGATTGCTGGCACCAGCAGTTGCATACGACTGTAAGTAGTACGACAGTAATGAACGTTTTCATAATATGGTTTGCGATAAAGACAGGCTGCGGTTAATTCTTTAACTCTTTCAGCTTTTGCGTAGCCGCATTTCTGGCGTCTTCGTCTCCGAGCTTTGCGGTAAGCTCATAATATTTTATGGCATTTAGTTTATCGCCTTTTCTTTCGTACATCGCGGCAATATTGTTCAATACAATCGCATCGCGGGGAGCAATTTTTTCGGCCTTCAGCAATGCTTCCAGCGCACGATCATAATTCTGTTGCAAACCATATGTAATAGCCAGATTAGAAAGACTCTCAACATGATTGGGGTAATATTTCAAAACAGCTTCGGCAATCCTTCGCATTCTCTGCAACTGATCGTCGCCTGCGTTGTACAATTGCACCACATATTGCTGAATAGTACTTAATAAAAAACGATCGGGATGGTTTACTTTTTTATTGTCTGTCCACAGCCATTGATTTTTTATACGGTCGGCCTGGTGAATCGTTTTAATGATCTCATTGGTAAATTCTTCGTAATGTTCAATTTCTCCAAGCGCATATACTTTACCAAACCGCATATCGAGTCGTGCAGGATATTTGGTTATGCCTGTGTTTATATACTGAAAACCATTTTCGAGCAGGCTGGAATCGTAATCGAAGTCGTCAGACAAATACCCAATGGTATTCTCTGTGCTGTCTTTTATTTCAATTGACTGTGATTGCTGCGGGTCTGAGCCGAAACGCACCATTTCTTTTTTGCTTAACGAAAAGTAGTAATTAAACCAGGCAACATATAATTCTGCATCATCAGGTGTTGCCTGTTGCCAGTTTTGAAGCAACTGCATTTGCGCCGCAGTATCTTTTTCGGCCGTCAGTTTGCTAAACTGCGATTTAAAATTTTGCGCAAAAGATTGACCAGCAATGAAAAGAGAAAACAATAGGTAAAATTGTTTCGCCATTTTAGGGTTTTGGGGTGACCAAATCTACAAAGTTTGCTACGGATTACATAATTAAGAATGTTGAGTGGTTGCCACTGATTTCAGGGGTATCGCCTTCGGCGCCACGAAAACAAATTTGCCACAGATTGCACAGATTAACACGGATTAATACATATATAATCAGGTCATTTCAACCGTTATAACAAGAGTCAAAATAAATGACTGTATAATTCTGTATAATTTAGTATAAATGAATGACGACTATTAGTTTTGATGTTGTAGCCGAAACATATCTGTGTTCATCTGTGTAATCCGTGGCAAAACATCTCGCGTAGCGAGGGTGAGCGAAGCGAACATCAGTGGCATCACTTTTTCTTTTGCAAAAAATAATGAACAGCACATATAGCGTTGGCGCAGTTACCGCTCCAATGCGTGTCGAAATGCCATTTAAAATCCCAGATAGCATTTTGTTTGGCATCGTTCGATTTCATACCATACAACTGGAGTGATTGTTTAAGGTATTTATAAATGGCGCCCAGATCTTCATACAAATCGCCATACACAATGCCCGTATCCTTTTTACGCACTGTGGGATCAAACACATACCAGTAATAGCGATAATCCCATAACCTGTCGGCTATAAAATGAAGTGATTTCTGAAATTCAATGTCATCAAGCCGGTTATCGAATTTTTTATCGCTCTTTTCCTCGATGATCATCATTGAGTTGCCGAGGTTGTATAATGTAAGCAGGTGATTTTGTGTAAGCAGAATAAAATTCCTTGGTGTATCTGCCTCATATGTTTCAATGAAAGAACAGTACTTTTTAGCGGCATCAATAAAGCTTGTGAACTCGTTGGTCGCTATAATTTTGGAAACTAATATCTTGTCAGACAGTGGCACTTTCTTCTCAAATAGCGGTTATTAATAATGGTTGCATCCATTAATAACCAAAAATGATGCCTGTTTATACCCTTATTGTGCCAAAACGCAGGAAGGAAGCTGTTTTACAGGAATATACTTATGTTTTCAAATATGTATATGTTTAAATACATTTTACTTCATCGTATACCTACGAAATCAAATAGTGAATATACGGTCGACGCCTGCCATTCACCATTGACCATTCACCACTCACCACTCACCACTCACCATCACAACTGAATTGTCAACGTAGTTCCTTCCTTCATTACATACTTCTTTTCCTTATCTCCTTTTTTAATAGTTATAGAAAGCTTACCTGCCTGCGCCCTGTTTACAGTTATGTCGAACACCGTTCCAAATGAATGCACGTTGCGAAGGGCCATCTGGTTCCAGCCATTGGGTAGCCGGGGCGAACATTCAAAACTATTAAAGGCAACAGGCCGCATGCCAAACAATCCTTCGGTGTAAATACGACAATACAAACCACTTTCGGCCGACAAATGTCGCTGATTGCCTTCGGGGTAAGCTTCTACCGGATAAGGCACATGCTCGCCCAGCAATCTTCGTTGTGAATAGTAGCGTAAAAACTGCATAGCCTTTTCTGTTTCACCAGCAGCCAGCACACCACGCAATGCATACAAAGTGCTGCGGTCCCAGAAGGTGGTGTTACCTGCAAGAGAGGCAAGGCCGTCCTGCGTCCACAAACGGGGCGAAAACAAGGCCGCAATGGTTCCCTCTTTCCGGTCGAAAATATCAACCGTTAACGGCGTGCATATCCAGGCGCGCAGCGTATCGTTACCTGCATAGTATCGATAGGTTTTAAATCCGTCTACTGTGGCGCCAAAAAACTTTTCAATATTAGCATGCATTACCTGCGCCTCATTGGCGTACCGGCTTATTTGTTCCTTTGACACATTTAATAATTTTCCCAGCATGGCGGCCGAGCGAAGCGCATCGTAATACAATGCACTTGTATTTAAATTGGCTTTACCTGCGGGAAAACGTCCTTCCAGTTCATCGCTGTTGCTGGCCACTACTCCACTTTCATTTATCTGCCGTTTTAAATACTCAAGACACCATTCAATCAATGGCCATAATACACGGGCTGAATCAATATTACCGTAGGTGAGCGCATATCGCGAAGCGCCATAGGCAATCATGGCCATATCGCCCCTGTCTTTGGCGCCATGCCAGGTGGCATCGCCTTCGGCAATGATTGAACTGGGAATAGGCTTGTAATCAGGATTCATATACCGGGCAAACCAGCGATAGGCATTCATAGCCGATTTATTACCGGTTTCATCGCCCAGCATCGCAAAAAAGGGATTGATGTATTCTGCCTGATCGTTGGCCCAAATGGCGGCATAGTAACGCAATCCGCCGGGGCCGTGTAAATAACCGCCTTTTGTTTTATAAATGCTTTCTGTGGCACGGATCTTTGCAAAAGCAAAAGCAGTATTTAATACAGGATCGGGAGTTTCGAGCTGCATCAGTGATAAAATATCCTGCACGCGTTGTTGCCGTGCTAATTGTTCTGCGTTGATATCAACAGCAGCAACAGGATTATTTTTATCGATGGCCTGGTAAAGAATGGCAAACTGTACCGAGTCGCCGGGCGCTACGGTTTTTAATCCTTCATTTACGGTAGATACGATAAAACTATGCTGCACCGGCGTTGTTCGTTCGGCAGCCGGACGAACCTCGCGATACAGGTACTCCATTTCAATGTTTACCGGTTGTTTACCGGTGTTGGTGAATACCCATTTTTCAATGGCCACCGGTTTATTGGTCGATGGAAACAGGGTACGATGTAATGTCATTTGTTTGTTATTACCAATTTCACTGTTTATCGTCAACAGGCCTTTTTGCTTTATAGTGGTAACTTTTTCGGGCTGGTCGGTTGTTACTGCGGCATTGTACACACCGGCTTTCAACAGGTGATCGTTGATTAAAAAGCGGGGCAAATCGCCATCCGTTATATTGTACGTCATGCTGGCGATGGTGCGTACCGGTAATAACCTGAAGGTTGGAAAAACAAAAGTTCGATTGAGCGTTGGCGAACTATCTGCATTCACGCCATACTGCACCCACATCGAAATTTTTTCGCCGCTCATTTCAACATGATCATTATGGGGCAGACGGTTATCGATGGGCCATTCAATACTGCCATCGGGTAAAATTCGCCAGCGATCCTGCTGAAGGGGTAAGGATTGTTGAGAATATGTTGTAACCGTAATGCTGATGAATGCTATGAAACAAATAATTCTTGACATAATTATAAAAGGTCGTTATGATTTTAATTTTTGAAAAATCCTCACAGCTGTGCCGTAAGGCACATAATGTTGGTAAAGATGCAAATGCGCCACGTACGTCCCGTAGGGACGAAACATCGGATGTTGTGAAATGACGTTTATAAACAATTGCTCACGTTTCGTCCCTACGGGACTATCACAACCCGAATGTTTTTGCTACCAACATCAGGTCCCTAACGGGACCCTTCCCTTAGCCTTTGCGCGAAAAACTCATTTCACCAACTCAGCAATATACCCGCCGCCAGCTACAAGGTTTAATTCAATACTATCACCGGCTGAATAATTTTTATGTTCTATCACAACAGATGCCGAATTATCGCCATCATCTTTCACAATGGTTGTGCTATAATTTCCGGTTTTTAAAAAGTGTAGGGGTATGGTTATTTTCTTTGGTGTATTTCCATTCATAACGGCTACAAACCAGTTATTTCCTTTCCGGCGCGCATAAACAGCCAGCTCACCAATTTCTGATGGTGGCAACACAATGGTTTCATCCCAAACAGCCGGAATATGTTTAATGACTTCAACAGCCGGATTCGATAACATACTGGCAGGCTGAGCGGCATAAGTAAGCAGCGGAGCGCTTAATACAGCAGCGCTGGCAATCTGATGTGCCCAGGTGGTGTTTTGCCGGCGGTCGGTAAAAAGCATCACCGTATACTCAGCAGGTCCTGCAAAAAAACGGGTGAATGGTATGGTAGTTTCGTGCGTGGCCCTGTCGGTAAGCCGGCTCGATTCCATTCCTTTAACCGCTTCATAGGTAAGTGAATTAGGCCATGTACGGGCTAAGCCTGTGGGCTTATTAGCGCCATGAAAATCGAGCAGTAAATGGTATTGAGCCGCTTCGCGCAAAATGTCGGCATACAGATCGATCGTTTCTTTGGCTTCATGATCAAAGAAATCGATCTTTAAACCGGTAACGCCCAACTCGTGGCATCGTTTAAAAAATGCCTGCCGCTCAGCAGCATTGCGCAACGACTTTGAATGTTTCCAAAGCCAGATGCCTACTTTTTTCTGTCGTGAATAATCGATAAGTTGCCGTAGGGTATCGCCGCCCCAGCGGGACCAGAATCCTTCGAGAATATTATGTTCAAACCCCAGTGCAGCGGCTCCATCGGTAAATTTTTTCATTACTTCAAAAGAGCCTTCGCCTCCCCCATCGAGGTATTTCCAAACAGCACGGCCAGGTTGCAACCAGGCTGTTTGTAATCCTTCGGGAAATAATTTTTTATCGGGCGGCGGACAAAGATTGGGCACAATGTCGCTGTTCACCAGTTGATTCAGATCGGCGCCGATGATCACCACTCGCCACGGCGTAACAATTGTTCCTTTTATAGCAGCCGGTTGCTGCAGGCGCAGGGTATCTTCGGCGGAGTACCGTAACCGGTAGGGATAAGATGGTCGCTGATGATGGGCCAGTCGTACTACCAACCCATTGGCGCCATTGGCCTGCAATCCCATGCCTGCATAATTTACCAGATTAGCTTCTGTTATGGATGCATAATATCCCTGCGGCAATTTATACGTGGCAGGCGGCGCCACCCATTCACCCGCTTTTACCTGGCTGATTTCTTTTTTTACGTGTATGCCTTCATAATGCATTTCAAGATCGTGATACCACAGTGTACTGCCGGCAGGCAAATTAAATACAGTGGCCTCATCGGGTACGCGGCTGGCGCCGGCAGCGCCCGCACTTATTATTCTGAATGCAACGCCATCATTAAATACACGCACTTCGAAGGTATCGGCCTGTTGCTGCCGCTGTAAGGTGATTTTTGCCCCATTGCATTGATTGATGGCCATAGCATGCGCACCCCACCATGGGTATTGCTCGTTAAGCTGATAGCGCTGTATGCTTTTGGATGTAACAGCAGTTTTTATTTGTTGATCATTCAACAACATTATTATGGGTGAGTTTGCCACTACCGGAATACTTTTACAGGTAACGGCATACTGCAACTGATTTTGCTGTTCAAAAAGTTTGAATTGAATTTGTTTGTCGGGACTTGTAATAATTAATGTGTCGGAAGGTAAGGCTTTCGATGAAGGCAATATAAAGAAAACCACATAAACGATGAGCAATGCTTTTTTCATATAGCCGTAACTTGGTTTGATACAAAAACGAAACAACAACTATTTAAACGAAGTTATATTTAATTGATTAGCAAACCATTCAGCTATTCTGGCAGTGAAGTTGCCCTATCATTCCCCCATCCTGCCTGTTCCCCTATCCACTCCCTAACCGTGCTCTATCTGTGCCGTATAGTTGCCGTATCCCACTCGTATTGGTGCCGTATCCCGGCCGTATTTCAGCCGTATCTTTCCCGTATTTCACCCGTAGATGCTCCCTCCTTGCCCCCGGGTTGCTCCGGGGTTGCTCCGTACCAGTACCGTATAGTTGTCGTATCCTTGCCCTATGCTTGCCGTACGTGTCTCGTCCTGAAATCACTTTACATATTTAGGTACTAAGTAT
>NZ_JCAPSW010000017.1:0-186595 GCF_059587045.1 Niastella sp. sgz303648 | reverse complement strand
CAAATACTTAGAAGGTGTAAAGAAGGTGGTAAAGAAAGGTATACAAGGTACCTGTTACCGGATACCAGTTACCGGATACCAGTTACCGGATACCGCGAACTGGGAACTGGGGACAGGAAACCGGCAACCGGCAACCAGCGGGTTTAACTGTTTGGCAGCGGGTACGCATGTGAGGTATTCCAGTATTTTTTCGTAAATTATGGCAAGTAATAACTTAACCTGATTCCTAAAACAAATTAAACCTTATCTCTATGGACATTAATAATCCCCGCATCGTGGATTCAGATGGCCGGGAATTATCACTTAGCAAACATTATATTGAGGGTATTAAGGAGAACCTGCAGCAATTACTTTTTGACTACGAGGAAATGGTAAAGCTCGGACGATTAATTGCTCACTCCACCGGCAGCAGATTATATGAATTGACCGGCGATAAAAATTATGTTTTCAATTATGTTCGGGGGGGATCCCATTTACTGCAGGATATTCTGGAGGGCAAAACGCTCAGTGATATTGCCACGGAAAGGAAAATAACCCCAAAGGCTGCTGAAAAGTTATGTCGCGATAGCATGCAAACACTTTTTGACAGAATAACTTCAGCACACTATTTTCATCAAACACTACTCTATCTTTTACAAAGGAACGATGAACTGGGGGCCATAAATTATACCTTGCAAAAACAATTAAACGCTATTCATCATCCAACATCCGAATCCGTGGAACCGCGCATCTTACCCGGCAGGTTTATACAAAATGACACCAGGATCGGCTGGACTGTCCTCAGGGAGGAGTATAATCTTTACCTCGACCGGGCATTTGGTTGGTATGAACATTATATTCATACCCTGCTGCAAAGAAATATCATAGATCTCGGCGCTACCATTTGTACAGTTGGTGATTGCCTGTCTAACACCAAAGAGCACATCCAGGAAAAATACTCGCTTTCTGCCGAACAAATAAACGATATGGAGCGGCTGTTAAACGTACACGCCTTAACCTTTAATATCCCCTCAGAAAATGTGTTGCTGCACTTTTACTATCCTTACCTTATGGGACTGAAATTTCATCAATTTAAATTTAGCGAAACCATCAGGTGCTGCCTGTATAGCATTCATGTACGTACTATCGGGGAAAGTATGCTTACTGAAGAGGCATCACTAAAAAAAATTAAAGGAATGGGACCTTCCAACCTTAAAAAATTAAAAAACTTTCTGGAAACGCTTGGTCTTTCACTGGGTTTTACACCAGAAAAAGTGAGGGAATTATATTACCGTCCATCAGCTATTTAAACAACTACCTCCAGTTACCTGTTACCAGTTACCGGATACCGGGAATCCGGAACGGAGAACAGAGAACAGGAAACAGGGACCCGGTAACCGGCAACCAGTTCATCCTTTCGTTTCAATAATCCACTGAAAAAACAGGGCTATCATAAAGAGTTTGCGTTTGAGCAGTTCGGAGCGGATGAAATGAACAGCTTTTTGCTTTTGGTTGTGTACCGTTTTGGGTGAGATGCCCATGCGGGCCGCAACTTCAACTGCAGACAAATTTTCAAAAAAGATGAGCTTAAAAACCTGGCGGCATTGCGGTGGTAATTCTTCTACCTGTTTATTGATCTCCTGCATCACCATGGCATTGATCAGCTCATAATCAAATCCCATGGGAGCATTGGTTTCGGTAACGTATTGCAGTTCTTTTTTCTGTTCGGTTTTACGTTGCCGGTATTTTAAAAAATTCAAACAGGTATTGCGGGTGCTGATATATAAAAATGCCTTTATATTTTCCTGCGTTTCGAAACCCTCTTTCCGCTGCCATAGTTTGGTGAAAATATCCAATACGATATCTTCAGCCTCTTCCCGATCTTCAATAAGTCGTTCGGCAAAATAACAAAGGGCAGGAAAATACTCCTCAAAAACATGCTGAAATACACGGATATCGCCTTCCTTAAATCCGGGCAAAACAATATGATCCTTATGTTCATTCGTCATGAGGAGAGCCTTACAATAAATAACGGTGAATAATGCTGTTGCTATCAATTCCCCGGGGGCTACTTTCCCATTTTTAAAGGAAGTGCCGCAACATGCAGGACAGGTTCATAACCGGGAAGGATAAAGAACGGTTAATGGGCACAAGTTAGTAGAAAAAAATCAATCGGTAAATGGTCTGCACCATTAAAACAACCGGGCAGGTATTTTCACTAAAGAATGTGGAGAATTATCTCTATTACCCCGTTTGAGGTTACAAATTGCAGGATTCTGGTTGCAGGGCACAGGGCTCAGGTTACAGGTTGCAGGGAAATACATGTGCTGTTCATTCTTGAAACCAGTTCACGGCTACAAGTTTCAGGTTACAGGTTACAGGGAAATACAGAACTCGTTTGATCCATGAAACTTGTAACCTGCAACTTCTTCCATGTTGCGGTACAGTTGCCCTGCTTTGTATCCTGCTTCCTGCTCTTAATTCAAAACCTGCTGCTGTTCATGCAGCGTCCTGATCTTCTTCCACGACCGTAATTGTAATAACGTTAGCTGTTGCAGATGCAGTAGTTTTTCTAACCCTTCGAGCAGATCGATGATATTTTGGCGCACCTCGCAATAGGCGGGCAGGTCGGCCTTGTTATCGGGTTGCAGCCGTTTGAAACCGGTAAAACAATCTATGGTGCCTGTGATTGATTTGTTCATCTTTTGCAGCATGTCGATCACATGGCCGATGTCTTCGGCGCTGGTTCGGTATTCGGTGGTAAATCGACTATTGCTTAACAGCTTTTTCATTTCATCGGTTAATTTTTGCTGCGCTTCGCCATAATTAAACAATGTACGATGCAGGGTGCGGATGGTGCCCATTAAATATAATACCTCGTCGCGATGAAATGAGGGCGGCAGCCGGGTAACGGAATGCAATGTAAGCGCCAGCTGATCGATCACGGCTTCGGTTTGAGGAAAACTGCTTTTAAGTATCTTTTTACGAATGGCAATGATACAATTGATATCAACCACTTCGCTGTTGAGCATGCTATCGAATACGTCAGTTACTTTTCTTTTATTGGCAGAATATGTTTTGTACATGAAATAGTTCCGCTTTTTCAACCCGTGTATGGGAAAAAAAGAAAAATCGTAATAATACTTCTGTTGAATCTTATAAGTATCCCTTGCATCCATAAAAATCGTTTATGAAATCAAAGGTATTTGTTATAAAAAGCGATAAAATGATCTTGCTCAGATTACAGAGTGATTCCCCTCACCCCTCTCCTACCTCACCCCCGGCCCCTCTCCTGAAGGAGAGGGGTGTGGGGAGATATCATACTCGCTGCTGACAACGATCACTCAAAAAAAAAGCATGATTTCTGAGCTTTGATGAAAACTTTAAATTATGAAAACCATTCTTGCTGCGGTTGATTTTACAGCAGCTTCTCACAATGCAGCTTTATATGCTACCGAACTGGCCAAAACATTTAATGCAAGGCTGGTTTTAATAAATGCCTTTCAACCTATACCGGTGCCGGTAAGTGACCTGATGGTAACAGTAACGCCCGATGATCCGGCCGAAGCAGCGGACCATGAATTAAAAGAAGAAGCAGAATTGCTCGATCCCGTTGGCATTGTTGATATTGAAACCGAATATGCACAGGGACGTGCGGGTGAAGTAATTATTGAAGCGATTAATAAATGGCAACCCGATATAGTAATTGCGGGCATGAAAAAAAACAACAAAGGTATTCGCCGTTTATTTGGCAGCACCGTTACGGCACTCGTTGGAAAAATTAATGTGCCATTGCTGGTGATACCCGAAGATGCGCCCTTTATTACTCCCCAGGCGATTGCGCTGGCTACGGATGCCGATATCAATCTGCAAACAAATCCGCATGCGGTAGATGCACTTTGCGAAATTGCGAACCGGTTTCATTCAAAATTGTATATGGTGCGGATCGTTAAAGATATATTCGACGAAATTATTGAAATGCATAACCGTCCGTTTAAGCTGAACCATGCAGTGAATAAACTGCAGCCCGAATATGTTTATCCGTATGGCAATAACGTACCGAAAACTTTGAATGAATTTGCAGCAACGAAGCATGTAACCATGCTGGCGATGATCGCGCATCAGCATACTTTGTTCGAACGTTGGTTTATTACCAGCACCACACGCGCCATGACGTTTGCCACCAATATTCCATTGCTGATAGTACCTGAGCTGAAATAAGTATTAAGTGGTAAGTTATAAGTTGTAAGTTCATTTTCGCCGCCGGAGTTCCGTTTGTAAACATCAAAAAATAATACAAATTTATCTGCGTGACGCCGGCGGTTGTTCCTTTGCCTTGTTTCTTGCTTTGCCCGCCGAAGCTTTAGCGAAGGAGGGTTTCTTGTGCCTTGCTGCCTGTGCCTTCGCTCGTTGCCTTAATGCCTGGTTGCCCCGATGCCTTGTATTCCTTTATCGCAGTTAGAACAATTAACCAACATATACTTTCCTATTCCATACATATCGATGATGATGGTGTCGGAATCCAACCGCAATTTGAACAGGTAATCTTTTTTTCATCAAAATCTTTCACATCAAAATAAAGGTGGTACCGGCCATAATTTTTATGTGGGTGTAAATCAAATATACAAAGTTCGGGCCCGGCGCCTGTTAAAAAAATGAGGCGGACCGTTTAAGTCCGCCTCGTTTGATGGGGGTAGGATGTGTAACTTTTATAGCAGTATTCTACCGGCATCGATCTTTAACCCTGTTTGCGGCTAAAGATTCAGTGAAATTAAAGGTTTGTAACGCCCGTCATTACTCATTACATCCTTCTTTTTTACTGAACTACCGTGGGTTAATTCGACATAAAGATAACATGCAAAAGCTGCCTGGCGGCATGATGATAGTCAGCGAAATGTCTGTTTGTGATCAGGCGGTATAATGGAAGAAAAAATGGTTAGTCGAGTTTAAATTCGATGGCTTCGGCGGTATCAAAAACAGCCATGAGACGGATGTAGGAATAATCTTTCTGGTCTTTTATTTCGATTCGTAATAATGCATCGGCATTGTCGGCAAACTCGCCGCGCAGTTGTTTATATTTCTCTTCATTAATGAGGCCGTTCTTCAGGTATTTATCGAGTTTTTTAAGTCGTTTTTCGTATGCTTTTATAATAAAACTTTTTGCCTCTATTACAGCATGAATATATTTAGAAGGTTTTTGCGGGAAGCCATTATTCTCAGGATAAGCGTTCATAACAGTTAACATTAGTTAATGCAAAGTTATTTAATAACCACCATCTCCTAAAGGGTGTTTGCTGTTTTGAAAATAAAAGATGTGGTGCATAATCATGCTAAAGCGAATAGCTGAAACCGGTGGAAACAACTTTTTCATTTAGGGAAATATATAATGATCTAACTATAAAGAATACACTGATTATTGAAGATGCTATATATGGCTTTTAAAAAAATATAGTTTTTGGCAGTCATCCGGCGTTTCTTGTTTTTGCCAAACAGACTTATCGGCCTAAATTTGTATTAACTACATACTCCTGCTACCAATCATTTCTGTACCGAAGTAAAACGAACGATTAAATACCCTTTTCTAATAGTAATTATCTGAACCGGCGCTGTGTTATATATCAGCAAAACCGGCAATCCGGTACTGTGTAATTAAACTATTACCTGAAAAAATCCGTCTGATGAAAAACCACTTAAAAACAGGCATTTGTTGCTGCAGAATCCGGCATTAGCCGGTTTTTTATGAAAAGCATAACCGGTTGAAAATGGATGCTTTAAAAAACCTTTGATAACGAACAATGGGAAAAATGGACTAAGTGTTTTGAGAGGGGTGCTGTGTTAATAATTTGGCATTATTTTTTTGACTATATATATTGCATTGTTAGCAATTGGTATTTATATTTCGCCTGATTTTAATTAAATGCTATGACCAGAAAACCATATATCCTAATAGCGGATGACGACCAGGAAGATCGCTTTCTGATCGACATTGCATTTAAGGAGATCGGCTCGTTCGAAGATCTGTTTATGGTTGAGAACGGCGTTCAGGTAATGAGCCATCTGAATGCCATACCCGAAGATGATAGTCTGCCGGCATTAATTGTGCTCGACCTGAATATGCCGGTGCTTGGCGGCATAGACACCCTGCTTCAATTAAAATCGAACAAACGTTACAAAAATATTCCCGTTATTATTCACTCCACATCGATGTATGAGGTAGAAAAAGACAAATGCCTCAAAATGGGCGCGGTTGATTTCATCAAAAAACCCGTAAGCTTTGATCAAATGATATCCACAGCGAGGTTTTTACATGGGTTTAGTTTGGATGAGACGCTGAACGTGAAACGCTGAAGGCTGAACGATAAATGCTGAACGCTGAAGGTTGAAGGCTTAACGCGGACGGTTGATTAGTAAATAATTTCAACTTTATTGGATTCAATTTTATTAAGATCTCCCTCGTCCATGTAATTGGGATGATATACTGAATATTGAATTGTATACTTACGGCCTTTTATTATTTCATACACTTCATTTAATGCTACACTCGTTTCTATTTTATCACCGGCTTTAAGTGGAATGAAATCTTCCGAAACCACAACACGGTTTACCAACATTCCAGTATAATCTACCTTTTTATTTTTTTCATTAGTGATATTAAAAACACTTCTTCGTGTCTTGCCATCTAAGCAAATAGTCTGATTATCCAAATACACAACATCAGTTGTATTGTTATAAAATAACAGTTGCGCCAATAGTAACCGATCTTTTACTTCCACGCTCAAATGAATATCAATAAACTTTGATTGCATACAATTAGCTTATTTTTTTAGTTCACTTTTCTAAAGCTTTGAAATTATGTTATTATAAAATATTCAAACGAATCTGCATTGTATAACGCTCCATTGGGATCACCAATAGCCAACTTCAAACATCCTATTTCTCCATAAATTGCATCTTCAGTTCGACCTATATCTTTAAAGTGTGACATTTCATGAATTAATACCCCTGGTCTTGAATTCTTCCCCACTGTGCCTGTCTTCCAAAATTTATCACCCAAAAAAAATGTATGAGTTTTATCTTTATGGTATGAAATAGCAAAGTCATCCTTTCTCTCTGATTCATCACCTATAATTGCAAAATTATTTTCCGTCAAGCCTTTACTAGCCTTTATTATTTTTCTAATCCTTTTTAATATTACCTTTTTTGATTCCCCATCATCACTTCCAAACCACTTTTTAAACTCCTCTAATGTTTTATAGTCATTTTTCTTTAACAGATTTAGTTTCCTTACCAGCAGGCCAATACAATCAGCAATCGCCTGATTAATTATTCTTGTTCGTTCTTCTTCCGGAGGCCATTTGAATTCTTCCTCTTCCTCATAAACCTTTACCAGTTTTCCGTGAAGCATTTCAACTGCCTCTCCACCTATTAACACCGTTACACACCCACTTGTAACATTCCCCCCATGCGCACTCCTATCCCCCATCCTCACCGCCGCTTTGCCCCCAATCAACACACTGCCAGCTCCGGAAATGATGGAATCGGGCGGGCCGCCGGCGCAGATACAGGCATCGCCGATAGTGGCGGCCGGCAGGCCCCCTATTAATACCGATTGGCAACCTGTACCGGTAATGGGACCGCCCTCATGAGGTACCGGTGGCGAGCCCGGCGTTACCATCGGGCAGGCATGCGTATCGCTTATTCGTGCTGCCGGTTTTTGCAAACTATGAAATTTATAGTTTGGAGGTTGATGTTATACACTTATTGAGTTCGGTGATCCCTCGGTCAGAGAAGTTAACATCCTCAATAATTAATTTCAACAGGATTGGATTCCAGCTTCATTATTCCCCTTTCGTCTAATGAGGCTGGGTGGTAGGTTGAGTATTTAATTGAATACCTCTCCCCTTTTACAAGCATATAAGCATCATTTAAAGCAATGCTGGTTTCTATTTTTTCACCAGCATGAAAAAGAATAAAGTCTTCCCGATTGAACATGCGCTTTATTAGCATTCCTATATACTTAACTTCTTTGCCATTTTCATCAAGAATATTAAAATAATTATTTCTCATTTCATTCCCTTCAAATATTGCCCAGGTATCCAAATATATATCTTCATTTGCATCATTTGAAAACAACAAATGTGCTATAATGACATCTTCTTTAAGTTCTATAGACAAATGAATACTAATTGACTTTTTTATCATATCCTCGATGTTAAAAAACAGAAAATCATTTCTAAATAAGAACAGCTAAGTTTCAATAAAATACTCGAAAGAATCAGCATTAAACAATGCTTCTTCAGGAATATCTTGTGCTAAATCAAGACAATATTCTCCGTAAATATAATCTCGCGTTTCACCAATATCACTAAAGTGTGACATCTCATGTATTAATACACCTGTTTTAGAATCTTTGCCAATTGAATCTGCCTTCCAAAACTTATCTCCTAAATAGATAGTGCGCGTTTCATCCACATCAATAATATATGCCAGCCATTTTCTCCTTCCGTCTTCATCTCTTATCTTTTTAAAATCTGATTCACTCAATTTTTTAAAGAAACTTATTTCTCTCCGAATTCGCGTCATAATTACTTTCCTTGATTTCTCATCATCACTCCCAAACCACTTCTTAAATTCCTCTAATGTATTATAGTCGTTTTTCTTTAACAGATTTAGTTTCCTTATCAGCAGACCAATACAATCAGCAATCGCCTGATTAATTATTCTTGTTCTTTCTTCTTCCTCCGGCCATTTGAATTCTTCCTCTTCTTCATAAGCCTTTACCAGTTTTCCGTGAAGCATTTCAACTGCCTCTCCCCCAATCAACACTGTTATACATCCACTTGTAACATTCCCCCCATGCTCACTCTTATCCCCCATCCTCACCGCCGCTTTTCCTCCAATCAACACACTGCCAGCTCCAGAAATGATGGAATCGGGCGGTCCGCCGGTGCAAATACAGGCATCACCAATTGTGGCCGCCGGCAGGCCTCCTATTAATACCGATTGGCAGCCTGTACCGATTAGGGGACCGCCCTCATGAGGTACCGGTGGCGAGCCCGGCGTTACCATCGGACAGGCATGCGTATCGCTTATTCGTGCTGCCGGTTTGCTCAAACTATGAAATTTACAAAATGGATGGTTAACATGGTTAGCATCAACCATTAATTGAGGGTGATCAAGTCGCTTTTTACAGCAACCTTTTCACTGGCATTTATGGATGTTTTGGAACTTCCGGTAATGTCAATATTTTTTCCGCTAATGCTGATAACACCATCTTTCCTGATCTCAATTTTTGAATCACCGCATTGGAATGTCATCGAGTTGTTCGATATCACCTTTATATTACCCGCCCCATCCATTTTAACATGATTGCCGTCTTTATCTTCTACCTGAATACTTCCTTCCTGATCGTTCATCACAATTTTATTACCGCTTCGGGTTTGAATGGCCTTTATATCGTTACTGCTGCTAACAACACCGGCTTTCGCTTTTCCATGAAAAACGGTGCCTATCACATAGGGCTTGATGGCATTGTCGCCCTCAAACGCCACTATTACTTCTTCGCCAATTTCGGGTATTATAAATATTCCTTTGCCATTTCCGGCATGCGGCATGGTCATGCGCAACCAGGGCGTTCGCTCTTCTTCATTCATCCAGTGAAATTTTACCCGCACCCTTCCTAATCCTTTTATATCATTATTATCTACCACCAATGCACTTTGGGTTTCACACCGGGGCTCGGTAAATCCTGCTACCGGCGGAAATTTCACCGATGCAGGCACAGCCGTAAAATGATTGATGTAATTGCCCTGTCCATCGCAATAATGATCGATGCTGATAATCGTAAAATCGCCAAACAACTCGCGCTGCTGATTGAACATGTTTTGGCCCTTTACCGTTATCATGGCGCCCGGCTGCATACCGGGCATATCGCTGATACCATTAAACCGTATCACATCGCTGTTTTGCATAGCGGCCCGGGTGTTCACCAGTTCGTCGAGCTGCTTTTTATCTCTTAAAAATTGATTATGCCACTGCTTTGGCTGAACGGTATACAACCCTTCGCTTTTTTCAAAAGCATGTTTGCCCAGATCATCCAGACCGGCACATCCGGCAATATTTTGTGATACGCCATTATATACCTCATGGTTTAAATAATCATATGCCAGCAGGTGTATATTGGGTGGCTTTACCTGCATGCTCATGGTAAAGCGACTTATCTCGGTACCATATTGCAATTCGGTTTTATCGGTCTGCGAAAGGCCCAGCAATAATTTCTGTCCGTCGTAATATAACCATTCGCCATAAGCGCCTGCGAGACGGTTAATAAACTGCCAGGCCGTTTCTTTATATTGAACCGTGTAGGCAATGGTTTCGCGGCTCGAAGGGGCAACTTTGTACTTCAGCAATCCGGGCGGAAACTGTTTTAGCACATCCTGCATAATGTTCTTAATGGCCTTTCTTTCCCAGGTTTTACAATGCGGACCATTATCGAGCAAAATAGTCGGACTATACCCGCTGATAACAATATCACCGGTATGACCATTGCGGCGAACAGCTTCTACTTTTGTTACTACACCTAAAAACGCTAAGGATGCTTTTTCCTGTTCAGACTTCACCTTTATACGTATCGGAAGTCCTATAAGATTTCGCGATACAGTAAACAACTCATTCGACTGGCCATCCACCACCTCTGCCGGACATACCAGTTTAAATGTATGATGCGCAAACATTTCCTGGCTCAGGTTCAGCGACGAGAATTTTTTAATGACAGTGCCATCTATATCAATTTCTGTTTCAACTAATTGTGACATGTATCTTTTATGTTACAGGTTACAGGTTTCAGGTTACACGTTTCAGGTCACAATGTTCCTGGCCACAGGTATTCCCTGTACCTTGTAACCTGTAACCTGCAACCGTTTGCGAAGCTTACGTGGGCCAGTTATTCTTAAACACCGAATCGTTCAACTTTATAATATGGGCGCTGATGGTTAACTGCAACTGCATGGGGTGCTCGCCCATTTGATCGAAGAGTTCGTAATACTCCACACAATGTGCGTTTTCAAATTCAAGTATCTTTAACTTGCTCATGGTATCGTACCTGATAAAAGTGATCTTTCCGCTTTTGGTATGTAACGGACTGATCATCCAGTCAAACAAACCGGCATGACTATTACTTACCAATACCATATTAATGGTTCCACCCTGTGGCATAGAAGTAGGCTTGCCTGTTACATCGATCAGCTGATTAAACTTATAGCCGCAGCGGAGCACACTCATTTCTTCTTCATCCTGCAGTTGCAGTCTGGCAATGAATGACATGATTTAAAATTTAACGCCTGTAATTAATAATACCAATAATCTGAGCCTTTGTGATGTGTGTGTAGACGCCGCATGGTTTATACCATACAAGCTGTATATCTTTGTGCTGAAGTGGTTGGGTATGCGGGTTGGGGTAATAGCTAAGCTACTGAATAAATTAAAAGCAAATCACAACTTAACCGAAGATGCAAATCGTGCTATCAAATATATGTATAATTCGAATATTTGATACAGTTACCAAATATTTTTTGAAAGAAAAATTCCAGGATGGTTGGATAAAAAAGTCCGGCTCGCATAAACCCAATAGAGCATTGCGGTCTATGGGTCGGAGAAGGGGCCAAGCGAAAAGTATAGTAAATTCTATTGTAATAGCGATCCATGCTTATTATTCAATTCTAAATTGATATCCCAAAGGAAAAACGTAAGGCAGTTGCGACAAAGGGGCTTTGATTACTTTCATCTTACTGGTACTTGAATGAATAAACTCAGTAGAACTTATAAAAATGCCTACATGTTTCCCGTCAAGCCCTACAACTACGGCGCCGGCTACCGGAGTATTAATAACCTTTCCATAATTAAGATAATCCGCCGCTAATCTGCCATATTTAGTACCGGTGAGCACCTCATTTACAACATGATTGCATTGAAAGTCAGCAGTTCTTTCTGCGCCAATAAGATTAGTTGCTGTCGTTGATGAATAGGCCATTTACGATAATTTTAGTTTATACACATATTTAAATAAGAGCTTCTTCATATGTCAAAGCCCATACCAATCTCTACCGCTTCTCTAACGATAGCGCCCATCTCTAAGAAATTACCCACTACCATTGAATATACGGTCTGATTTTGGCAACTAACAAAAGCGTAACGAATTGCTTTGCCTTTGCAGTCTGTGCCTGCATCAATCAAAGGGCTATTGCGTGCTCGCAACAGCCCCTGCTTAAGATAGATACGTTACCTCTTAGCCTTTAAACCAGCTCTGCTTCTTTCAACTTCAGCTTGTCCAAAGTGAAGGAAGGCACAAAGCTTTTATCGGTATATAACTCCATTAGTCTGTCCTGGTCTACTTTAACAAGCTTGCTGAGCGCAATTTGTTCACCGTTTCCTTCAACCCAGGCACTCTGCCAGATCGTAGCCATCGTAAGAGAACCGTTATTGATATTTTCGATAGTGGCTTCTTTGACTTTACTCCAGAGTATTTCCATGTCGCGACCTGATTTTCTCCATTCTTTGATAACGGTATCAGGGCTAAGATTATCAAATGTTTGTTTCATTAATGCAAGAACCGCAATTGCGGCGCCTTTCCCTCCCTCAAAGAGATCAGGGTCATTGACCGTGGCATCAAACGCATTAAGGCCTTCAAATAATTCCTCCCTGTTGTTTTTGTTTGTAAGCATTTTATCTTCATAATCTCCATGAACATCGTAATCTTCGGGTTTAATACCATGGTGCTTAGCTGAGATATGCAGGCATTGGCAGGCGTCTCCCACGTAATGCGACATGGTCCCGCCTGCGCAGATAAATTCATCTACCTTCCCTTTTTTCAACGCTTCTACCATAATGTCATACATCTGCCAAACCCTGAACGGTAATGCCCCAAGCCTTCTTCTCGGATCCCCATTTTTATCCGTTTCAGGTTTTACAGCATCCAATTGTCCGTAAAAATCCAGCCATTTGTCTTTGTTAACGAAATCCTCATTTACTGAACCGTCAGGCCTAAAGCATAAGTCTAATAAACTTAAGTTATCCATTACATCTCTATAATGGTCGTCCATGTCAGCGAAATGGTTTGATTCATCATTACCCCTGGCAACTCCCTTATTGCCTTTCAGTGGTCGCCAAACAAGATCGGCAACATCAGACAATGGTGTAAATTCTCCGCTGCCTCCTTTAACCAGGTCGCCGGGATTATTTAAGTCTTCATCAGAGTAACCGATATTAAATTTATTTTTTTGTAATAGGGTAAGTAATGCCTGATTCGTGACGAGATCACAAGCTCTTGAACCAATCTTAAAATGACCGGTTTTCCCCCACGTGTATTCCTGGTCGATATTCCAACCCCGCAGCAGATCAACATCCAGCTCCCTGCAGATGTTGCTCAGGCTCGTGGCAAGTACGTATGTTCTTTTTTTCTTTTTGTCGCCATCCATGAATTCATGCTGTCCCCAGTGAAGAGCAAAAGGACGCAGAATTTTGTTCTTATCGCTATCTTCATCTTCTATCAACCAAAGTGTTCCACTATCGCCATGATGCGTATTTAAATCCTGTCCGCCGGGTCCTGCGAGCAGGAAGTCAGCGATGTATTCAGTGCCACCAACAGATTTATACCTGTAAAACAGCCCTGCTATTTCACCCTGCAGGTCATGTGAAACGGCGCCAAAGGCAAATACTTTTTTTGTAATAAGATCAAGCGAAAGATTGAAGGTATTGAGGTCCTTTAATTCATTAAGTTGTCCGAGTCCGAAAACTTCAGTCTTCCACATGTTTAAATCATCTACTTCTATGAGTCCTACGTCACTGTTTACGACAAGATTATTACCTGTAAAACCGGGATACAGCTCAATGAATTTATTCTTGCCTAATTGTTTTGATGAACTGACGCCAATCCTCGTTTCAACGGTATTCAGGCGTGAAAAGATTTCGGTTCCCTCTTTGCCGGTAACGTGTTTATTTGTAAGAGCATAAACTTTGTTTCCGTCAGTTACAAGGCATCCAACAGATGCGATTCTCTGCTCGCCCTGAGTGTGTACTATTAACGGAAAACCACCGCTGACCAGGTTTTTAGGGAATTTCAAATCACCTTCATTAACGATCATGTCTGAAACTTCCGATCTGGGAGATTCCACTACACAAATAGGCACAACCCTGCCATCGGGCATAAAAATACTTCTGGGGATTATACTGTTGGCCCCATCATGGATAAGTTCGCCCTCATCTTCCCATTTTCTGACAAAAACCAGTACACAGGGCCACGAAAAATCTGTCACAATACTGTTCTCTAAGGTTCGCACAGGTCTCGGGAAATCTTTAGTTGGATGGTATTCACCTTTTTCATCGAAGTCAGATTTTCTGATCCGGTACCTTCCTATTGCAGTTGCAATCACATTTCTTTTGTTCATTAAATGCACATGAAATGTATCACGGGCTTCCACTAAATCTTTAATGGAAAGATGTGAGAAAGACGTATTGTCTTCTACTGTTTTGTAAAGGGGCATAAAAGAAGCGTTTAGATGAATGAATTAAAGTCGATCACAAAGTGGAGATTTGCTAACACAGGGATGGAGTTCTACAAGAAATTGGAGTAAATACTCAACTAATGTAGAAAATATTTTTTACCCTAACAAACAGTGTACGGTTAATTTCTCATGAAGTCTTTTTTATCACTCAGCTTTAATGCACTCTCTTCTATGCGTGGGCTCAAATGATAATAGTATATAAGCATTTTTTATGACAAAATAAACGTGATTTTTCACGTTTATTTCGTGGCATCTCGCCTTGCATATAATCAAAAAATTATTTTGATTTGCGACATTAATGATACTGCAGCCGTTATAAGAAAAGAAATTGAATAGGACTATGAATGCTATATGGACATTTACGATGATCGCAAAAGTTGAAATGACATGAACAGTAAACCCATTTCATTTTTTGGTATTGTAATTCAGCTCACCCTCTTCCCTTCCATCAATAACTTAATGGCATGATCAAAAGAGCCGGCCTGAATAATTTGCCCGGCATTTACAAAGAATATCTCATCGGCTTTTTCAATGGTATTCAGCCGGTGGGCAATTACTATCCGGGTAGTTTGAACAGGAAGCTTATCCAGTATTTCACCCAGCAATTGTTCGGTTACGGTGTCTATATTGGCAGTGGCTTCATCCAGGATCAGCAATTCCGGTTCGCGCAGCAAAGCCCGTACAAAAGCGATCAATTGCCGCTGCCCCAGGCTCATCGACTCCCCCTTGCTCAACACAGGCGTTTCTAATCCTTTGTCGAACCGCCCCAGTATGTGCAACAGCCCCTTTTGTTGTAATACTTCATTCAACTGTTCCGGACTATATTTTTGGTATATTTCATTACCATACAGGATATTATCGTACAGGGTACCGGTAAACAAAAAAGGTTCCTGCAAAATAAAGCCGATCTTTTGCGTTCTTTCTTCGGTTTTGTATGTGCGTATGTCTTTCCCATCCAGTAATACCTGTCCGCTTACCGGGTCGTATAAACGCGCTATCAGTGAAGCGGTGGTGGTTTTTCCGCCACCGGTAGGTCCCACAAAGGCATAAGTTTTTCCCCGCTCTAATGTAAAATTCACTTTTTGAAGCACTTCCTTATCGTCATAGCTGAACGAAACATCGCGAAACTCAAGCAATCCTTTTCCATTAGCCGGCTCCAAAGCCAGCACCGGCATATCAGATTCCATAGCCAGTACAGCAGAAATGCGGTCCCAACCGGCCATGGCTACCTGAAAAATAGGCCACACACCCGCGATTTGCCGCATCGGATCATAAAAACGGGATAGATAAACGAAATAACTGATCATAAATCCAATGGTAAACTGTCCTTGCCCCAGCAGATAGATGCCAAAAAAAAGCACGATGATCTGGGCCACATTACCTGCAAACCCATACGATGGAATAAATATATTATTGGCAACACCTGCTGCCACCGCCCGGCGATAATTCTGTTCATTGATCGCAGCAAATCGTTTATTAAAATAATCACGACGGTTGAATGCCACTACTACTTTAAAATTGTCAAGGCTTTCCTGTATTTCGGCACTCATACTCCCTACAGACTGCAGGCTGGCTGCATTTCTTTTTTTGATCCAGGGCGAAGCGAGTTGGGTAAAAAGCAGCACGACCATTGCAGGCGCCAATGCTGCCAGCCCCAGTTTTATATTCACGGCCAGAATAAAAACAGCTGCACCGATCATCATAAAAAGTGCACCTACGAATTGCAGCAAGCCCTGTGAAAAAAACTGGTTCAGTTTATCAGTATCATTGTTGATGCGCGATATCAGATCTCCTGCCTTGTTCTGGCTGAAGAATGCAACGGGCAGAGACTGCAATTTTGAAAACAACTGGTTGCGCAGCGAAAACAGTATGTGCTGGCCCACCGTTCCCATCCACCTGGTTTGAAAATAGCTGGCAATAAAACCTGCAAGGTACAAGGCAAAGACCACCACGGATGCTCTTACAACACCCGGATAATCTTTGTGCAGAATAGATGTATTGATAGTATGGGCAATAATCACCGGCACTATCAGGGAAGTAAGCGTATTGCATATCAATGCCAGAAAAGCGACAGAAAGGATCTTACGCTCGCCTTTCAAAATGGGCATTAACTTTTTCAGGGCCGCAAAGGGTCTGGTGGTTCCCGTATTAAGCTGGTATTTCATACTGGCTGGTACTCTTTTGTGATTCGAACAGTTGATTATATTCAGGCGAGCTTTTCAATAATTGCGCATGCGTTCCGGTAGCAATAATTTCTCCTTCCATAAGCAATACACACTGGTCGTAATCGGTAACAGAAGCGATCTTTTGAGTAACCGATATCAGCGTGATTCCCGGATACAGGGTGCTTACATTTTCAAGGATTCTTTTTTCAGTATGGGCATCTACCCGCGCCGTAAAATCATCGAGCAACAATACTTTGGGGTTCAGGGCCAGTGCACGGGCCAGCATAATGCGCTGCTTTTGACCGCCCGATAAATTTAGCCCCCGTTCCGAAATAACCGTTTCGAGCTGATTGGGTAGCGATTCAATAAAATCGGTCAACTCCGCAGCCCGAACGGCCTTATGCAGGTCTTCCGAAGTAACGGTTTCAGAGAAAGCGATATTTTCACGGATGGTCAAATTGAATATCACACTGTCCTGAAATACAAAGCCCATTTGCCGGTGAAACAATTGCCTGTCGATTTCGTCCAGAGGTACTCCATTATACAGCACCTTTCCTTCCTGCGGTTGTGCCAAACCGCTCAACACATACAACAATTGTGTTTTCCCTGCTGCCGTAGGGCCAATGATGGCTGTTCTGGTGCCGGGTTGTATCGATAGTGAAATATCGTTCAGCACTTTCTTTTCGCCAAACCGAAGGGTAATATTTGAAAGCTGCACCGGTCCGGTTAATTGAACCGGCATTGTTCCGGCTTTTTTAGGGCCTTCTGCCAATAAGAGTGCAGAAAAGCGTTCATACGAAGCCGATGACTGTGCAATGATATTGCTCATAAAACCAATCATGATAATGGGAAATATCATAATGGCTAAATAACTGTTAAACGCAGAAAAATCGCCCAGCGACATGCTGCCGGTGATCACAAAATGCCCGCCCAAAAGCAGGATGAGCATGGAACTGAGGCTGGCAACAAAAGAAATTACAGGAATAAGAATTGATAAATATTTAAGTATCGCTAACCTAATGCTGCGGGCTTTTGTATTGGCGTCAATAAATTTATTGTATTCCTGTTGCCGGGTATTCAATACGCGAATAAGCGCGGCGCCCAGAATGCTTTCATTAATCACTTTATTTAACCAATCAATAATGCCCTGTACTTCCCTGAAAAATTTCCTGATCTTTTTCATAATAATAGAGCGGGCCACCCAAATAACAGATACCAGTAAAAGCACCAGCAGGGCCAGCTTCCAGTTGGTGATCAATAACAGCATGCTGGCGCCAATGATCAAACAGTAAGAAGAGATGAGGTTACCTACAGCCATCCCTACAAACAATTTTATGGCATCAACGTCGGAAGTAAGATTAGTAAGCAAACGGGCCGGGGATACTTCCATCACATACGAATAATTCTGCTGTGCGATCTTTTCTGCAAACTGCTGCCGCAAATCTCTGGCCACTATTTCTGAAGCATAGGATTGTACTACCGACTGCAGGTAAGTGAAAATAAATACCAAAAAGGTAATGATAGCAAATTGCCACAATAGTTGTTCTTTGATCGTATGTGCCTGCACATATGAGTCGATCGCCCTTGCAATGATTTTTGGAATCAGCAACCCCAAAAGGCTGGCGCTGACGGTAAAAAAAATTAAAAGCGCAATCAATTTTTTATACCCGAAAACCATCGCATATATCTTTGGCTTTTTAGCGGGTGCGCTGCCTTTTGTTTTCATGCTTATTCCCGGGGATTTTATTGCGTTTCTATAATGAATGATTCCGGTAGTATGACGAGCCGGAGTGACGTAGGGTTGGTATACAACCTGTTTTTTTTAGATTACAGCAAACTTACTTCAATATTTCCTTATCTCTTTTCCATTCTACAATTTCTTTCAGGGCTTTTACATCCAGCCTGCTAAAATGAATTACTGATCTTTGTAATGTTTTCGGGGCTGCTTCTGTACGTGCCAAACTTTTTTAACAGATTTCGGATAACCATGGTTCAATCTTCATTTTATTTCTTGTGCATGTGGGGCCATTTTGATGAAGCTCGTCAAAAAATAGCAATATTTGGATTGCTTGCTTTCCACAGAAAATCTAATTTCACGAAAAAAGCTATCAGGTATATAGCGCTTGATAATAATGTCTGATAAAATTGTAAATTATTACAGGATCGAAAAAGCGATCGGCTATTTAACCCAACGCTTTAAAGACCAACCCGACCTGGATGAAATCGCCGGAAAGGTATATATGAGCCCCTTCCATTTTCAAAGGGTTTTTACCGATTGGGTAGGCATTAGCCCCAGGAAATTTCTGCAATATATCACACTGGATTATTTAAAGAATAAGATAAAAGAAACCGAAAACATGATGGAGGCGGCGGAGCTTGCCGGTTTGTCGAGCCAGTCGAGAGTACATGACCTGTTTGTGAAGATCGAAGGGGTAAGTCCGCAGCAGTATAAAACTGAAGGAAAGAACCTGGAAATATTCTATGGGTACCATGCTTCGCCCTTTGGAATGTGTTTTATAGCTATTGCAGAAAAGGGCATCTGTGCATTGAAGTTTATCGATGAAGAAAAAAGCAGAAATGAGTTTGAAATGTTTTCCAGGCAATGGCAACTGGCAAAGCTGGTTCATAAACCCGATTACACACAAAGCTATATCAATCGAATATTTAAAAAATACCAACATCAGGCAGGAACTTCCGATCACGCGGCCCATCACAACCATGATAGCCTTACGGTGTTGGTGAAAGGGACCGATTTTCAAATAAAGGTTTGGGAAGCGTTGGTTAAGATTCCCTTCGGATCAGTGGCATCCTTTCAACAAATTGCAGAAGCCATCAAACAGCCTCATTCAACGAGAGCCGTAGGCTCGGCCGTTGGTTCAAATACCATCCTCTATCTGATCCCATGTCATCGTATCATCTCAAAGAACGGAACCATGGGCAATTATCATTTCGGTAAAGTTCGAAAACTTACAATGATTGGCTGGGAGAATGCATTGTTGAACCGCTTCGAATAATAACAATAGCAAGAATTGGATTGCAGACCAAAGATTGCGGTTATAGCTTGCGCGTTATAATCAGGCATCTCCGATGCGCTGATAATAACCGATAAACAAAAATTGTATGCAGGCATTAATCGTAATTGACGCTCAAAATGAGTTTTCTCAAAATGGAAAGAGACCTGTTCCAAATTATCTCAATGCAATTGAAGTAATAAAAAAACACGCAGGTGTGGCGCGAATGTCAAAAACACCGATAGCATGGGTAAGGCATTTTAACAAGCCCGATGAGTCGCCTGCTTTTATTCCTGGCACATGGGGCGCCGAATTCAACTCCGGCTTAGGCCCCCTTTCGGGAAATGAACTCGAAAAGGAATTTCAAAAGAATGTCTATGGCGCTTTTACCGGCTCTGATATCGGTCAGTGGCTTAAGAAATTGGGTGTTGACGAGGTGCTCATCACTGGCTTTTATACGCATGGTTGCGTGTCAACGACCGCAAGGGAAGCCATTATGCTCGATCTGAAGGTTTCCCTCGACATAAATGCTACAGGTGCATGCGACATGAAGCATGAATTACTTGGAGAATTGACTGCTGATGAAGTTCGTCGAAGCACATTGTTACAACTGGCGAATATGGGTGCAACTATACGCGCTTATGACGTTCACTAAAAACATAAAGCAAATTAAGGGATGAAACGAAGAACACTGATAAAGTCCGCTGTTTCAGCAGCATCAGCAGGCTTGCTGTCACCACTCGCCGGAGCAACCGAAATCGCACACAGGAATGAAAAGCCAGATAAGGGCGAAGAGAAAAATAATTCAGGAATGAAAATTCAAAGACTTCCCTGGGCAGGGATTAAGATTGAGCTGGACACAACCACTCTATTTATCGATGCCACTTCCTACGACGAGTACAGGGATATGAAACCGGAGGCGACGACTGAAAATAAGCATGCGCTTATTACTCATCATCATTCTGATCACTACGATGCTGTTGCGCTCAGAAATGTTTTCGACAAAAGAAGCCGTTTGTATTGTTTTGAGGATACAATACCATGGATCGATACACGGGATTTGAGAACACAGCCTGTGAAGCTTTATCAACCTGTTGACGTTTCCCGCTGGACTGGCGATTTGGTAGCGATCCCTGTTCCGGCGGTAGATGGATTCGGACATCCTCAGGTATCGTGGGTGGTTCAGGGAGGAGGAAAAAGGATCATTCATTGTGGAGATACCTTATGGCATGGATACTGGCGGGATATTGCAATAGCATATGGACCGTTTGACATTGCATTTATGCCGATCAATGCGGCCCGGATCAACCAGGGGAATGTACGGGATACGGGGATCCCTGCAGTCATGGATCCTAAACAAGCTGTTGTAGCATCCCAATTGCTCAATGCGGCAACAGTTTGCCCCATTCATTATGGCCGTGCCGGTGAAAACTATTTTGAAACGCCCGATCCTGAAGGTAATTTTTTACGATTTGCAGGAGAACATAATGTCAAGCCGCTTTTATTAAAGCAAGGGGAATATGTAAAACTGTAGTAGCCTGAAATAAAAAAAGGTCCTCTGTAGAAACAGCCGACCTCTAACGATTGCTTGCCATATGAAAAAAAACGTAAAATCTTTTTTGGGTGAAGCTTTGCTTCGGGTTGGAGCTCTTCATCTTCTTTTTCTTTCTCTTCTCTGCTGCTCCGTTGTTTGATGATGTAAAAGTACAGCGCCGTTTGCTTACCTCATAATCAACAATCCGGCCATTTTATTATGCCTAACCCTCCGAAACCAGGTCAAAACCCGCACCAGTCCTGCATTTCACGATATTTTGTTAATGATTCCCTCCAACAATTATGTTTATTGATAATTTTCCCGAAGTAGTTTAATTGTATTTATTACGCGTAAATATTAATGGTGAATGGGGAGTGGCGGGTATTGAGTGAAGAATAAGGACATGAAGGTGCAGGATGGTATAAATATAACCCGGTGACTTCAACCCCGGGAACCAGAAAATGTTAAAATGTATTTGGCTTAGTTAGCCCAATGGCTGCAAATGAATTTTTGAAGAGAGTGGTAAGTATCAGGTGGGTAACGGATAATATGAATGGAGAGTTAGGAATTAAGGGAACATATCTGTGTTCATCTGTGAAATCCCCCGACAAATCGGGACAGGCTCTGGCAAACTGATTTATGTCGCCGCAGGCGACACTCTTGTATCAGTGGCCTTAACCGGCATAAAATAAAAAAGGTCCACTGTAGAAACAGCTGACCTCTAACGATTGCTTGCCATATGAAAAAAAACGTAAGATCTTTGTTGGGTGAAGCTTTGCTTCAGGTTGGAGCCTCTTCTCTTCTTTTTCCTTCTCTTCCGCTGCTCCGTTGTTTGATGATGTAAAAGTACTGCGTCCTTTGTTTATTCTATAATCAACATTTTGGCTGTTTTATTATCGCAAACCCTGCTGAACGATTGCAAAACCCGCTACCACACTGCATTTCAGCAAAAAATACTCATGGTTTCCAACCCTAATTCCGGGGCTTTCGAAAACGTTTGCGTAACCTTGAAAGACCCGTCAGGAGGCCATTTGGCGGCAACCAATCAGATAATTTATGCCCCGGCACGGCTTCAGGCGCGGCGTGCAACTCCTTTTTTAGTGCCGGGAAGTATATACCCGGTCAGGCAAAACCCTGTCAGAGCCAGCCCCGCCTGTGTATTGTTAACTTAACAATTATATTACCTGCCACTGCCCGCCTTCGCCGGATGAACTTAACAAACAGATTTTATTGTTTGTCGTTGTCTACTTTACATTCTATTAACAATTTCCGGCTTGTTAATGCTTGTTAACACGTGTTATGTAAAAATCTTGTTAACAGCCAAACCGGTATATTATTATTTATAATTTTGTACCCCATGTTACGAAAGGTACTTGCATTTTTACTGCTCCTTAGCCACATGAACACGTCAATGTTTTTACCACAGGTGACGGAGCAGGATGCCTATGATAGTACCGGAAACCAGATCAACGACATTAACAGTGTGGTTGAATATGTGAACGTTGTGATATTAGGCCATCAACAAAACCCTCCCATAGATGAAGACGACGACAATGGCCAGAATTTTCACCTCGTTAAAATGGTGAACTATTGCTTTGTTCCCTTTTTCACTGAAATACACGAAAAAATAGCAATAGGTACAGAAATAAATTCTGTATTCCCTTACTTCAACGATAACAAAACCGAACCCGGTTTCTTCAGTATTCAACTACCTCCCCCAAAAGCGTGATCGTGAATGGTCAATGTGAATGGTGAATGCTTCGCACTGAGTCAATCATCCTTTTAGGGATGGCTTACTCATAGTGCATCGCACATTATCATCACTGTCATTTATTGTTCCTGTGCTCATAAACATCATGTCATGGGCGCGCTATCAATTTGTATTGCCCATAAGGTTTTATCTGTAATACATGCAACGAATGCTTGCCTTTTTCTCCCATCGCCCACCGGGCGCAGGAGAAAAGGAACAGGCCTGCTTTATCCCGGCCTTATTAAAACATTAAATCAACAGTTATAATGAAAACCACCAACCTTGCGCGAATCGCTATTGTTTTTATGGGCGTGCTGTGCACTGCCCTGTATTGTCCTGCGCAGGATACGCTTCGCATTAGTTTGCCCGATGCCGAAAAACAGTTTACCGAAAAAAACCTGGCATTGATGGCAGAGAAATACAATATCGATATCGCCCGCGCTCAGGTTATGCAGGCCCGGTTGTATAACAATCCGAATATTCAGATAGCCGCTGCAGCCTGGAATCCTGATAAAAAAAAGGTGCTTGATGTAAGTAACGCCACCGGCGAATATGTTGCGGGTATTCAGCAACTGATCATCTTAGCCGGCAAACGCAACAAGCAGATCAAACTGGCCGAAACAAACACCCTGATGGCCGAAAACCGTTTCTATGATCTGCTGCGCACCCTTCGTTTTACATTGCACAGTGATTTTTATCAGGCCTATTTTCTGCAACATGCCGTATCGGCCTACCAGGTGCAGATAGCCTCACTGGAAAAATTATCAGCCAACTACAACGAACTGCAGGCTAAAGGTGTGATCACCCTTAAAGAAGTTGTGCGCATCAAATCATTGCTGTACAGCCTGAAGGCCGAACAAACTAATTTGCAGAATCAGTTTAATGCCACCGAAGCCGAACTGCAAATGTTATTGCAGAATAACCACACCTGGTTTGTTCCTGTATCGGATATCAACATTACCGGACTTCCTTCAATGCGGCAATTTGTACTGCCCACGCTGGTCGACAGTGCCTATGCCAACCGCTACGACCTGAAGCTGGCTGCCAATGCGCTTGACTTCAGTCAGCAAAATTATAGTCTGCAAAAAGCCATGGCCGTACCCGACCTGATGGCCGGCGCGCAGTTCGATAAACGGGGTAGCTACGTAAACAACGCATCGTTCTTAACCCTTGCTATGGACCTGCCGTTTTTTAACCGCAACCAGGGAAATATAAAAGCAGCAAAAACAGCTATTGATCAAAGTAAGGTCGTGCTCGACCGCCAACGGTTTACCGTTGAAAACGATGTTCAGCAGGCTTATGTAAAAGCGCTGAATACCGAAAAAATGCTGACATCGATAGACCCCAATTTTCAAAACGACTTCGATAAACTGTTAAAAAGTGTTACGGATAATTTCGAAAAAAGAAATATCAGCCTGCTGGAGTTTACCGATTTCTATGATTCATACAAACAAAATATGCTGCAATGGAATCAACTGCAAAACGATCGCATACAGGCCATTGAGTCATTGAATTTCACAATAGGTAAACCCATCGTTAACTTTTAATAAAGGCAATCATGATCACTAAAATATTATATATCCCCGCTTTTGTAATAGCTACTGCCGCCATCACATCATGCAACAGCCCCGAAGCGGCTCCTGTAAAAAACAACAATGTGTGGGATAGCGTTGTGCGCAACATTAAAACATCACCGGTTACTGTTGATAATGTAACCGAAATAATAAAGCTGAACGGTAAAGTGCAGGCCAATGAAGATCATCAGGCTAAAGTATATGCACTGGTAAGCGGAAAAATCAGAACCGTAAATGTGGCCCTGGGCGATAAAGTATCAAAAGGACAAACACTGGCCGTTTTGCAAAGTTCTGAAGTAGCCGGCATTTCAAACGACCTGTCGCTGGCCGAAGCCAATGTGGCCATGACCAAAAAAAATCTTGAAACCGAAAAAGATCTTTACCAGGGCAACCTGGCTACCGAACGGGAATACATGAGCGCACAGATCGACTACAACAAAGCCCAGAGCGAACTGAACCGCGCCAAACAGGTGTCGGCCATTACCGGTGGTAAAAACGCCGTGTACGAACTGAAGGCGCCGTTAACAGGATATGTTATTGAAAGAAATATCACCGGCAATTCGGAAGTACGGCAGGATAACAGCAGCCCCCTTTTTGCCGTAGCCGATTTGTCAACAGTATGGATCATCGCCAATGTATACGAATCAGATATCGACAAAATACGCACCGGCGACTCAGTACAGGTAACCACACTGGCCGATCCCAATACGCCTTACAATGGTAAGATCGACAAAATATACAATGTGCTCGATCCTGCTAACCGTACTATGAAGGTGCGTATAAGCATGAATAATCCTAACAATGAATTAAAGCCCGAGATGTTTGTGACTGTGAAAGTAAACGTGCAGCCATCGGCCAAAATGTTCAGCATTCCTTCGCAGGCGATTGTGTTAGACAACAGCAAAAACTATGTGGTTGTAAAGCAGGGCGCCAATCTGAAAATAAAAGAAATACAACTAATTAAACGGGTTGATACCAAAGCCTATATACAGGGGCTTTCAGAAGGCGACGAAGTAGTAACCAATTCGCAGGTGTTTATTTATCAGGCACTCAATGACTAAACGCGAAACGCGGAACGCAAAACGCAGCAAGCAAAACACCTAACGCCGCGTGTATTCAGCGTTAAGCGTTAAGCATTAAGCGTTTAGCATAATAAAACAATCATGAACAAAGCTATTAAACGAATAATTGCCTTTTCGTTAAAGAACAGGCTGTTTATTTTTCTAACAACCACCATACTCGTCATCTGGGGGGCCATTGCTTTTAAAAGCATTCCCATTGAAGCCTTCCCCGATGTTACCAACACACAAATTACCATCATTACCCAATGGGCCGGCCGCAGTGCTGAGGAAGTTGAAAAATTTGTGACCGTTCCCATTGAAGTGGCCATGAACCCGGTGCAGAGAAAAACATCGGTGCGGTCTACAACAGTGTTTGGCTTGTCGGTGGTAAAAGTAATTTTCGAAGATAATGTCGACGACGCCTTTGCCCGCCAGCAGGTAAATAACATGTTGCGCGATGTTGAATTGCCCGATGCCGCTGACCCCGATATACAACCGCCAACAGGCCCCACCGGTGAAATTTTCAGGTATACATTAAGAAGCACCACCAAAACTGTTAAGGACCTGAAAACCCTGCAGGACTGGGTCATTGAACGGCAACTGCTGGGTGTACCCGGCGTGGGCGATGTGGTGAGCTTTGGCGGCGAAGTAAAAACCTATGAAATAAAAGTAAATCCGCAAAAGCTCGCTTCGTATAATATTACGCCGCTCGATGTTTATACTGCTGCTTCGAAAAGCAATATCAATGTAGGCGGTGATGTGATCGTAGATAATTCGCAGTCGTATGTAGTGCGCGGCATTGGATTGATCAATAACGTAGAAGAAATTGGCAACATCATTGTCGACAATATCAACGGCACGCCCATTTTAGTTAAAGATGTGGCCGAGGTGCAGATATCGGCGCTGCCGCGCCTGGGGCAGGTTGGCCGCGATAAACAAAATGATGTGGTTGAAGGCATCATCGTAATGCGTAAAGGCGAAAACCCCGGCGAAGTGATCAAACGCGTACAGGCGAAGATCGATTACCTGAACGAAAAGGTATTACCGGCCGATGTTAAGATCGATACTTTTTATAACCGCAACGACCTTATCGATTTCGCCACACATACCGTATTGCACAACATGCTCGAGGGTATTATTTTCGTTACGGTGATCGTGTTCATATTCATGGCCGACTGGCGCACTACGGTCATTGTGGCCATTGTAATTCCGCTGGCGTTGTTGTTCGCCTTTATTTGTTTAACGCTGCGTGGCATGAGCGCCAACCTGCTGTCGATGGGAGCTATCGACTTTGGTATTATCATCGACGGGGCCGTGGTGATGGTAGAAGGGATATTTGTGTTGCTCGATCAAAAGGCCCATCAGTTTGGCATGACGCGTTTTAACCGCCTGTCGAAACTGGGTATGATCAAAAACACCGGCGGCGAACTGGGTAAAGCGATCTTCTTTTCAAAGCTGATCATCATTGCCGGTTTGTTACCTATATTCTCTTTTCAGAAAGTAGAAGGTAAAATGTTTTCGCCCCTTGCCTGGACACTGGGTTTTGCCCTGCTGGGCGCGCTGATCTTAACGCTCACTTTAATTCCTTTATTAAGCAGCATATTGCTTCGCAAAAACGTTCGCGAAAAACACAATGTTTTTGTTGAAGGAATTACCAAAGGCGTGATGGGCATGTTTACCTGGACCTACACGCATAAGAAAATAAGTATGCTAATTGCCATGGTGATAGTGGCCATCGGATTGTTTAGCTTTAAATTTCTGGGTACCGAATTTTTGCCCGAGCTGGATGAAGGCGCTATTTATATTCGCGCTACCTGTCCGCTCAGCGTATCGCTCGATGAATCGCGCGACCTCGCCAACAAAATGCGCAAAATAATACTCACCTTCCCCGAAGTAAAACAGGTGATGTCGCAAACAGGCCGGCCTAACGACGGCACCGATGCAACCGGTTTTTACAATATCGAATTTCACGTTGACATCTATCCCAAAAAAGAATGGAAAAGCGGATTGACCAAAGAAGAGCTGATAGATCGAATGCAAAACATGCTGTCGGTGTTTCCCGGTATCGACCTGAACTTTTCGCAACCCATCATGGATAATGTGGAAGAAGCGGTATCGGGTGTTAAAGGTTCGCTGTGTGTGAAAATATATGGAGATAGTTTGTCTTATACCGAAAAGAAAGCCTACCAGGTATTTGAAGTAATGAAAAATGTGAAGGGCATTGAAGACCTCGGCGTGATACGCAATATCGGCCAGCCCGAACTGCGCATAGACCTCGATCAAAACAAAATGGCGCTGTATGGGGTAACCACAGCCGATGCCAATGCCACCATTGAAATGGCCATCGGCGGTAAAGCCGTATCGCAGATATATGAAGGTGAAAAGAAATTTCAGCTGCGACTGCGTTATCAGGAAGACTATCGCAACAACGCCGAAGCGATCAGCAACCTGATGGTGCCCACCTTACGCGGTGCACAGGTACCCATTAAAAATATCGCCAACATTGAACGATTAACAGGCCCCAGCATTATTTTCAGGGACGATAACCGGCGGTACAGTGCTATTAAGTTCTCGATACGCGGCCGCGACATGGGTAGCACCATTGCCGAAGCGCAAAGCAAAGTGAACAAAACCGTTCAGTTAAACAAAGGCTACGAAATGCAATGGGCCGGCGATTTTGAGAACCAGCAACGCGCCACGAAACGGTTGACCGAAGTAGTACCGGTAAGCTTGCTGATCATCTTCCTGATCTTATTTGTGATGTTCGGCAATGTAAAAGACGCCGGCATGGTGCTGCTGAACGTACCATTCGCCATCATAGGCGGTATCGGCGCCCTGCTGATCTCAGGTACCAACTTTAGTATATCGGCCGGTATTGGCTTTATAGCGTTGTTTGGAATTTGTATACAAAACGGGGTGATCCTGATTTCGGTATTCAAAAGCAATCTGCAAAAGATCAAGAGGCACGAGTTCAATCATCATTCGCTTGAACAGGTGATATCGGAAGGCGTGCGGTCGAGGGTACGGCCGGTGATCATGACGGCCCTTATGGCAGCGATTGGTTTGTTGCCGGCGGCGCTGAGCCATGGTATTGGTTCCGAAACATCGCGCCCTCTGGCCATTGTAGTGATCGGCGGATTGATAACCGCTACCTTCCTCACCCTGCTGGTATTCCCGTTGTTCTTTTATCTGGGATACAGAAAGCTGGGACAGGAGATGGACTAAAACAAGTTACCAGTTACCGGTTACCCGATTCCAGGTAACCGGTGACCGGAAACCAGAAACTTTTTCAACATGCCGAAAGGGAAAATTTCATATCGGATCTATCAGCACACAAGGGTGAAGCATAAAATTCCTTTTTTTAATGAGGAAGTGTACCCTGTTTATATTACGGTTATGTACGGCAAACGGGCGCTGAACTTTAAAAGCCGGGTGTTTGATCACTTGCTGCATCAACCCGGCTATAATTTACCGGCCCGGCTGGCGAATATTGAATGCATTATGCAACAGGAATCGATGGTAACCGGTTTTATTGTTGAATCGCTGGGCGACCGTTTTACGGCTGAACTATTTAAGCAGCAATACGCATTTTATACAACTGATCTGTTACAGCAACTCGAGCAACAGGTAAAGCAATTCCTGATCAGTTTTTTTAACCAGGAAGGCATACCCTCTATAGCTCATTTGATCAGTCATACATCAGAACACCTGGCGGCGGATATTATTATTAAAGACCTGGAGAAGTCGTTATCGCCTTTGTTATTGCGGAAATTACTAAGCGATACGTTTTTTAAACAAACGCCCTATATGCCCTTAAAACGGTTTTATGAATCAGTCACCATCGATATGCCTGTGCTGATGGCTTTTAATTTTTACCAGCAAACATTTTGTACCGCCCTGCAGTTTTTCCTGCACAATGAACATCCTGAATATGCGTCCTATAATTTTTTACACTGGATCGATACAGAAATTGTCAATAAAAAAGTACACACTACCGTATAAGAACAGGTTAATACATTAACAAAAAAGCACAGTGTTAAAACATTAAGTAACTGTCATATCGACATTACTATTTTCCTGATTTTGGAATATTTTTCAAAACAGGAATTAATTCAAGGAAGAAATTTCCACTGCTGAGGAAATTAATTCACATTATGGCTTTTTATATATGCAAACCATGGTTTATTATAGGATTGGCGTGTAATTTGAATTAGTTTCTATAGTTTTTCAAAGAGTATTTTTGGATTAAAACGGGGGCGGATGTCTATCCAGCCCCTCTTTTAACCCAGTTGTCTATACGAAGTAACTATTCTTTACACCTTCCAGCCGTACGTAATATACTCGTTCTCAAAACTGCCGTCATCGTACAAGGTCACCATTGCATATCCATTATCAGTTCGATAGCGAATGCCTTTCCACCAGTTGCCGCTTACAGCCCCGTTGCTGATATAGGTAACACCGTTGTACAATATCTGCTCGTACAAATGGATATGTCCGCTCAAACACAATTTTACATTGGGGTATTTATCAAACAAGCTGATGATGCGGGCCGAATCGATGTGCATTGAACCAAGTCCCAGTATATACCCCTGCTCTCCTTTTACTTTATTATCTACTACCACTGTTGCAGCAGATACCAATGGCACATGTGATATAACTACTATGGGCGTTTCGACCGGTGTTTTGGCCAGATCGTTCTGCAGCCATACAAATTGCTCTTCATCGAGGAAGCAGCTGTACCAGCTGTCGTCGGTTTTCGGCTGAATGCTGTCGAGCACAATAAAATGCCAGCCTGCTTTATCAAAACTGCGGTAAGGGGTCGACAATTTCATTTGCTCCAGCGCATATTTTTTGCCGTATAACGGATCTTCTTTCTGACCAAAACCCCAGCAGTCGTGGTTGCCGATGCAATATTCAACAGGTAATGAATTTTCGTTTTTAAATGTGCCATGCCACAAACTCCACTGTTCATCGGTTTTGTCTTTCGGCGTTTTCAATGCATCGAAGATCGAATCACCGCCGCTGACGATGAACGAGGGCGCCTGTTTTTGTGATTGTACGTGATGCAGGCAGGCGGCCAGTCCTTCGGGCGCCCGCAGGTCGGGCTTCATGTGCACATCGGTTAAATGAGCAAAGCGTACGGCCACTTTTTTCTTTTTACCGGCCTCTTCCTGTGTGGCGGCAAAAGAGCGAATACCCGGCAGGGTACTTACGGCGGCCCATAAGCCTGCCTGTTTTAATAATGTTCTGCGATTCATTCTATACGATTTATAAAACAAAAGTGAAAAATCCGTATCTTTTGGAGGATTATTAAAAGGTTAACAAACGGGATGCTGCGCATCGGGTGACTTACCTTCTTTCTCCACCGCCATTGCTAATGCCATCTGCAACAAGTATAGCTATGTTGAAAAGTTAACAGCTGATGTTGACAAATTGAAAAGGTTTTTCCTTATCAACTGATCAACTTATTAACTATTCAACTATGTATTGATAATAATAACTTAAAGTTATAGCCGCTAATATTAACCGTACTTCGCAACCAAAACTTTCCATATATGTACCAACCAAACAAACTCCTTACGGGAGCACTTTTTGTTTCGTTACTGTTTACTGCCTGTAAAAAAAACACCGACGCAGTTAGTAATACGAACGAAATCCCAACTGCCACCAGAGCAGTCACTGAATTAACATCTATCAATGAAACTTTTGAATCGGGCACCAAAACCTCCTATGCAGCAGCCAATGTTACAGTAGGCTCAGGCTCATGGTACTTTGATGATGCGTTGATCGGTACACTGTCGACCGACAGAAAGAACGGCAGCCAGTCGGCCCGCATACGCAATACCGGAAGCATTGAAATGAATTTCGATTTAACGTCTGGTGCATCAACCGTTACCGTACAGCACGCTGTATTCAGCAGCGACGGCAGCAGCACCTGGGAACTGCAGATATCTACCAACGGCGGCAGCAGCTACAGCAAAGTTGGCAGCACAGTTACCACTTCATCTACCTCATTAACAACAGCAACATTTACCGTGAATGTATCGGGCAATGTTCGGTTTGCGATCGTTAAAACCGGAGGTGGTACAAACCGCATCAATATCGATGATGTTGTGATCAGCGCCTATGGCAGCGGTGGCGGTGGCGGCGGTGGAACCGGCAACGACGATGATAATATGCTGATGGGTAACCCCAGCGGCGCTACCACCGATGTTGCCAATTACACCAACTATTTAATGGTTAAAACCTATTATGCCATGTCGTACCATCGCGACCGCGGCACGCCCAACTGGGTTAGCTGGCATATACAGGCAAGCGATTTGGGCAGCACTGCACGTCAGGACGATTTCAGGGCCGATGCTACATTGCCTTCAGGCTGGTACCAGGTACAAAGCACCAGCTACTCAGGCAGCGGCTTCGATCGCGGACATAATTGCCCTTCGGGCGATCGCACCTCCAGCGTTGCAGCCAATTCTGCTACATTTTTAATGACCAACATGATACCGCAGGCACCCAACAACAACGAGCAAACCTGGGCTAACCTCGAAAGCTATACGCGCTCGCTGGTAACAGCAGGAAATGAAGTGTATGTAATAATGGGCTCGTATGGTACCGGTGGTACCGGCAGCAGCGGAACCCTGAACACAGTCGATAATGGAAATGTAACCGTTCCCAATCGTGTATGGAAAGTGATCGTTGTGTTATCAAACGGTTCAGGCGATTTAAGCCGGGTTACCACTTCAACCCGTGTAATTGCGGTTAACACTCCCAATATCAACAGCATCAGCAGCGACTGGAAATCCTACCGCACGTCGGTTGATGCCATTGAGTCGGCCACCGGTTATAACCTGTTATCGAATGTATCAACTTCGATTCAGAGTGTGATAGAAGCGCAGGTGGATAACCAATAAGCAATTAGCAATATCTGCAAGGGTGGGTCTCTCTTTCCGGAGAGGCTCACCCTTGCTGTTAGTTTCAGGTTTCAGGTTCCAGGTTACAAGTTACACGGTTAAGGAACCTGTAACCTGAAACCTGTAACTTGTAACCTGAATTTTCTATATTTGATCAATTGACCATTCGGCATTGACCATTCACGAAAAAAACAACTATGAGCAAAGTTCGCTGGGGAATATTAAGCACCGCTAAAATTGCACGGGAAAAAGTAATTCCTGCCATGCAGCAATCGGCCTTTTGTGATATAGTAGCCATTGCCTCGCGAAATATGGCGCAGGCGCAGGAAGTGGCCGCTAAGCTTGAAATACCGGTGGTGTATGGCTCGTATGAAGAACTACTGAGCGACCCTGATATCGATGCCGTATACATTCCCCTGCCTAACCATATGCATGTTGAGTGGGCCATACGGTCGTTACAGGCAGGCAAACATGTATTGTGCGAAAAACCCATCGGCTTATCTTCGGCCGAGGCTGCCAAACTGTTGCAGGTTGCTTCGGAAAAACCGGGCCTGAAAGTGATGGAGGCATTCATGTACCGCTTCCACCCGCAATGGATACACGCAAAACGACTGGTTGAAGAAGGCCATATCGGTCAGTTAAAAACCATTCAGTCGTTCTTCTCTTATTATAATGTTGATCCCAAAAATATCCGCAATCAGAAAGACATGGGCGGCGGCGGCATGATGGATATTGGCTGCTATTGCGTTTCGCTGGCCCGCTTTATTTTCAACAAAGAGCCCGATCGCGTTTTGGGAAATGTTGAATTTGATCCGGTGCTGCGCACCGACACGCTCGCTTCGGGCATTCTCGATTTTTCAACAGGCACATCAACCTTTACCTGCTCAACCCAGTTAATGCCTTATCAACGCGTGAATATACTGGGCACCGAAGGAAGAATTGAAATAGAAATTCCTTTCAATGCACCGCCCCACCAGGAAACAAGATTGTGGTGGTACTCTAAAACCAGTGCAGAAGAAGCTGTTTTTGAACCGGTAGATCAATACACCATACAGGGCGATCTGTTTTCGAAAGCTATTTTAGAAAACGAACCGGTACCCACTCCCCTGGAGGATGCCATCAACAACATGAAAGTAATAGAAGCGGTTTTTGAAAGTGCGAAGGAAAATGGGTGGAAAAGAATCTCATAGCCGGCAGTTAGCAGCTGCCTATTGCCAGTTACCAGTTGCCTGTTACAGGTTACAAGTTACAGGTTGCCTGCTCACTACTGCCTATTCACTACTGCCTACTGCCTATTGAGCCTATTGCCTGTTACTTACAGCCATCTGGCTAATCGCTGAATCGTGTAAAAATTTAGCGGTGTTAATCGTTTGCTGAAACCGCGCCGGCTTTTTTATAAAATCAACAGCGCCTATTTCAAGACATTTTGCTTTTTCAACCTCATGCACCGATGTGGTATAAATAATAACCGGAATATTTTTGTATACAGAGTGGGCTTTTAATCGCGAAAGGGTTTCCATGCCATTTAATATCGGCATGTTTAAATCAAGTACGATCAATGCAGGCATCGCTTCCTGCTGTATAAGGTCATCGAGATATTTAAAGACCTGCATACCATTTTCTACAAGATAAATATCGCCCGACCGTCCAATTTCTTCAAATGCAATGCGCATCAGATAACGATCCTCCTGGTCATCATCTGCAATTAAAATAAATGGTTTTAGATTCATTGTAGTAGGAATAACTGTGTACAATACAAATCAGGTAAGTACGCGAGGTATTTACGTTATTGAAAAAATGACGTTTTCATCAACAATACAGCAATGCATTCACTTGTAATAACAGTGTTTGTTATCTGGTACAGGATACACTAATCAGAGATGGAGTAAACCTTGATTTTTACGAAAGTAGTTCTCGGGCTAATTATCTCAATCAATAACAAATTAAACCATTCGTGTGAAAAATAAAAATGTTTAACGAAATTTAGTTAGAATACTTTGCTGAATCAGAAGCTATTTGTCAAATACCGCATTCTGCACCACCACTGCACGGGTAAATAGCGGGTGCAAAACGATTATTAAACGGTATACAAAACACCAACACAACGGTGTACAAGGCTATAACGATACTATCATTCAAACTTGTTTCGCAAAAATAAACCTATTACTGATTGAGGCTATCGGGTTTAAAATGTAGTATATTTATAATCCGGCATATGTAGTCTTATCCCAAGCATTTCTTATCCATTTATTTACATTTCCGCACACCATGAACAGGTAAACATTTCTGCTCCGATTCCACCATCCACCGGCTTGTATTGAATGCATCCGTTTCATTCAGTGAAAGATCATGTTCAGTTCGCAATTTACCGCATGCCCTGGAAAACGGTTGTAGCTATTTTTTAACCTTAAAAACTTGTTTATGGAAACTTTAGTTCATTATGGCCAGAAAGTTAATCAGCTGTACGAAGCCTATCAACGGCGCGATATCAATACAATAATCAACACCCTCAGCAGGGACTGCATTTGGGAAGTAATGGGACAACCCGATATTCCCTTTGCCGGTATTTACCACGGACAAGATGATATTCGCCAGTTCTTCAACAAACTGGATGATTGCTTAGACATGAATGATTTTGTATTGGAACACATTCTCGAAAACGGCAACCTCGTAATAGCTTCCGGTCATTTTAATGCAGCCTCCAAACAAACCGGCAGACGCTGCACTACGCTCTGGGCTATGACATTTGAATTCGATAACCAGGAAAAGATCGCGCATTTCCGCGATTGCTTTGATACACTTGCCGTAGCAAAAGCGGTTTCCGACACCATAGGCCAAAGATCCGAAACGAGCGGCCAACGTTCTCAAGGAGACCAACGCTCGCAAAGAGGCGGAAGATCAGAAGTCTGAAGTCAGATGTAAGAAGTCTGAAGTCAGCAATTTGAAGCCAGAAATTTGAAGTCTGAGGCAGGGGCATATAACGCACCGCTTCAGACTTTTTTATTAGTATAGATACCACACAAAAAATTCCGTTTATTTTTAGCAACATTTTGACCGCTAACCTGTCAAATGCAACAGTGAACCCTGTTATCGGAAATCAATTGAACGACAAAGAGCTGGTTGCCAGTATATTAAATGGCAACACCGCTGCATTTGGAATTATTGTAAAAAACACCGAAAACCTGGTGGCGCAAATTGTTTTTAAAATGATACCGCTGGCAGAAGACAGGAAAGATATTGCACAGGATATTTATTTAAAGGCCTTCCATCATCTTGCATCCTTTCAATTCAATGCAAAGTTATCGACATGGGTGGCGCAGATCGCCTATAACACCTGCTTCAATTACCTGCGAAAGAAAAAACCGCTGCTTTTGCACGACCTGTTTACCGAATCTGCATTCGATAGCACCACAGACGTTGAATTAACAAAGTTCGTACTATCAACTGGCGATAGTCCCGAGTCGGCTGCATTTCGAAAAGAACTAAAACAAATATTAACAACCGAAATAGAGAAATTACCTCCGGTTTATAAAACGCTGATCACCTTATTTCATAATGAAGAATTAAGTTATGAAGAAATTGCACATATTACGCAGTTGCCCGCAGGCACTGTAAAAAGCTATTTATACAGGGCCCGGAAAACATTAAAAGATAAATTATTGCTCAATTATAAAAAAGAGGCATTGTGACAAACAAACATTGCAGCGATAGCGAAATTCAGGCATTTGTACTGCAAAAAAATGATTGCAGCACCGATGTTCGTGAGCATATGGAGTTTTGTACAGATTGTGCAGCAAAGGCTCAGCAATACATGTTACTGGTAGAAGCCATCGAAGCGCAGCAACAACCTGTGTTCAGCTTCGATCTTACGGCGGTGGTAATGGATAAGCTGCCCGCACCTTCACGCAAAACAGCCGGAGAGAAATTCATTTTGTACGCCGTAATTGCAACCTGTGTTTTGATTGCCGGCGTGATAATATATCTTTTCAAAAACATATTTGTAAGTATGTTCAATGCTGTAAATACCATGTTATATGCACTGGTTTTTACAACTGTAATTAGCCTTTTGGTTTTTCTATGTATAGATATGTATAGAAAATACAAGGCACAAATGAAGGCTTTGAATCTCTATTAGAATTTTTTTGCAACATTAAGCACCATTATGGGTCTAACAATATATAAAACTTCAGCACGAATGAAAAAGATAGTAAGTATAATAACAGCAGTAGCAATACCTTTCTTTGCAGCAGCTGATAATGGCAGCGGTATAGACAGAGAAATTTTCAATGTATGCTCAATAATTTTTTTGATTGGCATGTTTATGCTATTCATTTTAACGATCCTGAAAAGGATTATGGACTACCGCCTTAAAAATAAAATTATGGAAAAGGGCATCCCTGAAAACCTTGTTGCATCTGTTTTACAACCGGATACTGAAAAAAACCGGGACATCAATATTAAATGGTTTTCCATTTTAACCGGTCTGGGCCTGGGACTTACGTTAGTATATTATCAACAACCGCTTGGCATTCACTCTTTAGCCATTATGTCGTTTAGCATAGCAGCCAGCTATTTAGGTTACTTCCTGTTTTTGAAGTATTCACAAAAATAAGCGACAGTGCATTCAGCGTTAAGCGTTCTGCGTTCTGCATTAAGCATTAAGCGTTTTGCGTTAAGCGTTAAGCGTTACACATTCAGCGTTCTGCATTAAGCGTTCAGCCTTCAGCTTCCAAAAACACCAATATCGCATGGCCGCCCAGTTCAATCTGATCGCCATACTGCAGTTCGTGCGATACACCCGGCACGTTTAACGATTTCACTTTATCATCAACGGTATATATTCTTGTTTTGTTACCGTTTTCAGGTAGACCGCCCTTGTCGGGAAACAGAAAAAATTTATCCAGTTGCGGATTGTACATAATATAGGCATGGTTGCGGCTTACATGTAAATTGGCGCCGGCGGTTTGTTCATCAAATTGCGCATCGCCCTGCCCCCAAAAAACGATATCGTTCTTATGAATTTTGCCCGATGTTAATTGCGGGTTTTTGGTTCGGCCTATATTGAATTTCAATTGCAGTTGCGGATTCAGTTCATATTCGGGCAATTCGGTTTTACCCTTCAGCACCTGTAAACGAGCTTTTGAATATTGCTGTACAAAAGCCTGTCCGCGGCGAATGACTTCCAGGCCGAACATGCCCTGCGCCATGCAATGATCGGGCAGTTTGTTATTCACAAAGTGGTATTCAAAAAACCAGCCATCGGCCAGATTGATAAAATTGTTTACCAGCTTACGTTCAAGATGATCTTTCTGAAACATGCCGGCTGTATCGGTACACAGGGCAACGCGCAGCGTTTCTTCCTGTTCTTTATCGTTGCATAATATATATAACCGCAAACCGGCAATGGTAGCGGCCTTTTCATCAATATAGGGTTTTAATCCGTTGATGATAAAGCGAATGATCTCTTCGCGCTTTGCGCGGGTAGCCGGTATTGATAAGGCGGCATTGCTGTCTTTGACAGCGGTTGAACCGGCATTGGCTGGTTCAGTATCTTCCGGCACCATGGTTTTTGTAAACCACTTAAATAAATTTTTCATACGCGCTGGTTTAATTCAGTTTGAAGTTTGAAACCACAAACATATTTAAAACGAAACGATATACCCTCTTTTCTCCAACACTTTGGCAATGGAATTGGCTACCAGTACCGCATTGGACGATCCTTTTCCTCTTTCAATTCGTATACAGGTTACGGTGCGTGAACGATGATCGGCCGTTGGCGCAAAAAACACATACCATCCGTCTGAATCAAGCTCACCATTGATCACGCGTTCAGGCGTACCCGATTTACCGGCCACCACCATATTCTTTATTTTTTGTTTACCGGGCTGGTTGCTTTGATCGATCATATATTTGGTCAGTATATCAGCATACGTGGTATCCTCTGCTATATCTATTCCTTCTGCAACAGAAGATGACTGTCCGGCTTCCTTCAATACATACCGCGAAGGCTGCATTACGCCATGGTTGGCAATGGCGCCGGCCATACGGGCCATCGAGGCAGGTGTGGCAGTAAGCGTGCTTTGTCCCCAGGCAAGACCCGAGAACATACTGCGGTACCTGTTTTTGGTTCCTTTTAATTTAGGATTGTTGTACGCTCTGCGATCGTGATTCAACACATCTTTGCGCCATGCCGCCAGGTCTTCCGATGCTTTTTCTTTATCTAACGAAGGCGCATAATCGTATCCGCCACGCTGACTGATGTTCATACCGGTTGCCTGGTACAGGGCTGCCATCTGATCTTCAAGATTATTTTCATTGGCCATGCGAATAAAAAATATATTGCTCGAATTCACAATGGCTTCGTGCATGTCGACATAATTCACCTTGGGAATAAACGGTTCCTGCTCGGTTGGATTATCGCGGAAAATTTCATTACGGTAGATATCGGTGTACTTTACTTTGGCAGCATCGGGCCCCATTTTATTAAAGGCAGCCATACCGGTTAATATTTTGGCAGTAGAACCGGGCGCTGTAGCATACGTCATGCCCAGATCGCGATCGGTAACCGGTTTGGTCAGTTTGTTGCGCTCACGGTCAGACATCAACATCAGATCGGTTGCCTGCAGATCGGGCAGCGGGTTCAATGCCGAAGCCAATACATCGCCGCTGGCAGCATCGAGCACTACCACGGATATACGATCGTTTTTAAAATTGCTTTTATGCAGCGAGTCCTGTATTTCTTTTTGCAAAGCGGCATCGAGGGTTAAATAGATGTCGCGCTCCTTGTGTGTTATTTTACGAACGGCTGCACTGCTGCTGTCGATACCCGATTGCAAACTTTCGACCAGCGGCGTATAATCATAACTCACCAGCTTTATTGTTTTTTGCACCGGCCGGGTGAATTTATCGGGGCGGTATTCGGTGCTTACATAATCACGTTTTTCAGGACTGGTAGCATACCCGCGCAGCGAAGTAAGATGACGCGCTTCGGCAAAATAGCCATTGCCCTGCCCCCAGAATAAACGGGTGTTGTAGTCGCCCGTCCAGAAGAACAGGTTTTCTTCAAAAGGATAAAAACGGTTCACTCTTTTTTGCAGCAGATTCTCCAGTTGAGTAGTATCCAAACCGGCGGTTACAAAAGCATTCATGTTGCTCTTTACTTTCTCCGGTTCGCTGGTAGCGATCACAACGCCGTTGCGGTCATAGATGGTACCGGCCGACAGTAAGCGCGTTAACTTATCTATACGTGGATTATAACTGTAAATAGGCAATCCGTTCCGGTTCACCACACGTGCCGGTTTTACGAGATATTCAGCGCTGTGCACAACCTGCACCTGGTATAATTTTACCGACAGCACCACAATACCTGTTAAAAAGAACAGAATGCCCGTTCCCAATACAAAATCATAATACTTACGCAGGTGTTCTGTTTGTATCGATACACCGGGCCGCGATGATATGCCCGCCACAATGCCCATGGCGGCGAGGTTGATGATCAGTGATATTTTACCATAACTTAAAAACGGTACGGTTACACCGGTCAGCGGCAACAAACCAATCGATCCGCCTGCTATTAATAAAAATTGTATACCGGTGGCAATAGCGATACCCGCACATAAATAAAAACTAAACGACTGACCGGCGCGCCGCGCATGTAAAAAGGTACGATGAATCAATATGCCAAAAAGAATGAACACGGCTACCAGACCCAGCCAGCCGAGCTCTTCGCCGATACTTGGCAAAATCATATCGGTATGCGCTGCCGGCATGGTGTTGGGAAACCCTCTTCCCGGCCCCTGCCCTGTTAAACCACCCGATGATAAGGTCCAGTAACTATGCGCCAGATGATCACCGCCAAACACATCGTTATCCCACTGGCTTATCCACATGGCTTTTCGATCGGCAAGGCGATCGCCGATGCCGGGCAACTGATCGCCAAATGCAAATGCTGCAATAACCAGCAACACAATAACCGGCGCATCGGCCAGCACCGCCAGCGAACCATACCATTTTAATGTTTTCACCTGCCGTTGTATAACCATGGTTATTACTACAGCTACAAAGCTGATGGCGCTTGCCAGCCAGCCGGGCAACAGCGATAACAACACGCAATACAATACACCTGCCAGCACTGTTAATAATAAATTGCCGCGTGCAATACTATAGAAGAAAAGAAATGTAAAACAAACCACCATAGCCGGACCCATATCGCCCATCAACAGGTACAGCGCTAAAATAACACCCACGCCTGCCAACACGCCGATGCTCACCTGAAAACGCCAGCGGATATCTGATAAACTGCGAATGTTTTCTTCATTGGCAGCAAAGAACCCGGCCAGGAACAATAACAACAGGTATTTGGTGATTTCGCTTGGTTGAAACGTAAAGCCGCCTAACTGCAGGTTTACTTTCACCCCGCTTCCTTCGGGCCCTGTACCTGCCAAAAGGGTTAATAATGCCATGCCTACGGCGAGGGCCAGCCAGGTCCACCCGCGAAGACCATAAATATTTTTCTTTCTGAAATTGAACAGGGCATCAAACCACCAGCGGGTATATATTTTACGTACATCAATAATCGAAAAAATGGCAAACCCTATTAACCCGATCACTATGCCCTGTAATGCCTGGGCCGCATGCAGGGTATCGGTTAACGGATGTTGAATGCACAGCAACAGCAGCACCGAAATACAACATAGCAACAACAGTACGGGTAATAAAAAAATATCGGGTTGTTTTTTTCTAACCCATAAAATAATATGAACAATAAAAAAGGCCAATATACTGCCTGCAGCAATGATCCAGTAGCTGGTAATAAATTCTTCCGGTGTTCGTACCATCAGCACGCCATCTTCTTTCAACTGGGCGTAGGCAATGGGGCCGATCAACCTTATTTTATGCGGCTTACCCGAAAACGTATAAGACTTATCTTTTGTTAACCGGGCCGTTCCCTGCCTGCCCCCAAATTCGTAACCGGGTTTAAGCGGCAGCACACTGTATCCTGAATCCTGGTTTAATCCGGTAAAATGAAAGGCGCCGTTGTTATCGGTTCGTGCATACAATACCCGCTCATATATTGAATCATCATCGAGCGTAGCAATATGTTCTTTCAGTTGCACGAGGGTGCCCGCCATGGGTTCGCCCTGAAAAAGAATGCGGCCGCTTATTTCGCGTTTACCTGCCGCTACATTTACTGAGGAAGGGTACGTAGTGGGATCATTCAGTTCTTTTTCATACAATATGGAATCAAAGCCGAGCCGCTGGCGCGATGCTTCGAGCCTACCCTGAAAATCGGGTCCGCCGTTGGAAGCTTTCCATTGAAGCGGAGCCGTTAAACCGAAAGCGCTTTTATTGATCGACCCCAGGTTATCAATGCTGCCGGCAGTTAACAAACGCATCGACAATGAATCAACCAGCAGGTCAACATCACGCGTATCGGTAAAATAATTTCCTTCGGTTATAATTTTTCGTAGTGAATCTTTATTGATACCCGATTCGAGCTTTATAGCACGGCCTGTTTTCAACGCTTCGTTGCTGCGTTTTAATGCAGGCATCAATGTCAAAAACAACTTAACAAACAGCACCAGCATAAACGCAGCCGCGCCTGCCAACAACAACCAGCCTTCTGTTTTAGGGGCATTATTTTCCATATTATTTTTACAGCGCTTCGCGCTTTCTTTTTTTTAAGCTAAGAGCTATAAGAGTAGAAAGAGAAAAAAAGAGATCTGTTCTTTCAAAAATTCTATGTTTACACAAACAGTCGACAAGTTCAAAAAATATAAATAACTCTTTTTTCTCCTTTTCCCTTTTAGCTCTTAGCGCTACTGCATTTGGGACGCCCTGAGCGTAGCGAAGGGCTGCATTTTAAGCGCCTGCGCCCCATCAATGAGAACCTTTTACAATCAACTGATCAAAAGCTACTGTTTGTGCGCCATCTACCCGCATGCCAAAACAATTACCATAACCACCGGTAAAGGGTAACACGTTCTCGACTTTATCATTGATCAAAAAGAAGATCGAATTATTTTTCTTTTCAATGGAAAGGGTATTCATGTCGTTGCTGTGATGAATGTTTTGTGAAGGCGTCCAGTTGATAATGGGCTGCCAGTCGCCGTTTTTCATAGAACCAATGGAGTAATAACCGCTGGCGGTTATATAGTATACAAAATAGGAATCGCTGTCGGTGTCGCCGCAGAAGTTAATGCCATAGGCTTCATCGGGTTCATTGCCCCATTGCGTGGCGCTGGCCGAAACACTGAAATTCTTTTGAATATCCAGGTCAAACTTCACGGTGGCATGATAGGTTAAACTATCAGTCAACCCTTTGATGATGTATTTTCCGTTTACAAATTTGAATTCACTGTTGGCATCTCTTCCTGTATCCCAGATGCTGTCGGCATCGTCGCTAAAGTCGTCGTAATACATGCCGTTCTGCAGCGTAATCCCATGATCGGCTTCTGCGGTTGTAGTTGCAGTACTTTCCGCAGCTATCACCGGGTTTTCTTTTGTCGACGCCGTATGCATAATCGACGACGATGGCGCAATTGGCGGCTTTATGCGATTGGCCATTGTTTTATGGCCCACCGGAACCGACACCGAATCAACAGGTAAAATAGTAGCTGTTTCGTTATCACCGCGCAGATCCTTGCGGTTATGCGGGAAAACAGCCCACATGCCCATCATAAATGCACTGAACAGCAACACTCCCATGGCTGTGAAAGCCACTTCTTTCTTTTTGCCCGAAACCACTGCCGGTAAAGCAACAGGCTTATTGAATATCCTGGTAACCGTTTTTGTTTTGGTTTTGCTATGGTCTGCCGGGTTGCGGCTTTGCGTGTTTTCGATACTCGCTTTGTACAACAGTTCGCGCACCTGCCGCGAATCGGCTATACGACTGGCCGCCTGCTTGGTTAACAAACCATGCAGCAATTGCAACAGCGACGGTGGCAAAAAGCGATGTGAAGGCAAAACCAGTTCGGGCACCGGACCCTCAATAACCCGGTTTATATGCCACAACAGGTCTTCATCCTTAAATTCAAAAGGTACCGAACCGGTTAAACATTCGAATAACACAACGCCCAGTGAATAATAGTCGGTAGGTGTTGATACCGTTCTTGAGTGATTGAACTGTTCGGGCGATGCATATTCATAGGTTAGCATTGATGAACCGGTAACCGTATTGGTTTGCTCGCGTAATTTGGCAATACCAAAATCGGTTAATAAAAAATGTATCTGACCGTTGTGCAAACGGCGGTACATGATATTTTCGGGCTTTATATCGCGATGCACTACGCCCTTTGCATGAATGGCATCCAGCGCATCGGTCATATGATGTACAAGACGAATAGCAGTATCAACATCGAGCGTACCCCAGTCTTTTAACAGTCTGCGCAAATCGCCGCCTTCTATCAGTTGCATAACAATATAGGGCAGCTCGGCATCGAGGTGTACGTCGACTATTTTTACAATATGATCGTGCTGAATAGATTTCATGATCTCCGATTCGCGCTGAAAGCGGCGCAGCGTATCGGCATCGGTGTTAAAGGCAAAGTGCTTTATGGCAACCAGTTCGCCGGATACAAGATTCCGGGCCTTCAGCACACGGGCATTGCCCCTGCCTATTTCGCCCAGGATCTCGTATCCCCTGAAATATTCTTTAAAAATTGAAGTTGCCATATATTATTGCATCGCGGTATTGATCATCTGTAAAGAATGATTGTTACTGCTACTATCTGTTTTATATAAATAACTAACCGGATACTTTATGTTTTCAAAAATCATATTCTCGAATCGCAAATGCACCGGCACATTCACTTTAATGCCTGTTTCGAATCCCTTCAGGTGCATGTTTCTGATAACCATGGTATCGCCTGCTTTGGCAGTTGTTTTGTTTATTTCCAAAGCAGTTATACGCACGCCTTTTTCTTTCAATGGAATTAACACCAGGTTTTTGCCTACACTATCGGCATAATGCTGAATATCTTTTACATTCCTTGTAGCAGCTAATCGAATGGTATCCGGCGCCAGCGCTGCAGCAGGACCAGCCGGCGCAGCATGCTCACCACTGAAAATAACAGACTTCTTATGCGCCGTATCGGTTGCATTATCCTCAGCGTGAACAGTTGCAGGACCGTTATTATTTTGTGAAGATGCAGGAGTTGAATCTTTTTTTATAAAGAAGAACCACGAGCCGGTTGCCAGCAATACAATTACCAGCATACTCCACCCAAACCATTTATTTCCTTTACCTGATTTTTTTACCGGTTCTGTTTGCTCACCGGTTTCAGGTTGTTTTTGGTTGTTGTTGTTTTGCGGCTGTTCAGCAGATTCGCTTTTTTCTTTTGGCAGCGGTAGTGGCGCCGAACCGTTTTTTGATTTAACAGTCTTTTTTACTTTGGTACCGTTCGGTTGTTGTTTGGGGCGATTATTCTTTAACAGCACCACGGTTATATTATCCTGACCGCCCATTTCATTGGCCAATGCAATGAGATTGCTGATCTTTGTTGTTAACCCCACATTGGTAGTCAATATGGTAGTCATTTGCTGCACAGTGATCATATCGGTCAAACCGTCGCTGCACAGCAACAAACAATCACCGGGCAACAGTTCATCCTTTCCGTACTCAATAAAATCATCATCATCGATGCGGTGTATGGCAGAACCAACTTCACGCAATATCTGGTTACGTTGCGGATGACTCATGGCTTCGCGCTCGCTGATTTCACCGGCATCTTCGCGCAGCCCTACAAATGAATGATCTCTGGTTAATTTTTCGAGTGTACCTTTTCTAAACCGGTACATTCTGGTATCACCCACATGTGCAAAATATACTATACCGGCAGCGGTATCGGCAACGGCAGCAGTAAGCACACAACACATTTCGCCATACTTAGGGTCCTGTTTGCGTTCTTCGGCAATACGGTTATTGGCAAAGATCACCGCTTCACGCAACATGGTAAGGGTATCGCCCTTAGGTGTTTGCATGTATTGATCTATCGAATCGCGGGCAATGGCCGCAGCGCGTTCGCCGCCGGCATATCCCCCTACTCCATCGATCACCACCAGCAAAGCTTTATCGGGCGACCACAGTTGCCTGCAGGTGAAGGTATCCTCATTTTCCTTCCTGCGCATTCCCGGATGCGTATTGCCACTGATCAACATAGTTTTCATATTAGCGTGGCAGGTTTTTAAAGTGCCGTATTAATAAAAAAATCACAAATACAAACAGCGCTATCGATGAGATGGTGTTTATCATGGGTTTATAAAAGCTGTTTAATCTGAAGAGTAACCATACCATTCAATAATACCTGGCTTTTATCGTCAAGATCGAACCAGCGTGGATTGTCGGCATCACTTTTAGCGATCACCGTTTCATTCACCCTTGTTTCATTGTTACTAAAAGAAGCGATCTGGAACTTATTCTGCGATTCGTTAAACCGGATACGTGCATGCGGGTTACTCACAAAAGCCGATTCAATCAACAGGTAATTGCTGTAACCAAGGTTTTCAGGTTCTTTGCGGGCAATCACTATTTCAGTATCCTTCATTATATACGATGCATCTTTGTTTTTATCGGCCATAAAGTATTCGATCTTCGCAAAACCGCTTTCAACATTACGTGGTTGCTTCAGTACGGTGTTGCTGGTAATCGAAAGATCGGGATTGAACTTAATGGTGAAGGTGCCGTTCTCGGCAAAATGAATATGGCGCAGCACATCGAGGTTGATATCCATTTTATCAAAAACATTGGTTGCTTTCGACTTCATGGTTACCCTGGCTGTATTATGCCGGTCGATGCCTGCACTGCCGGCCGGTTTTAAACCGGTAAGCATGCCTACGATTCGAACATCTTCAACACTTATTTTTTCCTGGTTAAAATCGGTACCGGGCGCAAACCTGAATTGCCAGTGAAACGACACCGGCGACAGATCGTCGTAGTTCTTTTTGTAGGTTTTTAACTTATGGTAAAATGCTTTCAGGGCTTCTTTAACAATAACAGGCAGGGAAGGGAGCCGTTCTTCGTACACTTCGGGGTGAAGAATGATTAGATAGTGCATGTTGAACAATAAGCTTTTGCCTACTGATTCTCTTTTGCAGGAATTATCAAAACAATCGAGCAATTCTTTTAAAATGTAATTATTGGTTACCGGACCGTTGATTTGACGCTGGTCTTTACTCTCCGGTAAAATGATTGATTTGAGGGCTGCAAAAAAATCACCTGATTTTTTCTTCATGGGAATCCCCGATTTAGTGCTGTTGACGGTTATCATTAATTCAAATTAAAAATAATCGATTTGGGAATGTGCGCATCGTAAAGAAAACTTAAATGTGTTCAAAGCGGAACGATGTTTGTAGGGGAAAAATCATACCGGAATTGATTTAACAATTCCTCAATATTGCTTTAACGAAAGATTAGGAGAAGGAACACAATAAGCACCCCCGGTTACCAGTTACCGGTTACCAGTTATCTGTTCCCCGTTAACCTGTCAACCTGTTAACATGTCAACTTATAAACTTTCAACTTCCAGCTTCAGACTTCCGACTTCCGGTATTTCTACTGATTAAAAATCCGTGATTATACTGTTTTTTCAACACTGTTAATAAAATACCTTTTCAATCAAATTCAGTTGTTACCAATCCGTTCAATCAACTGAACTCCCCTTCCTGCCCTTTATTAACATAGAAAAGCACTAATTCCATAACCAGTTACAAATCACATTCTATGAGCAGGGTATTAAAAATATTCGCTTCTGCCGATGAGCAGCCCAACATCATTAACGGATATCCCGTGATTGAAAAGTATGATGGTTTTGTATTAGCCGAAGTACCGGCTAACAAAGTGAAGGATATTCCAACCACATTTTTGTATGAAGACATAACCGACCAGTACCGTATAAAAACGGGTACGGGAAACATCGACACTTCCATTCCCCGGTTAACTGGTCCCGGTAAAACAAGCGCCCACCCCGCTTATTCAGGTAAAGACAAAAAGGCATTGCCGGCAGGTAAACACCATTACCTGGTACAGTTTATCGGACCCATAAAACAAACATGGCTGGCCGGTGTAAAAAAAGCAGGCGGCGAACTGCGCGACCCGTACGGCGGCTTCACCTACATTGTACGAGCCACCGATAAACAAATGCAAAAGGTAGTAACGCTACCGTATGTACGCTGGGCAGGACATTTGCCTTATGAAGCAAGAATAGAAAGAACCTTGCTGAAAAAGCTGCAGGCCCAAAGAACCAAAACAGAAGGCAGCACACCGCTTCCCCGCACCAGACTTATACCGCATGTATACACCGTTGAATTTTTCGGCCCCAAAGACGTAGCCAATTCGGTTACCGCGGTTAAAAAACTGGGATTTAAAATTCTTACAAAAGACCCGAAAGGTAAAATACTCATTGTTGAATCAGAAAGAACAAACCGCATTACCGACCTGAGCACCGTGCATGGTGTTCGCCGCATCAATGAACGCGCCATTAACCGGCCCAGCAACGATGTGGCTGCCGACATCATGGGCACAAAATTGTCTATGGGCAGCACCAATGGCAGTTTGGGATTAAGCGGCAAAGGTGAAGTGATTGGCATTTGCGACACGGGGCTCGACACAGGTGATCCCAACAATATTCATAAAGATTTTGTAAATAGAATAAAGTGGATAAAGAGTTATCCCATTACGCCCGACTTCAATTCGTATATCAACAACCCCGGTGGCAATGACGGCCCTGCAGATGTTGATGAAGGACATGGCACGCATGTGGCCGGTTCGGTATTGGGAAGCGGCGCCAGCTCTACCGGTTTGTCGGGCATACAGGGGCCCATTCGTGGTTTGGCCTATAAAGCGAAACTGGTTTTTCAGGCAGTTGAACAGGAGCTTGACTGGAAAAAGCCTTCCGACCTGCAGAACTATGGCCGCTATTTGCTGGCAGGCATTCCTACCGATTTGAAAGACCTGTTTTCGCAGGCTTATCAAAAAGGCGCCCGTATACATTCCAACTCTTGGGGTGGCGGTAAAGCAGGCGAATATGATGAACAGTGCCGGCAATTGGACCAGTTTATTTGGGAGAAAAAAGACTTTTGTGTGCTGGTAGCCGCCGGTAACGATGGCACTGATAAAGATGGCGATGGAAACATCAACCTTATGAGTGTAACCTCGCCTGCCACTGCCAAAAACTGTATAACGGTAGGCGCCTGCGAAAACAAAAGAATAAATTTTAACAATGAAGTATATGGCAACTGGTGGCCATCAGATTATCCGGTGGCGCCTTATAAAAATGCGCCCATGGCCGATCAGCCCGATCAGGTGGTTGCATTCAGCAGCCGTGGTCCTACCCGCGATAAGCGTATCAAACCCGATGTAGTAGCACCCGGCACGTTTATTCTTTCAACGCGTTCAACCATGATAGCGGCCAATAACACTGCGTGGGCGCCATTTCCTGCCAGTAAAAAATACTTTTTCATGGGAGGTACCAGCATGGCCACACCCCTTACTGCCGGCGCTGTAGCACTGATACGCGAATACCTGCGAACAAAACAAAAGATTACCAAACCTTCGGCAGCATTACTCAAAGCAACATTAATTGCCGGCGCTGTACGGCTTCCGGGAACAGCGTCGAACGGTGTTGCAGGCGATAATCACCAGGGATACGGGCGTGTAAATCTCGATGCGATACTGTCACCAACCGGTGGTGCAAAGGCGGTGTTTACAGATGTGAATAAAGGGCTGTCTACCGGTGAAGCATATTCTGTTACGATACCTGTTAAAGCCAATAGTAAATCGTTGCGTTTGGTATTGGCATATAGCGATTACCCGGGAAGTGCGCTGGTGAATAACCTTAACCTGATACTTACCGGCCCCGACGGCAAAAAGTATGCAGGCAATCAGTCGGTGAATGGTTCGGTGGCTTTAGATACTATCAACAATGTAGAAGTGATCGAAATAAAAAATCCAACGGCCGGTTCGTGGAAGGTAGATGTTATTGGATCGAACATTCCGCAGGGACCGCAGGACTTTGCGTTGGTGTATTTAGCGTGAATGGTCAATGGTCAATGGTGAATGGGGCAACAGCAAATTACAGGCATATTGCTGAAGGGTTAAATATAAAAAAGTTTCAGGTTACAAGTTATAGGTTCCTTAGACCTGCAACCTGTACCCTGAAACCTGAAACAATTGTTTATTACAAATTGCTCATTGCCTATTGTTTGACGACTACAATGTCTTTATCGTCACTTTTCCGGCAACTAATTCGGGGATGATTAAACGCTTTTGTTTGGCATCGAGATAAAAATCTGCGGGGCCGGCAAATACAGGCCAATCGAGTTTGGTTGCTGTTTTGGTGATCAGATCAATCTTTTCAACAAATCCTGCAGGATGGTCCATAGCGCCCCAGTCAGAAACGATCAGGGTGTTTTTATCTATCAAAGCCAGTCCGTCGAATCCACCGTGTATATTACCGATTGCTTCATACACCGGCTTTTTATCCTTCCAGCTGATTACGCCGATTTCACCACCCTGCAGGTTCTCGAAACTAAAACTGCAGGTGTATAAACGGCTGGTAGCTTTGTCGTACCACAGGCCATTGGCGCCTTTTACATCAGCTACCGGTAGCACCTGGCTGGTTTTGAGGTTCACTTCAAACACTTTTCCAACATCTGTTGCCGACACAAATAAGGTATTATCATCTTTTACGGTAAGGTCGTTGGCAAAAGAGGTGTTTGTTGAAGCCAGGCTTACTTCGGCTACCTTTTTACCCGAAGCAAGGTCAATGCCTACAATGCGATCGATATCGGCCACATATAGAACGCCTTTAATAATAGCGGTTCCTTTTGGCGCATTTAACTTTTCGGTAGTAATGGAAGCCGTGATTATTTTACCATCAGTGGCAACTTTACTAATAAAACCATCTCCGTCTTTTTCAGCGGGCGCAAGCGCTTTGCCGATATTGGTTACATAAAAAAATTGTCCGTCGGAATTAATGCTTTCCGGGTGAGCCAGTTCTGTTTCCTGAGCCATGGCGTTTACCATAAGCGCCATACCTGCCAGTAATGAAATGCTTCTTCTCATTCTAAAAATTTTATACCGCTAAGGTATTCAGAAAAGAAGGGCGGGCGGTAACGTTAAAAGCTCAATTAATTGCAGTTTTAGCTCTGATGCTGTTGGGTGTAGTACCGAATTTCTGTTTAAATATTCGTATAAAATGGGGGATGTTCTCGAAACCGCATTCCATAGCTATTTCAGATACCTGTTTACCGGTATGCAGCAATTCCATTTTTGCATGCTCAAGACGTTGGTCGTTGATCCATTTTTTGGGTGCGCTTTGATACTGCTGCTGAAAATCGCGTTTAAAAGATGCCAGGCTTCGGCCAGATAATTTTGCCAGTTCTTCGAGCGACAGCGGCTGAAACAAATGTTTTCTTACAATATAGTCAATACTGAGGGGCTGACCGAAAGCGATGCTTTGCAAAAAAGCGAGTACCTGTTGCTTTTGCGGGCCGGCCAGTAACAACAGCATCAGTTCCTGCATTTTCAGTTGCAATATGCTTTCAAGCCCATCCACCGTTTTACCAAAATAGCCCATGAACTGGTTTTTAAACCCATCGAGCAATTCGTTGGCGGGAATAACGAGATGAGATGACGTTTCGATTGCCTTTGTAGTGGTTAAGTGATGATTATGCAGGAATTTTTTTACAAACTCATCGGTAAAGAACAGCAACATGGCTTCGTAGTTCAATCCATCAGGCACAAATTCCGACATCACATAAATTCCTCTTTTCATCAAACCAATATGTCCTGCCTCTGCGATATAGGTTTGATCTTCAACATGCAGCAATTTATGGCCCCGCATTACAAAAATAATAGTGTGCTCGGTAATGAAGCTGGTTCTTTTACCGGCGGCTGAAGCCTGCCTGTACCGCGCAAAAGGCGTGTCGCCAACCTGCAGCGCATCGGCGCCCGACTGATTAATGGAGGAAGGGTATCGCAATAGCATACTGCAAAGTAACTAAATAGTCCGAAAGTCGGAAAAGACCGAAGGCCGGAAAGAATGATACATTCACGTCAAAACGCTTCCATAAACCGAAGCCGTGCCACGGTTTCCTGACAACGCAAATGAACCATGGCACGGCTGGTTTACTTCACAATCAATGTATACTTATACACATTTATATAGCTCCAGCCGGTTTCGTATTCTTTGCGTTCTGTTACATAACCCGCGTTGTTATAGTGGTAATTGTAATAATCGGTTATAAGGTCTTTTCCGGGAAAAGCAACCGTATGTGTGCGCGGATTGTTTTTTGACGAAATAATACCTACTGTGGGGCCTGCTATATTCGGATTATCATCATAATCAACCCATTCTTCAACGCGGTCGCTGTTGGCAGCCGTTTGATCGTCGTACACCGCTTTTACAAAATTGCCTTTATCGTCAATGGTGAATGTATAAACGTACGAAATCACTCCATTTTCAGCATATGTTTCAGTAATCGTGTGACCGGTATAGCTGTATTCGTATGTATTCAACAACGCATTTGTTTCACTATGATACACCTGTATCAAAGCCAATTTGCCATCACTATTGTAAGTATAATTATTTTTAGTACCATAACCGGTATAATAATAAGTGTTTATTACCTGCGTTATCTGCTTCTGATCGTTATAACTGTATTCACGCAAAAGCTCAACAAAAGCACTGGGGCTCTTTGGTTGCCGGTTAATACTTTTAATCAGCTGCCCGCTAACGTTGTAATAATAGTTAACGGAATTCAACCCATTGCGTTGAACAGACGATAGCAGGTATTCGTTTGTATCAACATCATGATGTTTTTTGCACGAATACAACAGTAAAAAAAGAGCACACAGTAAAAACATTTTTTTACAAAGGGAAAGGATATTCATATCGTTTAAGGTTAACATTTAAAAGTAAGTTATGCATCCGGGTTCTTCAGATTAGAAAACACATTTGCATAACAGTTATTATTAATATCAACCTACGCCTTAAATACAAGACACCGGCAGGCATCATTTCGTTGCCCGGTTTGGTAAAGGTTTTACCAATTTTTATGAATAAATTTGAGAAACAACAAAAACAAAACTATATGACTGCTTCTAATGGAAGTCCGGTTGTTCATTTTGAAATCGGCTGTAAAGATCTTGCTAAAACAACTGAATTTTATACCGGCCTTTTTGGCTGGACGCCCACGAGCATCCCCATGACCTCGTTAATAAATACCAATGCCGATGGTATTCAGGGGCACATCACCTCGCTGGGGCATGAGCCGCATAACTATGTAACCTTTTACATTCAGGTAGAAGACATCAACGACAGTTTACAAAAGATAGAAGCCGCAGGTGGTAAAAAAATAATAGGGCCCATTACGCTGCCCGACAATAAAAAATTCGCCTGGTTCAGCGACCCCGAAGGAAATATGGTTGGATTGGTAACAAGAGCATAACATTCGTATGGCATACCACGGCATGCAATCGGGTGCCGGTTTTTTTCACGCAAAATAATGCGAAGGATTTTTTGCCTCTTTTGCAACCGTTGAAAGCGAATTAACGTTTATATTAAAGGTAAACAGTGAATCAATGGGCACGACTGTGCAACTATGCTTCAGGAAACGAAGCAACATCGCTTAGAACGATAATTATGTAAAAATCGTATGAATCGTTACAATTTTTTCTTATGTTGTAACAGCAAATCGTTCCCGGGATTCCTGTTTGCATCAATTGATCTTAACGAGTGTTTGTTTTTTAAAAACAGGTACTGTTTTTGACCAATAAATAGGTGTTAGAATGACGTTTAATTATTAATTTGCGCGTCCATTCATTTTACTCCGATTGCAGGATGAATCCGAATTGCCAGATGATCTTATTGTAAAACCTGCAAAATCTGAATGATTATTATGCGAAACCTATTATTTTTTGTTTTTTTTGCTTACACCACCTCTTTTGCACAACCAACCAGCTACACAACAGCCAACGCACATTCACACAACGATTATCAGCAAACATCGCCGTTTTATGCTGCGTACAATTTATTGTTTGGCTCCATTGAAGTAGATGTTTTTTTAAGCAATGACGAGCTGCTGGTAGCGCATACCGAGCGCGATCTTCCGCAACACCGTACCCTCGAAGACCTGTACCTGAAACCTTTACAGGGTTACATACAAAAAAATGGCGGGTATGCGTATGCCGATACTTCGCGTAAACTGCAGCTGATGATCGATGTAAAAACGGAAGCTGTTGCTACCCTTAATAAAATTATCGACGTGCTGATGAAATATCCTGAGCTTACAAAATGTAAGTCGCTGATAATTTTAATAAGCGGTAATAAACCTGAACCTTCCAATTACATATCGTATCCTTCGTTCATCTGGTTCGACGGGTTATTAACGTTGCACTATTCAAAGGAAGCGCTTACCCGTGTTGCCATGCTGAGCGACAATTTCATTTCTTACTCAACCTGGAAAGGCAACGGAAAAGCGCCGGAGAAAGACATGGCTGCGCTGAAAAAAGCAGTTGACAAAGGCCATGCGCTGAAAAAAACCGTTCGTTTCTGGAACATTCCCGATTATCTTGATACCTGGCAGCAATTAATGGAAATCGGCGTAGATTATATCAATACCGACAGCATAAAAGCCCTGGCCCAGTTTTTAAAACAGAAAGGCGGAAAGATCTGATACAATGACAATATTTAGCAAAAAGCCCCCGGTAACATTAACCGGGGGCTTTTTCAGTTTATTAATATACACAGCTTTTATTACTTCATAAACTTTTTATGGATCTCATCATACAACAACAGGTAATCATTGCTTTTACCATCCTTATCAAATATCGATTCCCAGGTGCTTAATGGTTCCCAGATGCAGGTGCCCCTGCCTTTGCCGTTGGGTAAATTGAAACCAATTTCATTTACTTCGTTCTTCAATTGCGAGTATTCAACGATGATAATATCTTTATTGTAATGCGTTGCCAGATCATTGACATTTTGTTTCAGATCGGCCAGCGTGCCATGCCATTTGGGATAATACGATAACCCGATCACATCAAAGGGTACACCCCTTGCAATCATATTGTCAAGAAAAAAATGACATTCATCATTTTGTCCGCCAAGAGCCAGGTGCAGCATGGTAGCCGTAGCCGGACTCACTTCTTTTACCGCAACCATTCCTGCATATACCAAACGCGCCAGGTTATCGGGGTAACAGATCAATCCATCGGGCCATATCATACCATGATTTATTTCGTTGCCGGGTTGCACCATATCGGGCAAAGTTCCCTGTGCTTTTAACTGCTGCATTACCTGTTTGGTATAATCATACACCGATCGCTCCAGTTGCGACATATCTTTATTACGCCATGCGGCGGGTTTGAATTGTTTACCGGGATCGGCCCAGTAATCGCTGTAATGAAAATCGAGCAGGAATTTCATACCGGCGTTCTTTATTCTTTTGGCCATTTGCAGGGTATGCGCTATATCGCAAAACCCTTTTTTGGGCGAGTACCCGCTATCGGCAGCCGGATCGTTGAAGATGCGCAACCGTATATAATTAAACCCATGGTCTTTTAATATTTGTAACGCATCTTTCTTTACGCCCTTATCAGAAAATTTGATTCCTTTTTCTTCGAGCTCCGGCAAAAAAGAAATATCAGCACCCAGCATTTTGTCAACAGGTTTCAACAGCGGCTTTGGTGTAACCGGATATGCAACTGCCGGCACTGAATGCGGTGCGCCCGACTGAACGGTATGAATATCCGTAGACCCGGGAAATAAACCGGCAGCAGTTGCCTCGAATTTCACCACATCAGTTTGTTTACCGGCCTGCACAATTACCTGGCATTTACCATTGAACAAATGCCGTTGCCAGTTACCATCACCGCATTTATCGGGCTCATGGCTGCTGGGATCGCCATTGCCAACGCCGATAATTTTCATATCACCGGTAATGCTAAATTTGATCAGGTCATTGGCATCGGGCACTTCGCGGCCCTGTTTATCGGTTACAGTAATGTTAATCACGCAGGCGTCGGTACCATCTGCCAGCATCGTAGTTTTGGAGGGTGATACTACAATTTCATAAGCAGGCCCGGTAGTTTCTACGCGTGAGGTGATCTTTCGGCCTTGTTTGTAAGCCACGGCTTCCAGCACACCCGGTTCAAAAGGAATATTCCATTCGAGGTGGCGGTTACGCGGCATATCTTTTTTACCAACACTTTTTCCGTTCAGGAACAACTCAACATTATCGGCGTTGCTGTTTACCCATACATTCACCGGTGTTCCTTCTTTTCCATCTGTGCCGTCTTTAGCGTGATTCCAGTGTGGCGATATATGCAATACATCTTCGTTGGTAAACCACGACTGATAGTAGTAATAAATATTTTTAGGAAATCCGCACATGTCCATCACACCAAAATGCGAATTGATATTCGGCCATTCAAAAGGAGTAGGCTCACCACGGTAATCAAAACCTGTCCATATAAAACCACCCATCCACCACGGACGATCTGCAGCCAGCGTCCACCATTGTTCGGCGGTGTTGGCCCACCAGGGAGCGGTGATATCCTCATCGGGCACATAGCCCGCAACAGAATCTTTTATATAAATACCGCGTGTGGTAACAGTGCTACCCATTTCAGTTCCCAATATCGGTTGTTGCGGATGGTCTTTATGATAAGGATCAACACCGGCAATGCGGTAATTGAATCCGCGAACAGGTATCACTTCGTTCACGCCCTTAAATATGTTCGCCACATCGGCGGCATACGTGCTGGTTCGTGTAGGGTCTAATTCCTGTTGACGAGCAAGCAATGTTTGCGCTATGCGTTTGCCAACAGGATTGGTTTGCACATAATTTTCTTCATTACCAATCGACCATAGAAAAACGCTGGCGCGGTTGCGATCGCGCAATATCAGTTTGTCTAACTGGTTTATATATTCGGGACTGCTGTTCAGCAACCGGTGCTCATCGAGCACCAGCATGCCGATACTGTCGCAGGCATCGAGTAATTCGGGTGTGGGTGCGCTGTGACTGGTGCGATAAGCATTCACCCCTAATTCTTTCAACTTGTGAATGCGGTAATACTGCAGGTAATCGGGCAAAGCGCTGCCCACGCCTGCATGATCCTGGTGGCAATTAACGCCTTTTACTTTTGTATAACGACCGTTCACATATAAACCGGTGGCATCAATTTTAATGGTGCGTATGCCAAACCTGATCGATTGACTATCGGTTGTTTTGTTGCCTGATATTATTACCGGAACAATACGATACAGGTATGGCGTTTCGGGCGACCATAAAATGGGTTGCCGCACGGTCAGTTGTTGTTTGATGACTTTGGTTTCATTGCCTTTTAATGATACATTTTGTACAAGACCGCGCACCACTACCCTGCCTTCCCTGTCGGTAACATATCCGGTAACCGTACTGGTAACAGGTAAAGCGTTTCGATTTACAATTTTTGTTTCGAGTGTTATGGTGGCTGTATTGTTTTGCACCGTGGAATAAGCAAAAACGCCGTCTGACGCAAAATGAAGGTTATTGTAACTGTTCAGCCATACATGTCGGTAAATGCCGGCGCCTTCATAAAACCAGCCTTCATATTGCGAAGCATCGGCCCGAACAACAATCACATTATCTCTGTCGTAATGCAGGTAATCGGTAATGTCGTACGAAACGCCGCAATAGCCGCTTTCATTATTACCCAGATAAAAGCCGTTGATCCAGATCTTACTGTCTCTGAAAATACCATCGAACTGAATTTCAAAACGCCGGCCGCTGTCTGACCGGGATATGCGAAAATGTTTTCGGTACCAGCCAATACTATTTTGCGGATATAAGCCGCCTACCGGTTTATATCCGTGCGACATCACATCGGGATTGTCTGATTTTTCAAACGGCAGTTCAACGGCCCAGTCGTGCGGTAACTGTACTGTACGCCAGCTGCTGTCGTTGAAGCGCATATCAATCGCCGTTTTTTCGGCCTTACCTGATTTGGAAAAGATATTGGCTATTTTGAAATTAAAATCTTTGGCCGGGTCGGCAGCATGGCCCAGACTGAACTTCCAGTTCTCATCAAAATTAATATGTGTTCGCTGCGATTGCGCCGATGCGGATATGAACAAGCTACTAATCAACAAAGCAAACAATAAGCAATAACCGTTTCGATTCATATAAATTTTTCTATTCTGATTTTTTTAAATTCTCGCAAAGGCGCCAAGGCGCAAAGCTTTTTCTTCGCGTACTTAAAGGCCGCTTAACGGGCCAACTTTGCGCCTTAGCGCCTTTGCGCGACATATCCTATCCTTAATCAGCAAACGCCTTCATTGCAACCGTCGGCTTGCCATTATTATCAAATGCCCCCAATGTATATCCCTGCCAGTTATTGTAACATTCGGGTTCCCAGTAAAACACCCCTAATCCGTTATTATTGGGAACCGATTTTGTTTTGCTGATCAAATCGGTAATAAACGACTGGCAGGCCGATGCATCCGTATACGGCATGCCCACTTCGCAGATCATAACCGGTTTATTGTATCGCGATACCATATCGTTCATATTGGCCAGGCAATTGGTGTTATACGATTGCCAGTTGGCGGCAGTGGGATACAACGACATGCCAATAATATCCCAACTGGCGCCATTGCTTTTCAACCCATCAAATAGCCATCGGAATAAAGTATTATCGTACCCGTTTGAAATATGAACGATCACTTTTATAGAATCGTTGATGGCCTTCACCGCTTTGTAGCCCGAACTGATCAACGCAGCAAAGTTGGCCATATTGGTTGAAGCCTTTCCATCGGGCCACAGCATGCCATCATTTGTTTCGTTGCCGATTTGCACCCACGAAGGTACAACGCCACTGCTGCGGAGCGTGTCGAGCACGCTGTACGTATAGCTATAAACGGTGTTCTTTAAGGTAGTAAAATCATACCCACTCCAGGCAGTTGGCTTTGTTTGTTTGGAAGGATCGGCCCAGCTGTCGCTGTAATGAAAATCGATCATGATCCTGAAGCCCAACTTTTTTGCCCGTAGCGCTTTTGTTACCAGATCGGCATTATTACACCATCCGTTGGCAGGGTTTACCCAAACACGCAGCCTGATTGAATTGATGCCCAGGCTTTGCATCAGTTGCATGCATTCCATAGCAGTGCCGGATGCATTATAAAATTTATATCCTGTTGCTTCCATTTGTGTAAGCCAGCTTACATCGGCTCCTTTTACAAAAAAAGTGGTAACAGAGGAATCGGTTGTTGAAGCGGCTTCATTTTTTTTACAGCCAAACACCGCCACCAATAAGATGCAATAAGCCCAACGGATTGTTTTCATTTATACAAACTATTTATTAAGAGATTGCCATCCTTCGACTTCGCTCAGGACAGACGAAATTCATCACACCTTACTTTATCGTATACGAATAATTGCCGGCGCCGCCGCTTAAATCTAAGGTAACGGTAAAGGTGCCTGTTTTGGGAACAATTATATCGCTGCCATTATTTGCCAGGTTGCCCTTTGCATCTACACCTATCTGGGTGCTCCAGCTGTCATCGCCTTCAAATTTAAATTTGGTGCCTGCGGTAAGACTCACATTGGTGGCCGTCCACACATTGGTCGTAGTACTAAAGGTCATGGGCGTTGCAGATAAACTCCAGCTATTAAAATCACCAGCCATTCTCCAGGAAGTTGGTTTATAAGATATCGTCAATGCATTTACATCAACATTTACTTTACAATAGGCCGGGCCTGCAACATATAAATTACCACCGGTGGCGCTTATTGTTGTAGCGCTTGTACCCCAGCCATAATTAATACCGTTCCAATTGGGCATGCTGCAAAGTTTAAACTTATTATCGGCAGCGGTAAAGTTAATATACCCTTCATAAGCGCCATCGCTTTTGGGGGCAGCCACTATCCAGCCGGGCTGATCGATCTGAGTCCACGACGGTGTTAAGAAATCTCCGGCTATATACAGCTTTGGAAAAATCAGCACTATTTTATACGGAGTAACCGTCATGGTTATGGTAGAAGAAAGCGTTGGCACAGTTGATACCGTTCCGGTACTTTGATTTACATCGGCATATAGGCGTACCACCAGTGTACTGGCTGAGCCCAGGGGTAATCCCAGCTGATTCAGCAACCGGTTAAAATCTGTTCCCAGATACGATTTCTGCAGTGTGTTGGTAGCTACAGTAACCTTAACGGCGTTGGCCCACGCACTGGCGCCGCTGGTATCGGATGGCATATCGAACAACAATGTATAGGTATTTGCCGACGTAAACCCGTAATTGGGTGCATCCCATTTAAAGGTAACTACGTTAGCCGAGTCGTTACTTGTTGATAAAACAACCTGCGATGCTGTTGTTGTAAAACCTGTAATACCGGCAGGCTGTGTTAATACCGTTTCACCAATATCTTTTTTACAGCTGTAAAATATGAGGGCCGTGAAGGCCATCAGTAAATATTTATAATGGAATATTTTCATAACTGTTGATTTAAAACCTTAATTAATAACCGCTGGTTTGTTTCAGGTTAGGGTTCGACGACAGGTCGGTGGCCGGTAATGGAAATACATTGTATTTATCAGCTACACCGGTACCTGCTTTTACACCGCCCTTCCAGGCCCATACATAACTGCTGCCGGTAAATTTTCCATAACGAATCAGGTCCGTGCGACGTTGGGCTTCGTAATACAGTTCGCGGGCCCTTTCATCTAAAATAAAATCAGTGGTTAATGCACCTGCTGAAATATTACCCGTATTATCGCCATAAGCGCGTGTACGTAACAGGTTGATGTAACCCAGCGCGGTGGTGGCATTACCACCATTGCCTCCGCGCAGTACCGCTTCGGCATAAATAAGATACATCTCAGCCAAACGGAATAACGGGAAGTCTACATCGGCCCAGTTACCAGCGGGATCGGCATGTGGCGCCGCACCGCCCGACCGGGTAAGGTTTCGGAATTTAAAGGTTGAATATCCATCGGCAGCTGTATACAGGTCGTTCATGTTCAGATTTTGACCTGAAGTATAAAATTGCGCGCGCTTATCGGTATTACCGCTGTAATCGCTGAACAGCGTAACAAAATTTTGTGTACAGCGCAATCCGCTCCACGTGCCGCTCGTACCCGACATTTTAGCCGGTACACCTGCCGGTCCGTGAACAAGATAGGTAGTACCACCCCAGTTTTGCGTATAGGTGGCATCGTAATTAATAGTGAAAATAAATTCTTCGGTATTTAAATTGTTATCAGCCAGCATCAGCTGCGTATAATCATCGTGCAACTTATACCCCGCCCCTATTACTTTATTGGCATAGGTAATAGCATCGGTATATCGCTGGGTGCCGGTATATACCTGTGCATTCAGGTACATGCGTGCCAGCAGGGCCCATGCGGCAGCCTGATCGGCACGGCCATATTCATTGTTCTTTGCCTTTACCAGATCGCCATCAATTGCTTTTAACTCCGATTCAATATAATCGAACAGGTCTTTGCGCTGGATCTGTTTGGGAATTACTGTACCAATTGCATCGTTCTCGGTAATGAAAGGCGGATTAGCGAACAGGTCCATCAGCACCCAGTATTGATAGGCTCTTAAGAATCGCGCTTCGGCGCGGTAATTACGAATGCTGTCTACCGTAACAGTGCTAAAGCCTTTGCTGGTGATATTCGATTCAGACGCCTGTCGTATAAAATCATTGCATAAAGCTATCTGAAAAAAAGCGCGGTAGTAAACGCCGCCAATAATAGGATTAATCGACGACCAGCTCATTTCGTGTAAACCCTGTACTCCGGCATCATTTTGCCAGGTCCATGAAGCTTCATCGGTGGTGAGCTCCTGTAAGTTCCAGTACAGTCGCAGAAAATCGGAGTTGCCTTCATCGGCAATAATTTCTTTCGGAATATCCGGTGTTCCTGTACCGCCTGTGTTGCCGGTTAAAGCAAAAGCAGCATAGGCTTTGGCCAATGCCAGTTTGTAACCGGTTGATGTGCTGTACACATCCTGTGCAGTAATATCATTGGTTGGCGTAAGATCGAGCTTTTTGGTGCAGGATGCCATCACTACTACTGCAACCGCTATTATCATTGATATATTAAGCGAAACTTTTTTCATACGTTTAATTTGTAGTTCAAAACATCGTTAAAAGCTAAGGTTCAGACCCAGTGAAAAAATTCTCGGACGCGGATAAAAATTATTATCTATACCGTAATTACCGGGAGTGGTATTGGTGGTGGAGGCCGCTCCGGGGCCAATTTCAGGATCAAGACCGGTATATTTTGTGATCACAAATACATTCTGCACGTTGGCGTTTACACGCATATTCACTTTGTGCTGATAAATATTTCCCACATTGTACCCGATAGTAAGGTTGTCCATTCTCAAAAACGAGCCGTTCTGAATATAATAATCACTCAGCAGGGTTTGCCCGTTTCCACCTTTAAACAGGGTGCTGAGGTAGTTGGATGAAGCATTATATACAACACTGTTACCTATAATCTGGTTGAGGGTGCCTGTTTGGCTGTAAGCATTATTGTAAACGTAATTGCCTAAACTGGCACGCATAACAAATCCTGCATTCCATTTTTTGTAAGTAACGTTGGTGCTGAAACCAAGAAACACTTTAGGATCGGCCGACTTGCTTTTAAACAGATCATTTTGATTGATGATGCCGTCACCATTCTTATCAACAAATACCCCTTCGATAGGTTTACCTGTATTATCGTACACCTGTTTGTATAAATAAAAAGTGTTCTTTGGAGATCCTACTGCATTGATAAAGGCAAATTGTCCACCTATACCACCGGCAATATTACCGGTGGGAAAACCAATATAAGTTGTATCGTCGGGTATTACCGTTAACCTGGTAAGGGTATTTTTATTATAGGTAATATTAAAGCCTACATCCCAGTTAAAGTCTTTGGTGTGCAATGGCTGTGCATTGATGCTCAACTCAACTCCTTTATTTTCCATATCACCCACATTGGCAATGGTGTAGGCCGAAAAGTTTGAGCCGCCCGGTTGCGGCACCTTGCTTAACAGGTCTTTTGTTTTTTTGTAGTAAAAATCAATGCTACCTGTTATACGGTTATGCAAAAAACCGAAGTCGAGGGCAACATTGGTAGTTGCCGTTTCTTCCCATTTACGGCTGGCATAAAACCCGCCGGGGCGGTATCCCTGGTAATAAGTATTACCCAACTGGTACGAAGCATTTTGCGAGCTGAGTGAGTAATACGACAAATAATCATAGTTACCGATGGCAGCACCATCCTGCTGCCCGGTGATGCCATATCCCAAACGAAGTTTAAGATCAGATATAATTGTATTGTTCCTTAAAAAGGCTTCTTCGTTTATTTTCCAGGCCAGGGCTACCGAAGGGAACATCCCCCATCGCTTATTTGGCGAAAAACGCGACGAACCATCACGGCGCAGGGTAGCCGTTAATAAATAGCGGCTCCTGTAACTGTAATTGGCGCGGCCAAAGAATGAGATAAGCGTATGTTCTGGCTTATCATACGGGAAGGCAGGGTCTGAATTAGGGATTTTCACGCCATGCGCATCGTAATCGGCATAGTTGTAAATTTTTGTAAGGAAGTCGTTATACGAATAACCAGCCATTACATCTAACCGGCTGTTTATCGAAGTAAGGTCTTTTACATAATTCAAATAAAAATCCAGTACCGTATTCGTTACGGTTCTTTTATACTGTGTATTTCTGCCATGCCGGGCATAATCAGCAGCAGCGCTATCGGGTACATATATTGTTCCTGCACCATCCGATACATCGTAAGCGAGGTTCAGGTTGGCATGCAGGTCGGGCAGAAAATGAAATTTATAATCGAGCTGCAGATTGCCGATACTTCTTTTAGGATTGCTTTTATCGTACCGCTGGTTCAGCAAACCAACCGGGTTTCGTGCGGCCAGGGGACTCAGGGTATCGCTTATTACCCATTCATAATATCCGCCAAAGCGATTGCTTTTTAAATTAACCGGTTGTGTTGGATCAAAGCTGATAGCAGCGCCGATGGCCGTCTGGTTACCAAAGCGGGCATTGAGTAAACTACCTTTCAGGTTAAGGTCTACTTTCAGGTGATCATCAAAAAAAGAAGGATTCAATGCAAAGGCCACACTGCCTTTTTGCAAATAATCGGTTTTTAATACACCGTTCAGATACTGGTAGCCGAGCGACAGGCGATAAGGGAATTTTTTAATACCGCCGGTAAAGCTGATGTTATTATCTGTTCCGGTAGCCGTTTGGTAAATCTGATCCTGCCAGTCGGTGTTGGCCGACCCCAGCATCGCTTTTTTATCGGCGGTCCCTTTGTCATTCACGATAGCACGAATTTGATCGCCGCTTAATACCGATACCTTTTTGGTAATGGCCGAAACAGAGTTAACAGAGTTGAAATTTATTCTCAACGCATCGCCCCGTCCCTTTTTAGTAGTAATTATTATAACACCGTTCGAGGCGCGCGTTCCGTAAATAGCAGTAGCCGACGCATCTTTTAATACGGTAAACGATTCAATATCGTTGGGATTGATAAAACTGAGCGGACTACCGGCGCCGGCAATGGGATCGTTATCCAACGGAACGTTATCAATTACGATCAACGGGTCGTTGCTGGCATTTAAGCTGGCGCCGCCGCGTATTCTTATAGTACTTCCCACGCCAGGCTGGCCGCTGTTGGAAATAATAGAAACACCCGGCACTTTACCCGCGATCAGTTGTTCAGGCGAGGAGATGCTTCCTTTTTGAAAGTCTTTGGCTGTAACCGTTGCCACAGCGCCCGTTAAATCTTTCTTTCGTTGCGTTCCGTAACCTATAACTACCACTTCGCTCAGCGAATTGCTGGTACCGGTGAGTGAAACCACCAGGTTACCTTCGGTAGCCGGCATTTCTTTCGACGTAAATCCAACAAAAGAAAAAAGGATCGATTTTACACTGTCGGGAACAGCGATCCTGAAATTTCCGTTTACATCAGTTGTGGCTCCTGGGGCGCCTGATCGGGATGGCATTACAGAAACACCCGGTAATGGGGTGCCATCTTTTGCATCGGTAACTTTTCCGGTAATGATTTTGTTTTGTGACAGGGCAGCAGTGCCAATAAATAATAGCACCAAAAGGAGGTGGGTCCTCACAAGCAATCGTTTTTTCATTGCAGTTTTTTTAAGTTAAAAACCCGTCTGTCTTTAAGGCAAGCATTTCGGGTATTTATTTATTCGCTCGCTAAATTTTAAGTTGGCAGTTGATTTCTCGCAAAGACGCTCCCGCCATGGCGGGACAAAGTTGATCGCTTCGCGATCTGTAAGAACGCTAAGAAAAGGCTTTGCGGCTTTGCGCCTTTGCGCGAGCACTCTTTTCTCTGCCAGCTTTCTGTATTGCAAGGTATACAGGATGTGATTGTTAGGTTTGTTCAAACGTTCATTTCTCTGGTTCTAACTGGTTATTGGCTTAAATCATTGGAAAAATGCATTTCAATTGAATAATTTTATAATACAGATTAAAAGAGAACCTAAATTCCCGATAAGCTGCGCCTGCCATGGTGAAGAATCATACTACACATAGGAACCATCTATATATTATATTATGTACGCTTTTGGCGACGGCAGCTTTGTATTTATTACCTGCCGAAGCCGCCGCCCAGGCGCCCAACCTCAGGTTTAAACATATTTCAAATGAACAGGGCCTGAGTAACAGTACGGTTGAAGCTATTTTTCAGGACAGCCGGGGTTTTATGTGGTTCGGCACCCGCGATGGCCTGAACCGATACGATGGTCTTGAAATGCTGGTGTATAAAAATGACCCCGCCGACAGCAACAGTTTAAGCGACCCTTACATAAGATGTATTTATGAAGATCATAACCAAACCATATGGGTGGGAACCATAAATGGTTTGAACAAACTGAATCGCGAAACAAACCAGTTCACCCGCTACAAAAACAAACCGGCCGATGCACACAGCCTGAGCGCCAAACTGGTTACCTGCCTGGCAGAAGACAACGAAGGCAACCTGTGGGTGGGCACCTATGGAGGCGGTATCAACGTGCTCAATAAAACCAAACCCGGTTTCGATCATTTGCAACATTCCAGCACCGATGCCGGCAGCCTTGCCGATAACCGTGTTAATTACATTTTTAAAGACAAAAGCAATAACCTGTGGATCGGAACAGAAGCAGGTCTTAGTTTATATAATGCAACCAGTCGCCGTTTTACCCGCTACCGCAACCCGGCCGATACATCTGCCTCGGGCAATGCCATTCGCGTGATTCAGCAGGACAGACTGGGAAATTTATGGCTGGGCACCGAAGACAATGGCTTATACCTGTTCGATCCCCTGCATGGCAGCTATACCTCGTTTGTACATGCCGACAAAGATTCGGGCAGCCTTGGTAACGATATGATCAAAAGCCTGCTGGCCGATAAAAAAGGCAACCTGTGGGCCGGCACCATCAACGGCGGACTGAATTTATTCAACCCTTCAAAAAATGCTTTTTTCCATTATCACGATGAACCGGGCAATGCCGCGAGTTTATCGCAAAGGACCATTTCGGCGCTTTATGAAGATAACCAGGGCAATTTATGGATCGGCACCCACCGCGGCGGTATTAATTGTTATTCGCCCGGCATCGAAAAATTTAACCTGTACCGGCAGGAATTATACGGCAACAGTATAAGCTATAGTGATGTAAAGGCTTTTTGCGAAGACAACAGTGGTAATATATGGATCGGCACCGATGGCGGAGGGCTCAATTTATTTTTACGCGACAGCCGAACTTTTGTACATTATAAATACAATCCGTTCAACGATAAAAGTCTTGGCGCCAATGCGGTGCTGCATGTGATGCAGGACCGGAAAGGGAACCTCTGGGTAAGCACCTGGGGTGGCGGACTGAACCTGATGGATAAAAGAACGCGCACCTTCACCCGCTTTCAGCATAACCCCAACGACAGCAACTCCATCAGTTCGAATTTTGTTCAGAAAGTTTTTGAAGATTACAAAGGCGATCTGTGGGTGGCTACCTATTATGGCGGATTGAATCTGTTTAACGTGGCAACCAGAAAATTTACGCGGCTGATAAACGACCCTTCGAACCAAACCAATTTAACCGGCAATAATATTGTTTCGATCTGTGAAGATAAAGAAAGCAATATCTGGATCGGCACCGACGATGGTGGCTTGAATTGTTATAATCAAACTACCCGGCATTTTACACATTACTTCAATAATGAAGAGCGCATGCCCGATTTGCGGGTGATTTTTTGTGACAGCAAAGGACGCATATGGGTTGGCCAGAAAGGATTGTACCTGTTTGATGCCGCCAGAAACACGTTTTCATTATATACAGATAAAGCCGGTTTAAGTACCGAATTTATAAAAGGCATAACAGAAGATGAGCAGGGCAATTGCTGGATAGCCACTTCAAACGGATTAACGCGTTTCAATCCCGAAACCGGCGCCTTCAAAAAATACAATACCGGCGATGGATTGCAGGGACTTGAGTTTGAAGCGAACGCTTATTTAAAAACCAGGAACGGTGAAATGTATTTTGGCGGCATCAACGGCTTTAACTGCTTTTATCCATCCAATATCAAAACCAACAAGTTCATACCGCCTGTTTATATTACCGGGTTACAGGTATTCAACAAAAAAGTAAATGCCGGTGAAAACAAATCGCCCTTGCAATACGATATCAGCGTAACCAGGGAAATAACTTTATCGTACCGGCAGGCCACTTTTTCGTTCAATTATGCCGCGCTTGATTATACAGCGCCAGAGAACAACCAATATGCCTATAAAATGGAAGGGCTTGATAAAGACTGGAACTATGTAGGCAAAGAAACAAAAGCCAATTACACCAATCTGGCCCCGGGCGAATATACCTTTCATGTAAAAGCAAGCAACAACGACGGCACCTGGAACGAAGAAGGCGCATCCATAAAGATCATCATCACCCCACCCTTCTGGAAAGCAGGCTGGTTTATTGCCCTGTTGTTTATAATGGCCGCGGCCGGTTTATACTGGTTCTATAAATTCAAAACAAAACTAAAACTCAAAGAACTGGAAGAACAGAAAAAAGAAGAAATGCACCAGGTACAGCTTCAGTTCTTCACCAATATTTCGCACGAGTTCCGTACACCGCTGTCGCTCATCGTTGGTCCGTTGGAAAAACTGATGAAAGAAGACGGCCACCAGGCTTTTCGCCATTATTATACCATCATGCATCGCAATGCCCATCGCCTGTTGAGTTTGATTACCGAACTGATGGACTTCAGAAAGATCGAAAGCGGTTCGCTGCACCTGAGCGTTACAAAAGGCAATCTGAATTCTTTTATGGAAGAAATTGCCGAAGAATTTATGGACTGGGCCATGCAGAAAGAGATCACCTTTACCCTGCACAACGCTGTTAGTTTGCCCGGCACCTGGTTCGACCGGCAGGTAATGGAAAAAATTGTGTTGAACCTGCTGCACAATTCATTCAAATACACAAAAAACGGGGGCACCATTTCGATTGAACTGCTGCACTCGTTAAGTGACTTTACTCCTTCCTTTAAAAATGAGCTGATATTAAAGAACGATTTCCGTGGCAAAGCCTATGCGTACATACGTGTGGCCGATACAGGCATAGGCATTTCGAAAGAATCGCTGCAACACCTGTTCGAACGCTATTACCGCATTACCGAATCGCACCTTGGTTCAGGTGTGGGTCTGGCATTTGTAAAAAGTTTGGCCAAATTGCACAAGGGAGATGTATACGTATACAGTGAGCGCGACAAAGGCACCGAAATAATTATCGGCATCCCCGTTGATGAAAATGATTATAAAAAAGAAGAGAAAAAACTAACCGGCCATACCGAAGGCGGCGTTCGGCTCGAGAGCCTGAGCAGTCAGCATGAGCACCGGTTAGATATAACAAACGAAACGATAGCAGCCGCCAATGGGTTCCACACCGACGAGGCTCCATCGAAATTAATTTTACTGGTTGAAGACAATGAAGAATTAAGACAATTTTTGAAAGACCACTTATCGGCCTACTATAAAATAGCAGAAGCAGCCGACGGACACGAAGGACTGGCAAAAGCCAAAGAAACATTCCCCAACCTGATTATCAGCGATGTGATTATGCCCGGCATGAATGGCATTGAATTGTGCAAAGCCATCAAGCAGGATATTGAAACAAGCCATATACCCTTCATCATGCTAACGGCCAAAAGTGCCGTTAAATCGCAGGTAGAAGGATTAGGCTCCGGCGCCGATTATTATTTTGCCAAACCGCTGAACCTCGATCTGTTGCTGCTCACCATTCGCAATGTATTTAACCAGGGCGCCAAGTTGAAAGAGCATTTCAGCAGGGAACATCATATTGAAGCGATGGACCTGGTGCATTCGGAAAAAGATAAGGAGTTTATGAATCATGTATTGCAGATCATCGACTCGCAGCTGGTTAATCCCGAATTTGATATTGAACATTTATGCACCCAAATGGGTATGAGCCGCACCAAACTATATCAAAAAATAAAAAGCATCAGCGGCCAGTCGATCGGCGACTTTGTACGAACCATCCGATTAAAAAAAGCTGTTCAGATCATGACGCATGAAGATGTTTCGTTAACAGAAGTAATGTACCGCATCGGTATACAAACCCAATCGTACTTTACCAAAGCATTTAAAAAAGAATTCGGCAAAACGCCTTCGCAGTTTATGCAGGAGGTGAAAAGAGTGTGAATCATACCTTAAAGTATAATAATTATTCATTTAATTTGCCTGGCACGGCAATAAAAACCCGTACGTTTACCGTTTACATACCAAAAATTTTCAGGGTGTTTTTGCATGCAGGTTATTGACTGCGAGGTAAGCGGAAACTATTACACGGTTCAATTCCTTTAATTTTTTATTAATTCAACTATAAATGAAAAGGTTAAATTTTTTTTTGGTTTTACTCATTTGTTCAGTTGAGCTATTGGCACAATCAAAAGAGGCAGAAAAGGCAGGCATAATGAGCGCCCGCGATAAGGCCAAGGTAGATCTGATGGAACATTTAAACGGCTACCAGGCCCTGAGAACTATAAGCAATATTGCCCCAACAGTTACATACCGCGTAATATACAATGGCACCATTGGCGATTTTTATTATGATCCTACTGATGCTACCAGTACCGATGATTCGGCTATGGTAGTGGTGGCGCCCGGAGGTAAAAGGTTTAAAAGATATGTCGAGAACAATATCGATGTTCGATGGTTCGGGGCTAACCCGGCTGAAAATACAGCAGATGACTATCCATACATTCAGCGGGCAATTGACTGGTGCATCAAAAACCGGAATCATGGAACTGTTTATATTCCGGCAGGTGTATACTGGTTGTCGCGCGGTTTACTTATTCGAAAAGATGACAACAAAGATGGAGTATCCGAATTTGTAAGCGTAGATATTGTTGGCGATAAAACCGGGGGCAATGATGGTACCGGTACTTATGGCGATGGGGGCGAAACTGTGTTACATTTAACAGACAGCAGTGACTTTTGTATAGGCGTACAAAAAGGCAAAACAATGACCATTAAAAACCTGTCGATGACAGGATTTAATCTCACCTACTACATCAACGCACTGAACATGTGCGATAATGCTACCAAATGGACATTACCTGGTATCAGAAATAATCGATACAGCCCAAACGCGGGCGTTGTAATTGATCCGTTTGGTACTTCGGCAGTACTGGCAGCCAACAGGTATCCGCTAAGAACCGGTTTGTATACCGAAGTAAACGCTTCGGGCAGTACTTCCATCTCAGTAGAAAATGTTTACATGAAGGGGTTTGCTGTTGGTATCATGAATTCGCCCAGCGGTATGACACAGAACGGTGAATGCAACAATTTTGAACACCTTTGGATTAGCCACACTGCATCTGCTATTGCCATTGGTAACCAACAGAACCGAACAATCTATTGCCGTGATATCAAGTGCTGGGGCGGCAACGAGGTGATCTTTGATCATGAGCGGTATGGCGATGGTACCAGCAGTGCAGTGTATACTGAAGATATCAATATTGCAGGCGGTAACAAGTGGCTTACGGCTACGACCAACTGGGGAATAGGATACAATCACAAATTCAATGATATACACGCCGAGCTATTGTATGGCATTGGAGGCGACATTGTCAAAGGCAATCAGTTGGGTAATATCACACTAGACAACTGTACTATTGACCTTACAGGAGAAAGCTCAGGTTCACAACATCGCGCCCCGATAATTGCCTGGTGTAATATATTAAACATTAATAACTCCTATATTGGCTGTTATAGTGAAAGCGACCCGAACATGTTTTTTGTGAATGCACAAATGGTAATTCGACACAATTGCACCGGCAACCTGGTTCTTACACAGGGTCCTTTCGACAATACAGTATATAATGAGCTGAATGCAAATGAAGGCGAAAGACCGAAATATTTCATAACCGATGGTTCGGGAATTGCCAACACAATTGTATTGAAACCAGGACTTGAGCTTTACAAAAACGGCTACCTTGATTTAGCTTCGACAGGATTACAAATGAAGCAAAAATTTTGTGGAAAAGGGATGAATGTGTATTCACTTCCCGGCACCTTTACGCCAACGACTATAGATACAAAAACCGCCACCTGTGTATTTAAAGTGGGGACACAAATTTTTAAGTGCGCTCCCGGGGCCCAGGTAGTAAGCTATTTGCCCGATGATGTAACCGGCACACCTAAACTGGCTTCTGTAGGAACTATAGCATCAGTGAATGTAGCCGCACAAACAATTACGGTAACGAGATTATCGGGTAAGGTTCATAGCGGCAGCGCATTGTCTTTGTATATGTATCAGCAACCGGTACTTCACTCCACGGCAAGCTTTTATATTGGCGATATTGCAGGAAATACAATAACTAATATAACGGGTGATTTTGGCGCCAATCATATGATGCAGGCCGGACAGTATTTCAATCACCCTGCATTTCCCGTTGGAACGTACATTACCGCTGTTAGTGGTAACTCAATAACCCTTAGTACAAACGCCTTATATTCACAAACCGGGGCATTCGTATTGAATGAAACAAACTGGGAAAATACCGGTTTATCGGGCGAATTACAGGCCGGTTATACAGGTTTCTACAATTCAATTGTATTTAAGGAAGGAGATATTATAAGACCCGGATATCCCACTCAAACAAACACCATTGATACAACAAAACTATTATGGGTTTGCGTAAAAGCAGGCAAACAGGGTGATGCAAGAGCTCCAAAGTTCAGGGTTATTGGCGGTGCGCCGGTTGAACCCTATCAACGTACCCTGCGAAGCACTATAACTTTTGATTTCCCATCGATTACCAACAACAACAGTTCTTCCACAACTGTATCTGTTCCGGGAGCAACTGATGGCGATATTGTTTTAATTACCAAAAAAAACGGTGAAGCCCTGAGTAATGGCGAAACATATAATGCATGGGTATCGGGCTCAAATACAATTACTGTTAGGCTAAACAATAACAGCGGCGCCCCTATGGATCTTCCGGCGCAACATTATAATATAATGGTTATAAAATATTAAACCGGTCAGTTTTTTTCGCTTGCAGAATCTTTTTTTACCGGCACTATTTTATAATCATCCAATATGATACCTTTTACGCCCCGTGGTTTCCGGGGTGCTGACGCAGGAGGAGGAAGTGAAGCTGAAGAATCAGGAATCGCCTGCGGGTGTTGAACAACAGAATCAATCTTAGGAAGATTTATAAATGGAAGATTAGCGATTGTATCATTTTTAACAGCTGCGCTATCAATTACGGAAGGAACAGCGGTTGGAACCAATGGTGAATATATGGGAGTTGCTTTTTTTGCAATTACCGAATCTATTTGCAGGCTATCCATTTTTCGCTGAACAGGCGATGACTGGTTTTGCGGTTGCTGCGGGTAATTTTCCGGTTTAATTTTTTCGCTTTTGTAATTAAGCCATATCAAAACAATTGTCGTGATTACAATAACGCATCCTGCAAAAAGCCATAGCTTTCCCCATCCGGTAAAATGGCCGGTTGATTGGCTGGTATTGCACGATTGGCCTGTATTATCAGCATCGCCGGGTGCCTGGTTTAGTCCGGCATCGATCGTTGCCCAGATAGCATCAGCCATATCGGGCACTGTGCATTGCCCGGCCTTTTCTGCGATCAATTGTTCATATGATGTACGCTCATTCACTATTTAGCCGTAACTGATAATTTTTGTTGTAAAATTTTTCTTGCTTCACTTAAATGCCACTTGCTGGTTCCCTCACTGATACCCAGTTGCTGTGCTATTTCTTTGTGGCCATAGCCTTCAATGGCAAACAAGGTAAATACGGCATGAGTAGCCGGCGGCAGTTGTTTTATCATGCACATGATTTCATCAGCATTTGTTTTTTCAATAATACTGTTACTGATGCCCGGATCGTACGCTTCTTCCAGCTCTTCGCTGCTGAACCGGCTTCGATGTTTTATATGATCAAGCGCTTCGTTTATAACAATGCGTTTGAGCCACGAATGAAAACTTCCTTTATTTGTATCAAATGAAGCCATACTTTTAAACACTTTAATAAAAGCATGACTGAGAATATCTGCAGCATCCTGCTCGTCTCTCGAATAGCGCATAGCGATGCTCATAGCAAAAGGATACATTTGTTTGAACAAACTTTCCTGAGCCTTTCTGTTGCCGGCTTTGCAATCAGCAATTATGCTATGTAATTCCTGCTCCAGTGTTCTTTCTATCTATTTTATCTTACCATTTTGTATCATTCACTTTCCGGGTAAAGAGTGCAGTTGTTATAGCGGCTATTATAAAATGGTCTTTTTCTTCCAGTTCATTGTATATCCAAACGCTTTTATCAATAAGATCAATAATCGCCATAACGCCATCGGCAGTGCTCAGTTCATAGCCACTCAGCATTTTAATGGGAAATCTTCCCTGTTTACCGTTTGCTCCTTCCATATTTCGAACCGAAACGGATTTTATAAATATGGTATCTTTACCGTTGGTGGCAGTACCATTATCATCCGACGGTACATACTTGAACAAGCTTTTTACAGAATCTATTTGCCGGTCATATGCGTTACTCATAGCCAGTTGCCAGTTACCGGTGCTATCGGCGCCCCTGGTTTTTATTTGTGCTGAAAAAATATATTCATGTTGCTGAATCTGTGTCAGGCCGTTCAAAATACTATTACTGCTCATTGCATGGTACCCGATGCTTCGGGACAATTCCTTTTCCTGACCAGAAATATCTGCCGTATTTTTTTGATCAGATATAGTATACCTGAACCTTGCTTTATCCGTTGACACATGTTCCTGCTTTTGCACCCCTGCCGGCGACAACAACAAATTTTCGAGAAAAAAACCATTATCACCCGAAGACATAATATGTAATCCTCTTTTAATTCTTGAGGTTGAATAATCACCTACTACCATTTTATTTTTCCGGGCGCCCTGCACACGCCAGTTTGTTGCCTGCTTTTTAAAGGTATCGGGTATCGATAACTTCATGGCTGTACAGGAAGTAAATATCAGCGAAACGATCAGGCTTGTTATACTTTTCATATATAGGTTAGTGTTTAATTACCGGGTTCTGCTGCAATACCCCCACATGCAATGCAAAGGTTGGGTAATGGCGTAAAAAAATTATTTTTTTCTTTCACCCAACCTCTGCCGGGTATACGCGGGTATTACCCCCGAAGCGCTTCAAAAGAATTAGTAAATATTAAACTTTATTACATGAGTAACATAATCAGAAAGATTCAGTCTATATTTTTAATTACTGCAACGGCAGGAGTGCTTACAGCCTGTCAAAAAGAATCGAGCAACAATAATGAATGCAAAACCGATATGCAACATATATCAGGCACTTATAAATTAACGGCAGTAAAATATAAAGCGAACAGTACAGCTACGGAGGTAGATTATCTGCCATACTTAGACAACTGTGAAAAAGATGATATAATAGAATTGCACGCCAATGGCACTTATAATTATAACGACGTTGGTGTAACCTGTTCACCCAATGAAAGCAGTAACGGCACCTGGAATGTAAAAGACAATGTACTAACCACCAGCGAAGCTGGTATTATCGACAACGGCGTTGTTTCGGCCTTTGATTGTAAGCAGTTGGTGTTTTATCATGATGATTTAATTGCGAAAGGAGATAGAATGATATTTACGTTGACGAAACAGTAAAATTTTATAATACACCCTCCCTTTATCGAAAACAGCCTGAAAGTTATTCAGGCTGTTTTGCCGGTAAAAATTACCTTGTCATTTTCTAACCAACCTATTACTTTATTAATTTCATATTCAATTTCAGGATAAAAGCTATCAAGGATTTTTTTCTGCTGATCAGCAGTAAGATCGTCCCACGTATCAGTGTAGCCATTAGGCACTTCGACAGTTAAACCATAGCCAATTGCCAAATTGTTTAAAAAATAATAACCGTTACAATAAAGTTGGTAAAAAGTCATCAAAATTGTCGCAAGGTCGCCATCCCTTTTAAGTGCCTTACGTAATAATTTCAATAGCTTCCATTTTTCGTATTCTCCCCCGTCGATATGTTTTTCTAAAAGTTTGTACAACTCATACTTTGCCTTAGTGTCCTTATACCCATATGAGATTAAGTCTAAATAATCTTCGGGACTCAACATAAGTTCCAGTTGCTTGTTTTCATAAAGCCATTGCTCAAATTCCAATACACTTTTATCACCATAAAGTGTTTCAAAAAATGTTTCTTTTATGTTGGTTGGGAGGTTCAATGATCTTTTTTTTAGTCTGTACAGATAATTTATATAACACTGCAATATGAAATTCCCCCCAAAAAAAATTAAACATTTAATTCCTTCCAGAAGACTTCCCTCTCAACACACCACTCCTTCGCATCTAAAACCAGAAATCTTTCATTTTCAATAAAAAAATCTAAAAAACTTTTTTTGGAGTAATCCCAAAACTACTATCTTTGCCATCCCAAAAACGAACGAGCTAAAAAAACGGAAACGTTTTACAGCATAAGGATCGGTAGTTCAGTTGGTTAGAATGCCGCCCTGTCACGGCGGAGGTCGCGGGTTCGAGTCCCGTCCGGTCCGCAGGTAATCTGCACTTAAAGCCCTCTAAATCAGAGGGCTTTATAATTTTAGTTTATTTTTCGGGTCCGCGTTTTTTCACAGTCTTCATTTTCGCTTTTATTAATTTCCATTCGATCAATTCTTTATAGATTGTCTGCGTGAGAAAAATTAATTCCTCCCAGGGTGCATATGCTGAGGCATAAATCGATGATTTTTTTGGTATCCTATAAAAGTTAATATTTTGAATTTGTGCGGTTTGGTAAGGTTTATGCGGCCATATAATTGAGAGACGCCTGCTTTGCTGTGACAAAAAAGGAGGCATATATGGAACCTAAAATTATTATCCATTTTATTGGAAAAAGATCGCGGCTTACCCATCACCAATTACTTCCCATTTACCTGCGCGTTACTATTGATGGCGAGCGTTTTGAAGCAGCAACACATCAACATACAGAGCCTACCAACTGGTCGCCTTCAGCCGGCAAGGTGATTGGCACTTCAGATAGTGTAATGCATACTAATATGGACCTCGATGAAATCAGAAAGAAAGTCTATGATTATAAAGAACAAATTCAAAAAGAAGGGCGCCAGTTCAGTGTGCGAACACTTAGGGAAAAATGGTTCGGCCAGGATCGCAACACACGTACGTTATTGGAAGCAGTTAGATTAAGCCTGCTTGACCTGGAAAAGCAGGTAACAAAAGGTGTTTATAAGAAATCGACACAGACCAAGTACAAAACGATGGAAAAGCACCTGGTCAATTTTTTGAAATGGCGTGACTTAGGAAGTGATATCTTATTGAAGGACCTGCGTTTGCCTTTTGCATCCCATTTTGTTTATTATTTGCAAGGTGAATTGGGCATGACCATAAACTCAGCCGGCAAAATGATAAAAAATTTAAAAAAGATTGTTCGTGATTGTGTAGACAAGGAATGGTTGGATAACGATCCCTTTTCCCGGTACAAAGTGAAGCACATTGATCCCAAAGTTCCTCACCTTTCAGATGAAGAACTTCATCGGCTTGAAGTAAAAGAAATAAGTATCCCGCGCCTGGCAACGGTACGCGATATCTTTGTTTTTAGTTGTTATACGGGATTTGCTTATGTTGATGTAATAAACCTAACATTGAATCATCTTAAAATTGGCATTGATGGTAAACAATGGCTAATCAAGAATCGTCAGAAAACTGGCATTTCTGAGAGAGTTCCTGTATTTCCTCCAGCAGCGGCCCTAATTGATAAATATAAGGATTATAGCAATAAATCTCCTGAACACCTGCTGTTCCCTGTTCCATCAAATTCAAAAGTAAATGCCTATCTGAAAGAGCTTGGAGACATTTGCGGCATCACAACAAATCTTAAATTTCATGTCGCCAGGCACACTTTTGCTACGACTGTTACTTTGGGAAAAGGGGTACCCATTGATACTGTTAGTAAAATGCTCGGGCACAGAAGTGTAAAATCTACTCAGATTTATGCCCGAGTAACTGATAAAAAAATTAGTGATGATACGAAGGGGTTGTTTGAAAAGCTGGGTGAAAAGTAAATAAGCTGTTTTTTGTACTTACCTAATAGGCTTCTTGATCGAGCCGTTTTTCATTCCTGTATAAAAGTTACCTGGCCCTTTAAGGCCTTGTAGTGCCAAGGCTTACAAATAGCATTTTAGCTCTTTTGCTATTATCTTAGCAATGCGGCTGTTTTCTTATTTTTTGTGCTTTGTAGGATCCACAAGTTTATTTGTGGAATGCGGCTCTGGGGTGAAGAGACTTATGGAATAAAACTATGCAGCTAAACATCAAATCTTGTCCTGCGTCAATTGTTTCAATTCGATAACCTTTTTTGCGTGACGGGAGACAGGAGCAAAAAGAAAGGACGGCGATAGCAGGTTGGGATCCCCGATTATTCGCAAGGGCAAAAGACAGCAGGGCAGCGGGGCAAGAAACCTATCCGGCGCCCACACCAACCCAAAACAATAACTGGTAGGCGCAGGACAGGCTTCGTGTTTCCATTACGCATATTCGGGGTAATCTGCTACCTTCGCCGGCCTTCCTTTTCCTTGACTATGTACAGTCAAAAGATTACTTTTCACTTAGTTAAAAATGTACGGCTATTGCCTAAATTTGAGCATTAGCGCAAATCGAATAAACAACTTGCAAGATGAAGAATTTTGACAGTAGGACATATAGTATTAATGACTTTTTAGAATGGAATGACAAAAAGCAATTGCAACTTTCTCCAAAATTTCAAAGAAAATCCGTTTGGACCGAAGATGCAAAGTCCTATCTAATGGATACAATTATTAGAGGCAAGCCCATTCCTAAAATTTTCATTCGACAAACAATTAATGTTGATACACGTCAATCAATACGAGAAGTCGTTGACGGACAACAAAGATTGCGAACAATCATTTCTTTTCTCAATGACGGATTCGTAATAAGTAAAAAGCATAATGAAAGATATGGTGGTTATTTTTTTAGTCAACTTGGAAATGTTGACCCTGAAATCCAAGCTCAGATTTTGAACTACGAGCTCGCAGTCGACCTTCTCGTTAATTTACCAGATAATGAAATATTGGATATTTTCAGCAGGTTGAATTCTTACTCTGTAATTCTTAACGAACAGGAAAAAATCCATGCTAATCACTTTAGTCTGTTCAAAATAGTAGTAGATAGGCTTGCCCATAAGTTCAATGATTTCTGGACTGAAAATAAACTTCTGACAAACCAGAAGATATTACGTATGGAAGACACTACATTGGTAGCTGATTTAGTAATCGCAATGTTGGAAGGTATCCAATCAAAAAAACAAATAAAATCATTCTACGACAAATTTGAGAAAGAGTTCAATTACAACACAGATACTATAGTCGATAGCTTCGATAAAACAATGTATCTGATAAAGGAAGTGTTCGACGAAGGGCTAAAGAATACGGAGTTCAAGAGAATTCATTTGTTCTATTCACTTTTCACCAGTTTTTACCACACTTTATTTGGACTGAAAGAAATTGATATACCCGTTCGAAAAATTGAAAAGACTAAATACGAACAAGTCAAAGTCCGACTTACAGAGCTTAATTTACTTTTTGAAGTAAAATTAATTAATCAGCTTCCTCCTGGAGATATTCAGTTCTTAGAAGATAGCAGGAGAGCTACTACCGATACTACGGTGAGAACAAGGAGGACTAAATACTTATTAGCAATTATTAATTCAATTTAATATGGCTTTAAATCAGAATTTAGTTGATTTCAGAGCCACTATTAATGAAATGAAACAGCATATTCAGTTTGCCCATCAAAAATATGCTAGAGGTAATTTCAAAATAGCTGCAAATCTTAGAATATTCATTACTGAATCAGCGTTTCTAAAAATGTTTGTTGCTTGGGAAACATTTGTCGAAAGCTCCTTTATTGATTACCTGATAAATGAAGAATCTATTTTACGGAGAAGACCTGCTAAATGGGCGACGCCCATTGATAGAAAGCATGCAAATCAAATAATTATCGGTAATCAGAAATATATGGATTGGTCTAATCCCGAAACCGTTAGAGCGATTAGTAAGATTTTTTTCCATCAAGGTTATGTATTTGACATTGCTTTATCTGCTATAAATGCAGATTTAATGGACATGAAAACAATCCGAAATTCAGCAGCTCATTTATCATCTACCACATCTGACAAATTAGATGGTTTGGCGACACGAATATTATCTACCCCTTGTACAAATTATACCGCATACCAACTATTGTTTGCGACAGACCCACGTACTGGTGCTGCAGCTCAAAATGTACTTGATAGATATTTGACTTTGATTGATATTGCTGCAGAACAAATTGCAAATGGCTAATAGCTCTAGCTAACAAAAGTGGCAGTTGCACAACTAATTTATAAAAGTGATGTAGCCAGGTTTTGATAAACCTTTTTATTTCAATAACTGCTGTAATACTTTAATGATTTGGTATTATTAGCAAAATAGGATCGGAATAACGTCCATAAGTAGAAGTGAGCTTTTTCCGGCCTTTTTCAAGGCCATTACTGCTGTTTTGATTTTTTCTCATGATAATTCATCCATTTTTTAAGATTGTAGGCTATGGCAGCTCCCAGCATAAATTTGTTTGCACTGTTTATCCCTCTTGTCCATATTCTGCGAAGCCCTACAAAGTTGATGAGTGTACGGAGTACAGGTTCTACTGCTGATAGCCTGAGCTTTTTCATCTTCTTTGCATAGAGTGTCCCAAGCCTTTCGTGCATCTGATCGTAAAGTAGTTTGTCCACTGTTTATTCCAGCTTTTATAATCGGCTCTCCCTCCAATGCAACTTGTTTTTAAGGGACAATGACTAGGTCATTCTCGTCCTATTTGCCTTATATAAGGCGACGGGTGCTTCGTTGGTAATAGAAGTCTGATAAGTGCTGTACACGTTCAACTCGTCCTTATTTTCTTTTAATTGGCTCAATAGTCCATAAAGTTTTTTCGCCCCTTGTCTTGTGGTATATTCCTCAATTGCTTCAACCAAATTCTGCGGTCTATGCTGGTCGACTTTGATTTAATAGAAAGTCAATGATCTATTTATTGAAAAAAATAGAATTCATTGACTTTCTTTCCTTATGAATGAATGAAAAGCCAATCTCACTCTATTCTCAATTGTTCGATCAAGTTCAATTGCTTCTTTAAATGCTAGTACGGCTTTTGCTTGTTCTCTTAAATTCAGCAACGTAACACCATTGAAATAAAGTATCTCCGCTTTTTGCTTTCCTTTTGCTCCGTTAATTGCTTTGTCAAAAAGTTCCTTAGCCTTGTTGAAATTTTTCTCGCCAAAAGCTTTTCTTCCCGCAGTAACAAATTTGTGAATTCTGTCTTGTGTGAATATCGGTGCATTTAAATTATACTCAGTCTTTACCAGATCGATAAAGTCCACTTCATCCATATTGTAAAGGGAGGGCAATAATAAACCGTTTTGTTTTCTGTGATATAGGATCCCCAGGTTTGCTTGCTTAATATGCAAACCCACGCTTAAAAAATCAGGGGAACTACCTAAAAAATTTATGCTGTAAGCCCCTTCGGCGGCGTCTCCATGTGATATTATATGTGAGCCTTCACCCACAAATGCAAATTCACCTCTATAAGTTTTTACATAAAAATTGTAAAAAAACTTTTCTTTAAACACTACATGAATCTTATATCCACCAACGCTGTCTATTTTGCCATTTTCTATGACTTCATCCATGGCTGATGATAATTTTGAAAAAAGTGGATTCGTTTCTTGCTCCATCGTGAGGTTCATTTCCTCAAGTATTATCGTCGGCTTGTTAGTAACAGGCAAATTCTTATTTTGTTGCTTCTTTTCTTTCTTTTTGGTTTTAGGGGCAATACCCATCACACTTGATTGGAACGCATTAAATGCCTGGTGATTGCCTATCCAGGACGAATGAACGGAACCATATTCGTTACTCTTAAATTTATAAATAGTTGGAACAGGCCCATAACACAAAAGAAATTCGGTTTTATAGTCAGATACCTGGTGGTAATATTTTAAGATATTGATTATTTCATCAATAGTACTATCTTCTTTAATTTCGGAAAAAGCTTTTTCTGCAGCATCAATTTCTCCTGCAAAAGAGACGCAGATATTTGAGTTGATAATAATACTTTTTATTACTCCCTCAGAAGGATTTGTTTTTTGCTTCCTAACCTCATGGTTTGGATAAGTAAGTTTCGTGTCACTTACTATAGATAATTGGTTTTCAAATTTTCGGGCTACAACTAAGCTCATGAATATTTAGTTAGATATCAGTTTATATTAATTAGGCCGGCCGATAAAAGCCAGCATATAAGATGTTCTCTCTAGTTTCGAATACCTAAGAACCCTTTTAATTTTGCGAGCCAATTTTTTTTCTTTGGGTTACTATTACTAGAATGAACTCTTCTGGCGTTTATTTCATTTCTTAAATTTCTCGCATCTTCAGCAACTTTATGCCTTGTATACGGCGTTACCCCTGCAAAATCTCCTCTACCTGTAATTGAAGGAAAGAAACAGTTCTCATGGCAATGTATTTCATTTTCTATATCCAACATTCCTAATGTAAAATGATATAGCTGTTGACCAACATCACTTATGCCGGCAGGAGCCATAAATAGCGAAAGCATTTGCAAAACTTCCATTGAGGCTAAATGAGAGCTAAAAACGTAAACGTTTTCGTGAGCATTTACAATTTTAGATTGATCCCATGTTTTAATGTAATCGGGATCATCCAACATGCCGCTGATTTCGAGAGAAACGTTTTCAGTCTTATACTGTCCTAAACACTCTAAACATGGTCTTTTGTAACCGATCGTTTGAGCTTTCCAATCAGCGCCAGCAATATTGGTATTGCTTTTATTTGTTCGGACAAAAATTCCACCATCAATCACGGAGATCAGGTGAGCATAAGAAATAAAGTTCAAAACCTGCCTTGGCCAAGGTCTATCAACGCAACTGAAGAGAATATCACAGCTTAGTGCTGCTTCAAATCCTTCTTTTTCGCAAATGCTATATTCACAACAAGCGATTTTTACTTTGGGGGCAGAAGCGCTTCTTTGAATTCCATCGGCAACTGCCAATACCTTCGCTCTACCAATATCTTCTTTAAAAACATTGGTTAACCTATCCAGATTCTTTTCTTCAACACTATCAAAATCAATTAGCGTAAAGTTTGCAATTCCGGTGCGTGCAAGGATTTCAGTAACAACACTACCGACACTTCCCAGTCCAACAATTCCAATTCTAAGGCGGGATAAATCTTCTTGTTTTTTAGATCCCCACGCTGAAATTGTCCTGAGCTGTTTATTAATATCAAATGACGGTGGAAGCAAATTGTCGTTGAAGGTTACTGATAATTTCTTTCCAATGACCCGAACTGTTTCACACCAAAGCCGGTTATATGTTCTTTTCTGAGTTTCATGCTTTACCCAAAATCTCGCACTCCAGGCACCATCGGTGCCGAGTGTCATGCCTAACAAAGGCAATCCCGTTGCAGCTTTTACAGCAGGTGATATTCTTGTTTCAGCAATAACATCAGGGCCACTCATTCCCTGCCAGCCCGGAGAAGGATGAGAGTGCAAGAAAACAATGCCTTCTTTTCTGTCCCTTGCAATTTGTATCACTCTTTCTAAATATTCCGGCATAAAGCCTACATCTCCATGCACTTTCCGTTCACCTTCTGTCGGCAATATTATAAACGAAAGAATACCAGTAGTTCGCGCATTACCAGTTGACGGGACATATGTTGCAAAGCAAAGGTCTTCCTGGCCATCATTACGGATTAAATGGGAAACTAACTGCTGCTGGAAATCATCAGTGATTATAACGCTATAAGTTCTCATAAGATGGTTGCAAATAAATTTCTGATGTGCGCTAAATATGTTTTAGCATCTTTATTGCTTCTGTTCCATTCTTTGAAGGGCCGACTCCAATACTGCCAATCCGCTCCCAAAGGGCTGGCGTTTATTCCACCGTAAGGATGGCTACCTCCACCACCACTTACCGGTAGAAGGTGCGGCTTAAAATGAGGGCCTGGTGGGGCGTTCATGGGAAAACTATCATTCACCTGTAAGGCCATTTGCACTTTTTGCCCGGTAAATTTTCCAACAGGGATTTCGTATTCAATAGCAACGAAATCAGCTGCAGGCTCCTGAGTTGGATAGCCAAGAGCCTGCAATTGATTGATAAAGTCTAATTTAGCCATAGATGATTTTTTATGATACGCCTGTTTCACCTCTGAAGGCAGACACAAACTTTACAGCCGGACAAATCATTTTGATAGGTGTGGTCGGGCTGTCTTTAAACGATGTTTGGGACCCATCGACATTTAGCCTAACCAGATAATAGTCTGAGACGGGTGTTAATCCCGCTGCTTCCAAAATTTGGTTTGCCGTTAATTCCTTTTGTTCAGTAGTTTCTGGTTCGTCGTCTACGAAATAATTAAATACTTCTGTAGGTTTAACCACAAACTGTTCTATGCCCGGCTTAGCCAAATCGACTGGTTCATTCAGGTCGATTTTTTCAAAATCACATCCTTTTAGCTTTTGATAAAGCCAATAGCATTCTACTGGCGAAAAACCTGCTTTCTGTAGAATTTCCTGGCCTGTGACTATCTGTTTTTCAAAAACATAATGCTTTTCATTTACCTTTACCATATACTGTTTTCCATGAGGCGGATTTTTACCTTCTTTTGTAAATGCCTCAATATCAACAACTCCTTCCTGGAACTGCTGATCCTCTGAATTTTGAGCCTGATTTTCCATCGTATAAAAAATTTTGTTTTATACTTATTATATGTTGGTGACAAGCTTTTTTTTGCAGGTAACCGTAAAAAAAATTACTTTACCAACATTACTAATCATGAACAACCCCCTTCATGAGTACACCAACAACTGCTCAAGGCGAAATAGACTGGGAGGATATTATTTTAAAGCTTTCAGCTTTTACCAGCTCCTTGGCTTCAAGTTTAACATGGTTCCGGAAATCAAATACAACCACTTTCTTGATGGGCAAAGAAGTCAGAGACTATGTTTTTACGGCAATCGACAAATACCTTGAAGAACCACAAAAGTTTGATCATACCAAAGGCAATTTGGTTGATTATCTGAAGTATAACTTAATTCGCACTTTGGTTGGTAATGATGCGAGAAAGGAAGAAAATCGATTGAGCAAAGATGTATTTGCAAATAGCAATAAAGATGATGATGACAACGGGTCCTATTTAGACCGCATTCTACCTCATATCGAAGCATTGTTTCCCGATGATATTGATTACAAGGCTATCAAAGAATATATTGAAAAGGAAATTCAGGGTGATAAGGACGTAGAAAACATTTTTTTGGGCTTATATTCTTACGGTATGATACGAAGAGAAATAATTCAGGAGTTCAAAATGACTGAAGCTGAATACAACAACGGGATGCGTCGGTTAAAGACAGTTATTAACCGCGCCGCTTTAATATTCAATAAAACCACACAGTCTGCATGACAAGTAAAAAAAATAAAACTAAGTGTGATTTTGTAAACCTTATCCATGGTTCTGCAGAACAAGATAGTAATAGCAAAGAAACTGCTAAAGCGTACTTACAATCTGAGGGAATTAATACTGAAAAATTAGTCTCAGATGGATTAAAGAAAATTAAACAAATGCAACTGTTGGCTAATGCCAAAAAAACAGAGGCAGAAATGAAGGCAGCAGATGCGGTAAAGGAAAAGGCAACAGCCTGGGTCGACAGCCTGTTGACCAGCATGGATTTCTCGCTAACAAATTTGGTTCAAAAAGAAGACCTGGCGATGAGTTTCAGAAACGTTGAAAGTTTGAGTAAAGATGATATTCGAAACATTCTCATCAAGCATTTTACTTTAAAGTTCATGACGGATCAGGACAAAGACCAAAAATGAATTTCAAATATTCACAAGCTGAGATAAAAGCAAAAATTGTGTTGGATGATTGTGGGCTTAATGATCCGACAGAATTTCCACTGGAAACAATAATTCTTGGACGCCATGCTTTTTATGAAGAAGCACCATTGGATGGCAAAGAAGGAGAAATAGTATCAGTCGGAAACAGGTCAATTATTACTATTAACTCCAATATACAATTTGAAACAAAAAAAAGATTTGCTGCTTGCCATGAATTAGGCCATTATGAAATGCACCGCGATAAGCGACCAATATTTTCTGATACAGAGGAGGATTTAATCAATTGGTATAAGGCTGGCCCCCATGAAACAGAAGCAAATGAGTTTGCCGCAGAATTTTTAATGCCTTCAGAACTTTTTTATAAAGAGTGTGAACGAAAAAAATTTGAACCGAAGGTTATTGATCATCTGGCGGCCCGTTTTCAAGTGAGTAAAACAGCAGCTATACTCAAATTTGTCAAAAGAGGCAATCATCCTGTATTTGTTGTTTTTTGCAAAGACAACAAAATGAAGTGGTTTAAAAAATCAGATGACTTCTATTGTTACTCACTGTTTCAGTACAACGAACCTCCGCCAACTGGCTCAGTTGCGTATGAAATATTTTCAGGCAAAAAAGCATATCATGGCGATGCGGCTAAACAGGACATTTGGAAGTCAGATTGGTTTGAAATGAAAAGTAATGACGAGCCTGATAGTCGATTTTATGAATATTGCTTATTTGTAAAATCCTTCAATTATACATTAAGTGTAATTTGGGAAAAATAATTATAAAAAACACTTTTGAGAAACTCTTTAACGCGGATAAAACCAATATGTTTTCTTAATTTCTTGGATTAAATGAAGCACGTTGTACTTCGTTCTAAAATTTGTGATTTCTATGTGACCAACATTGCGCAGGTATGTTCAACTGCGCAGCTATGTCTTCTTGGGATTGTCAGTGATAATCTATCCAGCACGTTGCCATGATGGTCTATCCTTCCATATTTTCTGAATCATGAGAGCCTTTTCAAGAGCGTCCGCCTTAATATATTTCCTGAAGGCTTTCTCTGTCTTGTGCCCGCTAATAGCCATAATTAGGGTGATTGGTGTACCGTCTAAAAACTCATTTGTGCAGAAAGAACGCCTACAGGTATGTGAGGTAACCCAGGCATATTTTGGACGGATTTCTTCTATCATTTCATTACCCCGCTTATATGAAAATTTGATTGGTTCGTTTATCTCTGCAAGTTTGGCTACCTCCTTTATCCAGCAATTGAAGTCAACGTTATTTACCGGCGGCATTTGCATGTTATATTTCCGCAGAATGGCAAGCGCCTCGGGTCGCAGTGGAACAACGACGCGATCAGTGGTTTTTCGTTGTTTTACGAACAGCATCCCGTCTCTAATCTCTTCAGGAGCTACCTCACTATAATCACTAAAGCGAAAACCTGTAAGGCAACCTAAAATAAATTCGTCCCTTACATGCTCCATGTCCGGGCTACCCGATAAATCCAGCCGATAAATTGCAGATATTTCTTTCCAGTTTAAGTAAATCGCGTCAGTGTCTTCTTCCATTCCCAGGTACAGTATCAGGTCTATGTAAGGAATTATTTTTTTTGCCATCCGATTTCTAAGAAATGCCTTTAGCCATTTAATGGTTTTCCCGATGCTGTTTACACGCAATCCTTTTGTTACCTCCTTCCTGGTTAAAAGAACGTAGTCATAGGTGAGAAACTTTACAAACTCTCGGTAAAAATCAAAGTCAAAGCTGTCGAAGGTGATGGGCTTACCTGAATATTTCTCAAAGCTCTTAAGGTGGTGTTTAACCATTCCGATTACATTGAGCGTGGCTTTGGACACTTCTGTTCTTCTTTCCTCTTTATAATTATCGAACTGGCTGTACACGTTCAACTCGTCCTTATTTTCTTTTAATTGGCTCAATTGCCAATTATCGGCCAGGGGAAAATTTATTTTTAAGAATTCTACGGGCGATACTTTTCTCTTAAGGGCTCCGTTGATCATGTCTTCTGCCTTTCGGAGCTTGGTAGTTAGAATCGTCTCCAACACTTCGACGTTACCATACTCTGCAGGCAAGTTGTCTGAAATCTTTCTGCTTTTTTTGTTCCAGTAAGCAGGCGGGATAGCCACACCAGTGTCAAGCAATGGCTTTTGCTTGTCCGAATAACAATACTGTAAGAAGACGATACTGGTGCCGTCCTTTCTTTCTTTTCCTTTTTTTACGATGAGTGTAAGTGGATGTCTGCGCATATACTAACAGGTCGAGTTTTGTTCTACTAAAGTGCATTCCTGTTAGGTAAAGCTATCGCTGGTTTGCTGCGGAAAAAGTTGCAGAATATTGAAAAACAGCGATTAATCGTAAGGTTAAGTCCGGGTAAGACCAGTTCAAAAATGGGTTCAATTTGCCGTCCGGTCCGCAGAAAAATTGAAACGCCTTCAAATCCAACAATTTGAAGGCGTTTTTTTGTTCGAATTAATTCTACAGGTTTAACTCTTCTTTAAAACAAGGCTTGATTATCAAATATTTAGTGGGTTCGAAATCAGAGACTATGAAGAAGGCTCCAACTGTCAGATTAAAGCGGGATTTCTACATATAAATCAATTTTGTTGAGTGCTCGATGTACTTGCCGCAAAACCACATGTTAGTGGCTGTTTGCCTACCTATTATATTTGCGTTTATGTCTTATCCAATTTTGCGTCGAGTTCGGTTTGCAGCTAAATTTTTTAAAATAAATTTCCTCATCAATAATTTTGTTTTCTCCATTTCGATAAATCTCGTTAGTCAAAATAAGTTTATCATCCATAATTATTCCTTTTTGTAAAACTCTCTCTTCTCGCCAAGTCCCACCATTAACCCAAAAGCTTTCAATTATGATGCTGTCACCGCTTATTTTATAGTTTCCCCAGGTTCCAAATTGAGTTTTATTATTTATTGTGCTACTGAGGTCAAATGTATCTTTAAAAGTTGATGCTACTAATACTGAGCCATCTAAATAAAAATAAATTGGATTTACAGTATAATAATAATCCCTTTGGAAAACTTCTCGTTTTAGAGTGTCCGAATAAAAGCCATCAAATCGCAACATCTTATTTTCTCCATGTTCGTAGTCTTTTTTATAAATTATTGCCTTGTCAAAAGTCAGACAGGAGTCCATTAAAAGAACTGCAAATAAAAGAAGCGTATTTAATAGTCGTACTGTCATAAAATAGTCGATAACGGGAAGATCTTGCTGCTGTGCTGGAATTCATTGACCGTCCAGCCCGGAGCCGAAGCCCTTTTAAAAACCTAAATTTGAAGTTAACAACAAATGATCAAAATTGTACCTCATGCCCGGACTAAAGTTGATAGCGAACAAAAAGATAAGGATCTATTCGTCAGCCAGCTGAGCAGCAAACCCAATGCTATCTGCTGGCTTCCTTTTCAGTGTCCTTAAAATGGTTCAATGAGTTCCAATAAATTCCCATTTGTCCTCGCTTGTTCATTGCTGTTTTGTCAATAACTAATCCTAGGGGTAGTCCGTCTGTTCTATTTGTTCAAATTAAGGATTTTCCTTTTTTATACAAACGGCTTTTACCTCTCCTTCTTCTGACAGCTTCGTCATCACACCATTTTTCCAGTATACCGGAACATATTTGGCACCATCGTAAATATATCCGCCTGCATAAATATCACTACCTGCAACGGCGATAGCAGTTACCGCGGAAGTTTTATAGCTATTTGACAGCGGAATATATACATCATTTTTCCAGTAACCTGCTTGCGTGTTACCGAGTGAGTCGTTTACTCCCCCTCCGATATAAACATCGGAACCGTTAACAGCAATGGAACCCGCAAACCCTCTAAGGTTAAGTGTTTTAAACCTTGCCTGCGTCCAATACGTTGCACCGTTAAAATTACCAACGAAAAAAGTATCATTGACAGATGTCGCAATGGCATTCATGGAACCCGGTATACCATACCAAGTCTGCACGCCGTTTTTCCAGACTACAGCGGAATCAAAACTACCCCCAACCTGACCTGCAATATATAAAGTCGAACCAAAAACATAAATAGATCGAGCGACGCCGTTAGTAAACGGAGAAAGTGGAGTCCTCTTTCCGTTTTTCCAATACACTGCAGTATCCCTACCTGAGTTAACAGGGCCGAAATAATCGCCGCTGCAATACACATCATTGTCACTTACCACGATACCGAAAGCATGGGATGTACCGGTGGATTCCAGTTGTATCTGCTGGCCGTTTTTCCAATAGGTTGCCCTTATATCAAGACCAGCAAAATTCAGCGTGCCGCTTATATATACATTGGTATCAGATAGTGTAATGCAGTATGCATCTGCATTGTTGGCTAAATTTATTTGTTGCCCATTTCTCCAGTAAACCGCATTAGAATTTGACTGACCTGCGAAATAAATGGTGTAGCCTGGAGTAAAGGTGGGCGCGGGGCTGTTTTTTGAACAGGCAGACATAATCAGAATGGCTGAGGCAAGTAGATAAAAACGCGTTCCTCTCATATGTAAAAAAATATCTAGTTTATTATTCGTTAATTAGAATGGCCTTACTTCCTATAACTAAAAACTATCAACACTTTTATTCATTAGATTTCAGATGGAAAATCATTAGCATTGCACAGCTATAACATACTTATTAAATTAGGCGGGCATAGCTCTGTAGGTACTTGGATTCAGCTTTCATTTTTAGTATCCTTCAGGAGTGCCTCTGTGGAATTAATCACAGTATCGCGCTCATCAGAGTAGGCGTTCCATACCGAAATACACCATTCTTTAATTATGTTATCTCTAAGTTCGCCGGCCGGAGCCTGTAAAACGGTTTCTATTGTTAAAGCTCCTTTATCGCCTGGTATAGATAAATCAGGTATCATTTGCTTATTGTTGGCCATTTTCATATGTGCCAGCTGGACCTGCCTTCCAGTATACCCTTTTTCGACGGTCAGGTATAGACCAGCCAATGCAAAAAATAAGGCAATTTTCTTTGTATGTATTGTTGCGCTTTGTGCCGTATATGCATCCACTACATTCTGATGAATAAAGTAAGGATCAGCATGGGACAAAGTATAAAAAGCCAATTCATTATAGAAATCAGAAGACATGAAAGGTTCCTATGTATACTTATATTATATTTCTGCTATTATACGCTACTTTTAGCAGAAACCTATTTTTACAAGCTATTATTTTAAAACTTCTTAACGAAAAGCGCCGTTATAACCAGGTAGCACAAATACAACTCAAGGTAGCTTTAGGCCATCCAGCGGACTGGTACTTTTTGTAAATCTTTATTTGAAATATCCTATTTGTTCGAACTCAATCCCCATCACCGAAACAAATGAATTTTTCATGTTGCTGTTTGAATCTTTATAAAATACCCATTGTAGAAATCTATTATTTTATTGAGTTCTTCCCCAAACCGGTTCGAAAGTTGTAACCTACAGCCCGCGGAAAAATTGAAACGCCTTCAAGTTGTTGAATTTGAAGGCGTTTTCTTGTTCGAAATGTTTCCCTTGATTTAATCTCCATTTATACAAAATATAGATAATCAGATTGTTAATGAGTTCGAAATTAATGGTTACCTGGAATTACCTCAACTGTATAGATCGCATTGGAGCTATTTCATCTAAAGTTTTTTAATAGCACAAAGCTGCAGGTTAGCACTTCAGCCCTGCTGACGCAAAACCGCCGGTTAAGCGCTTTGCGGTTTGACTGTCATTTGCTCATTGTTGTTTGAACCCTTCTTTAAACTGATAAAGACAAATGTTAATAGTCCTAATGAAATGCTTACAAGGCCATTAATTACGTAATACCAAATACCATTACATATCTCCCCTGTCATTCTTAGTAGTCTTACAATATAATTTGTACCGTCAATATGTAGCCAACCAGTCAGGTACACAATCACCAAAGCAAAGACGGGATTTAACCAATGCCATTTGTGTCTTCTGCAAATAATAACTGAAATGACTAGTCCGGCTAGTAAGCCTACAAGACTGGCAAGTCCTGACGCAAATACCAGGCCTGTTATACTAATAACGGTCAGCCCTTCGACTTTTAGCGCTGGCATGTCTCCATTTGAATGTCTGATTTGCTCTGCAAATATGGGGTCTTTTAAATAACCAAGAATTTCTCCCGCTTTGTCGAAAAACCATAAAGCGACAAAGAATAAAAAAATCAACTTAAAATTTAGTCGTTTAAGCATATAGGGATATTTGATGTTTGTTTGTCAAGCCACACTTGCGCATAACCACTTGTTGCACTATCATTTTGTTACAAAACTGTCTATGTTATTACGAATTAATTTTAGTCTCTCTTTAGAACTATTTTTTTCGACTATTTGATTAAGAAGAATTGTGTCCAATTTGTGAAAACTAGAATCACTTAATTTCAAGTCTGAATTATTTATGTCTATTGCTTTGCTAACGGTATTAGAAATCTCTGGTAAACCTAACTCGTTGTATCCATTCAACGCATAAATTGCGAATTGTCCGACACTTTGTTTGTGTTCAAAGTAACCCTTAAATCCAAAGTACTTTACATTATTTTCAAGTGTCAATGTAGAATAAAATATTTGTTGTGGGATGGTGAATTTTTTGAATTGATTTTTATAATCTTCGTCAGTAGATTTTAGATCAACTTTTATATTTACATAAAGGTTTGAAAAAATTAATTCTTCTAATGTTGAATCATTTTCATTTTCTATTCTGTCTTTAGTTAAAATGTCATTACTCAAAAATTTATTCAATTTATTAATAGATTTTGACACATCATCCGAAGAGTTAGTTTTTGAATTGCATGATGATAATACCAATATTGATATTACTAAAATAAAAAATTGTCTCATAAAGGTTTTGATATTTGATAGGTAACTGGTTTTGCATTACTGCCAACGTTGGAGGCTTTGTGCAGTTTTGGAATTGACCAACAGTCCGCCCGGAACTGAAGCTAGAACTGCTGCCCGGCAGAATTCCGTCCGCCGAATATGAAGCTTGGATTTTCACTGCCGATGATTTTACTTCTGTTCAACCCCAATTGCACAAAACCTTTTGTTAGCTGTTGCTCATTGGGTCAGTGAGAAAAAGTTATCATTTCAACATTGTTGTCTGCACATGTCTTAAAACTGTCACGGATATTTTTTAGCATCTCTTGAACTTCATCAAAACTTTCGTTATGATCGTCAGTCTTTTCTATATCAATTTCAACACTGGACATTATGGAATTTACATGTGCTATGTCACTTTTTGAAAAACAAAACATTGCAGGAAAGTCAACGGGCTTAGGAATATCGAATACGTCGTGCTGTTCAAACATTTCCCCAATATCAACTTTCAATCCGTTTAATTTTATTATTTTATGTGCTTCTTCAAACCAGTCACCACAATAAAAGCCGTCACAATATGGAAGTAAATGAGTTCCTAAATAACCTGAAATAGCAATGAGCGCATAACCATATGCATGCCCCATATCTTCTTTTAGGCCTGAACCTTGGGACGATTTTACTAATCCTAAAAAACTGCTTTTTGTTTTTCTTTCCTCAGGCTTTACATAGTTAAATATAATGTCTTTTAGAATTTCTTCCATGTCATAATGGTATTGAGGTTCACCGTTCTGTCCTTGACTTGCATAGTTATCATATAATTCTGTGGCTTTCACATTTTCAAAGAGTGTTTGGTCCTTTGAACCGAACACATTCTTTACTTTTTGATAATCTACTGCAAATGGGATTGCTATGTAACTCATAAGCTTTGATTAATTGAGGTGGTTGCCTTGAGTAACAGCTAACATAATAATATTTCCGCTATTATACACCACGTTTAACAGAAAATATTTTTTGCAAGTTATTATTTTTTGCTACTTATCAAAAAAAGCAAGTCACTGAGAATATCTACTAGTAACAACCGTATTGTGGTATGGGTAAAGATGCGTTCACTTCTTCGCCTCAAATAAAGTTTGGTCAATATCCCAAGGTTAAAACCCAGGCATATACAATCTTAATGTAAAGTCAAAATCCATTAAGCGAATCAAGAATTTTGAAAAGATGAAAATCCCTTTTAAAGATAATCTCATAATAGACGGGATAAACGTATTATCTTGCTATTCATGATTACATTCGAAGAATACAAAAAACAATTCGAGATCTTTTCCATAATTGATTCTCCGGAAAAATTGGCTATTTGTGAAAGTCAATATAAAAATCATCTTTTATTTATAGAAGCGCAGAAACATTTTGAGCCGTTTGAATACAAATCAGGAGATGATATTTTAAGTACGTATGAAAAGAATCTTTTCTCATTATTACCATTTGATAAAATAATTGAAAACCAACTTTCTCTCCTTATAAAACCTTCTTTTGAACCAGAAAGTTTATTAATAATTGATAAAAAGCAGGAAAGATATTTGCTAACCTACACCACTTTAGTAACCAATTACTGGTATCTTTTATATAAAAACGCTGGCATAACTGATGTAGAAAAAAGGGTAGTAACTGCTGAATTGAGAAATGAGATTGGAGATAAGCTTTATACCTTAATAGATGCCGCTATTTTAGGAGCCAGAAAGCCCGTAGGGGGTGGGTTTGTGCTTGATGGTGTTGTGTATATATTATCCCGGATACTGAATGGTAAACAGAATTCAGTATTCAAGCATTCACCAAATGAAGATTCAAAAACAGGAAGAATCATTAATGCTTTGCAATATCTGATCGACAATATAAGGAATTTAAATGTGGCGGCCATTGCAGCTTTGGAAAACCTGATTGAGAACTGCCAGTCAGAATAAATAAAATTAAGACTACCTTTACCCCGCCAACGTTCACCTGAATAAACCCAGGTAAGAATAAGCCACCTCCGCTCATTGAATCGACCAAAAAATCGACCCAAAATTTAAATAGCTGATTTTCCTTAAGATATAACGGCCGCACATATCCCGTCCGGTCCGCGAAAAAGGATCATCAGCAATGGTGGTCCTTTTTCATTTTACCCATCTTTACTTTTAGCCGGTTGATTTTCAGGGATCAAGTCAAATTCTGGATCAGGTTTAAAAATTGGGGGATTGTATGGAAAGTAGTTGTTTTGGATCAGGTCAAATTGTTGGGGAATAGTTAGTCCTCTTTTATTACATGGTGACACTTCCAACCGGATTAATGAGATCGCCAACCAGTTTAATGACATTTCCAGCCGGATTAATGACACTGCCAGCCGGGTAAAGGGTACTCCCAACCGGATTAATGACACATCCAACCAGGTTAATGACACTTCCAACCGGATTAATGCTACTGCCAGCCGGGTAAAGGGTACTCCCAACCGGGATGAGGGTACCGCCAACCGGGTTAATGATACTTCCAGCCGGATTAATGACACCTCCAACCAGGTTAATGACACTTCCAACCGGATTAATGATATCGCCAACCAGTTCAATGACATTTCCAGCCGGATTAATGACACCTCCAACCGGATTAATGCTACTGCCAGCCGGGTAAAGGGTATTACCAACGGGGATGAGGGTACCGCCAACCGGGTTAATGATACTTCCAGCCGGATTAATGACACATCCAACCAGGTTAATGACACTTCCAACCGGGTTAATGATACTGCCAGCCGGGTAAAGGGTATTACCAATCGGGATGAGGATACCGCCAACCGGGTTAATGGCGCCACCTGCCGGGTAATAGCCATTGTATGGCATGTTGAAGGGTACAACTCATGTGTGGAATGAAAAAAACGACAGGCTAAGGCTATCACTCCACTGGTGGAATAAAAGCCTGGCAGGTTATTGATACAAAGCTGCCGGCAGCATGAAAAAAAACAGCAGGTGATGGGTGTAACTCAACCTGCAATGTGAAAAAACAGGCAGGAGAAGCCCCCAACTTTTCAACCTGATCCAAATTCCTGGGGGATGTTTCCTTGCAGTTACAGTAACGGAAAATTCATAATAGAGCGGCGATTCTCTCTTAAATTTGAACATGCCAGTAGATCATGAAAGCGAACTGATTGAAATTACAGATGAAAATATTGGAGGATTGCATTCCTTGATCGGGGAATCAAAGCGCGTTGGTTATAATTTTTTACAAAGAACAATCGATGACTGGAATAGCGGGGCGAACAAGTTTGACAGGCCGGGTGAAAAGTTATGGGGATTATTCATAGGAAAAGATCTGACAGGTATCGGTGGCCTGAATATAGATCCCTATAGTCTCATACCAAAGGTTGGTCGGGTGCGACACCTGTATGTTCGGGAGGCTCAGCGCCGGGCAGGTTACGCAACTTTAATAATGAATAAAATAATGGAGGAGGCTAGCTATAGTTTTACGGTATTGCGATTATTCACTGACAATCCGGAGGCTTCGGCCTTTTACGAAAAATTGGGTTTTAAACAAACCGGGGAATATAAGGCAAGCCATATTATAACGCTGCCAGCCCATATGCCCGGATGAATTTTTAGTAAAACAAGCGAGGCACTGTAAGGAACGGAAAACCGGGTAAATTTAATCGATGCTCTATTGTAATGAATGGATTATTTCTATAAAAAGACCGGCCTACATGTTTACGGGCATTTCATAATACAATGTAATATCCTTACTTTAAACCCAAACACCTATGCCTATCTCCCAGTATATCTATATACTTCTTCTTTGCCTCATTGCTTAAAAAGCTGCGTTCCACCAATTCCATAGCTTTCAAAGTTCCCTGCATCACTTCATCCACAACTTTGCCTGCCAGGATCGGGTTTATACCAATCATTTCCGCAAATACAATGAATGAAGCGCGGGTATAGGTGCCGAAATTCAAGTAAGCTTTTTCATTATAATCACCTTCGTAAAGCCCCTCATGCAGCGCCAGCCGGCTATCGTCTATGTGCAACGCTGTGCATAAGAGATCATAAGCCGGAGACAGAATGTAGTCTCCCTGCTCCGTTTCCATAAGGGAGAAATTTTTAAGATGCGCATCGCCATTCGCAATAAGATAATTAAACACCAGGAGCCGGAAAAACTCATGCATCACTACTGGCACCGCCGACACATGTTGCTGAATTTGCTTTGCAATATCAAGGTAGGATGCATTGTATTTATAATTATCCCCTTCTTTTTCAGGTGTCTTTGCAAGCAGCGTGGCAAAATCCTCTACCTGATATTTACCAGAGCCCTCAGGCTTGTAATCAAAACGGCGGGTAATATAGGCAGGAGCGCCATCATCAAAAAAGATCATACCACAGGCAGCAGTTTTTATTCCGAATACCTGCCGGGCCATTAACATACTCACATGTTCATTGGCAGGTAAATCGTTGACCATAGTCAATCTCTCTGCCGGCACCGGTTTCAAAATATGGGTTCCTTCCGTATCGGTAAGTAAAAGGCTGTTTTTTTGAAGTCGCAAACTGTATTTTTCCTGAACCCCACTAATGCTTATCCGCTTTCTTTTTTCATTATACTCACGGGCCTGTTCATCGTTTTTTCCTGGTGAGGCTAACGGCAAAATATGAGATACCTTTTTGGAACGGCTGCCAAACAAAGATAGCTGGGCTACGGGGCTATAGGTATGGTATCCTGGTTGAAGCGTAGATGGGCAACAGTTAATTTCCGGCAGACTCATGAATTTCTTTTATGGTAATTGGTCCTATACTATCACTACCAGCTGTAGCGAGTAACAAACCGAAATAATCATTTTCGTCAATTTTTAATAACCGGCTCTGCATTGCTTTATTGGACCCCTCACTTAATCTATTAACAAAAGCCGGGAACAGGACATCGCTATCGTAGGGCGCTTCTCTGAGCGGCAATGTGAGACTAACAGGCTGAGTGGCAGTGGCCAGATAGTTTTTGTCATATACAAAGCGGTATATCCCTGCCGATTTAGACAAAACGCCGGCTAACTGACCATTGTATAGTACCTGGGCTGCTCTCATACATTACTATTTTGCAAGGGAGTTTTTAATACCAGTTCAAGATTCAGTCCAAGGGGGTTGATCAACCGGAGAAGGGTTTCAAGAGAAGGGTTTCCTTTTCCCTGCTCAACCAACTGGATTGTGCGTGTATTAACACCAGACAATGCGGCAAGCTGAGGCTGTACCAGACCTAATAGTTCCCGCCGTAGCCGGATTTTGTCCCCAACCTTTATCATTATATCACGCATTATAATTCGCTTTTTTGTGTAAAATACGAATAAGAGTTCAAATTTGCTATAAAAACGAAGTTTAATTCGCTTTTTATCATTTTTTCCGATTTCACTCCCCTAATACTGATAAAAGCGAAGTATAATACGTTTATCCATGAAAAATCATTCAAATTATAGCGGGCAAGCAATTGGCCGTTTCCGGCTGATTAACTTCAATAGTCTGATAAACAACAAGATATAATTGGACAGTTGGCGACTGGCCAATTGCGAAGTGCTCAGATGTGGAGCAGTGATATTGAGGTCGCCGGAAAGGATGTCTTCGGGCATAATTGTGTTAATGCTTTCCAGATATTCCCAGGTAAGGTACCCTGAAAAATTCTTAAATGCTTAAAACCGGTAAATATCAACGCCACATTGTTCATGAGCGGCGTTGGCAGGAAGGCAGAATCGGGAAGTTTTTAAGAAAAGTGCATATGCATTTCATTTTCAATACACATCATTTTCGGATATGTGGTTCCGCCTGGTCAATAAAAAAGGATCACAGCATGGCGAAAAATGACAGTCCATGGGTATCACACTGACTGCCGCCCCATCAAAACGTTTGTTTCGGGAAGTTGTAAAATGGTAAGAGCCCTTTGAATGATTTACAAGACCGGCTGTATTCTTTTGGGAAGCTGGTTACCGGCGATCGTCCCGTTGCTGCAGGGCGGGTAACAGTTCAGCTATAATATCCGCTTCGTACCATTCGTCTCTTAATAACTGCATAGCAAAAGCAGTTAATTGCTGAAAGTAGCTTCGACACTTGTATTGTAACGGGATCCGTGCGTATAATTTCGAAGCAATTTTTGATGCCCGGGCCAGCAGACCGGCATTATATAGCAATCGCTGCCTGTTGGCTTTGCGGCGAACACTCTTTATTGTTTTACCCTTCCAGTAAGCACTGTTCAATTTTCGATAAGCGCGTTTAGGCTCAGCAGGCAAAGCGGCAATGGCTTCCTGCGCAGGTTGTTTATTAATCACTGCTTCTACATATCGCTGATACAATAGCTGTTGAATTTCCTCTTCCTTCTTCCCTTTTTTAAGCAGGGTATATGCTTCGCCGGTGAATGACCGGTACATCCACCCCTGCCGCCAGTATTGCGGCAATGCATTATAAACGTGAGAGCCTATTTTGGATGCTTTTGCCATTACACCGGCATTATGCCGCGTGCGTTCAAATTGAGGAGAATAAAGTACTTTTCTTCGGGTAAGCGAGCTTTTTTTACGCACAAAGTTCCTGCCTTCCATAACATAGAAGGTAAGATTGCGTATGGTTCCTTTAATAATAAACGGCGCAAAAGCTTCGGCCATATATTTAAGTTATCGATTAAGGACCAGCACAATAAGTGTACCAGCTCATTTTGACATTGATCAATTTTGTAACAGCACCATACTCATTCCTTGCCAGCGCTATGGGCAGCCAGCACTAAGCTCTGTATATGCACGGTACATACGCCGTTCCAAAACCACAGATAAAGTAATGTAACTCCCTGATTGAACGCCGCCAATCCTTAGGATATCCCTACGATGCGGAGTACTTAAAGCGCATTTTCTAAAAAGCAGAGTCATTCATCAATGGCGTATACAAAACACAATTTAAAACCATAATAGTTAATACAACGTTGTTCTATTTACACTCCTTTTCTATCCAAGCAAATAAGCCAATCCACCAGTAACGATTTCAGCTACATCGTGTACTTTCTTTTGCCGGCACATTTCTTTGAACTGGTCCCTTATCTTTTTGTAATCATTATGGATGGGACAGGGGTGAGAGGCAGAACATTTGCTTAAACCGAGTCCGCATTGGTTAAAAACTTCATTACCATCAATAGCGTTTATAATGTTTAACAGCGGTTGCTTCATTTGTTTTGCCGTGATATAAAATCCGCCGTTAGGTCCTTTAACGCTGTTGATCACGTTTTCTTTTACCAGGGTTTGCAGCAATTTCCCTACGGTGTGCCCGCTCGCATCGATATCATCCGCAATTTCTTTGATGCCGGCTTTTTCGCCCGATTCAAATTTTGATGCCAGGTAAATCACTGCTTTGATAGCGGTTTTGCAGGTAAGACTGAGCATTTATCTTTGATTTAAAAATTCACGTCCTTCCGCTGAAATCAGCTCGTAGTTCCAGGGCGGGTTAAATGTCAATGCAATGCACGGCTCGTAGCCGTTAAAAGCGGTTTGCAGTGTTTCCCTTACCGCGTCTGTAATAGATTCTCCCATCGGGCAAAATTGCGTAGTGAGCGTCATCGTACAAAATATTTTCTTTCCCGTTTCATCAAAATCAATTTGATAGATCAACCCCAGGTCCACCACATTTAACCCGATCTCCGGGTCCACGACATGCTGCAGGGCAGCCAATGCAACAGTACATTTTATAGGGCTGTTGGTGATGATATTCATACAGTGCCCGGTTTATGCATCAGTAATTTTATGACGTTCAGGTTATACAACAGGGAAGCGCATACCAAAAATGCCGCGGCAGCGCGCAGCACCGGCTCATATCCCAGGAAAATACCCGCTGTAAAAAGTGTAAAGCCTGTAAGATAGCTTACTGCCATCCACTGAAAAACCCTGTCACTGAACAGATCTTTGGGATTCGGAGTTTTACCCTTGCCTGCCAGTTTATGGTATACTTTGTTCCACACGATAAAAGGTAATGTCTTAAAGGTCATTCCTAAAATAATAGCTGTGATCCATCCAAAAAAAATAACAAAACCATAGGCGGTTGCCAGTTGGGTGTTTGCTCCGGGTAACAGGAGCATCAAGCCCACGATGATCATGATGAAGAGGACCGGCAAAAGCATCATCAGCACGGAAACCAGAGAGACTTTCATCTGCTCATCCAGTTTTTTGCGGATGCGTTGCCGGTAGCACTGGTTGCAGTAATTGCCAAACAACACAATGGCTGTCGCTACAGCCGCTAACGGGAGGAACAATAACAACCTGTTATTTGTATATAAAAAAATAAAAACAAATGCCAGTAATCCGCCGTTGATCAGTCCATAGATGCACCAGAGTTTGCCGGGATGGTTGTATTTGGAAATAAGAAACATGGGGATCAGCCGCGAACCAACACCGGTTATCAGTAATAAAAACCACCCAATGATACCAATATGCGCATGCAACGGAAGGTAATCAACCGAACCGGCCGGCATAAAAAGCACGCTAAAATTATAGACCAGCATTAATCCGAAAACAGCGGTAGCCAAAAGCCATATCGTGGCGGTAAAAACAAAAACGGCATGCACATTTTCCTGACGGCTTTTTGCCATGCTTGCAGACAGGTTGATCAGATAAGCGATGATGGCGGCTATGATCAGTCCCCCGCCCCATCTGGCAGGCCATCCCATATCAAAATGATAAAAACCATATATCAATAAAGGAATGCCCGCGGCTGCCAGTACAAAGGAAGCATAAGCTAACCGGGTGCTATATAACTTTCCTTCGATCAGTACGGGAACCAGTTGATGACCCGCACCCAGAATGATCATCGTACCCCAGCCAAGCGCCATGGTATGCGTGATCGCTAAAATATGGGGATGAAAATAAGGACCCGTAACAGCCGTTGCAGACAACAGCAGTAAAACAGTTGCCGCCAAAAAAGCAATGGCAGCATACAAATAAAATGGAAGCACTACCCGGTGAGAAGTAGTTGTGGATGCTGCTGTATTTCCGGTAACGGCGATCATATCAATCTTTATAAATTAACAGGTGTACTTCCCCATCGCTGATCTCCCTGATGCGGTAACTGAATTGTTGTGCTTCCAGTTCCGGCAGCAAAAAAACGGGTATACGTTTATGATATACAAACAGCGCTTTTTCCCGTGGTAATGTTTCCAGTGCCGCCAGTATGCTGTGCATGGGCAAAGGCATTTCCAGTTGCCTTACATCAATGGTCTCCAGCTTGCCGGTAAAGCGCTGCAATACGTCATCCCATCCCTGGGAATGGCTGCTAACGTTCGTTGCCAGGTTCAGCGGTGCACTTGTTTGTTTATAAAACCAGGTATGTATCAATTCTTCCGTTATCATTTCACTGTATGAGGCAAATCCCTGCTTTCCGAGCAGGTGCATCAGTGGCGTGGGTTCAAAACTATTGATGATTTTAAGAACCTGCCCGGTCTGAAGCGCTTTTACCTGCTGCAGGATCAACTGCAGCGGATCCTTCCCGGTTTCAATGACAGACCTAACATCGAGTTCAATAATATTGCCGGGTGCTATATCCTTCAGGAAATCAGGAACAGGATTTGATTCCGCCTGCTCCACCACAACAGTTGCATTGCGATCAATTTCAAAACCCAATGGTTTGAGTACGTTGAAAAAATCGTTTGCCGTACAACCGCCGATTTTGGATGCCATGGCAATACTCGCCCTTCCCGCCATCACTTTTCGCAACAGGGGATTCCTGAGTTTGGTAAATTTTGGCGAAAGCCCCACAATCGCTTCGAGGGCTTCGGGTTTATGCCTGATCAAAGCGCCTATTTTGGTATTTATGTTGATAATCATAATGATTGCTTTTCTATTTCCAATGCTTTTGGAAACAGGATATTGTTTTCAAGATGAATGTGCAGATGCAGGTCTTCTTCAAATTCATCGAGCATGCGGTACAGTAAGCTGTAGCTGGCGCAGGCATCTTCGGGCAATGCATAATTATTGGATAGTTTCCTGATCGCTTCGAGGTTTTTTCCAACCATCTCATGTTCCATTTCCATCATGTCGATGGGATTTTGTACCGTTCCGAAATGCGCCGCCTCCAGTGGTTGTTTACCGTTTTGGGCTGCCACCAAAGCTTTGATATAAGGGAACAATACCCTTTCTTCTTTTACCAGGTGCGCAGTTAACTCTGCATATATGTCTTCCACCAATTGATGAATGTGTAACAGTTCAGGATGATGACCGCCATGTACTTTCATTACCTTTTGTGCATACGCTTTTATATCGGGCAGGTTTTTCCGTACATAACTATGATGCGTGTTCACGATATAATCAGCCAGGAAATCCAGGCTCCAGTCTCCATAAGGAATTGGTCGGGAAGATGGTAATTTATCAGCCTGCTGAAGCTCCTGTTCTACTTTCGTTACATCCAGTCCTTTTTCGGCACAGGCTTCTTTTACTGTTTTCTTACCACCGCAGCAAAAATCAAGACCATACTTTTTAAATACCTGTGCTTTGCGCAGATCTTTCGCAGCAATCTGTCCCAGCGTTTCGTCATCCTGCCCCTTGACCCGTTTGGTAATTGTCACTTTCCACCACTGCGGTCCCTGTTCAAGGTATTCCCAGGTGAAAATATTACCTCTTTCACCCAGTAGCTGATAATAAAGCGGTTTGGGATCATGGTCGTTGTGTATCGTTAAGCTTTCCCCTTCTGCCAGTTTATCAAAACGGGCAAAGATGGTGGGATGCTTTTGTCTTGGTTCAAGGAGGGTTACATCAAGGATATTTGCTGCTATTGCTTCCATATTATTTCGTTTAAAGTGGTTTGAAAAAGCAAAACTATCCAAATAAAAGTATTTAAATACTTTTATTACCCGGTATTTTGGCACACCTGACCACAATCATGTTTTTGATCTGCAACGTGTGATAAAAGTCACTTTGCATAAATGGGTTCCGGCAGATTTTTGCTTCATTAAAAAAAAGATTATGGCAAAGCATCAAATAGAAACGCAATGGATGGGCAAAATGCAATTTAATGCATTGGTAAACGGACACACCATTATTATGGATGGACCTGAAAAAGTGGGTGGCGAAGATAACGGCCCCATTCCCAAACCCTTTGTACTCACGGCGCTCTCGGGTTGTACCGGAATGGACATCGTATCTATGCTGCGCAAGTCAAATACTGAAGTAAAAGAATTAAATATAATCGTAACGGGTGAACTGAGTGCACAACAACCCATTGAATACATCGCGATGCATGTCGCCTACGATTTTAAAGGCGATGAAGCTAACAGTGATGCTGCATTGACTGCTGTAAATCTTTCACAGGAAAAATATTGTGGCGTTAGTCACATGCTTAAAAAAGCATTGCCTGTTACATGGGAAGTAAACTATAACGGCCGGCAGATTTTCAATAACAAATCTGTTGAAGTAATTGCATAGTGGTTACCGGGAATTAATTCAAAACCCTTTCTTTCGGAAGGGTTTTCTTAGTTATTGATTATATCCTATTCCTGCCGCTCCGTGGAAGGTAATAAAGCAAACCGCAATTGATAAAGAATATGGTCAGCGATCCTATAAAAGCGGGAAATGCAATGCCTTTATTATGTTCCAGCGCATTGTTTAGTCCACTATACAGTAACCATATCTGAATGGTTACATTTAAAATCAGCAACACTATTATAGCCAGCATCAGGGTGCTGGTTTTATTGGGATGGGCCTGGCTCTGCGCCCTGCGAAAAGTACTCATAGCTCATAATTTTTTACGCTTGCGAAGGGGCAGCGGTAACAAAAATATCATTTCCCTTCACCTGCACTTCCAACCGGGGAAGGGGCCTTGGCGGCGGGCCCTGCAACACCTCACCAGTCATAGCATCGAACCAACCGTTATGGCAGGGACATTCAATTTTGCCGCTACCCGGTTTATAAAATACCGCACAGGAAAGATGTGTACACTTTTGTTCGTACGCTTTGAATTCACCACTTTCAAGGTGTATCAGAATATAGGGAGTTGAACTTCCTTCCAACACAAATGACCTTGTGCCACCCACCGGCAATTCATGAATACTGCACACCCGGTGCAAACCCATTATTTTTTTGTCAGGAAAAAAAACTGATTTTGCAGCTACGAAAGCGCTACCCGTTGCCAAACCGCCTGATACCAGGCATAAAAATTTTGCAAACTGCCTGCGGGTTACTTCGGTGGTCTCTGATTGGCTGATGGGAAAATCATTTTTCCAATCCAGGTTTTTCTCTTTCTTATCAGGCATATTAACTTTTGTTCAATTACTATAATAAAATCGTTCTGTAATCATCGTCAGTCAACCTTCAGCATGGTTGATCCGGCAGGCATCATGATATTCACTTTGGTTTTTACTTCCAGTTTTCCGAACTGGAAAGTATTTACCGGCACACTGTTTGGCCGCATCTTCCTCATTTCTTCCCTGGTACCATAATACAAGGCCTGGCTGGGACACACGGTAGCGCACATGGGTTTTTTACCGGCACTGGTGCGGTCATAACACATGTTGCACTTCATCATCATGTCGTATTTCTCTTCCTTGATGGGCACACCAAAAGGACATGCCATTACACAGTTTGAACAACCAATGCACCGGGCTGAATTAGCGGTATGCACTACGCCAAACTCATCTTTGCTGATGGCATCTGCCGGACATACATTGGCGCATACGGGATCGTCGCAATGCATACACACCTGCACAGTGGTTTGTATAGTCACCGCCCTCTCAACATAGTTCACGTGTATCATGGACTGCTGACCGTTTGTTTCACATTCGGCGCAGGCGGCTTCGCAGGCTTTGCAGCCAATACAACGCTGCATATCCACAAAAAATTCCATCTCAGTTTTGTAATAAGAAGGTAACATGCGATTATTTTTAATTGTGGATCAACATTAAATACTATTATAAGCATTCGCTTCCTGCGGTGACGGTGCCTCCTTTCGTAAGGGTACCAACTGGCAGGCGCACACTTTAAACTCTGGTATTTTTGAAATAGGGTCCAGCGTTCCGGGAGTCAATTGGTTAGCCGATTTACGGCCAGGCCAGTGGTAGGGAATGAAGACCGTGTCCCTGCGAATAGTTTCCACAATATTAGCCGGAAATTCAGCCTCTCCCCTTCGGGTAATCACTTTCACCAGTTCCCGCTGGGTGATGCCATATTTAGCGGCCAGCTCAGGATGTATTTCCAGTAATGGCTCGGGATATTGATTTACCAATTTGCCAATGCGCCTCGTTTGTGTTCCACTAAGGTATTGCGATACCACCCTGCCGGTGGTAAGCACAACCGGGTATGCTGAATCCGTTACTTCACCGGGATCTTTATATACCACAGGGTTGAAATGGGCTTTGCCATCCGCCGTTGCAAACTTTTTATCTTCCCATAATCGTGGTGTGCCGGGGTGATCAACAGATGGACATGGCCAGAATATGCCCATGTTTTTTTCGATCTTTTCGTATGTTATGCCATAATAATCAGCCGTTCCACCTTTGGAAGCTTCTCTGAGTTCATTAAAAATTTCTTCACTGTTGTTATACGTGAATTTGTCGCCGGCCCCCAGGCGTTTTGCCAACTCCAGAATAATGGAGGTATCGGTGCGGGCATGTTTAGGCGGTGTAACTGCCTGGCGTATACGGGTCACTCTGCCTTCGGCGGTAGTTACAGTTCCTTCTTCTTCCTCATGCAGCGATCCGGGAAATATAATATCTGCATGACGGGCTGTTTCGTTCAGAAAAAAATCTATGGTTGCATAAAATTCCAGCTTCTCAAATGCTTCCCGTACAAAATTATTATTGGGTAATGATACCAATGGATTGAAACAAAGTGATATCAACCCTTTTATCTCCCCATGGTGAATGGCTTCAATAAGCTCATAGGCAGTGTATCCGGCCCCTGGCATTTCTTTTTCATCAATTCCCCAAACACCGGCAATATATTTTCGATGTTCAGGATTATTAATATCCCGGTTGCCCGGCAATTGGTCGCATTTGTGACCATGCTCCCTTCCACCCTGGCCGTTACCCTGCCCCGTAATAGTGGCGTAACCACAGTAAGGTTTGCCAATCCTTCCGGTAGCCAGTACCAGGTTGATGCAACCCAATACATTGTCAACACCTTTTGAATGGTGTTCAATGCCTCTTGCATGCAATAAAAAACTGGTAGCTGCTTTCCCCCACCACTCAGCTGCAGTGATAATTTTTTCTTTGGCAATGCCGGTTACCTGTTCTGCCCATTCCGGTGAATAATCTTTTACGGCATCGATCGTTTGCTGAAAGCCGCTTGTATGGTTATTGATGAAATCATGGTCAAGCATATCTTTTTCAACCAGGTACCGGAGCATAGCCCCATAAAGGGCGGAGTCTGTTCCCGGTCGTATGTCTAAATGTAAATCGGCTGTTCGTGCCAGTGGTATTACTCTTGGGTCAACTACAATCAATTTGGCGCCATTGTCCCTTGCCTGCCAGATCCAATGGGTAAGTGTGGGAAATGTTTCGCTTACATTGGCCCCGCACACCATGATCACTTCGGCTTTACTCAGGTCTGAATAATTGTTGGAAGCGCGGTCGAGCCCAAATGCTTTTTTATTGCCGGCGCCGGCGCTTACCATGCAGAGGCGGCCATTATAATCGAGATTGCGGGTTTTAAGAGCCACCCGTGCAAATTTTCCTACGAGATAACTTTTTTCATTGGTGATAGATACCCCTGAAAGCATGGCGAATGCATCGTTGCCATATGTTTGCTGGATACGCTTTATTTCGGATATGGTTTTTTCCATTGAATCTTCCCAACTGACCGGTTTGAAGCCCATGCCTTCTACTCTTTGCAACGGTTCCAGCAACCTGTCCGGATGATTGTTTTGCAAATAACGCTGTACCCCCTTTGGACAAAGTCGGCCTTCATTAAAGGGGAATTCCATCCAGGGATCAAAACCTACTACTTTATTGTTTTTTACCAGCAACTTAATGCCGCACTGCATGCCGCAAAAACAACAGTGCGTTTCCACCACTTTATCAGGCTCATCTCTTCCCGCGTAACCCTCCTGTGGAGCGAAATTCAAATGAGGCCCGAATTGCTCAATGATTTTTTCTGCCGTTACTGGTAATTTAGCCATGAGTATTTATTTCAACTTATTGTTGTATACATTTCTTATCCAAAAAACTTTCCACTTTCTTCACGGGCTTTGAGGTGTGCCTTTGCTAAGGCCGATCTTTTTCCTTCGGGGCTCAGGTCAAGATGTGAACTGCCATCCTCCAGGGTAAAATCAAAACCCAGTTCTTTTGTTACGGTTTTTAAATCGTTTACATGCATTTGGGTGGTGAATGGTTTATGTGTATGCGGACATATGGCCATTCCCTTCTTTTCTCCTTCCTTTTTATACAAATGGGCGCCGATCTGGGCGGGCCTTTGTATGATGTGAAAAAACTTCCCAAAAGGGATCCATATCAGAAACAGGATAACGGTAACGGCATGGGTCACTGCCATAAATTCATACGTCTTGCCTTTTAGAAATTCATAATCATAGGTAAGCCCCAGCCCTGTAACCGAAATACCTATCAGCAGGATCAGCGGCAACCAGTCGCCTTCAAAAGTTTGAGTGGCTATCTGTCCGGCGTGAGTCAACCTGCGGCGCATAAATAATAAGCAGCCGATGATCACCAGCCAGGAACACCAGTTGAGTATATGGAAAATAAAAAACGCGATCCATGATCCCAGTTTAAACTCCATTACTTTAAAACCGAATACATGAGCTTCGTAATAGTTGGTATCTGCGGGATTAATGCTGGTGGCAGGATTCATGGTAAAATGTATCCAGCCCAGGGTGAGCGGGATAGTAACGGAAAAAGCCAGCAGGCAGCCGGTCGCCAGCAGAAAATGCCCCCACCATCGTGCCTTACCGCGAGGATAAATAAACCGTTGAAATGCGATGTTGCGAACCAGTTTTTGAACCGATAAACCGGCATACTCCAAAAAACTTTTTGAAAAAAGCAATTGCCATCCCCGTTTAAAATACATCCAGGTAGGCGGTCGTTGCAGCCATACGCAATAACGATAAATAATTCCAAACAGGGCGAACACCGTACCAAATAAATAAGCGATTAATGCCGCATCAAAATTTTGCAATTTACGGGACCCATAAAAAACAAGCGCTACCACTATAATGCAACAGGATAATGCGGTAATAAAAGCAATTCTATTCAACCGAAATTTCATGCCCGTATAATAAAAGTGAACAAAATTGAATCAGGAAAGCACCTAAAAATATGATTTAAATAATATTTTTAATCAAAATTGAACAATGAAAGTTCCATAAAATATGATGTGTGTCATATTTTTAGCATGACAGATATCATGCCTGTAGAAAATTATGGCCAATACTTTTACAGCAACAGCGCACATATAGCCATCACCTGAATAAGCACTTCTCAAAAATATATTAAATCACAACGAATTTTTTAACTGTATGGTCAACTCACTATCACCAACAGCGCACCGCATATTACTTTTCAATACTCTTGCATTTGTTGTTTGCTTTGCCGGCTGGATGTTGAATGGCGTACTGGTAACTTACCTGGTAGATGCCGGTATTTTTAACTGGAGTCTGGTAGAAGTTGGATGGCTGTTGGGTGTGCCCGTGCTCACAGGATCGTTGATGCGGCTGCCTATGGGCATACTTACCGACAGGATAGGCGGCAAGTGGGTGTTCACTGCTTTATTACTGGGCTGTTCAGTGCCCATGTTTCTTTTATCAAAGGCTAATAGTTATGGCGCTTTTTTGGCCCTGAGTTTTTTCTTTGGGTTGTTAGGCACCAGTTTTTCCATCGGCGTTGGGTTTACATCGGTGTGGTACCCCAAAAACTGGCAGGGCAGGGCGTTGGGATTGTTCGGATTGGGCAATATTGGTTCTGCACTTACCACCCTGTTGGCGCCTTCCTTATTAAAATCATTAACCGGCAATGGTGCCAACCCCGAAGGCTGGCGGCGGTTACCTGTTATATATGCTGTTGCTTTAGTCGTTATCGGCATCCTTTTTCTTGTATTCACAAAAAATAAAAAGCCTGAATCATCAGATAAGACCCTGCTTAAATTATTACAGCCCCTGAAAAACGTACGGGTGTGGCGGTTTGGTTTGTATTATTTTTTAGCCTTTGGTTGTTTTGTCACTTTCTCACAGTGGCTGCTACCCTATTTTGTAAACGTGTATAATGTAAACCTGATCACTGCGGGTTTTCTGGCATCGGCCTTTAGCCTGCCGGCAGGTGCTTTCAGGGCCGTGGGTGGGTGGCTTTCTGATAAATATGGCGCCCGAAGAGTGATGTATTGGGTATTGGGTAGTTCTGTTGCGTTAAGCTTTTTGCTGATTATTCCACGTATGGAAATTTACTCTCCCGGTACCGGCATTATGGCAACGCAGGCCGGGACCGTTACGCTGGTTTCAGATTCGGTTATACAGGTAGATCAAAAACAATATCCTATTATACAAAAGAGCCGCAAATTTGAGCAAACAGACAGGGAAGCGCTGATATTACCAGCGAAAGATGTATGGCAGGAACCCATGGTAAAGCAGGGCGATAAAGTGGCTAAAAAACAATTGCTGGCCCAGGGTACCACCATGATTTTCTTCAATGCCAATATGTGGGTGCTTGTGGCCATCATCATTTTAATTGGCGCTTGTTGGGGCATTGGCACGGCCGCTGTGTTTAAGCATATACCGGAATATTTTCCTAACGAAATTGGCGCAGTAGGAGGCATGGTGGGCATGATCGGCGGGCTTGGAGGGTTTGTTGGTCCTATTCTGTTTGGTTATCTTTTAAACCTAACCGGGTTATGGACGAGCTCCTGGATGTTTGTGTGCCTGCTATCTTGTACCTGCTTAATTTGGATGCATCAGGTTATTACAAATATGATGAAAAAAGAAGCACCGCAACTGGCGGACAAATTTGAAAAAATGCCGCGTTGATCGAAAAAAGCCATGCGCATCAGGAATGATACCAGGGATTATACTTTTAAATCATATAAACCCTTTCTTTCCGAAGGGTTTTTTATTTTTATAAAAGAAACTTTCAAAAAGTAAATGACAAAGCAGGAAGCAATAAAAGACCTTGTTCAAATCCCCGGAGTTGGTAAATCCTTGGCTACCGACCTTTGGAATATTGGTATTACAAAAATTTCTGACCTCAAAGAAAAAGACCCGGAATTGCTTTACGACCTTTCAAATCGTTTTGCAGGTGTAGTTCAGGACCGTTGTGTACTGTATGTTTTTAAATGTGCAGTATATTATGCCAACACACCAAAAGAACAACACGAAACCGAAAAACTGAAATGGTGGAATTGGAAAGATAAAAAATGACTGCATCCCTCAAAACGGATGCAGCAGGGCAATACCTATAGCGCCATTTTGATACGTTGGTAATATAATTGTTGAAACAGTATGTTTTCCGGAAATAACCCGTTTCACAAAAGGATAAATATAATAGGCGAGGTTGGTTGATAGTATACCTGTTCCTGCGCCGGCTATCACATCACTCAGCCAGTGTTTGTTATTATACATTCTCATAAAACCGGTTGTTGCCGCCATAAGATATCCGGCCACACCATACCAGGGCGATTCATCCCAATATTCACGTCGCAGCAACTCAGCTCCTGCAAATGCGTTCGATGTATGCCCCGAGGGAAATGACTGGTTGCTTTCGCCATTTGGCCTGGTTTCATCGCTTATCTTTTTTATTGAAGCCACCAATGAACTTTGAATAAGGGTAGCAATGCCGCCAATAAAAATACGGTCTGTATAACTGTGCTGTGCATGCACGCCGGCCAGGCTCAATGCAAAAACAGAAGCAGCCGGCGCCCATTGAAGATAATTATCAATATGCACCTGCTTATGGGGCGTTTCATTCCATATCTCGTCTTTTACTTCGTAATTCCATGCCTGTAGCTGGTCGCTTTTGAGGGCAATGATACCATACGTAATCATAATGCCCGAAGCAACAACCGGCTGCCAGTGTAAACGTGGTTTTTCAATAATTACCGGCTGCCGCATATTTAAAGTGCTGTCGGTTGCTGGTGCTATGCCGGTGTTTTGTGATGAAGCGTTGAGAAAACAAGGCAGTATGCCTATGAGCAGCATAGTTTGCTTTAATAGCATGGTTTTGTTTTTTTGATAAGCAAAGGTGTGGTCCCTGCCCCCCTATTATTCTTTCATGCCCCCGTTTTTATACAGATAATAGGCCGTTTGGTAACTGGCAATGGCTTTTTTGGTCAACACCGGATCTGCGGTTATTGCTTTTTGTTCATCGGTTTGCTTATTCCAGGCGCTTGTTGCTACATGTTGCTGCGGACTCAAAATAACAAGGCTATCGTGTTGCAGATATCCAAGCTTTTGATAAGTAGCTACCCATGCGCGTGGCTGATAGCCCGGTATCAGCACATTGCGGCCATACCAGGCAGATTCATATTGCCAGTTCAGCAAACCAAATAAAGTAGCAAAAAGGTCAATCTGCGAACATTGTTCAGTAATTAACCGGCCTCTGTCTGGTTCAAGATTATAAATGATGCAGGGGATATGGTATTTTGAAACATTAATTTCATTTTTACCGGCACTGCTGGCGCAATGATCGGCTACAAAAATGACTACCGTGTTATTAAACCAGGGCTTTGAGCGTATTTTTTTAAGAAATTCGCCAATGGCATAATCGGTATACTTTACAGCGCCCTCCCGGCCCGAACCTGATTGAATATCGATCTTTCCTTCGGGATAGGTATATGGCCTGTGATTGGAAGTGGTCATTACGAAATCAAAAAAAGATTGCTGCCGGCTGTATTGCAAATCGGCATCACGAATAACCGCATCGTACAGGTCTTCATCACAAATACCCCAGGCATTTTTAAAATGAATGTATTGATCGGCAATGATAGTACGCGTTGTGTTCAGGTGTTCACCGGGCACCAGGCGTGCGCCTTTATCGATAATATCAAATCCGTTATTGCCAAAGAAATTGTTCATGTTATCAAAATATCCGTCACCACCATAGAAAAAGCCTCTTTTATATCCCGCCTTTTTAAATATGTGGCCAACAGAAAACAAATGGTCATTGTCATTTCTGCGTACAATACTATTACCAGGTGTTGGCGGCACACATAAAGTCAGGGCTTCCATTCCCCGAACAGTACGGGTACCGGTTGCATACATATCGGTAAATAAAATGCTTTTGTTGGACAGAGAATCAAGCACAGGAGTAAGCCCCTGCGTGTTGCCAAAATGTTGCATAAAATCGGCACTGAAACTTTCAATGGTTACCAGTATTACATTAGGCTGACGGGCAACACCCTGATTTTTGATCATCCGCCTGATGCTTGTTTGCGGGCCGGTAAATTGAGTAACAGCATCCTGCAATTGATCCTTAACTATTTTAAAGGCAGTGACCTCATCTTCTTTTACATAAAAATCATAGTAGTTCAGTTCGTTGTTTTTGAAGGCGGCAAAAAATGAAAAGATGCCTGATTTTGCCAGTTCGTTCCGGTACCGGTTGCTGCCTGTATCGGCCCAGGTATTGGATACAAAAAAATAACCGGCCAGGGTAACTGCTAACAGGGTACCTGTTAATAATAACCGGTTTTTAAAACTGGTTTTGGCATGAAAACTCTGGTAAAAAATCTTCCTTTTATAAAAGATAAAAATAACCAGCCCGGTAAGCAACACCATTCCACTGATCAGCCAGGGCAAGGGATACGATTGGTTGATGTTATTGATCACCTCGAACGTATACACCAGGTAGTCTACAGCTATAAAATTAAACCGGCTTTCAAATTCATCCCAAAACACAAACTCGGCAAAAAAAGAGAACATTATGATCAGCACAACTATAAAAAAGCAGATATATGTAATTATTCTGTTTATGGTTGAATTATTCCACCGTTCCGGCAGCAACAACAGGTATAAGGCATATGCTGTGCTAAAGAAAAGAGCTACCATGGTATCGAAAACAAGTCCTTTTCCATAAATGCTAAAAAGCGACAGAAAAGTGATATTAGCCTTGTGAAACGACAACACCAATAAGATAGTTCTTGTTAAAAAAGAAATGAGCAGGAAAAACAGGATAAAATAAAAAAGGATCGAATATCTTGTTCTGGCTATAGTCATAAGTTAGTAAATCGGGCAAAATAGAGGGCAAATCTGAAGAAAATCTGAAGCGAATGTTGATCGCCGCCCCTACCCTCCTGGTCTTCAATATTTCACCAGATTTCCCGTATAGCTTGCTATTAATATGGTGGCAGGTTGTTAAAAGTGATAATAGAGTCCTTACTGCTGTTTCGTTTTTATAGCATAGTTACATCCCTTTCCGGCCAGAGGTCTGATTTTTGAATGCAAAAAGAATAGAATTGAATTGATAAGCAATGGAGGCAGTAAAATTCCGGCAAAAAACAGGCATTGGTTCTTACTTTCTAAGAACGGGTACCGTTATACTGGTGTGTCTGATTTCATTAGGGGTATCGGCCCAGTATAACAACACGCTTGATTATTACCTGGGTTATGCTATAAAGAACAGTCCGTTAATTAAAGATTTTCAAAACCAGGCATTATCCTTTTCGCTCGATAGCCAGATTGTACGGGCCACCTTGCGGCCCCAGGTAAGCGCCAACAGCAACAACCTGTATGCGCCTGTTATTAATGGAGTTGGTTATGATGAGGTGATAACGAATCAGGGACAGTTATCGGGAATGCTTTCGGTTAATAAAACATTTTTGGGCAGAAGAAGTATAACCACGCAGATCGCCAGCTTTCAAATACAGGCGCAAACGGCCTCCAACAACATCAGACTAACCGAACAGGATATCAAAAAAGCGATCACTGATCAATATGTTACCGCCTTTGGCGACTGGATGCAGTTACAATTCAACCAGGAAATTAATGGTCTTTTAGCCAGGGAAGATACCCTGTTGAAAAAGCTCACGCAAAGCAATGTGTTCAAACAGGCCGATTACCTGGCATTTGCTGTTACAAAGCAGCAACAATTGCTTACCACATCGCAACTTGAAATACAATACGCCAATGACTATGCTACCCTCAATTACCTGGCCGGTATACCAGATACACTGGAAGCAACGCCATTGCAGGATCCGCAGCTTACATTGAATGTTTTGCCCGATTATACTTCATCAGCATTTTACCGGCAATATATTCTCGATAGCCTGAAGCTCAGGAATGACAGAGCGCTGATTGACATAAACTACCGGCCAAAGATCAATGCCTTTGCCGATGCAGGGTATAATTCCAGTCTTACCATTCAACCTGCTAAAAACTGGGGCGCCAGTATTGGCTTAAACCTTACGGTACCCATATATGATGGACGGCAAAGAAAATTTCAGTATGAAAAAATCAACCTGCAGGAAAAAACACGACTGGCAAAAAGAGATTATTTTATCAACCAGCGCCAGCAACAGATATTCCAGCTAATGCAGCAGTTACGATCAACCGAAAAACTTATCAGCGACATTAATCAGCAGATCAGGTATACCGACACACTTATTACTGTAAATGAAAAGCTGCTGGGCACAGGCGATATACGGGTAACCGATTTTATATTGTCGCTTACCAATTATTTTAATGCCAGGTACCTTGTCACTCAAAATTATATTAATCGTTTAAAAATTATCAACCAGCTTAACTACTGGAACAGGTAATACGGATTGTATATGATTAAATTGGTTTTATATTTTTTATTAGCCGTTTTTATTGCTTCCTGCGGCCAGCAGCAGGCGTCAGAAACCGATGCTCAGGAGCCCCCGGTGATTACTCCTGTAACGGCTACTACTATTAATACCGGGCCTATGGTCGAATACATTGAACTGAATGCCACTTCGGCCTTTATACAAAAGAGCGTTGTAAAAGCCAGTGCCAATGGCTATCTGCAAACAGTAAATGCGGTGTTGGGAAAAACAATTTCGGCAGGCGGCGAATTGTTTGTACTGAAAACAAAAGAAGCCCAAAGTATTGGCAATACCATCAATTCGCTGGATTCTACTTTTAAGTTTTCAGGTCTTATTACTATTCGGGCCGCTATAACAGGTCATATATCAGAAGTAAACCATCAAAAAGGCGATTATGTGCAGGAAGGTGAACAACTGGCGGTTATCAATAATGTGAACAGCTTTGTGTTTGTATTGAATCTTCCCTATGAACTACGGCCCTATGTTTTAGGAAAAAGAAACGTTCAGTTAAAATTACCCGATGGCCAGTCGCTGAGCGGAACAATAACTGAAATAACAGCCATGGTTGATTCTGCTTCGCAAACACAAAATATTTTTATAAAAGTAAACCAGCAACAGTTACCGGTGAACCTGGTGGCAAAAGTAACGATCGAAAAAGTGGCAAAGCCCAATGCGGTATCATTGCCAAAACCAGCCGTATTGAGCAACGAAACACAAACCGAATTTTGGGTAATGAAAATAATAGATAGCGCTACGGCAGTGAAAGTGCCCGTTACAAAGGGTCTCGAAACCAACGACCGGGTCGAGATCGTTTCACCAAAATTTTCAGCAACGGATAAGTTTCTGTTAACCGGTAATTATGGATTACCCGATACGGCAAAGATTAAAATAGTGAACCAGTAAAAATTGCTACAGGTGAACAACTTTTTTCTCTCTTATAAAAACCCGATCATCGTTTTGCTGGTGCTCACCATCACCGGTGGTATTTTTATCTACACAAAATTACAAACCTCATTATTTCCTGAAATTACCTTTCCCAAGATCAAGATCATTGCCGATGCCGGGTTACAGCCTGTTGATAAAATGATGGTAACGGTAACCAGGCCAATGGAAAATGCCATCAAACAGGTGCCCGATCTGCAAATGATTCGTAGTACAACAAGTCGCGGCAGTTGCGAAATATCGGCCTTTTTGAACTGGAATGCCAATATCGATATCAGTCAGCAACGGATTGAATCAAAATTAGCTGAGATCAGGAATCAGCTGCCACCCGAAGTGCAGATCAACGTGGCGCGTATGAATCCTTCTATTCTTCCGGTAATGGGATATTCGCTTGAAAGCAACACGCGATCGCCTATTGAATTAAAGTTCATTGCCAATTATACGGTAAAGCCTTTTTTATCGCAGGTCAATGGCGTATCAGAGATCAGGGTCACCGGCGGCAAAACAAAAGAATACTGGCTTCAGTTGAATGTACAGAAAATGAGTACGCTTTCTGTAACACCCGACCAGATTAATACGGCATTAAGCCAGTCGAACTTTATTAAATCGAACGGCTTTCTGTCCGACTATCGCTATTTGTATCTTACCGTAACAGATGCAACGGTACACAACAAAGACGAACTGGAGCAGATTGTAATAAAAAATGATGGTAAACGAATTGTAACGCTAAAAGATATTGCCGATATACAGATAAATGGCGCCATAGAATATATTAAGATCAATGCCAATGGCAGGGATGGGGTATTGGTGGCAGTGGTTAAACAACCCAATGCCAATCTGGTCGACCTGTCGAACCAGATCGAACAAAAGATCGTTGAGCTGAAAAAAATCCTTCCCTCCGATGTACGCATAGTTCCCTATTACATACAGGCCGATTTTGTAAAAGATTCTATTCGCAGCGTAACAGACAGTTTATGGATCGGACTGGTGCTGGCCATTATTGTAGCCATCATTTTTTTACGGTCGCTAAAAGCCAGTACTACGTTGCTGATCACCATTCCCATAACCCTATGCCTTACCCTGATTGTGTTGTATGCAATAGGCTATACGTTTAATATAATGACCCTGGGCGCCATAGCTGCGGCCATTGGGTTGATTATTGATGATGCCATTGTGGTGGTAGAGCAAATTCATCGCACCCATGAAGAACATCCCGACGAACCCAGCACCACGCTGGTGCAAAAAGCAATTCATTATCTTTTTCCTGCCATGCTGGGTTCATCGGTAAGCACCATTGTGATTTTTATTCCATTTTTACTGATGACCGGCGTTGCCGGCGCTTACTTCAGTGTAATGACCAATACCATGATCATTACACTCATTTGTTCATTCTTTGTAACCTGGATCGGTTTGCCTGTGGTGTATTTGCTACTTACAAAAAATAATGGCAGCGCGGCTGCACAACGGATCAGACCTCACGGTGTAAAAACACAAAGATGGGTTTCATTCTTTATCAGAAGACCTTATATCAGTATCATTATCGTAGTGGTGCTGATTGGTTTAATTGCATTTCTGCTTCCGCAACTCGAAACCGGTTTCCTGCCCGAAATGGATGAAGGCAGCATTGTACTCGATTACACGTCGCCACCGGGTACTTCGCTCGATGAAACCGATCGTGAATTGCACCAGGTAGAAAAGATACTCGCTACTATACCCGAAGTGCAGGCCTACTCGCGCAGAACCGGAACGCAAATGGGATTTTTTATTACAGAACCTAACAGTGGTGATTATCTTATTCAGTTAAAAAAGAAAAGAGACAGAACTACGGATGATGTAATTGCTGATATTCGAAAAAAAATAGAAAGCTCTCAGCCCGAATTGCGTGTTGACTTTGGGCAGGTGATTGGTGATATGCTGGGCGATTTAATGACCTCTGTTCAGCCGGTTGAAATAAAGATATTTGGCGATAATCAAAAAAAATTACAACAATTAAGCAGCCAGGTTGCCGACAAAATATCCAATGTTCCCGGCACAGCCGATGTATTCAATGGAATAGTGATTGCCGGTCCATCTATCAGCATTCAACCCGATTATGCAAAACTGGCGCAATTTGGTCTTACAGCTGCCAACTTTCAATACCAGTTACAAACTTCGCTCGAAGGAAATATTGTTGGTAATTTATTTGAAAAAGAGCAATATTCAGCTATCAGGCTGGTATATCCCGGCAACAGAAAGCTCAGTACGGGTGATATCAACAACCTGAAAATATTTTTACCCGATGGTCGGTTAAAACCCTTTTCAGCATTGGCCCGTGCAAGCGTTAATTCGGGTGATGCAGAAATACAAAGAGAAAACCTGCAATCGATGGGGGTAGTAACGGCCCGCCTCGAAAACCGCGACCTGGGAAGTGTAATGAAAGACATACAGAAGAAGCTGGCTGCCGAGGTGCAACTTCCGCAGTCTTATGATATTCAGTATGGCGGCTCCTATGCCGAGCAGCAGCAATCGTTCAATGAGTTGCTGATGATACTGATTACATCCAGTTTACTGGTGTTTGCAGTAATTCTTTTCCTGTTCAGAAGCTTTTGGGTAGCGTTGCTTATTTTGGGTATTGCCGTTTTAGGCATATCAGGAAGTTATCTGGCATTGTACCTTACACATACACCACTGAATGTAGGAAGTTATACGGGTCTTATTATGATTGTGGGAATAATTGGTGAAAATGCAGTATTCACATTTCTGCAATTCAGGGAATCGTTACATGAAAAAAATGCAGATGATTCTATTATCTATTCTATCTCAACCCGATTGCGTCCCAAATTAATGACAGCACTCGGAGCCATTATTGCGCTTATGCCGCTGGCGTTAGGTATTGGCACCGGCGCCCAGTTGCACCAGCCCTTAGCCATTGCAGTGATCGGCGGATTTTTAATTGCGTTGCCCCTGTTACTGGTTGTATTACCAACAGGCATACGACTTATTTATAAAGATAAAAGACAATTTGTATGAGTAGATTTTAACCGTAATAAAAAATTCTATTCAACTATGTTACTTCAATATTTCTTCAGAATAAGGATGTTAATTGCTTAAAACAATTTATTAACCTTAAAAATGCACCGATGAAAAGAAGTATTTTTCTTACGCTTGCCGCCGGCATCTTATTCAGCACATTTAGTTACGCACAAAAGCTATCTGAAAGTAAAGTGCCTGCAGCGGTAAAAGCCGCTATGGCAAAGAAATACCCGGGTATTACAAAAATAACCTGGACAATGGAAGAGAAGGATTTTGAATCAGAGTTCAAAAAAGACGGCAACGAAATGAGCGCTGTTTTCGATCCCTCCGGAACATGGAAAGAAACTGAAACGGCTATTGCCTTTACTGCATTGCCACAACCGGTTAAGCAGTACATCGACCAACACCTGAAAGGCCGGAAAATAAAAGAGACAGCGATCATTAACAAAGCCGATGGCAGTGTGGTATATGAAGCAGAAGCCAATAGTACAGACTACGTGTTTGATTCCAATGGTAAATTGATTAAAACTGAAAAGGAAGGAAAAGCAGAAAAAGAAAAAGATTAATAACAGCTATCCCAATCAAATTTTATTCTTATGAAACGGACTTTTAATGTTGTACAGGTAATCTTATTTGTTATAGTTGCCAATAGCTGTAAGGCGCAGCCTGGGGCCGGCGTTCATTTATCAACTACTTTTCATATAGCCGGTTCCGGTGGCTGGGATTACCTGTCATTGCAGCCTAATTCCAATAAACTATATGTATCGCATGGAACGCAGGTGAACATTGTTGATAAATCAACAGGCGATTCAATAGCCGTTATTCCCAACACAACCGGCGTACATGGTATTACTTTCGTACCCGCAGTAAAGAAAGGATATACCAGTAATGGCCGGTTAAATACACTTACTGTATTTGACTTGCAAACAAACGCTGTTATTGGGCAGGTAGCCGTAGGGCAAAATCCTGATGCCATTATTTACGACGACTATTCGAAACGGGTGATTGTTTGCAATGGACGTAGTCATGATGTAAGCGTTGTTGATCCTGCGAGCGATAAAGCAGTGGCTACTGTTGACGTTGGCGGTAAACCCGAAGAAGTCGTAAGCAATGGAGCGGGAAAGCTATATGTTAATATCGAAAACAAAAACGAGATCGTAGCCATCGATGCCAACAGCTTTAAGGTAACGGATCACTGGCCGCTGGGGTCGGGCGAAGCGCCTACCGGCCTGGCATTCGACAAAGCAACCAACCGTTTATTTTCGGGTTGCAGCGATAATAAAATGCTGATTGTAATGGATGCTGCGAACGGTAAGGTAGTTGCCTCGTTACCGATAGGAGCAGATTGCGATGGGGTAGCATTTGATGCCGGACACAATTATATCTTTGCTTCCGCTGCCGATGGAACATTAACAGTAATAAAGGAAAACTCAAAAGACAGTTTTAATAAGATAGCCACGGTTACTACAAAAAAAGGCGCCAGAACCATTGCGATCGATGCAACCACGCATAAGATTTATTTGCCAACGGCCGAATTTGAAGCCGCTGCAACAGCCAATGCACGACCGGCCATTGTTCCCAATACCTTTCAGGTGCTGGTATTGGAATACTGATAAGGGATGATATGCCTAAAAACTCACGAGGCAGCCTCAATTGAGGCTGCCTCGTGATAACATAAACTAAAAACAACTAACTACAACTTCACTATTTTGTGCGTAATGGTAGTTTCTCCATTCTTTATTCTTACATAGTACATTCCTGCAGGTAGTGCTTTTACAGAAAGTTCTGTGGTTCTATTGACCAGTCTTTCAGTTTCAACTAATACACCACCCGAATTGTATAGTTCCATCACCGCACCTGTGTTCAGGGCCCCTAACTGAATAGTGAGTCTTTCACTTACAGGATTTGGATATACAATGATTAAGGAAGCATTGCCATTGGTTTGTGTTTCCTCATTAGCCTGGCGGGCTCCTGCACCCGTGCAGCAACCTAAATAATCACCATGATTTAAATGATTCTGCACATCATCTTTCGAAATACAAATGGTTTTTGCATTATGACAGATCATCACTTTGGTATTATTGTTACCACATCGTACATCGAGCGTTTTCATTACTATTGAAGCAGTAGTGGTACAACCCTTACTGTCTGTAACAGTTACCGTATAGGTTCCTGCCGCGCTCACGCTAACAGATGCTGTGGTGTCTCCTGTATTCCACAAATACCTGTATGGTGTTGTACCTCCCTGAGAAGTGGCAGTAATAGTAAGAGAAGTTGGGCCATACCCAATATAAACGGTATTCTTCGCATCCACTGCCGGATTCATTGCATATACATCGGGAATGGTGGCGCTCAGCGCCGGATTTACCGTTACCCTTGTTGTGTTTGCGATGGCATTTCCATGAACATCGGTTACCGTCCATAAAATGGTCGATACGCCGGCATTATAGGCGCCGCTTGCATCGGTTCCTGTACCGCTCCGCGATGTAGCCCCGCTCACAGCATAGCTTACCGAAGCAACACCACAATTATCTGTTGCCGTTAAAGAAGGAACAGTGTATGTACCGCCATTGCTATAGCAGAAGAACTGATCCTGTGGCGCGGTTACAACGGGTGCCAGACTGTCAACAACCGTTACTTGTGCTGTTGCAGAATCTGAGTGTCCATCTGCATCGGTTCCTGTAAGCGTTACTGTAACAGGCGTACCAATATCAGCGCAACTGAAACCGGTTCTGTTAAGGCTTAATGTTAAGGCCCCTGAGTAGCTTACTGAACCGTTATTGACCTGCTGCGCAATAACCGATGCCGTTCCATCATTGCCTACCGCCACCTGTATGTTTTTGGTTATTATTGCTGGCAGCATGTACACATTCAATTGCCGGCTTACTGTTGGCGCAGCATTATAGGTACTATCTCCGGTTTGTGAAGCAGTAATGGTTGCAACACCTTTACCAACAATATGGATCAAACCATTTACTATTGTTGCCACGCTGTCGTTTGAGCTGCTATAGCTTATGGCCAGGCCTGATGAGGCTGTTGCGCCTGCATCGAAGTCGGCTACGCCAACATGCACTTCGGTTAAAGCAGGGAATGTTATTACCTGATTGCGCATAACAGTTATCTTCAAGGTATCTGTTGTTGTACCCAATGCATTCGTTGCAGCGACAGCTACAGGGAAAGTACCTGCAACAGCCGGTATGCCAGATATAACACCCGTTCCTATGTTTATCGATAATCCGGTGGGCAAACCGGTAGCCCCATAATGATACGCTGAATTGGTTGCGGTAACCTGGAAGTTGAACGACGAATCAACAATAGCCGAAGCTGTTTTCGCGCTGGTAATGGCCGGAACCGCAGTGGCCACACTTACCGTGTCGAACACGCCGCGGGCGAGAGCTGCCGTATTATGGCTCACCACTGCCAAACCAATGTATGCATTTGTTGCAAACGTGCTAATGGTTTGTGAGGCGACGCTCGTCCAACTGATACCATCTGCAGAACGGTACGCCGTCAACGTATCCTTCAAACGGACCAGTTTCAACCAATAGGGCGCTGTAATGCCTGAAGCATAGCTGGCAACACTGGAGCCATTGGTTGCAGAGCGCCGGATAAATTCTATTGTTGTAGGAGTTACATCCACATAGCCATGTCTTGAGCCTGTCGCCAACGACTCCCTGATCATTACGCCCGCTTTTGCAGCACCGCTGATCGTGGCAGTTGTTGCATAATTCTGTAAGCTGGCTATATGAGCCACAATGGCGCCATCACCGCTTAAAGACTGATAGGTATAATGGAAAGCATCGACAGTGGTCCAAACATCGGCGCCGGAACCATAAACAGTGATACCATTTGCATAACCGGCATTTCCCGTGAGCACTGTTGAACCTACATCACTGTGCGACCAGGTATTCACCACCGGCGCACTAATTGGAGTAGCCGTTGCCACCGCGCTGGCGGCACCTGTTCCTACCGAATTGGAAGCGTATATAATATATGAATAAGCTGTTCCATTCGTTACACTGGTATCACTATACGTAACACCGGCAAGCGTTGCAATCGTCGTTGTATCTGTTCCTGTTGTACGTTTCACCGTATAGCTGGTGGCGCCTGATGCTCCTGTCCAGCTTACATCAACCCGCTTATTCCAGCTGGTAGCAATGGGATAAGTTACTGCTGCGGGGGCCAGTAATACATTTACTTCATTGGAAGGAATGCTTTCAAACAAACCCGACCGGGCTGTTACAACATAGTAATACGGACCACCACCGGCCACCGTTGTATCGGTATACGAAGTGGCTGTAACGCCGCTGGCAATAACCGCATACCCGCTACCGCTTGTTGTTGAGCGCTTGATACTATAGCTGGCTGCGCCTGTAGATGCAGTCCATGTAAATTTTATATTCTTTGATCCCGCCGAATTCACCGTCAATCCTGTTGGCTGGGAAGGCGCTGTAGCATTCACAATGCCCAGAATTTCTGATGCACTCAACTGGCGGCTATAGATGCGGATGTCATCGAGGATACCAGTGAGATATGCATCACCGGAATATTGTGAACGGCCGAACCAGTTTTGCGTAGTGGTTCCCAGGCTCGATGGCTTCAATGTCATGGCGCTGTTGCGTCCCACTTCCACTCCATTCATATAAAGGATACCCACGTTGCCGCTCCAGGTTACTGCAAAATGCGTGTATATACCGGTGCTGATCGGCGTGTTACTGGTAATGCCCTGCTCCTTTGAACCGCCACCTGTTGTGATGGCATATCTCAAATAACCGGTGCTGTTTCTTCCAAGGAACATATAGGCAGTGGTGCCGGTTCCAAAATCAAACATTCTGGCCCAGTTGGCGGCTACATCCATTTTCACCCAGCCTGATATAGTAAAATCATTGAGCGAAGTGAAAGCCCCGGAGGGAAGGGATGCATATCCACTGGTTGTTCCATCGAGCCTGATGCCCTGTTTAATGGCGCCGGTTACGCGGGTAACACCCGAATTAAGCGTTGCCTTGCGGCTGCCCCAGAGATCATTGGCTGTTGTAGCGCTGCTGTCATTGAAATCCCAATAGCTGTATGCGCCCGTTGTTACAACCGGTGTTACCACCGCGCTGTTTCCAAATTCACCCGTTGAATCGTAAGCCGCCAATACATAATAGTAAGTGGTGCCGGCTGTAATTGTTGAATCAACATAGAAGGTGTTGCTCGTGTTTGCAAGCGTAGTGAACGGACCTGCAGCTGCAGTGCCACGCTTTACCTTGTAACCAAGATTCAACACCTGGTTCCATTCGATGGTATTCTTTCCGGTACCAGCTATGGCCGTTACCCCGTCAACAACAGTGTTGCGCACTAAAAGATTCAATGTCGCCGTAGCGGTGCTGGTATCATTGGAGGCTGTTAATGTCACTGCAAACGAACCTGCCACAGTAGCTGTACCTGTTATAACACCCGTGGAAGTATTCACCGTTAAACCTGCGGGTAAACCGGTGGCATTAAAGCTGGTGGGCGATTTAATGGCCGTGATGGTGTAGGTGTATGATCTGCCAAGCAAGGTAGTGTCGGCAGTCTTACTGCTGATAGTGACCGGTAATACACGCTCATCCAGCAACACCACGTCATTGCCATCTCCGCCTCTATAAGTAATACGGAAATTATAACCTTTCACGGTTACCAGGGCCAGTTCGGGTAAATTGTTGAAAGTACCCGTTATACCGCTTCCAGCGGTACTGCTGCTGTTGTCGATGATAACCAGGTTGGTTCCCGATGCCAAAGCGCCGGAATCAATTCCTGTTATTGCCAGTTTGGGATTGTTTAGCGTTACGCCGTTCGCGCTCACCTTATCTGATGTATCATTCAGGATACTCAGTTCTGCTTTTAAAGTGGCATCAGTGTACATCGTTAAGGCCGACGTTGTAGTGAACGTGCCGATACCATCGCTGCCCGGCTCCAGGGAAGCACCTGTTCCGGAACCCGTTCCAACCTTTACAGCAGCCTGTGTTCTGCCGGTTCCGCCAAAAGCGCCGCCCTGCACAACAACTGCACTGGCGAAGGTGCCGGTGCTGGTATTATTATTCAATAACAACCTTCCATTTTTTACGGTAGTTGTTCCGCCATAGGTATGGTTGCCTGTGAAATTAAGCGTTCCCGTACCTACTTTAACAACGTCGAAATAATTGTTCAATGTACCGCCAAACCAGGTGTCGGTATTTAAAGCGCCGATACTGATGGTTGGCTTGCCGCCGCCATCATTGCGGAAATAGCCACGACCGGTGAGGCCGCCAAAATTAAGCGTGCCGGAAGTGAAGCCTATGCCAATACAATCGATACCATTGGCATCGAGGTTCCAAAGCGCATTCGCGCTGCCCGATTCAGGCACCATGAAGCGAACGCGGTTCCTTCCGCTGCGCAATGCTGCCACAAATGTTCCGGTAAAACCGCTGTTATCGCCATACAGGTTCACACCCGGATAGTCGTTACCATCTTCCCAGAAAGTGCCGCTTCCGGTAATGCGGCCGTAAAGGGTGATCGAATTCGTGGTTTGCAGCAAATAACTTTTCGCATTTGCGGCCACTTCAATATCGTTGTATATCGTTGCCGCGCTGTCACCGGAGTATATAGTGCCGCCGTTCATGATGATCTTTCCGGTTCCCAACGGACCATATGTGGGCGTACCCGATGTTCCGGCTCCGGTTCCGGCAATAGCAATGGCCCCGGTAAGCGTAGTGTTACCTGAGTAAGTATTCTTACCAGTCAATTGCAGAACACCGCTTCCGCTCTTCAGCAAACCGCCTGCACCACTTACCACACCTGTCATATTGATGCCCGACACGGCGCTTACCGTTACCTGGCTGTCTATTGTAACAGGCATGCTTATGGCTTGCGTGTAAGCCGAATTATTGACGAGGTCGGTTTTCAGTTTAATAGGGTTACCGCTGATCGTGTAATCGCTCGCGGTAGTATCGAACAGCAACCTCGAAACCTGCAGCCCCGTAAGGTCGTTTGTTATAGTGCTGTCTGCAGTGCTTTTGAAAGTAAGCAGGGCCGGGCTGGCAGGCGCCGTGCCTTCCACCCAGTTGGAGCCGTTGCTCCAATTCTCAGATACCGGTGTGGCGCTCCAGGTAGAAGTATTGGAACCGGGCACACCGAATGATTCTATGGAGTTCGCACTTTCCAATGTATTACCCATAGATGAAACAACGTAATAATATCCTGTACCGTTGGTAACGTTCAAATCAGAATAACTGTTTGCAGCAACCTGTGCGATGACGGTGTAAGGTCCGCCGGAAACAAGCGAACGTTTTATTTTATAGGTAGCGGCGCCATGTGCTGTATCCCATGCCAGATCTATCTGCCCGTTTTTGTTTGTCACTACAGGTTTGCCGGGAACAGCCGGTGGCACTGCAGCAAAAACTTCATTAGATATAGCACTCTCTTTATTGCCGGTAAGCGCTGTCACCACATAGTAATTATTTACCTCGGGAACAGGTGTGGCATCAATAAAGTTGGTGGCGGTAACACCTGTTTGTATGGTTGTATAGGGCCCGCCTGAAGCCTGGGATCGCTTCACCGAATAGGTGGTTGCATTAGCAGACGCCGACCAGGTAAGTTTGATTTGAGTACTGTTCACTACCGACGCGGCCAGTGAAGCTGGCGCAGGCGGGGCAACACTATTAATCACGTTCAGTATTAAAGTGGCGGTTCCTGTACCGGTGGCATTCGTTGCACTGATGGTTACTTCACTTTGTCCTATTGCCGTGGGTGTTCCTGAAATAACACCAGTGGCAGCATCGATGCTCAAACCCGAAGGAAGCCCGCCGGCACTATAGGTAGTGGGGCCTCCGCTTGCAGTGATCGTATAATTAAATGGAGAACCAACGGTAGCCGTAGCCGAAGTAACACTGCTGATTTCAGGAGAACCCGCCGGAGCAGCCTGGCTGAAACCTACATTGGTAAAAACGGCCGTATTGAGTGCCGAAGTATTGTTTGACAGCGTGTAAAAGCCATAATACAGATCGTTAGCATAACCTGCAGGGGAATACCAACAACTAAGACCGGTCCAGTTAACACCATCAGGTGAATGATAGGTAAATATGCGGTTGCCTACCCGCTCGATCTTAAGCCACCACGGAGCTTTCGGCTGCCCATGCCTCCCAATACCACCCGTGGCTGCGAGGTAAATGTCATAAAAAGTGGAGCCGGGCGCCAGTGACTGGCGGATCATCACACCGCAACCCGACGAATTGAGCGACATGCTGTTCACTTTTACCACAAGGCCGGCATCACCACTCATCTTCTTAAAAGTAAAATTAAATGCACTGCTTGTTGAATTGCCCGCTGCGTTTACGGTCCACACGCCGTTGTTATAAGAAGCACTACCGGCAATACCAGGATTGCCAATATCAACATTGGTAAGATTAGTTACCGGCTGCACATGCTCTGCCGGATAATAAACCGGGGCAAGAACTGTTGCGGTAGAAGTATCGGAAGATTTCAGATATAAAAAATCGCCTCCGGCAGGAGAATAATAGCTGGTGCCCGGCTGCATTAATGCTGTCCGCATCATATCGTTATAAGGTGTAGCAATACCTTTGCGCAGCTTATAGGCTCCGTTCAAAATGTTAGTATAGTCGCCCTGCTTGTACCCTGTTGGAATTCCCCAGCTGGTCCAGAAAGAAGCATATCCACCCATGGGAATAAACGTCATTGTATCTCCTGCAAATGAATATTTGTTATACAACTCGCCAATAGCCAAAACACGTTTATCCAGTTCTTCATACATGTCTATACCCTGCTTGAAAGCTACCTCAGCGCCCCAAACCAGGGCTGCCGCCTGTACCCGCCAATGGTCATCGCGCCCGGCATCACCTACTTCACCGTTTGTGAGTGAATTGCGCATGCCACCGCCTGCATCCATGCGGTACACATCAATGGCCTCTTTGAATTTAGTAGCATCATCCAGGAAAGCTGCTGCAGCCAGCGCTATTTTCAACTGAAGGGCGCCTTTGTTGGCATCGCGTAGCGGATAAGGCACAAAGGCGGTAGGATAGAGTACATTGGCAAAATAATTCTTAACATGAAGGGTATTCGAATCTGTCCATCCGGGAAACGTGCCCCGCAAAATATCGGCGCCTGTGGCCCAGCATTGGGCATAGTCGCCAATATCGAGCATGGATTCATTACCACCCCAAACCGTATTGGTCACCGCCCAGGCATCCAGCAGGTCGGTCGCCCTGCGGGCATAAGCCGAGTCGCCTGTAAATATCCACATAAAGGCCAGGTGATGAACCGCGATCATATCATTGATCCAAACTGTGTTATACAAATTCGGAGCACGGCTCACCGAAACCTGGGGGTTTCCCGTGTATGAAAGTTTAGAGCGGTAGTCCCCTGCAAAGGCATTGTAAGCCGATAGCCAGGGCTCTTTGGTAATATTTGCTTTGAGCTGGTCAAGGTCATACTTCGTAAACGGTATGCCGGGATGCACAAAGCGTTGTGCCATGGCAGCTGTACCAGTCAACATGGTAATAACTGTTATCCATAGACAGTTCCGGATTTTAGTCTTCTTTAAGAGACAATGAAAAGGAAATCTCATAGACATAACAATCGTTTTGGTTTTAATTTTTGTATCAATGCACTTATTCGGTGCTATTTATGAATCTTCCATACGGTAAATGACCAGGGCGGCAATGTATCTTCCAGCACATTGGCAACCGGCATTGCAGTAACTATTACAGGAAGCGCCTTGTCGTTTGGCAAACCCTGTATTACTGATTTATTGGCTTTGGCGCCTGCCGTTATATTTCCCAGGTCGAGTTTCACCGTGGTGGCAACGGGCAACAGGTTAACCAGCTTTACAACCACGGCGCCATCGGTTGTATCGCGTACAACCGAAATACCCAACCGCTTGCTTACTGCCTCATCTTCATTCGACAGTTTTATGCCCGAAGGCAGGTATTCATTTCCGGAATTGTTTCCAAATAATTTCTGCACTTCATAGTTCACAGTTGGCTTTACTTCAGTGTTGTTGAAATAAATCAGGTCGGGGTTCCATTGGGTGTGTTTTTCTTTTGCAAGCAGCGGTGCATAGGAAGTCATACGAACTATATCGCCATTGCGTTCGATATTGGTCAGGTACAGCGCTTCGGCAAGGGCATTGTATAATGTATTACCTCGGGAAGCATATTCACCCAGGTATACTTTTGGTTTATTGCGATCATAATTATCATAAAAATGCTGGTTGTTGATAAACCAACCCGGGCTATTGTAATAATGCTCATCTACCAGAGGAACTTTCAGTTTGCCGGCCAACGCCCATCCTTGTTCGTAATCAGTTCCTTCATAATTTGGCCCCACAGTTCCGATCACGGTTATTTCAGGATGCTTTTGCTGAAGGGCTTTATAGATCATGGTGAAACGCTCTTCAAAAACATCTGTGATAAGATCTTCATTGCCGATGCCGATGTATTTAAGGTTGAACGGCGCCGGATGGCCTGCTTCGGCCCTCAGCCTGCCCCATTTAGAATGTACGGTCCCGTTAGCCCATTCAATCAGGTCAAGGATATCCTGCACATATTCGTCCATTTCGTTCATGGGTATGCCCCCCTGCTGGCCATTGGCCCCGGTAAGCAGGCCTGAGTTCTGGCAGGGAACGCCCGCAGCGATCACAGGCAAAGGCGCTGCACCTATATCTTCGCAATACTGGAAATATTCAAAGTATCCAAGGCCGGCGCTTTGATGGTAGCGCCATATGTTGGGTTGCGGTTTTCGGGTTTCGATGGCGCCGATGGTGTTTTTCCATCGATAAATATTTCCCAGGCCATCACCGTGCGTTACACAACCACCCGGAAAACGAATGAACCGGGGGTGAATGGCAGCAATGGTTTCTGCCAGATCGGCCCGCATGCCATTTTTCCTGTTTTTGAAAGTCTTTTTAGGAAATAACGAAACCACGTCGAGCATCAGTCGACCGGTAAACAATGGTTGCACCTGCAGCTGTGCATCTTTTGCATCAGCACCGGCAATCAGTATGGTGGAGTATTTTTGCCACTTCGGCGAACCGGTACCGCTTGTGAGCGGTACCGTTGCCTGTGCCAGTATACTACCATCCTGCGCTACCAGTTTTACAAGCAGGCTTCGGTTTTTGCCATCACTGTTTTTTGCAAAAAGCGAAAACTCGTAGGCATCACCTTTTTTCAGGGGAATGCCATCATAACCGCTGTTGATTAATGAACCGCCGGTTTGTTCTGCATTCAGCACTGCGTAATGCAGGTTGTTGGGATGAAGCGGCTCTATGCTGTCGATAGTAAAGCTGAGGTATTGGCCGGTGGTTGTCCAGGAGTGCCTGCTGTTCCAGCTACTGTCGCGGTATAACCTGTCGCGGGGTTCGTATTCAAAATCACGGTTCTGCAGCAATTCCGCATACAGGCCTCCGTCGGCCGCATAGTTGATGTCTTCAAAGAAAACACCTATAAGAAGGTCGGATATGGGTTTGGGGGTTTCAGGTTTCAGCGTAATGGTTGCCGTAAGTTGTTTTAATCCTGAAAACCGTATGCTGTCGTATAAGGATGATGATTCTTTGGCCTGGTTGTTTTTGTACTGCCTCAGTTGATATGCTTCGGTTAGTTTGTCAACAACCTGCCAGGCAACCTTTAACATGTTGCCAGTTACGGCACCTGCGGCAGGCAGGTTTATCGTGATCCGGTCATCTTTATATTCTTCAGCAGGAATAGCTACAGCCGGATCAAATGCCTTAAAATCCCTGGTGTTTATTTTAAGATACTGGTTGCCCGAGATAAAGGCAATGGTATACTGCCGGCTACTTTTGTCGTAATGTACAACGGGCTGCCTGAAGCTTTGGCTTTGCTTCAGGAAAGGATAACTTTGCCTGCCCCAGGTCACCAGATTGGTTGAAGCTACATGCGCAAACTGATTCACCGTTTCATTGAGGCTCCAAACACATTGCCACTCTCCTGTGGCGTTCATAAACAGGTAAGGACTGTTCATATATTTCTGAGATCCATAGTCACATTTTACATAAACGTTTCCGTTGCCAACCAGATCCCAGTTTTTTCCATCAGCGCTCCACGCAAAACGCAATCCGCTACGTCCTTTATCATTAAGGGTGGCATAAGAAACCAGGTAAACTGAATCCGGCTCGTTTGCCAAAACGGCATAATCGATGCACCCTACCAGCAACAGCATCAAAAAACATATTCGTGTATTCCTCATTATTTATTCAGACTTTTTAAAAATGATATTCTCTGTATGATTGCCCACATAAATACAGGCGAGGTCGGCAGTCTTATACCAGCCTGGCTTCTCTTTCATACCGTCGTAATACAATCTGCCATTGACCAACAGGTTCTCGAACACAATATTTTTCACTTTACGATCGTCGTTATATCCATCCACTACTGAAGTAGAAGCATGTTTCCCATTGTAAACAACATTTTTAAACAATACATTCTCAACACCTCTGCCCGGTGAAGTGCAATACTTGGCATTGAAAAACACCCGCACATTAAACAACTGGCCCTTCCTGAAATCTTCAACCCTGATGTTCTCAAAACGAACATTCCTTACGAGGTTGTTGTCGCCTGCATCGATACTCATGCAGCCCTGGTAGTCGATCTGCGTCTCGTTGTGGTCGAGTATATCGATATTTATGTAGGTGAGATTTTGCAGCGTGTCTTTATTGGGCGTGCTGCCATGCGTGCCGATCAATATAGGATGCGCCACATCGGCCCACAGGGTAGCATTTTGCATGGTTACATTGTTGCAGCCGCCACTGAAACGGCCACGGGTACCGTACACGGTGGTGCAGTCGTCGGAGTTGCGGTTGAAAACACCATCCAGCAACACATTGCTGCTGGAAACTACATTCATACCATCGCCCCATCTGTAAGCTGAAATGGCTTTTACATTTTTTATCTTTATATCAGCGGATCCACCTGTAAAACACCTTGATGAGATCACTCCCTCCACTTCTATATTTTTTGATTTGTCAATGCTTATACCACCACTTTCAGAAGGATCAACGATGCCATAACCCAATAATCTGGAGTTACAAACGCTATCGAAAAGAATGCGGCCTTTAACAAAAGCCCCGCCCGCTACGAATACTGTTGTATTGGAAGGCACCCGCAACTGTCCGTTTGTCAATTCATGTAAACCCGGCCTGAACCAGATCACATTTTTAGCCAGGGTATCTGCGAATTCGTAAACGGGGTTGGCAAAAAGATGCAGGTTGTGAAAAATATCGCCGTTCACCTCAACCGACAGGTTGCAGGGCTTATCAAGGGTAAAATAAAGCGTATTGCCTTCGAGCTCTGGTTTAATGTCATACGACAATGGCCTTATACGGGCAGTTTGCAGAGTACCTTCATTCAGATGTACTGCAACTTCAACTTTACCGGCAGCGCTGAAATAAGCCAGTGAAGCATTTTCTTCACTTTTCTGCAGGTTTTCCATTTTAGCCACCTGTACATTATAAGCTGTCACGCGCTGCCACTGCTGTTGTCCGGCCAGCCTAACCTGTACCATAAATCGATTATTCAGTGCAACACCTGCCGGTGCATCAAAAACATGTAACTGCCCCATAACCCCAAAAGGGAAAAGCAGGCCTATAACATACAACATCATGCATACAATATTTCCAATCATCCGATTTTCATTCCTGTTTTTTGTGTCCATACCTATATTTTAAATGCTTTTTAAAGTGCTGAAATGATGTTGCTATCTTCATTTATCCGGTGCAGTTAGCGAATCGTACGAAAGTCCCCAATGCTGAGCCAGTTTGGTAGCCTCCTCTTTCGTAAGGTGAATAATGGCGCCGTGTTTGGGAGAAGTAAAATTGGTGGTCTTCATCACGCCTTCATTGAAATGGCCCAAATCAGTGAAGTTTACAAAATCGCTGGTTTCGCTGAAGCCAAAATTGTGTGGTGTAACCCCATATACATCGTACATCAGCACCCATTTGTTTTCACCAATACGCTTCCATACATGGGGTGCTTCACAATATACTTTTTCAGGGTCGTACTTACGGGCATCAAACCGGTAATCACTATTGATCTTATCCGAAACAGCCTGCATGATACTTACCGGTCCATCGTGCGCAACATAAAACATCCGGTACTTATCTCCCACCTTTGTTATGTCGGCATCAATAGCGTTAACTTTTGGATTCGGATATTGGAACAGGAGCTGCGGCAGCGTTTCTATTTTATCGAAATCATCATTTACATATACATAGTATAGTTTGTTCCTCTCGTTTTTATAACGCATGGTAAAATAAATCATCAGCTTCCCTTTCTTTTCGTCGTATATGGTTTCGGGCGCCCACGCGCACCCTATATCGCTCAACGCTGCCGACAGGGTATCAAAGCGCACATTCGTGCGTTTCCAGTTGATCAGATCCCATGATTTCATCAAAACCAGGCCACGGTTATTGCCCCAGCCATACAGTTTACCATCACGCTCCCATTCCGTATCGCGAAGACCGTCTCTTTTTGCAAAAACATGCAGATCGGTCATCGCTAAATAAAAGCCTCCATCGGGACCGCGGAAAATATGAGGATCACGAATGCCTTTCTGCAGTGCGATGGTGTCGCCTGCTATAACCGGTTTTCCATTGTTCAAGGCAGTAAATTTGTAACCATCGGCACTTAAAGCCATATACAAACCATGCGTTTCATCTTTATGGAAAACCATCAGGTAAGCACTCATATCTTTTTCCTGCGGAACCGCATTTTCGTATCGGAACTGATTGAACCGGGCGCTTCCTTTCCCCGCTGAAAGCAGGCCTATGCGCAATGCATAAAATCCGCCGAATTTGTTATGGTTCATTTCGGAAACATCAAGGTTTTCTATCATTGAAATCCATGTTTTTCCATCTTTACTCGTGTATATATCAACGCTATTTCCCCGGTTTTGAAGCTTTACATAGAAGTGCTTTCCTATGGTATCAGGCGCGGTTAGGGAGTCATTTGCATTCTTATAAATAGTAAACCGGCTTCCGTTGCACACTATTCCGGCATAAGCTTTTTCGTTGTAATACAGCATCAATCCGGCAGTATTACCCTTACCTGAGGTTACCTCTACCTGTGTTTCATAATTCTTATCAGCAGCGGTGGTCAGCAAAAGGCGGGCATTGCCAGGCGTTGTTCCCTTTGCTTCAACAAAAAGGCTTTGTTGTTTGAAGATTAGCGCCTGTGGTGCAAACTCTTTCCAAAAGGTCCATAGAAGACCTAATGTATCTTTATTGAAGTCGTCGCTAAGTTCAGTACCATGCTTTATCGTTGTTGTTATTTTTACGGGTGCATTGGTGGCTTTGGTCCTGAACCAGTCATCGCTTGTAAACTCAACGGGCTCAATAAGTGTTTGGCGCCCCAGGGTATGATAGCCATTGGCATAGGCGTGATACACCATCCACCAGTTTCCGTTCACATCATCGATCAATGTAGCATGCCCTTTCGACCACCAGTTATCATTGGCACTATACGTGTGCGCAATGGGGTTATACGGCGAATTTTCCCAGGGTCCCAAAATGCTTTTTGAACGTGCGGCAACAGCCATGTGGCTGGTAGCCGGACCGGCAGTGCCTCCCTCTGCTGAAATCAGGTAATAATAACCATTATGGTAAGTCAGCTTTGGCGATTCGAGGCACATGCATTCGGTTACCCAGCTTTTAGGGTATACCCAGCCTTCATATACTTTTTTCTTTTGGCCGATGGTTGCCAGGCCATCTTCGGTCAATTGAATTACTTCGCCATCACTCACATACAGGTAGCGATTGCCTTTTTCGTCAACGCCATGTCCCGGATCAATACCTGCAACTTTCAGGTCGATGGGTTTGCTCCATGGCCCACGTATGTTATTAGCCCAAACCACCCAATTTGTACCGGCGGCCGGGTAATAGATGTAATATTTCCCCTTGTATTTCACCAGGTCGGGCGCCATCGCAGAACCTTTGTAATCCGTGATCACCCGGCAAACAGGTTCCCAGTTCATCAGGTTGTTCGAATGCCAGATTAAAAAACCGGGTGCGTAATAAAAGGGGGAATGCGTCATGTAATAATCTTCTCCCTCACGTATAATAGATGGATCGGGATAATCACCGCTCAAAATAGCTTTCGGAAATTCCTGCGGGTGACCTGATAGAGAACTCAGGGTTCGGGTTTGCGCCCAGGCGTGCATGCTGACCGGCAGTATTGCCACTAATGATAGTAAAAGGGGCCTGATTATTCTCATACAGCAATTGTTGAAAAATGAATTGAAGCGAGTTGAATCGTAATTGTTGAACGACCCAAAAATAGAGGGGGAAAAATACAGGGAGGGTGGTCTTTTAAACCAAAAAAGGGGGTATAAACGTTCAATTCCCCTATTCTGGTTTGCGAATGTTCTTATTGAGTTGCAAATTGTTATGAAACGGCTTTCTAAAGCGGCGAATGTATTCCGAGGGGTTCATGCCGAACAGTTGTGAAAAGTGTGTGCGGAAGTATTTGGTATCATAAAAGCCGCTTATGGCAGCAATTTCTGTTACGTTGTTTTCGGTATTTATCATCAGCTCTGCCGCCTTGCGCAAACGAATAAACCGGATAAACCCAACAATCGACTGGCCGGATACCGAGTTTACTTTCCGGTACAGGCTTGAACGGCTCATCCCCATTTCGGTAGTGAGTGTTTTAATAGAAAATGTTTCATCATCGAGGTGATCCTCTACTATGCGAATACATTTATCAAGGAATTCGCGGTATTCAACTGATACCTTGCCATCGCTTTTCTGTAACGTAATTTCATTATAAAAATGCTGCTGCAGGGAGTTACGCTTTTTCAGCAGGCTCACCGCCCTTGCTTTCAACAGTTCCTTTTCAAATGGCTTGGTAATATAATCGTCGGCCCCCGCCTCGATGCCCTTAAGCCGTGTTTCGGATGCGGTGCTGGCTGTTAGCAAAATAACAGGTATGTGCGATAAAGAAGGGTTTTCTTTTACCTGTTTGCACAACTCCATACCCCCCAGCTCATCCATCGCTATATCACTGATAATTAAATCAGGAAGGTATTGTTGTGCCAATGTAAGTCCCTCCCTTCCATTTATAGCCTGTAATACAGTAAACTCATTGCTGAATACTTTGCTTATGTAACTCCGCAGGTCGTCGTCATCGTCAACTATCAACAGAGCGGGCTTCTCTGTAACCAGGGCCAACAGCTCTTTGCCTTTATCAGGAGTAATAACCGCTTCTTCGGGTATTACTAATTCGGCTGTGGTATGCTCTTCAGCGGTTTGCTCCCCGGGATTGATTTCGTACCCGGCAAAGTGGGCTGTACCCTTTAATAAGGTAAGTGAAAAGGAGGTGCCCTCGTTTACCCTGCTTTCGTAGGTAACCTGCCCGTGATGAAGCGTGGTAAAATGCTTTACCAGGAATAAACCAACACCAAAGCCGGTTTTGCCTGCGGTGGAGCTATCTTTCACCTGGTAAAAACGATTGAACAATTTATCACCTGTGCCAGCGGGTATGCCGGCTCCATTGTCATTCACCTGTATGAGCACCTGAGTATCGGTTGCTGACAGTTTCAATAATACCAAACCGCCGGCAGGGGTAAACTTAATAGCATTAGATAGCAGATTAAAAACAATGATCTCCAGTTTCTCCCGGTCGGCGCACAGCTCCATTACTTCATTCGCACACTCAAAACGATAGTCGAGTTTTTTAATACGTGCCTGTTGCACAAAGCTGTAAAACACTTCTCTGCACAACTCTGTTACATTCAGCATGGTAAGGTGCAGCGTATCGGCTTCTGTTTCGGCTTTATGAAACAGCAGCAGTTGATCTACCAGGCTCAGCAGGCGACGGGCATTGCGAAATACCATGTGTAAGCTTTCCTTTTGCACGGTTTCTTTTTCCTGCTCTATCATTTCTTTTACGGGGTCAATAATTAATGTGAGCGGCGTGCGAAACTCGTGTGAAAGGTTGGTGAAAAAGGTGAGTCGCTTTTCATGTACTTCTTTTTCCTTTTGTGCATTCAGCTGCGCTTCTTTGGTTTGCAATTGAGCCTCTTTCACTTCGTAGTGAAGGCGGCTCTGCCGTGTTTTATAACTGATGAAAAGGTATATTGCCGCTATCAGGCATATACCATATAAAACATATGCCCACCAGCTGCGATACCAGGGTGGCAACACAGTAATGCGAATAGCAATTTGCTGTGGGTTCCATTCACCCTCGCCGTTTGTACTTTTTACCCGAAACACATAACTGCCTTCATCGAGGTGGGTATATGCGGCAGTGCGCATATTACCGGCATTGTTCCAGCTACGGTCCCACCCTTCCATATAATAGGCGTAGGTAATCTTGCCCGGTACACTGTATTCCAGTGCAGTAAATTTAAAAGAGAGCACAGCCTTGTTATAGGGCAGGGTAATTGCAGCAATATTATCGTTCGCAATCTGCTTTATATAGGCAGTGTCTTCCGTTACCGGTGTATTATTAATAACTATGTCTGTCAGCTGCAGCGGTGGCATAGAATGGTTTACCCATATGGCTTCGGGGTAAAACAGGTTCAGCCCTTTAATACCACCGAAAGCAAGCTGACCGTTGCGTAAGGCCAGAGCGCTGTTATAATGAAACTGGTTGCTTTGCAAACCATCTGCCTGGTAAAAGTTACGGCAGCTGCGTTTGTCTCTGTCGAACCGAACCAGTCCGTTAAATGTACTCAGCCATAAATGTCCGCTGCCATCTTCAAGTATGGTCAGCACCACATCACTGCTCAGACCTTCTGAGGTAGCGTAGCGTGCAATAACACGCTGACGCATCCTGTCAAACAATTGCAGGCCTCCGCCTTCGGTACCCAGCCACAGGTTACCCCGGCTATCTTCATAAATACTTCTTACTGCATAGCCTATGTTGTAAAAGGTATGTTTTTTCGTGACCCTGTCAATTTTTACCAGCTGGTTCAGGTTACCGCCCCATAATATACCATTGCCATCTTCATACAGCGTAAACAAATCAGACAGCGATGCATCAAACACCTCAAATTGATCGGTTGCAGCATTCAGGCGATACAATGCACCATACACACTATTCAGGCGCAGGGTAGATACCCAAAGCTGGTGGCTGCGATCTTCCAGCACGGCATAGGCTATCCTGTCTTCTGTATTGTTTGCCGGGTTCATCAAAGGATAATGATCTATCTTTTTCGTGGCGGGGGAATAACGGTTAATGCCCTGTCGAAAGGTAGCTATCCATATATGGTTTGTGTTATCGGCTTTGATCGCAGTGATAACAGCATTGTCTGAAAGTGAATACACATCGCCGGGGCGGTTGCGCAGAGTAGTAAAGCTGTTGCCTTTTCTGTTCCATATCGATACACCGCCACCATCGGTACCAATATACATGGTACCATCCCCGGCTTCGTATAGGGCAGATACCACCTTATCGGCCAGTGAATTGCTGTTGCCCGGTTCACTGGTGAGTATTTGAAAACGATCCTTGTGCGGATCCATCACCGCTGCGCCGCCGTTAGCAGTGCCTATCCATTTGCGCGACTGACGATCTATAAACAAAGTATGCAACCCCAATCTGCTGAATGATTGGTTGCCATCCTTTCTGTCGGGCAAAGCGGCTACCTGCTCTCCCGGCTTCCATGCCAGCAGGCGACCTAATAACGTACCCATCCAGTAACGGCCTGCTGAATCAATGGCAAAGGTAAGAATACTACCGGCATCGGGTAGTTGCAGCTGATAGTTGAACAATTCAGCTGGTGCGGGAATGGTTGGGTTGTAACTGTATAGCGATGTGCCGTTGGCAATTACCAGGTTGCTGCCCAGTGTTTCAAGCCAGGTTGCATCGGGCAGTGAAGCATTTACCAGTACCAGTTGTTTGGTGGCATAGTTATAGCGCGCCAGTCCGTGCTTTTGAACCAGCGCCCATAAATTACCTGCCGCATCTGCACGTACTGTTTTTACGGTGTAGCTGGTAATAATACCGTTTGCCTGAACCAGCGGCACGGGCTCAGCCTCCAAAGCACCCTGTGCACACAACAACAACCCCATACCCTCGGTGGCCAGGAAAATATTATTGCTGCGATCGACCCGCACTTCTTTTACCACAGCGTTCAGTGGCTGGCTTTTGTTGCCGTGCAGATAAACAGAACTGAATCTATCCAACAGTGGAGAAAGGCGGCTAACCCCCTGTCTTGTGGCAATCCAGATATTATGCAGGCTATCCTCTGTAATAGAAAGTATAATGTTATGCACCAGTGAATGTGCATCGTTAAGTTTGTGGCGGTATACTTTACAGTCGTAGCCATCGTAACGGTTAAGTCCGTCGAATGTACCCAGCCACATAAAACCGCTGTGATCCTGGAAAATACTGCGTACCGTGTTATTAGATAATCCCTGTTCATTATCGAGGAAAGCGAGCGGCGGCAAAGGCGTTGCCTGTACCAGGGCGGGTAATAATAAACATACCAGCACACTCACTACAGCAGCGGCTTTTCGTATCGGGATTCTCAGAAAATTTAACAGTGGCTGGTACATGGCAATAAGCAAAATCGTAAAGTATAGCGGCTTGTAAATTACAGGTTTTAAGTCATTTTTTTTACCTGATACAAGCGGTTCTGAACAAAACACGGGGGATGAACTGTTCACACCCGAGGTATTTGTTCCGCTAATACAAAAATATTACTGCGGGGAAGTTGGGTTGAGGGATTATTTGGCCAAATATGGGGGTATTATCGTTCAATTTTGGGGGAACAAACCCAGGACCATCAATGAAATATATATCTGTGCCTTGTGCATATGCGGGCGCATTTACCCACCCGTGCGATCATCTGAGAAAAGCCCCGAACAGGCGGTAACCGGTCAAATTCAGTATTTTAATATCAATAAAAACGGTCCAGGTGATCAATTTATCATCATAGAGTGTTTCTTTGCAGGAAATCTTAGCTCATTAAAAACCAAAGAACATTAATAATGAAACGATTATAAGAGAAATTTTTCTTTAAACAGTTTGGTACCGCTAAAGAGCTCACGGAAAAAAGCAGCAATTTTGCGTGCTTCTGTGTTCTCTCAGGTACCGCTTTACAGAAAACTTTTATTAAAAATCCATCATACCTTAATTTTACAGCTCATTAGCACCGCCTATGCCGCAAGATAAAAATCGTCAGTTCCTGGATTTTGAAAAACCAATCAAAGATTTATTTGATGATATAGAAGGTTTGAAGCAAAAGGCCGAAAAAAGTAAGATTGACCTAAGCGACCCGATAAAGAAACTCGAAGAAAGGGTGATCGAAACCCGTAGGGCTATCACCCAAAACCTTACGCCTTGGCAAAAAGTTCAGTTGAGCCGGCATCCCGATCGTCCGTATACTATGAAATACATCTCCAAAATGACAACCGATTTTGTGGAGCTGTTTGGGGACAGAAACGTAAAAGACGACAAAGCAATGGTGGGTGGGTTTGCTTCGCTCGATGGACAAACCGTAATGCTCATCGGTCAGCAAAAAGGTATCAATACCAAGGCACGGCAGTTGCGTAACTTTGGTATGGCCAATCCCGAAGGCTATCGCAAAGCCCTTCGGCTGATGAAACTGGCCGAAAAATTCGATAAACCGATCATTACTCTTATCGATACGCCCGGCGCCTATCCCGGCCTCGAGGCAGAAGAAAGAGGACAAGGCGAAGCCATCGCCCGTAATATATATGAAATGATGCGACTGAAAGTACCGGTAATATGCGTGATCATCGGAGAAGGAGCCTCCGGCGGCGCCCTTGGCATTGGCGTGGGCGACCGTGTGTTCATGCTCGAAAATACCTGGTACACAGTAATATCGCCCGAAAGCTGTAGCTCAATTTTATGGCGTAGCTGGGATCAGAAAGAAAAAGCAGCCGAGCAATTGAAACTCACTCCCGATTATATGCACCAATTTGGATTAATTGATGGTATCATTCCCGAACCTGTTGGCGGCGCACACTGGGATTATGACGAAGCCGCAAATCTTTTAAAACCGCATCTCATCAACACCATCAATGAGCTGAAACAGATGGATCCTGAAGAACGCATCCGAAAGCGGGTCGATAAGTTTTGTAAGATGGGCTTCTGGGAAGAATCTGCTTCCTAAGCGCGTCCTGAGCGAGCTTGCTCTGAGCTCAGTCGAAGGGTCGAAGGATACGGGCATCGACACTGAGCGAAGTCGAAGTGTCGGCACCACCCCACTACCCATCTTACGTTGCGTCGCACACTTGTACGTTCTTATCTCTATTCATCTTTTCAACCAAATTGCTGCCGAAAACAACGGCAGCCAAAATATAAATTAGTATGTCTCTTCGTCAAACATTATATGGCACCGGCGTGGCGTTGGTCACTCCTTTCAAATCAAATTTTGAAGTAGACCTTGATGCTCTGAGCCGGATCATTGATTTTGTTATCAATGGCGGTACTGAATATATTGTTACCCTTGGTACAACCGGCGAAACACCCGCTCTCAGCAAAGAAGAAAAAATAGCCATTATTCGTTTCACTTACGAAAAAGTGAACGGCCGTGTTCCTGTAGTTGTAGGTATCGGTGGTAACAATACACATGAAGTAATAAATGAGCTCGAAACATTTCCGTTAGATAAATCAGTAGCTATTTTAAGCGCCAGCCCTTATTACAACAAACCTTCGCAGGAAGGCATTTTTCAACATTATAAAGCACTGGCTGCGGCATCGCCAAAACCTGTTTTATTATACAATGTGCCCGGCCGCACCGGTCGTAATATGACGGCCGATACTACCCTGCGACTGGCCAATGAAGTAGCTAATATTGCGGGTATTAAAGAAGCCAGCGGCGATATGGCGCAATGCATGCAAATACTGCGCGACCGCCCCGACAATTTCCTGGTGGTAAGCGGTGATGATGCATTGGTATTACCTCAGATTGCCTGTGGTATGGATGGTGTGATCAGCGTGGCAGCGAATGCATTTCCCCAGCAATTCACACACATGATACGGCAATGTTTAAAAGGCGATTTCAAAGCAGCCAAATCACTGAACGATGTGCTGATTGAAGCATACGACCTGATGTTTGTCGAAAATAACCCTGCCGGCGTAAAAGCCTTCATGGCCGAAATGGGCTTACTGAGTAATTACCTGCGCCTGCCTATGGTGCCTTTAAGTGAAGGCATTCACCAGAAAGTAAAAGGATACCTTAAAGACAAATAATAAATGATTTTGAGATTTGGAGATTTTTGGATTTCGGGATTTATAACTCAAAATCTGAAAATCTCTAAATCCCAATAATCCCGGCATCCCAGTCTCATTTTCCCATTCTTGCTACGAACGTAACGCCTTCAAGCGCCAGACTGGTTGAAGGAAAAACTTCACAGGCTTCCTGTTCAAAAATTTCGAGTTTATCGTATTTGGAGCTGAAATGACCGATCAGTAAACGGCCGGCCTTTGCCCGTTTGGCTATGCAGGCAGCCTGCGTGGTGGTAGAATGAAAGCGCATGGCGGCTCTTAATTCAAGGTCTTTTAAATAAGTGGTTTCGTGATACAGCAGGTCAACGCCCTGTACTTTTTCAATGAGCTCTTCATCAAAAATAGTATCGGCGCAATACGCGTATGATAAGGGTTTAACACCCGGATTGGTTACCTGCTCATTTTTTATAAGTTCACCGCTTTTGGTAGCATAATCTTCACCCCATTTCAACCGGTCGTAAAAAGCAGCCGGAACGCCCAGTTCTATGGCTTTTTCGGGATTTACACGGCGTGGCGCACGTACCTGATCGAACCTGAAACCCCAGCAGGGAATGCGGTGTTTGGTGGCAAAACAGGTTACTTTAAACCGGTCGTTCTCAACCAGTACCCCTTCCTCGTGCAGGGGATGAAAATGCAGCTGGTAAGGCAGCATATTGGAAGCAGCTTCGAGCTGCAGATCGAGTATTTGTTTTAATGGAGCCGGGGCAAATAAATGCAGGTCGTGCTCGCGGTGCAACAAACCCATGCTGTGTAAAAAACCCGGTAAACCAAAGTAATGGTCGCCATGCAGGTGAGATATGAAAATATAGTTAATGCGCGACCAGCGAATGCGATATTTGGCCAGTTGCTGCTGGGTGCCTTCGCCGCAATCTACCAGAAATAAATTATCATCCAGCGTCACTACCTGCGATGTAGGGTGCCGGTCGTAAGCGGGCAAAGCCGAATTATTTCCCAGTATAGTAACTGCCAGCATTCAATACGTTAAAAAGTTATCACTTTGTTTAAGACGATTATATAATTTATTCTGCTGCATTAGGTTGTACAAATATAACCAGTTTGCAGTTAGGCCCGGCTGGCCGGGAGCAATTTGCAGTTACCACCCGAATTTTCAACAGACAACAAAAAATCAACAGGATGCTGTTGCAACAGCTACTGCCAACTGTCCATTGCCCACCTACCCACTCAATAACGTAAATCAATATCTACGGATTGTATTCAACACATCGGGCAGATAACTTTTACCGAATAAATTTACATGTATCAGAAGCGGGTATACATTGCATACATCCCATTGCTCGCGATAATTGGCCGGCAGCGGATAATGATAATGGTAACTTTCATAAAACAAAGCGTCAAAACCGCCAAACAGGGTGGTCATACCTAAATCGATGCTGCGATGTCCGTAATACACCGCCGGGTCTATCAGAACCGGTTTTTCACTGTCATCGCATAAAAAATTCCCGCTCCATAGATCGCCGTGCAACAAAGCGGCAGGCTCAGCAGGAAATAAATCCGGCAACTTTTTAAACATGTTTTCAAACTGTTTTGCATGCACAGGTTCCAGCAGTTTATTTTCAAGGGCCAGCCGTATCTGTGGCTCAAGCCGCTGGTGAATAAAAAAATCAGTCCACCGGTTTGCCTGTTTATTGTACTGAGGCAGAGCGCCCATATAGTTATCAGTGATCAGGCCAAATGATTCGTCCTGTACATGATGCAGGGCCGCCAGCTGTTCACCAAAGCGTTTCCAGAATGTTGAGGTTTTCAGTCCCTGTTCAATCCATTCCAGTATCAGTATCTGTTCGCTACCGGCATGGCCGCAAGCGGCTACCTGCGGCACGCGAATAATGGCTTGCTGAGCCAGTAATTCAAGTCCTTTTTGTTCGCATTCAAATAATGAGGGAAATTTTGCCTTGCTATTGATCTTACAAAAGAACGATTGCTCCCCTGCTGTAATACGGTAGGTTTCATTGATAGAACCACCACCAACTGGTGTAAATCGTAAAGAAGTGGGCGCCGCCCCCATCGTATCTTTTAGCCATTGCTGAACATACAACTGAACCGAAGTGGAAATCATATTTCAAAGCTAAGCGTTTGCCTGTTACCAGTTTCCTGTTACCGGGTACCCGGAAACCGGTAACTGGTATCTGGTATTTTGCTATCTTGGAAAATAAAACCATCAATGGAAAAAAGTACCATCGCAGGCAAACTAAAAGAACTGGGCATTCAGTTTAATAACATACCTAAACCGGGCGGCTCATATGTTGCCGTAAACATCAGGGCAAACATTGCATACGTAGCCATTCAGTTTGCGATTAAAGACGATCAGTTTTATTATATCGGGCGATTGGGAAAAGAAGTAACCACCGAAGAAGGTTATCAGGCCGCCAGAATGGCCGCCATTAATGTGTTGGGGCAAATAGACAAATTCGTTGGGTTAGAGCATATAGCAGGATTGAACCACGCAGATATTTATTATCGCGGTACCGAACAATGGGACGAAGCTCCGCGCGTTGCCGATGGCGCCTCAGATCTTTTTTTAAGTGTATTAGGCGATGCAGGAAAACATACCCGCGCCATATTTGGTGTTGAAAAATTACCCCGGGGCTTTTGTATGGCGATCACTACTTCTTTCACTATTAAAGAAAAAGTACCTGCTTCGGAACCAGGCTTCAGACCAGGCGTAGAATGATAGTTAAAGGAAGCAGTTACCAGTCGCCGGTTACCGGGATCCGGTAACTGGTACCAGGCAAGTAATTATTCTTATTTCAACAGCAATTTACACTCGTGCAGTAACCGATCTTTGTTAACAGCGGCAGTACCTACCTCCTCACATACAAGCCCACCCGCAATATTGGCCACTTCGGCCATCAGGTCAATGCGTTTGGTAGCTGCATAAATTAAGGAGGCAACGGCAATCACCGTATCACCGGCGCCCGACACATCGGCTATATTTCTTAAATGTGAAGGAATGATTTCCGAAGTGCTTTTATCCTGGTAAAAAACACCTTTTTCACTCAGCGTTATGAATGAAATAGAGTGGTTCAGCTTTTTTTGCAGCTGGATATGAATATCATTCAGGGTTGGCAGGTTCACTTCATCGATCAGCAGGTTCAATCCGTCTTTAACTTCTTTTAAGTTAGGTTTGAAGATGTTTACTCCTTCATACGAAAAGAAATTTTTCCGTTTCGGATCTACCGTAGTGATCACGTTGTGTTTTTTGCAAAATGCAGTTACTTCTTTAATCACCCGCTCAGTTAAAACACCCTTGTTATAGTCTTCAAAAATAAGCACCTGCGGCTGTTCAGCGATGATGTATTGACGTACCTTTTCAAGCAGCGCATTTTCATCATCGGCCGATAACTCTTTGGTAATTTCTGCATCGAGCCGCATCATTTGCTGGTTGCGGCTAATAATACGTGTTTTAGTAGTGGTAATGCGAGATGTTTGCAGCAACAACCAGTTTGTATTGATGTGATGTTCGTTGAATAATGTAGTCAAAGCCGAACCGTTGTCATCGTGGCCTATAACGGTTAATACCGAAACGTTGGCGCCCAGTGCTGCCAGGTTCAGCGCCACATTTCCTGCGCCACCTATGCGATGTTCTTTTTTATCAAGCGCCACCACCGGTACCGGTGCTTCAGGCGAAATGCGTTCAACATGCCCCCACCAGTATACATCAAGCATTACGTCGCCAATAACGCCCACTTTTATATCTGAAAACCCGGCAAAAAGTTTGTCAAAATCTATGTTGCTCATACTATCTATTGTTGCAGGTTACAAGTTTCAGGTTTCAGGTTCAGCCCTTGAAACTTGCAACCTGAAACCTGTAACTATGCATTTTTCTTTGTTCGCACCGCAATATAGTACAAAGGCACACCTGTTAAAACAATTCCCAGGCCAATACCTGCATAAAGCGGTTTCATTTTAATAAGGAAAATACAAAATGTCAATGCGAGTATAATGTAAATAACGGGTAATACAGGATAACCAAATGCTTTGTATGGGCGCTCGGCATTGGGTTGCTTTTTGCGCAGGATAAAAATTCCTAATATGGTCAGCGCATAAAACAACACCACCACAAACGATATCATATCCAGCAAATCGCCGTAGCTGCCGCTTAAACATAATATACTTGCCATGACACATTGTATCCATAATCCAAATTCAGGTACGGCATTCTTATTCAATGTTCCTGTTTGTTTAAAAAATAATCCGTCTTTTGCCATAGTATAATATACGCGGGCGCCTGCCAGTATCAATCCATTGTTACAACCAAAGGTTGAGATCATGATCATTACCGCTATTACATATGCGCCATCCGTTCCGAAAATAGAATTAGCTGCAGCTGTCGCTACCCGGTCTTTTTCGGCAAAAGCTATCTGGTTTAATGGCAACACATTCAGGTACATAAGATTAGCCGATACATAAATAATAGTTACGATGAGTGTTCCTAAAAACAAACTCAAACCGATATTTCTCTTCGGGTTTTTTATTTCACCTGCTATAAATGTAACGTTGTTCCATGAATCACTGCTGAAAATAGAACCAACCATTGCTGCCGCAATAGCTCCTATCAAAGCAGAACCGCCTATCGACAACCATTCGCCCCCCGTACCAGACGCAGCCGGCGTGTAATGTGTTGCCTGCATGCCTGTTTGCCAGTTTTCACCCCAAAAGCTATGCTTTGCCAGTAAAAAACCTAAAATGATCAATCCAAATAAAGAAAGCAATTTAACCGTGGTAAATGTAGTTTGAATAATTTTTCCACCCTTAATGCCCTTCGTATTAGTATAGGTTAGAAATGTAATAAGAGCAATAGCCAGCAATTGAGCTGCTGATATTTTAAACTTACCGATTGTTAACAGTGCATTCGATTCTCCAAGCTCAGGTATCAGCACTGAAGTATAACGACTAAAAGCAACTGCTACGGCGGCTATGGTTGCTGTTTGTATTACAGCAAAAAAACTCCATCCGTATAAAAATCCGGCTAACGGATTAAATGCTTCTTTCAGGTATACATATTGGCCGCCGGCCTTTGGGTACATACCACTCAACTCGCCGTAACTCACAGCTGCTGTAATGGTCATAAAACCGGTGATCAGCCATACGGCAATCATCCAGCCTGCACTGCCTACGTTGCGGGTAATATCAGAACTAACTATAAAAATACCCGAACCAATCATAGAACCGGCTACAACCATAGTAGCATCAACCAAACTTAATGATGGTTTAAAAGACGAAGCGTGTTCTGCCATATTAATTGTATAAGGGTAAGATAATCAAATTAATAATCGTCCTGAAGATAAGGAAACTACTCCGAAGGACAAAAGCAAAAGCCAATTGACAATAAGCAATTGGCAATTGGCAATCGGCAACTTTAAAAAAGAGTTATTAACAATAAAAAATCGGCATTTGCTTATTGCAAATTGCCAATTGGTTACTTTTTCTTTTCCTTATACTGTGTATTTAACCCATCGATCAGGTCACCTGTAATGTTGTAGGCAGAATCTTTGTAGTACATGATAAATCCGGGCTCGTAAGAAAGTATATACGCGTATTTCTTCGACTTGTTGTATTCTTTCAGATATTCTTCAACCTGTTTGCGTAGCTCAGTCATGTGTTCAACCTGCAGCTTTTGCATTTCCTGCTCCAGTTCGCCCTTGCGTTGATTGAATTGCTGTTGCTGCATACCTACTTCCCGCTGGGCAGCTTCGTATTCGGATTGGGTAATATTATTGCCTTTTTCCTGCCATTTGCGAATGGTGCGTTGGTTTCTTGCATTTAAATCGCTCAATTCGGCATTCATGGCGTTCTCTTTCTTCTTAATGTCGCCCGACACATCCTTGAAATATTCATAATGCTCCTGCAGGGAGTCAATATCAAAATAGGCAATGGCAAAATGGGGAGCAGCATTCTTATCTGAGGTTACGGTTAAACCGTTCTTTTTTTCACCTTTTGCAAAATGTAAATAAAAAAGAATACCTATGAGGACAAGAGCGATAACAGATAATATAGTAGAGATATTTTTCATGAACGCCTTTTTTGCAAGATAGAATACAAGTCTAAAATAGAATTGTTAAAAGTTTTAACAGAGAATCGTCTTAATAAAAAAGTAGGAAGTTGCCTTCCTACTTTATATTTTTTGTTTCGAACAAATTAATGTTGCTTACTCGTCGTCGTCAAAGCTCATCGCTTCGCGGGTTGTTTGCAGCAATTCATATTCTTCCTTGCTACCAACGATCATGTTCTCAAAGTCACGCAAACCAGTACCTGCCGGTATCGGATGACCTGTGATCACATTCTCTTTCAAACCAAGCATATCGTCGGTTTTACCCTGAATGGCAGCCGATGACAATACTTTGGTTGTTTCCTGGAACGATGCAGCTGAGATCCAGCTTTGCGTACCCAGCGAAGCCTTGGTAATACCGAGTAATACAGGATGAGATGTGGCCGGATTGGCATCGCGGTAGTCAACCAGTTTTTTATCGGAGCGGCGCAGCAGTGAATTTTCTTCACGAATTTCACGCAGGCTCACGATCTGACCGGCTCTCAGGCGTGCACTTTCTCCGGGATCAGCAATTACTTTCTTATCAAATATCCAGTCGTTCTCATCATTGAAATCAAAACGGTCAACCAGATCTTCTTCAAGGAAGCGTGTATCGCCCGGATCAACAATCTCAACTTTTTTCATCATCTGGCGAACGATCACCTCAATGTGTTTATCGTTGATCTTCACACCCTGTAAGCGATAAACTTCCTGAATTTCATTCACCACATATTCCTGTACTGCAAACGGACCTTTGATGGCGAGGATATCGCTCGGAGAAACCTGACCGTCAGACAACGGTGCACCGGCTTTGTTAAAGTCACCGTCCTGTACCAGGATCTGGCGTGTTAACGGCACCAGGTATTTTTTAATAACACCATCTTTCGCTTCAACGATGATCTCGCGGTTACCACGTTTGATGGCACCGAAAGCAACCACACCGTCGATTTCGCAAACGATGGCAGGGTTACCCGGGTTACGTGCTTCGAACAACTCGGTTACACGAGGCAGACCCCCGGTGATGTCGCGCTGCATACGCAACGTACGAGGTATTTTCACCAACACCTGACCGGCTTTTACATCTTCGGCTTCATCAACCACAATGTGCGAGCCTACAGGCAGGTTGTATTGTTTTACATCCTTACCCTCTACAATAAGGGTAGGTATTTTGGTTTTATCTTTTGTTTCGATAACCACTTTTTCGCGGTGACCGGTTTGTTCATCGGCCTCTTCGCGATAAGTAATGCCTTCGATAACGTTATCAAATTTCACCTGACCTACAATTTCGGCCACGATTACGTTGTTGAAGGGGTCCCAGGTACAAATGGTATCACCTTTTTTCACCGACTGACCATCTTTAACAAACAGCGTAGAACCATAAGGAACGTTCACCACATTCAGCAAGCGGTCGTTCTTGAGATCCATGTTACGGATTTCACCGGTACGGCCGATAACTACCTGAACCGGATCACCTTCATTATTAACCGATGCAACAGTACGCAAACCATCGAACTGAATGGTACCATCGAATTTGGCAACGATCGAAGATTCAACCGAAGCAGATCCGGCAACACCACCCACGTGGAAGGTACGCAGGGTTAACTGTGTACCAGGCTCACCGATCGACTGGGCGGCGATGATACCTACTGCATCACCTTTCTGCGCCCGGTTACCGGTAGCCAGGTTTTTACCATAACATTTCACGCACACACCGCGTTTGCTTTCGCAGGTAAGTACCGAACGAATTTCAACGGCTTCAATAGCTGCTTCCTCAATTTGTTTTCCGATTTCTTCATCAATTTCCTTACCGGCTTCAACAATCAGCTCATCGGTTTGAGGATTATAAACATTGTGCAGCGACGTACGACCGATGATACGATCATACAGCGGCTCTACAATTTCTTCGTTGTCTTTTAATGCGCTGATGGCAATACCACGCAGCGTACCGCAATCTTCTTCGGTAATTACTACATCCTGTGCAACGTCGACCAAACGACGGGTCAGGTAACCGGCATCCGCTGTTTTAAGGGCCGTATCGGCCAAACCTTTACGGGCACCGTGCGTAGAAATGAAGTAATCCAATACGTTCAATCCGCCTTTGAAGTTTGAGAGGATCGGATTTTCGATGATCTCACTTCCGCTTGAACCTGATTTTCTCGGCTTTGCCATCAAACCTCTGATACCGCACAACTGTTTGATCTGTTGTTTCGAACCACGGGCACCTGAGTCAAGCATCATGTACACCGAGTTGAAACCTTGTTTATCGCTGCTCAACTCACGGATCAGCGTTTCAGTGATGCGGGTATCCACCCTCGACCAGATGTCTACGATCTGGTTATAACGTTCGTTGTTGGTGATAAGACCCATGTTATAGTTATCCCATACTTCATCTACTTCACCTTTTGCCTGATCAAGCACATCTTCTTTGATAGACGGGATAATAAGGTCGTTGATGTTGAACGACAATCCACCTCTGAAGGCCATACGGAAACCAAGCTGTTTGATATCATCAAGGAACTTGGCTGTTTTAGGTACATTGGTGATGGTAATAATATCACCGATGATTTCACGAAGGCTCTTCTTGGTGAGCAGTGCGTTGATATAACCTACTTCCTTAGGAACGAATTCATTGAAAATAACGCGTCCTACGGTTGTTTCAATCAGTTTTCTTGCAATCTTACCTTCTGCAACACGTACATCCACTTTTACTTTAATGAATGCATGCAGGTCAACACGTGCTTCGTTATAGGCAATGATCACTTCTTCAGTGCTGTAGAAAGCCTTGCCTTCACCACGAATTTTTTCTGCTTCAGTAGATTTTTTACCCTTGGTAATATAATATAACCCGAGTACCATGTCCTGCGAAGGCAGGGTCATCGGCGCACCGTTCTGCGGGTTCAGAATGTTATGCGAAGAAAGCATCAGCAACTGGGCTTCCAGTACAGCGGCATTGCTCAACGGAACGTGAACCGCCATCTGGTCACCGTCGAAGTCGGCGTTGAACGCAGAACATACGAGCGGGTGCAGTTGTATCGCTTTACCTTCAATTAATTTAGGCTGGAAGGCCTGGATCGACAAACGGTGGAGCGTCGGGGCGCGGTTAAGCATAACCGGGTGCCCTTTCAGAATATTTTCGAGGATATCCCAAACCACGGCTTCTTTTCTGTCGACCAGTTTGCGGGCCGATTTCACCGTTTTCACAATACCTCTTTCAATGAGTTTGCGAATGATAAACGGTTTGAACAATTCAGCCGCCATATCTTTCGGTAAACCGCACTCATGCAGTTTCAGTTCAGGACCTACCACAATTACAGAACGACCTGAGTAGTCAACACGTTTACCCAACAGGTTCTGACGGAAACGGCCTTGTTTACCTTTCAGTACATCCGACAGTGATTTCAGTGCGCGACCACCTTCGGCTTTTACTGCGTTTGATTTACGCGAGTTATCGAACAGTGAGTCAACAGCTTCCTGAAGCATACGTTTTTCGTTACGTAAGATCACCTCAGGGGCTTTGATCTCTAATAATCTTTTCAAACGGTTGTTACGAATGATCACCCTGCGATACAGGTCGTTCAGGTCAGAAGATGCAAAACGACCACCATCCAAAGGCACCAGCGGACGTAACTCCGGCGGAATAACCGGAATGTACTGCATTACCATCCACTCGGGGCGGTTGGTGATGCGGCTGTTGGCTTCGCGGAAAGCTTCTACCACACTCAAACGCTTCAAAGCATCGGCTTTACGTTGCTGTGAGGTTTCGGTAGCAGCTGAATTACGCAAATCGAATGATAAAGTATCCAGCTCAATTCTTTGCAGCAAATCGTGCACCGCTTCGGCACCCATTTTGGCAATGAATTTCTGCGGGTCATCATCAGGCAGATACTGGTTTTCCTTAGGCAGGTTTTCCAGTATTTCGAGGTATTCTTCTTCAGTTAAAAGATCGGCTGTTTTTAAACCGCGATCTTCACGAATACCAGCCTGTATTACCACAAAACGCTCGTAGTACACAATACTTTCGAGCTTTTTGGAGCTAACGCCCAGCAGGTAACCGATTTTATTAGGTAAGCTTTTGAAATACCAGATATGAACTACAGGCACCACCAGTTTAATGTGGCCCATGCGTTCGCGACGTACTTTCTTTTCAGTTACTTCAACACCGCAGCGGTCGCACACGATGCCTTTATAACGGATACGCTTATACTTTCCGCACGCGCACTCATAATCTTTTACCGGACCGAAAATACGTTCGCAGAATAAACCATCACGCTCAGGCTTGTACGTACGATAGTTTATTGTTTCGGGCTTTAATACTTCACCATAGCTGCGTTCCAAAATGGAATCAGGCGAAGCCAACCCGATAGTAATTTTAGAAAATGTGGCTCTGGGACGATTATCTTTTTTGATAGCCATATCTTAATTTTCTTATTCGTTTAAAATTTCTGATACCAGCGACACCAACTCATTTCAACTACTGTTGCGTCGCACACTTCAACGTTCGGCTCTCCTACTCTACTCTTCTAGTCGCCTCCTGTGTTTCTCCTCCCCCACCGGAGGAGGTCGGGAGGGGGCCTATTCAAATTTCAGGTCAAGTCCTAATCCTCTCAACTCATGCACCAATACGTTGAACGATTCAGGAATACCGGCTCTTGGAATATTATCACCTTTTACAATTGCCTCATAGGTTTTTGCACGGCCGATAATATCATCCGATTTAAGGGTGAGCAATTCCTGCAGAATGTTCGATGCACCGTATGCTTCGAGCGCCCAAACTTCCATTTCACCAAAACGCTGACCACCGAACTGCGCTTTACCACCCAGCGGCTGCTGTGTAATAAGACTGTAGGGCCCGATAGAACGTGCGTGCATTTTATCATCAACCATGTGGTGCAGTTTAATCATATAAATTACGCCCACGGTTGCTTTCTGGTGGAAGCGGTCGCCGGTTTCACCGTCGTACAGGAAAGTATGACCAAAGCTTGGTAAACCTGCGTTATTAATGTATTGAGCTATTTCATCAGTAGTAGCTCCGTCGAAGATAGGCGTAGCGAACTTCACTCCCATTTGCAAACCAGCCCAGCCAAGTACAGTTTCATAAATCTGACCCAGGTTCATACGCGAAGGTACCCCCAGCGGGTTCAGAACTATATCAACCGGTGTTCCGTCTTCGAGGAACGGCATATCTTCAGCACGAACGATCTTGGCCACAATACCTTTGTTACCGTGGCGACCGGCCATTTTATCACCCACTTTCAGCTTACGCTTAACGGCGAGGTATACTTTAGCCAGCTTCAACACACCGGCTGGTAACTCGTCACCAATCGAAATGTTGAACTTCTCTCTTTTATATCTACCCAGCTCTTCGTTGTACTTGATGTTGTAGTTGTGCAACAGGGTGTTGATGGAATCATCGATAGAAGCATCACCTGTCCAGCCCAGCGGATTCACGTTCTGGTAATCGATCGAGCTCAGGTTCTTTACATTGAACCTGGCACCTTTACCAATCTGAACTTCACCGAAGTTGTTGTTTACACCGGCAGAGGCTTTATCTTTTAATAAAGTCTGCAGTTTATTCAACAACTCTTCTTTCAGCTCTTCAACATTCTTTTCGTGAACTTTCTCCAGTTTTTCCAGAGCTGCTTTTTCACGAATTTTTGCGTTCTTATCTTTCTTGGCGCGCTGGAACAGTTTTTTACCGATCACCACTCCTTCTACACCGTTCGGAGCTTTCAGCGAAGCATCCTTGGCATCACCGGCTTTATCACCGAAGATGGCGCGTAACAGTTTTTCTTCAGGAGTAGGATCGCTTTCACCTTTAGGGGTGATTTTACCGATCAGGATGTCGCCTTCTTTAATAGCGGCGCCCAGGCGGATGATACCATTTTCATCGAGGTCTTTGGTAGCTTCTTCCGATACGTTTGGAATATCGGGGGTCAGCTCTTCTTCACCCAGTTTGGTATCGCGAACTTCCAGTTCATATTCAGATATGTGAATAGAAGTGAACAGGTCTTCCTTAGCCACTCTTTCACTGATTACAATGGCATCCTCGAAGTTGTACCCTTTCCATGGCATGAAGGCCACTTTCAGGTTACGGCCCAGGGCCAGTTCACCAGCCTGAACTGCATATCCTTCGGTAAGGAAATCGCCTTTTTTCAGGCGTTGTCCTTTTCTAACCGCAGGTTTATGGTTGATACAGGTTTCCTGGTTGGTTTTTATAAACTTGGTCAGTCTGTAAATCTTAAGATCGTCTTCGAAGCTCACCAAACGGTCAGCTTCAGTACGATCGTAACGAACGTGTATTTCGCTACCGTCAACATACTCAACAACACCTTCACCTTCTGAAAGGATCTGCACACGGGCGTCGCGGGCAGCTTTGGCTTCCAAACCTGTACCCACGATGGGGTTTTCAGGGCGGATCAGCGGAACGGCCTGACGTTGCATGTTCGATCCCATCAGCGCACGGTTGGCATCGTCGTGCTCAAGGAACGGAATCAGCGAAGCACTCAAACCAACGATCTGGTTCGGCGCTACGTCCATGAATTCCACTTCGCCCTGATCGAGGATCGGGAAGTCGCCGGTTTGGCGCGAAGTGATTTTCTCTTCCACAAAGTGTCCTTTTTCATCGAGCGGCGAACTTGCCTGGGCGATCTTGGCGTTGTCTTCTTCTTCGGCACTCAGGAAGGTGAGCTTTTTCAGGTCAACCTTTCCGTTATCTACTTTATGATAAGGCGTTTCGATAAAGCCCATTTCGTTGATCTTGGCGTGTACGCACAAGGTAGAGATCAAACCGATGTTCGGACCTTCAGGCGTTTCGATAGTACACAAACGGCCGTAGTGGCTGTAGTGTACGTCACGCACCTCGAAACCTGCTCTTTCGCGGCTTAAACCACCGGGTCCGAGGGCCGAGATACGACGTTTATGCGTGATTTCACTCAGCGGGTTGGTTTGATCGAGGAACTGCGACAACTGTGAGGTTCCGAAGAACGAGTTGATCACAGACGACAGCGTACGTGCATTGATCAGGTCAACCGGCGTAAATACTTCATTATCGCGCACGTTCATTCTTTCGCGAATGGTACGGGCCATACGGGCCAAACCAACGCCGAACTGAGCGTACAACTGCTCACCCACGGTACGTACACGACGGTTGCTCAGGTGATCGATATCATCAATTTCAGCTTTACCATTGGTTAAACGAACCAGGTATTTGATGATCTCGATAATATCTTCCTTGGTCAATGTTTTTTGATCGAGCGGCTGATTCAGGTTCAGCTTGCGGTTGATCTTATAACGGCCAACTTCGCCCAGATCATAACGTTTATCGCTGAAGAACAGCTTGTCGATGATACCACGGGCTGTTTCATCATCCGGCGCATCGGCACCGCGCAACTGGCGGTAGATGTGCTGAACGGCTTCCAGCTCACTGTTCGAGGTATCTTTATTAAGCGTGTTATATATAATTGCATAGTCACCACCCACATCTTCTTTCTGCACAAACACGCTCTTCGCATCCATGTCGGCGATCATATCAACAGCTTCTTCGTCAAGAACGGTGTCGCGCTCAAGCACAACCTCGTTTCTTTCGATAGAAACCACCTCACCGGTATCCTCGTCAACAAAGTCTTCAACCCATGTTCTTAATACACGGGCTGCGAGGCGTTTGCCAAGATATTTTTGCAGTGATTTTTTATCGCCTTTTACTTCATCGGCCATTCCGAACAGTTCCAGAATGTCTTTATCTGTTTCGTAGCCGATCGAACGCAATAACGTAGTTACCGGGAATTTCTTCTTACGGTCGATGTAGGCATACATCACGTTATTGATATCGGTAGCAAACTCCATCCAGGCGCCTTTGAAAGGAATTACGCGGGCTGAATAGATTTTTGTACCGTTGGGGTGAATGCTCTGGCCGAAGAATACACCAGGTGACCGGTGTAACTGCGATACCACAACACGTTCGGCACCGTTGATCACGAAAGTACCACGGGGAGTCATATAAGGAATGTTCCCTAAAAACACATCCTGCACGATGGTCTGGAAGTCAACGTGCTCCTCATCATTACAACTCAACCTCAGTTTCGCCTTCAGAGGAACGGCATATGTTAATCCGCGCTCCATACACTCTTCAATGGTGTAACGGGGCGGGTCAATAAAATAATCAAGAAATTCCAGTACGAATATGTTCCTGGTATCCGTGATAGGAAAATTTTCCTTGAATACCTTGAACAACCCTTCGATGTTACGTTTATCGGGGGTGGTTTCTAACTGGAAAAATTCTTTAAAAGATTGAATTTGTACTTCGAGTAAGTCAGGAGCTTCAGCTAAATTTTTGATCTTACCGAAGTTGACCCTGTTTGACAATTTTGTTGAAGACATATTGCTTAAAACCGGTTTTTTTAATGTTCGACGTCAAATCATCTATAGACAAAAAAATTATCCCTTGAGAATTTCATCCCTTTCCTGTTCATTTGAACTGTAAAGGCTAAACTCCCAAAGAATTGAAAAAGAGGCAGTTATGTGAATATGGCCATGTATCAACTATACCTCTGCTAATTAGCATTTGTGAAAAATGGAGGGCAAAGGTAAGAAATATACCTTAATTACCAAGAATTAATTGCCCAAAAATCGGACCGGAAAAGATCCCTGCCAATCGGGTTGAGATAAGGGCCTGGCAGGTTGAGGAAAGGGACTTCAGGTGGGGTAAAACCCGGATACCTGAACAGGGTGTAAAGATAAAAATAAAGCCGCAAAGCATGATTACTTTGCGGCTGAAAAATATGTTTTACTCAATTATACTTATTCACATATACCTGTTACCTCATTAAATACCAGGGTATCCCGAATTTTGTGGTCTCAGGTTCGGATTGTTTTGCATTTCAAGCGTAGGTAACGGAAAAAGCAAATGCTTTTCGGCCAGTACCGCTTTGCTTTCGGGCAACACATGACCAACAAAATTCTCAAAGCTGTTGGTGGATTCGTTATAGGCTTTTTTCAACCGGATCATATCGAACCAGGTTACGCCTTCGTAACACAGCTCGTGCCAGCGCTCTTTCCACACAGCTTCCCTGAAAGAAGTTTGAGTAAAGCTGCCCAGCGCACCGGTTGTAAGCCCTGCCCTGTCGCGTATACTTTTTAATGCATCCAGCGCACTCTGTGTAGGGCTGGTTGCTACTTCGTTCTGCGCCTCGGCATAAGTAAGCAATACCTGTGCATACCGCATGTTCATCCAGTTCAATCCACTGTTAGCTGTACCTGCCAAACCTTCTTTGCCGTTGGCCAGTGAGTCGAAATGTTTAAATATATATGGAGCCCCCAGGTTTTGCAAAGTGCCATTGCCACCCGACCAATACGAAGTATAAAAAAAACCGTGTCTGTCAACCGTTCTTAAATCACCCGGTTCAAATGAATTATAAAACTGAGTGGTAGGCACGGTAGAGCCGATTTCGGTACCGTATGCCGAAATATCCTTGAAGTTTGGCAACAATATAGCCTGGTTGTCATTATTGGCCACACCGGCGAGGTATTGTATTTCAAAAATCTGTTCTCCTTTATTTTCGTTGGCCTCATCGTGCAGGTACATGTAATTGGGAAAAAGACTGAAACTACCGCTGGCAATTACTTCCCGGGCCTTATCGGCAGCAAGCTGGTAATAGGCGGTTCCCTTATTAAGCGGATATCCGGCCATTGTTAAATATACTTCTGCCAGCAGCGATTTCACAGCGCCCAGCGAAGCACGTCCTCCGGCATCTGTCCAGGCCAGGCCCGAAGCTTCAGCCGCCTTCAGATCGGTTACCACCTGCATGTAAATTGAGTCTTTGGTTGTTCGGCCGGCAAATATCTTTGAATCGGTTGCTGTCAAAACTGATGTAGTAAGCAAAGGCACATCGCCAAACAGGCGTACCAGATAAAAATACGACCAGGCACGTAAAAACTGCGCTTCACCCAATACCCGCTTTTTCCAGGCATCATCCATTTTTATACCAGGCACCTTATCCAATACCAGGTTGGTTTGGGCAATCACGCTGTACAAACCCGTCCACCAGTTAAGCACAAATACATTGTCACCATTGTAGCTAAGACCGAGCAGGTTGTTCAGATCGGTATTTTGTCCGGTTTCGGTTTTGGCCGTACCGGTTGGCATTTCGAGCATAGAGAAATTGTTGGCAAATATGCCGGCGCCATTGCCAATGAAACGTGTTCTGTCGTAGGCAGCAGCGATGGCCGCATCGGCATGCCCGGGCAATGTATAATAATTGTCGGGCGAAAGGTTCGATGGATCATTATCCTCATCTACCAGCCATTTTTTACAACCACCGGCTGTAAACACGAAAGCACATAACAGTAGAATATATAGAGAATTTATTTTACAAATTTTCATATGAGCTTATTTAATGTTAATTTTTATAATCCCACACTTATTCCCAGCATGTAAGTTGTTGGCTTGGGATAATCAAAGAATGTTTGTCCCTGTGCAAAGGCATTGCTGTAAGTGGTTACTTCGGGATCATTGCCCGAGTACTTTGTTTTAAGGAAAAAGTTCTGAACAGAAGCCGTTACTCTTATCCGGTTCACTTTTAACCTGCTTACAGTACCGGCGGGTAAATTATAGCCCAGCAATAAATTCTTTCCGCGAATAAATGAACCGTCTTCTACCCAGCGGGTATCAACATTGGTTACATAACCTGCCCGTGTATCGCGAATGGCTGCGATCATGGTATTGTTATTATTCTTGCTGGGTTGATAATAATCGAGCACCGAGCTGAAGCTGTTGGCAATACCGGTTCTGTCTTCACCGGAGTGATGGCTTTGGTTCAACACGTCGTTTCCGTACATATAACCGATCTCAATAAGCAAATCGAAGTTTTTATATTTGAAACTATTGATGAAAGAGCCCCAGCCTTTAGGATTGCCATTACCAATGATCACCCTGTCGAGATCATTGATAGCATAATCACCGTTTACATCGAGGTATTTTAAGTCGCCTGGCAAAATGGGTTTACCGCCACGGTAGCTGGTATACTTCGCAGCCTCTGCTCTTTCTGCTTCTGTCCAAACACCCAGGCGTACAAGCCCCCAGAACGAACCAACTGGCTGTCCTACCTGAATGATTCCTGTGTTTGATAAAAAGTTGGGATTACCTGAGAAGATAGGTGCCGGCGTTGCAAGCGAAAGCACTTTATTTTTGTTCAGAGAAATATTAAAAGTGGTATTCCATGTAAAGTCTTTGGTATTGATATTAACTGTATTTAAAGTAAGCTCAAGCCCTTTATTCTCCATGCTGCCCACGTTTTTCATGATAGAAAGATAGCCGGTTGATCTTGGCAATGGCGACGCCAGCAGCATGTCGGTTGTTTTGCGATAATAATAATCCGCTTCAAAGCTGATCCGGTTGTTGAGCAGGCCTAATTCAACCCCGGCATCGGTTTGGGCCGTTTTTTCCCATTTCAGATCGGGGTTGCCTAACCGGTTCGATCCCACGCCGCTGAAACGCGAATTGTTGAAGATAGCGGTGTAAGATCCCAGCAAAGGATCTGATGAATAAGGATCAATTTCTGAGTTACCGGTTAAACCAGTGCTCACGCGCAGTTTAAGATGAGAAATGATTTTGTCGTTTTTGAGAAAATCTTCGCTCGATACTTTCCAGGCTACTGCTGCCGAAGGGAAAAAAGCGAACTTATGGTTATCGCCGAATTTTGAGCTGCCATCAACACGACCGGTAAAAGTTACGAGGTACTTTTCTTTGTATCCATAGTTCAACCGGCCAAAGTAAGAGTTGAAAGCAAAGCCGCTTTTACCCGAGCTCGATGCATTTTGAACACTACCTGCTCCCAGGTTATAGTACTGGAAAAAGTCGGTCGAAAAATTCTGGGCGCTGGCGTTTACCGATTGATAATTGGTCCCCTGCCACGAAAGCCCCACCAAACCATTCAGCGAATGAGCCTCCCCAAAATTTTTGTTGTAGTTCAGGAAAGTTTCGCTCGACCAGTATATTTCCCTGTTATCAAAAATGCTGGCGATACCGTTCTGGTCCATCGATATATTATGAAGCGACCGGCCGCTGAACTGGTTTTCCTGCCGTTGCACAACGCTTACACCTACCTGGCTTTTGATATCGAAACCATTTCCGAGTAAAAGATTTATATATGAATGACCCAGCATATTCTGAACGTTCACAATGTATTTTCTGTCGGTCAAAATGTGTACGGGGTTTGAACCGCCTTCGGCACCGGGATACAGGTAGTTATCTCCCCACGATCCATCGGCAAACTTAACCGGCATAAAAGGGAATGCTTCTGTGATCATACGCACCGAGTTCAGTCCGCCGGTTCCCTGATCAACCAGATTTTCTTCCTGGTTATTATAACTTACACTACCGCCGATCCTCAACCAGTCTTTGGGTTTTAAGTCAAGAACAAAGCGGGCCGAATAACGTTTCAGGTAAGAATTAAGCAGTAAGCCATTATCATCGCGGTAGCCCAGGAACAGGCCATATAAATTGTTGTTGCTTCCACCGGTTACACCAATCTGATGGTTTTGCGAAAGCTTGTGTTGTAACGATTCTTTCAGCCAATCGGTATTATACAAAGGGTTACCATTGGCATCGAACAGGTTGGGCAAACTTTTTCTTTTTACCCGGGGATCTGCTACTGATGAATAATTACCGGCAGCCCATCCTGCCGGATCGTATACTTTTATATTATCGTAAGCCAGATTTTCAAGATCGAGGTATTGTTGTGCATTCAGCATGTGCACTCTTTTGGGACCGATAGTGGGTACGCTGTAATTACCATCGTACGTTACTTTGGCAGGTCCGTTTGTACCCCGTTTAGTGGTAATGAGCACAACGCCATTGGCGCCACGGGCACCATAGATGGCAGTTCCCGATGCGTCTTTCAGCACTTCTACCGAGGCTATATCGTTCGGGTTGATGTAGTCGATAGAATTACTGTTGAGCGTTTGGTTGCCGATGGGAATGTACACGCCATCTACCACATACAATGGATTGCTTGATGAGTTGATGGAACTGAAACCGCGCACACGAATACGGGTTTGACCACCCGGCCGGCCCGAGTTGGTGCTTACCTGAACACCGGCTATGCGACCCGATAAAGCTTCATTCACCGAAGCAGAGGGCCGTTCCTGCAGCTGCGTGGCTTTAACCGAGCCTACCGACCCGGTCAGGTCTTTTTTTCGAACGGTACCATAACCGATCACAACCACTTCGCCGAGGGCAGAATTATTTAACTGCAGCTGAACATTAAGCGTAGCTTCCTCCCCTACCTTAATTTGCTGGCCTTCATAACCCGTGTGGCTAAAAACAAGCGTTGCGCCCGGGGGAACACTGATACTGTAATTTCCATTCATGTCGGTTGTTACGCCGGTACGCTGACCTTTAACGGTAACCGACACACCGGGTAACAACGTCCCGTCTTTGGGGTCGGTGACTTTCCCGTTAATAATGCGGTTTTGTGAAATAGCGCAAACTGAAATGAACATTGCGAGAAAACATAGAAGAACTAACCTTCCGACTGGATAAAACTGCTTTTTCATATGCAAGTTTTGGTTTTAAAATAAATACTACAACGTTTTAGCAAAAAGAACAGTTGAATTTATATTGTCTCTACTCCTGAAACAGACATTCATTCTGCTACCAAAAAATGTTAGGCAATAAAATAACAGGCACATGGCATCGCATGTGCCATGGAGTTATATACTATACTCCATTTATACCTGGGTCCGGGTGGGGATGTATAATTGCAGGTACATTATAATGCAAAACTCATGGCCTGATCCTGCATTCACTAACTGCACCGCATTCAGGGGCCGGATTTCATGGCTATGCCTTTAGTAACCGGATTAAAATATCCTGCCGGATATTTATAAAATACGGAACGGATTAATAATGCTATCAGCTACCAAATACCAGAACAGTAAAACAAGGACGGCGAAACAGGTTTACGGGACCACCTGCCGCGAAGAGTCATTCCTACAATACATATGGCTATAATTTGAAGAAGTCTTTTCTAAATAATAATCTGTTGAATTGTAGGACTAAAGTACAAATTCTAAAACGATTTTGCAAAATATTTCGAATGAACTTACAGTTAAATTGCCTTGAAAACTCATCAAATAGCGGAATTCAACAGTGCATGGCGTAAGGTACGGGCCTGAAAGCCTGCATACCTGAGCATTTTATTCAATAAAAAAAGAAGAATTGTCTGTTTCTGTAATTGCTTACCGATGCCGGGTTAATCAACGCAACATATACCGGTAGGCTGCTTATTTATTAACCTTCTGAACGTACTCGGTAGTTCCGCGTACGATCAATGCCGGTGATACTTCAATTTTGGTTTGACCTGCTGTATTGTTGCCTTTGCCCAGCTGATTCATGAGCAGCTCAAGGGCTGTTTTTGCAATTTCTTCGGCCGGCTGGCGAATGCAGGTAATACCGGGCGGATACAGCCGAAATACATCGTGGTCATCGAAGCAAATCATAGCAAGGTCGTCGGGCAGTTTAAAACCCAAACGGTGTATGCTTTCGAGCCCGAGCAATCCGAGGTAATTGGTTGCAAAAAATACAGCCTCAAGGTCGGAGGTATTTTTTATAAAGTCGGTGATTTGCTGAATGCCGCTCTCTTTGGCGCCATCATAAGGCAGCGTAAGCACCAGGTTGTCATCGGCAAGATGGTGGTTTTTCATGCTGTCGTGGTAGGCTCTTAACCGTTCTTCCATTTGCACCAGTTCAAGATCAACGGTAACAAACCCTATGCGGCGATATCCTTTTTCGATCATATGTTCCATGCCCTTCATCACCCCTTCATAGTTATTTACCAGTACATGTGGTACATCGATACCGGGGAAATAACTGTCCATTAAAACCACCGCTTTATTGTCGGCAATCAATTCCCTGATTTCCGGTTCCATGCCGGGTGTGGGGGTAATGATATATCCGTCGACCTGGCGCTGCGACAGCATGCCGATTAATTCTTTTCCTTTCTGGTGATTATTTTCGGTACTGGTATAAACTATTTTATAGCCAAAGCGGGCGGCTTCATCTTCAATGATCCTGGCAAGTGAAGCAAAAAAGTTACCTGAAATAGTTTCAACGATCAGTCCGAGTATCTGTGATTTACCGGTTCGCAAGCTAACTGCTACCGGGTTAGGATGATAACCTTCTTTTTTTGCAACCTCCATTATTTTTCCGGCAAGTGCTTCGCTAATTCGCATTTGCTTCGCTTTGCCATTCAGCACAAATGATACGGTTGAGGGCGACACACCGGCGATGCGTGCGATATCTTTGAGGGAGACCCGTTTCATATTAGATAATATATTATATAAAGATGACTACTAAACTATGAAATTAAACCTTATTACCATTGATTTCGCACTATAAATTCCGATTGGCGGCGGCTTCTGCTTTTATATCCTCCTGAAAGCAAGGGTATTTCCATAAAAAAACCCCGCCATGGGCGGGGTCATTATAGCCAGTTTGTAGCTTCTTACTTTACTTCTACTTCAGCGCCAGCTTCTTTCAGCTTAGCAACCAGAGCATCAGCATCAGCTTTGCTGATACCTTCTTTAACTGGTTTCGGAGCGCCATCAACTAAATCTTTAGCTTCTTTCAAACCTAAACCGGTTAATTCTTTAACCACTTTCACTACGTTCAGTTTGTTAGGGCCACCATTTTTCAGGATAACGTCGAACGCAGTTTTTTCTTCAGCAGCAGGAGCAGCAGCGCCAGCAGGACCAGCAGCAACAGCTACAGCAGCAGCTGCAGGCTCGATGCCGTATTCTTCTTTCAGGATTTTTGCTAACTCGTTAACTTCTTTTACAGTTAAGCTTACTAACTGTTCTGCGAATGCTTTTAAATCTGCCATTGTTGTAAATTTTTCCCGCCTTCATTGTTCCGATAGCCTGATCGGAGCTCCGGCGGATGTTTAAAAAAATTTGTGTTCTTAACCTTCAGGCTCAGGTTAATATTTTGAGATTTCGGGATTTCGAGATTTTTGGATTTAAATCCCAAAATCTCAAAATCAAAAAATCAGAAATTATTGCGCTCTGTCTTCCAGTGCTTTGATCAAACCAGCCAGTTTGTTGCCGGCGTTCAGGCCGCTGATAACATTCTTGGCAGGAGATTGCAACAGACCGATGATTTCCCCGATAAGATCGTTTTTGCTTTTCAGAGAAGTCAATGTCTTCAATTGATCGTCGCCCATAAATACATCGCCATCGATGAAAGCTGCTTTCAACACGGGTTTCTCCTTGGCGTCTTTTTTGCCTTTAGTAAGGGCAGTGCGAAACTCAGTGAGGATCAATGCGGGCTCTTTCGCATTTTCGCTGAACATTAAAGCGGTTACGCCGTTCAGTGAATCGAACATGCCGGCATACCTTTTTTCGTCGAGGGCTTCGAGCGCTTTACGAATGAGGGTATTTTTGGCCACTTTCATTTCAACCTGCTTGTTAAAGCATACCCGGCGCAGTTTGACAACCTGCTCAACCGTTAACGACTCTGTATTGGTAACATAGAAATTGTTGTATTGAGAAAATTTCTCCTTCAATACTTCAATTACTTCATTTTTTTCCTGTTTTGTCATAACGCTGATTTTTTATTTGTTTCGCTTATAACCTCTTCCCCATTGAAGCCGGGCTATATTGTTGCGTTATTAAAGTTTAGTTCATTAAAGATTTTGTGTCTACAGCAATAGCAGGACTCATGGAGCTGGCCATGAATATGCTTTTCAGGTAAGTGCCTTTTGCTGAGGAGGGCTTAGCCTTGATAATGGCGTCGATCAGCTGGTGGCTGTTCTCGGCAATTTTTTCAGGGGTGAAGCTTACGCGACCGATAGAAGCGTGGATGATACCGGCTTTATCTACCTTGAACGCGATTTTACCGCCTTTTACCTCGTTAACGGCTGCTGCTACATCATTGGTAACGGTACCTGTTTTGGGGTTGGGCATCAGGTTACGGGGACCTAATATTTTACCCAGCTTACCAATTTTAGGCATTACAGAGGGGGTTGCAATAATAACATCCACATCAACCCAGCCACCTTCGATTTTTGTAACAAACTCATCGAGACCTACAAAATCAGCACCGGCTGATCTTGCATCGGCTTCTTTATCGGGTGTGCATAATACCAGCACTTTTTTGGTTTTACCGGTACCGTGGGGCAGGGTTACTGTACCACGAATGGCCTGATCGGCTTTCTTAGGATCTACACCCAAACGGATATGTAAATCAACCGACGCATCAAATTTTGTTGTATTAACGTTTTTCACGATCGAGGAAGCCTCTTTCAGTGAATACACTTTGTTTTTATCGAGCTTTGTTTCAGCTGCTTTTCTTTTTTTAGGAATTCTTCCCATTGTCATTCAGTTTTAATAATCCCGACCATGCCGGGAATTGAACAATTAATTTTCCCAGGGAGCTTTACCTTCTACAGTAAGACCCATGCTGCGGGCAGTACCAGCCACCATGCGCATGGCGCTTTCAATGGTAAAACAGTTCAGGTCGGGCATTTTGTCTTTCGCAATAGCCTCTACCTGCGTCCAGTTAACCTTTCCTACCTTGTTGCGGTTAGGTTCTTTTGAACCGCTTTGCAATTTGGCAGCTTCAAGCAGCTGAACTGATGCCGGGGGAGTTTTAATTACAAACTCGAACGACTTGTCGGAATAAACTGTGATTAATACTGGGAGAACTTTGCCCATTTTATCCTGCGTGCGGGCGTTGAATTGCTTGCAGAATTCCATGATGTTGATACCCTTGGAACCCAGTGCAGGACCTACAGGAGGAGCCGGATTGGCCTGACCACCTTTTACCTGTAGCTTTACGAAGCCGGTAATTTCTTTTGCCATGTTTACTGATTTATTGGTTCAAGCGATCTTTCATAACGCCTGTGGCGCGATTACTTAATCTCCCAAATTCCTCTATCCGCCAACAGCGACGGATTTTAAAGAACTTTCTTTTGGGGTCGCAAAGATAGTAAAAGGTTTTTATTAAACAAACACCAATTAAAAGGGCAAAATAGTATAAAAATCGCGTCCCGGTTCGGTTTCAGCCACCCAATAAACCACCCCAGGGGGCCATTCCTGAAGCACAAACACCAGGCAGCCGGCATATGATGGCGGTATGGCCGAAACAACTTTATGTTATAACAACAGTTGTAATAGAGTTACACAAGCAGCATGAAACATTCAAAGTAATGTTCAAACTAATCAACTCAATTTGTATGGAACCCAAACTATTTGATCTATCTGTTCAGTATACTTTATAGTTAGCCGGTTAAACGCTTTATGTTTAATTGTTGCTACTACATCATTCCTGTTAAATAATATCATTCAATATGGTTGTAATACCCGCAGCAGTACAAAAAAGGGCACCTTTTACAGGGGTCCGGGGGCTATATCCGAAGCGGGTCATTTTGAACAGAACCCGGTACCAGCAAATGTTTCAGCCGATTTTCATGTATAGCATATTCACCTGACAGCAGGCAATGGTTATATGAGAATGATCACATAAAATAATGCTCTTAAAACCTATAAATGATGGCCGGTTTTTTGCAATAACAGCATCATTAAACAATGCAATTATGCACCACTATGCATCATAGCTGTTAGCAAAATGATAGTAGTTTTTTATTTTTTGAATTTTTATGCGTAGCTTTTGCGTTTAATAATATTGCTATATTGCTTCTTCTTAATAGCAATTAACCAAGAACAAAAAAAAACACATCAACACTATGGCCAAAGCAAAGAAAAAATCAGCAAAGAAAGCTGCACCTAAAAAGGCAGCGAAGAAAAAATCACCAGCCAAAAAAGCTGCAAAGAAAGCTGCTAAGAAAGCAGTGAAAAAAGCAGTGAAAAAAGCTGCGAAAAAAGCCGCCAAAAAAGCTCCGAAGAAAGCCGCCAAGAAAGTAGCAAAAAAGGCTACCAAAAAAGCAGCTCCGAAAAAAGCCGCGAAAAAAGCAGCTAAGAAATCGCCTGCCAAAGCAGCGAAAAAATCACCTGCCCCGGCAGTTAAGAAAGCAGCCAAAAAAGCTCCGAAAAAGAAAAGAGCCGTTTCAAAACCAGTAGCAGAACCCGTTCAGGAACAGGAAACAATTATAGCTCCTATTCCGGCAGAGGACTTACCAGATACTGATACAGACACTGACACAGATACCGATACAGACATTGATACCATTGAAGAACCTGTTGAAGGCGACGACGACATGGGCGAAGACGTGAGTGACGAGGATGATGACAACGAAATATAAACAGTTGCGGGTGATCTGCTACAAAAAAAATTAACCTTTCCCCGAAGCGGAAAGGTTTTTTGTTTTAAGGAAGTCTGAAGTCGACAGCGGTCAGAAGTCAGAAGAACCCAAATGCTTTAGCTCATTTGCTTTTTCTTTGACTTCAGACATCAGACTTCCGTCTTCGGGGCTTGTGGCATATGCAAAAAAAACATCCGCCCGGGGGCAGATGTTTATAGTATTTTTTGGGGTTCGGCACAGTGTTAACTCAATTTCTCGACCTGCATATAGTTCAGCTCTACCGGTGTAGAACGCCCGAATATTTTTACTGTAACTTTCAGCTTTTTCTTTTCGTCGTTTACCTCTTCAATGATACCGTTAAAGTCATTAAACGGTCCTTCGATGATCTTAATGGTTTCACCTACAATGAACGGCTCACTCATGCTAACACCGCCGGTTTCGGCCATTTCATCCATTTTACCGAGCATTTTGTTTACCTCGGCCTTCCTGAGGGCTATAGGGTTTTCCTTACCCAGGAAGTGAATTACATTAGTAGTGTTTTTAATGGCTTCGCGTAAATCGTCGCTTAATTTATTTTCCAGCACTTCAATCATTACATAGCCCGGATAATAGTTCCGTTCACGCATCACTTTTTTCCCATTCTGCACTTTATAAACCTTTTCTACAGGCAGAAACACTTGCTTAACCACCTCGCCCCATCCGCCACGGGAGATCTCTTTATCAAGGTATTCTTTAACCTTGCGTTCTTTACCGCTCACCACCCGTAGCACATACCATTTAGTTTCCTGTTGTTGAGTAGCTTGATTTTCCATTATCTAAAATAGTGAATAAATGAAATGAAGGGCAGACTGGGCAACAAGGTCCATAGCCCAAACCACTGCAGTGATCAGCAAGGTGGCTACCAATACAATGATGGTTGATTGTTGTAACTGCAGCCAGGTTGGCCAGGTTACCTTTTCTACCAGTTCCCTGTATGACTCCCTGAGGTATGTTGATATTTTATTCATAACTCCTGATTAGCTAATTATCTAATGTGATAATGTGCTAACGGCCCCCGAATTCAAAGGGTTTATTAGCACATCAGCTAATTATCAAATTAGCACATTTTAGCACGGGCACTAGGATTCGAACCCAGATCGAAGGTTTTGGAGACCTCTATTCTACCGTTGAACTATGCCCGTAGGTACGCTAAAGGCTTAATGCTGAACGCCTAACGCTTTGTTGCCGGAGCTTTGAGCGTTTTGCGTTTTGCTTTATGCGTTTAGCGTTATGAAAGAACTTCCGTATTAGAAAACAAAGTACCTGAACTTAAACCGCTCAAGTACTTTGCAAATATACTAAACGTATTGCACTCTGCGTATCCGCCTGTTGGCGGAACGGGGGCGAACGCTTATTTCAGGATTTCAGTAACCTGTCCGGCACCTACGGTACGACCACCTTCACGGATAGCGAATTTCAAACCTTTTTCCATCGCGATCGGCTGAATCAGCTTCACATGCAGGTTGGTGTTATCACCAGGCATAACCATTTCAGTACCAGCTGGTAATTCTACTTCACCGGTTACGTCGGTTGTACGGAAGTAGAACTGAGGACGGTATTTGTTAAAGAACGGAGTATGACGTCCGCCTTCTTCTTTGCTCAGTACGTATACTTCGCCTTTGAATTCAGTGTGAGGAGTGATAGAACCGGGTTTAACGATTACCATACCACGGCGGATATCTTTCTTTTCAATACCGCGCAGCAGCAGACCTGCGTTATCACCAGCTTCACCTTCATCTAACAGTTTGCGGAACATTTCAACACCGGTAACTGTAGAAGTCAAAGGTTTTTCAACCAAACCTACGATTTCAACACCCTCACCTACTTTTATACGGCCTCTTTCGATACGACCGGTAGCCACTGTACCACGACCAGTGATTGAGAATACGTCTTCAACAGACATAAGGAAAGGCTGATCAACAGGACGGGGAGGCAGGGGAATGTAAGTATCCACAGCCGCCATCAGTTCTTCAACAGCTTTAACCCATTTTTCTTCACCAGCTAAAGCGCCGGTAGCAGAACCTTTAATGATCGGAGTGTTATCGCCATCAAAACCGTAGAAGGTCAACAGCTCACGAATTTCCATTTCAACCAGCTCTAATAACTCAGGATCATCAACCAGGTCAACTTTATTCATGAATACCACCATACGGGGAACACCTACCTGACGGGCAAGCAGAATGTGTTCTTTTGTTTGGGGCATAGGACCATCTGTAGCAGCCACAACCAGAATAGCACCATCCATCTGGGCAGCACCGGTAATCATGTTCTTCACATAGTCAGCGTGACCGGGGCAATCCACGTGTGCATAGTGACGATTGGCAGTCTGATACTCCACGTGAGCGGTATTGATGGTAATACCACGCTCTTTTTCCTCAGGAGCTGCGTCAATTTCGTCATATTTTTTTGCTGTCGCCAAACCCGATTTAGCCAAAATGGTGGTGATGGCGGCAGTTAAAGTGGTTTTACCGTGGTCAATGTGACCGATGGTACCAACGTTAACGTGAGGTTTATCCCTCTTAAAAGTCTCTTTTGACATCGTTATCTGTTTTTAGTTGTGGTTTTACAAATAATTAAATAGGCCTTCCTTTATCATCCACCCGGGAAATAAAGGATTTATGTAACCGGCAACAGAAAGCCGATGAGACTTTTGTTGCGTCGCACACTTCAGCGTTTGGATCTATATTCAGCTTTTCTTCTTTCCGTTAACCACGCGGTCCGAAGCTGGTATAGATGAAAGTTTTCAAATAACTTTTGAGCCGTTAGTGAGAATCGAACTCACGACCTCTTCCCTACCAAGGAAGTGCTCTACCACTGAGCTACAACGGCTGGTAAAGCTGTGAGTAATTCTCACATTCAATATTTTTTAAAGAACTGAGCGGAAGACGAGGTTCGAACCCGCGACCTATAGCTTGGAAGGCTATCGCTCTACCAACTGAGCTACTTCCGCTTGTAAATTGAAAATTTGAAAATGTGCTCATTTAAAAATCAGGCATACAGTCAAACTTCAACCGGTATTAGCATGAACTCAAAAAATTCGAAAATGCCAATTCTCAAATTGGCTAATTTTCAAATTTAATCTGTGGGCAGGAGAGGATTCGAACCTCTGAAGTCGAAAGACAGCGGATTTACAGTCCGCCCCATTTGGCCGCTCTGGAACCTGCCCTGAAATATACCTTGAGCCACTTGTCGGAATCGAACCAACGACCTACTGATTACAAATCAGTTGCTCTACCAGCTGAGCTAAAGTGGCATTGTTTATAAGAACATATTGCCTTTTAATCTTTCAACCAACGATCTTCCCAACTTCAAAGTCGGGATGCTCTACCGGCTAAGCTTAAAGTGGCTTTTTTTTATAAGAATTGGCCTTTTCTATCATCAACTTACGGCCTCCGGCGAAGCAAAATGGCAATATTAAATTTCCATTACCGTTATTTATTATATCTGCCGGTTTACTCCTTAAAAAATCCGTGGAATTCAATGAAATTCAAGCCTGTAAAGAACTCCCTCTATCCTCATTTCTCACCTGCCCTTTTTTTGAGGAAGGCAAAGGTAAATGAATTTGTGTAATTCAGAAATTTTGATTCAGATTTTTTTTGTTTGTTTTCAATGATTTGCAATTCTGCCACCGCTTACCATTAACCGGAAAGAACTGCAAAGCATTTTACCGGGAACAAAAAACCTTTTTTCATTTTTCCGGGGTTAAACTATTTATCGCAGAAATAAACACCCCCTGCCGGAATACTCAATTTCCGCCGCAAAGATATTCGGGATTAACCAATAACTAATACAATGTGAGGGAGATTCTTCAACGGCGCCAAATAAAAAAACCTCCCGCAGGGGGAGGTTTTAAGTTTACAGTAAATTATTTTATCAGGCAGCTTGTTTTTCTTTTTTTCGTTTAACCTGGGTAACCAGTGATTCCAGGGCATTGTCGAAAGATTCTTCAAACGATTTGGAACTTGATTTAACAAAAAACTGATGGCGAGGGACCTGAACTCTGATTTCTGCGATTTTATCCTTTATTGTGTGAACCACATTATCAAGCTTCAGATAAACGTCTACCTTAATAATGCGGTCGTGAAATGTGTTAATTTTTTGAAGTTTACGATGAACATGTTCGATAAGTTTTACATCAGCAGTAAACCGCACAGTCTGAATGTTTACGTTCATAACAATCGCATTTTAACAGTGAAACAATATTTAAACAATAAATGAAAGATCTTATTTGGGAGCCATCATTATCGGGGAGATAAAAGCTAAACAGATGGCTAATTCCAGGGAATGATATTGCTACATAAGCATCCGTTTTTTAATCTCTATGAAGATAATACAACAAGGGTGTATTTCCAAATTAAATATCGTTGCTCATTCGATATTTTGACGCTACTTTTTTCCTACGCTTTCGGGTGGGCTTTCTTATAAACATCCTTTAACTTTTCAATAGTATTATGTGTATATATCTGCGTGGCGGCCAGGCTCGAATGGCCCAGCAATTCTTTAACGGCATTCAGATCGGCGCCGTTATTGGTAAGATGCGTTGCAAAAGTATGTCGCAGTACGTGCGGACTCTTTTTATCGACAGTTGTAACAAGGGCCAGGTATTTTTTAACTGTCAGATATACATATTTAGCATATAAACGACGGCCCTTTTCATTTACCAGTAAAAAGGTTCTGTCGGCCTTTTCAAGGGTCGTTTTCTTCTGATCAATATATTCGCTGATTTCCTTAACCAGTTGAGAACTAATGGGTATTACCCGTTCCTTATTCCCCTTTCCAAGCACTTTTAAGGTGTTGGAAGCAACATTTACCTGGCTTTCTTTTAAATGTACCAGCTCCGACAACCGCATACCGGTATTATAAAAAACAGCGAGTAACAGCCGGTCGGTTTTACCCCGCCAGTTGTTCGGAAATTCAACATATTCAAACAAAGTACCGGTATCTTTTTGTTCAACATACACAGGCAACCGCTTAGGTATTTTGGGAGCTACGATAGTAGTCATGGGCGACTGTTCGAGCTTACCGGTACGCAGGTGATATTTGAAAAACGACTTTAGCGAAGATATCTTCCGGTTAATGGTTTTGGCGCTGTTCTTTGCTTCTTTCAGCGACGCCAGCCAGCTGCGGATAAAAGAGGAGGAAATTTCGGTAAGCGCCGGATCTTTCATTTCGAACTGAGCGTTCAAAAAAGTAAAAAACTGTTCCAGGTCATCCTGGTACGAAGTAATCGTATGCGGCGAATACCTTTTTTCGAATTTAAGGTAATCGATAAAAGACTGTATGACCAGGTGCGTTGATTGATCCATCATAAATTACACCAAATCTACACCATATAAAATAAAAAAGATAGCTACAAAACCTAACGGCCCTGCAGCTATCTTAATTATTTATTGTAACAGAAAAGTTATCCTTCGATCTGACCGCTGGCAACTTTTTGCTTGTAAACGGCTTTTAACACCTGGTTACGACGCCTTACAGACGGTTTGGTGAACGATTGACGCTCTCTTAACTGCACCAATATTTTCGCTTTCTCAAATTTTTTCTTATATTTCTTGAGCGCCTTGTCGATATTTTCGCAATCTTTTGAATCGATGATCAGCATAATTTATTATACCTCCTTTAAACCTTTAAGGGGTGCAAATATAACCAAAAATCCGAAAACACGAAACTTACCGTCAAAAATCCGAATTTTGCATCCATGTTTACAGGAATCATCGAAACCATTGGCCAAATTGAAGCAATTAGCAGCAGCGGATCCAATAAAACGCTCTGGATCACCTCATCCCTATCGCATGAACTAAAAACCGATCAAAGCGTAAGCCACAACGGCGTGTGCCTCACTGTTGAAGAAGTTCAGGGCAACCGCCACCGGGTTACAGCCATTGACGAAACTCTGCAAAAGAGCAACCTGGGCACCCTGCAAACCGGCGACCTGGTAAATATAGAAAGGTGCTTACAAATGAATGGGCGGCTCGACGGACATATTGTTCAGGGCCATGTAGATACTACGGCAGTTTGCATCAACAGCCGGGAACTGGATGGCAGCTGGGAATTCCGTTTCCGTTTTCCCGAAGCATTTGCCATGCTGGTGATCGAAAAAGGGTCCATCAGCCTGAATGGCATCAGTTTAACTATTTTCAATGTTGCTTTAAATGAGTTTTCGGTAGCCATCATACCTTACACGTTCGAACATACCAATATTAAAAACATACAAGCGGGAAGCGTGGTTAATATTGAGTTCGATATGATGGGGAAATATGTTAACCGGATATATCAGGTAAATAGTGTAACTGCATAAAAAATAGCCTTTGCATACCAGCGGTTAATTCTCCAATAAATAAAATTTTCATTTTGTTACAACAACTCGGTCTTAAATCCCGGTCAGCATATTTTATACTTATAGTGTGGCTAATAGTTCAGGCCATTTTGATGTACAAAAAAGGTATAGTCGTTATTGGCGAACCTGAAAAATATATTACTGAGGCGAAGTATTTTATCGCCACCGGAACACTCAGCGCTCCTAACTTCTGGGTTTATTCTACCGAAATTTTTCTCATAACACTAACCCAGAAACTTGGCCTGGGATTTTGGTTTGTAATAGCAGTACACCTCTTTTTTAATTTAATTGCAACCTTTGCATTTTACCGGCTTGCCGGCAGGTTATTTTCTAAAAATACAGCTGCTGCCTGTGCAGTATTACTGCTGCTTAACTATCCATTGCAGGAGTATAATATGTATTTACAAACCGAATCTTTATTTTTCAGCTTTACTATTATTTTCAGTGTTTATTTATTGAGTCGTTCAAGACTTACATTTTTGCATTTTCTTGTTATATTATTTTCACTCCTGCTTCTTTGCATCACCCGCCCTACCGGTATTCTCTTCGTGCCGGCTACATTTTTATACCTGTTCTTCCGGTATTTACAATTCATAAGCACAGTAGTAAAAACAATCATTATACTAACCGTAACTGTTATTTTTTTGTTTGCTCTTAATACAGTGATCGGCAGTAAAGGAGAGTGGGATTTTATGTTGCCTTTCCTCGATGAGCGGATTATATGCGGGGTGCCTACCCTTTATCATTTTGTGGATATAAAGACAGCACCTGACGGCAATTCGGTTTATGGTTTATGGTATTATATCATTCACAACTTCGGTCAGTTTTCGCGCCTTGCTTTGCTAAAAACCAAAGCCTTTTTTGGACTAATGCGTTCTTATTTCAGTACAGGCCATAATATTTTTCTCGCTTCATTTTTCTATCCAACCTATATAATCGCCATTTTAAGCATAAAATGGTGGTTTAAAAATTACCCTTACTGGATATTGTATTTTTCCTGCGCTATTTTAACAACCTGGGCAACCACCATTCTCACCTGTGACGATTGGCATAACCGTTTTTTCCTAAGTATTTCGCCCTACATAATATTCCTTGGCTTACCGGTTATAAATAAACTATTTATTATATTCACATCCTATGGCAGGAAATGAAATATTCAACACCAACTTGTTTACGGAGAAAAACAAGCAAAATTTTCATAATTTATTTAACACCAATAAGCCCATCCGCCATATAGTAATTGACAACTTTCTTGAAAATCGTTTTGCGTTAGATATATACGAAAATTTCCCTTCGCTTGAAGCCATGAAAACCCGTTACAAGGGTTTGAATGAGCAAAAATCAGAAGATTCGAATTTTGATATACTGGAAAGCTGCTTTTCAGTAATGCATTATGCACTTTCGTCTGAACAGTTTCTTCAATGGATTACTGAATGTACCGGCATTGATAACTGTACTATAATAAACGATCGCCTGGGTTATGGATTACATCAGGGAGGAAATAATAGCTTTCTCGACATACATATTGATTACAACATTCACCCTATTCAGAAACTGTATCGCAAACTGAACCTGATCCTTTTCTTTAATCCTGCCTGGGAAAGCAATTATGGAGGGCATCTTGAATTATGGGATGGTGAAGTTAAAAACTGTATTCAAAGCATAGCCCCGATATTTAACCGGTGTGTAATTTTTGAGTGTTCAGATGTTTCGTACCACGGGTACAGCAAAATTTCAGTGCCTGAAGAAATTACAAGGAAGTCTTACTATCAATATTACTTTACTCCTTTGCCAAATGGTGTTATCTATCACGATACAGTTTTTAAAGCCAGGCCCAAAGAACCTTTTTTCAAAAAAATAGCCACCCCAGTAAAAGAGTTAGTCAAAAATTCTGCCAAGCGTATTCTTTTAAAAGCCGGGATGAAGAAAATGCTTAAATGATTGAACAAAAACAATCAGGTAATCAGTGGGCTTTTGTATATGTTAAATTAGCAGTATAGGCTTTTATCCATTTATTAACCGGATTTTCCCAAAAGTAAAAAAGGATAATTGAGATACCTGTTAATGAAATAAATGAAAGAAGCAGATTATCTTTCCAAAACGGAATTACATAGCCTGCAATAACGCCTGTGTGTATAAGAAATAAGGCATATGAGCTTTTTCCCAATACCTGAAACAAAGACGACGACAGCACTCTGCTAAACCAGGTAATTTCTGTAAGAATCCCCCAAAATAAAACAAACACCGCAACAGGGAAAGCCAGCAAGCTTAAAGCCAATCCTACGCCCTGAGTTGAAGCACCTGTTGTTGGACTTATGACTGCCTGTATACCAATTATTGCAATTGACAAAAGAGCGCCAGAAATAGTATATACTGGTAATCGCCTTTTTAATTCATCAGGATCATTTAAGTCATTTTTTGCCTGCCGGTTATTAATTAATATGGCGAGTTTAATACCTAAAAAAAATTCAAAGCAACGGCCAAAAAATGTCGCCATCGCTATAAAATGAAAATCCTGAAAAAATCCTTCAAAAGGGAAATAATGAAAAAACAAAAGCAGCAACAGTCCGATTATCCAAAATAATATTACTTGTTTTAACAACCAGCCAAATCTTACGATCAGGATATAAACAAACGGAAAGAGCACATAATAGGTCATTTCGGGTGTTAAACTCCAGGTAGGATAAATACCTGTAAACATAAATTTATACGAAAACCCTTTAATAAATGTAAGATTCAGCAAATAAACACCAAACAAATGATTACCACCAATATGCCGTATATGAAACATTATAAACGTACCCGTCAAAATCACAAAATAAAGAGGCATGATACGCCCCAACCGGTTGAGGTAGTATTTCTTTAAAAATGTTTTTTCAAGGGAAGCCGATTTACCATAATTGTAATAAATTAAAAATCCGCTAAGCACAAAAAACATATTTACACCCAAATAAAACTGATTAAACACCGCATTTAATTGTTTGCCAAACAAAGGCGAATTATAATGAAGTAAAAAAATCATTGTTACAGCAACAAATCTGATTCCTGTTAGCGAAGGCAGTTGTTTTATATTGCTCATATTAGAATCCGTATCATCGAAATTAATTGAAAATATTTTGCCAATAAAAAAAGTATCAACTCTTAGTGAATTGATACTTTTTTGCAAATACGGGTTATAAAAATTATCGCATTAAATACATTTTACCGTACCCATTGTTGAAATATTTATCCGTATCATCATCTTTCGACTTATACTTTTCCATGGTTTTACCATTCATTGAAGTAATAACACGATACAGATATACACCATTGGCCAGTTTTTGACCGTACTGATCGGTACCATTCCATTTAAAGTCGGTAATATTTCTTCCGATGTGAATAGGCCCTAATTCATTCATGGTTATTTCACGAACAATTTTACCGGTTACCGTTAATATTTGTATCCTGATATTCTGAGGAATATCACTACCTGTTACGGTAAATACAAAAGCGGTGGAAGTACTGAATGGGTTAGGATAATTCAGGATATTCGAAATCATTGGTTTCGAAATTACCGTAAATGCAATACGGTATGATATATCGCCTGTATTGTTACCTCTTTTATCTTTTCCTTTAACGATCAACTCATACACATCACCTTCAGGATTTATTTGCCCCGAAAATTGCGGGGTAAATTCAATAGTTGCTGTATTGTCGGCCCCGCTGGTAGCTGGTATAAACCGCAATGTGTCGCCATCAAAGTTATAGGTACGCAGGGTACCGTCGGGGTATCGAACCTGTACATTGCTTATCGATGTATCGTTCAGCAACAGGTATTTCGAGTCATCCTTTAACTTGATCTGTATATGCGGTTTGGCCGAAACTATATCACGGTTTAAAATATGTACGCCATCAAATGTTACATCGAGCAGCGGATTTTTATTATCCGGTTTTACATAAAAGTTCCTGTAGATGAAATTATTAAAGAAATACTGCTCTTTTTGGTCATTATCCGTATTTACATCTACAAACAGGGTATTGTTTCCTGAATAGGAAGCTGTATTCAGCTCAAATTCAACTTTAATGGTATCACCGCTAATAATTGGTTTTTGCCGGCGTACAAACAGCGTATGAGAAACATTGCTCTGGTCTAAAACCTGCGCCTTCACTTTTATACTATCGAACGGTGTTTTACTTACGTTTTTAAAGGCAATTCCAAACTTCAGCGTTTCACCAATATCCAGCGTATCTTTTGTTGTAAAGTACAGGTTGGCAGCCAAAGCCCCTTCAGGTACCGGATCATATAAAATACGCCAGTTCTTTAACTGATAGGGCGTTAATCTGACCGAGTCAATATTTCGCATTTTCAACTGCAAATACGGATACTTGATCGCATCAACCCCAGAGACATCAAACGAGTGGGTATCTTTATCCAATGTGTATAATACAGTTTCTGTGTTATTATTATCGATACCTATTATATTCACAGAAGGATTATCAACTACAGGACTTTCAGCGGAAATTCCATTCCATAAAACCTGGCGCCATTGCTTCGCCGGACCAAATTTAGGAGAAGTAATATATCCGATAGTATCCGGTGTATTAACAGTTAACGACAGATTAATACGATCGGCTACGCCATTGCTTAACACATAACGCGGAGTAAAATAGCTTTGACGGTCTTTTTCATAAATAAATATAAACGACCTGTTCCTGTTCATAGAATCAATGGTAGTGAAGCCCTGTTCCAGCAACCGGTGATAAATAGAAGTATTGCTTCCAAGATTCATAGTATCACCCATCCAGTCCTGAACATATGCATTCAATGTAGGATAGGTACTGCTCCACATATTTTTAGCAACAACGAGGTAGCCCGAAGGGATCATATCCATAAACTGGATCACTTTATGGCGTTTGGCTGTATCAGTGGGTGAAAAATTGAATTGAAAGTTCCAACGCCTTTCAGTACCGCAAATAACCTCACTGCCATATTGGCCAGGCAGGCCTACATCATTATTATACCAGGGTTTTAAAGTAATGGGGTCAAATACATTAAAAATAAGACCCGATACATCACACACACTTTGAATGGCGGATGAGCCATTAATAGAAACCATTACGTCTGACGCCTGGTTGGCGGCTGTGGGAAACACACCATTTCTGATGAAAACATTATTCGCATTAACTCCAAATCTCCATTCATGACTGGCAGAATCAATGGTCATTCGATCCAGTGTTGATTCCCTATGCTGATAATATTGCGACTGATTAAATCCATCTACAGTGCCGTTAATATACATGAATGAGGCTACATTCCACCGCAGATCACTTTCAGAAGCAGCCGAGGGGGAAATTCGCCAATAATAAACGGTGCTGTCGATAAAATGTAAACCGTGATCAAATTCAATAATACCGCCTCCCGTAGTAACAGATTTACGCACTTTTAACGAGGAATTAAATGCCCCTGCTGTATCGATCTCCATCACATACATTTTTGCAGCGCTGACCGGGTTTGCAGTAGATGCAAATAATTTTTGAGTTACATTATTGGTAATTGCATAATTATAAGGATATATCGGCCGCGCCTCATCTTCATAGATGTATATATCTTTCGAAGCTGTATTATTACTTTCAGATACTTCATCTACATTAAAATCAGCATCAATGGTAGCAGTAATTTTATTCTGGCCTTTATCGCGGGCAGATATAATAGGTACAACCAGTGTTACAGAATCCGCTTCACGTATTCCCTTTATTTTTTGCCTGAAAAGTATTCCGGTGCTTCCATTTGGGTATTGTTGCTTTATTTCGAGCGTAATGGAATCGGGTGTCGATTTACCAAGATTTATTACTTTAACTTTTACATCAAAGCTTTGTTCGGCCAGTGAAATGAATGCCGGGTTTACCCTTATAAGTGATTCTTCTATCACATAATCAGGTTTTGGCTGGGCATTTATGAAAATTGAAGGGTCGCCATGCAATGTCATTTGCTCTGCATGCATACGGGAGAAAAAGTCGTAGCTACCGGTTGCGTTTATCATTTCGCGCAAAGCGTCGCGCATTGTTTCGCCCAGTGATTTATCAAAATCCTGTTTTGTTATTACGTCGTACAGGCCGGTTAAAAAAAGGTTCAGATAATTTACAAGGCCATAATGGGTACTGGCCACAAAACCTATCGTACCGCGCTGTTTGGCTAAATTAAATTTCTCAGACAATGTTTCATTTACCTGAAGTCGTAACGCATAGTATGTAAAGAAATCACCCGCTTTACAACCATTCACGAAAAACACAGGATATTTTCCCTGGTTATTATAATTTTCAGGATTGTCGATATTAAATTCGAGGGTAGTAGCAGATGAGTGCCCGAAATAGGTAAGAAAACTTATCCCTTCTTCAAACATCGCTGATATTCTTTCAGGCGATACCATATCAACCGGATTGGTTGAAGTTTTACAAAATGTAGTCACCTTAGCCCCATACAATGTATCCTCTATAACCTGTTTATAGGCATTCATGTAATTACATAAAACCGTTCCAAGATAAGCATCGCTCGACCCGGTTATATGTACCACATTCTTCATCCATCCCCGGCCGTCTATTGTATTGGCAGCGGTTTTTTGGGCAAGATCATATTCTTTAATTTTTTCCAGGTAATTTTCTATCTCTTTACCACTTACAACCGACAGGCGGCCAATGGGCGTACCAGGTACAGGAATGGTTATATCTGTAGCACTTAACAGGTTGTCGGAACCCGGAAACCCGAAAGTAGGAACCAGGTTTAGTTGCTCAGCCAGCGGGTATGAACCAGGATTTCTATTTGCTCTTTGATATTCTGCATAGTTCATCCCCCGCCCCATCAAAAAAACAAACTTTGGCGGCTGAGGAAAATTGTCTCTTGCAAAACGAATGAAGTTCCGAACAGAAAGCGGATGTTTTTTAATACCAAATGCAAACTGGTCAACCAGTTCGTCAATATCTGCAACCAGCACTTTATGACCTCCGCCTGCGGCAGATTCACGGTAATTTTTATAATCGATCACCGGATCATTTCCGGATGATCCGCTATGAAGGATCGAATGAGATATAATAAGGAAATCGCCCTGGTGGGCAACATCGGTATACCGGGTAAAATTGCGTTTCGTAAGGTCTGTTACCGAATTAATATTAGCTGCGTCTTCACTAACCAAAACCAGTTGCCGGTCGTTCGCCGTGCCAGGCAATGCAAACTGCACCATAGTTGGCGAAGAAATATCTCCGGTATATCGTTCACCATTTGTGATATCATATAAAACGGGCTGTGCACTGCCGTAACTAAAGTTGGTTATCTGTAAAAAATAACCGCTGTTCTTTGCGGGTAATACAAATTTAAAATTCGTTTGTGCGTTAAAATTAAACTGCCGGGGGTAAGTAAGTTCAAAGAATGATACCACCATTTTATCGGTCGAAATTGACGACGTATTGATAAAACTAACAGCGGCTGCCCCCGAACTGATCAGGGCGTTATCGACAGATGCTGCAGTAAGCACATCATTAAAATAATCCATGATTGTATCCTTTACCTCTGTTCCATTAACCTGTACTTTGATATGCCGTTGATTAAGGTTATTTCCTACAGCACCAAATTTTAACGTGCTTTCCTGACTACTACCCGCATAAGGATATAAATTAGGCAACGTTGTAGTAAGCCCCCCACCAGGAGTAATACTACCACTGGCAAAAAACTCCCCTTTATCATACGAAGATGAATACACATTGGCCCCTACTACCGCTGCAAAACCTGAGTTTGGAAGACTGGCAGGTATAAAATAATAATTACCGGCAGTATACATAAAATAAGTCTCCGCCGGTAACGAATTGCCTGCTACATTATTAAAAACATCTGTGTATCGAAAACCCGATTGATTAGCGTTGACACTTAAAAAATAAACGGCCGTATCGGTTTGCAGGCTGATTTTATCGGTATGTTGATAGGTAGTATCCCGGTACAGAATTTTATCCGGTTTTCCATCATTCGGTTCACCCCAGAATTCGAGGTAACCATTGGCCGGAAGCGCCCCGCTGCTTACCGACGGGTAAAACGGCACTTTTTGGCCATTGCGCCACAATTCAAAATTTTCAACCGGGGTATTTCCCAAACTGTATGCATCAAGCAGGGATTTAGGCACCCGGTAAACACCGGCCATCGCTATTTTAATCTTATAGTAGGTTTGATTAAACTGAATCCATTCATTGTTGTACTGCTGAGCAGAAACGACAAAGCCTGCCAATAATAGCAACAGGGTAAAAATCTTCCTCATAATATACAAGTTTCAGATTCCTTCTATAGGGTACTTTATTTTTTGTTTTCCTTCTTCTTCAAATCTACTTTTAACGAAAAAACATGGGTATATAACGGGTTCGACTGGTTAGCAAGGTTGGTAAATGCGTAATCTATCTGAACGTTCGATACTCTGAAGCCGGCGCCGGCGCCAGGCTGGTAAATCCATACTTTCTTTTGATTGGTTATATCGTTGTCGTCAAGGGCTTTCTGAAAGTTATTAATACCGGCCCGAACAAAGAAAACGTTTTTCCACGCCAACTCCATTCCCAGCTTTGGATCAACACTTACCACATTTGAGCTAAGCACGGTATTACGACGACCATCAAACGTAAGATCGAGGTTGACTTCGGTCATCAGGTGCAGGTTCTTATTCAGCCTGAAAGTATAATCGCCCCCAACAATCAGTTTGGGAGCCGTTAACTCGGTTGATTTTACAGGAATATCGTTTTGGGTAACATAAAAAACTTCCCGCATCTGATCGTTCAGGCTAAACGACCAGGCATTGAACGTAGTAGTAACGTCGCGGGCCATTATGCCAATTTTCCATTTATCATTAACGATTTGCACCCCTGCATCAAAACCAAAACCCCATGCCGATGCAAAGTCGCCGGCCTTGCGATGAATGATCTTGGCATTGATACCGGCATTTATTTTAGTGCTTCCGGTTGTTTTTACCTGCTGGGCAAGCGATACCAGAAACGCATAATCGGCCGATGAAAAGGTGGTCATTTTGGTAAAATCAATCGACCCGTCGGACTGAACCAGGAAAATAGTATTTGGAATATCATCTACTGCAAACCGTAATAACGATAATCCCAACACCCGTTTATTATCTTTTAAAGGAATGGCCAGGCTGCCATAATCGTATTTGCCGATACCGGCAAAGTATTCGGCATGCATTAAATTCAGCTGGGGATTGTCTTTCACATACACCAAACCTGCCGGGTTCCAGTAACCGGCGGTACCATCATTAACCGAAGCAACCTGCGCACTGGCCATGGCCAAACCGCGGGCTCCGGCTCCTATATTCAAAAACTCATTGGAATATTTACGAAACTGTGCATAGGAAAATTGCTGTACCAAAAGCAACACGACCAGGGTTACGTAATAATGGCTCCTTTTCATTGATCCAGTTTTCTAAATAAGCAATTTCAAGTATTAGACTATTTCTTCAGGATATTGGCTGCACCCCGAAGCAAAAGCGTTCCGGGTCATCTCAAATAGTGAAGCTTTCTTTCAGGTCGGGGTCGATTTATCCAAACGATTTTGTAATTAAAATATTGCAGCTGCCCGGGCAAAGTTGTGGTATTCCTTACATTTGCACAAATCATTGATTTACTACATAAAACTATGTATAAAATCCCGTTTATTGCATAGTACCGGGAAAGTAAACCGATGAGGGGGCTTTTTTAGTCGACAGATTTTATTACTTCTTTAATGTCAATTGAATATGAACCTGGTTGAAGAATTACAATGGCGGGGTATGATACAGGATATTATGCCCGGAACTGCAGAGCAACTGAACAAGGAAATGACCACCGGCTATATTGGTTTTGACCCAACTTCGGATAGCCTTCACATTGGAAGCCTGGTGCCCATTTTATTGCTGGTTCACCTGCAAAAAGCCGGTCATAAACCCATTGCCCTGGTGGGTGGAGCTACCGGTATGATAGGCGATCCTTCGGGCAAAAGCGAAGAGAGGAATTTGTTAAGCGAAGAGCAACTGCAAAAAAACCTCGATGGCATAAAAAACCAGCTGCAGCAATTCCTCGATTTTGATGCATCAAAACCCAATGCGGCTGAAATGGCCAACAATTACGACTGGTTTAAGAATATGTCGTTTATACATTTTCTGCGCGATGTGGGCAAGCACATTACTGTAAATTATATGATGGCCAAAGACAGCGTTAAAAAACGTATTGAAGGCGAAACAGGCATCAGCTATACAGAATTTGCTTACCAGTTAATGCAGGGATACGATTATTACTGGTTATATACCCATAAAAACTGCAAACTGCAAATGGGCGGCAGCGACCAATGGGGAAATATTACCACCGGTACCGAACTGGTTCGGCGCAAAGCCGGCGGGGAAGCATTTGCGTTAACCTGCCCCCTGCTTACCAAGGCCGATGGTGGCAAATTCGGCAAATCCGAACAGGGTAACATATGGCTCGATCCTGCCAAAACATCGCCCTACCTGTTTTACCAGTTCTGGCTAAAGGCCACGGATGCAGATGCTGAAAAATGGATTAAGATATTTACTTTCTTAACAAAAGAAACCATTGACCAGCTGATTGAAGAACACCGTAAAAATGAAGCAGACCATTTATTACAAAAAACACTGGCCAAAGAAGTAACCATTTTTGTGCATGGTGAAGAAGAATATCACAAGGCTGTTGAAACTACCGCAAAGTTATTCGGACAACAGGAAGCCCCGGCCGAATCGCTGAGCATCGATGACCTCGAAGGTATGCATGGCGTAACGAAGTATGATTATGAGTTAAACAAAATTGAAAGTGGTATCGACGTAGTAACCTTTCTGGCCGAATCGAAAATCTTTCCAAGCAAAGGCGAAGCCCGTAAAATGGTGCAGGGCGGCGGGGTGAGCATTAACCGTAAAAAAGTAGATAGCATCCAGCTAAATCTCAGCACGTCTTTGTTACTACATGGGAAATACATACTTGTGAAAAAAGGAAAAGGCAACTACTATCTTGTAAAAGCAGTTTAGTTTAATAGATTTCCCGCATACACTAATATTAATTCATGATTTTGAATTTAATATTAGTGTATTTTTTTGCTGAACAATCTGATCAGTTTTACTTTTTAGCATACTCCGTTATTGCCTGCACCAGCACATCAAGATTTTTTGTGGTAGTATACACATTGGGTGTTATGCGCAACCCTTTGATGCTGTCCCAGTCGACCGGAGAAGTATGTATTTTATAATTCTGCCACAGGAAGTATTCAAAGTCGAGCGTTGCTTTACCCTGCATACTTATAATGCCGATACCACAGCCAAAACCCGGCTTCATGGATGTGCCAAGGTGAACCCCCGGAATTTCTTTTACCTTACTCATCCAGTAATTTTTCAAATAGAGCAACCGTTGCTCTTTTCGCTGCGCCCCTATCATATCATAAAAATCAATGGCTTTGCCAACAGCCTGTTCAATAAAAAACGGACGTGTACCCAACTGTTCGAATTTGCGTATATCATCGGCATGAGCATCGGCAGCCGCAAAAAAAGGATACAGATTTTTAATTTTTTCTTTTTTTATATACAACAAACCTACCCCAATGCAGGCGCTAAGCCATTTATGCAAACTGGTGCCAAAATAATCGGCGCCTGTATCGGGTATCGTAAACTGAAAATGTGCAAAGCTATGGGCCCCGTCGACCACCACTTCAATATCGCGTTGATGGGCTGCGTCGGCAATTTTTCGCACAGGCAATATCTGACCGTTCCAGTTAATGGTGTGGGTTATATGCACCACTTTTGTTTTGGGCGTAAATGCCTGAGTATATGATTTTACGAGGTAGTCGGTGTCTTCGCTGGGCAATTGGAGATTCACCCAAACTAATTTGATTCCTTCGCGCTGTTCGCGCTGTTTCCAGGCATTGATCATATTAGGATAATCCTGTTTGCTTAGCACCACCTCATCGCCCGGTTTCAGGGGCAGTCCGAAAATGATGGTTTCCAACGCTTCCGACGCATTTCGTTGAATAGCAACCTCTTCGGCTTCAACACCCGCCAGTTTGGCCAGGTTACGGCGCAGGGGTTCCCTGCCCTGGTCAAGAATTCGCCACATAGCGTAGCTGGGCGCCTCGTTACTAAAATCGAAATTCCTTTTCATGGCATCTGCCACGGTTTTTGGCGATGGCGCCACGCCCCCATTATTTAAATTAATGATGCCGGATGAAACATTATAAGACTGCTGAACATAGTACCAGAAATCTTCATCAGATGCCAGTTGTTCGGGCGATTTATCGGTAGTTGCAGACAAAGCTTTATGCAGGTTACGGCTCCAGGCCGGTTCAGTAAAAGACGACAACAGAGTTCCGGCAGATAATACTTTACAGGTTTGCAAAAATGAACGACGATTAAATGTTGGCATGTAACTATTTTAAGGTAAGGCTGTTAATTTTAATTTCCGGCCACAGAAAAAGGAAAAATAATAAATTATCGGCACAAATCATTTGGGAAAAACAACTGAAGGCCTTACTTTTGCACTCCTTTCAGAAGTGCTTCAGGCACTGCCCGATAGTATAATGGCAGTACAACTGATTTTGGTTCAGTTTGTCTTGGTTCGAATCCAGGTCGGGCAACAAAGACCCTCGGCAATAGCTGAGGGTTTTTGCATTTAAGCGTGTTGCGATTTTATTCGTAAAGTAAATAAATGGGGATCAGGTGATGGAGGATCATGTTGAAAAGCTGTGGAGGGCTTGTTGAGGCATAAAAATTCCTGAAAGGACAGTATATTTAGAGAATATTAAATACCCGCAGTTAGCTTTGTTCGCAGGTAATTAAGTATTTTTCTCCTGTAATAGCATCATTTTCCAATTTTAGTTACTTTTTTGCATCTATAATTAGTTTTCCCGGCTATAGCTTTAAAGTCCCTGCACGATAATTACTTCCCCTCCATCGATAGCAACATTTTCTTCAGCGTTAGTCACTTCTTTTACCGTTTTAGATTCATGTTCCGGCTTGATAACTTCATTTGTTCCGGTGATAGTTACTTTTTCTGCGGCCGTAGATTTTTTTTTATTGAGAATTAACTTAAAATGCTTAGTAATTTTCAAAATCACGGGGAAAAAAAATTACATTTCATCGTATTTAATCTAAATCGTGA
>NZ_JCAPSW010000016.1:0-189591 GCF_059587045.1 Niastella sp. sgz303648 | reverse complement strand
GGTTGTGACTCGATTGTTACGCTGACCCTGAACGTCAATGCAATCCTGACCGGTTCTGAGACTAAAACAATCTGTAACAACCAGTTGCCATATACCTGGAACGGAAATGTGTATAATGCCGCTGGAACTTATAAGGATACTTTGACAAGTGTTGCCGGTTGTGACTCGATTGTTACGCTGACCCTGAACGTCAATGCAACACTGACCGGTTCTGAGACTGTAACAATCTGTAATAATCAGATGCCATATTTGTGGAACGGCAACACCTACAATGCAGCAGGTACTTATAAGGATACACTGACGAGCGCTGCCGGTTGTGATTCTATCGTGACATTAACCTTGAATGTCAATGCAACCCTGATCGGTTCTGAGACAGTGACAATCTGTAATAATCAGTTGCCATACTTGTGGAACGGCAACACCTATAATGCCGCCGGCACTTATAAGGATACCCTGACCAGTGCCGCCGGTTGTGATTCAATCGTTACGCTGACGCTGAATGTCAATGCAGCTATAACCAGTTCGCAGACTGTGACTATCTGTAACAACCAATTGCCGTACATCTGGAATGGCAACATCTACAATGCCGCCGGAACTTATAAAGACACGCTGACTAGCTCCGCTGGTTGTGATTCAATAGTTACGCTGATGCTGAATGTCAATACATCTGTGACTGGTTCACAAACAGTAACAATCTGTAACAGCCAATTGCCTTATACCTGGAACGGTAATGTGTATAATGTAGCCGGAACTTATAAAGATACTTTGATCAGTGTCGCTGGTTGTGATTCGATCGTTACATTAATCTTGAATGTAAATGCAACTCTGATCGGTTCTGAGACAGTAACTATCTGTAATAATCAGTTACCATACTTGTGGAACGGCAACACCTATAATGCCGCCGGCACTTATAAGGATACCCTGACCAGTGCCGCCGGTTGTGATTCAATCGTTACGCTGACGCTGAATGTCAATGCAGCTATAGCCAGTTCGCAGACTGTGACTATCTGTAACAACCAATTACCGTACATCTGGAATGGTAATACGTATAATGCCGCCGGAGCTTATAAGGATACACTGACAAGTGTTGCCGGTTGTGACTCGATTGTTACGCTGACCCTGAACGTCAATGCAACTCTGATCGGTTCTGAGACAGTAACGATCTGTAACAATCAGTTGCCCTATACCTGGAACGGTAATGTATACAATGCCGCCGGAACTTATAAAGATACTTTGATCAGCGCCGCTGGTTGTGATTCAATTGTTACGCTGACCCTGAACGTCAATGGAATCCTGACCGGTTCTGAGACAGTAACGATCTGTAACAATCAGTTGCCATATACCTGGAACGGAAATGTGTATAATGTAGCCGGAACTTATAAAGATACTTTAATCAGTGTCGCTGGTTGCGATTCTATCGTGACTTTAACCTTGAATGTAAATGCAAAACTGATCGGTTCTGAAACAGTTACGATCTGTAATAATCAGTTGCCATACTTGTGGAACGGCAATACATATAATGTAGCCGGTACTTACAAAGACACGCTGATAAGCGTTGCTGGTTGTGATTCAATCGTTACGCTGACTCTGAATGTAAGTGCCGCAGTAACCGGATCGCAAACAGTAACGATCTGTAATAATCAGTTGCCCTACACCTGGAATGGCAACACCTACAATGCAGCAGGTATTTATAAGGATACACTGACGAGCGCTGCCGGTTGTGATTCAATCGTGACATTAACCTTGAATGTAAATGCAATCCTGACCGGTTTTGAGACAGTAACGATCTGTAACAATCAGTTGCCCTATATCTGGAACGGTAATGTATACAATGCCGCCGGAACTTATACCGATATACTGATCAGTGTCGCTGGTTGCGATTCTATCGTGACATTAACCTTGAATGTCAACGCAACATTGACCGGTTCGGAGACAGTAACGATCTGTAACAATCAGTTGCCTTATGCCTGGAATGGTAATTTGTATAATGTAGCCGGAACTTATAAAGATACTTTGATCAGTGTCGCTGGTTGTGACTCGATTGTTACGCTGACTCTGAACGTCAATGCAACTCTGATCGGTTCTGAGACAGTAATGATCTGTAATAACCAGTTTCCATACATCTGGAATGGCAACACCTATAATGCCGCCGGAACTTATAAAGATACCCTGATCAGTGCTGCTGGTTGTGATTCACTCGTTACTCTTATTCTGAACGTAAACACAGTTGTGACTGGTTCCCAAAACGTAACGATCTGTAATAATCAATTGCCATACACCTGGAATGGTAATACGTATAATGCCGCCGGAACTTATAAAGACACGCTGACTAGCTCCGCTGGTTGTGATTCAATCGTAACCCTGATCCTGAATGTCAACGCCGCAATAGCCGGATCGCAAACGGTAACGATCTGTAATAATCAGTTGCCCTACACCTGGAATGGCAACACTTACAATGCAGCCGGTACTTATAAAGATACTCTGATCAGCGCTGCCGGTTGTGATTCAATTGTAACATTAACCCTGAACGTCAATGCAACACTGACCGGTTTTGAGACAGTAACGATCTGTATTAACCAGTTGCCATATTTGTGGAACGGCAAAACTTATAATGCTGCTGGTACTTATAAGGATACTTTGATCAGTGTCGCTGGTTGTGATTCAATCGTGACATTAACCTTGAATGTAAATGCCGCTGTGACTGGTTCACAAACAGTAACAATCTGTAACATCCAATTGCCATATTCGTGGAACGGCAACAGCTATAACGATGCCGGAACTTATAAAGATACATTGATGAGTGTCGCTGGTTGCGATTCTATCGTGACATTAACCTTGAATGTAAATGCAACACTGACCGGTTCTGAGACAGTAACAATCTGTAATAATCAGTTGCCATACTTGTGGAACGGCAACACCTATAATGCCGCCGGCACTTACAAAGACACGCTGATTAGTGTCTCCGGTTGCGATTCAATCATTACGCTGACATTGAATGTAAATGCTGCCGTCACCGGTTCGCAAACCGTGACTATCTGTAACAATCAATTGCCGTACCTCTGGAATGGCAACATTTACAATGCCGCCGGAACTTATAAAGACACGCTGACTAGCTCCGCTGGTTGTGATTCAATCGTTACGCTGACTTTGAATGTGAGTGCAGCTGTAACCGGCTCGCAGACAATAACCATCTGTAACAACCAATTGCCATATACCTGGAACGGAAATGTGTATAATGCAGCTGGAACTTATAAGGATACTTTGACAAGTGTTTCCGGTTGTGACTCGATTGTTACGCTGACCCTGAACGTCAATGCAATCCTGACCGGTTCTGAGACTAAGACAATCTGTAACAACCAGTTGCCATATACCTGGAACGGAAATGTGTATAATGCCGCTGGAACTTATAAGGATACTTTGACAAGTGTTTCCGGTTGTGACTCGATTGTTACGCTGACCCTGAATGTCAATGCAACCCTGATCGGTTCTGAGACAGTAACGATTTGTAATAATCAGTTGCCGTACATCTGGAATGGCAGCACCTATAATGCCGCTGGTACTTATAAGGACACGCTGACTAGTGCAGCTGGTTGCGATTCAATCGTTACGATGACATTGAATGTAAATGCGGCAGTAACCGGGTCACAAACAATAACCATCTGTAACAGCCAATTGCCTTATACATGGAATAGCAACACCTACAATGCCGCTGGCACTTACAAGGACACGTTGACTAACGCCGCTGGTTGTGATTCTATAGTTACGCTGACTCTGAATGTGAATACATCTGTGACTGGTTCGCAAACTGTTACAATTTGTACTAATCAATTGCCTTATATCTGGAATGGCAATACCTACCATGCTGCGGGAACTTATAAAGACACGCTGATCGGCGCTGCTGGTTGTGATTCAATCGTTACGTTGATACTGAATGTCAACGCAGCAGTGAGCGGTTCACAAAAAGTAACAATCTGTAACAATCAATTACCGTACATCTGGAATGGCAACACCTACAATGCTGCGGGTACTTATAAAGATACACTGACAAGTGCCTCCGGTTGTGATTCAATCGTTACGCTGATCCTGAATGTAAATGCAGCAGTTATCGGTTCGCAGGCAGTAACAATCTGTACCAACCAACTGCCATATGCCTGGAATGGTAATACGTATAATGTTGCAGGTACTTACAAAGACACGTTAATAAACGCCGCTGGTTGTGATTCGATCGTTACATTAATCTTGAATGTAAATGCAACACTGACCGGTTCTGAGACAGTAACAATCTGTAATAACCAGCTTCCATACCTCTGGAATGGCAATACCTATAATGCCGCCGGAACTTATAAAGATACTTTGATCAGTGCAGCCGGTTGTGATTCAATCGTGACATTAACCTTGAATGTAAATGCAACACTGACCGGTTCTGAGACTGTAACAATCTGTAATAATCAGTTGCCGTACAGCTGGAATGGTAACACCTACAATGCTGCGGGTACTTATAAAGATACCCTGACAAGCACCGGTGGTTGTGATTCTATAATGACTCTGATGCTGAATGTCAACGCTGCAGTGACTGGATCGCAGACTGTAACCATCTGTAACAGCCAGCTGCCATACTTATGGAATGGTAACACCTACAATGCCACCGGTACTTACAAAGACACTCTAATAAGCACCGCTGGTTGTGATTCAATCGCGACATTAACCTTGAATGTAAATGCAGCACTGACCGGTTCTGAGACTGTAACAATCTGTAATAATCAGTTGCCGTACAGCTGGAATGGTAACACCTACAATGCAGCAGGTACTTATAAGGATACACTGATGAGCGCTGCCGGTTGTGATTCAATCGTAACATTAACCTTGAATGTAATTGCAACCCTGACCGGTTCTGAGACAGTGACAATCTGTAATAATCAGTTGCCATACTTGTGGAACGGCAACACCTATAATGCCGCCGGCACTTACAAAGACACGCTGATTAGTGTCTCCGGTTGCGATTCTATCGTGATATTAACCTTGAATGCAAATGCAATACTGACTGGTTCTGAGACTGTGACTATCTGTAACAACCAATTACCGTACATCTGGAATGGTAATACGTATAATGCCGCCGGAGCTTATAAGGATACACTGACAAGTGTTGCCGGTTGTGACTCGATTGTTACGCTGACCCTGAACGTCAATGCAACTCTGATCGGTTCTGAGACAGTAACGATCTGTAACAATCAGTTGCCCTATACCTGGAACGGTAATGTATACAATGCCGCCGGAACTTATCAAGATACTTTGATCAGCGCCGCTGGTTGTGATTCGATTGTTACATTAACCTTAAATGTAAATGCAACACTGACCGGTTCTGAGACAGTAACAATCTGTAATAATCAGTTGCCATATTTGTGGAACGGCAACAGTTACAATGCCGCCGGAACTTATAAAGATACTTTGATCAGCGCTGCCGGTTGTGATTCAGTCGTTACCCTGATCCTGAATATAAATGCAGCTGTTATCGGTTCGCAGACAGTAACAATCTGTACCAACCAACTGCCATATACCTGGAATGGTAATACGTATAATGCCGCCGGAACTTATAAGGATACTTTGACAAGTGTTGCCGGTTGTGACTCGATTGTTACGCTGACCCTGAACGTCAATGCAACACTGACCGGTTCTGAGACAGTAACAATCTGTAATAATCAGTTGCCATATTTGTGGAACGGCAACACCTACAATGCAGCAGGTACTTATAAGGATACACTGACGAGCGCTGCCGGTTGTGATTCAATCGTAACATTAACCTTGAATGTCAATGCAACCCTGATCGGTTCTGAGACAGTGACAATCTGTAATAATCAGTTGCCATACTTGTGGAACGGCAACACCTATAATGCCGCCGGCACTTACAAAGACACGCTGATTAGTGTCTCCGGTTGCGATTCTATCGTGACATTAACCTTGAATGTCAATGCAACACTGATCGGTTCTGAGACAGTGACAATCTGTAATAATCAGTTGCCATACTTGTGGAACGGCAACACCTATAATGCCGCCGGCACTTACAAAGACACACTGATTAGTGTCTCCGGTTGCGATTCTATCGTGACATTAACCTTGAATGTCAATGCAACACTGACCGGTTCTGAAACAGTAACGATTTGTAACAACCAACTGCCATACTTGTGGAATGGTAACAGTTATAATGCCGCCGGAACTTATAAAGATACTTTGATCAGTGCTGCTGGTTGTGATTCAATCGTTGCATTAACCTTGAATGTAAATGCAACACTGACCGGTTCTGAGACAGTAACAATCTGTAACAATCAGTTGCCCTATACCTGGAACGGAAATGTGTATAATGCCGCCGGAACTTATAAGGATACTTTGACAAGTGTTGCCGGTTGTGACTCGATTGTTACGCTGACTCTGAACGTCAATGCAACTCTGATCGGTTCTGAGACAGTAATGATCTGTAATAACCAGTTTCCATACATCTGGAATGGCAACACCTATAATGCCGCCGGAACTTATAAAGATACCCTGATCAGTGCTGCTGGTTGTGATTCAATCGTGACTTTAACCTTGAATGTAAATGCAATCCTAACCGGTACTGAGGCTATAACAATCTGTAACAATCAGTTGCCTTATGCCTGGAACGGTAATTTGTATAATGTAGCCGGAACTTATAAAGATACTTTGATCAGTGTCGCTGGTTGTGACTCAATCGTAACATTAATCTTAACCGTAAGTAGCATATTGACTGATACCACTAGAACCACTATCTGCACCAACCAATTACCATACACCTGGAGCGGTAACCAATACAACGCAGCAGGTACTTATAATGATACTCTGACCAGCACCGGCGGTTGTGATTCGATAGCAACATTAATCTTAACTGTAAATAATGTATTAACTGATACCACCAGAACCACCATCTGCGCTAACCAATTACCATACACATGGAACGGTAACCAATACAATGCCGCAGGCACCTTTGCAGATACATTAACAAGCACGGGCGGATGTGATTCGATATCAACGCTAATCCTGACCGTAAATAATATTCTGACCTTTACGACCAGAACCACCATCTGCGTCAATCAATTACCATACACCTGGAGCGGTAACCAATACAACGCAGCAGGTACTTATAATGATACTCTGACCAGCACCGGCGGTTGCGATTCGATAACAACATTAATCTTAACTGTAAATAATGTATTAACCGATACCACCAGAACAACCATCTGTACTAATCAATTACCATACACCTGGAGCGGTACCCAATACAACGCAGCAGGTACTTATAATGATACTCTGACCAGCACCAGCGGTTGTGACTCGATAGCAACATTAATCTTAACTGTAAATAATGTATTAACTGATACCACCAGAACAACCATTTGCATTAACCAATTACCATACACATGGAACGGTAACCAATACAATGCCGCAGGCACCTTTGCAGATACATTAACAAGCACAGGCGGATGTGATTCGATATCAACGCTAATCCTGACTGTAAATAATATTCTGACCAATACCACCAGAACCACCATCTGCGTCAATCAACTACCATACACCTGGAACGGCAACCAATACAACGCAGCAGGCTCTTATGCCGATACCCTGACCAGCGCCGGCGGTTGTGACTCGATAGCAACATTAATCTTAACTGTAAATAATATACTGACCGACACCACCAGAACTAACATCTGCGTCAACCAGTTGCCATACACATGGAACGGTAACCAATACAACGCCGCGGGTACTTATGCCGATACATTAACAAGCACCGGTGGTTGTGATTCGATATCAACGCTGATCCTGACTGTAAATAACGTACTGACCGACACTACCAGAACCACCATCTGCGCCAATCAATTACCATACACATGGAACGGCAACCAATACAATGCAGCAGGTACTTATGCCGATACATTAACAAGCGCTGGTGGTTGTGACTCGATAGCAACACTGATTCTGACAGTAAATAACATATTGACCGACACCACCAGAACCACCATCTGCGTCAACCAATTGCCATACACATGGAACGGTAACCAATACAATGCCGCAGGTACTTATGCCGATACATTAACAAGCGCTGGTGGTTGCGATTCGATTGCAACACTTATCCTGACCGTAAATAACATACTGACTGGTACAACCACTGCCACCATCTGTAATAACCAACTTCCATACATCTGGAATGGTAATACTTATAATGTCGCCGGTACCTATAAGGATACCCTGACCAGCGCCGCCGGTTGCGATTCTATTGTAACATTAACGCTGAACGTTAACCCTGTACTTACCGGCACACAAACAATTACTATTTGTTCTAATCAATTACCATATACATGGAATGGTATCAGGTACACCCAGTCGGGCACCTATACGGCTAATCTGACCAGCATCGCCGGTTGTGACTCTATCGCTACATTGATTTTAACCGTTAAAACAGGCAGCTCAAAAACCGAAACCATATCAACCTGTGCAAACGTTTATACATTGCCCAATGGCGTAATAGCAACTGCCAGTGGGGTATATACCTCAACATTTACGGGGCAGTCGGGTTGCGATAGCGTGATCATTACCAACCTTACCCTGCAGGCTTCTCTAAAACTGGTTGTAAATAATCCGGCTCCTAACTGCAGTCAAACACCGGTTGATCTCACTGATTCGGCAGTTACAGCAGGCAGTGATCCGGATCTAAGCTACTCGTACTGGTCCGATGCAGCAGGTACAATTGCATTGGCTAACCCGGGTGCTGTAACAGTAAGCGGCACATATTATATTAAAGCAATTAATCAGGCCGGATGTATGAGTATTAAACCGGTTACTGCTCAAATTAATCAGGCGCCGTCAGCTACTATAACAGGCAGCACTACTTGCCGTGGAACAAAAGCTAATTTAATTATTACACTGAGCGGAAATGCGCCATTCACTATCGTATATACCGATGGAATCATCAGTCATATTATAAGTTCAATTACAACAAATACCTATCAGCTCGAAGTTTCGCCCACAACAACCACCACGTACACCATCAGAAGCGTATCGGATGCATATTGTTCAAATAATTCAATTCAGGCATCTGCTACAGTAACTGTAATTCAGGCTGCTTCGGGTATCAGGTACCAGGATATTGTTACAACGGCTAATCTGCCAACACCGTTGAAGGCGAGGGTGCTTGGTAATGATTATTCGTACCAGTGGGCTCCTGGAACAGGTTTGAGCAAGAACGACATTTTCAACCCTGTATTTAAATACGCGCAACGGATGGATTACCTCATTTATATAACTTCTGATGCAGGTTGTATTACGGTTGATACGCAGGTGGTAAAAGTGATTGCGCAGGGAACCATTAATGAGCCGCCCGATTTGTGGGTGCCCACTGCCTGGTCGCCACATAAAAAAGATGGTCATAACGACTACCTGTTCCCATTCACCCGCAACATCGTTGAACTCAGGTACTTCAGGGTGTTCGACAGATGGGGTCAACTGATGTTTGAAACGAACATATTAGGCTTTGGTTGGGATGGCATTTACAAGGGTGTACCGCAGGTTATGGATACCTATACCTGGACGGTAGAAGCGGTAGGAAATGATGGTACCGTATTCAAGAAAGCCGGCAATGCAATGTTGTTAAGATAAAAATGTGAATTATGAAACAGAAATTATCTTTTAAAATTGTTTTGTTACTGATCGGTTTTCCGGGTGTTATTATCGCCCAGGACCCGAGCTTTTCTCAGTTCTTTGCATCTCCTTTAAATATAAATCCGGCACTTACTGCCAATATCAACAGTAAATGGAGGCTGGTGACCAATTTCCGGGATCAGTGGATCGGGCCTGCAAGTCCGTATGCCACCGGAACGGTTTCTTATGATAGTAAGATCATGAAAGATAAACTGCCCGAAACAAACGTTTTGGGATTGGGTGGCATGCTTATGTACGATTATACCATGTCGGGTATCCACAAAAGTGTTTACGGCTCGCTGAATGTTTCGTACAATATAACGTTGTCTGACGATGTTGGCGACCACAGGCTCGGAATAGGAGTGGGGGGCATTTACGGAAGCAAGCGAATAGAATTTCACCGGCTTATATTCCCAGAACAATTTATGGGAAATGGGTTCGATACCAATCTGCCTACCGGTGAGGATGCACTGGTAAATATGAAACCTTATATTTCATCAAGTGCAGGTATAACTTATAGTTTCACTACCGACAGAACAAATGTTGATGTAGGAGTGGCCGCTTTTCACCTGAACGAGCCTAAGCAAACAGTGCTCGAAGACCCTCATCAGCGTTTGGCCATGCGAAAAGTGGTGCATGCCAATTTCGAAACTTATCTGAATGATAATATGCTGATCAATACCAATGGCATTTATCAGTATCAGTCAAAGGCCAGTTATTTTTCTATAGGTGGCGCATTAGGCCTTTTTTTGAACGAAACAGGTGAAGATCAGGTGTTATACCTCGGACTTTGGTATTGGTCGAACAATGCGGTGATTCCCTATATTGGGCTGCGGTATAAAACCATGCAGTTTGGATTATCGTACGATGTAACAGTTTCAAAGCTTAGCCAGGCCGAGCAAAAACCAAAAACATTCGAGCTGTCGTTTATATTACGGGGTGATGATCATAAAGATGGAGTTATCTGGTGCCCATGGAAATAAACAATGTAACAGTATTGGGTATGTGTTTCTTTAAAAAGTACAAAATAGTGCTATGCAGGGTAGCGCATGTACTTTTTTGTACAGAGATTATTACTTTTTTGTATAGAAATTGTACTTTTTTTTAGATATAAAATCTTCACTGCTAAGCGTTTGAGTCAACGCTTATGATTTCCGCCTTTTTCTCTTACTGCCTGCCGGTGATTTTCATACATATATTATCATTTTCTTTGATGGTAGATAATATGTTGAAAGATCATCGGTTAAATAAGGACCCGCGGTTCGCTGTTGTTGGCCATTTTATACAGAATGGACAGATAAAATCATTTGATGAGATATTCAATTATATCCCGAAATCTACCGTGCGTCTTGAGATAAAAACTAATAATGATCGCTTTACAAGGCTTATCAACCATCCGCTTCAGTTCAGGTTATTTGAGCTTTCGAAAATTGCAAAAGCCTGTGGTATCGAAACAAAGCTGCTTGTTAATCTGGCATTGCTTCACGAGGAGCCCAAAAAACATAAGCCTGATAAAAAAGCAAAGTAACAACTTGTGCTGTTTTAGTACTATAAAATTTAAAACAAAAAAAATTCATTTCGTGCAAATAAATATTCATAATGAACTAAAAAAGTGCAAAACGTACTATTTAAAGAAATAATCAGTATTTCTTTTTTTCTTTACATAATGAGCATGGATAAGCGATATGATAGTATTAAATTCATGATCGAGAGCGGACATATAACCGAATTCAGGGAAATATTCGATTATCTTCCCAAGAGCCTGTTAACAAAACATCTTCATACAAATAATCCACGTATGACGCGCCTGAAATCGAAAGTAGATGATTTGACTGTGCATGAAATCGTTAGCATCAGCTCACTGTTTAACGTTGATTATACCAAAATAACACGCATTGTTTTTACGCAGTATTTAAATGATAATAAAAAGTAGGTGAGTAATAAATCCCAACTAAACAGATTGCGTTAAGGCTCTGCTTCAGCCCATGGTGAATTCCCTGGAATACCCGGAGGAGAGTATGCCACCCTGTTTTATACAGGGTGGTTCTTTTTTTATACATCATAGTAATCATATGTTAAAAGCGGGTTGATTAAAATTTTGTAGAAAAAATATCGAAACATTTCGATGTATCTATTTATATTTGTGGCCGGCTTTAAAAAGGCCGGATATGGATAGTAAAAAATTCGAAAAAATATCCCGGGCATTAAGCGACCCGAACAGGATTGTAATTTTGCAAAAATTCAGGAAGAAACGCGATTGCCTGTATTGCGCAGAAATACATGAATTGCTCGATCTTGCCCAGCCTTCCGTATCACACCACTTAAAACAACTTACAGACGCCGACCTTCTTATACCTGAAAAAGAAGGCCGAAACCTCAAATACACCCTCAACAAAGAGGTGCTCGACGATTACATTGCCTTTCTCAGCGCCCTGAAAGGGTAGCCATTTCAACATGTTTTTTTGCACAGCCCAAAAGGCTGATGTGCCTTTTATTTATCGAAACATTTCAATATTTAAATGTATGAAGCGAACGATCTACATTCTGGCCCTTGGCGCTTTTGGCATTATTACTACCGAGTTTGGAATTATCGGTATCATGCCGGCTATTGCGAAGCACTTTCAGATATCTATTGATGCTGCAGGATGGTTATTAAGCGGCTTTGCATTGACTATTGCCCTTACCGGACCTTTTTCAGTATTACTAACTTCAAAATTTAATCGAAAATGGATGATGTGCCTTGTGCTGTTTATTTTTGTGCTTTCTAATATTTTATCTGCATTATCGCCCAACTTTGCCGTACTGATGATTGCACGCATACTTCCGGCTTTTTTACATCCGGTGTTTTGGGCGGTAGCCACAGTGGCTGCATCGAAACAGGTTGAACCGAAAGATGCTCCAAAAGCAGTATCAATAGTACTGGCAGGGCTAAGCGTAGCCACCGTTTTGGGTGTTCCTATAACTACCTATATGGCAGAGTTAATCAACTGGAAGGCTTCTTTTGTTTTATCAGGAATAATTAACCTGATTGCCTTTGCAGCACTGGCTGCGTTTGTTCCTTCGATGCCCGTTACCGATAAACAATCGTCGCAAAGCCAGCTGAAAATATTAGGCAAAGGGCAAATGTGGGTAAACCTTATTGCTACCATGATCATGATAGCCGGCATTTTCGCCACGTATAGTTACCTGGCCGAATATCTTGGAAAAGTGAGCAGCATGAACGGTAAACAAATTAGTGTAATGCTGCTGGTATTTGGTACTACCGGTATTGCAGGCAACTGGGTTACCGGTATTGCGTTAAGTAAAAATGTATTGCTTACTACCCGTTTGTTTTTGCTGTCGTTAATTGCGGTTCACCTGCTTGCTTTTGCCTTTGGCGGCTGGTTTATTCCTATGACTGCGATCATAGGCATCTGGGGATTTATTCATACAGGAGGTTTTTTAATTGGCCAAACGAGGTCAACGTCAGAAGCGCCGGAAGCGCCCGAACTGGCCGCCAGTTTAATGGTATCGTTTGGTAATGCCGGGGTAACGCTTGGTACATTTTTGGGTGGTATAATGATTACCCGTTTCGGTATTCATCACGTTATCTGGATAAGTATACTGCTGTTGATACTATCGCTTGCGCTTACTTTTGTATTCATCAGGCAGCGTGCTGTACAAAATGAACCGGTAGTCCAAATTCCCGAAGAATGCATGGTAGAAGTGTAAATTCGTATAAATACGATGCACGTCTATTGCCAAATCTGCACACTTATCGGCTAAAACTGCGCACTTATTAATTAATAATGATATAATTTCTATTTATCATAAAAGGATGATTTATTTGCATGTTGAAATTATTATAATTAATTGAAAAGTTATGCCCAGAAGAACACATGTACCCCTTTTTATTCTTGCTTTTTGCATTTCCATTGCAGGTTGCAAAAAAGACGATTTCGTTGAAAATAAAGTACCCGTAGCCGATGCCGGTTCTTCCAAAACAATTACCCTTCCCGATTCGACCGTTCTTACGGGAACGGGCAGTGATGCCGATGGTAAGGTGGTTGCTTATTTATGGAGCCAGGTTTCGGGCCCGGCTGCATCTTCAATTATTAATCCCGGTTCACCGTCAACTACCGTTAAATTCAACACAAAAGGAACCTACGTGTTTCAGTTAATGGTTACCGATGATAAAGGTGCCACAGGAGTTGACACTGTTTCCATTATTGTTAATCCCGGCACTGTAAAAACACTTACGCTGCAGCCTGCCAGTAACCCAAATGAATACGTATTGGCGGTTTATCAGGGTAATAACCAAAGTTGGGGGCCTCGCGTAGATATTCCGGTTATTGCCTGGACTATAGGTGGAGATCCTATTACGGAAAGGTTATTAATTAAATTTGATTTAAGCAGTATTCCTGCAAATGCAACTATCGTGAGCGCCAACCTTTATATGTATTCCTATCCATATCCTACCTTAAATGGTAATTTGAAGGATGCGAATTACGGTACAAATAATGCCATGTATGTGCAACAGGTAACTTCAAGCTGGTCAACCAGCACCGCCGGCTGGTATAACCAGCCCACAACTACAACAAGCAATCAGATTGTAGTGGCGCATACCAGTCAAACTGTTTTGGATTTAAATCTCGATGTAACCAATATGGTTAGTTCGATGGTTAACACAAATGCCAATTATGGTTTTATGATGAAACTGCAAAGCGAATCAATTTATACCAGCCGTATTTTTGTAGGAAGTGGTAATACCACCTATACCGACAAATTTCCCAAACTGGTTGTGGTTTATCAATAAAATTGAATAGCCTTAAAAAGAAAATGCCGGGGAGTAAACAACCCGGCATTTTTTTTCAGGAATGCGCTTAGGCTATTTTGGGGGCGCCTGCTCAAGTACCGGGCGCGGATCAAATATTACTTTAAATGAATCTATCCTGCCAGCCTGTATGTGATACCAGCCACAGGCAAAAATGGTTGCATTGCCCATGTTGATATCGTACCACAGGCATACATCATCGCCATCTGTAAAAGTTTTTTTAATATCATACTTTAACCGCATGCGTTCCATATCACTTAGGTATGCTTCTGCTCCGTTACACGTTCCTAAAACGCCAACAAACGAAAAATTGTCGGTTATATAATTACGGGCCGCTTTAAAATCTTCTGCGTTCAGCGATTGAATAAAGGAGTTTACTGTTTCGTTTGCCGGGATGGCATTTTTGGTGGTGATCATGGTTTTTCATTTAATTAACAATAAAAATTCAAATGAATTACACTAATTTTCATGCCAGCAAATAACTTTTTACAGCAATACCAATGCAACTCACTATTACGGGATATTCCACCGCACTTTTTTCGACCTGGTATTTTATTGAGGAACTGGGCCTTTTGTTCGATGCAGGGGAGGGGCTTACTACTACTTTGTTACAAAAGAGCAGAAAAATAAATCATGTTTTTATTTCTCATGCCGATCGCGATCATCTCACCGGCTTACTGCAGTTTAATCAGCTGAATGCCCGGCCGGGATTTCCTGTTATTCATTATCCGAAAGACAGCGGTTCGTTTCCGGCATTTAAGGAATTTTCAATGCGTTTTGATCCGCATGTATCCGGCACCATATGGAAACCGGTTTCGCCTGAAACCAATAGCCGGATCAAAGATGATATTTTGATACAGGCTATTTCCAATGGCCATGTTGTTGCCGATGCAAACAGTATTAAAAGCCTCAGCTATAAAGTTATTCAGTCAAAGCAAAAGCTAAAACCTGAATTAACGAAACTGCCCGGCGAAGCCATTAAACAAATCATTCAGGAGCAGGGGAAAGAAAATACACATGTTGAAGTAAGAACAACCTTGTTAAGTTATTCCGGCGACACACCGGTCGAAGACCCTGCCCGCTGGAACAATTCAAAAATACTGATACATGAAGCTACTTTTTTGCGCGAAGAAGGTACCGTTGATGCACATGGCAATAAACACAGTTATCTCGAAGAAGTGATCGAAATGGTTAGCGGCATTAAAATAGAAAAACTGATCTTAGGACATTTTTCATTGCGTTATTCTCACGAACAAATTGATCGCCGCATAAAAGACCTGTGCGAAAAGTATGCGATCAATATTCCCGTGTTCAGGATTTTGCCCGGAAAAGCAGTGACAGATATATTGAACAGTGAACAGATAAATAAATAACAATTACCAAATACGTTGTCGGACACGTCGCTCAGGACTTAAATTCTCAGCATTAAAAAGAGAAAAAGAGAAATCCCGGAGAAACCGGGAATAAATCCTTTTTCTCTTTCTCTTCCTGCAGCTCACAGTATAAATTTTGTATTTTATTAATTTAATCCCGATAATTGTATTCCTAAAAACAACAACGGAATGCAAAAGATTTATCTCAGTGATTCGGGCCCGAAAGTGTCGCCGGCCATTTATGGTTTTTACAGATGGAACGAAGTAGGGGGCGATGCCGCCCAAACCATGGAAAAGATCGTTAATTTATGTCTTGAATTAGGCATCAATACATTTGACCATGCTGATATTTACGGCGATTACCAGTGCGAAGAACTGTTTGGTAAACTGATCAACCGCAAATCGTTTAAACGTGAAGATATTGTTCTGTTTTCAAAATGCGGGCTGGTTGAGCCTCACGCCGAAAATCCTGCAATTCGGGTAAAACATTACAACACCTCAAAAGAACATATTCAGAAAAGCGTAGATAATTCATTGAGAAAACTGCGTACCGATTATATCGACATATTCCTGCTAAACCACCTCGATCCGCTGTCGAATGTTGAAGAAACAGCGCTTACTTTACAAAGATTGAAAGAGTCGGGCAAGGTAAAAAACATCGGTGTAGTGAATTTTACGGTGTTTCAGCACCAGTTACTGGCCTCTCTGTTACGCACCCCCATTGTTACCAATCATATTGATCTGAATCTGCTGAATACGGCTGCGCTCGACAACGGACAGCTGGATTATATCAAACAACGGTATATGCGTCCGCTGGCTTCATCGCCACTGGCTGCCGGCCGCATTGCCAACGGAACCGATGAACAGGCGGTTAAAGTGCGGTCGAAGCTACAGGAGATCGGCCGTAAATACAATGCCGATATTGAATCCATTGCCGTTGCCTGGCTGGTAAAGCTCGGCGCCCTGCCGCTGATTGGCACCATCAATGAACAGCGCATCAGAAATATTGCCAACGCATTTTCGATCGACCTCGACCACCAGGACTGGTACGAATTGTATGCCGCTTCGCGTGGAGAGCTGTAGCAGTCAATGGGCAATAAGCAATTGACAATAAGCAATAAACATAAGAGTGAGCAGTTTCAGGTTACAGGTTTCAAGTCCCTGTAACCTGAAACTTGTAACCTGTAACTCGCAACCTGGTAACTGGTAACGGGTCACCAGAAACCGGTAACCAATTATCTTAATAACGTTACAGTTCCTTTCCGTGCAAACTGTCCGCCCGAGGGGCATTCCAGCTCGGCAAAATATACGTAAGTGCCTTCTGCTGCCGGATAGCCATTGAAATTACCGTCCCAGCATAACGAACGGTCGCCGGCAATAAAGTTGTTGCGCTCATATACTTTTTGTCCCCACCGGTTATAAATCACCAGGTGTTTTATTATTGAAATTCCTTTAATAATAAACACATCATTTACACCATCGCCATTGGGTGTAAATCCATTGGGTATAGCTACACGGCCTTCATCACAAAATATTTTTACAGTCATATTGTCTGAAGCCTTGCAGCCATATTGATTTTGTACCGTAATGGTGTAAGTGGTTTGCGCCTGCGGCGTACTTACCGGATCGGTACAGTGGGTACAACTAAGATAAGTGGCCGGTGTCCAGTTCCAACTGATCACATCGGGGCTGCCGGTGACATGAAGCTGAGCTTTTTCTCCTACCCAAACTTCAACATCGGTACCCGCTTCAACTGATGGTAATGGTAATATGCCTATGGTTACTTTTGCCGTATCGGTAAAACAATGGTATTTATCTGAGCCGGTAACGGTGTATTCGGTGGTTTCAGCGGGTTGGGCTACCGGGTTTGCAATTTGCGTGTTGTTTAATCCTGAAGTATTATTGATCCAGTTATATAATTCAGCGCCGGTGGCCTGTAATTGAACTGTATTGCCTTTACATACCGAAGTATCTGCATTTACACTTACAGTACCCGGTTGTATAACCGTCACTGTAAGCGGGGCCGCGCTGTAACAGCCAATGGCATCTGTAACTTTTACCGTATAGCTGGTGGTTGTTGCCGGCGATGCTGCAGGAGTGGCCGTATTGGTGTTGCTTAATCCGGTGGCGGGCGACCATTCATACACACTGCCTCCGCCTGCCTGTAAGGTTACAGAAGAACCCAAACAAACAAGTGGTTCAGCCGGTGATAACGTAATAACCGGATTTGCATGAATGTTTATTTTATCAGTCAGTGTAGTGGCGGCGGTGCATCCATTGGGCGTTTCTTTCATCAGCAACATCGGTGAATAAATACCGGGCACATTATATTGATGGGTGGCAAAACTATCAGCCGTTTGTACTACGCTGCCATCGCCAAAATCCCACACATACGAAGCGGTGCTTTGAGTCGAAGCGTTCAGCGTTATCATATGCCCTATACAGCCTTCCGTTGAACTGGTTTGCACATCGGGCTCCGGTTCTTTTATAAATACCGAATCAATATAGGTGCCTGTTAGTCCATTGGGGCCGTATACAAACAAATTAATGATGTATTTGCCGGCCTTTTCATAAATATGAGAAGGATAATTTACATTTTCAAGCGTACTGCCATCGCCAAAATCCCATATTATTTTTGTATAGTTGATCGAGGTATTATTGAATCGCACCAGTACCGGCGGACAACTGCTGGCTGTAATGAAAGAGGTTGTAAAGTTGAATGCTGCATTAAAATTATTTACCACAATCGTCTGCGTATATTCCGACGAACAGGGGTTGGTGGCGTCAGTTGCTACCAGCTTTATAGTATAGGTGCCTGCCTTATCGAATGTATACGACGGGCTATAACCTGATGAAAATGGCACGTCGTTAATGTACCACTGGTAGGTTGTATTAACAACACCGTAGGTATTGGTATTGTTATAAAAATAAACAGTGCTGTTTAACGATACATTGGTTCCCGACGCCCAGAAATATGCTTTTGGTCCTAATGCATTTACTGAAGTGGTTGTGCTGGATGCGGAACATCCGGTGGCGTCTGTTACTTTTAAACTAACATAATAATAACCGGGATTTGAATAGGTATGCGAAACCGTTCCGCTTTGCGTACTGGTTTGGCCATCGCCGAAATCCCACCGCCAGCTTTGGATGGTGGTGTTGGCAACTTTAGATGTATCTTTTAATACCACCGGGTTTTTAAAACATACATTATTGGTTACTACTTCAAATCCGGCCGTGGCGCTTTTTATTTGTAATGGAACATAATTGGTAGTATCGTTACACCCAAAGCCATACGAGGTTGAAATGGCTCTTAAGTTCTGTTTTGCCTTATCAAACAATGTAAGGGAGCCGTTAAAGGTATTGCTCCAGTACCAGTTGTTTGAATTAACTGATATGTAAGAAGTACTTCCGTCGCCGTATTGAAAACTTAAGTAATAATCAGCGGTCCAGATACTGTTATTCTGTGGGTTCTTATCAAAAGGCGACACATTAATGTTAAGTGTGCCATCTGCGCATATGATCGTTTTATCGGCCGTAAGCACGGGGTTTTGTTTAAGCAACACCCGGGCGATGGTGCTGGTAGTTATCACACAGGTATTATTGGTCGCAGAAAGAGACACTGTATAAGTACCGCTTTTAGTATACGTGTGGGTGATAGTAGTTTGGCCGGGCGCCGTGGTGGCTGTACTGCCATCGCCAAAATTCCATGTAATGCTGGTAGCGTTATCTGTTTGCTGGGTGAAAGTAACATCGCCCCTGGTGCCATTACAGGTATTGTTAACCGACAATATATGAGGGAAGGGGGGAAGCACCTTTATATAATTTGTCTTTATTACAGTATCGGTGCACGACCCGTTATAAACAATCAGCTTAATGGTATAAGTACCTTCCTTTGAATATGAATGCACTGCTGCTGAACTATAGTAGAAGCCACTATACCCATCTCCAAAATCCCAGGTATAGCTTAATGAAGGCCATCCCTGCGGTGGCGTTAGGCTCGCAGTGAATATAACGTTGTTATTGCCGCACACCTGTGTTTGCGACGCGGTAAAATCGGCTTCGGGCTTTTTATAAACGGTCATTGAATTATAGTACGCTGTGCCTGTGCAGCCGGCCCGGGTAGTATAATTTAAGCTAACCTGGTAAGTGCCGGGTGTTGTATAGGTATACGACGGGGCTGCGCTGGTTGATGAGTTGCCATCGCCAAAATTCCACTTATACGAAACAATGGGGTCAGATGTGTTGGCTGTAAAACTACATGATAAGGTTCCACAGCCACTGCTGTTATACGTTGTAGGGAAAATGGTTACATAGGGCTTAATGGTTTGAAAATATTTCGAATAGCTGCTGCTGCAACCATCGGTATTGGTAACCTTAAGGTATACAATATAACTGCCATCTGTGGTATAGGTATATACAGGGGCCTGTACTGTTGACTGTACCTTTGGCTGATAATAATTATAATTGAAATCCCATTCCCATTTAACGGCGGTAGGTGTTGTGTCTTTAAATGAAACTTTGGTTGGGGCTCCGCACGAGTCTTTTGTTTCCATGATAAAATCACGCAGGTTGGGAATGTCTTTTACCGATACCTGGTGAACCGCCGAATCGGCACAGGTGCCGAAGGTGTTTAATAGTTTAACGGTATACGTGCCGGGTGTATAAAATGAATACGAAAGATAGTTGCCGTAATAACCGGCGTAGTTATCATCTACCTTCCATACCGAGTAGGTAGGAACGGGCGTGCTTTTTCCTGTAAACGTTGCAGAGCTGTTTTTACAAATGAGCGATGGTACATCAAATTCGGTGCTGTAACTGGCTACATTCAGGTAATTGGTTTGGATGGAAGAGGCCGTACATCCTTCTGAACTGTTTACTGTGAGTTTTACGGAATAAATCCCTTTTTTATTAAAAGCATGGGCAGGATGTGTTGCTGCTGAGTTAGTGCCGTCGCCAAAATCCCAGGTATAGCTTAATGTACCCGGACCGTTGCTGTTGTTCGTAAATTGTACCGCATCGGTTTCCTTACACAATACTCTTTTGTCGGAAGAAAAACCTGCAATAAGTGACGGTAAAATCTGTACAATATCTTTTTTTTGTACTGTATTATAACAGCCGAACGAATTGGTAACCGTTAACATTACAGTGGCTTTCTGAACCATGTTGTAGGTATGCACCTGACTGCTGCCATAACCCTGCTGCGTAATGCCGTCGCCAAAATCCCAGTAATAACTTGCTATGGAGCCGCTGCCGGCCGAGGAATTGCTGGTAAACGTTACCGGTGCCGGCAGGCAGCCTTTAACGGTATTGGCTGTAAAATCAACGGATGGTTTTTTATAAACGGTAATTGTTTGTGTTTTCTGTGCAATTTGACTGCCATCTTCAACTGTAAGTGTAACTGTATAGTCCTGTTCGTTAATGAAAATAGCACCGGGGTTAGGAATGGTGGCGGTATTGCCGTTGCCAAAATTCCATTTATAAACAGCGTTGGCCGAAGCGCCCGTGGTTTTATTGGTAAATGATACAGAAAGGGGGGAGCAGCCGCCGGTTTTATCAACCGTAAAATCGGCTTTTAACTGCGCATAGCCTGTAAGGCTGCATATACACAGGAAAAATACAATATGTAAAAAAGCAAGATTAGCTTTGGTACTACGCTTAATGCACATCGGTTTAGGGTTGCCGCCCTCTGGTTTCAACCAGCAAAATTAGCTGATGAACGTCGCATTCGCAACACCGGTGGTAATAATTTTGGTGAATGGTCAATGGTCAATTGTGAATCGTGAAACGGCAAACGTGAAACGGCAAGGCACTTTGCTATAACCTGTCAACTGTGTCAACCAGTTAACTTTTCAACTTGTTAACCTCAACTTTCTGCTAACCACTACCTCAGCAACGTTACTGTTCCTTTGCGGGTAAATTGTCCGCCCGCGGGGCACTCCATTTCTGCAAAATATACATAAGTGCCTTCTTCTGCCGGATAGCCATTCAATTTGCCATCCCAGCACAGCGAGCGGTCGCCTGCAATAAAATTGTTGCGTTCATATACTTTTTGTCCCCAGCGGTTATATATGATCAGGTGCTTTACGATCGAAATGCCTTTAATAATAAATACATCATTAACGCCATCTCCGTTTGGTGTAAAACCATTGGGAATGGAAACATGGCTTTCTTCGCACATTGTTTTTATGGCAATGCTATCGGTGGCCTTGCATCCATACTGGTTTTTCACTGTTATGGTATAAACAACTGAGGCATGTGGAGTGCTTACCGGATCGGGGCAATTGGTACAACTCAGATAAATTTGGGGCGTCCACTTCCAGTTAACCACATCATTGCTGCCGGTTGCATGCAGGGAAACCGGATCACCGGCCCATACTTCAACATCAGCTCCGGCCTGTATGGCAGGCAGGGGCAGTGCTTGTACAGTGATCGATGCCGTATCGGTAAAACAGCGGTATGCATCTGAACCGGTAACGGTATATTGCGTGGTTTCAGACGGTTGAGCAACCGGGTTAGCAATTTGGGTATTACTTAATCCTGCAGTGTTATTGATCCAGGTATACAATTCAGCCCCTGAAGCCTGTAATTGCACTACATCACCTTTACAAACAGAAGTATCGGATATTACACTTATTGTAACCGGTTGTATCACTGTTACTTTTACCGTGCCGGTACTATTGCATCCAATGGCATCAGCAACTTTTACGCTATACAGCGTGGTTTCAACGGGCGTTGCCACAGGTGAGGCTGTATTTGGATCGCTTAAGCCGGTTACGGGCAACCATTCATAAACGTTACCACCACGTGCCTGCAGGCTGGCATAGGCGCCCAAACAAATAACAGGGTCAACGGGTGTTATGGTTACCACCGGGTTGGCATGAATGTCAATTTTTTCAGTCAGGGTGGTGGCCTTTGCGCAGCCGTTGGTAGTTTCCTTCAATAGCAACGTGGGCGAATATACGCCGGGCCACCTATATTGATGGGTAGCAAAACTATCTGCTGTTTGCAGCATGCTGCCATCGCCAAAGTCCCATATGTATGAGGCGGTATTTTTGCTCGTAGCATTCAGGGTTACCATATGCCCGATACAACCTTCGGTTGAACTGGTTTGCACATCGGCCTGCGGTTGTTTTATAAACAGCGAGTCAATATAAGCACCTTTCAGTACGGTGCCTACGTATACATACAAGGTAATAATGTATTTACCTGCTTTTTCATAAATATGTCTCGGATAGTTTACATTTTCGAGCGTGAAGCCATCGCCAAAATCCCATTTAATGTTTGTATAATTAACAGAGGTATTGGTAAATCGTACCAGTACGGGCGGACAATTACTGGCGGTGATAGATGACGTAGTAAAGCTGAAAGCATAATTAAAATTATTTACTACAATTTGCCGGGTAACTTCGGATAAGCATTGCGACGTAGCGCCGGATGCTACCAGCTTAATGGTGTAGGTGCCGGGCTGTTCGAATAAATAAGATGGACTATTTGCCGAAGAAAACGGAACACCGTTAATGTACCACTGATAAGTTGTATTGTTTACTCCATAGTTGTTGGTCGTATTATAAAAATAAACGGCAGTATTTATATTTACATTCGTTGCCGAAGCTGTAAAGTCGGCTTTGGGGCCCAGCGCATTTATTGTTACGCCTGCAGTAGCAGTAGAAGTACAACCTGCTGCATCGGTTATTTTTAAAGTTGCATTATAAGCGCCGGGGCTGGTATATGTATGCGAAACAAATCCTCCGTTTTGCGTACTGGTTTGTCCGTCGCCAAAATTCCACAGCCAGCTCTGTATAGTATTGTTATACGTTTTGGAAGTATCTTTTAATTCCACCGCGTTTTTGTAACATACATTGTTTGTTACCACCTGAACCCCGGCTGAAACTCCTTTGACCTTGTAAGTTATATAGTTGGAAGTATCCCTGCACCCAAAGTATACCGAAGAGGTAATCACTCTTAATTTTTGCTTTTCTTTTTCAGGGTTCCACACTATGCCTTCGTATACGTTTGTCCAGTACGGGTTGGTTGTATTGATTGCTCCTGCATATAAACTTCCATCGTCGTACTGAAATTGAAGTGAATAATGTGGGGACGATGGGCTGCCCATTGGATTTAGTTCATAGCTGGTAACTTTAACGGGGAGCCCTTCGCCTATACATATAGCTGCTTTATCGGTTGTTAACAATGGCTTTTGTTTCAGCAGAATAGAAACCGGTGTACCGGAACTTGCCGGGCAGGTACCCAGGCTTGTTGAAAGCGTTGCCGTATAATTTCCGGTACTGGCATATGTATGTGTAATAGTTGTTTGCGTTGCAGCTGTGGTTACCGGTGGTGTACCATCACCAAAATTCCAGGTAATATTGGTCGCATTACCGGGGGTGGCATTGAAAATTACTTCGCCACGTGTTCCATTGCAGGTGTTGGAACTCCAGAGATACATTGGGTCGGGGGCGGCAAGTACTGTAATGTAATTGATTTTTGTTATCGTGTCGGAACAGTTACCATTGTAAGCAATAAGTTTAACCGTATAAGTTCCCGGCCGGCTGTACAAATGCTGCACCACCTTATTAACGTTATAACTAACTCCGTCGCCGAAATCCCAAAACAAGCGTAAATCTGTATAGCCCTGATCGGGTGTTAGCGTTGTAGTGAATACAACTGAGTTATTGGCGCATAATGTGGTTCGCGAAGCTGTAAAATCAATGGCCGGTTGCTGGTAAACATTTATCCCATTGAAATACGCAGTGTTTGTGCAGCCGCTTTTGGTTGTATAAGTCAATTTTACCTGGTAATTGCCTGGCTTAATATATGTATGAACAGGTTCTGCATCGGTATATGTGCTGCCATCGCCAAAATTCCAGTTATACGAAACAATCGGTTCCGTTGACGATGCTTTAAAACTGGTTGTTAACGTTTCACAAGCGCTGTATACGGGTGATTTAGGAAATATGGATACATCGGGCTTTATAGTTTTAAAAGATTGCTGAATGCTGTTGGTGCAACCTGCTGCAGTTGTAATCTTAAGTTGTACTGTATAACTGCCATCATTCGTGTAAATATATGTGGGAGCCTGCAGGGTAGACTGAGGTGTGGTAAGTGGAATCATGAAATTCCAGTTCCACTTTACCGCTGTTGAAGTTGTATCCCTGAAGTTAACGGTAACAGGAGCGCCGCAGGAGTCTTTTATATCTATTATAAAACCTCTCAGATCGGGAACCTTATTAACCATAACCTGCTGTACCAGGGAATCGGTACAGGTTCCAAATGTGTTGGTTAGTTTAATGGAATACGTGCCCGCCGTATTAAATGTATAAAAGAGTGTGTTGTTGTAACCGGCTGCAGTACCATTTATCTGCCATTCCGAGGTGTTGGGGGCAGGGGTGCTTTTGCCTGTAAACGTAGTACTGCTTCTTTCGCAAATAACCGGTGGTATATCAAAGGCGGTGCTGTAACCGGCAACATTAATATAACCGGGTTGAACAGAAAAGGCTGTACATCCTTCAGAATTGTTTACGGTAAACTTAACTGTATAAATGCCCTTTTTATTATATACATGCGCGGTATTGGTTGTTGCTGCTGTAGTGCCATCGCCAAAATCCCAGGTATAACTTAACGTACCCGGGCCGTTGCTGCTGTTGGTGAATTGTACTGCATCGGTTTCTTTACATAATATCCTTTTATCGGCGCTGAAGCCGGCAATAAGCCCCGGAACCAGTTCTACAATATCTTTTTTTTGTATCATGTTGTAACAGCCATAGCTGTTGGTAACAGTAAGGCTTACTGTTGCCTTCTGAACCAGGCTGTACGAATGCGCCTGACTATTGCTGAATCCCTGCTGTGTAGTGCCGTCGCCAAAATCCCAATAGTAGCTGGCGATGGTACCATCGCCGGGCTCCGCATTGCTGGTAAACGTTACCGGCGACGATAAACATTGTTTAGCAAGAGGAGTAGTAAAATCAGCTGCAGGTTTTTTATAAACTGTAACAGATTGTGTTTTTGCTGAAGTTTGCGTACTATCCTGAACGGTAAGTGTAATCGTATATGCTTGTTCATTAATAAATATCGCACCGGGATTGGGAGTGGATGCCGTATTACCATTGCCAAAATCCCATTTATAGGTTGCATTCGCCGAAGCGCCTGTTGTTTTATTGGTAAATGATACGGTAAGCGGAGAGCAGCCGCCGGTTTTATCAACCGTAAAGTCGGCTTTTAATTGTGCCAGGCCGGTGAGGCTGCATGAACATAATAGAAAGAATATATGTAAAAAGATAAGATTTGATCGACTGTTGCGATTAATGCACATCGGTTATGGGTTGTTGAAAGTACAGGAATGGCTATACCTGTATCCCGGATTCTGCCGGCAAGATAATTGATGCCAATGGCATTCGCAAATTAATCACGTTACAGGTTACACGCAGCAGGTTACAGGGAGCATCAGGTATAATCACTTCGCGTTAATTGCCTGAAATCTGTAACCTGAAACCTGCAACCTATCTAAGCAAGGTTAACGTTCCCTTACGGGTGAATTGTCCCCCGCCGGGGCATTCCAGTTCGGCAAAATAAACATAGGTTCCTTCTGCTGCCGGGTAGCCATTGAAGTTACCGTTCCAGCATAATGAACGGTCGCCTGCTATGAAGTTGTTACGTTCGTATACTTTTTGTCCCCACCGGTTATAAATCACCAGATGTTTTACTATTGATATGCCTTTAATGATGAATACGTCGTTTATGCCGTCGCCATTAGGCGTAAAGCCATTGGGAATGGCTACGTGGCTTTCATCGCACAATGTTTTTATGGTAATGCTGTCGGCAGCTTTACAACCGTATTGGTTTTTTACGGTCACGGCATAAGTAACCGGCGCCTGCGGCGTACTTACCGGATCGGTACAACTGGTACAGCTGAGCCAGGTTCCGGGCGTCCAGTTATAACTGATCACATCATTGCTGCCGGATGCGTGTAAAGGTACCGGTGTACCGGTCCATACTTCCACATCGGTGCCTGCGTTCACTGCAGGCGATGGATTTACCTGTATGGTTATGGCAGCGGTATCGGTAAAGCAATAATGGGCATCGGAACCGGTAACCGTATATTCGCCGGTAACAGGGGGAGTGGCTATAGGATTGGGAATATTTACATTATCAATGCCGGTGGTATTGTTGATCCATTTATACACTTCGGCTCCGGTTGCCTGAAGCTTTACGGGTTCACCTGCACAAATGCCGGTATTGCCGGTTACCGAAACGGTAACCGGTTGTATAACAGTAATGGTTATATGGCCGGTGTTTTTGCAGCCGATATCGTCGGTTACATTTATTGCATAGGTGCTGGTTTGTGCCGGCGATGCCACCGGGTTGGCTATTGCGGCATTGCTTAAGCCGGTGGCGGGTAGCCATTCATATAGTATTCCGCCGCTTGCCTGCAATGCAACAGAAGATCCCTGGCAAACAAAAGGATCGGCAGGGGTGATGATTACCGTTGGATCGGGCCGTATATTGATTTTGTCAGTAGGCGGGGCCGAACCTGTACATCCGGTGGCCGGGTCTTTCATGATCAGTGCCGGCGAATACAGGCCTGGTGTTGCATACTGATGGGTGGCAAAGGTATCGGTGGTTGATACAATGCTGCCATCGCCAAAATCCCAAACATAGGTGCCGGTATTGGTGGCTGCCGCCTGCAGGGTTATGGCATGCCCTATACAGCCTTGGGTTGAACTGGTTTTAATGCTTGCTTCGGGTTGCTTTATGATAATTGAATCAATATAAGTTCCTTTTATTCCATTGGGCGCGGTTACATACATCGTTATAATGTATTTGCCTGCTTTTTCGTAAACGTGGCTGGGTTGGGCTACATTTTCGATGATAGTGCCATCGCCAAAATCCCAGGTAATACCGGAATAATTTTGCGAAGTATTGTTAAAGCTTACCAACACCGGCGGACAACTGTTGGTCGTTATCATCGTAGTGGTGAAGCGGAAGCCTGCATTAAAATTATTTACCACAATTACCTGGGCAGCGGTTGAGCTGCAACCCGAAACGGTATCGGTGGCTATGAGATTTAACGTATAGGTGCCTGCCTGATTAAAGGTATACGATGCATTGAAGTCGGTTGAAAATGTAATTCCATCTACCTGCCACTGCCAGGTAGTGGCGGGGAGGTTGCTACCGGTGGTAATATTGGTACAGGTAACAGTGGTTGCCAACGGTACATTGGTGCCCGAAGTAGTAAAGGCCGACTGAACGCCGGAAACTTTTATGGGAGGAAGGTAACCGGTGGCGGCAGCTGCACAACCGCTGTTATCTACGACTTTTAATGATACCCAATAGGTGCCGGGGGCTTTATAACTGTACGCAACATCACCGTTGGGTCCTCCGTAAATATGATGGGCGCCGCCATCGCCGAAATCCCAATGCCATTCTTTGATGGTACCGCCAATACTTTTCGATGTGTCTTTGAAAATAACCGGACCATTGTTGCATACACTATTTGAACTTACCTGAAACCCGGGTACCGGCCCTTTAATTTTAAGGGGAACATAATTGGTTGTGTCGGTGCACATAGTAGTGGAACCAACCGAGGAAAGAAATGAGTTGGTAATTATGCGCAGATCTTCCTTTCCTTTTTCAAAATAATTGAGCGTAATATCATACGTGTTTTCAAAATGAATAAACGTATAATTCATGTTGAAATTAGAGCTTCCGTCTTTGTGCTCAATTTTGTTTATCCAGTAATTGTACTGGTTGTTGGTGTAAGGGTTATTTTCAAGATTTGAAATGGTGACCTTTAAAGGTCCTTCGGAGCATACTTCGGTAGCGCTTGCTGTGAGTACAGGATGTTGTTTTAACAATACATAGGCTATGCCCGAATCGCGTACAGAGCATTGTCCGTTGGTGGTGGTAAGTACTACTTTATACGAACCTGTGTTGGCATAGGTGTGTGTAATAACAGGCTGATCGGTTGTAAGGGTAGTGGTGCTGCCATCGCCGAAATCCCAGGTCCAGGTTTGTGCTTTTATTGAGTTTTGTGTAAATGTAACAAGGTTCCTCAACCCATCGCAGGTATTGGCGATGGAAGATATTTTGGGCACGGGGGGAAGCACCTTAATAAAGTTTGTTTTTGTTAATGTGTCGGGGCAATATCCATAACCGGTAACTATTAAGGTAACTGAATAAGTACTGTCTTTGAAATACTGATGATTAACATTCGATGAGTACTGCATACCCGTATTGGTGCCATCGCCAAAGAACCAATAGTAATAAAGGGCGCTGTTGGCGGGAGTTACATTTGCCGAAAGGGTCATTGGTGTATTACCGCAAACAGTACCTGCCGAAGTGAAAATATCATTTATTACCGGCCGGGGATTTATGATGAAGTTAGTAATATAAGAAGTGCCTGTACAACCGTTTTGAAGGGTATACGTTAACGATACCTGATAAGTACCCGGACTGGTATAAACATGTACAGGTTTAGCATCGGTTGAAGTAGCGCCATCGCCGAAGTTCCAGTTATACGATACAATGTTAACCGTGCTGGTTGAGCCAAAACCAATCTGGTATCCGGTGCAATTGCGGTACGATTGCCAGGGATCATCGGGATTGGTTGCATATATGTTTACTTCGGGGCCGCGCACGTTAATGTACTGCTGAAGATCTTTGCTGCAGCCATCGGCATTGGTTACATTGAGGTAAACAATGTAGTTGCCTTTTTGAGTATAGTTTTTAACCGGCGCCTGTACATTCGATGTCGTATTGCCCGAAAAGTCGAAAAATGTCCATGTCCATTTTACTGCATTGGCCGTTGTGTCTTTAAATGCCACATCGGTAGGAGCGCCACATATATTTTTCATTTCGGCCAGAAATCCCTGTGAATTGACTTTTTGTTTGATACTTACCTGCTTTGTTACAGAATCGATGCAGGTGCCAAAAGTGTTTATGAGTTTGATGTTAAAGGTGCCGGGGATATAAAACCAGTAATACAAACTGCTGTTATCGTAGTAGGTCTGCTGATTGTTTATCTGCCACGAATAGTTATTGGGGGCAGGTGTGCTGGTATTATTAAAGATGCCATTCTGTTCGGTGCAAATGAGCGGTGGTACGGCAAAATCCGATTTAAAGGTGGCAACATTCAGGTAATTGGTTTGCGTGGTGGTGGCTGTACAACCATCCGAACTGTTAGCCGTTAATTTTATGGTATAGATCCCCTTTTTGTTGAACGTGTACCGGGGATCTTTTTGGGTAGAAGTATTGCCATCGCCAAAATCCCATATATAGTTTAAAGTACCGGAACCGGTACTTGTATTGGTAAATGTTACAGGATCGGTTTCATGGCATAGAACTGTTTTATCGGCCGAAAAACCTGCTTTTAAAGCAGGCAGGCTGGTTATCATATCCTTTTTGGTAAGCGTGCTGTAACAGCCGTAGCTATTGGTTACAGTAAGGTTCACAGAGGATGTTTGTACCTGGGTATAGTTATGGGGCACGCTGCTGCCGGCGCTTTGCTGGGAGTAACCATCGCCAAAGTCCCAGTAATAACTGAAAATGGAGCCGCTGCCTGCCTGTGAATTACTGGTAAATGTTACCGCAACAGGGATGCACCCTTTTTCAACAGAAGCCGAAAAATCAATTACCGGCTTTTTATAAACGGAGATGGTTTGTGTTTTGGTTGAAGTTTGCGAGCCATCCTGCACGGTAAGTGTAACCGTGTATGTTTTTTCATCGGTATAAACAGCACCGGGATTTACTATAGCCGATGTATTGCCATTGCCAAAATCCCATGTATAAATAGCATTGGCCGAAGCGCCTGAGGTTGTATTGTTGAATGATATTACAAGCGGAGAACACCCACTGGTTTTATCTGCAGCGAAATCTGCTTTTAACTGAGCATAGCCGTTTGACCAGGCAACAGATAAAAGAACACATATATGTACAAATACCAGATTAGTTTTGGCACTACAATAAATGCGCATTGTTTAAGGGGTAATGCGTGTTTAAAATGCCTATGCCTGAAAATCTGGTTTCGTATGACAAGATAGCTGATGAATGCGTCATTAGCAACTGTGGTGGATATTATTTGGTGATTGGAAGCAAGCCGTGCCACGGTTCGTTTTCGCAGAAGGAGAAACCGTGGCACGGCTGTTTTATTCACGATTGCACGTTCACCATTCACCATTGACCACAATTCTGTTATCTTTGTGCTGTTTATGAGAACGTTTGAAGATACTTACCGGCATAAAGGAATGCGAAAGCAACTGGTTGATTTACTGAAACAAAAAGGCATTACCGACGAGCGGGTGCTAACGGCCATTTTACAGGTTCCCCGTCATTATTTTCTCGATTCAGCGTTAGACAGGGTAGCGTACGAAGACCGGGCTTTTCCGATTTCAGAAGGACAAACTATTTCACAACCGTATACTGTAGCGTATCAAAGTCAGTTACTGGATGTAAAACCCTACGAAAAGGTGCTTGAAATAGGAACCGGCAGCGGTTATCAGGCTATTGTGCTGGGCGAAATGGGTGCTCAGGTGTATACCATCGAGCGGCAGAAGAAATTATTTGAGCTGCATCGTGGCTTTATTCTTCGTAATAAATACCCGAACATCAAATATTTTTATGGCGACGGATATGAGGGATTGCCAACCTATGGGCCTTTTGATAAAGTGATTGTTACAGCGGCTGCTCCTTATATTCCTCCCAAACTGATTGAACAGTTAAAAACAGGTGGCAAAATGGTGATACCGGTAGGAGAGGGAAATGTGCAACGAATGCTGCGTTTAACCAAACAACCCGATGGCCATGTTACAGAAGAAATATTCGATAATTTTTCTTTTGTACCTATGCTCGAAGGGAAGAATAGTTGAGTTATAAGTAATAAGTATTAAGTAATAAGAAAATGCAAATTGCATTTACTGATAACTTATAACTTACAGTTTGGTAGTTAGTTCTTTATCTTAAAACTTAATACTTATAACTTAATACTTAACTTGAGAATCGTAATTATAGGTACGGGAAATGTTGCTTCTGTATTGGGAAGAAAAATGCTGGCGGCAGACCATGAAGTGATTCAGGTTTGTGGCCGAAATGCCCTGTTTGCTGCTGAACTGGCCGATTCGCTGGGCGCCGGCTTTACTACCGATATTACCCAACCCGATAAAACCGGCGATTTGTATGTGGTTGCCGTAAGCGATGGCGCTATTGACGCGGTGACTGCCGGTTTACGCCTCGATAAAAAACTGATCGTTCACACGGCGGGTTCAGTGTCGAAAAATGTTTTAAGCCCCTGCAGTAAAAATTATGGCGTATTATACCCGGTGCAAAGTTTGCGCCGCGAAATACCTATACTGCCCGATATTCCTTTTCTCGTAGATGGAAATACCGGAGATGACCTTGCGCTGATCACCGATTTTGCCTGCACTTTATCGAACCAGGTACAACATGCCGGTGATGAACAGCGGTTAAAGCTGCATGTGGCGGCGGTAATGGTAAGCAATTTTACCAACCACCTGTATGCGCTGGCCCAGGATTATTGCCTGCAGGAAAAAGCCGACTTCAATATGCTGTTGCCGCTGATCAATGCCATTGCCGACCGCTTATATCAGTACAATCCCGCCGATGTGCAAACCGGTCCTGCCGTTCGTAATGATGTAAGGACCATTCAAAAACATCTCGAATTGTTGCAGCGCCACGGGCAGTTGCAAAAGTTGTATGCGCTTTTTACTGAGAGCATACAGGCCATGCATAAGAAATAGTTTCCCGTTTCAAGGCTCAGGTTACAAGGCATCTGGTTCAATTACACTCAGTGCATGCCGGCACCCTGTAACCTGAAACCTGTAACCTGTAACTTGTGCCTTCTATCTTGTGCCTTGTTTCTTTTGCTTTGCAGCCTTTTTGCCTTTCTTCTTCTTTTTTACAATTTTTATTTTGACATCATTGCCCGGTTCGTTGAGGTATCTTTCCTTAATAATGCGAATATGATGCGCGGCATGTCCTGCGCATAAAAAGCCCAGTGCGGCTACGCTTACAGGATTGTGGTTGGCGGAACCGGTTTGCCGCAGTTGATCATCATCGAGCGAATTAAAAAAGATTTCGTTGGAAGCGCGAAGCGCTTTGAATTCATCTACCAGGTCGTTCCATTTGCGTTTGGGCGCTTTGGCGGTTATGGCCCAGGTGTTTTCGTCGAAACCGGGAAGCAGGGCAGGGTCCTGGCGGGCAAACGTAAGGGCGCGGTAAATAAATACCCGTTCTGCATCGATAATGTGTTGCAGTAATTCTTTGATGGTCCACTTGCCTTCCGCATAGGCATAGTTGATTTTTTTGTGTGGTATTTGCTTCAGCAGTTTCCTAAAACGGCGGGTGTTGTTGGCCAGGGCTTCCTGCAAATTATCTTCGGGTATTGCGTTTATATAGTTCGTATAGTAATCGGCTACAGTTATTTCATTTTTGTAAACCATAGTTTTTTTCTAAAAATAAAGAAAAGGTTGCAGGTTACAAGGTTACAGGTTTCAAGGTAACAGGGGATATAAAAAAAACAGGTTACAAGGTAATATCCCTGTAACCTGTTTCTTTTATTTTTTACTCTTTGTTTCCTGGTTCTTGTGCCTTGAACCTTGTGCCTTGAGCCTTAACCTTTCTTATTCGTCATTGTAGGCTTGGGGGTGGCAGGCGCAGGCTTTTTGGGCACTGTGCTTTTCGCTGCAGGATCAAGTGTGGCGGCCAATTTGGCTGCTTCGAATGCATTGATCACACCACCGCTTTCGCTCAGGTCAGATAAGTTTACCATTTCATCGGTGCCTGGTTTTCTTACTTTATCAGTTGGCGCCTGGGCCGATTTAACCAAAACTGATTTTAACTGCTGTGGTGTAAGGTAAGGGAAGTATTCCAGCAAAAAGGCAGCTGTACCGGCAACAACCGGGCAGGCCATACTGGTACCCTGCGCATTACCATAGGTGTTACCACCGGGAATGCTTGACCATATTTTAACACCGGGAGCAAATACATCACACTGTTTTTTACCATAGTTCGAGAAAGAGGCGGTTATACCACCTGCTTTGGGGTCGCCGCTGGCGCCTACGGTAATCCAGTTGCCTGCTTTTGTATTGCTGCTTTTATAAACAGGGTTAGGGAAGTTGTCGGCTGTATCGATGTTTTTGGCATCGTTACCTGCTGCATGAACCAGTAACACGCCTTTTGATTCGGCATATTTTACTGCATCATCAACCCATTTTTTCTGGGGCGAAAAATCTTTACCAAAGCTCATGTTCACCACTTTGGCGCCGTTGTCTACCGCATAGCGAATAGCAAGGGCAATATCTTTATCGTGCTCATCACCATCGGGTACAGCACGTATCATCATAATGCGTACGTTATCGGCTACACCGTCCATGCCTTTTCCGTTGTTACGTACGGCGCCGATGATACCGGCTACGTGTGTTCCATGGAATGGGGTAGAAGCCATTACATCGGGATTACCGTAATGACTATCGGTAATATCATTTTCATTGTCTTTGGTTATTTCGCCACGATAATTCTGAGGCGCTTTATCTTTAGCTTCTGCTTTTCTTTCTTCACCACCTACGTATTCATCAAAACCATCCAAAAATTCTTTATTGGTGGTTTCCATCATCTGGTTGGCTTTAAACAGATACAGTAAACTTCCTTTGGCCGATTTTTCTGCACTGCTAACAGCATTGAAAGTATCTACATCGGTGCCTGTATAGGTTTCTTTATTCAGCGCTTTGCGTAAAATGCTGTCGCTTTTCTGGGCGCTGGTCAATGCTCTTTTCAGCATAACCAGGTCAACACCCTGCTCAGCACCTTCGCCTTCGATTTTCTTCTTTGCTTTCAACCACATATTATACTGATCCAGATCATCGGGCGTAAGGGTTTTCGGATCTATATCTTTACCACCAAACTTGTCTTTGAACATATGATATACCCGGGCACCTTCGTACGAATCCTGTTTTACGTTACGACCATCTTTGCCGCCTATAAAATTCCAACCGTGAACATCATCAACATATCCGTTGCCATCATCATCGAGGCCATTGCCCGGAATTTCTTTCGGGTTGGTCCACAAAATTTCTTTTAAATCTTCGTGCAACGTATCAATTCCTGAATCGATGATCGCTACAACTACGGTTTTTCCTTTTAGGTTTTTGGTGCGAATAAAATCGTACGCTTTATTAATGCTGATGCCGTAATAGCCGTCTTTTGTTTTGTCGAGCAGATGCCACCCCTTCGGCACATCGCCGGATTTTGTGTTTTTATCCTGCTGCGCTACAGCCGTATGGCCCGCAATCACAAAGGCAGATACTATTCCTGCTGCTTTTACCAGTTTGTTCATTTACGATTGTTTTTTTGCTTTACAGATGTGTAACGTAAGTTTAATAGTGGTATATAATATCCAAATATCTGTTTTTTTAATTATTCTTAACAATTAAGTCCGAATGTCGGTAAGTCAGTAAAGTCACTTCCGGTCTTTCCGTCTTTTCTCGTCGATCTCGATAAAAATATAAAATTAAAAACCACTCGTGTAGCATATTACATGAGTGGCTGGCAAATTGTTTTTCGGGCGATTGGATTATTTCCTTTTTTAAAGGTTTTTTGTATTACCAACCCCTCATTATCTGCCACCACTTTTTCTATGCCGCAACTATTGCTGCGACAGCTTCAGTTCAACGCGCCGGTTGGCTGCTCTGCCTTCCGGTGTATTATTATCAGCCACAGGTTTTTCCTGTCCGTAACCTTTGGCTTCTAATCTGTTAACATCAATACCTTTTTGAATCAGGTAGTCCTTAACGGCATCGGCACGTTTTTGCGATAATGTTAAATTGATTGCCACATTACCTACATTATCAGAATGTCCTTCCACAGCCAGTTTCAGCGTAGGATTGTTTTTCAGAATGGCAGCCACTTCATCGAGCGGGCCAAACGAACCGGTTGCAATTTTATCACTACCTGTTGCAAAGAATATCTTCCTCGCTGCATAATTCACTTTTTCAATGATCTCGCGCTTAATAGGCGGCGGACAACCATTGTACTCGGCAGTACCTTTTACTGTGGGACATTTATCATCTTTATCATTTATTCCATCACCGTCGGTATCCGGCACAGGACAACCATTGAATTCCGGTGGTCCTTTTTTATCAGGACAAAGATCTACTTCATCATTTACGCCATCACCATCGGTATCCGGTATGGGACATCCATGGTATTTAACAGGGCCCGGTTTATCGGGGCATTGGTCGTCTTTATCGAAGATGCCATCATGATCAGTATCGGGCGGACATCCGTGGTTCTTAATGCTACCGGCGATATCGGGACAGTTGTCGAGCGCATCCTGAATTCCATCTCCATCGCGATCGGGACAGCCGCCTGTTTTTGCCGAACCGGCTGAATCGGGGCACATGTCGATTTTATCGGGCACACCATCATTATCGCGGTCAGATGGTTTGGGATCAACCCGTTTGCTAAGCCAAAAACCAACAGAGGCGCCTATTACCTTATGCTTAAAAGTACCATCATAGGATGCGTGATAAAAGTTAGTCAGTCCCTGACTGATGAAACCGGTAAGCAATATGCTGCCCAGCTCAAAACCTGCCCGGGCATTAAAACCAATATCAAACGTATTCGCTTTGCCCGAAACCTTACCAACCTCGATATTTGATTCGGCTTTTGAATAATTAACCGATGAATCATTTAATGCAACTCTTGTTTCAGACGTTTGCTTTCCATTGTAAAAGAAAGAAACGTAGGGCCCCGCACTCAGCATAAAACTGCTTTTTTTACCCATGCGCAGTTTCAATACGAGGTTAAGCGGAATATCGAAATAGTTGGTATAAAATGTATTGGTACGATATAAGGTGTCGGTCTTTACGGTAAGCGTATCAAAAAAGCGTTCAAACTTTCTGCCTTTGGTCGTATAAAAAAGGCCGGGCTGAAAATAGAACCGTCTTGATGTGCCAATCGGTATTTCGCCAATAATACCCAGGTTAAAACCGCTTCTGCTGGTATAATATGGTTTGGTATTGGTACTCCAGCCCTGAATACTATTTGTTTCGATCACTGACGAAGATTGAGGGCCTCCCAAAATTCCCAAACGCATTTGAGAACTGGCAGCGCAATAAATAGCAGTAAAAAACAACAGGGTAAAGAGTTTCTTCATACCGGTTTCAGCTTTCCAGACAGGTATTAACGTTTTGACTCAGGTTATATTGTTGAAGTCTGAAGTCGGAGGTCTGAAGTCAGAAGAATCTGAGTTTCAGGGCTGTTATTGTTTATCAAGGCTCTCTATTTTAAAACCTTTACAATCAAATTTACTTGTACTTTCCAAATTTCGACCTCTTCTGACTTCAGACCTCCGACTTCGGCTTCTGACTTCCGGCTTCAGACTTCTGACTTCGTCATCAGACGTGAAACTTAATTCCCTGAGCCAGAGGTAATTGTGATGAATAATTGATGGTGTTGGTTTGCCGGCGCATGTAGGCTTTCCAGGCATCGCTGCCGCTTTCGCGACCGCCACCGGTTTCTTTTTCACCGCCAAAGGCGCCGCCGATTTCGGCCCCAGAGGTGCCGATATTTACATTCGCAATACCGCAATCACTTCCGGTAGCGCTCAAAAATTGTTCTGCTTCGCGCAGGTTCAGGGTCATAATGCTGGATGATAAACCCTGTGGCACACCATTTTGAATGGCGATCGCTTCATCGAGCGTGTTATATTTCATCAGGTACAAAATGGGGGCGAAGGTTTCCTGTTCAACTATTTTATAATGCGGGTCTGCTTCGGCAATGCAGGGCTGAACATAGCAACCGCTTTCGTAACCGTCGCCGTCTAACAGGCCGCCTTCAACAATAAAACGGCCGCCTTCTTTTTTACAGGCATCCAGGGCCTGCCGGTACAATGCAACCGCATCTTTATCGATCAGCGGGCCCACATGATTATTTTCATCGAGCGGGTTGCCGATACGCAATTGCTTATACGCAGCTACCAGTTTATCTTTTATGGGATTGTAAACCTGTTCCTGAACAATCAGGCGGCGGGTGGATGTGCAACGTTGACCGGCGGTGCCAACGGCGCCAAATACAGCCCCTCTGATGGCAATGTCGAGGTCGGCATGTTCCGAAACAATGATGGCGTTGTTACCGCCCAGCTCAAGCAGAACCCTTCCGAGGCGGGCGCCTACAGTGGCAGCTACGGCTTTGCCCATGCGGGTTGAACCGGTAGCCGATACCAGCGGAACACGCGCATCAGCGGCCAGCCATTCGCCCACATTACGGCCGCCTGTTACCAGTCCGTTGATGCCATCGGGCACATTGTTCTTTTTAAATACTTCTGAAATAATATGATCACAGGCTATAGCGCACAAAGGTGTTTTTTCGGAAGGCTTCCATACGCATACATTACCGCAAACCCAGGCAAGCATCGTGTTCCAGCTCCATACGGCAACCGGAAAATTAAAGGCCGATACAATACCCACAATACCTAACGGGTGCCATTGTTCGTACATGCGGTGACCGGGCCGTTCGCTGTGCATGGTTAAACCATAAAGTTGCCGGGATAATCCCACGGCAAAATCGCAGATATCGATCATTTCCTGCACCTCGCCATATCCTTCCTGCAGGCTTTTTCCCATTTCGTAGGAAACGAGTTTGCCCAGCGGTTCTTTATAGGCACGCAATGCTTCACCAATCTGCCTCACTATTTCGCCGCGTTTGGGCGCCGGCCAGGTGCGCCATTCGGCAAAAGCATGTTGGGCTTTGGCAATAACTGCTTCATAATCGTTTTTATCGGCAGCCTGTACAATGCCTATCAGTTTACCATCTACGGGAGAATAAGACTCAATTTTTTCGCCATGTGCTGGTAAGGTGCTGATGCCGGTGGATACGCCTGAATTAAGTGCCTCAATTTTTAATGGTGCCAGAAAATCCATATGGTGCATTTTCGGGCAAAAGTAACTAACAATTGTGAGTTTTTAGCATTGAGTGAGCAGAATGCTGGTTTCAGGTTGCCGTTACGCGTGTTACCAGTTACCAGTTGCCGGTTGCCGGGTACCAGGAAACCGGTAACTTCTTCAATTAGCACATTAGCTAATTGGCACATTAGCCAATTGTCTTCTGCAGTATTCATTAAACTCATCTTCATCTGCTTCGGGGTCGTCATCGTCTTCAACTTCGCGTTGCAGAATGCGGTTATTGGTAAAGTCGAGGGTGAGCAAACCATCTTTCAGCACAATGTTGCTGAACTGATTCCATTGATATCTTTTTTTGAAAAGGGAGTTGATGAGAATTTCTTTATCGGAGAATCCAATCTCTACAGCATGTTTAGCCTGGTATTCGAGCAGGGCAAGAATAACAAAAACAAACAGCAGCCCTTGAAAGTAAGGCATTTTCATCCATACCAGCCCGGCTAAAAGCAATGCCCGGCTGTAATATACTTTTTGTTTTTTACCAGCCTGGTAAAGGTTCCATATTATAAATCCCAAAACGGCAACAATACCGATGGGATATGCGGGACTTGGACTGTGTGTTTGAAGCGATTGAACAAATTGCCAGGTGAAACATACAACCGAAAAAAGGCTCAGCAAAATGCCTGTTATATCAATATAGCGATTGGTTTGATTCTTTAACGTAACAACATACTGGTATACCATCTGATTTTTGGATTTTGTGATTTTCTTCTACCGCAGCCACCTAAATAAATCATAAAATCTAAAAATTCCGAAATCTCAAAATTTCTAAATTACTGGTTGCTTGCCACAAGCAGGTTGGCTAATTTCCATAAAATATGAGCGCCCACGTTGGCATCCCATTCGTTATTGTCGCCTATACCTATTTCACTCAAATCGAAGCCGATGAAGCTGCGGCCGCTGTTCACTATTTTTTTCAGCAGGTAAAAAATTTGTTCTGTTTCAAAACCACCCTGTACCGGCGTGCCTGTGTTGGGGCATAATTTAGGATCGAGGCCGTCGATATCAAAACTTACCAGCACTTTATTGGGTAAGTTGCTCACTATTTCATCGGTGATCTGTTTCCAGGTTTCTCCTTCGTACTGGCGTTTTTTAATATCGCTGTCGAAGTAGGTGACCACCCTGTCTTTATTGTTGTTGATGTATTCCCATTCTTCCTGGCAGTAATCGCGGGCGCCGATCTGTAGTAAACGGGTAAGCGAAGGAATTTCGGTCAGTGCATTGTACATCACACTGGCATGGCTGTATTTAAAAAACTCGTATCCCTTGCGCAGATCGCAATGGGCGTCGATTTGTAGTATACCAAACTCGCCGTGTTTTTCGGCTATTGCTTTAAAAAAACCAAGTGAGGTGCTGTGGTCGCCGCCCAGCAGGGCTACCAGTTTTCCTTTGTTGAGCAATTGCCGGGCCTGATCAAATACCCAGTTATTGAGGTAAAGGCTTCCTTCGTTGATATCCTTCAGCGATTTGCACATGAAGAGATTCTTCTCCAGAATTTCGCCATGGGAAATATAGTCGATGTATAATTCTGCTTCTTTGCGCAGATAATCGCTTTTTAACAAAATCTTTTTATCGGGCACACGCATAAAAAAACCCTGTCGCCACGAATCCCGGGTGTCAGGGTCAAAAAGATCAACCTGCATGCTGGCTTTAAAAATATGATCTGCTGCGCGGGCAGTTCCGGCATTATAACTTACGGTTACCTCCCAGGGAACCGGTAAAATAACCAAACGCGCATCTTCTTCAGTGAAGGGCAAACCAAAAATGTTGTTATTGGGATTACTTGCCGCGTTGGGATCAAAATGAGATAGGTCTGTCATATATCATACATACGTAAAAAAAACGGGCTGCAAGTTAGTACAGGAACGGAATGTGGCAAAAAAATTATAGAAAGCGAGCTTACGTTTGTTAGTAATTCCTGTAACCGGTTACCGGTTCCCTGTTTCCTGGTAACGGGCAACTGGTATCCGGTAACTGGTAACCAGCTCCTGACAAAAATCATTCGGCTGCGTGATGCATTTTGAACTAACTTTGCCAGGCATAAAAGATTTATGAAAAAGATCCATATTGTTATTCTTGTGGGAATTGCGGCCTGTATCATGATTCTGTTGAGTTTCATGGGCGATTTAAGTACCTACGAAACCCTGGCATCGGCCCGTCAGAAACAAGGAAAAACGGTAACTATTATCGCGAAGCTCGATAAATCGGCCGCCACACCTATTGAATATGACCCCGCCAGAAATCCGAACCTTACCCAATTTTATGTAACCGATTCACTCGGAAATAAAGCTCAGGTTAGATATTATTTCGAAAAGCCTTTTGATATGGAGAAAAGCGATCGCATTGTGCTGAAGGGAAAAATGAAAGGCGATGTGTTTGAAATTACCCGCAAAGATGGTATTCTGATCAAATGTCCTTCCAAGTATAAAGACGATCCCAAAGCCGCACAGAACAACCTGAGTCAAAAATAAAAATACGTAATGAAGTATATCGGTGAACACCTGTTACCCGGTCAGTTGGGACATTTGCTGGTAGTGCTTTCTCTTGTTGCTTCGCTGGTAGCTACCATTGCTTATTTCAAGGCTTCCAATGCCACCTCGCCCGCCGACCACGACAGCTGGAAAAAACTGGCCCGTATTGCGTTTTATATCGACGCATTTTCGGTGCTTTCTGTTTTCAGCATCCTTTTCACAGTCATTGCACAACATTATCACGAATATTTTTACGCCTGGAACCATTCCGACAGGTCGCTGGCTCCCAAATACCTGCTCAGTAGCATCTGGGAAGGGCAGGAGGGCAGCTTTTTATTGTGGACTTTCTGGCATGCGGTAATGGGGATTCTTTTGATGCGAACCGCCAAAAAATGGGAAGCGCCGGTAATGACTGTCATTAGTTTTGCGCAGGTGTGCCTGGCTACCATGATACTGGGGGTTTATTTATTTGATATTAAAGTAGGCAGCAGTCCGTTTTTGTTAACACGATATCAATTTCAGGATGCACCCATTTTCAGCGGTCCTAATTACCTGAGCGTATCTAAAATACATAATGGCAACGGATTGAACCAGTTATTGCAAAACTACTGGATGGTAATTCACCCGCCTGTGCTGTTTTTGGGTTTTGCCAGCACCATAGTTCCGTTTGCCTATTCGATTGCCGGTTTATGGAAAAAAGATTTTAGCGGCTGGACGAAGGCGGCGATGCCCTGGTCGTTATTTTCAGGGGGCATTTTGGGATTGGGCATTATGATGGGCGCTGCCTGGGCTTATGAATCGCTTTCTTTTGGCGGCTACTGGGCATGGGACCCGGTTGAAAACGCATCTCTGGTGCCCTGGCTGGTTTTAGTGGCCGGCATTCATACCCAGGTTGTATATAACTCAACCAGACATTCATTGCGGGCTACGCACGTATTGTTTATACTAAGCTTTTTGCTGGTATTATATTCAACCTATCTTACCCGCAGCGGCGATCTGCAGGATACCTCGGTACACGCTTTTGTTGATTCGGGTATGAACTGGCAATTGCGTGTATGGCTATTAATATTTGTGATCCCATCACTGGCATTGCTGATAATCAGGTATAAAAAAATACCCCATATTGCCAAAGAAGAAGAGTTTAACAGCCGTGAATTCTGGATGTTCATCGGGGCGCTGGTATTATTTCTGTCGGCCATGGCCATCATCGTTCCTACTTCTTTCCCGATAATCAATAAACTGTTTGGCACTAAACTGGTGATCGGTGAAGACAAAGAGTTTCCCTATAACCGTATTCAGATATTCGTAGCCGTGGTAATAGGTATTTTAACCGCCATAGGGCAATACCTTAAATACAAAAACACTTCGAAGTCATATTTCAATAAAAAGATATTGTGGGCTACCGCAATTGCTTTGCTGGTATCGGTGAGCATCAGTTACTTCGGACATATCGATTATAATAAATACGGCATCGGTTTTCTTTCGGCCATACACCTGGCGCTTTTTGCCGCTGTTTATGCGGTAATTGCCAACGCCGGTTATATTTATACAGGTTTGGGAGGAAAACTAAAGGCGGCGGGCGCGTCAGTAGCGCATGCCGGTTTTGGCTTATTGCTGGTGGGCATACTCATTTCTTCTTCCAAAAAAGAAATTCTGTCGGTAAACACCTTTAATCCGCTGAATTTTGGCCCCGAAAAACCCAAAGAGGGTTTCGAGAACCTGACCCTGTTCAAGGATATCCGTACCGATATGGGTAAATACTGGGCTACCTATGAAAAGGATACAGTAAATGAAACCGGGCGGATCACTTACTTTAAGGTGAACATGGAAAGAAAGGATGGTAAAGAAAAGTTTGCCCTGTACCCCGATCTGATCAAAAATTCCAAAGGGCAGGAGGGGATGTCGAACAACCCCGATAAGCGGCACTACTGGAACCGGGATATTTTTGTATATGTGAACCACGCCAGTTCGGTTATGGAAGACAAGGATACGGCCCAGTTCAAAAATCACCTGGTGGCTGCCGGCGATACCATTTTTTATTCCGAAGGATTTATGATCTTCGACAGCGTTACGGTAAATCCCAACAATAACAAATACAAATTCACCCACAACGATACGGCCATTATGGCCAACCTCACGGTAATAACCCGTGAAAATCAAAAGCTCACCGCCCGGCCGGTGTTATATGTTCAGAATAATGAAGCGAAACTGATTTTAGATACGCTGTATTCGCAGGGGCTGGCTATCAGTCTTGCCCGTGTTGCCGAAGACAAGCACCTCGAAATAGGGGTAAAAGAATCTTCACGCTTAGCACCCTTCCTGGCGCTCAAGGTGTTGCAGTTCCCATTCATTAACCTGGTTTGGCTGGGAACAATTGTAATGATCATCGGGTTTGTGATGAGTATGATACGGAGGATTAAGTTGTTGTGATAATCTGATTTTCGGCCTGTTTTCACCATCTCTGTTATTATCGCTAAACTATATTGGGTGTATATGGGATCGTATCGTCATTGTACCATGTTCTCAAATGTATCGTACTTATCAGGTATCTCTGCAGTAGATAAATCGTACATGTCCCGATCCTTTAAGGAACGGGATATGTACGGAATATATACGAAATATGTACGGGACAAGTACGGGAAACAGCAAAAGCAGGTACAACCCTGACCCAACCCCGGTTACTTCCGGACCAAAGTATTTTTAAATAAGGACCCACAGGTAACCCACTCATAATCTACTCCTTTAAACGATCCTCTATAAGTTATGGGTAGCTTATCGATAGCTTATACTTATCGTGAAGGGGCTATTTTCCCTGATCATCTCTTAAATTTGAAATCGTAAATTCTGTAGTCTTGAATCTTGAGTACTGGCCTTACGCCTTCTTATCTTGTGCCTTGATCCTTGTGCCTTGAACCTTGTGCCTTGAACCTTTTTTAAGATTTCCTTTACAACCAAACAGGGTTACATTTTTTGTCTTTGAGGTATTTATTATTACAGACAAATTTTATTAATTTAGTAATTCCTGATGACTGCGAATAAGAAAATATTATCCTGTGTGTTAGCGATTTGGGCGATGGTAGCTGTATCCGTAAGCTCCGCATTTGGCCAAACAGCCCCCGATTCGATCCCAATGCCGCAATTAGGGCCCAACGATACCATTCCGGTACCGGCTCAGGTGGTTGATCACCAGTATGTGCCGGCTAAAACGCTTGAATGGGTATGGGTTCAGGTTCCCTATCCCAAACAGTTGCTGGCAAAACGCGAGGCCTGGACCCGTTTGCGCAATGCCATTTACGTTACTTACCCATACGCCCGCAAGGCAGGCGCTATCATGAACGATATCAACGCCAAAATTGCCAACATGCCCGAAGATGAAAAGAAGAAGTATATCCATTCACGTGAGAAGGAGTTGAAAAAGCAATTTGCCGAACCGCTCAGCGATCTGTCGATATATCAGGGTAAAGTATTAATGAAACTCATCAACCGGCAAACCGGTAATAACTGCTATAATATCATCAAAGAGTACAAAGGCGGATTTACCGCACGTTGCTGGCAAACCGTTGCCTTTGTATTTGGCAGCAATCTTAAACAGCCGTATAACCCCAATGGTGATGAACGCGAAATGGAAAGGATTGTGCTGGAAGTTGAAAGAATGTACCGAATGTAAGTTGTAAGTTTTAAGTAATAAGTTATAAGTAAAAACAGGAATTTTGGACGACTTATAATTTACGACTTGTTACTTATAACTTCAATAATTCCCGTAGTCGAAAATCCTTCCACAATCGGATTAATAACCACTTTACCACCGGCGGCCTGCACTTCTTTGGCGCCTACGATTTGATCAATGGTATAATCGCCGCCTTTTACCAGTACATCGGGTTGCAGCGTTGTGATCAGGTTCAGCGGAGTATCTTCTTCAAATATAACCACCATATCAACCATCAGTAACGAAGCCAGCACCAGCGCACGCGATTGTTCGTCGTTTACGGGGCGGCTATCGCCTTTTAATCGTTTGGTAGAAGCATCGGAGTTGAGGCCTACCACTAAAAAATCGGCTTCAACAGCAGCCTGTGATAAAGAAAAAATATGTCCGCGATGAAGTATGTCGAATACGCCGTTGGTAAAAGCTACTGTTTTGCCGGGTACACGCCATTGCCGTACTTTATGCAATGCTTCGCTCAGGTTGCAAATTTTTGTGCTAATGATATCAGCTTTTCTCATTAATGGTTCTTTTATTAAAATACGGTAATAAAGTCAACGCAATAAATCCACTTATTATGGCAAAGAAGAACTGAACCGACCACATCAACTGGCCAAAAGCAAATCCAAGACTTTCTTTTAAACCGTATATCAGCATGGTGTTTTGTACAAACCAGGCATATACACCAATGCCGCCACCGGGCGCCGGTACAATCATGGCCAGGCTGCCCATGGTTAAAACCGATAATGCGTGGGGAATGCTATAAACAGCGGTTTCTTTCATAGCCCAGAAACCTATCTGAACGCTCAGCAGGTACATCGACCATATGAATATAGTATGAAACACAAACCAGCCTTTATTCTTCAGATAACGTACGCTGGTTATGCCATGCCATATTCCCTCGAAAATTGTTTTTATTTTTTGAATGAACCCTATATGCGTAAACTTTTTGAAAACAAACACCACACCGATAACCACCGCCAGTAATACGCCAAAAAGAATGATCAGCCGGGGGGCGCTAAGTGAGCTGGTTTTCGACTGAACGATCTTGTTCAGGGTTTCATTAATGTAACCGCCAATAACATCGAACTGCGTAAAAAGGGTAATTATAATAACCAGTGCCAGGCACAGCACATCAAAGGCGCGTTCGGCAACAATGGTGCCCACCAGTTTATCGGCCGGAACCTTTTCATAACGGGCAAGTATAGTACATTTAAGCACTTCGCCCAGCCGTGGTACGGCCAGGTTGGCCATATAACCAATAAGCACGGCCATATAGGTATTGAAAATTCTTGGTTTATAGCCGAGGGGCTCCATCAAAATCTTCCAGCGTAAAGCCCTGCTGTAGTGGCTGAGCAGTAAAGTGATCATTACAGGAATAATCAGCAGGTAATTGGCATTGCGGAATGCGTTCTTAATATCTTCCCAGCCTTTATCGGAGATCTTTCGCACCGACCACCAAACCAAAAAAATACTGAGCCCCAGAAAAAGGAGATACTGTAAAACGCTCAGGATTTTTTTATTCATATGGTGGTCGGTTATTTAGCAAATTTACGTTAACTGGGTTACATGTTAATAACCTTATGAGTTAACAAGTTGACAAGTTTATTAGTTGACGGGTTGAAAAGTTGACAAGTTAACCTGTTAACTGGTTAACTTGTCAACATATTAACTTTTTAACTATTAACTGAACTTAACTCAACTTATTTCCCGCCTGCGGAAATACTACCCACGGTTTGAATGATTTCGCTTTTTCAAAATCCAGGGTGGCATAGGAAATAACAATCACAATATCACCAACAGCGCCCTGACGTGCAGCAGGTCCGTTTAAACAACAAACACCTGAACCACGTTTTCCTTTAATGAGATATGTTTCGATGCGTGTGCCGTTGTTTACATTCACGATCTGCACTTTTTCGTACTCGATCATGTTCGCCGCGTCCATCAGATCTTCGTCGAGCGTAAGGCTACCCACATAGTTCAGGTTCGCTTCTGTAATTACTACGCGATGTATTTTGGATTTTAATATTTCGATTTCCATGTTCTTCTTTTTCGTAAAAAGTAGTTTTTGTTTAAAACGGGCGCAAGGTAAGGAAATTGGATTGTTTAATGGTTCGATTGTTTGATGGTTGGAAATTCAGTTTCCGGGTTTTCCGATTATTGACTGACGGTCCGAAAATCGGGCTGCCCGGCCATCAAACAATAAATCCATCAAACAATCAAATTATCAATCAACCTTACATCACCCAAAAATGCAGCGATGAGCGCTACGTGCGGTTGGGCGTCGCTGCAGGTATCAACCGGTGTTAGGCTAGTGGCATCGGCCAGTTCAACATAATCTATTTTAAAACCGGCGGTGGTGAGCAGGTTTTCGGCCTTTTCCTTGATGCTTTTCCAGTTATGTCCCTCTGTGCATAGCTGTTTAATAAGTGTAAGACTCTGGTAAATGGCGGTGGCTTTTTTGCGGTCATCGGGTGGCAGCCTGAGGTTGCGGCTGCTCATGGCCAGTCCGTCGGCCTCGCGTATAGTAGGGCAGGTGACCAGCTCTATAGACGATTGCATCAGCTGTAACAGTTTGCTTACTACCATGCATTGCTGAAAATCTTTCTGGCCCATGAATAATTTATGTGGCTTAACCATGGTGAGCAGGCGGTTCATTACCTGGCAAACCCCCTGAAAATGTCCGGGGCGGTATTTGCCTTCGAGCAGGGTTTCAAGATATCCCAGCTCGTATTGTTCAAGACTGGTGGTACCATTGGGGTACATTTCCTGTATCGCGGGTAGGAACAGGATATCGGTACCTGCGGCTTCCAGCGCCACTATATCTTTTTCAATAGTGTTGGGATAAAGCTGGTAGTCGCTCGGGTTATTGAATTGTGTAGGGTTTACGAAAATACTGCAAACCGTTAGGGATGTGGCCTTTTTCGACTGTTCAATCAGGGCAATATGTCCGCTATGCAGGGCCCCCATGGTGGGTACAAAACCAATTTGTTTTCCTGCGGCTTTTTGCTGCTGAATATACTCCGCCAGGTGCGGGGCATATTTGAATATGATCATTTAACTAAATTTTAAGTTTTAACGCTTTGTTGAGGGCCAGCTTCCTGGTTCATTTATGAAATATAGTTCATATGCTGCTGTTTCCCGAACCCCAACCGGGGACCGGGATGGTAGAACATAGAACTAAGAACTTAGAACTAATTAAAAAAACCTTAACTTTGCACCCTGATTTTTAAAAGTTAGCTCATTAATTACCATCTATAATGCTGACAAAGAAAAGAATTTTATTTATTGCTAACGAAATGTCCCCCTACCTGGAACTAACTGAATTTTCTGAAACGGTTAACCGGTTGGCAATAAAGGCAAATGAAAATGGCTTTGAGGTACGTTGTATTATGCCCAGGTTTGGGGTGATCAACGAAAGACGTCATCGCCTGCATGAAGTGGTTCGTTTGTCGGGTATTAATGTATCGGTTGGTAATGATGATTATCCCTTACAAATTAAAGTAGCTTCTTTACCCAATGCCCGTTTGCAGGTTTATTTTCTCGATAATGAAGACCTGTTCAAACGCAAGTTTATATTCCACGACGAAGGCGAAAAATGGTTCGATGATAACGGTTTGCGCACTGTATTTTTCTGCAAAGGCGCCCTGGAAACCGTGAAAAAATTCGGCTGGCCGCCCGATATTATCCACTGCAGCGGCTGGATGACCGGTTTAATTCCCCTGTATCAAAAAACAGCTTATAAAAAGGAACCGGTGTTTTCGCATAGTAAAGTGATTTATACTATCGGTAACAACAATCTCAAAGAAAAGCTGGGCCCCGATTTTCAGAAAATGGCTACCATCAGCTCTTTTGTAAAAGAAAAAGACCTTGAACCATTTAAAGAGGGTACTACAACCGCAATGATGAAAGGCGGTGCAGCGTATGCCGATGCGATTACTTTTGGCGCAGACAAAGTTGATAAAAAACTGGTGGAAGAATTCGGAAAAGTAAAAGGCAAAAAAGTGCTTACCTATAATGCAGAATCGGATTTAACAGACTATTTGCAATTGTATGCCGACCTTGCTAAGTAGTCTTTAAAAAAACACCCATTGCTGCGTGAATAGGAAAACCCTTATTTCGCTAACCGCATTATTTGCGACCGGCCTGTTAATTTATTCATCCTGCACTAAAGTCGACACTACCGATCTTGGGAATAAACTTATTCCGGCGGTTGATAATGTTCATACGTTCGACACGGTTATTGACGTTATAACTGATAACAAGTTATACCCCGATACCACCCGCATGTATGGCCGTCAGCCAATTGCCGTTGGGGTAATAGGCGATGATCCTGAGTTTGGGAAAACCAATTCATCAATATATTTCTCTATTTCCCCGTCTTCGTTCGGTACGCATCCATTCATAAAAAAAGATTCAGTTGTAATAGACTCGGTAGTACTATCGCTTGCATATACACAGTTGTATGGCGATTCGTTGTCGAGCCAGAAATTTGAAGTGTTTCAGATAGATCCCAATTCGGCGTTCAGAGATTCGTTCTATCGCATTAACGAACCTGAGTTTCCGGTAGTACCCACACCGGTGGGCAGCAAAGTGGTTGACTTTACCAGCCTGAACGACAGCGTTTATTATGTTAATGTAAAAGATACTATAAGAACCATAAATGAATTGCGTATTCGCCTCGATACGTCGTTCGGAAGAATGTTCGTGAATTACGATACGGCAGTGCAATACAAAAATGATTCTGTTTACCGCACCAACTTCAAAGGGCTTGCCGTAAAAGTAAATGAAGGCGCCTCGGCCATTAAAAATGGTTTGGCTTATTTTGATTTAACAGGCAGCAATACCAAACTTACTTTTTACTGCCGTATTCAAAACAATGGTAAAACCGATACCATTGCACCCGCCTTTACATTCAGCGGCTACCAGGCCAACCATATACAGCGCGACCCTGCACATGATTTTCTTACTTACCTGAATAACGGTCCGGGCAGCGATGATAAAGTTTACCTGCAAAGCACGCCTGGTTCATTTGGATTGATAAAGATCCCCGGTTTGGAAAATATGACCAATCGAACCATTCACCGGGCCGAACTGATCATTGAAAAAATACCTTCTGCACTGGATAATATTTATACCCCGCCTTCGGTTTTGTTTATTGATGGCGTTAATTCAACGGCCGATTCAACATTTACCGTACGGGGCGATTTTGTATATACCGGTCAGGGTTTCGGATACGATCTGGGATCGCTCGAAGGCGCGTTTAAAAACAACAGGTATGTATTTAATTTATCGCGCCATGTGCAAAGCATTGTATCCAAAAAGCAACGTAACCATGCATTGCGCATTTACGCACCGTTTTATACCTACCCCTGGTTTGAGTCAATAACCGGTGTTACGCAGTCATTACCAACATTATTATTCATTAACTCCCCCATAGCAAGCGGAAGGGTGGTAGTAGGCGGCGGAACCCATCCCTCACAAAAAATGCGACTTCGGATTATTTATTCTAAAATTTGAGTACGTCTTGTATATTTGCGCCTGATTTAATTTTACCCATTTTAAATTCAAATCTATTTTTTCAAACTAATTAATTATGCCTTATTTATTTACTTCTGAGAGTGTTTCGGAAGGTCATCCTGATAAAGTAGCCGACCAGATTTCTGATGCCCTGATTGATAACTTCCTGGCTTTCGACGCCCAGTCGAAGGTTGCTTGTGAAACGCTGGTAACGACCGGTCAGGTAGTGCTGGCAGGAGAAGTAAAATCAAAGGCATATCTCGATGTACAGGAAATTGCCCGTGAAGTAATTCGTAAAATTGGTTATACCAAAAGCGAATACATGTTCGAAGCCAGCTCATGCGGCGTTTTATCGGCCATTCACGAGCAATCGTCAGACATTAACCAGGGCGTTGACCGTTCGAAAAAAGAAGATCAGGGCGCCGGCGACCAGGGTATGATGTTTGGTTATGCATCAAACGAAACAGAAGACTACATGCCTTTGGCATTGGATATTGCCCACAAACTGCTGATCGAACTGGCAGCTTTGCGCAGAGAAAATAAACAAATTAAATACCTGCGTCCTGATGCAAAAAGCCAGGTAACGCTCGAGTATGATGATAACAACAAACCGGTTCGTATCGATGCTATTGTGGTATCAACACAGCACGATGACTTTGATACCGAAACCAAAATGGCCAAAAAGATCAAAGAAGATGTTATCAGCATCCTGATACCCCGCGTAAAAGCAAAATATAAGAAATACGCTCACCTGTTCAACGATAAAATTAAATACCATGTAAACCCCACCGGTAAATTTGTAATTGGTGGTCCGCATGGCGATACGGGTTTAACAGGCCGTAAAATTATCGTTGATACCTACGGCGGTAAAGGTGCACACGGCGGTGGTGCATTCAGCGGGAAAGATCCTTCGAAAGTTGACCGTTCTGCTGCCTATGCTACCCGTCATATTGCCAAGAACCTCGTAGCTGCAGGCTTATGCGACGAAGTACTGGTACAGGTTTCATATGCTATTGGTGTTGCCCAGCCAATGGGTTTGTACATCAATACCTATGGCACTGCCAAAGTTGATTTAACCGATGGCGATATTGCTAAAAGAGTAGGCCAGATCTTCGATATGCGTCCTTACTTTATTGAGCAACGCTTAAAACTGCGCAATCCGATTTACAGTGAAACAGCTGCATACGGACATATGGGCCGCCAGCCTGAAGTGGTTGAAAAAACATTCACGGCGCCTGATGGAAAAACAGTTAAAAAGAAAGTTGAGTTGTTTACCTGGGAGAAACTGGATTATGTGAGGAAGATCAAACAGGCATTCGGCATCCGCTAAGACATATTTCTGATTTCGGGATTTATTGATTTTGAGATTTTGTGATTTTCAAATCACAAAATCTCAAAATCCCGAAATCTCAAAATTCTTCCTGCCTTAGGGCGGGATTTTTTATTTTCGACAAATGAATGAACTACACAATCCGTGGAAGGTATTAGCCGAAAAAAAGGTTTATGAAAATCCCTGGATAAAACTCACCGAGTACGATGTATTGAATCCATCGGGTGGCAAGGGCATTTATGGTAAAGTACATTTTAAAAATATTGCTGTAGGCGCGCTGCCGCTCGACTCAGCCCTGAACACTTATCTCGTAGGCCAGTACCGTTTTACCGTTGACCAGTACAGTTGGGAAATACCCGAAGGCGGCGGCGCATTTGGCGTTGACCCCGTTGAATCGGCCAAACGCGAACTGCTCGAGGAAACAGGGCTGGTGGCCGGTGAATGGACGAAGATCGTAGAGATGCATTTGTCGAATTCGGTATCGGACGAATATGCGGTGGTTTACCTGGCGCGCGGATTAAGTCAGCATACGGCCAGTCCCGAAGAAACCGAACAGCTGCAGGTAAAAAAGATTCCGTTCGAAGAAGCCTACCGCATGGTAGAACGGGGCGAAATCACCGACTCCATGTCGGTAGCAGCTATTTTAAAAGTAAAACTTATGTTGGCAGATGGACGGTTATCATAAAAAAAAGCCCGGAATCAATAAATCGTCGCTGATCATAGGGCGGCAACCCATTATCGAGGCCATTGAATCGGGCAGGGCGATAGATAAGATCTTATTTCAGCGTAATGTAAGCGGTGAATCAATTGGCACTATACGCCAGCTGGCGCGCGATCATAATATTCCCATTCAGCAGGTACCACCCGAAAAACTGAACTCATTTACCAAAGCCAATCACCAGGGCTGTATTGCTATTGCCGGACTGGTGCAGTATATGGACCTGCAGCAGGTCATTGATCATGTGCTGGGCAACGGGCAATCGCCTTACTTCGTGATACTCGATGGCATAACCGATGTTCGAAATATCGGCGCTATTGCCCGCAGTGCGGTTTGCTGCGGGGCGCAGGCTATTATTATTCCCGATAAAGGAGTAGGGGCCCTGAATGAAGAAGCCATGAAATCATCGGCCGGTGCGCTTGAAAAGATCAACATATGCCGTGTAAACAGTTTAATGAAAGCGGTAGATACCCTGCACCTGAACGGCATAAAAGTATTCGCCACCGAAATGACCGCCGAAAAAATGTTGTTCGATGTTGATTTCACCGAGCCCTGTTGTATTGTAATGGGCAGTGAAGACAAAGGCGTATTTGCCCCTTTGCTGAAAATATGCGATGAAAAAATTAATATACCTATGGCCGGAAACTTTGAATCGTTCAATGTTTCGGTAGCTACGGGCATTGTGTTGTTCGAAGGGTTGAAGCAGCGGATGGCAATTAACAACAGGCAATAGGCAATGGGCAATAGGCAATAGAGTAACGTTGCCAGTTACCGGTTACCAGGTACCCGGAAACAGGTAACAAGGCAACAGGTAACAGGTAACCTGCTACCTCCCATACATTTTTTCCAATACAGTTAATCTATACTGCATATTCTTAAACTTATCCCTGTTGCCGTTAATAGTGAATTTCATTGTGGTCGATATGCCTTTAATGCTGCCGATAACGCCACCCGTTACAAAGCCGGCCACAGCGCCAAACCCTGCTCTTGTGCTCGCAGGTAAGCCAATTATATTCGATGAACTGTAATCGGGAATGACAATCAAAGCAAGCACAGCGCCTGCAATTGTTCCGATTACTACACCTGATAAAAATTGCCTGCCAAACGTTCCTTTGCGTTTAATTTCTGCCATTTTTATGTGTGAATAATCAATCTGCATCCACTGTGAAGCCTTTGCAGGCTGCGCGTTGAATGCAACGCTAACCGGCGACACATATATTATTGAATCATTTATACCACCTATGTAACCGGTATTTATTGAACCGTTGGTATTAGTTATCATAACCCTGAATTTTACCGGGTTTGCAGAAAGCGAATCCTGCGAAAGGGTTTGAAGGGTTAATGATAAAAGCAGCACGCTTGTAATGAGGAGTAATTTCATGGTGAATGGTGAATGGTGAATAGGCAATGGGCAATGGGCAATAGGCAAAGGTTTCAGTTTCGGTTAACTTGTGAACTTGTCAACCTGTTAACCTGTTAACTTTTTAACTTACTACTTATTACACTTACTTCCCATATACTTTCTCAATTACGCTCAACTGCATCGCATCGAACTTTTCCTTACTGCCGTTAATGATAAATTTCTTTTTGGCAACGGCGCCTATGATGCCGCCGATCAGTGTACCCGCCACCATGCCTGTGGCGCCTCCTGCGATTGCTTTTTCACCCGCAGTGATATAGATGGGTTTCATAACAGAAAGTTTAGGAGTAAAGAGATACCACAAAGCTATTTTGCTTTTGGAGGCAGCACAAATGGGTTCATGCAATGATAATTTATAAAGTAGTGATTTGCCCCTAATGGTGCATGTTAAAACCCACATTGCTATTGGCATTTACCAAAAAACCGGTTACTTTTAAGGTGAACTTGCATTTTTTGCCAAACCCTGCTGTGCCCGCTGGCAGAAATTACTAAACTGATTAAGGAATGGAACCGACCAGCGTTCAGGTGTTGTTCTTTCAACATCTTAAATTATCGTTGCCTGCCCATATTTCAATGGTAGATAATGTAGCCGATCTGCTGCAGATAAGTACCGATAGTGCCTACCGCAGGATAAGAGGCGAAAAACCCATTTCATTCGATGAACTGAAAAAACTATGTACGCATTTTAAAATATCGCTCGACCAGTTTGTACATCTTGAAACAGATGCCGTTGTTTTCAATGGTAAAACCGTTACATCGGCCGATTTTAATTTTGAACAATACCTTGGCAGTGTGTTGCAGAATGTACAATTCATGAACTCGTTCACCCGCAGGGAAATGCTGTACCTGAATAAAGACATTCCGATTTTTTATCATTTTAATTTTCCTGAGCTGGCTGCCTTCAAATCATTTTTCTGGATGCGCAGTATTTTGAACTATCCTGAATATGCCGGTAAACAATTTAAATTATCTGAACAGTTAAGCGATGGTATACGCGAAACCGGACAAAAACTGGCCACCGCCTATAGCCAGCTGCCTTCGCAGGAAATATGGAATATCGAAAGCATTAACAGCACCATACGGCAGATTGAATATTATAAAGACACGCATGTGTTTGCTACCCGTAACGATATCGCTATTCTGTATGAATGTCTTGAAAAAACAATGGAATATATCAGGCAACAGGCCGAAGCAGGATGCAAGTTCAGTCCCGATGGTAAACAAATCAACCGGCATGTGCCGTACAAAATGTATGTAAACGAGTTTATTCTTGGCGATAATTCAATATTGGCTATACTGAACGATACTAAGGTTGCTTATGTAAATCACTCGGTCATCAATTACCTGCTTACCAAAGACCCGGTATTTTGCGAGTACACTTACCAGCATTTTCAAAACATCATTAAAAAAAGTACACTGATCAGTGAAGTAGGCGAAAAAGAACGCAGCAGGTTTTTTAATATGATTAAAGAGAAGATCAATGCCCGGAAGAACGCACTTTAACCAATTGGCAACAGGCAATGAGCAATTGGCAAAGTGTTTTAGGCTGTTTGTCTGTTGTCTGTTGCTTATTGCCTACTGCCTATTGACTATTGCCTATTTTTGTGCTAAATGTATCCAAACGTGCAAACTCCCAACTCCCCCTTACAACTGGTCGAATGTCCGCGCGATGCCATGCAGGGCTGGCCATCTTTCATTGCTACCGAAAAAAAGATCGCCTACCTCAATGCTTTATTAAAGGTAGGATTCCATACGCTCGATTTTGGCAGCTTTGTATCGCCCAAAGCCATTCCGCAAATGGCCGATACAAAAGAGGTGGTAAAAAGTTTACAGCTAACATCTGCTACAAAACTGTTGGCCATTATAGCCAATGTGCGTGGAGCCGAAGAAGCCGCTGCATTTGATGAAATAACCTACCTCGGATTCCCCTTTTCGGTTTCTGAAACTTTTCAGCTGCGCAATACCAACAGCACCATCGAACAATCACTGCAGCGGGTAGAAGAAATACAACGTATTTGTATCCAAAGAGGCAAACAACTGGTGATCTACATCTCCATGGGTTTTGGCAATCCTTATGGCGATGCGTATTCAGAAGAGATTGTGTTTGATTGGGTTAATAAAATTGCCGGGCTTGGTGTATCCATAATTTCACTGGCCGATACCGTAGGACTGGCTTCGCCCGAACAGGTTTTTTCGGTTACCAGCTATTTGATAAACAAGCTTTCGCAACATACAATCGGCGTTCACCTGCACAGCAATACCCAAAACCGCGAGGCCAAGATAGAAGCCGCATGGCGGGCGGGTTGCCGGCGTTTCGACGGCGCTTTAAAAGGCATTGGCGGTTGCCCCATGGCCAATGATGAACTGGTTGGCAACATCGATACAGAATGGCTCATATCTTATTTGGAACAATATGAAATTTTAGGTGATTTGAATAAAACAGCGCTGGCTAAAAGTAGTAACTTAGCTAACGAAATATTTACCTTATGAAAATCACAATTAGCCGTGCCTCGGTTTTCCCGGTCACGCTAACAAATTGTGGCACGGCTTGCCGCCACGTTATCTCCTGCGCACGGAGCAACCCATCCGATGGGTACGCTCATAAGGTCAATTTCCGCGGGTCACCTATCGGATGGGTATACTGCAACTGCCAACGACCTTATCGTTAATAATAAACCTTACTAAAGTGATTATGGACCTTCAGATTCCGATACATATTTCAACCCTTTCTTCGCCTATTAACTACGAGCATAACATTATGCTCATGGGCTCCTGTTTTACTGAGCATATCGGCGAAAAGCTCGACGAGTTAAAGTTTAGTGTGCTGCAAAATCCCAATGGTATTTTGTTCGACCCGGCGAGTGTGGTGAGCAGTTTGGTTTCGTACATTCAAAATAAACAATACCAGAGCGAAGAGCTTTTTTATTATAATGAAGTATGGCAAAGCTGGCAACATCACAGCCGCTTTTCAAAAACCGATCTGCAGGAATGTTTGCGCGGCATTAACGCTTCGCAACAGGAGGCCCATCATTATCTCAAAACCGCCAACTGGCTTATTATAACCCTCGGCACATCGTTTTCGTACAGGCTTACCGAACAGGCGCCCATTTCGTTCAGGCGGGGCGCTGTACGCGGTGCGGTTGCCAACAATCACCGTACACCGGCAGCTTGGTTCAATAAACACCTGATGACAATTGAAGACACTACTTCGCAGCTTGATAATTGTTTGCATCAGTTGTTTCAGTTCAATCCCGGTTTGAAAGTGATTTTTACGGTTAGTCCGGTAAGGCATATACGCGATGGCGTTATAGATAATAACCGCAGCAAAGCACGGCTGATAGAAGTAGTACATCATCTCGTAAACAAATTCGACAGGTTGTATTATTTTCCTGCCTATGAACTGGTGATAGATGTGTTGCGCGATTACCGTTTTTACGATATCGATATGGTGCATCCCAATTACCAGGCTACGCAGTTTGTATTGGATAAGTTCATGCGCCATTTTGTTGATGAAAAAGCGCAGCAACTGGCCGAGGAAATTAAAAAGATCGTTATCGCCCGTAAACACAAACCTTTTCAGCCATCTACCGAAGCACATAAAAAGTTTTTACAGTCGCACCTCGAAAAGGCCCGGGAATTACAAAGAAAATACCCCTTTTTGAACCTGGATGATGACATACGGTATTTTCTCCAATAAAAAATATCGAATAATGAATGTCCAATGTCGAATGTAGAAGTTGTATTCACTTCATAATTCAAAATTCATTATTCGACATTCGATATTTAATACTCATCATTCAGGGCAAACGTATTCTTCCTATACATCCACTGTCCGCTGGTGAAATCAGGGAAATCCACCGTTTGGTTACCCATCTCAATACTTTGCTCGCTCAGGGGTGTAATGGCGCTCCAGGCGGCTGCATCATATACATCCATCGGTGTGGCGGTTTTGCGTTTTACCGATTCAATAAAGGCGTGCAATACAAAAAAGTCCATACCCCCATGACCGGCGCCTTCGGTGCCGGCGCCCCAGCGTTTCCATAATGGATGATCGTATTTGTCGAGGTATGCTTTGGCATCTTCCCAGGCGTCGTTGGTGGTGCTTACGCCTTCGATATACAGCGAATGATTAACATCCATCCAAATACCTTTGGTACCCTGCACCCTGAAGCCGAGCGAATAGGGGCGTGGTAAATTGGTATCGTGTTGTAATAAAATGGTTTCACCATTGGCGCAACGGATCATGGTGGTAACCACATCGCCTAATTGGAAACTTACTTTCGCATTGGGATGTTGTTCGCCGCCGTTCTTTACAATATATTCATGCAAGCCACGCGATTTGGTGGCAAATGACGAAAGCGATACAAACCGGTTACCCCGGTTGATGTTGATCATTTCGGCTACGGGGCCAATGCCGTGGGTAGGATACAGGTCGCCGTTACGGTGAACGGAATGTTCGGTTCGCCAGCGAGCCTCTGAAAATGCTTTTTCGCCAAACTCAACGCCGCCGCCATAAGCTGTTTGTCCGTTATTGAATTTTACACGCCGCAGATCGTGCTGGTAACCGGCCTGCATGTGTATCAGTTCGCCGAATAAACCCTGCCGAACCATATTCAGTATTGCCATTACATCGCGGCGGTAGCACACATTTTCGAGCATCATTACATGGGCGTTATGGTGTTCTGCCGCTTTTACCACATCCCAGTGGTCCTGCATGGTAATGCCCAGTATCACTTCGGTGCCTACATATTTTATTCCGGCTTCAACACAACCGATGATCATGGGCGCATGCCATTCCCAGGGCGTGGCAATGATCACGGCATCCAGCTCTTTCAGTTCGAGCATCTTTTTCCAGGCATAGGGATCGCCTTTAAATACTTTGGGCATCGGTTTGCCCGATTTTTTAAAAATATCACCGGCCATATCAAGCATACGGTCATCAATATCACAAATGGCAATTACATTTACATCTTTACGCCGAAGCGCATTGTCGAGATGATTTTGCCCGCGTAATCCCACGCCTATAAAGCCCAGTTTAACAACGGGGTCGGCGGCTGCGTATATCCGGGCACCAGGTAAAACGGCATAACCGGCTGTTAACAGCCCGGTATTTTTGACAAATGTTCTTCGGTTCATAAACTTAAATTTGTTTTGAGGTGTGCCACACTTTCAAAGTGTGGCACACCTGAACCACCAAAATACCAAATTTGATGTAATGAAAACCGCTGCGCAAAATCTTACGCAATCGTATGCAATACTAAAATTTTATAAAAGTCTTTCGCCTGATATCAAATTGCCAAAAGATGTAGGCATTATGAACCCTTTTACCGATGCGGGTTCGTGGCAATTGACCGAAACTTTCTATAATAAATTTTATAACGACCATCATCCGCGTGTATTTATATTCGGTATCAATCCCGGCCGTTTTGGCGGCGGTATAACCGGTATTCCGTTTACAGATCCTGTTCGTTTAAAGGAAGTATGTGGTATTGATAACGATCTGCCGAAAAAAGCCGAGTTGTCGTCGTTGTTTGTTTATGCGGTTATTGAAGCGTATGGCGGCGTCAAATCATTTTACCACGATTTTTTCATCACCGCCTTATCGCCTTTGGGATTTACCAAAAACGGCATCAACCTGAATTATTATGATGATAAGGAGTTGCTCAAAAACAGCGAGCCGTTTATCATTCATTGCATTCAACAACAGATTAAAACAATTGCTACCACCACCGATGTGTGTTATTGTTTGGGCGAAGGCACCAACTACAAAATATTTCAGCGGCTGAATGAAAAACATCAGTTCTTTAAAAAGATCATTCCATTGCCGCATCCACGTTGGATTATGCAATATCGCAGAAAGAAGCTGGATGAGTATGTGAAGCTGTATGTTGAAAAACTTAACGCTTAACGCTTAATGCTGAACGCGTAACGCGTAACACTTAACGCAGGTTCCAGGCGTTATGCCTGCTGCATTTTGCGTTAAGCCTTTAGCGTTTTGCGTTCGGCGTTCAGCATTTTTAATGCATTCTATCACCTCGTATTTCTAACTTTTTCATGATTTCCGCTTCATATGTGAGCCACTGCTGCCAGCGTTTGCGTACAGTGGATTTTTCCATATACGTTTCGGCCAGTTCAATAAACAGGTGGTAGTGGCCTGCTTCGCTTTCCATAAAACGGCGGTAAAAATTACGCAGGTATTCATCGTCGAGCCCTTCGCTCAGGCGTTTAAAGCGTTCGCAGCTGCGGGCTTCAATAAGGGCGCATATGAGTAATTTATCGAGCAACCGTTGTTCTTCACTGCCGCCTTTGGTTTCGAAGGCAAGCAACAGGTTCACGTATTCATCTTTGCGTTGCTTTCCCAGTTTCAGGTTGCGTTTTTGTAATTCGGCCAGCACCAGGCGAAAATGGCCCCATTCTTCTGTAACAATGGGCGACAGCTCGTTCACCAGCTTTTCTTTATCGCTGTAACGCTGTATCAGTGAAATGCAGCTGGTAGCCGCTTTCTGCTCGCAATAAGCATGATCGGTGAGAATATGTTCCAGTGACATTTCGGCCAGGTTCACCCAGCGCGGATCGGTGGGCAGGTGCAACCCTAATATATTTTTGGTGTCGTTTGCAGTGCTCATAAAGGTGCATAAAGGTACTTTATAAGTCCGAAAGACCGAAAGACCGGAAGTCGGAATGGAAGACCGAAAGTCCGAAAGTCCGAAAGACCGAAAGACCGGAAGTCCGGAAGAAATACGATCTAAGGTCAAGTCTTTCGAACTTTCCTCCCGATAGCTATCGGGACCGACTTTCGGACTATTTATCTATCTTTCGGACTTTACTGACTTTCCGACTTCCGGACTAATATATGAATGACGATTTTTTATTAAAGAAGCTGAACGAACGAAAGCTGCAAAATGCATTTCGTCAGTTGAGGTTGCCCGAAGGCAAAACAGATTTTTGCTCAAACGACTACCTGGGCATTGTACACAACCGGCTGATCGAAAAAAAACTGGCATCGCAACCGCATGAAACGTATACACATGGTGCTACAGGATCGCGGTTGCTGGCAGGCAATTACCCGCTGATAGAAGCAACCGAAAAAATGATGGCCGCTTTTCATGAAGCAGCCGCCGGACTTATATACAATTCGGGATATGATGCCAATCTGGGTTTATTAAGTTGTGTGCCGCAGCGCGGTGATACAATTATATATGATTATCTCAGTCATGCTTCGCTGCGTGATGGCATCAGGTTAAGCTTTGCACAATCGTTTTCATTTAAACATAATGATCTTGCCGACCTCGAAAAAAGATTGCAGGCGGCAACGGGTACCATATTCGTGGTTACCGAATCGGTTTTTTCGATGGATGGCGATATGGCGCCGTTGCAAGCCATCAGTACATTATGCGACCAGTACGGTGCGCATCTGATCGTTGATGAAGCGCATGCAACCGGTGTAGTAGGAGAGCAGGGACAGGGGCTGGTGCAGCATTTACAACTGCAGGCAAAATGTTTTGCCCGTATTCATACATTCGGAAAAGCCGTAGGCTGTCATGGCGCTATTGTGCTGGGCAGCGCCTTATTAAGAGATTACCTCATTAATTTTTCGCGTTCTTTTATTTACAGCACTGCATTGCCCGAAGACAGTGTTGCAGCCATGCGCAGTGCCTATGAATTGTTTCCCGGTATGCATACCGAACGCAGCCATTTGCAGCAGCTGATCAGCTTTTTTCAGCAGGCAGAGGGCGTTTATGAAAAGTTACCTTCGGTTACGCCTATACAAATAGTTATCATTCCCGGTAACGACGAGGTTAAACAGGTAGCCGCCACACTACAGGCCGGTGGCCTTGATGTACGTGCTATTTTATATCCTACGGTTCCGGCCGGAAAGGAGCGGTTGCGGATTGTGTTGCATGCGTTTAACAGTATGGATGAGCTGCAACGGGTGGTAAAGGTGTTAAAAAGGTGAAGATATTATTTACGGTTACCTGATACCGGTACCAGGTGACAGGCAACCGGTATCCGGTACCTGGCATCAGCTTTTCTTCTTTCCCTGCTCTTCGGATAAATAGTAGGTTTCATTAGGGCCAATACCTGCTACCTGCATAGTACATTGCTGAGTAAACCATTCATAATGCGGCTGGTCGGCCTTGATAATGACAAAGCTTCCGGGGCCATAGGCTTTTGTTGCTACGGTAGTATCGAATGTTTTTTCCATTACAATATGGGCGGCGCCACTGATAATGGTAACGTATAGATCAGAATTATGTACGTGCGGCATTCCTTTATAACCCGGAGGAAAAATATAGCGTTCAATAAAAAATCCGGGTTGATTGCGCAGACCGGCCAGGTAAATGTTTCGTCTGCCACTGGGAAGTAAGGTGTCTTTTACGGGCGGGAGTATCATATCGGCTTTTTCGCCGGCCACCATCGGAGGCTGATTTGCAAGGTTCTGTACCGGATGATTGGTGCAGGACAGCCATGGAACCAGTAGCATTGCCATGGCATATTGGGCTGTCTTTTTCATAGCAAACAATATTTAGGTGACGAATAAAGAAAAGAACTGATAGGTAAGTTACTAAATTTTAATCAGTTTATGGTTTGTGGTTTGGAGTTTGTGCAAACAAAAAATCCCGCCAGTGAAGGCGGGATTGGTACCACGGACTGTAACCTCTAAGGTTGTTGAACTAAACGATTGCTGATGACTACTGAACTGTGAAACGAGATTATGTATGATATTTATACAAATAGCGCTATTAATAACAACCCGGCAAATAATATAGCCAGTATCCACTTTTGTCTCTGATAAATCCGGGCTTCCATATCTTTCTGTTTTCAGGTATTTATTGCCTGTATTGCCTTACAAAATTCAGCATTAGTTGTATATGAGGCAATACAACTTTGTGGTAATTCTAACCTCACCCCATTCCCCTCTCCTCAAGGAGAGGGGAATGGGGTGAGGTTTTTAAAAAAAATATCCTACTTTTAAAAATACTCTAACCCCGATGTGAATATAGCCATATGCGCATTATCCCATTAATCGTAACCGCCGTTGTTACTTTAACCCTGATCATTGTATTAAGCATTCCTTTAGGAAGTTTGCCGCCATTGGGGCGCTTTCTCAGCCCGCAGCACGGCTTCTGGCAAAATGCTGAGCCGGTTGATGGCCAGCCCGATCTTGATCTGAACTTTCCGCAACTAAAAGATAAAGTACAGGTATATTTTGATGACAGAATGGTGCCGCATGTATTTGCGCAAAACGACGACGACCTGTATTTTGTTCAGGGATATTTACATGCAAAGTTCCGCCTGTGGCAAATGGAATTTCAAACCTATGCTGCAGCAGGCCGGTTATCAGAAATACTGGGTTCGGGGCCAAACGGTGCCTATTTGAATTACGACCGTAATATGCGGCGCGTAGGCATGGTATATGGCGCCCGCCGTTCCCTCGATTTCATGGAAAGCGATACAGCTACCCACAATATGCTCAATGCCTATACAGCAGGTGTAAACGCTTATATCGATCATTTGCCGGCCAACGAACTGCCGCTTGAATACCGCCTGCTGAATTATGTGCCCGAACACTGGAACAACCTTAAAACGGCGCTGTTCCTGAAATACATGAGCTACGATTTAACCGGAGCCGAAAATGATATCGAATATACCAATGTACGCAATGTGCTAAGTAAGCAGGATTTTGAGGAACTGTATCCCATTATGCAGGATTCGCTCGATCCCATTGTGCCCAAAGGCACCACTTTTTATAAACAACCGGCGGCACGCCCAAAGATGCCGGTGAACTCCGACTCTATTTATTTTTTATGGAACACGTTTGCCAATATATTTCCCATAGATAAACCCGATAAAGACAATGGCAGCAATAACTGGGCGGTTGATAGTTCAAAAACAAAAAGCGGCCGGCCTATTTTGTGTAACGATCCGCACCTCGGGCTGAACCTGCCATCGCTTTGGTTCGAAATGCAGTTGCACACGCCGAAGTACAATGTATACGGTGTTACGTTTCCCGGCGCACCGTCAGTGGTAATCGGGTTTAACGACAGCTGCGCCTGGGGTGTTACCAATGCAGGCCGCGATGTGAAAGATTATTTTAACATCCAGTTTCGCGACGAAAGCAAAAAAGAATACCGGTTCAACGGCGAATGGAGAAAAAGCGAATTGCATATCGATACGTTTAAAATAAAAGGGAAAGAACTTTTTTATGATACCGTAGCCTATACCATTTTTGGCCCCGTTCAATACGATGGCTCCTTTACCGGAAACAGCCGCACCGAATATGGAAACTTTGCTGTTCGGTGGAGAGCGCACGACCCATCGAATGAATTGAAAACATTCTACCTGCTCAACCGCATGACCAATTACAGCGATTACCTGCAGGCCATCAGGAATTATTCATGCCCCGGCCAAAATTTTGTATTTGCTTCTAAAAAAGGCGATATAGCCCTCTGGCAGCAGGGAAAATTCCCCGCCAAATGGAGGCGCCAGGGCGATTTTATAATGCCGGGAACCGATACCACCTATTTATGGCAGGGATCTATTGCGGCCGAAAACAATCCGCATGTTGATTCGGTTAAACCCGACCGTGGATTTGTAAGCAGCGCCAACCAGATGCCCACCGATACCACTTATCCCTGGTACCTGGGTGGCAGTTATCCGCTGTACCGCGGCATTATCATCAACCGGTACCTGCGGCAGATGAATAATATCACCATCGACGACATGAAAAAAATGCAAACCGACAACTACAATGTATTTGCCGAAACAGCCTTGCCGGTATTGCTGCAGAATATTGACGTGAGTACTTTAAGCAACGACGAAAAAAAATATTTAGACATAGTTCGAAACTGGAAGTTCAACAGCGATCCTGCCGAAAAAGCACCAACCATTTTTCAGATGTGGTTCGATATGCTTCAAAACGAAGTATGGAACGATGATTTTGATGTGGCCCATAAACCGGTGGCTATACCCGAAGAAGCCACGCTGGTGAAATGCCTGAGAAACCCCAACTTTAAATTTGCCGATAATATCAGCACCACACAGGTTGAAACCGTACAGGATGTGGTAACGGCTTCCTTTAAAAAAGCAGTGCCCCAGATGGCAATGGCCGATGGAGAAGGAACGCTTGAATGGGGCAAATACAAAGATACCGGCATACGCCATTTGCTTCGGCTGGCGCCTTTGAGCCGCTTTCACATAAACATCGGAGGCGGCGCCAATATCATTAATGCCACCAAACAATTTCACGGACCCAGCTGGCGCATGATCGTTGAATTAACCGATAAAACCGAAGCCTGGGGCGTGTATCCCGGCGGACAAAGCGGCAACCCTGGTAGTAAGTATTATGATAATTTTATTAACCAGTGGGCAGGTGGCAAATACAACCGGTTATGGGTGATGACCGATGCCGACAAAAACGACAAACGGATCAAATTCAAAATGAACTTTAATTAATGTGCAAATGTGCCAATTAGCTGATGTGCTAATGAACATTTAAGACAGCACATTCTGCTTTTACATTAGCAAATTAGCACATTAGCAAATTATCACATTAGCAAATTATGAAGATCGCAGTAACCATACTTTTAACCATCATATTAAGTTTTGCAGCCGGATTATATTTACCCTGGCAAAGCCTGGCGCTGGTTTCGTTTGGGATGGCCATATTTATGCATCAAAAACCCGGCATGGCTTATTTAACCGGTTTTGTAAGCATGTTTCTCTTCTGGGCTTTACTGGCCTGGTGGATAGATGCTCAAAATGACCACATTTTATCGGCCCGTATGGCCACGCTGTTCCCGCTGGGCGGTTCTTCATTACTGTTAATTCTTGTTACAGGACTGGTAGCTGGTATCATTGGTGGTTGTGCTGCATTGACCGGAAGCTATCTGCGAAAATACCTGCAATTGTACAAAGCAATAAACAAATAGCAGTAGAAGGTAAAATGTTACCGGGTACCTGTTACCTGTTTTCCCGGAATACACACCACCGGCAACCGGCAACCGGTGACTGGTAACTGGTAACTGGTAACCAGCAACCAGCAACCCGATATCTTTTGCTTTGTATTTTGTATATTTATTCATAATCTAAGTACCCTTATGGAAGATTTACTGACCGACCTGCTGGCAACTCCCGTGCCGGCATCCAAAACCAAACGCTGGCTGGCGTGTATTATCGACTACATTATTTTTATTGTAGTGTTTGGCATTATTACTTTCTGTTTTGGTAAACCCGTGATTGATGAAGATGGCGACCACGTTTCGCAACTGACCGGAGCACCTGCATTTTTTGCGGTGGTGTTACCCTGGTTTTTATTGCTGCCGGTTATTGAATTTTATAATAAAGGACAAACCATTGGCAAAGCCATCTTTCGCCTGAGAACAGTTAATGAAGATGGGTCGCCATTAACCTTTGGCAAAGCGGTGCTAAGGCACTTATTCGATTTCATAGATTATCTGCCTTTTTTGGGTGTTACCGGAATAGTAGTTGCTTCTAACAATAAAAACAAACAGCGTATAGGCGATTTGGTTGCCAAAACTGTTGTTACAGAAGTAAAATAAGCTTCAATCGATTTATTTAATAAGATGGTCGATTGCACACCTCATATTTAGGGGAGGTATATTCTTTTCGCTGAACTTTTTTAACTATTTAAATTACTGCTGCTCAACATTTGGCCTTATTTTCGCCGTTCCCCGTCGCAGTATGAGAATATTGATATTTTTTACTCTTTTTATTATAATAAACTACTCAACAGCATTTGCTGCGCGTATCAGCGGAAAGATAACAGACGAAAAAGGACAAATACTGGCATATGCATCCATTCTCATAAAAGGCACTACCCGGGGCACTACGGCCAATAAAGAAGGCAATTATTTTTTAGAAGTGAATGCCGGTGCCTACACAATTGTTGCCCAGTTTGTAGGGTACAGCCGGCAGGAAAAAGCCATTACCGTTGAGAATGCGGATGTGACCCTCGACTTTCAGCTTTCATTACAACAACTGAGTTTAAAGGAAGTGGTGGTAAGGCCGGGTGGGGAAGACCCCGCCTATGACATCATTCGTAATGCCATTAAAAAAAGACCATTCTACCTGAACAAGCCCGAAAAATTTCAGTGCGAAGTATATATCAAAGGCCAGTTTCAGCTGCGCGACTATCCCAAAAAGTTCATGGGCGAAAAGGTAGATTTTGAAGATGGCGATACCAGCAAAAAGAAAATGCTTTTTTTGTCGGAAACCATTGCCCGCTACTCCGTTGAAATTCCCAATAAAAACAAGATAGAAGTGCTTTCAACCAAAGTCAGCGGTAACAGCGATGGTTTTGGATTAAGCACTCCCAATATAGTTTCGTTTTACGAAAACAACATTCAGATCGGCCGTAACCTGAACCCGCGCGGATTTATATCGCCCATTGCCCATAATGCATTGAATTTTTACAGGTACCATTACGAAGGAAGTTTTATTGAAGACGGACGCGAGATCAATCGTATAAAAGTTATTCCCAAACGACGGTACGAGCCCTTATTCAGCGGTTATATAAACATTACCGAAGGCGACTGGCGCATACACAGTTTGCAGTTGCAGCTTACCAAAACCTCGCAAATGGAGCTGATCGACTCGCTGACCATTGAACAATTATATGTGCCCTGGAATAATGATTTATGGGTAATAAAAACACAGGTAGTGTATCCTGCAGTTAAATTACTGGGCTTTGATGCGTACGGAAGTTTTGTAAACGTGTATTCACAGTTCAATGTAGATCCCCTGTTTGGCAAAAAGTTTTTTAACAACACCTGGCTGAAGGTGTACCAGGGTTCCAATAAAAAGCCGGCCGATTACTGGGATTCTGTTCGACCCGTTCCGTTGCAGGCCGAAGAAATAGCCGATTATCGAAAAAAAGACAGTCTGGAAAAAGTGCGTAAAGACCCGCATTATCTCGATTCGCTCGACCGGCGTCGTAATAAACCTAACTTTTGGGGAATAGCTGTATTTGGACAAAACTTCTATCGTGAAAAAAGACGGGAAACGTTTTATATCAATCCGCTTATTCAAACCATTGCTTATAATACGGTGGAAGGATGGTTGGGCAATTTTGGCGCCCGTTTTGTAAAGCGGCTCGATACCATACCTACCTCACGGCGTGCTATAATCATTGAACCGATGGCGCGATACGGGCTCAGCAATCATCATTTTAATTCGGGCGCTACGCTTACCTACACGCATGGTCATAAATACTTTTCTTCTTTTTCCATAGCGGGCGGTAAATGGGTATACCAGATCAATAATGCCAATCCCATTGGCCAGTTGAGTAATACCATTCGCAGCTGGTTGTTCGAACGTAACTATGCCAAATTTTATGAGGCATGGTTCGCAACAATGAACTTTTCGAAAGAGGTGGGCAGTGGTTTACGGTTTTTTGGCGAATTGAAATACGAAGACCGTATACCGCTTGAAAATACAACCTCATATTCGATCCGCGACAGAAAGGATGTTGAGTTCACACCGAACTATCCGATTGAACTGATGGCGGAAAATTTTCACCGGCACCAGGCTTTTATCGGCAATATCGGATTCAGCTGGCGGCCCGGCACAAAGTATATCGAATTTCCCGACAGGATCGTTAATACGGGTTCCCGCTTTCCTACATTAACTTTCACATACTGGCAGGGTTTTCATAATGTGCTGGGAAGCGATATCAATTATTCAAAATGGCGTGTAGAGGTGAACGATAACCTGAATTTAAAACTGGGTGGAAATTTCAAATACCGGCTGGCCATCGGCGGGTTTTTAAAACGCGACAGTGTTGAAGTGATAGACTATACGCATTTTAACGGCAACCAGATCCTTGCATCAGTTGAATACCTCAACGGCTTTCAGTTATTATCATACTATAAATACAGTAACAAAAACCGCGGGTACCTCGAAGGGCACATCGAACATCATTTCAATGGGTTGCTTACCAACAAAATTCCATTGATCCGCAACCTGAACTGCTATCTTGTAATGGGCTCCAATGCGTTTTATGCCGATAAAGACCGCCAGTATGTAGAAGTGTTCGCCGGCCTTGAAAACCTGCTTAAAATAGCCCGTATCGACTGGGTGTGGGGCTTCGACAAGGGGCGCCATGGTTTAACGGGGGTACGGCTGGGTATCAGAGGGTTTGGGAAATTATAATATCGAATATCGAACGCTGAACGCTGAACGCCGAACGCCGAATGCCGAACGCTGAACGCTGAAGTTGATTTCACTTCGAAATTCAATATTCATAATTCAATATTCGATATTCGATATTCGTATTTACGCAGCCACTCACTTCTTCTTCAAAATAGTAACCACCTCCTGCACCAGCAATGTGTCTTTTTCCGCTAAACTGGTATATCCATTTCCATTTAATGAATTATTATAGATCTGAATGGTTGGATTCCAGTTGGGCGGAAATAGCAGCGAGTTGATAAACGGCACTTTCAGGCCCTCAGGTGTTCGCCTCATATAATACAAAGGTTTAAAGCGGCGTTTGGGATACAGATCGCCGGTCAATGTTTCGTATAGGGGCTGATAATCAGAAAAAGTATTTCGCACCTGCATCAGGTACTGTTGATTGTTGTAATCGCTATTGGTGTACATCGAGAAAGTATCTTTTGGGATCAGGTACCGGTCGTTGCCCCATTCAAATAAACTACAATTAACAAAACCGCCCGTCATAAATCGCACGGAATCCTGTTTGAAAAGCTCAACATAGCAGTAAAAATCCCATTGCGGCGTTTGTGTGGTGTTAAAATAAAGTAGTTTACCGGCATCGCGCCGTTCAATAAAACCGCCGATGGTTTTCTCATCTTTTACTTCTCCGTTTTTGGTAAATAGCCGCACAGTGCCCGGCCGTGATTCTGAATAGTCATACCGGGCAGGATAAGTTTCTGTGTCGTATTTGTGGGTGTTTTTATTGCAGGCCGAAAAGGCCAGCATAGCCAGCAGGGGTAAATAAATTCTTTTCATCGATAATGGTAGGTTTTTGGTCGTAATAACCGGGCTCAATATACGAAAGAAGGTTTAAGGTATAAAGTTTAAGGTTTAAGGTGCGTTGAAAATTATAAAGGCCTGTTATTTGTAACACGCTGATATTCTGAAAAAGGGAATTATATGTTTTTTTATCAGGAGGGGTATAAATTAACAGATAAAAATATACTTATCCTTTCCAAACCGCGGTATCCAACCACAAACTACAAACCCCGTCCGACCGGGTCATCCGGGCGGGCATAAACCACAAACTTTTTGCCTATCTTTGCGGCGTTTAAAATTTTTGACTGCCCTGCAAGCAGTCGCAAAAATTAATATATGGCTATTTTACACAACCGCGTCTCCCAGAAGGAGTTGAAAGAACGTTTGTACCAGGAAACCGAACCGCGTACCACCATTTCGTTTTACCAGTATTTCCCCATTGCCGATCCTGAGCAATTCCGCAACGAGCTGTACAAAAATTTAGAGGCACTGAAAGTATTTGGTCGCATTTACGTGGCCCATGAAGGAATCAATGCTCAAATCAGCGTGCCGCAAAGTAATGTAGAGGCATTCAGAAATTACCTGTATTCCATAGAACCACTTAACGAGCTGCGACTGAATATTGCGGTAGATGATGACGGCAAATCGTTTTGGGTGCTGAAGGTAAAAGTGCGTGAAAAAATAGTTGCCGATGGCATTACCGATTCTACCTTTAACATGAATCAAAAGGGTAAATATGTAAATGCCCGGCAAATGAATGTGCTGATGAAAGACCCCGAAACGATTGTGGTCGACATGCGCAATCATTACGAGTATGAAGTAGGTCATTTTGAAAAAGCCATTGAAGTGCCCAGCGATACTTTCAGAGATCAATTGCCGATGGCGGTTGATATGCTGAAAGATCAAAAAGATAAAAATATTATCATGTATTGCACGGGTGGCATTCGTTGTGAAAAAGCCAGCGCCTACATGCTGCATCACGGGTTTCAGAACGTGTTTCACCTCGAAGGCGGCATCATCAACTATGCACAGCAGATAAAAGACAAAGGGCTCGACAGCAAATTCATTGGTAAAAATTTCGTGTTCGACAACAGGCTGGGAGAGCGCATCACGCCTGATATTATTGCCAGATGCCACCAGTGCGGCCATGCGGCCGATACGCATGTTAACTGCGCCAATGATGGTTGCCATCTGTTATTCATACAATGCGAAAACTGCCGGCAGCAATATGAAGGTTGCTGCAGCAAAGAATGCCAGGATACCATTCATTTACCCGACGAAAGAAGAAAGGAACTGCGCAAAGGCATCGATAAAGGCAGAAATATTTTTAATAAATCGCGCGTGCGTTTGAGGCCGAAATTGAATGAGGGTAAGTTCAATGATAAGGAAGGGAGTGAGAAGCAGGATATATGATGTAAGAAGTATGAAGTATGCAATTAGAGGAAGAAGCGGGAAGTATGAATCGCAGGTTCTTCTGACTTCCGACCTCAGACTTCCGACTTCACTTCACAGAAATCCACTTTAGGCAAACCGGATTACCCACCTGAATCTGCTTCCCCGTATCAGTTAATAAACCTGTTTTTTTATCGCGTTTAAAGATCACCACATTGTCGGTTTCCTGATTGGCAACCAGTAAAAAATTGCCCGACGGATCGATGGAGAAATTACGTGGCACATCGCCTTTTGTAGGTGTAAAACCTATTGGTGTAACTTTTCCGTTTTTATTATTGATCTTAAAAACAGCAATGGTATTGGATGGCGTTCGGTTAGAGGCATACAGGAATTTGCCATCGGGCGAAATATGTATATCGGCTGCCCACTTTTTACCTGTAAAACCGGCTGGTAAAGAAGATGCACGTTGTATCAGCGTTAACTTTCCATCGTTGTATTTATAAGCAGCTACTTCGCCGCCCATTTCCTCAATCAGATAAGCAAACCTACCATTGGGATGAAATGTAAAATGGCGGGGGCCGGTACCGGGTGGTGTGGCGGCAAAAGGCGTTGGCGCAGGTTCTGGTTTTCCGCTTCCTGCATTAAAAGAATAGATCATCACTTTATCGAGCCCTAAATCGGGCACAAAAATATATTTGTCATCAGGCGAAAACACGGTTGAATGCACATGCGGTTTATCCTGCCGCTCTTTGTTTACACTGCTGCCGGTATGCTGAATGGTATTGGGAACGCCTAACGTGCCATTGGCCATTACGGGCAATGTAGAAAAACTACCCCCTGAATAGTTGGCAGCTGCTACCCACTTACCGGTTTTGTTAACGGCTACGTAACAGGGGTGATCGCCTCCGCTGGTTTGTTTATCGATGTATTGAAGGATGCCATTGCTTTTATTAAATGAAAAAGCCGATACGCTGCCTTTATCGTCACCGCCTTCATTTACCGCGTATACAAATTTTTCATCGGGCGAAATATCGAGATACGAAGGATTTGAAGCGGCGACTTTGCTTACCATATTTATCTCACCGGTTTCGGTATTCATTTTATACACATAAATACCTTCGCTTTTACCTTTTGTGTAGGTGCCTATCAGCAAATAATATTCAGTTTGCGCGTAACTCATAACGGGAAATACAAGCAATAAAATTTTATACCATATCTTTTTCATAAAGGGAAGATAGGAAAAAAGGTACAAGTTTCAAGATGCAAGGCTCAAGGCTTGCGGTTCAGTATGTATTATCAAATCACTCCTGTTCAAATTTCAACCACTTGTACCTTATGCCTTGTTTCTTGTGCCTTCTTATGTTGTATCTTGTGCCTTCTTTACTGCATCTTCATCCTAAAGAATCGACCGGTATTGAGTTATCAAAATGCATTAGCTAATGAAGAACTTTATTGTCATTTTTCGCGAACCCGACGGAAGAACGCATCAGCACACACCAGAAGAAATTCAGCAACACCAGCAAAACTGGAAAGCCTGGTTTGAGAAATGGGGAAAAGAAGGCAAACTCAACGGCGGCAGCGGCTTAACATTGAATGGAAAAATATTAAAAGGTAATCCCATACAGGTTTCAGATGATATTCACAAAGTGGGTACCGAAATAGTGGGTGGATTCCTGTTATTAAAAGCAAGTGATATATCCGAAGCATCCGATATCATGCAATCATGCCCCATATTTGAATTTGATGGGTATGCCGAAATAAGAGAAATGCAGAATTAATTATAACATTAATTAAGCTATGGGGCCTCGCGCAAACAGCGGGGCCGAAACGGATATATTGAACAGCCCGCCGGCTGGCGGGTTAAATAACCTCGCGCGCTATTCACACATTGCGCAAACATACATACAGCCCCAAAACGTTCATCCCGCCATAATTATATAACGTTCCTGCATAATTATATAACAAATAAATCTGCTGCCTGAATTATATACAATTAACCCCGAATAGTGTAACAATGAGGCGGCCGCTACCTGTGAAATTTGTGTGAAATCTTACAACTATGATATCCGTTACTGCAGATCGTTCGAAAACTGTTACAACAAAACAAAGCAGAACAAATATTATAAAAGAAACATTTCCGGTATTGGAAATGACCTGTGCTGCCTGTGCGGTAAGCGTTGAATCGATGCTTCGATCGGTGCCGGGCGTTAGCAGTGCAGGGGTGAACTTTGCCAGTCAAACCGCCTGGGCCGAATACGATCAAACCCTGGTTACGCCCGAAATGCTGCAAAGCACTATTCGTTCCATAGGTTACGATCTGGTTATTACAAAAGAAAATCAGGACGAAGTAAAAGAAGCTGCCCGCCAAAAGCACTATCACAACCTGGTTCAAAGAACCATTTGGTCGTCGTTATTGTCGCTTCCCATTGTTATTATAGGAATGTTTCTTATGAATATGCCCCATGCCAATTACATCATGATGGCGCTGGCAACACCGGTAGTGTTTTATTTTGGCCGAAGTTTTTTTGTGAATGCATTTAAACAGGCAAAGCATAAAAAAGCCAATATGGATACCCTGGTTGCATTGAGCACCGGTATTGCCTGGCTGTTTAGTGCATTTAACACCATTTATCCCGGGTTCTGGCACCAGCGTGGCCTGCATGCACATGTATATTTCGAAGCGGCCGCTGTGGTCATTGCATTTATATCACTTGGAAAATTGCTCGAGGAAAAAGCAAAATCAAATACTTCATCGGCCATTAAAAAGCTAATGGGGCTGCAACCAAAAACCGTATGGCTGGTTTATGAAAATGGCAGTACGCGTGAAATTGCCATTGCAGCAGTAAAAGCAAATGATGTGCTACTGGTAAAGCCCGGCGAAAAAATACCAGTCGACGGCACTGTAGTATATGGCGAATCGTATGTTGACGAAAGCATGATCACGGGTGAACCGGTACCTGTTTTAAAGAAAAACGGTGAGTCGGTTTTTGCTGGTACTATTAACCAGAAGGGCAGCTTTCATTTCAGGGCCGATAAAGTAGGTGCTGATACGTTGCTGGCACAGATCATTAAAATGGTGCAGGAAGCGCAGGGCAGTAAGGCGCCCGTGCAAAAACTGGTTGATAAAATTGCCGGCATTTTTGTTCCGGTGGTGATTGGTATTGCCTTGCTAACATTCATCATGTGGATGATTTCAGGTGCTGATAATGCGTTTACCCACGCCTTGCTTACATCGGTTACGGTGCTGGTAATAGCCTGTCCATGTGCGCTGGGCCTGGCTACGCCTACAGCTATTATGGTTGGGGTAGGAAAGGGCGCTGAAAATAATATTCTTATAAAAGATGCAGAAAGTCTTGAACTGGCACATAAGGTGAATGCCATCATATTAGATAAAACAGGTACCATAACAGAAGGCAAACCGGTTGTAACCGATATAGTTTGGAATGTGAAAGAAGAGGAGCAACCCTTATTAAAGGCAATTTTATATGCGCTCGAACAGCAATCAGAACATCCGCTGGCCGCAGCGATAGTGAATCATCTGAACAACAGGGGTGCTGCAAACCTGAGTCTGCAGTCGTTTGAAAGCATTACCGGTAAAGGTGTGAAAGGAATGTTTAACGGCAGCCTTTTTTGGGTAGGCAATAAAACTTTAATGGATGAAAACAATGTCAACATCAACAGACAATTAGCTGCAAAAGCGTCGTTGTTGCAGGAAGATGCAAAAACAGTGATCTGGTTTGCAGCAGGCAACAGTGTACTGGCCATTATTGCCATTGCCGATAAAATAAAAGAAACATCCCGTACAGCCATTGAAACCCTGCAGCGAAACGGCATTGAGGTATACATGCTTACGGGCGACAATAAACATACCGCTGCCGCTGTAGCGCGAAAAGTTGGTATAAAAAACTATAAGGCCGAAGTAATGCCATCGTACAAAGCTGCTTTTGCCAAACAATTACAACAAGCCGGCAAAGTGGTTGCCATGGTAGGAGATGGCATCAACGATTCACAGGCGCTTGCACAGGCCGATGTAAGTATTGCCATGGGTAAAGGATCGGATATTGCTATGGATGTGGCTAAAATGACGCTCATAACTTCTGATTTAAACAGCATACCAAAAGCATTAAAGCTTTCGCAGAAAACAGTAAGAGCCATTCGTCAGAATCTTTTCTGGGCCTTTATTTATAATGTTATTGGTATTCCCATTGCGGCAGGTATTTTATACCCTGTAAACGGCTTTTTGTTAGATCCTATGATCGCAGGTGCGGCTATGGCTTTGAGTTCGGTTTCGGTGGTGAGTAATAGCTTGCGGTTAAAGGTGGCAAAATTGTAATGAACAATGTAATCATTTTAAGTGTATTATTACCGCTTGTAAAGAACGGGCGTTTAGTAATCAGAACCCTATAAAATGAATATCAGAAAAAACAGCTATGTATGGCGTACCCGCCAGGTGATTTGGGAAACCAGCGATACGGTGACGATTGTATTTGATACAGATCTGCCATTTGACTATGAACCGGGACAATTTGTAAATGTAAGCGTGCCGGTGAACGGAGAAAAAGTAACCCGTTCTTACTCATTGTCTTCATTGCCAACAGATGCATATCCCGCCATTACTGTAAAACGGGTAAGCGGCGGCCGTATGAGCAATCACATTTTAGATAATGCGCAGCAAATACCTGAGTGGGAGATTGAGGGGCCGCATGGTTCCTTTGTTCCTTTAATAACTACCTATCAATGCAGGCATATTGTATTGCTTGCTGGTGGCAGCGGAATAACACCCTTGTTTTCTATAGCGCGTTCAGTTTTAGAGCGATCACCCGATACGATGGTTACATTAATTTATTCGGTCCGCACAAAAAACGATATTATATTCAGATCTGCGATTGCAAATTGGCAACTGCAGTATAAAAGCAGGTTACATGTTGTATATGCAGTTTCTCAACCTGCACAGGCCGGTGATCCGTTGCCGGAGCCGTTTATTAAAGGCAGGATGAACAGTTTAACTGCCCGGAAACTGATGAAACAATACGTTCAGGACCCGGCGTCGGGTGTGCAATATTTTATATGCGGCCCGGTGGAACTCATGAACATGTACAGGGAACTGTTGACATCTATGCAAATAGCTGCGGATAACATTTTTATGGAATGGTTTGCAGCCCGGGAGCAGCCAAACGAAGTGATATTGCCCAATAGTGAGCAGGAAGTATTACTGCATTATTATGAACAAACCAACCTGCTTGAAGTAAAGCCCGGTCAGTCGATTTTAGCCGCTGCGCTGGAAGACAGAATACCATTGCCTTATTCCTGCAAGAGCGGAACCTGTGGTAAGTGTGTGGCAAAGCTGTTTTCCGGAGAGGTAATCATGGTCAATAATTATTCATTAAGAAAAGAGGATGTCGATAACCGGTTCATTCTTTTATGTCAGAGTTATCCGTTAAACAATGAAGTAACGGTTGAAATTGGCATATAAATTATGTAAAACACACCCTTAATTGTATAACAGTACCACCGTTACCTGACTGTAATTTTACAACAGTAAATAAACAATATTCAAAAAGAATCAGTCATGGAAACAGTACAATTTAAAACGAACATTAAATGTTCTGGATGTGTTGCCGGTGTTACGCCTGCATTAAATGAAGTTGCGGGGGAAGATAATTGGGAAGTTAATTTACAGTCACCCGATAAATTATTAACGGTATCAACAGAAAAGGCCGATGAAGAGCAGATTAAACAGGCCATTGAAAAGGCGGGTTATCGCGCTGAAATAATAAAACACTAAGGGTTTTGATATGAGTAGGGTGGGCCAACTGCCAGTTGATGGATGGCTCACCCTTTGCATAAAGAACTGCTGTTAAAACTGTAATTCCTTCTTCAATGCATCAGCCCGAAAACCCGCCACGTGTGTAGTATCCTTCATACTTTTTTTAAAAAAGATCGCTAAGAATAATATTGATCCGGGAGCGGTGATCATCCAGGGAGAACCGAGCATTAATATGGGAATTGAAAAATGCGGATAAACATATACAAAGGTAATTACAGGAACCATGAATCCATTGGCCAAAAAGAACCAGCGGGGCCATTTTTCAAAACCTTGTTTCGCAAATACAAAAGCGCCCAGGAAAGTCGACAGGCCCATTAAAATATACCCAAGTCCATCGAGCGTCCAAAACAATGAGTGTTCTGTCATCAACAGCACTTTTATGTCCTGCGTTTCTCCCCCTAACTTCTGTGGAATAACAACCTCCAGTTGCACAACGTAAACAAGCGTTACATATACCGTATACATGATCGCCAGCAGGAGTGCCGAATGGCTCCATATCTTTTTTTCGGCTGGTGCCGAATAATGAAGCGCCAGCAACGCCAGCATAAAAGGTATGGCTATACAAAGAGAAAATCCGTATATCGTGATTTCATCCCACGGAAAACCAATTACGCCTGCTATTTGAAGAAGTTGGGCCACACAATATCCAACTGCCGCAATGAACGCAATAACAGCTGAATAAAAACCAAATTTTGCAGTAATGGTGTTCATAGTAACCTCCTTTCATTTTAAGAAAATCACCATTAAAATCAACCATAGAAGTTATTTATTATTTAATTGCTGTACAATGATAACGGGCAGCAGGGGCAGTGATTTTTATCAAATCCGAAAATGCAGGTACGATGCGCGGATGGGAATAATGCAAGCGAACGATTAAAGTGTCAGGTAATTTTAGGAAGGGGCACTTAGCGTAATTTCATTATCGTATCGAAGAATTAAGCGATGATTTTGAAGAATTAAATGAGCGCAAAATTCTTTAAATCTACAATTTGATCCTTGAAATGGGTCATTTGAAGAATTGAATCATCGTTTAAAGATTCAAATCGGCGATTTTAATTATTAAATGGCTGATTTAATCCTTGAAATCGATCATTTGAAGAATGAAGCCACCGATTAAAGATTCAAATCGGCGATTTGAGATTAAAAATTGGTGATTTATAATTTAAATAGCTTTATTGAAGAATTAAATGACCGATTTAATCCTTTAAATCATCAATTTGAAGAAATAAATGGGGGCTAAAAGCTTCAAATGCCGTAATTAAAGGTTTAAATGATCAATTTGAAGAATTAAATGATGGCAAAGAGCCTCAAATGACATATTTAAAAGATTAAATAACCGATTTGAAGACGTAGGCCCCGAAGCCCTAATACAATTGAATACTTATTTTGTGAAGCACAGAAAGTCGCAAAAATCCTGGTCTATCATTGATTTGTAAATGTATTATCTGAGGTCTGAAGTCAGAAGCCTGATGTCAGCTATTGATGCTCTTCTGACTTCAGACCTCTGACCTCCGACTTCTGACTTCCGACTTCGGGCTTACTTCAACTTTCCCAGTGCCGCCACAATACGCTCATTGGTTTCTTCATCACTCAATTCCTGCGGATTAAATTTTTCGCCGATCACTTTTTCGTATAATTCAATATATCGTTGCGAAATGGTATTTACCCATTCGTCGCTCATTTCGGGAACGGTTTGCCCTTCTTTTCCCATAAAATTGTTGGCAATAAGCCATTCGCGCACAAATTCCTTACTCAGCTGTTTCTGGCGTTCGCCGGTTTTTTGCCTTTCTTCGAACCCATCGGCATAAAAATACCGGCTCGAATCGGGGGTATGAATTTCATCCATCAGGTAAATATCGTCGCCGATCTTTCCAAACTCATATTTGGTATCAACTAATATTAATCCCTGTTTGGCGGCAATTTCTTTTCCGCGGGCGAATAATTTCAGCGCATAGGCTGCCAGTATAGCCCATTCGCTTTCCGTTGCCAGCCCTGAAGCAATAATGGCTTCTTTTGAAATATCTTCATCATGACCTTCTTCGGCCTTAGTGCTGGGCGTTATGATGGGGGTGGGGAATAAATCGTTTTCTTTCATACCTTCGGGCAAGGGTACGCCGCATAATTCGCGTTTACCGCTGGCGTAAGTACGCCACGCATGCCCTGTTAAATTGCCGCGAACAACCATTTCGATTTTAAACGGCACACATTTTTTCCCGATTGATACGTTCGGCGCCGGAACATCGGTTAACCAATTGGCGCAAATGTCGCTTGTGGCGTTCAGCATATAAGCAGCAATCTGATTTAATACTTGTCCTTTATAAGGGATGGGGCGGGGAAGTATTACGTCGAATGCTGAAATGCGGTTACTGGCCACCATTACCAGCCATTGATCGGCAATGGTATACACATCACGTACTTTACCTTTATAGAACCTCGTTTGCTGTGGAAATTGAAAGGATTTCATGGGCCGAAGTTACCAGAGCTGCGAAAAACTAAGAAAAAAAAGAATTCCCGAAATATCAACAAAATCAATAAGATGTGATTAAATAAAATTTTCTGTTCAAAATTACAAGTCGTATTTTGCTCTATAACCATAAAAACTCCATGCTATGAGTAATTGCTCTCGTTGCCTGGCAGCTTTATCCTTTCTATTATTGTTAACTATTGCTGCCAGCGCTCAAACCACTGTTTCGGGTTCTATTCGAAATAGTGTTTCCAAAGAAACCGTACCCTCTGTTTCAATTACTATTAAGGGAACGGGTACAGGAACCTTCACCGATGAAAAAGGGAATTTTAAATTAACGACCTCACATCCGCTTCCTTTCACACTTGTTATTACGTCTATCGGATTTACAACACAGGAAGTTGCTGTAAACAGTTCGGGTCAATCGCTGCAAATCGATTTTGTACCGGGTTCCAGCCTGGGCACAGAAGTGGTAGTCTCTGCCAGCCGCGTGCCGGAAAGGATACTGGAGTCGCCGGTTTCTATTGAACGGATGAATGTGGGCGCTATCCGCGCAGCGGCGGCGCCTAATTATTACGATCAGGTGGCCAACCTGAAAGGGGTTGACCTTACCACATCGAGTTTAACTTTCAGAACGATCAGCACACGGGGTTTTAACGGTAGTGGTAACCTGCGCTTCAACCAGCTGGTTGATGGTATAGACAACCAGGCGCCGGGTTTAAATTTTTCAGTGGGTAATATCGTTGGTATGACGGAGCTGGATGTTGATAACCTTGAGTTGCTGCAGGGCGCTTCATCTGCGTTGTATGGTTCGGGTGGTATGAATGGTACATTACTTATGACCAGCAAAAGTCCTTTTAAATATCAGGGCTTAAGCGCACAGGTAAAGTATGGGCTTATGCATTTCAATGATCCCAATAAAGACAATGCCACACCTTATTACGATGTTAGTTTGCGTTATGCCAAAAAGGTCGGCGAACGCTTTGCCTTTAAATTTTCGGGACAATTTGTTAAAGCCGATGACTGGCAGGCCGCCGATTACCGCAACCTGCAACGTAATAATGTGTTCAGTTCATTAAAAGGTGGCGACCGTACATCTGACCCGAATTATGATGGCGTGAATGTGTTTGGTGATGAAGCCAGCGCCAGTATGTACGCTTTTGCTCAGGCTGTACGAGCCACTGTTGCTGCCGGCGGTCCTTCAAGTACAGCTGCTTTGGCCGGACTTGACCAACAGATTCAACTGGGTTGGAATGCTCAGCAAATTGCTGCCTATTGGGCAAGTGCAAGCCCCGCATTTGCACAGGCTCTGCCTTTTCTGATGCCAACCAGCACTGTTAACGGCAACCCTTACAAGGGCACCTTTAATTCGCAACTCGGGCAAAATGTAAGCCGTACGGGATATAATGAAAATACCCTCGTTAATTATAATACCTACAATGTAAAACTATCGGGCGGATTATATTATAAACTTAGCGATGATGTTGAAGCCTCTTTGGTGGGATACTGGGGCACCGGTACAACGGTATATACAGGGGCCGACCGATACAGCATCAAAAACCTGCAAATGGGTCAATATAAGCTGGAGTTTAAAGCCAAAAACTGGTTCCTCAGGGCTTATACCATTCAGGAAAATTCAGGCGATGCCTATACGGCAACTACCGCTGCTGTAGCCATTAACAGAACCTGGAAAAGCGATCAAAACTGGTTTCAGCAATATGCCGGAACCTATGGCGCCGCCGTATTGGGAATACTGCCTCTGGCCGGTGGCGGAGGCTTTCAGCCTGCTTACAGCGATGCCAACGCACATGCTGCAGCGCGGACTGTTGCAGATCAGAATCGGCTTTTACCAGGCTCGGCAGGCTTTAACCATGCTTTCGATTCTGTAACAAATGTTTCTATCAGTAAAGGCGGGGCCAAATTCGAAGATGCTACCGATTTGTGGCACTTTGAAGGCCAATATAATTTAACCGATTATGTAAAGTTTGCCGAAGTGCTGGTGGGCGCTAATTTCCGCCGGTATGTACTGAAGTCGCATGGTACCATATTCGCCGATACCAGCGGCGCTATTGGCATTAATGAATATGGCGGCTATTTGCAGGTACAGAAATGGGTTATTGCCGATCGGTTAAAGTTAACCGTTTCGGGCCGCTACGATAAAAACGAAAACTTCAATGGACGCTTTACGCCACGTGCTACAGCATTAATAAAAGTGGCTAAAGACAACAGCATTCGCTTATCTTTTCAACAGGCTTATCGCTTCCCTTCTACACAGGACCAATGGATCAACCTGAGAACGCCGGCCAGTATACTTATCGGCGGGTTGCCTGATTTTTATACATTCTACAAATTTGGCACAAGCCCTGCTTATACTGCCGAAAGCATAGTGGCCTATCGTACTTCGGTAATTAATGGTACACCCAATCCCTCGTTGTTGAAAGTGGCCGATTTTGGTAAACTGAAACCCGAGATTGCCAATTCATACGAAATAGGATATCGCGGTCTCGCTACGAAAGACCTGCTGATCGACGGTTATGTGTACTACAGTCTTTATAAAGACTTCCTGGGTCGTAAAGCGGTGGGCCGGGGCGCAAGCGCCGATCCTACCAAAACCTATACTGAGCTTGCAAGTCCGTTTACTACTACCAACTACTCGTTTATCTCCAATTCTGAAAATACGGTTAAAGCCATTGGCTGGGGCATCAGCGCCAACTATCGTTTAATAAAAGGGTATGAAGTAGGTGTTAACGTTTCGGGTGATAAATTACGTGATGTTGATTCGGGTTTGGTTACCTTTTTCAACACGCCTAAAGTACGTTTCAATATAACGTTTGGCAATGAGCGCGTAAACGGTTCAAACTGGGGCTTTAATATTCTGTATCGCTGGCAGGATAAAATGTATTGGGAAGGCACCTTTGGTACCGGTGAAGTTAATTCATTCGGAACCCTTGATGCGCAGGTTAGCTACCGGCTGCAAAAAGTTAAAAGTCTTATCAAGATCGGCGCCACCAATTTGCTCAATAAGTATTATACCAGCGCCTTTGGTAATCCCAGCGTAGGCGGCTTGTTTTACGTGAGCTTAGGCTATAATGTTTTTTAATAGTATTTTGATGTTTGTTTTTTGCAGAAATGCCACACCGTTAAAGTGTGGCATTTCTGTTATTTTAATTCTGCAACCACCGGTTGCAAAATTTAACTAAGGAGTTGGAGTTACGACTTCAACATCATATCCTTGATCATCTGCACACATTCCAGGTGCTGCCCGGTAAAACAATCCTGCCAGGCAAGACCCATTTGTTTCAGGTCGAAATGTTTTAATATGGTGCCAACGGAGCCCTGTTGTCCGTTCTCTTCCTGTTTGTACCCGAGAATATATATCGAATCGGCCAGTTCTACAGCCAGCTCAATATCGTGCGTGCTGAAGATGATCGTATTCAGCTCATTGCTTTCGTTGATCATCTGAAAAGCCTTTTTAACGTTCACGATGTTGCCGATATCGAGGCCCGAAAAGGGTTCATCCAAAACCATATAATGACCTGAGCTGAGCAATTGTTCAAGGATAGCTGTACGTTGCCGTTGACCGCCCGATAAAAAATCCGGGTACTGGTCTTTACAGGCATCAAGGCCCCAGTCGCTCAGGTATTGCATGATCTTTTCATGCTTTTCCTGTTTCGATAAAGTGGTTTTGCGTAAGGCAAACAGCAACGTGTTGTAAACTGTTTTATGCCTGAACAGGGTATACTTCTGGTTTACAAAACCCACATCGCCTTCCTGTACCTGCTTGGCCGGTTGCTGGCCATTGGTTACGGGTTTCGATAAATCGGGGATCAGCACACGGCCGGTGGCTGGTTTTTCCAAACCGGTCAGCGCCCTGAACAAGGTCGATTTTCCGCGGCCCGATCTGCCCAGAAATGCAATGATCTGTCCCTGTTGCCGGTTAGGGCGCACGGTATCTTTCTCATTAAAATTTATATCGCGAATAATCTCTTTATCGCCATAGGAAACGCTCAGGTTCTCTACATGCAAAATGATGCCCTTTTGATCATATGCCAATGCCGTAGTTGCCATTTATTAAAAGGTTGAGTACTTGAATAATGATTTACGGGTTGCGCGCAACAGCCAGTCGAGCAGCAGCCCTACCATCAGAATCACTAACTGAAGCGCTACAATGCGGCCGTGGTTCATGAATTTGTCGCTGTTCTTGATCAGCACGCCCAGGCCACCTGCTGCTACCAGTATCGATTCAACGGTAACCAGCATCATCCAGGTCATGGCCAGGTTCTGGCGCAGTACATCGATCACATAATCGAGCCGCCCCTTTATGATCACTTCCCACAATACTTCCCAGCGGCTGCATTTGAGCGAACGGGCATGATCAATTTCTTCGGCAGGCACATCTTTGAGCACCGCCAGCAGCGAAGTAATAAAATATAAACTCATGAATATAACCAGCACGCTTACCTGCATGGTGCGGGCATTGCTTACCAGCATGGCTAAATAAAAGGTAATACCGGTAAGCGGCAGGTAACGTAATTTACTCAGGGTGTTGGCAAGGGGTTGTAAAGCGGGCAGGGGAGAGCTATATACGAGTATTAAGGATACAATTATTGAAAAAACAGTGGCCTGAAAGCACAACGCCAGCGAACTGCCGATATGTACCACCAGTCCTTCCTGATACAATGAAAGAAATCCGTCCCATACCTGACCCGGTGTAGGAAATAAATGTTTGGTGCCTGAAGTTGTAATTACCCAATAAGCTATGAGTAAAGCGATCCAAACAGCGAATATGATATATCGCTCTGTTTTGGCAATTGTTTCAAATGGCCTGAACCAGTTTTTCGGATTCATTTAAGGTTTTTTTAAATGAAAAATTAAAAATGAAGAATGAAGAATGAAAAAGTAAGAAAACCATATTCCGGAGTTCCCTACTTTCTCATTTCTCATTTTTTATTTTACATTTTTAATTTCTATTTCAGCAGCGTAATCACCACCCGGCGGTTTTGCGCTTTTCCGGCTGGTGTGCTGTTATCGGCTACTGGCTCATCCTGCCCTTTTCCATCAATTTTCTGGAAACGTGTTGCAGGAATGCCTTTCTGTATCAGGAAATTCTTCACTGCTTCGGCACGGGCAGTTGATAAGGCATAATTGCTTTCCTGTGTGCCCGAATTATCGGTATGACCAACCAGCTCCAGTTTCGAATCTTCGGCCTGTATCAACAGATTATAGATTTGCTCCAGCACATCTTTTGCTTCGGGGCGGATGCTTGCGCGGCCAACATCAAAATTAATGCGCCATTCGCCTGATGCCATTACACTGGTTGCTTTTTTCGAATAGTCGGTGGTATAGGTAGTACCGGCATCGATGTCGGTAACCAGCTTCAGGAACGAAGTATTCACCGCTTCTTCAAAAGGTACAATACGCTTTACATTCTGATTAAAGCCGCCGGGGTTCAGTTCTTTCAGGTAACGCGATACCTGGTCGTATACGGCTTTATAGCGGTTGGTTCCGTCGGTTATACCATAATACTGATTACAATCGGCGAGGTTGAATACACGCGAACCTCCCATGTTATACGAAATACCGTTCTTTTCGCCTTTCTGTCCTTTGAACATATCGTACCAGTACTGGCCGTTTTCCTGTTTAAAGTTTTCGGCTGCTGCATCGCCTGCTTTTTTGCGCCAGGTATCGTACTGCTTCATTTGGTTAGTGGCCTGGAAGGTGGCTTTAAAAATATTACTTACCAGGTCTTTGTTGGCTTCGGCCCATTGCTTCAGAACAATTACCGCAACCGACATCTGGTTATTGAACTCTTTGGTAGATACCACATCTGTTAACCCGCTGAGCGCATCAAATATCATTTTGTCGCCGGGAGTCCACGTAGCGCAACCGTCAATTTTCTTATTAATGGTTTTGCCTGTGAGCTTTCCGTTCTTTACTTCTTTCAGCGGAACAGCATAACCCTGGCTTTGTGATTTGATAAGGGCTTTTGCCGATTCAATGTAATCATCGTTTTCGGCAGGCAGGAAGTTCACGGCCTCGGCATCATAAGTAGCCGGATCGGGATTTACTTTCAAACCATTGGCAAATGCATAATTCACGGCTACAACCCAGTCGCCATCGCCGATCACTGTGGCAATCAAAGCGCCTTTCATGCTCTGCGGATTCATTTTCCAGCTTGGGGGGCCGATCACTTTGTCTTCGCCATAGCTAAGACCGATTGATCCGATCACCTGCAACTGGTATTTGCCGGCGCCGTATTTATCGTTCAACGCCTGTTGGGCCGAACTGATATAAAACGGACAACCATCACCCATGATCATAATGGCGGCTACACCTTCTTTGGGGGTGTTATTGCCTTTGTCGAACTCATCAATAAATTTCATTTGCTGGTTACGCAATTCCGTTAACCAGTCCTGGCGAATCAGTTCAAGATTAACGCCGTTTTTTTCCATCAGAGAACCTTTGGTAGTTTTTGAACCGCCATTGGCTACAATGATGCCCGATTGTGCGTTCCACGCATAACCGGCTATGCGTATCAGTGGTTTTGAGGCCACATCCGAAGAGGCTTCTGTTTGCGGCAAAGGCATTTCGGCCGATGTAGAAACGTTGTTTACATCTTTGTCAGACACATCCAGTTTGTCGAGTTTTTTGGATTCGTCTACCCGCAAACCAGGGCTCAAAAAGTATACAGCACTACCTATAGCACCGGCTACCAGTAATGTGATCAGGGCCTTTGAAAAAAAGGTGAGGTTACTCCATTTCATGGGTTGTTCAAATGTTGGTTAAATTAATTGAAAATATCCCCGAAGCCTTTGCTTTCGATCTTATCTTCCTGTGATAATTTGTAATTAGGGTTGCTGTATTTCTTCGATTCGGGAATTGTATAATTATCTGTTTTGATCTGGTCGGCCAGTTTGTCGAGCTTCGAATACAGTTCATCGCTATCCATTGAATATTGGCTGGTGAGCGAATCAAGGTCGAGCAGGTTTTCGCGGGTATTGGCCAGATCCATTTCAATGGTATTGGTCACTACATCGAGCGCATATTCCAGTTCCCATCCTTTGGTAAACAGCATGGCCGATTTTGCCTGTTCGGTGGCGTCGCGGGCCGCCTGTGCAAAGGCGTATTCTTTTTTCAGCATATCGATGCTCACTTCAAAATCGGCGATCTTTATTTCCATGGCCGTGTCTACCATATTCAGCTTGCGATCTAACTTGCCAATCACATGGGCCCTGCTGCCGTATTTGCGCACCAGACCGGTGCTTTGGTTCAGCATTTGGCTAACGCGTTGCGCTTCGCTCAGCGTTTTCATGATGTTGGTTTGCAGATCAACGTACTCATCAGAATCTTTGGCGGCTTCACCCATTCTTACTTCAATTTCCTGCATTTTGGTTTTGGTAGCTTCGGCTTTCGACTGCAGCACCAGTACTTTATCCTGGTATTCCTTGGCTTCTTTTTCGGCCTTTATCGATTCGCTTTCCATATTCGATTTAATGGCCTTGATCTTTGCTTTGGCTTCTTTAAAACGCATACGGTTTTGAACCATCTTTTCTTTTTGCTCTTCCAGTTCGCCAAACGGATCGTATTTGATCAGCAGCTTATGAAAGGCTCTTGCTACTTTTTTCAGCGCTTTAATGATCACCGGCAACATGATGAAAAAAGCGATCACCAGCACGGCTGCTGCAATGGCGCCCAATACCTGACCTACCCACGTAAATACAATGGGCAGAATGTATTGGTATAACCCCCATGCAATAGTGCCGAGCAATACAAGAGCTATTACAGCAGCGATTCCTTTTTCACCTTTGCGCCAGTTTTTAGGATTGAATGTGATCTGGCTTTGTTCGAAATGCTTGAGTATAGGAAGTTCAAGCACCTTGCTTGATTCGGTTGGCATTCTTATTAATTTAAAAATTGATTAAATTCTCTTTTTACTCTTTTGAGTCCCGCTTGCGGGACTTCTCTTTTTAGCTAAGAGTGTAAAGGAGTAAAAAAAGAAAAAAGAGATATTTGTTTTTTTAAAGTTCATTGTTTATACAGGCAATCGAAAATTTTAAATAAAATCAGCTCTTTTTTTCTCCTTTTCTCTTTTATGCTCTTAGCGCCACTGCATAAGGGCGCTGGCGCCCGTTAGGCTTTAATGTATTTCAGTATTCCTTCTTTGATTGTATTGAGCTTGTCGATGCTTATTTTGCGTGCCATGTCGTTGGCCTGTAATTTTTCGCGTATGGCTTTTTCCTGGGGATAAAAACCTTCATCTGTTTTGGCAAGCACTCCTCTTTTTTGATTCACCTCGGCTTCGAGCTGCTGCAATTCGGCACGTAGCTGCGTTATACGCGCTGCTGCTGCATCTATATCGCGTTGCAGTTTATCTTTATCGCCATTCTTTTTTTCCTGAAGCGAATTCAGCTTTTGCTGCCCCTGGCTTACATACTGGCCATGTACTTCATTTATTTTGCTGATATAAAATTCTGCATCGGTCATCAGCTTTTGGGGGGTGATGGTTTTGTCGAGCGACTTCGCCATCTGGTAAGCTAAATGATAGGTATTCTCGTTTACTGATGCAATGCTGCTGATGGCTTTGTAAAATTCGTAGAAGTCGTAGCCAGGCATGTTAATGGAGTCGAGGCCCGATTCATATACGTCAAGTACTTCTTTTACTACAGGGTCGATAGACGGCTGTGGAGCGGTACCCGAACCGGTTAACGTGACGGGGGTATCACTTGCGGGAAATGAAAAAGATTCTGTAGTATCTTTTTTTTCTTTTTTCTCAGTTTCGGATTCGATATCCTTTACGAAAAGGCTTTTCCAATTTTTCATAACGGGACGATCAGGGTTTCCTTAACCTGCTTAAAAGGATTACAATTGGGGTTTACTCAATTGTAATTTGGTTGTTTAATAAAAATAATACCAATGGCTGTTAATAAGTGCTACACTTATTAACAGCATTTTTCCCAATTAAATTATCGCCTTTTCCTGGTTAATTTTGCAACTTAAATATATGGCAAATATACGGGATGCGTGCTCAAAACGCATTGAATTATGGTTTATTGTAATGTGTCTGAGTTCTAAGTGGTAAGTTCTAAGTGGTAAAGTAATGCCGGGCTCATGAATTCCCTGAAAATCACCAACTACCTGTTACTTTAGGTTACTTAATACTTATAACTTATTACTTACTACTTTACTCCATACTCGCCGCTACCAGCTCTGCCACATCCAGCACTTTTACACTGTCTTCTTTTTCTTCGGCTTTTACACCATCGGTAAGCATGGTATTGCAAAACGGACAGGCTGCTGCCACAATGCGCGCATTGGTATCAATTGCTTCGTGAATACGTTCGTGGTTTATGCGGCGGGTGCCTTTTTCTTCTTCTTTAAACATTTGCGCTCCACCGGCGCCACAGCACAATCCCTTGCTGCCGCAGCGTTTCATTTCAACCAGCTCGGCATCCAGCGCTTCGAGCACTTTACGCGGCGCTTCATAAATGCCGTTGGCGCGGCCAAGGTAACAGCTGTCGTGATAGGTAATGCGCTGGCCTTTAAACGAGCCGCCATCTTTTAACCTGATCTTTCCTTCATTGATCAGCTGCTGCAAAAATGTAGTGTGATGTATTACCTCATAGTTACCGCCCAGTTCGGCGTATTCGTTCTTTAAAATATTGAAGCAATGCGGACAGGCGGTAACGATTTTTTTAATACCGTAATTATTCAGTGTTTGAATATTCTGATAGGCCATCATCTGGAACATAAATTCGTTGCCTGCCCTGCGGGCCGGGTCGCCGGTGCATAGTTCTTCTTTTCCCAGAATGGCAAAATTGATCCCTACTTTTTGAAGAATAGTGGCAAAAGCTTTCGTAATTTTTTGCGCCCGCTGATCGAAACTGCCCGAACAACCTACCCAAAATAAAATTTCCGGTGAAGTGCCGGCGGCAGTCATTTCAGCAACGGTTTGTATTTGCATGTGGTATACCGGTTTACTGGCCTCAAATGTAATAATTAAATAGGTTGGCATCTGTCTCAAAAAAAATAATATCTTGCCCAACTGCTCAACCAACAAATTATGAATAAGAAACTACTGATCGGTATTCCCTTATTCTGCTTTATCCTGGCTGCCCGGGCACAGAAAAAAGCAGATACAGAACCGGTGCCACCCTCCGTTGTGAAACCGGCCCCAACGGGCAACACTGTACGCCTGGCGCTCGATTCATCTGTTACTACTTCAAATGCCATCGTCATAAAAGGACAGCGCGTTCCCTATAATGTCATTGCCGGTTCGATACCGGTTTGGGACGAAAACGGCAAACCGCTGGCCGGCGTGTTTTATACCTACTACGAACGAGCTGATGTAAAGGACCGTGCAACCCGGCCGTTGGTTATTTCATTCAACGGCGGACCCGGCACTTCATCGGTTTGGATGGAGATCGGTTATACGGGGCCGAGAATTTTACAAATAGACGATGAAGGATATCCCATACAACCATATGGATTGAGAGATAATCCGCATTCAATACTCGATGTGGCAGATATTGTTTATGTTGACCCGGTGAACACCGGTTTTTCGCGAATGGCCGATAAGGATATTCCGGCTTCTACATTCTTCGGTGTTAATGCCGATATCAAATACCTCGCAGGATGGATCAGCACATTTGTAAGCCGTTATAAACGCTGGGCATCGCCTAAATTTCTGATTGGCGAAAGTTATGGTACCACCCGCGTATCGGGCCTGGCGCTTGAATTACAAAACAACCAGTGGATGTACCTCAACGGCGTGATACTTGTTTCGCCCACCGAACTGGGAATTGATCGCAGCGGCCCGGTAGATGCAGCGCTTAACTTACCTTATTATGCTGCTACAGCCTGGTATCATAAAAAATTACCGGCCGATTTACAAAGCAAAGATCTTAGTGCTGTATTGCCCGAAGTAGAAACCTTTACGGTGAACGAACTGATACCTGCATTGTCGAAAGGGGGTAGTTTAAGCGAGGCCGACAGAAAAGCTACCGCCGATAAAATTGCCCGTTACAGCAGTTTATCATCGCAGTTTATTTTGCAAAACAATCTCGATGTAACGCCACAGGCTTTCTGGAAAGAATTATTGCGCGATAAGGGTTTTACTGTTGGCCGTTTAGATAGCCGTTATCTTGGTATCGATCGCAAAGATGCAGGGCAAACACCCGATTACAATGCCGAACTCACCTCATGGCTGCATGCGTTTACGCCTGCCATGAATATTTATCTGCGCGATGAGCTGAAATATAAAACCGATCTTAAATACAATATGTTTGGTCCTGTGTATCCCTGGGACCGTTCGAATGATAATACCGGTGAAAATTTACGGCAGGCAATGGCGCAAAATCCGTACTTGCATGTGCTGGTGCAATCGGGTTATTTTGATGGCGCCTGCCAGTATTTTAATGCCAAATACAGTTTGTGGCAACTGGATGCCGGTGGTAAATTGAAAGGCCGTTTATCGTGGGAAGGCTACCGCAGCGGACATATGATGTACCTGCGTAAAGAAGATCTGGCCACTGCCAACCAGCACCTGCGCGAATTTATTCAGAATGCGATTCCGGCGTCGGGTCAACCGGCGAAGTATTAGATATAGTTTCGGGTTTGTGGTTTGTAGTTTGTGGTTCTTTCAATCGAACAGGCCTTTGCTGTTTAAGGCACTACGCGGTTTAAACAGGAAATGCTATATTTAAAGAAGGCCCGATTATAATAAACAATGATCAAATCGCGGCAGCAACCACAAACCATAAACCACAAACTACAAACCAATATGTTCAGCCATTAGTTTTCTGCGCATCTTTTCAATGCCGTGGCGTAAATTCTTTTTTGCGTCGCCAATGATCACATCTCTGTTGGGGTTTAGTTTTATCGTAGCATATTTATCCGACCACAGCCCTATGCAAAGGATCACCGGCAACAGGTCGATGCCTTTTTCGGTAAGACTATAAATGATCTTTTGCTTGTGCGAATTGTCTTTATCTTTCTTTATTATTTTTTCTTTTTCCAGCATCGAAAGCCTGTCGGCCAGAACATTGGTGGCTATGCCTTCGGCTGAACTTAAAAATTCATTGTAATACCGTTTGCCGAAGAACATAAGGTCGCGGATGATAAGAAGTGTCCACTTATCGCCGAATATCTCGATGCCAAAATTCAGGGGGCAATTTGAGCGCATGCGTTATCGGTTTAAAATTCTTTTTTAATGAGTTTCATGTATTCATAGTACCGCCAGGCGCAATCTGTCGGTAGAAAAAATCATTGTTTTTTATCGCCCGCCAACTGGCGGGCGAAACCTTCATCCACCTCACACGTCCGGTTACGTCCGGGACGGTTTACCTGATTTATCATCTTTCTACCGGCATCACGTCCCTGACGGGAGAAATCCTTTCATGTTATTATCAACCGCTTGCAAAAATAAAGCAGTTTTCTGTATATTTGCAACTGCTTGCAATTTGCAAGTTGTGAATTAATATTATATGAACAGAGTAGTCATAACCGGCATGGGCGCCTTAACGCCTATAGGCAATGATGTTGAATCGTTTAAAAAAAGTTTATTGGCAGGAGTGAGCGGAGCGGCGCCCATTACCCGTTTCAATGCAGGTCGTTTCAGAACGAAGTTTGCCTGTGAGCTGAAAGATTTTAATGCGGCCGGTTTGCTCGACAAAAATGAACTGCGCAAAACTGATCTGTTCACTCAGTATGCATTGGTGGCGGCTGATCAGGCCATCAAAGATTCGGGCATTGATTTTTCGACTATGGATCCTTTCGATACCGGGGTTATATGGGGTTCGGGTCAGGGTGGTATGCAAACATTCGAAGAGCAGGTGACTGAGTATGTGCAGAATGATCGCAATCCGCGGTTCAATCCTTTTTTTGTTCCTAAACTGATTGTGAACATGGCTTCGGGTATGATATCCATTAAATACCGTTTAATGGGCATCAATTATACAACGGTATCGGCCTGCGCTACATCCAACACGGCCATTATGGATGCGCTCACTTATATAAGGCTGGGTAAAGCTAAAGTCATGATCACCGGTGGTTCCGAAGCGCCGATAACCGAAGCATCTGTTGGAGGTTTTTGTGCCATGAAAGCGATGTCGGTACGAAATGATGATCCTGCTACAGCGTCACGCCCGTTCGATGTTAATCGCGATGGATTTGTAATGGGCGAGGGGGCAGGCGCCCTGGTGCTGGAAGATTATGAACATGCCCGCAGGCGTGGCGCCCGTATTTATGCCGAAGTAGCCGGCGCTGCTATGACGGCCGATGCCTGGCATATGACCGCTACTCATCCCGAAGGCCTGGGCGCTCTTCATGCCATGAGGCTGGCTCTGAAAGATGCCGCTTTGAATACCAGTGATGTTGATTACGTGAATGTACATGCTACGTCGACACCGGTGGGTGATTTAAGTGAAATGGCAGCCGTCAGCAAATTGTTTGGCAACGATCTGCAATCGGTTCAAATAAGCGCCACCAAATCAATGACCGGACATTTACTGGGAGCAGCGGGTGCTATTGAGGCCATTGCATGTGTATTGAGCATAAACGAAGGCGTTATTCCTCCAACCATCAACACCCAACAACCCGATCCGCAATTACCGGCAGGCGTTCGCATTATATTGAAGCATGCGGTAGAAAAAAATGTACAGGTGGCAATGAGTAATACATTCGGTTTTGGGGGACATAATGGGATAGTAGTTTTTAAAAAAATTTAGTTTGTGGTTTGTAGTTTGAAGTTTGTGGTTCTTAAAATTCTGTTAGCGCAATTATAAATTAGCTCTCAAAGTTTTTAAAAATTAAAGAGTGCTTGCTTATATAATGATTGATCAAATCGCGACAGCAACCACAAACCACAAACCTCAAACCAGAAACAAATTCATATCAATCGATTGCACAATTTTAGTTTTTCAAATCATCAGTATGGTTTAATTTTTCGGCTTCGTTTAATATAAAATTGAAGCGGCCTTATTGTATGAATTCTCTAACAGTTCCTTTTTTGAGCAGCGTTGATCAGCATTCAGGTATGCACGAAATTTCTGTTGTGCTCGATAAAGTTCCCATTCAAAAATTGTTGTTTGCTCCATGGGAGGCTTATCCATATCATCCTGAAGTACAGTTTGCCATTGCCCATGGGCATGATGCTGTTTTCATAAAATATTTTGTAAAAGAAAAAGCGATCAGGGCCGTTAACTATACGCTTAATTCACCTGTGCATAAAGACAGCTGTGTAGAATTTTTTATTGGGTTCAATGATGAACCTGCCTATTACAATTTTGAATTCAATTGCATCGGCACCCATTTATCGGGTTATGGTGAAAATAAAACAGGGCGCAAAATATTGCCCGAACATATTACCCGGCAAATCAGGTACAAGTCGGTACTCACCAATGACGATAATAATGAAACCATCGGCTGGCAACTGACCCTGCTTATTCCGTTTTCTGCATTTTATTATCACAGCATAAGGTCGCTGAAAGGAAAAAGCTGTGCGGCCAATTTTTATAAATGCGGCGATGAATTGCCCGAACCCCATTTTGTTTCCTGGTCAGATATTCAATGGCCGCAACCCAATTTTCACCTCCGCCAGTTTTTCGGCACGCTTTGTTTTGAGTAAGGTTGATAAGTTGATATGTTAATAAGTTGACAAGTTAATATGTTGATAAGTTAACTGGTTGATCAGTTAACAGGTTAATAAGTTGATAGGTAAAAGACTGGTTACAAGGTTACAGGTTTCAGGTTGCAAGGAGTTCCCACTAACATGGACCCTGTAACCTGAAACAGACTCTTTGCCGTTTGCCGCATCACGTTTCACCATTGACCCCGTCCGACCGTCATCCGGGCGGGCATACACCAATCACTTTTTTGGCTCGAATCTTGCGTACCAACCCCCTGTTCTTAATCACCGTATCTACTCTTTGCCACGATTGACATGCAGTCCGTTATCCCCTGAAAACTCCCTTAAAATTTTACATTAAAAAAAACAGGCATGCGAAAACTTTTGCTTTTGAGTATTCTATGTCCGGTAGTAGCTGTATCCCAGCAACGTTTACACGTTACTTTATTTGGTGGACTTTCTAATTATTCAGGCGATCTGCAGGCGCATCAGTTTACCTTACAACAATCTAATTTTGCTTTTGGCGCAGGTTTAAAGTATGATATTACGCCCAACATTGGTGTTCGTTTGGCTTTGAACCGTGGAACTATTGAAGCAGATGATAAAAAGAACCCTGATCCGCTGTTTCAGGCACGTAACCTCAGTTTTATTTCAAAAATTACAGAAGGAAGTCTTTTGCTCGAGTATACAGTACTGAATCTGGAAGAGAAAAGAATATCACCATTCATTTACAGTGGTATAACCGTATTTCATTTCAATCCTTATTCATACGACTCGAGCGGCAACAAAATATACCTGAAGCCGCTGAGCACCGAAGGAGAGGGGTTGCCGCAATATCCCGATCGAAAACCATACAACCTTACGCAGATAGCCGTACCGGTTGGCGTTGGTATTAAATTCCGCATTAGTCCCAATACCGTACTTGCTTACGAAGTAAGCTTACGTAAAACATTTACCGATCATCTCGATGATGTTAGCACCACCTATGTTGATCGGTTTACGTTGGGGCAGGAACGAGGTTTAAAAGCAGTTGAAATGGCATATCGGGGCGATGAAGCCAAGAATGGTAATCCCACTTATCCCGACGATGGCTCGGTGCGCGGCGGTCGTAAATATAAAGACTGGTATTATTTCACCGGCTTCACTTTATATATTGGAATCGGCGGCAGCGGTGGCAGTTCTCTTGGCCGTGGTGTTCGTGGAGGAAGAAACCAGTTGGGATGCCCGAATGTATTGTAAAGTTGTAAGTAATATTTTATAGGTAACATAAGTGGCGGGCAGATTTTCTACCCGCCACTACTATTTTTACTTATAACTTAATACTTACAACTTAAAACTTATTACTTAATTCCTGCAAGCAACTCATCGAGATTTCCATGTGCAGCAGCAAAACCTTCTTTGAAGCCCATTTCAATGATCTTTTCCAGATCGGCTTCTGAGGCAAAAGTAATTTCCACTGTTACTCTGGTTCCATTTCCCGTTTCGCTGAACTCATTTTTCCAGCTCATGTTCGGCATTTCATTATTAACGTTGCCCTGCTCGTCGGTGAAAGCATCCTGGGCAGTAAACGATTTATTAGGTACAATGGTTTTGTAATCAAGCCGGCAATAATGGCGCGAGCCATCGGGACCTTCCATATAGTAAAGCCAGGTGCCGCCATTGCGAAAGTCCATCGATTTGCTAACGGCTTTCCAGGGTTTCGGCGCCCACCACTGCTCTAATAATTTGCTGTCGGTCCAGGCTTTCCAAACTTTTTCCAGCGGAGCATCAAAATCTCTGACTACCGTAATCTTTTTGTTCGATACATCTTTTGTGAAGATGGTTTCTTTTGTCGCAATCATGATTTTTTGTTTTTAATGTTTTTTAATAGTGTATCCAACTGGGTAAATCTTGTTTCCCACATGGCACGGAATGGCTGAAGCCAGTTATCTACTTCTTTTAGTTTTTTAGAGTTGATATGATAATAAATTTCTCTGCCCGATTCTTCCTGTTTTACCAGCTGACATTCGGTTAAAATTTTTATATGCTTCGATATCGCCTGCCGGCTGCTGTCGAAATGTTCGGCAAGGGTATTGGGCGTCATCGCCTTCAGGGCCAGCAGGGTCAATATGCTCCGGCGGGTTGGGTCGGCAATAGCCTGAAAAACATCACGTCTCATATTGATATAATTTTGCAACCAATCGGTTGCAAATATACCTGCAACTGATCAGTTGCGCAAATTTATTTTTCAGTCTTCGGAATAATTGTAGATGCAATAAATAAGCCTTCACCAGGTTTGTGTGTCGCCGCAACTTTACGCGTCTGCACCAAAGCTTTAAGTGCCGGTGCATAGCGGAGTAAGATTTAGCAAAAGTGAATTGCGAACCTTATTACTGTCCGTGTGTTACCGCAGCTTTAGGAACCTGCCTCAAAGCCTTAAACACGGGAACACGGACGCAAAAGTTAAGCGAAAACAGATCGTCAACTTTGCACATAGTTCACTTATCGTCGCAGCTTTAACGCCGGAGCATAAATGCTCAGCCTTTAGCAAAAGCCTACTGCCTATTGCCTACTGCCCATTGCCTTTTACTCATTGCCCATTGCCTGGTGCTTATTGACTGCTAACTGCTTACATTTGCACCATGGCATACAGAAATCAGCAACATTTTATCGACACATTGGAACAGGAAGGTGAACTGGTTCGTATAAAAACCTATGTTAATCCCAAATTAGAGATCGCAGAAATTACCGACCGCATCAGCAAAACACCGGGCGGCGGCAAAGCCCTGCTGTTTGAAAATACCGGTTACGATTTTCCCGTATTAATGAATGCTTATGGTAGCGAACGCCGCATGTGCCTGGCGCTGGGAGTGCAGCATTTAGACGATGTGGCAAAAGAAATTGAAAAATTGTTTCAGTTGCTGGCTTCGCCCAAAGAAAATATCATCGATAAATTAAAAATATTACCAAAGCTGAGCCAGTTTGCATCGTGGATGCCAAAGGTAAAAAGCGGCAAAGGCGCCTGTCAGGAAGTGATCATGGCACAGCCCGATATTAGCAAATTGCCTGTAATCACCTGTTGGCCTAAAGACGGTGGCCCTTTTGTAACCCTGCCTGTAATTCATACCAAAGATCCCAATACTCACACACGCAATGTAGGTATGTACCGCATGCAGGTATTTGAACCAACCCTTACCGGTATGCACTGGCATAAACATAAAGTAAGCGCCAAACATTTTAACGAATACAAAAAGCTCGGCAAAAGAATGCCGGTGGCGGTGGCGCTGGGCGGCGATCCCGTATATGCCTATTCGGCTACTGCTCCCTTACCCGAAAATGTAGACGAATACATGCTCGCCGGTTTTTTACGTAAGAAAAAAGTAGAGCTGGTAAAATGTATTACACAACCCGAAATAGAAGTTCCTGCCGATGCCGATTTTGTGATTGAAGGCTATGTTGAGCCTAACGACGAGCTGATATGGGAAGGTCCGTTTGGAGATCATACCGGTTATTATTCATTGCCCGATTGGTACCCGTGTTTTCATATTACAGCCATAACTCATAAAAAGAATGCTGTTTATCCCGCTACCATTGTGGGTATTCCGCCACAGGAAGATGCATGGCTGGGCAAGGCCACAGAACGTATTTTTCTGGCGCCTATTAAAATGACCATGGTGCCTGAAATTATTGATATGGATATGCCGGTTGAAGGCGTTTTTCACAACCTCGTTATCACAAAAATCAAAAAAGAATATGCAGGCCAGGGGCAAAAGGTGATGAATGCCATGTGGGGGGCCGGACAAATGATGTTTAATAAAATTCTGGTGCTGGCCGACGAAGGCGTAAAAATTCAGGAATATCAGAAACTGGCTGAATATGTATTCGCTAATTTAAATCCGGCTACGGATATTTATTTATCGCAGGGCCCCATGGATGTGCTCGATCACAGTTGCAGCAAACTGGGTTTTGGCGGTAAAATGTGTATCGACGGAACAAAAAAATTCGACGAAGAAACCGATGCCGGCTTTGAGTTTGAAGTATTAAGCACGCAGTTCGATAAGAACAGGTTAATGCATCAGTTCCCTGAAATTAAAGTGATTAACGATGCGTTGCCCGCTATTCATATTCCCTGTTTGATTATTTCGGTTGAAAAGAACCGCAAAGCGCATATACGCGAACTGCATCAGCAATTATGCGCTACCGGTATGATAGAAGGCATTAAAATGGTATTGTATGTTGAACATACCGTAAATGCCAACGACCTGCCGGTTGCTCTGTGGCGTTTTTGCAATAACCTCGATCCGCGCAGAGACAGCATTTTAGTACAACAACCTTCGAAACAGATACCCGGTAAAACCTGGGCCTGTATGGGCTTCGACGGAACGATTAAAACCAAAGCGCTCGACGATTTTCAGCGCGACTGGCCCAACATCATCGTAGCCGACGATGAAACCATTGCCTCTGTTGATGAAAAATGGGCTCAATTGGGTTTGGGTGAATTTCTTCCATCGCCGTCTTTAAAATTCAAAGACCAGATGTATGGGGAGGAAGCTGTGGTGAAAAGTTGACAAGTTAATAAGTTAACGTGTTGAAAAGTTGATTAGTTAACCTGTTAACTGGTCAACTTATTAACTTTTCAACTTACCTAAACTGAATTGCCTTTATCGGCCGCACTCTTTTTACAATAATAGTAGGAATCAACAGCACCAGAAAACATACGATAAAGGTGCCGATATTAACGGCCAGTATCTGCCACCATACAATGTCAACGGCCGCTTTTGAAATATAATAGGCGTCTTCGGGCAAACGAATAAATCCAAACTTTTGCTGCAGAAAAGCGATCAGCAGGGCAGCTACATTTCCAAAAAATAATCCAACGAAGGTGATAACGGCCCCATGATACAGGAATATACGGCGCACGGTATAATTGCGCGCCCCAAGCGCTTTCAGTACGCCGATCATACGCGTGCGCTCAAGCACCAGTATCAGCAAACAGGTAATTAAATTTAATATAGCAATGCCGATCATAATGGCCAGCACAATAAAAATGGTTTTGTTTTGCAGCGCCAGCCAGTCGAATATACTGGGATAGATATCTTTTATGGTATTGCTTTGCAACCCTACAGGTATTTCAGGCACTATCTGCTCGCTTACTTCGTGCATGCGGTTAAAATCGTGCAGAAATATTTCATAACCGCCAATCTGGTTTTCATCCCAGTCGTTTAAGCGTTGAATCAGTTTCAGGTCGCCAATGGCGATCAGTTTATCATATTCTTCAATACCGGTTTTATAAATACCGGCAACGGTAAGCTTGCGGGGGCGGGGAGGAGCGCCGGGTTGTATAAAATAGATCAACACCTGGTCGTTCACTTTCAGTTTTAACAAACCCGCTGTATAGGCCGACAGGTTTATTTCGTTACTATACCCGCTGTCGGTAAACGACAGCCAGCGGCCTTCTATCAGAAATTGCTGCAGGTTGTTGAAGTCGTAGTCTTTTTCGACCCCTTTAAACAAAATGCCTTCGATCGATTCGGCCGTTTTAAGAATGGCATTTTTAGTAGCAAATGCCTGAACCGATTTAATAGCCGGGTTAATTTGTTTTAGTCCGGTTACCGAATCGCTGCGGTGAATGGGCGTTTCTTCGGCAATAGCTACACGGGCCGAATAATAGCTTTGAATGCGTATATGCCCCCAGAAGCTGAAAACTTTATGGCTGATGGTTTTTTGAAATCCGCTCGCAAACGTAAGCGTAAGTATCATTACCGTAACGCTGATAATGGTAGCCGCTATGGATAAACGGATAACAAATCGTGAAAATGACTTCTGTTGGTTAAATGCAATACGACGGGCTATAAAAGCGGCAATATTCAACCGGCATGATTTTTAGTTCATCAAAAGTAACCCGTAGGAACAAAAACCACCAAACTTTTTACGATTTTATGGTAACATTGTAAGTTTATCTTACGAAATGCTCAACATGAAAAATATTTTTGTAGTATTTATAACCGGACTGTTGTTTTCTGTTAATGGATTTGCCCAGATGACAGATGCGATTTATGCCCCTTCAATAAAAACTGCTCAGTTGTACCCCTCGGGCAACCAGCTGGCATATCCCGTGCTAAGCCTGAATGGTTCCGACAAGCTGGAGCTGCATTTCGACGATCTCGATGGTAATGTTAAAAGTATCTACTATACATACCAGTTGTGTAATGCCGACTGGACACCGGCCATACTGAGCACCTTTGATTATATAAAAGGATTTTCAGAGCAACGCATCAATACCTATCGTATTTCTTCGATAGCATTTACCCGGTACACGCATTATTCAGCCGTTGTACCCGATAATAACTGCGCCCCGTCGCGGTCGGGAAATTATATACTGAAGGTGTACCTGAATGGCGATACTTCAAAACTTCTTTTTACCAAACGTATGCTGGTGCTCGATAACGAGGCAGGCATCACCGCACAGATTCAACAACCTTTTAACGGCGACATTTTTCGCACGTACCAGAAAATTCCTTTTCAGGTTACGCTGAGCGACAAATTGCAGGTGATGAATTACCTGCAGCAAATAAAAGTGGTGATATTGCAAAATAACCGGTGGGACAATGCGCTGGTGAACGTGCGGCCAACCTTTTTCTCAGGAAAAAAGCTTGACTTCAATACCGAAAATGAAATTGTAATGCCCGGTGGTAAAGAATGGCGCTGGCTCGACCTGCGTAGCTTTCGTTTGCAAAGCGACCGCGTTGCAAAGGCCAATTACAACACCCGGTCAACCGAAATTTTTGTAAAGCCCGATATAGAAAGAGCCAACCAGCGTTTTGTGTATTATCGCGATATCAATGGCATGTATTCCATCGAAACTACCGAAAGCATCAATCCTTTTTGGCAAACCGATTACGCTACCGTACATTTTACGTACATACCTCCCGATAATGTACCTTTTGCCAATAAAGATTTGTTCCTGATCGGCGCACTTAACGGTTACAATATCACCGATACTGCAAAAATGGTTTACAATAATGACACACGTGTTTACGAAAAAACGCTTTTTTTAAAACAGGGCTATTACAATTATAATTACGTTACCATCGATCCAAACGATCCAAATCGAAAAGCCACCTACGAATTCACCGAAGGAGATTACTGGGATACCGAAAATGATTATACGATCCTTGTTTATTACCACGCATTGGCCGGCCGCGCCGATGAGCTCGTTGGAATTACCCATGTAAATTCACTCAGCGGACGAAAAGGGATTGGACAATAGGCAATAGACAATTGGCAATAAGCAATGAACAATAGACAATTAGAATAAATCATTTGTAATTTTTTGTCAGTTGCTAATTGTTAATTGCCAATTGGTTCTTACATTTGCACCCGGCAGGTCTTACACGACCAGCTCCTGCTGAACCCCCCCAGGGCCGGAAGGCAGCAAGGGTAGGTGGTTGAGCGGTGCGATGTAAATCGCCTGCCTTTTTTTATTTTTTTTCGGGTTCCTTAAGGTAACAAAAACTACACGCGAAGACCTTAGATAAGTACTGCCTACCATCAATTACTTCAGGTTAGCCTCAATATAGCTGGAAGTTTGTAAATTTGCATTTGCAATCATAAATTTATAATAATCATGAAGTTTTTTATTGATACAGCGAATCTTGCCCAGATTAAAGAAGCCCACGACTTAGGAATTCTGGATGGTGTTACCACCAATCCCTCTCTGATGGCCAAAGAAGGCATTAAAGGAGAAGATGCTGTTATGCAGCATTACCTTACAATTTGCGAACTGGTTGATGGCGATGTAAGTGCCGAGGTTTTGTCGACCACGCTGGATGAAATTATTGAAGAAGGAAAGAAACTGGCCGCTATACACCCCAACATTGTTGTAAAAGTGCCGATGATCAAAGACGGCGTGAAAGCATTAAAATGGTTTTCTGATAACGGTATAAAAACAAATTGTACACTGGTATTTTCTGCCGGTCAGGCTATTCTGGCTGCCAAAGCAGGCGCTAATTATGTGTCGCCCTTTATTGGCCGTATCGACGACAGCAATTGGGATGGTGTTGAATTAATTGCCCAGATAGCTCAGATTTACAGCCTGCAGGGATATAAAACTGAAATACTCGCGGCCTCTATCCGTAGTGCTTTGCATATTGTAAAATGTGCCGAAGCCGGAGCTGATGTGGTTACTTCACCGCTGGAACCCATTATGGGTCTGTTAAAGCATCCGTTAACCGATATCGGACTGGCTAAATTCCTCGACGACGCAAAGAAAATGCGCGCTGAACTCGCGAAAGTGTAAGGCACAAGTATAAAAGAATCAAGGCACAAGGCTTCCTAATTGAACCTTGTGCCTTTTTTATTTTACTTTCTACAACCTGCAACCTGAAACCTGTAACCTGTACCTTACCTAACCTCTTCCATTTCTTTTGTTCCGCCGGGAAGACGGCGAATTCATGATCTCATCAACCGTTCTCAACCTTTCCACCACTTCCACTTTTTTAATATAGATCGTGGTTTCTTTCCATACAGCGGGGTTATTTTTCAAAACGGCTTTCACGGTGACCTTTTCGGCTTTAAAGCCGGTGTCGATAACCAGACAATTTCCCTCAAAGCGACCGCCCGAAGCGGTAAAATTTAGCTCTTTGGTGGTTAATGGCAGCCACCGGCCATCTGACAATTTTGCATCCACATTAATGTAATTGTATACCCCCTTTTTAAGACTATCGGTATATAAGTTGAAAAATATACTGTCAACCTGCTGAGCATGGCCAATAAAAGGGAAGCCCGAAACAAAAAGAACAAAAAATAATGTTTTGAAGCGTTGAACCATTTTGTGTTTTTGGCTAATTATTACAAGGTCGTTAAGTTCACTGAGGTTTTTCAAATTCCGGGAAAACCACAAACCCCAAACTTCAAACCACAAACCGGCGGATCTTTTCATTATATACTGATTTGTAAAGCTATAGGGCATCTCAGTAAAGTTGGTATTCAAAAAAACGGCCATATCTGCCGCCTGGTAATCAGACCATAAAATACCCGCCCGGGTTGTATTGTGTATTGTTAAATCGCAAATAAGGCTTTAAAACTCAGGTTGGCAGTTGTTCCTGTTTTGATTCGAATTAATTTCAAACTGCTAAACTGCTATTCCAACCTGTTCAGGTATTAATCGGCGTGTTTAAACCGGAGCTATTGCATACCGCCCATTGCCTACTGCCTTCACTCAACAGGTACCAAAGTAAACGTTTCTTTATAATGCCTTACCACCGGATCGTACCGAACCATCATTTCCTGGGCAACCTGCGGCACTACTGCTATATCGGCATTAACCCCGGCAAATTCCTGAATGGCTTCCATATTTTCCCATTCGGTAATTACTAAAAATTCAACACCATCAGTTACTTCCCTTTGCAGGATACTCGCATTAATAAAACCTTTAATGGAAGATAGTTTTTTAAAGGTGTCGTTCTGCAGGTGAGCGATGTAGTCATGAGTACGATCATGCTTTACAACGCCTGTCCAGTTTCGGGTAATCATAGTTTAAATGGTATTTTTTAGTTTAGGTAAAACATTTCATTATTCAATATTTTTATCTAAATCTTTTGCCATGCATATACTGGTATCCATACCAATATAAGGGCCATAATTTTCAATGAGCTTATATCCCATTTTTTTATACAGGTGAATAGCTTCGGGCTGATTGGTGCCGGTTTCCAGAACAGCGCGGGTATACGATAATTCAAGCGCCCATTCTTCCAGCTCGCTCAAAATGGCGATGGCAATACCCTGTTCGCGATGCTCCGGATCCACAAACATCCTTTTTATCTCTACAGTTGTTTCATCAAGCGCCTTAAAACAACCGCAGCCTACCGGGTGTTTTTTATTATAGGCAATGATCACGGTTGAATTGTTTTCAATTTTATTATGTGGGGCGTATTCGGCCTGTAAAACCGGGTACCTGTCCCATAATTCTTTATCAAGCTGCGAAATCAGGCTATGAAAATCAGGATGCGAACTGTTTGTTCGCAACAATTCGATCATATGGCGTTGTTTACCGGTAAGTTACGAAGAAAGATGAAAAGACAAGAATGCAGGTTACCGGTTTCCTGTTCCCGGCCACCGGCAATGAAGAAATGCAGGTTCCAGGTATCATGTCACAGGAAAAAAACGTGGCGAGCCGGGAACCCTGTAACCTGTGCCTTGTAACCTGCAACTGGCAACAGGTAGCTGGTAACCGGCAACCTGCAACTGGTAACCAAATACTTCTGTAAATTTTCCCCAAAAGTGTACAACTTTTAATCTGTATTACTCTATCCGGCACTAATTTGGACTGGTATTCTTATTTTTGTCGTTTCCTAAAATAAATCCAACAAGTGCGCTTAAAAAGCTTAGAAATCAAAGGATTCAAGAGTTTCGCCGACAAAACCGTACTCCACTTCGATGAGGGCATTACCGGTGTTATCGGACCTAACGGCTGTGGTAAGAGCAATATTATCGACAGTATCCGGTGGGTTATCGGGGAGCAGAAGATCAGCCATCTTCGTAGTGAAAATCTCGAAAGCCTCGTGTTTAACGGGTCAAAAACCCGTTCTGCCAGCGGACTGGCCGAGGTGAGTCTCACTTTCGAAAACACGCGCAATCTTTTACCTACCGAGTTCAGCACCATTACGGTTACCCGCAAATTCTACAAAAGCGGGGAAAGTGAATACAGGCTCAACGATGTGCAGTGCCGTTTGAGAGATATCCAGAACCTGTTCATGGATACCGGTGTAAGTACCGACAGCTATGCCATCATTGAACTGGGTATGGTCGATGAGATCATTAAAGACAAAGAGAACAGCCGCCGCCGCATGCTTGAACAGGCTGCCGGCATTACCATATACAAAACCCGTAAAAAAGAGGCAAAATCAAAACTGGATGCCACCGAACAGGACCTGGCGCGTATTGAAGACCTGCTGTTCGAGATCAACAACCAGTTGAAAACCCTCGAAAACCAGGCGAAGAAAGCTGAAAAATATTACGAAATAAAGAAGGAGTACCGCGAGCTGAGTATCGAACTGGCCAAAGCGGCCCTCGAAGGCTTTAACCTTACGTATCGCGATCTCAATACACAATCAGAAGTTGAAACCGATAAAAAAGTAAGGCTCGATGCTGAAATTGCCAATGAAGAAGCGGTGATTGAGCAGGAAAAAGTGGGCTTTATTGAAAAAGAACGCGCCCTGCAAAGCATGCAGCACGAATTTAACGACATGCTGCAAACGCTGCGAACAAAGGAAAATGAAAAGAACCTTGCTTCGCAACGCCTGAACTTTTTAAAAGAACGCGAAAACAGTTTACAGGAATTTTTAACTAAGAGCGAAGGCCAGCTGAAGGGGCTCGAAGAAAGCATTGAGTTTACCCGTATTCAGGTAGGTGAGGAGCAGTCAAAGCTCGAAGGACTTGAACAACAGGTCGAAGATAACAAAGATGCGGTAGAAAGCAGCCGCGCTGTATTTGATGAAAAACGCGTACATGTTGATAGTCTGCGTGCCGAAAACCTCAGCTTACAACGCAACCAGTTCGAAGCCGAGAAAAAAGTAGCGGTGGCCGATACATCGATCCAGAACGTACAAAAAGCCATTTACCAGATCGAGGAAGAACGCGAAGCGCGTTATAGCCAGTTAAAACAGCTGGAAGAAGATCGGATGGTTAAAGAGCAGGAACTGGAAAAACGCCAAAGGGACCTGCGCAACTTACAGGAACAACACGAAAGAACCAAAGAACAGATACTACAGGCACAGGGCGAATTGGAAGTGTTACGCCAAAAGTTAGCCGAAGAAAGCCGTAAGCTCGATGCCAAAAAAAACGAGCACGATCTGCTGAAAAGCCTTATCGACTCCATGGAAGGCTATCCCGAAAGTGTGAAGTTCCTGCATAAAAATCCAAACTGGAACCATACTGCCCCCATTTTGTCGGATATTATTTATGTAAAACAGGATTTTCGTGCAGCCGTTGAAAATGTACTGGAGCCATACCTGAACTATTATGTGGTGAATAACCTGCAGGAGGGTTTACAGGCAGTGCATTTGCTCGATCAAAATAAAAAAGGTAAAGCCAATTTCTTTTTACTCGATAAACTGAACGAAGGCGCATTTGGCACTGCCGAAGCAAAAAGCCATGCACCTGCAGGTACTATTGCGGCTATGGATGTAATTGAGGTTGATGCCCAATTCCGCCAGCTGGCCGAATATTTACTCGGTAATGTATTTATTGCTGAAAGTGAAGATGCGCTGGCCAGCTCAAATGGATCGGTAGTGCTGGAGAAAACCGGTAAATATGTAAAAGGAAAATATTCATTAACCGGTGGCAGTGTTGGTTTGTTTGAGGGTAAAAAGATCGGTCGTGCCAAGAACCTCGAAAAGCTGCACGAAGAGATCATTGCGCTCGAAGAAGTGGTGCACGGATTAAAAAATGCCATTCAGGAAAAACACAACGAAGTAATCGGCTATAACGAGCAACTGAAAGAAACTGCCATTAAACAGGCGCAGGAAGATATCAACACGCTTACCAACCAGGTATTTTCACTTGAAAATAAAATGGAAAACCTGCATGGTATGCAAAGCTCGTCACAAAACAGGCTCGAAGAACTGCAAATGAACCTCGAGCAAACATCCTCTTCCATCGCCGGCACCCGCGAACAATGGAATGAGCTGGTGAACCAGTTAAACGAGCTGCGCGAGCAATTGAAAAGCGTTGAAGACGAGTATAAAGACGCCGAAAGCCGGTATAACAACGCGCAGGCTGTTTTCAATGAATATAATCTGCAGTTAACGCGTCAAACGAGTAAGATCAACTCGCTTACTCAGGAACTGCAATTCAAGAGCAAACAGCTTACCGACCTGCGCAATCAGATCGAAGCCAATGCATCGCAGTTAAAACAAACACTTGAAAATATTACCGAAAGCGCAGATCAGCTAACAACAGCCGAGAACGGATTGATTGATATGATGCGCCGCAAAGAGGAAGAGGAGAAAACGCTGAATGAAGCCGACCAGGCTTATTATAATCTGCGCAATGCGCTGCAGGAAAAAGAAAGCGAGTTGCGTCATAAAACAAAAGAAAGAGAGCAAACCGAGCATTTGCTGGGCGAAATCAAAGACAAGCTGAACGAACTGAAGCTGCAGCTGGCCGGTATGAAAGAGCGCTTAAGCGTTGAGTTTAAGATTAATCTCGATGATATAATCGATCAACCGCGTACAGGCGAAGTGCCTGTTGAAGAGTTGCAGGAAAAAAGCGACCGCATGAAAAAGCGGCTCGAAAACCTGGGTGAGGTGAATCCCACGGCCATCGAAGCGTTTCAGGAAATGAAAAAACGGTACGAGTTTATTCTTGAACAGAAGAACGACCTCGTAACGGCCAAGGATAGCCTGTTGCAAACCATTCAGGAAGTAGAAGCTACTGCCAATCAGCAGTTCCTCGATACATTCAATAAAGTGCGCGAGAACTTCCAGAAGGTATTCAAGGCTTTGTTCACCGAAGATGACTCGGCAGATATGATCCTCGAAAATCCCGAGAATCTGGCCGAAACCAGTATCGACATTGTGGCCAAGCCCAAGGGTAAGCGTCCGTCGTCGATCACGCAGCTAAGTGGTGGAGAAAAAACATTAACGGCAACGGCCCTGCTGTTTGCGATCTATTTAATTAAGCCGGCGCCATTCTGTATCCTCGATGAGGTTGATGCGCCGCTTGATGATGCCAACGTAGGCAAGTTCACGCAAATGATCCGCAAGTTCAGCCAGGAAAGCCAGTTCATCATTGTAACGCACAACAAGCAAACCATGAGCGCTGTAGACGTAATTTACGGTGTTACCATGCAGGAGCCCGGCGTTAGCAAGCTGGTGCCCGTGGATTTCAGAGGTTTGAATTAATACAATCCTGAGCGTAGTCGAAGGATGATATATTATAAAGTTCTGAGCGTAGTCGAAGAACTGTTTAATAATAATATGTAGTCCCGCAGGAAACTGCGGGACTTTTTATATTTTATCAAAAAAAGCTATATTTATATAAATTGTGTGGTATGAAAAAGAAAAAACTGAAAGAGAAAATCTACGATATAGTTGACAAAATGGATGATGAACTGGCGTTGCAAATGGTTCATGAAGCAGCCGTGGAATATGCTACGAAAAGAAGTGATAATCTTACCAAAGAACAATGGCAGCAATTGGAAACAGCATTACATGAAGTTAAGCAAGGCAATTTTTCAACCCATGACGCTGTAATGCAACGCATAAAAGAATGGCGTACGAAATAGTTTATTCAAGAGCTGCAGAAAACCAACTTGTTGCAGTAATTGCATATCTTGAAATTGAATGGTCCGACAGTATAGCAGATAGTTTTTTAGCGCTGTTTAATGAAAAGCTGGAATTATTGCGGACAAACCCTCAGTTAGGCAGGCCCCTTCTACATAATGCTTCAATAAGAAAAATAAGCATTACCAAACATAATCTTCTTTATTATACGTTTGATACATCCAAAATTTATTTACTTACAATTTTTGACACACGTCAGGATCCCGATAAAAACCCCTTAGAGTAAATGTTCCGAAAGTCAGCTTTTCCCACTGCACGTAGTAGCAACTGGTAACTGCCAACTGCAAACCCTCCCTGCACGTTTATCCCCCAAAACTGCACGCTTATTGCCTAAAATCGCGCGGATATCAATTGCCGTAGCAACTTAAATAAACGAGTTCTAATTTCGCGGGCACATACAGCAACTCTCCATAGCCATGAACTTAAATTGCTGTAGATACCATTTTGCTGTTACCTGTTCATGCTAACTGAAGAATGGTTTACATTGAAAAAGCCCCGATGCGTACCACCCGGGGCTTTTCCATTATATAAACCTTTTTGAATTATTTCATTGGCCGGCAGGCATTTGAAATTTTCAAATCTTCAAATTTTCAAATTAATCAATGCCTTCCTTTCTTCTCTCCCTGTCCCGTCATAGTAGCCAGATCCCTGTCGAACAGGTACATGCCGCCTTTATCTTCACCAATCAGGTTCAGTTTATCGAGTACCTGGCGCGCCAGACTTTCTTCTTCGATCTGTTCGGTTACATACCACTGTAAAAAGTTATGCGTAGTATAATCTTTTTCCTGAATGCATAATTCAACCAGCGCATTGATTTCGTTCGAAACCTTTACTTCGTGCGAATGTACAATGTCGAATATTTCCCTGATGCTTTTAAAATCTTTCTGAGGCGCCGCAAAAGCCGGAACAATAGCATGTCCGCCGCGGTCGTTAATATAATGGAACAACTTCAACATGTGCATTCTTTCTTCATCTGAATGGTGGTAAAGAAACTGCGCCACGCCATTGTATCCTTTTACTTCGCACCATGAACCCATGGCCAGGTAATACATCGAAGAATAGCCTTCCAGGTCGATCTGCCGGTTTAATGCGGCTTCAATTTTACCTGATATCATATGCCGGTAATTTAATTCAAAATACACGATTTTTATCAGTTGGTATAATTATCTTACGGGCTTCTGGTTGCCAGTTGCCTGTTGCAAGTTACCGGGTAACTGGTATCTGATATCCGGTAACTAAATTTAAAGTGAATGCGAACAATTCTTTTACTGCTGTGCTCTAATGTATTTATGACCATCGCGTGGTATGGACATTTAAAACAACAGGGAATGCCCTTATGGAAAGCGGTGCTGATTAGCTGGGGAATTGCCTTTTTTGAATATTGTTTAATGGTTCCGGCCAATCGCTGGGGCTTCACCAACGGGTTTAACGGCTTTCAATTAAAAATGACGCAGGAAGTAATAACCCTCGTTGTATTTACCGTGTTTGCCATGATTTATCTGCACGAACCATTTCAATGGCGTTACCTTGTAAGCTTTGCATTTTTGCTGGGGGCAGTTTACTTTATGTTTAAGAAGTAGTTACCAGATCAGCTTTGCAATTTTGCCTTTGCCTCCCGCAAGAAAAACTGCTTTACCATTTTTCGCCTTCTGGCATACATGGAACCCTTCGGTGCTCACTGGTTTCCAGGTCATGCCGCCGTCGGATGAAACATCAACGCCCGATGTACCGCAACACAACAGCTTTTTATTGCTTAAATAAATTACGCAGCTGCGGTAGCCATGGGGCGGGGTAGTGGGGTGAATCCAGGTTTGGCCGCCATCGTGAGTAAGCACACAATTGAGGGTGGTGTCTTTATCATTGGTAAAATCGCCTCCGGTTATAATAAAATCGTTGCTCACCCGGGTTGTGTTGTGCAATACAGCGATAGAATTGGCGCCGGTGCTTTCTTTACCCTGTATAATCGGAACCTGGTGTCCGCCGGCATCATCGTGCAGCCGGCTTTGCGTGCCTCCGCTTACAAACAAAAAGTCTTTATTTCTGAAATAATGAATGTTGGTGCCGCTGCTGGCAAAACAGGCTTCACCTGTGGCGGATTTGGAACGCATTACAGCGGGTGTTGTACGCCAGGTGTTTCCGCCGTTAGTTGTTTTGGTAATAAAGAATTTTGAGTCGATAGGATCGCCTACCACTACACCATGTTTATTATCATAAAAATCCATGGCGTCGAGAAACATGCCTTTGGTTGAATCGGTGAATACTGTTTTCCAGCTAACACCGCCATCGGTAGTTTTTAGTATATAGGCAGGTTCAGCAATGGCCATGATAATGGCAGTTTGGGCATTGAAAGCCTCTATATCCCTGAAATCGGTTTTTTCGAAACCTTTTACATTGATCCATTGCCAGGTTTTACCTCCATTGACCGACCGGCCAACTTTGCCATTGCTGCCGCTAACCCAAACTACCGCATCATTTACCACGCTTAAGCCCCGAATCGAAACCTCTGTGCCGCTTGTAAGCGTTTCAATGACCTGTGCCGTACAAAAAAACGAGAATAAGATAAGTGATAGAAGAAAAGTGTAACGAAGGAGCATTGTTTTGGTTTAAGATTTTTTAATTGTTACCAGCTACCTGTTTCCTGTTTCCGGTATCCGGTAACTGGTACCTGGTAACCGGTATCAGGTACCCGGTATCTGCTTATTGCTTATTAATCTCCCGCTTCAGTTCGTCAAGCTCCACAATTCCCTGCTTTCGCCACACCTCTTTTCCGCTTTTATATAAAATGAAGGTCGGAAATTCGTTTGCCTGCAGCTGTTTAACCACGTCGGTATGTACCCCGGCGTCGATCCTCAGCAGGGTAAATTTTCCTGATAACTCCTGCTGCAACTGGTTTAAAACCGGTTCCATTTTACGGCATGGGGGGCACCAGTTAGCGCCCACATCAACGAGCGTAATGCCTGTACCGGATACGGCAGTTGTGAACTCCTGTATAGTCATTGGTTTTACAGCCGGCATGCCTTCAACAGGTTTGCCATCGGTTTTCCATTTAATAAAACCGCCCGTAAGCTCATAAACGCTGGTATAGCCATTACTGCGAAACCATTCGGCAGCAGCTTTACTGCGAACCCCTGAGCCGCAATACACGTACAATGGCTTTGCTTTATCAAGATGCTGAACGCGGTTTGTAAATTCCTGTTTATTGTTCCAGTTGGCCTGAAGCGAATGGGCAATATGGCCTGCTTTATATTCATCGGCAGTGCGTACATCGAGCAACTGGATATTATTACCTGCAATGGCCTGTTCAAATTCGCCGGGTGTAAGCTGGGTATTTTGACTAAATGCCTGGCAGCAGAGCAGGGTAGCGGCCAGCAGGGTCAGTAACCGGGAGTAACTGCAATGTTTCATAGGATCAAATTTAGGGAAACCTACGCCTAAAAAAATCTGAGGATATACGAAGGGGGCACTTTCTCAAAAATGGCTCACCTGTTGCCTTCTTAAAAGCAAGGGTGAGCGGTACACTCATCCTGGAAAAAGTAAAAAGCCCTTGCTGAAACAGCAAAGGCTTTTAAATTATTTCAGTCGACCTACCAAATGCGTAATGTTTTCAATGGTATCGGATTTCATTCAGAGGTGAAACACGTTTTGGCTGCGGGTTTTCAGGATATCGACTGGGTTCTTCACGGATTTAACTGGATTTCGGTTCTAAATTCGGATTTGGATTTTGTGTTCAGGTTTTCCAGGATACGATCTACATAATATTGAAATTGAAATTACCGGATAAAGTTCTTTGGTTAGTTTGAACCAAGGGTTGATCTTTCACGTGATATTGGAACGGACATTGGATTTTGAAACCTCTTATAAAACTTACTACTATTTACTTGTTTGAATCAGTAAATCAAAAATATATGTTAACAATTGAATTTCATAGAGCAAATCTGCTCGTTTTAGCGTCTTCGGTTATTACGTTGTATATGGTTGAAATGACATATGTGATATGTAAATAACCAGTTAGTGGTATAGTAGTTTTACTAATATGAACGGCTCAATGTTGCACCAATTAATTTAGATAGTCGTTTCATGCGCAACTAATGTTTAAACGATAATTGCTTTTCAGGGTACAAAATGTCGTATAATCTACATGCCTGTACATTTTAATTGGCAAATATCCTCACAGCCCGGAGAATTGGCCGGCTGGAAAAGCGGTTATTTACTACTGATATAACTACGTGGTTCAAACGATTATTGCTAAATCGATAACAAGCATAATATGTTCTACTTAAATGAGTGGCCTGAAATTCCGTTATGCAATCGATTGTGTAGATTTTATTTATGTATAGTATTTTATGCAAGTCGTCGAAAAAGTACAATTACTGAATTAAACGCAGGATGCAATATTTCAGCGTTTTTTAGCGATTTTAGAGCGTAATATAGTTCCTGAAAGTGAAAAGCGTAATATATCAGATCGTTTCTATTGTGGCTGTTGGTTTGTACTTTGTTCCCATGCTTTTAGTAATTGGAAAAAAGCTTTGGTCGCAGGTGCCCTTCAGGTTATTTGCCTTGTTTTGGCTGGTTAGCGCCATTATAAATGTGATTGAATTTTTCCCCCTCTCAAAAAGCGCTAATGAAATGTTCACGGTTTTTTATAATCTGTTAGATGTACCATTCATTCTTACCATAGTTTATTTTACAACAGGCTCGCCTGTAATAAAAAAAATTACACGGCTGGCAGTTCCTGTTTTAATAGCAACCGGTTTGGTAAACTGCCTCATACGCGGATTTGAATATGATTCGTTGAAATTTATACTGGGGGGCGAGTTAATAATTGTGTTAAGTATTATTATCGGTGAAATTATTCTGAAGCTGCAGAAAATAAAACATACGCCCCAGGAGCGGGCTTTGCTGCTGATTTATGCAGCGCTGTTGTTCGAATACGGAACTTATATCGTTATTTATATCTTCGATTATTTTCTTCCCGGTGCATCCTCAACCACGGATAATTTTCTGGTGTATTATTTATCATCGCTCGTGGCGCTTACCGTTGGCATCTGCGGATTTTTAACCAAAGGCCTCAATGCACCAGCCGCACCTGCCGGTGTGTTTGAAAATAGTTATAGTAAAAATTTGCCGGATTTTGTGTTGTGGGAGGAGTAGTAGGCACAGGTTTCAGGTTACAAGGTACAAGGCGCAGGAAGTAAGAAGTTGAGAAGTTTACAAGTTGATAGGTTAACAGGGGGCTTAAATCAAAGTTTTGGGCCGGTGGAAGGATACTGCATAAGCATGGATTTAAAAATAATCACAATAAATTCGCTGCTTCGGGATCTTCAGGGCACTGTTTCAACATCAAACATTCGATATCTACCTTTTTTAGCGAGCTTTTCCGGCTCATGCGCTCATGGCTTAGGGGAAGGCACCATTCACGATGCCATTTGCCTGGTCACTATTCACCTTTAATGCGAATGCTTCTTCGGGTAATTGACTATTGCCCATTCACCATTCACCTATAAATTAATGATTGCATAAGCGGTTTCGCTCACGTACGGACCGCCGGGGTAGCGGGCTGTATAATCGAGGTTGATCCAGTATTGGCCGTTTTGCTCGTGGTAATACATATTGTCGATGGCCTCGTTACCAAACAAATGAATAACGGCCTGCTGCATCATTTCGAACTGTTTTTCATCGCCGCAAAGCAGTTCGGGATACAGGTGTCCATCGGTTAAAATCATGCGGCAATGGGCGCCTATCGCTTTCATACACGACACCATCAGAATGGTATGATCGTCGCAATCGCCTCCCAGTCCGTTCAGAATGGTTTCGTGGGCGGTGGCGAAGTATTCATCTCTTTCTGAATCGGATACATATTTGAAGTGGCTGTTGATGTGTTTGAATAGCGACAGCAACCGCACCTGTGAGCCGTATTTGGGATAATATTCGTCGAAAAAATCCAGTGAATGCAGTACTGAATAATTGCGCACCAGCGAATCATTGGCGATCACTTTCGATTGCAGCGTTTTTACGGTTTTGGTAAGCGGACCGTCAAAAAACGTAGGACGCAGCACCAGGTCGATTTCCTTCTGCTCTTTACGGCCCCAGTTGGTTTGCACCATGGTTTTGTAATCCCTGATCATATTGCCAAAGCCGTATCCGTTGGTAAGCTGGTTGTAAATCAATACCAGCACCAGTAACCCTACTGCCGGAAGCAGTAAAAAGCGAAACAGGCGTAATGTAAGAAATGTAAGGGTGGCGGCCAGCAGAATTGAAACGGTAAGGTCAAGGTTCCAGCTGCCGATAACTAATGGCGGAATATAGCGATTGATTAGCGGCGCTAAAGGAATTACTGCCAGTATACTTATTAAAACCAGCAGCACTTTACGGGTGTGGCTATATTTATCCTGGACTTGACTCATATCACACTTAATTTACAGAAAACGTAAATTGAACCATTTTTATTTGTATGGCAATTGTTAAAGCTTCTGTATTTAAAACAGTAATGATTTTACCTGATAGCGTAGTAAAAAATTATATGGATGATATCAGGCCCTCATTGGCATTTACCGGCAATGAATCCCCATTCATGGTGCGGTAACCGCTAAAGCAAACTTAACGAAAAAAGCTAAGAGCGTAAAGCGGAAAACGAATTTGAAAATATGCTAATTTAAAAGTGAAACCAATGGTTTTAAAATAGCAAAAAGAGCAAAAAAGAAAATCGGGAGATCTTTTTTGCTCTTTTTCAGTTCCTGGCAATACAATACCCAGGTTCATGCTGAACCTGTATGCAGTTGCTTAATCAGGCTTTTTCATTTTCAAATTTGTACATTTCATTCTGCCTGCGGCGGAACAAATTACTCATCATCCTCCTCTTCGTAATAAGCATCCTGGTTGTCATTGTAAACTGCTTCCCATTCTTTAACTTTTTCATCGCTCAGCAGTTCCAGGATGTCGAAAATAGGATCAGCTTTCTTTTTCCAAAGTAGTACCGGCATATCTTCATACTGTGTGATATACAGGCACTGATCTGTTTCCACCGTTATTTTGATTAGTGTTACAGGTTCGTCTTCTTTTTCCTGTATCAGATAATAACAGCCGGGCTCTAATAATGCATACGAATACATACTAATATCCTCCACCTTTTTTTAAGTTTCAAAAAAGAAGAATCAACAGGCAGCAAACAGAATATAATGGGTAGTGTACGTTCTCGTTCTACTGAATTTAATGGGCCGGGTAGTGTAGTATAATGGGATGTGTAAGTAAAGTTTGTTCGTTCGATTACCGTACGTATCAAAATTAGGATAAATAATGACATCCGCCGTATTCGCCCGGCCCCGCGGCCGGAATTTATAAAATATTCAAAGTTGTTTATTGAAAATCAGTGTTTTATGTGTTTTTGGCAAAACACCCGGGATTATTTGATTGATGAAATTTAATTTTTTCAACTTTCTATTCACAAGTGAACTTTTGCTCAACTTTAGCTGCCGGAGGCAACAAATGAGCATTAAAAATGTTCGTAAACTTATTAAATTAATTCTCAGGGTTTGACCTTCAATTGGTCAGTGGAGCAAAATTGATAGTACAAGGGCGTACAGGTGACGGCCTGCCTTAATAACATACCTGCGCCCTGGTTCGCATCAGCTGAATACCTCTGAACTTTTGGTTTTTTACGGTGTGAACCGAAATGCGTAATCGCCGGGCAATTTGCTGGTTGCTCATACCCCCGATAAAGCTCATCAACACAATTTTGCGGCATTCCACCGGTAACGATTCAACAATGCAGTATACCTGACGCATCACCTCGGTGCGCGTAATGTGGTTCAATACGTGATCGTCGAAATGATCTGATAATACAAGCAGGTCGGCTTTTGTAGCAGCCTCGTATCGCCGGTGGTGTAAATGGTTCAAACAGGCGTTGCGGGTACTGATGTACAGATACGATTTCACGGCAGGCAGCGAATTGAAATGCTTTTGTTTCTTCCAGTACCTGAGAAATATCTCCGTTACAATATCTTCGGCCGCGAATTCATCACGGATCAGTTTTCGCGCAAAAAACACCAGCGAACGATAAAAATGATTAAAGGTAGTTGCAAAGGCGACGGATTCATCCACATGCCATTGGCCCACGCCATTGCCGGATTTTGATATGTGCATACAAAAGGTTTATTCTTCTGAACAGAACCTCAAATTGCACTGTGGTTGGGTAGTTTAATAAAAGGGAAATCCATTTGTTGGTTAACCCCATAGCTGATTACGCTAAGGTTTAAGCGACAAATAGTGAACAGCCCTGAAAAAATTCTGGCGTGAGACTCACCATATCTGGTTATCAGGTACTGGCATACCCTTGCGCGCAGATAAGTGAGCTCACGCCAAAAGACGTGAGCTATTCACTTATCATCCTGCGCTTTGTGAAAATCGCCAGATTTTGATAACAGGATGAAAGCGAATGCTATAAAATGCGATCTGTTTGTGAAATTACTTTCTATAGCACCGCTGTTGTTGTTGTGAAAGGAATAGTATAGTTATACTATCGTATGTGTCAAGAACTGTATGATGATACTTGTGTGTGTAAAATAGTATCACCACACTATAAAAGGCAAAGATAAGGAAAAAGTATAATGTAGGGTTATTAACCCACAACAATTAGATGATTTTCGGTGATATTACCCCGTTTTTTAATTCCGTATAATGGGTAAAGCGGAAGACAAAGAGTTGTTAAAGAAAATAGGCGATACTTTAAAAAAAATCAGATTGGGCAAAGGCTTAAGCTTGCGCGATCTGGCCGCTAATTGCTCTATCGATTACAGCGATATTGGCAAAATTGAGCGTGGCGAGGTCAATGCTACCATGCTTACCATGCATCAGCTTGCCCAGGGCCTCGATGTGCCGTTGTACATGTTGTTTATGTATGAAGAACGGCAATCGTGAATCGGCAAACGCGAAACGTAAAACGGCAAAATCCCTCTAACTCCTGCCATCACTGTTAACTAATCAACCTGTTAACGTTTCAACTCATCAACGGGTTAACTTTCTTACTTCCTGCTTCCTGAGCCTTGAGCCTTGTGCCTTGTGCTTTAAGCAGTATATCTTTCCAAAATCAAATCCACAATAGCCTTGGCCGATTGTACCTACGGGCAGGTCATTTTTTAAATAATTATAATTTGACATAAATCATTTCTGTGCAAAAAAATACCCATTTTGCAGCGTTTTACCGGGAAAAATGGCCTTAGAAGTATTGAAGAGACAGGATTTAAACTACTCAGCCGAATTTGCATCAAACACCTGCTTGTTTTAGTTACTTTCAATTGGCATAAAAGTTTCAGCACTTTTAAAAAGACTATTATGCGAGCTATTTGGACGGGGGCCATCGGTTTTGGGTTGGTAAACATTCCCGTAAAACTATACAGCGCAACACAGGCCAGCGAGCTGGATCTTGATATGCTTGATAAAAAAGATCATGAAAGAATTCGTTTTCATCGTGTAAATGAAAAAACAGGAAAGCAGGTGGCCTGGGAAAATATCGTTCGTGGATACAATTTAGACGGCCAATATGTGGTATTGACAGACGAAGATTTTCAGAAAGTACGACCCGAAAAAAATAAGATCATTACCATCAATGAATTTGTTGATGAAAAAGAGATCGATACCATTCATTACGAAAGTCCGTATTACCTGGCGCCTGAAAAGAATGGTGTAAAAGCGTATAATCTGTTGCGTGAGGCACTCGAAGAAACCGGTAAAGTGGGATTAGGTACTTACGTATTGCGTAATAAAGAAAGCTTAGGACTGATAAAACCGCATGAAGATATCATCGTACTAAATAAGATCCGTTTTGCCGAAGAAATACGCGATACATCGGAACTGGATGTAAAACCCTCAAAAAGTAATCCGCAGGAATTAAAGATGGCTATCGCGCTGATCAACCAGTTAACCGGTGATTTTGATATTAAGCAATATAAAGACACTTATTCAACCGAACTGTTAAAGCTGATTAAGAACAAGGCAAAAGGCAAAAAAATACCTGCTCCTTCAATGCGCGTAGTGCATTCGCGCTCAAAAGACCTTATGGAACAACTGAAAGCGAGCCTGGAGAAAAAAGGGCGTAAAGCCGCCTCGTAAAGGCCCGACCAATATACTACTCATTCAAGGGATAGGCAACTATCTTTGTTGACCGTATTTTTACTAACGTTGCTTGTTAATGATTTACTAAACGGTGTGCCATATTCGCCAGCCGGTGAACTATTCAACGTCTGTTACAATATAGGGAATGATTTTTTATGTACAAAACAAAACTTCACGCTTGTGGAATATCAACAAATAGCAGAAATTTTAAATGACCTGGCAACTATTAACCGCGAACGGGCTAAGGCTTATGAAGAAGCATCTTTTCTGAATTTCATATTCAACCTTGAATTGCGGGGCACTTTTGCATTGCTTGCCAATCAAAGCCGGCAAAACAATTTTGCATTGCGTCAGTATATGGAGCAAATGCCTATACGAAACAATAATTCGAATGCAAAAAAGCCTTTGCCACAGCTCACTTTTGGCGATTTGTATAATCAGTGGAAAGACCTGGGTGTTTCTTTTTCGGGCCCTAATATTTACGATATGCTTTCAAGCAGTGAGCAGGGCGAAGAGGGCATTCAGATCATTTACAATAAGGCCATTGAGCAATTGCCTTCCGGCGATTTGCAAAACATGCTCGAAAACCAGTTACGCGGATTACAAAACTCGCATAGCATTGTGAAAGGTATTTTGAACAACCCGCAAAAAATGCCGCAGAAGATTAAGAAGTCTTCTTAGTAAATATCGAATGTTGAATATTAAATGTAGAATGTTGAAGTGCAAAACAACTTCATCATTTATTATTGGATATTCAGTATTCGATATTTATAGAGTTTTTGCGGGAAATTATCCTTTGAGCCCCAACTTAGTCAGTACTTTTTTCAATTGAATGCCTTTACCAAGCACCGGTTTGAAAATATCGCCTACTTCTTTGGCGCGGTCGTACATGTTGTTTATAGTAAAATCCTTTATATGTAATCCTTTCTTTACTTCATCCCAATGCAACGGGGCCGAGGCAGTGGCGCCCGGTTTGGGACGCAACGAGTAGGGCGCCGCTATGGTTTGAATAGACCGGTTCTGCAAATAATCGAGGTATATTTTATTTTTTCTTTTAGCCGGACTGCGTTCAAGACTTGTAAACGTTGGAATTTCCTGGTGAACAAATGTTACCATTAATTCGGCCAGTTGTTTCGACTGATCGTAATCGTAGGCTGCGTTCAGCGGAATATAAATATGCAACCCGGTTGAACCGGATGTTTTACAATACGTATCTATCTCCAGCTCATCGGCCAGTTGTTTTACTACCAGCGCTGCTTCAATCACTTTGTCGAAACTTATGTTACCGGGGTCAAGATCTATCACGCACCAGGATGGATTATCGGGTTTATGTATGGTGCTGTGCCAGGGGTTCATTTCAATGCAACCGAGGTTGGCCATGTATAGCAGGGTAGCTTCGTCGGTACATACCAGATATTGTTTTTGCTGACCTTCGGTTTCATAATCATGCCTCTTGATCCAGTCGGCCACTTTGCCGGTTACATCTTTCTGATAGAATCCCGGCTTTTTTATTCCATTCGGAAAACGGTTCATCGATTGCGGACGGTCTTTCATATAAGGCATAATGTATGGGGCCATCTGGTAATAATAATTCAGCATATCACGCTTCGTTATCTTTTCATCGGGCCAGTATATTTTATCGAGATTGGTAAAAGTGAGTTCTTCTTTGTTGATGATCACCACCTGTTCTTTAACCGTATCATCCAAAAAGCCTTGTTTTGAAACTTTTGTTTTTGAAACTGCGGCGGATGCTGTTCCTTTTGAAGGGGATTTCTTTTTGACGGTTTTTGTTTGCATTGTAGCGGAAGTTTTTTTGTTAGCAGATGGGCTTTCTTTTTCAATGGCATCGGGATCGGCATGAATGGCTTTTTCGCGATGCACCTCCATGGCATCTTTATCTTCCCGCAGCCCCATAAAAATGGGCTGCCGCAGTATGTTATCTTTCGTCCATTCAGAAAATTTTACCTCGCAAACCAGCACAGGTTTTACCCAGGTAACGGGCATGTTGGTTTTGGGTTTGGTGGCAAAAGGCGATTGCTGAGTAATGAGGGGCTTAAGCTTTTTATAAATATCACCGAGTGATTTTTCGGTAAAGCCCGAGCCGGTGTGCCCAGTATATTTCAGTTCATTGTTTTCATAAACGCCCAGCACAAGCGCTCCGAAATGGGTACGGCTGCCACGCGTGGCGGTAAACCCCGCGATCACTACTTCCTGCCGTTGGGTTGCTTTGATCTTTAACCATTGACGGGTTCGTACCGCAGGCGTATAAGCGCTATCTACATTTTTTGCCATGATGCCTTCGAGTCCCTGCTTCGAAGCAGCTTCAAAAAAATTACGGCCGTTGGTTGTTACATGATCGCTGAAACGGATCATATCGTGTTCGGGTAATATATGCTGCAATATTTCCTTGCGCTCATGTAGCGGCAGGTGCATTACATTGTACCCATCGATCCATAAAATATCAAATACATAATACACCAGCTCGCCGGCGCCTGTTTTTTGCCATTGCTGCAGTAACTGAAAATCGCCTTTGCCATCTTCGTTCAGGGCAACGATTTCGCCATCGAGCAGGGCGTTCAGCTGCAGTGTGCCCAGTGCCTCTGCCACAGGGGCAAACTTGCTGTTAAAAGAAAGGTTCTTGCGCGACATAATGGTTACATCGCTTTCTTCAATATAGGCGAGCGCCCGGTAGCCATCCCATTTAATTTCGAATAACCAGTCTTTATCATTGAATGGCGCTGAGCTTAGGGTCGATAGCATAGGAATAACATCAGCGGGCATTGTGCTGTGTTTGCCTTTTTTTATAAGGCTTTCTATTTCGGGCGGGACTTTTTTTTTAACACGTTTCTTTTTCGCTGATGATGCTTTGGTAGAAGCCTTTTTGGGAGCGGCTTTTTTAGCTGATTTTTTATCCCGCGCTCCCGCGGAACTTTTTTTGTTGCTGATCCATTCGTTATTGCTTTCTTTGGCAACCTGTTCGATCTTCATGCCCGATACAACCGATTTATCTTTTTTGGTGATATCTTCTTTGGTAGCGTACTCGTCGTTTTTCTTGATCAGCAGCCAGGCATTCTCTTCGCGGCCTTTCACCTGTACAAGGGCGAAGGAGCCTTTTAATTTTTTGCCGTGCAGGGTAATTTTAAGTGATCCGTTTTTTAACTGGCTTAATAAATCTTTCGTGTATTTTTTCCCTTTTTCTTCCCAATCCATTGCTTCATAGGTGCCTTCGTCCCAAACAATAACGGTTCCGGCGCCATAGTTGCCGGGTGGTATAATACCTTCAAAGTCTTTGTAATCGTAAGGGTGATCTTCCACCATCATGGCAAGCCGTTTATCTTCAGGGTTCATGGAAGGACCTTTGGGAACGGCCCATGATTTTAATACCCCTTCCATTTCAAGGCGAAAGTCGTAATGCAGGCGCGATGCGTCGTGTTTCTGAACAACAAAATGAAGGTTTCCGCCGGAAGCCTTTTTTTTCCCTTCCGGCTCAGGTGTTTTTTTAAACGACCGTTTCTTTTTATATGTGGCGAGACTCATATAGCAGCATGCATAAAAGTTATGCCATCTCTATTGTTACCGGTTTCCTGTTCCCGGTATCCGGTATCTGGTACCTGGTAACTACTTAATGAAGGTAAGCAGAATCTGCTGAAACTGTTGCAGGTCCTGGATGTGCGGTATATGGCCGATGCCGGGTAATTCAACCAGCAGGGCATTGGGAATTTGTTCTTTTGTTTTTTTGGCCAGCGCGGGATATTGGCCGTATCTTTTTTTATCGTCGTCGCTCAACAGGGCTTTACCTACCACGGTGCGGTCTTCGGTACCGATCATTAACAGTGTAGGAGCCGAAATGTGGTCCCATTCATAACAAACCGGTTGTTCGTAAATCATTTGATAAGTAACTGCATTTATCCAGGCAATGCGGGTAAATTCGGTGCTTTTCAAGGCATCGGCCTGTGCCTGTACATACTGTTCGTATTCGGGTTTCCATTGCGGGTAATATGTTTGCTGGTATTTTTTGTACGATTCGTAGTTGGCTGATTTTTCTTTTTCGAATAGTTGCTCTGTTGTTTGATACGGCACAAACTTTCTATAATCTTCGAGCCCGATGGGGTCTTCGAGTATTAATCTTTCTACTTTGCCGGGATACAGCATGGCAAAGCGGGCTGCCAGCATACCACCCATGGAATGCCCAACCACATAAACTTTTTGAACCTGCAGCGAATCGAGCAGCTGGTTCATGGCATACGACAGTAAATGAAAGCTGTAATGTAAATCGGTTTTATCTGACCGCCCCCAGCCGGGTTGATCGGGTACAATTACCCGGTAGCCTGCTTTTACCAAAAAAGCCATTACATCTTTCCAGTAATAGCCGTTGAAATTTTTTCCGTGCAGCAGTATAACGGTTTTGTGCCAGGCCGAATCGGGTTTCGCGTCCATGTAGGCTATCTGTACCGGTTTGTTTTCAAGCGAAATACTGAATTTTTGCACAGGGTATGGATATTCTACCTGTGCCTGCGAATAAGCGGTGGGAAGCAGGCACATCACAACGATTAAAAATTTTGGATAATGTTTATATAGCATAGGTATTTTATAGTTCCGGGCATAAAATTACGGGTGTTGAGTTAAGTTGATAAGTTAAAAAGTTGAAAAGTTAACCAGTTAACAAGTCAACTGATTAACTTTTCAACTAATCCTGATCTGAAATAATCATTTCTTTAATCATATCAATCAATTCATTCAGCTGCCGGGGATCCATAATTGCTTTTTTTTGTGTCATTTCCGCTTCATTAAACAATACATCTCCCTGCTGTGTAAGGGTAAACAAATAATTGCCATCACTTAACACATCAAAAACAATCAGGTCGCCGTAATCTTTTTCCTGGATCTGGCAGGACATGGTTTTACCGCTTACCGATACCTGCAGCGTTTTTGTTTGCAATTCTTCCATAACCTGCGTTTTTAGTTAAGAATGTAAGACAAGCAGATAATGTTCCAGGCATCCGATGAGTAACCATCGGATGCTTTACTTATTAATGAAATATCTCCTGTTCTTCACGTTCCTGAACGGGAAGCTTTTTTATAAGATCGTCGTAATTACCATCATCCTGCGTACTATAGGCGCCATAGGCATCCATGGTATATCCAATAGTGCCGTCTTTGGCCTGTATGAGGTAAACAATAGATGAGTCGCCGGGATCTGAAGCGCCTTCAAAACGATAGGTTTTGATAATAGTCAGATCTTCGACCTTATAGGTTTTACCATTTACGGTAAAGCCATCTTCAGTAATCATAAATTCATTATCCTGATGCTGTTGCCTGAGTTTTTCAAGAACAGCTGTTAATGTTGTCATTTCGGATGGTTTTGTTTCCATAACTGTGGGCTTTTAGGTGAATGAATCAAAATGCAATCGTCAATAAGCAATTGGCAAATTGAAACCTGTATGCTGTTATTGCCTATTGCTTGTTGCCAATTGCTTATTGGACCAGTATTCAAATAACATACCCTCTTTACCAAATACAGGGTCTGTATCGGGCAAGGGCACCTGTTTTATGTTTTCATCTACATGCGGATGTTCATCGGGCGTTCCATAATTAATGTCGTAATCTGCTCCACCCGGATAACCGCCTGCACAACTAAAATCTTCCGACGCGCCTACATTTTTATGTGTTACACCCGCGGGTAATATCAGCACATCTCCCTTTGTAACTTTAACTATCTGTCCGTTTTCACCACCGAGCATTACATTACAATGCCCGCTGATAATGCCAAGGGCTTCGTGTGTAATGCTGTGATAATGGTGGTACGAATAAATGCCGTCGGTCCAGGTATTGCCCCAGTTGTTTTGCTCAAATAATTTCTGAACAAATTTCCCGCCTTTTTCATTGGGCACCTGCAGCACATTTTTATACAACAATACCGGCAATAGGGCATTGTTGGGAAAACCATCGTTCTTCTTCAATATAAATTGTTCAATTTCCACGATCGTATCATTTTAGCTTGAAAAAATCATTTGTTCATTGAATTATAAAGTGTGGCTTGCAGCGTAGTTTTCGATTGTAATAAAGTGCTTTTGTATATATTCAAAAACCTGTACCACGCTAAAACACTGAATCAGAGTTTATTTTAGGGGGCAGTTTATATTGATGAAATATTTCTACACCAAAATTGTCTGAGGCACGGGCTAATTAACAATAAAGGGCAGTTAAAGGAAAACCGGCATGGCACGGGTTTTTCAGTTTATATAGTAGTCGATAATTTTTTCCCTCAGGTAGTTTAATTTGTCAGAAGAATTGAACGATCCTGTATACGATCAGTAACGGGAAAAAAATATCACAGCCCCGGGTAAAACCGGGGTTTTTTATTTAAACAGGTTGAAAATGATGTAGAAGCATTTCCCCGGAAACAGGCACGGCATTTATAGAAATTTTTAGATTGAAATATTACCTGATTTTACCGCTAAAAATTTTTTTATGAAAGAAGAACTAACCTGGTATTCGCAGTATATAACTTATGCGGGACCCCGCCAGCCTAAGCCATCTTCGGGCGATGATGAAAAAGACGTATCTGAAGAAGAAGATGATGATGAATATACCGAAGAGGTTTGGGGTGATGAAGATGATGAAGGCGATGAATATGAAGATGAAGATGAGTGGGAAGAAGATGAACAGGAACACACTGAAAGCATTTATACAGAAGAAGATGATGATGCCGAATAACACCGTAACGGAAAAAGAATTACCGGAAATAGTAAACAGGGAATGGTGGAAAGAAGTAATCGTTTACCAGCTTTATCCGCGAAGTTTTAAAGACAGTGATGGTGATGGCGTAGGCGATTTGAAAGGTATTTTGTCGAAGCTGGATTATTTAAAAAGTCTGGGCATTGGCGCCATTTGGTTAAATCCCATCTATGCTTCTCCCAACGATGATAATGGCTACGACATCAGCAATTATTACGACATAATGAAGGAGTTCGGCTCCATGGAAGATTTCGATGCCCTGCTGAAAGGATTGCACGATTGCGGAATTCGTTTGATCATGGACCTTGTGGTGAACCATACCAGCGATGAACATCCGTGGTTTGTTGAAGCCCGTAAATCGCGCGATAACCCTTTCCGCGATTATTATCACTGGTGGCCGGCCGAAAAAGGCAATCCGCCTTCACGGTTCAGCTTCTTTGATCCGCATGGCAGTGGCTGGGCCTACGACGAAACAACCGATTCTTATTATCTGCATATCTTCTCAAAAAAACAACCCGATCTGAACTGGGAATGCGAAGCAGTACGGAAAGAAATTTATAAAATGATGCGTTTCTGGTTCGATAAAGGCGTAGATGGTTTCCGGCTCGATGCTATTTCGTATATATCAAAAGATCATAGCTACCCGGCGGTGAACAAAAAAGATCTGAAAGAAAAATACCGCGGCGACTGGTCTTATTTCTATGCTAAAGGCCCGCATTTGCATGAGTACCTTAAAGAAATGCATTGCGAAACGTTTAACCATTACGATGTGGTGACCATTGCCGAAATTCCCGGTATTCAAAAAAACGAAGCATTGTTGTTTGTGCATGCCGATCGTAAGGAATTGCATATGATGTATCACTTCGAAGGAATGGGTATCGATAGGGCCAGCAAAGGTTTTAAAAGTCCGAACCCCGATGGATATAAGCTCACCGATTTTAAAAGGGTATATACCGAATGGGACCATGTATTTGAGCGCGAAGGCTGGGGCACCATTTATCTTGGCAACCACGATCAGCCGCGAATGCTGACACGTTGGGGGAATGATAGCCCTGAGTTCAGGGCCATATCTGCCAAAATGCTGATAACTTTTTTACTTACCATGCGCGCAACACCTATTTTTTATAATGGTGATGAGCTGGGCATGCGCAATATCGGGTTCGATAAAATAGAAGATTACCGTGATGTTGAAACCATCGCCATGTATAATTACATTAAGAATAAGAAATCGAATCCCAAACGGTTTTTGCAGGATATGAAATTAACGGCCCGCGATAACAGCCGAACACCATTTCAATGGAATGCAACGCCTAATGCCGGATTCACTACAGGAAAACCCTGGATTGCCATCAATGAAGATCATGTATTCGTAAACCAGGAAGCACAGGAGGCCGATGAAAATTCGGTATTGAATTATTTCAGAAAACTGGCCCGTTTGCGTCAAAGCGAACTGGTGTTTATTTACGGATATTATACTTTGTATGATGACGGTCATCAGCAGGTATATGCGTATACACGCACGCTTGGAAAACAGGGCCTGCTTATTGTTTTAAATTTTTCGAAAGAACCTGTTACCTGGCATATTCCCGATCCATTGATGGTAAAAGAAACGCCCCTGATAAACAACGAAACCTCCCTGCAATTCAATCATCAGGCCAGTGATTTAACCCTGTTGCCGTACCAGGCGCTGATATTTGAACTCACACCTTAAGGCACAAAAAAAGCAATAAACAACAGGCAATTGGCAATTGACAAAAATAGTACAGCAGTGTTGCTATTTGCCTATTACTCATTGTCAATTGCCCATTGCTTGTTGCCAGTTGCCTATTGATTATTGGCTTCCTGCTGGCATATATGTTGAATTAATGCATTAAAACAATGTATGGGCGAATTTAAATGGGGCATTATCGGCCCGGGACAAATTGCAACGGAGTTTGCCGATGATTTAAAGCTCACGGAAAATAAAGGGCAGGTTATTCAATCTGTTTTAGGTCATACATTAAATCAGGCAAGGGCATTTGCCGAAGAAAAAAAGGCGCCGCAATATTTCGATAAGCCCGATGCATTTTTACAGCAAAGCAATTTAAATGCAGTGTACGTTGCTACCCCGCATACGCTTCATCACGATGAAGTATTACAATGCCTTGCCCATAAAATTCCGGTGCTATGCGAAAAGCCGCTGGCCATTAACAGGCAGCAGGTAAAAGAAATGATCGACGCTTCGGAAAAGAACAAAACCTTTTTAATGGAAGGTATGTGGATACGTTTCTTGCCCAGCATTAAAAAAGTTTTATCTCTCATAGATGAAGACGCTATTGGTAACATACAATGTGTTAAAGCCGACATGAGTTACCGGGCGCCGCATGATCCCGATAACCGGTTTTTTGATCCTGAAAAGGGTGGTGGTTCTTTGCTCGATCTGGGCATTTATCCGGTGTATCTGGCTCACCTGTTGCTCGGCAGGCCCAACAGTATTCAGGCATGGGCGCGGTTAACCAATAAATTTATCGATGAAGGTTGTGCAGCGTTGTTTCATTATGCCAATGGCGCCTATGCAGTTATTGAATCATCGCTGGTTATGCAAACTGAGTGGGAAGCCACCATTTATGGCGACAAAGGAAAGATTCGCATCCTGCGACCCTGGAATGAAATGCCTTCGGCTATTGAAGTTGAAGTATATGATGGAAAAAAAACAACGCATCATTGTAAGTGGGAGGGAAGGGGATTGCAATATGAAATCGACGAAGTGTATGCATGTATACAAAAAGGAAAAATTGAAAGCGAACATTTTTGTCATCATTTCAGTCTTGACCTGATGGATACCATGGATGAAATAAGACGGCAAACGGGAATTCAATATGCAGAAGACAGTTTATAGTTTGAAGTTTGTGGTGTATCTTGATAACATGAAAAAAGTCATTGGCACATTTCTTCTTTTGCTGGTTAACGGTCTGTTAATTGCTCAAACCGATAGTACTTCGGGTTATTATACTTCTTTCGACAATTCAAAGATCTGGTATGAAGTGAAGGGAACCGGTGCTCCTGTGGTACTGGTGCATGGCTTTATTGTTAATGGCGATACCTGGAAGAAGACTGCCTTGTATACCGATCTGCTAAAAGCGGGTTATAAGGTGATATCGTTCGATATGCGTGGCAATGGGAAATCAGATAAGCCGCATGATGCTGCCGCCTATGCCAATGATGCAGAAGCAAAGGATATTATGGGATTACTGAACATGTTGAACATAAAAAAGTACGATGTGATCGGTTATTCGAGGGGATCGATCATCACCAGCCGTTTGCTGGTGCTCGATGAAAGAGTTAATAAAGCCGTATTAGGTGGCATGGGAACCGATTTTACCGATCCTGAATGGCCGCGCCGCAAATTATTTTACAGGGCATTATCGGGCGATACAGTTGCCGAGCTGGCGCCGGTGGTTAATTATGTAAAAAAATCGGGGCTCGATCAACAGGCGCTGGCCTTATTGCAAAAAGAACAGCCATCAACCTCAAAGGAAACTTTGCGAACCATAAAGCAACCGGTACTGGTTGTTTGCGGCAGTGAAGATAGTGATAATGGTTCTGCCGCACAGCTGGCAAAACTTTTTAAACAGGGCGTTTATAAAACGGTTCCCGGCGATCATAACAATGCCGCCCGAACACCTGAATTTTCATCAGCCATTATTGGGTTTTTGAAGCAATAGCTTTTACCTGTAATGTTGCAGCCTGTGTTTCAAGTTACAGGGGGTAGAGGCAGGCATTCCCTGTAACATGCAACCTGGAACTTGTAGCGCCCTGAGCCATTCTCACTGCATCAACTCCAGCTTCAGATTCCGCAGTATCGTGAAAGGCATGGTTGTTTGGCAATTGGCGTATTGATCATCACAAAAAACTTTTACGTTAAGGGTCAGGCGGTTCACCATGGCAGCCTCTTTTATTTTTCCATCTTTTTGTTGAATGGTACTTTTTATTATAAAATGCTCTCTGCCATACATAATATTGACCCGGTTATTACCAACCGGCTGTACCATTTGAAAATTGTTCATAGTGTCGCCTGCTACCGGCTTTTTCATGTCTTCAGTTAAAAAGGATAAACAGCTGTTTGCCGGAGGCAGAAAGCTGGTTTCTAATAATGCGTTCTCTTTATTTATATCATTTAGAATGACCTGGATAGACAAACAATCATTTCCTTTCAGAATATTTTTTCCGTTTGAAAAATCGCCAATGGTCGTTTCTTTTTTTACATAAACATCTCCCGGCTTTTTTAATTCGCTGATGCCCAGTTTTGGGCTTACAGCTACAAAGAAGGTATTGAAATCGGTTATTTCGCCGGTCATGCTGCTAATATCAAGTTTGGGTATGTCGAGCCGGCCCTTTGCATGCAGCGAAATACGATAGGGCTTAACTTTTAACGCCTCGGCTGTTTCATCGGTAGTGTCTTTTGGGGTGATTACTTTTTTCGACAGCCAGCGCACTTCATCGTAGGGTATGCCGGCGCTGTCGGTAACTACCTGTAATTCGCACACCGCTATGATGGTCGATTGCCAGTCGCCATTATGTTCTACATGGGTGGTAAGCCGGTAGCGATAGCGTTCGCCCGTTTTGTATTTTCTTTCAGGAAAAATTCTTTCCGGGGCTTTTTTTGTTTGCGATAAACAGAATAACGGTTGGCCAAAACCGATAATTGTAAAGTATATCAGGCTTGTAAGGAAAGGCATCGTTCGCATAAACTAAATATAATTAAAACTGCCCGTATTATTAAACAGACAATCCAACAGTTCTTTTTAGTCAAATAGATTTAAGATGCCAACTGTTACCGGCTGGTATTAAGGTTGCATCATTTTTATAAAAATTATATATGTCAGCAGCAATAGCTAAAAAGAAGAAAAAAGCCACCACCGCACGTAAAAAAAGCGCTACAAAACGGGGCGCCAAAAAAACAGCCCCGGTAAAAAAATGGTCGCGCCGGGTAATGCAAACCAGTGATGCCTTAGACCTTGAATCGGGCGTATTCAAATCAAAAGACCCCAAAAAAATAGCCCGTTCTCTGAAGCGGTCGGCCGAAAAAAGCAAACGTAGAAAAGGCACACCGTTTCAGTCGGCCATGTCGATGCTTAATTTCTATATCAACAGGGCAGGAAAAACACTCAGCGCCAAAGAAAAGCAACCGCTTGAAAAGGCGAAGATGGAGTTACGTAAATTATTTGGGAAGGAAGAGTAGAGCGAACGAAATCAATGTCCGGTCCGAAAGAAGCACACCGTTAATGTAACTTTCTTTCTGGCTTTCAGTCTTTCGATCTTTTCAGCTAACACTTGTTAGTAAATCCATTATCTTTGTATCTGTATTAACTTAAAACCTATTACTTATAACTTAGAACTTACTATGAATAAACAGGAAGTATATATCATATCCGCTGTACGAACGCCCATGGGCAGCTTTGGAGGAACTTTAAAAGATTTTTCAGCTACCAAACTGGGCGCTATTGCCATTAAAGCCGCCCTGGAAAAAGCAGGCGTACAGCCGCAACAGGTGCAGGATGTGCTGATGGGTTGTGTAATACAATCCAACATAGGACAAGCCCCTGCACGACAGGCCGCAAAATTCGCCGGTTTGCCGAATGAGGTGAATTGTACTACGGTAAATAAAGTATGCGCAAGCGGCATGAAAGCCATTGCACAGGCGGCCCAAAGCATTGCATTGGGCGATGCCGACATCGTTGTGGCCGGTGGTATGGAAAGCATGAGCAACGTGCCTTTTTATGTTGATACGCTTCGCTGGGGAAACAAATACGGCAATACCAATTTAATTGATGGACTGGCAAAGGACGGTTTAACGGATGTATATAATGGTCAGGCGATGGGTAATGCGGCAGAGCTGTGCGCAAAGGAGTGCGGTATTACAAGAGAAGAACAGGATGCATTTGCCATTGAAAGCTATAAGCGCAGTCAGGCTGCATGGAACAACGGAAAATTTGCCGATGAAGTGATACCGGTTGAAATTCCGCAACGTAAAGGCGATCCGGTGCTGTTTTATAAAGATGAAGAGCCATTCAACGTAAAATTCGATAAGATACCCGAACTGAAACCGGCATTTCAAAAAGAAGGAACGGTCACTGCCGCCAATGCCAGTACCATGAACGACGGAGCGGCTGCCCTCGTTTTAATGAGTAAAGAAAAGGCCGATTCACTGGGGTTAAAACCCATTGCCAAAATAGTTTCCTATGCCGATGCCGAGCAGGCGCCTGAATGGTTCACTACTACGCCGGCCGTGGCTGTACCGAAAGCAGTAGCCAAAGCCGGATTAAAAATGACCGATATTGATTACTGGGAGCTCAATGAGGCATTTTCGGTGGTAGGTATTGAAAATACAAAGCGCATGAAACTCGATCCCGCCAAAGTAAATGTGCATGGGGGGGCTGTGTCGCTGGGACATCCGTTGGGTTGCAGCGGCGCCCGCATCATTGTAACGTTGATCAATGTGTTAAAACAAAATAATGGAAAGTATGGAGCTGCAGGCATCTGCAATGGCGGTGGCGGCGCATCGGCTATGGTGATAGAGAATATGTAATGACATTTCGCGCAAAGGCGCAAAGCCTTTTCTTAGTGTCCTTAAGATCGCGAAGCGATCAACCTTGGCGCCTTAGCGCCTTTGCGCGAAGTTTTTTATTTAGAACTTAAATCGGGCCTGTAAATCAGCAACTCGGCCCAGCTTTTTTCAACAAACTGCTGAATGCCTGCGAGGTAATCGTTATATCCGCTGTCGTTGTATTCGGCTTTATATCTTTCCATAAACGGTTTCCTGAATGAAGGGTCTCTTTCTTTCCAGCCGGTTTTATATCTGAATACAAGCATGAATTGCGAAGGCCCTGAGCCCGAAGCCTGGTAAACGGCTACCGGTTCATTGCTTTTTTGCCACACTACTTTTACTTTTTTCAACATCCCGACGATGGTATCGGTGTATCCTTGTTTAGGAAAAACGTGGGTGATGGCAATTTTTTCGGTGAATTCGGTTAAGGGTGTAGAGCTTAGATCTTCGCGGTATACTGCATAACCTTGGGTACCCTGACCGGTTGTTAAGGGTATAAAGTTGGTGTTCAGGTCGGCAATATGTTCCTTACTGATATCTTTACGATCATCGAGCTGAGCCCATGAATTAGGGCCTTCCACACAATGATAGCCGCCTGCATCGGGGCCGGATAGTATTTCATAGGCCCGCCATTTCCATTCACCGGTATGGAATTTTTGGGCGTGAGCAGTCATCGCTTTTTCAAATTCAGCAACTTTCTCGGGTTTGGGAAATACCCTGAAAGTACTTACCACGTTTTTGGTTTGGCTCATTCCGAAAAAAGGAATTAATAGCCAGCAGAGAAATAGATTTCTCATGTTGTAGCATTTTACAGGTTAAAAATGTTTTGAAGAGAAGTTGTAATAGGGAGGGAAGATGGTATAGAAAAAGTTATATAAAAGGTACAACTAAAAAGTTGCAGGAAAAAATGATAGTGATCAATAATAAGCTATTATAAAAAACGCTAAATGCTGAACGCTGAATGCTGAATGCTTAACGCTCCACCTGTTCAAGCGTTTTGCGTTTTGCGTTCTGCGTTCAGCTTAGGATCAGTAAATTTGTTGTTAATCCCACAAACCTGGAGTATGGAGAAAATTATCATCGAACGCGCTACTGTAAAGGATGCGGCTATAATTGCAGATCTGAGCCGCCAGACTTTTTACGATACGTTTGCCGCTTATAATACTCCGGAAGACATGGAAAAGTTCATGAACGAACAGTTTACGCCGCAAAAGTTAATGGACGAAGTGGAGGCAGCCGGTAATATTTTTTTACTGGCCTGGAGTAACGGGGAAGTGGCCGGATATGTGCGTTTGAATGAAACGCCCAACGATTATTTACCAGCTGGTGTACGAGCCATTGAAATTGCCCGTATTTATGCCGTACAAAAAAGTATTGGTAAAGGTGTTGGCAGTGCGCTAATGCAGGAATGTTTAAATATTGCGAGGCAACTGAACAAGCAGGTTATCTGGCTGGGGGTATGGGAAAAGAACCAGAAGGCTATTGATTTTTATACCCGGTGGGGCTTTGAGAAGTTTGGCGAACATCAGTTTATGTTAGGGAACGATGCGCAAATTGATTGGCTGATGAAGAGGGCAGTTGATTAAAAAAAGAAACCCATTCCGATGAATCGGAACGGGTTGTTCACACAACAACAACAATACACTACTTGAGCGCTATTCATGGTTTTTTGAGCCAAGCATCAGCAGATCATTAACATGCACTTCGGTAATATAGCGCTTCACACCATTTTTGTCGGTATAGTTGCGATACACGAGTTTACCTGATATGGCCACTTCTTTGCCTTTGGTTAAATACTTTTCAACGGTTTCGGCTAACTTACCCCATGCCACCAGGTTATGCCATGATGTTTGAACAACTTTTTCGCCATTGGTGCCGCGATAGGTTTCATTGGTAGCGATTGAAAAACGGGCATACTTCTTTCCTTTTTCAGTAGAACCTGTTTCGGGTTCTTTACCTAAATTCCCAATAAGCTGGACTTTGTTTCTGATACCGTACATCATAATGTTAAGTTTTAAAGATTTTCAGATTTTGTTATTTCAGTCTTTTTGTAATTTCGGATCACCGGCGCCGTTCCGATTTGACAACTCAAAGATGCAACCCACGAATAGCCCTACACGACTAAATCCGTTTACGTACGTTTGTTCCCGGTCATAAACGTTTGTTGTCGCTTACAAATGGTAATTTTTTGTATTTATAATTTATCTTAGCCATCTAAACCTTTGATAATGACTGTTAGAAACTGTCTGGCTTGTGACAGGGCCATTAAAGGGCGCATCGATAAAAAGTTTTGCGATGATTCATGTCGCAATAATTATAACAACCAGTTAAACAGGGATGCTACTCCTGTGGTACGGAACATCAATAACATTCTGCGGAAGAACCGTCGTATTTTGGTTGACCTGCTTGATGGTTCGGAGAAGCAGGTTAAAGTAGTAGATAAGCAAAATTTGCTTGAAAAGGGCTTCCGCTTCGATTATTTCACCGAACGATATACAAACGAAAAGGCCGAGGAATATCATTATTGCTACGACTATGGTTACCGCAAACTGGAAGGAGAGAAGTATATGGCTGTAAAGGATACCAGGAAGAAGTCTACGCCAAAGAAAAGTATACAGCCATTATAAATTCCCATTCAGTTGGAGTGTTTAAGGTGAGCCTTCTGTTATAGCAGGTTGCGGGCGTGCAGCTTTCATTGCCCGTTTTCTTTTACGCTGTTCTTTGGATGCTTCATCTAAAAGGTAAAAGAGATGTTCAAGGTCATACATTAACGCATCATGAAATGTTTTGGCATAATTCACCCCTAAGATGTCGTTTTTACACCGTGTCAAATCCTGAAGTGAATTATAGTTTTGTGTTGTCAATAAAATTCAAACTAAAATTCAAACAGCGTTATGAAAGGTCTATTCAAAACACGTAATTCACTTAAATCAATTCTATTAATTGCAATTATGTTTGCAGCATCTCAATCAAACGGGCAACAAATCAAATCTTCCAACAGTGGTTACGCACCTGTTAATGGCATCAAAGTTTATTACGAAGTATATGGCGAGGGTAGGCCTATAGTTTTACTACATGGTGCTTTTATGACAATTAATACGAACTGGGGCCAATTAATCCCTGAGCTGTCAAAAACCCGGAAAGTAATTGCCATTGAATTGCAAGGTCATGGACATACACAGTTTTCAGATAGAAAATTATCGCACGAAACTTTAGCAAGTGATGTAGAAGGAGTAATGGATTACCTGAAAATTGACAGTGCTGATGTAGCAGGATATAGTTTTGGCGGCTCTGTGGCTTACCAGTTTGCCATACAAAGCCCTAAACGGGTAAAAAAATTAGTAATCATTTCTTCTACTTATAAAAGTAGTGGTTGGCTACCCGAAATAACCAATGCGTTTAAAACAATGAAGCCTGAACTTTTTACGAACACTCCTATGCAAGCCGCATACGATGCAGTGGCACCTGATAAAACAAAATGGACAAAGTTCTTAGAGCAGATGATTGCTTTCGCCCCGGTGCCATTCAACTTCGGTGACTCCAATATTTCGAAAATTTCTGCGCCTGTATTAATCATATCTGGTGACAATGATGGACTGGATAAAATTGAGTTGATAAAAACATATAAATTGTTGGGAGGTGCTGTTTCTGCTGATCTGGGGATAATGCCAAAATCGCAGTTGGCCATTGTTCCTTCACAAGGACATATCAGTCTGATGATGCAGACGAAAACAATCTTAGGTTACCTCGATGGCTTTTTGAAGTAAACATAATCTTATCCGGTAGTAAAAAGATGCCTCGATAAATAACTTCGGGCTATTAAATAAAAAGTGAACAATAAAGCAACAATTTCAATTAACTATAAATTAAAAAGTATATGAGAAAGATAACTGTTTTATCAATGATTACACTAGATGGTGTTATGCAAGCACCTGGTGGACCCGAAGAAGACACATCGGGCGGCTTCAAATATGGCGGCTGGACTGCATCTTATGGTAACGAGCTTTTTGGAGGTGCAGTCGGACAAGAGTGATTTTTTATCCATATGAAAAAGCAGCTTGCACAAACACCTGTGCAGCCTGCTTCAACCCAAAACCTTATATGCCTTTCATTCCATGTATACATAAAATATTTGTACTTTTAAGTAGTGCGAAATAACGGCCGGGGACAGCGAGTAGTGTGTTTTTCGTACATGCATAGGCAAATTTCCATCTAACAAAGTATTGCATCCGCTGGCGCCTGGCAAGTGTTTTTTAAATCCTTCTACTATCTCCCGCCTGGTCCCACTATCACTTACGCCCGGATTTACACTATGTTTCAGCTATCTTTCCTTTATCCTTCCGGCATGGTTCATCTATCTATAAGCCATATATAACCCATATATAAGCCATATATGAGGCATATATGACCCATCTCTTTAAAAGATGGCTTATGTATGATTTTGATTTATATCAACTGTTTTTTATATTACCCTATATGATATAGTTAGTACCTTTAAGGTATAGATGAAGATAAAAGGAGAGATGGATGAAAGGTAGGTAACAGCTAACAATTGCATAATCATTAAACCCAACATCTATGGCGCAACTGCAAGGGCCTATTTCGTTTACCGGCTCCCTGGAGGGCCTGTCGGCTTATAAAAGAAGAGGGTCCGACAAAATTATTCTACGTACCAAAGGCGGAGCTTCCAAAGAACAGATAAAAACTTATGCCAGTTTTGATTTCACCCGCAGACTGAATACTGAATTTGGCGGCTGCTCTAAGGCCTGTGCATGGATACGCCAAAAGTTGCATCCGTTTAAGCAGGTGACCGATTTTAACCTGGTGGGGCCCATTAATTCCCTGCTGAAAGGTATACAGGTGATGGATCCGGAAAGCGAATTCGGTAAGCGGCATGTACAGTTGTCGCGCAATCCGCGCATATTGGAGGGTTTTAACTTCAACCGAAGCCACCTGTTTGAATCTATTGTAAAAAATCCCGTATACTATACGCTCAACAAAGAATCGTTACAGGCAACGGTGGATATTCCGGCCCTGTTGCCCGAAGTGAATTTTGTGCCTCCTGGCAATTATCCCCTGTACCAGTTTATAGTGTCACTAAGCATAGTACCCGACTGGTTGTATAACGAGTTCGGATACCGGATGAATGGCGATTATACAAAAGCTTTTGCTGATGATATATATACCGATTGGTTCCATACAGGAAACGGTTCTCCTTCGATGCAACTAGAATTACAATTACCCAACAAACCCAATGCCGGTTCCTTTACCTGCATGCTGGCTCTGGGCATAAGGTTTGGCGTAATGAAGTACGGCGAGGTACGGCCTGTTAAATATATGGGCGGGGGCAAGATACTGGCCATGACATGAGTTTACTCAGCGACTGGCTCACAATCAATTAAGGAACATCGGTTTTCATATAATAATTTTCCTCGTAATTTTATGCTATAATAGTTTTTATATATCCATCTGTTTTCCATCCGCCAGTCAAAAGGCAGCAGAATTGTAAATGCAATTTTCGTTTTTGCGTTTTCGTATATATGTTATAACTTATGTGGCTATAATAGCTTCGAATGATATTCTCCCGAACCCAAACCTACTTCCTTTTGTTAGGGCTTTTTGTAGTTGTTTGCCTGTTGTACCAGTGTATTTGGCTGATCAGCAGTACAACTGAAGGTGAAATTATGGCCTTCGGAAAAGGCTCAGGAAGATACAGGCATGTACAAAATATACAGGTAGCATATACCGTTGGCGACCGGGAATATGAAAGTTATTACCTGCGAAATGGCATTCCGCTTACAGACAGCACCATCAGAGTAAAATATCTTCTTTTTAATCCATCATGGTCAAGGCCGGATACACCAATAGGCAACTGGGGCTTAATTTTAGTATCGTCCTGCGTATATATTTCTATTCTAACGGTTGTTTTTTGTCAAAAAGCAATTATACCATTTGGCGCGCAGTTTATAATTGATAAAAAATTTCCTTTTTTAAAGCAGAAGAAATGAGAACTCAGCCATATCTTGCGAAGTAACTTTTACTTATCCGGCTTTGTCTGTTGTCGGGTAACTAAAATAATAAGCCTGCCAAACGAATCATTTTACCAAATATGCGACATACAGAAGTGAAATTTACTAAAGCCAAAATTGACAAAATGTTTCGATTGGGTTACAAGCTTGCTTTTGAGACAAAAGGGAAAAAGAAAAATTGGGAAGATATCTTTTCACTTTGGTATTGTGCGGCAACTAACGGACATATAAGCGCTCAATTTTATTTAGCAACCTGCTACGACAATGGCTACGGGACGGATAAAAACCTGCAACTTGCTTTTGATTGGTATTTAAAAGCGGCAAAGGTGGGACATAGAGACTCTCAATATAATGTTGGCTTTTTCTATTCAACGGGCGAGCTTGGAATAAAAGATGAAAAAAAGAAAATTCAATGGTATAAAAAAGCGGCAACGGCCGGACTAATCTACGCACAACTGGACCTTGGCTATTCATATTTTTATGGTGAAGGAATAAAAAAGGACGAGCGTATGGCAGTATTCTGGTACAAAAAAGCCGCTGCTCAAAATGACGAAAAAGCGCTTTATAATTTAGGACTTTGCTACAAAGAAGGTGAAGGTGTTAAGCAATCCAAACGTTGGGCAAAATATTATTTTTTAAAGGCTGATAAATACGGACACAAATTAGCAAAGGGACAACTTAGAAAACTTGGCAAAGAGTAAAATAAATACTGGCTTGAACTTAAGGTGGGTACTGATAACGATGAAACAAAAATTGGCAACACCCTTCAAACAAAACAATGAACGACAGAATTTCAAAAATAGAAAATGATGTGCAGGACAGAAACTCTGTAGCCTGGCTAAGGTTATGTGACTATGTTGACAAAGTTGCCACAGAAAATATTGAAGAATTTTCACCCCTTGAGGCACTTGGTGAAGATTTGTTTTCTCAAATACATACACTGCCCGAAAGTATCTCAAAACTTAAAAATGTAAAGAAAGTATGGTTGTATGGAAGCAAACTTAAAAGAATTCCGCCAGAAATAGGCGAAATGGAATCTTTGGAATATTTTGACCCATATACATCATACGACTTGCATTGGTTTCCTTACGAAATAACTAACTGTAAAAAGTTAAAAGATAGCAGAGTTAGCACGAGAGCTCTTTATGGTAACTTTAAAAACAGGATGGGCTTTCCTCGTTTGACATATAATTCAGTCAGATATATCGGTGACACCGTTAATTGTAGCGTCTGCAAAAAAGAATTGACTTACGAACAAACAAACCAGCTTTGGATTTCGCTATGGGTTGGAACAGATGTTTTGCCATTATTGGCCAATATATGTTCAATAGAATGTGAGGGGCAATTGCCTAAACCAGCTAAAGGATATGTTCAGAACGCCCATAAAGGCGGTGCAGACTTAAAACAACCTACATACGAAGAATGGGAAAAAGCTAATGTTGTTAAAATGTCAATGTCAGACATTGAAAAACAAAATCAGATCGATGCAAATAAAACTCCGAAACTGTTGAAACTAATTAGAAAGATATGGGACAAGTAGACAAAAAGTGGTCCCGGTAAACGGAATGCTAATTGCCTGCCCTCGGAAGCACCTGGCCGTTATAAGCCATATTAAAGTAAAGATGAAAAATGCTGAGACAAGAATTACAATCTTATTTTGACAGAGTTTATCCTTACTCTAAAATTGACTCTGAACATACGCTTGGAGGACAAGTTCATATACGATTTGACCTTGGTGGAGAGCAACTTAAAAACGGGACAACTGAGAGAGTCAACCAGGCGACAGAAAGAGCAATGACAATATTTACTGACACATTCCAAAACCCAACTAATGATATTTTTGTTCTAATTTATGAATACCAGGGCGAAAATCTTTTCAATGCCTCAAATGACTATTTACACAAACAATTTCCAGCTGACAGTTTCGCTAAGTTTTATAATCAACTGGAAATGGTAAATACTCGTTTTTTTACGACAGACGAAAATGGCAACGATGTTTTAGACAAAGATGAAGTAAGAATTATAATTGGGAAATTGCCCGTTCAGGATATTAATGCAAGAAATATTCTGAATGGAATTGCAAATACTGAAATGGGGTTTGGTCCTGGAATAGACCAAAAAATTTTCTTTTTCGATACTTTTTCAGACAGAGCATTTCAAATGTATGACGACAGAGGTTGCTATGTTTGGAGCGACAAAGCAGATAAAATTCGTGACATTTACATAAAAAGAAATGAATGGATTATTGACTACCATAGACCTGAAATTGACGAATACTTCAAACAATGACAAGAAAAATAGCTCATAACCGAGGTTTTGTGTCAGGCGGATATTTTGAATTCCTTAATCGCAAATTGCGATACCCTACTTCTTCAACAACTTATTATTCACAATCTTCTCCATAATCTCATCTTTCTGATACTTCGAAATCGGAATCTGAAACTTCCCTTCCACATGTAATATATTTCCTTCGATTGATTGAATGCAATTGATGTTCACCAGGTACGATTTGTGTGGCTGAACAAATTGGCCGGGCGGCAATTTTTCCTGCAGGGCTTTCAGGGTTGAGTGGGTGATCAGTTTTTTGCCGGGCGTATACAGGGCTACGTAATTCTCCATAGCTTCTACGAACAACAATTCGCTGAAGGTGATCTTTTCGAGCTTGTTATCGGTTTTTACAAACAGGTAATTGTTTGAACTGGTTTGCTGCACAGCAAAGTAGTCGTACACTTTATTCGCGGATTTTAAAAAACGATCAAAGGAAATTGGCTTTAGCAAGTAGTCTAAAATATCCAGTTCATATCCTTTTATAGCATATTGCTCATAGGCGGTTGTAAAAATAACTTTTGGCGCCTGTGGTGTATTCTTTAAAAAATCAATGCCGGAAATATATGGCATTTCTATGTCGAGAAAAAGCAGATCAACCGGTTGTTGTTTTAATAGCGACGTGAGTTGAATAGCATCTTCGCAAACGCCGGCCAGCTGCAAAAAATCAATTTTTTCGATGTAACCCTGCAAACCTTTCCGGGCTAAGGGCTCATCATCGGTAATGATGCATTTAATGGTTGGTGTCATACTGATCGTTAAAAACTAACTTGCCTGTAATTGTATTATCGCTAAAAAATGATTGTCTTTTTTCTCTGCAACAAATGCATGTTTTTCCGGATACAATAACTCAAGCCGCCGCTTCAGGTTTTCAAGGCCGATACCGGTTCTTTTTTCATAATTATTTTCCTGCATCCATTCGGCGGTTTGCGGAATGGAGTTTTGAACCATAAAGTGTATGTGGCCGTTTTCTTTCTTTGCTTCGATACAAATATGGTAATCACCACCCACATATTTAAATGCATTTTCTACCAGCGGTAAAAATAACAGGGGGTATACCTGCTCACCATTCAATGTTTGATCAAAATGTACCTGCAGCTGTAATTTGTCGGAACTTCTTACTTTTTGCAGTTCGATAAAATTTTGCAGGTAATGCAACTCCTGGCTTACCGGTACTGTTTGCTGCTGATCGTACAACTGGTAGCGTAGCAGCTCTGAAAATTTTTCTATGCTCTTTTTGGCTTCTGTTACACTTTCATCCATTTGAAAGTAAACGGTATTAAGCGCATTAAATAAAAAATGTGGGTGGTATTGTGCTCTCAGGAATTTCAGTTCTGTTTGTAAATGGTCGTTGGTTAGCTTTTCCAATAACACCTTGTTATTTACATAGGCCTGCAGCAGCTTATTGCTTCGGGCAATGGCATAGTAAATAAGACACAATAATAACGGAATGATATTGATCTGTGCAAAATCGCCCCACGATAAGCCGTCATCTGTAAGTGCCACCATAGGTGTTATGACAGCGTTGTTGATCACTTCTGTTATAATCACCACCCAGGCCAGTTCCTGCAGCATGGTTTTAAAACTGATGGTATGTTGTAGCGTTTTATCGTAATGCCTAAATAATTTTTTAAAAGCATACATCATTATATAGCCGGATGCCAGCACAAAAATAATTTCAATGGTAGTTACACCCAATGGCCGCTTCCAGAATCTGGTATGGGAAATGGAGTCGTTGATCACACGTAGTGTTACATAGATCAGCAATCCATACAGGGGAGGGAACAAATATTTCCAAAACCATTTCATTATTATTCAATTTTGTTTTGCGCGCAGGCGTTGAATCGAAAAAACATGTAAGGTAAGTTACGATATTAGCACAGTTGGTTCTGCAATTTCCTTCAATTTTCCTTCTTCATTCCCTGCAACCTGTGCCTTGTATCCTGTAACCTTTTTCCGGGGCTTCATTCCAAACAAAAACCGTGTTACCGCAAATTGTTTGATCACAAGATGATAAATGGCTGTGGTTACTGCAAAGGATGCTACAAAAGTGAATATGAATTTGCTATATACCGAATCATGGCATTGCACCACATAATATACTATAACTACAATTACTGTTTGATGTAAAATATAAAACGGATATACCGCTTCGTTCAGGTAGTTGAGTATGGTATGTTTTTTATTCAGGTACTTTTTCCCATACCCAATAGCTGTAAATATCCAGGTCCAGGCGGTTAGCGGGTATAACGTCATATATGCATAGGTGCGCCAGTCGCTTTTCCAGTGTGGAATAATATCAAATGGCTCCATGTTGTTCCAGCGAATGTAATTGATCACAAAAATGCTTGCAAATGCCAGCAGCAGCGAAAATCGACGATTTCTTTCAAGACTATCCATCAGCGACGGAAAGTTAATACAAACAAATCCGGTGAGTAAAAATGTTAACCAGTACAGCACCCGGCAATAGTCGTGTATAAGATCGTGTGTTTCGGGGAACGATAAATTCATGGAAGTAAAAATTATTATCGAGGGCAGCATCAGCAGGTAAATCCATTTGCGGTTGGCCAGTTGGTTGAAAAACGACAGGCGTTTTTTTCCGTTTTCGCTCATGCTCCATTTAAATACCGGGGCAAAAACAATATCATATACAAACAAATAAACAATAAACCACAGGTGATGCCAGCTAAGGTTTCCTTTTGGATAAGCGCCGGTTGTAAAAACAGTAGGGTAGAAGTCGGCAAAATTTCCTTTGAAGCCCTGTGTCAGCCGCTCCATATATACCTGCGGCGGTACAACGATCAGCATACCGAATAGCAGTGGAATAAAAAGCCGTCTGAAACGCAGACCAATAAATGAGCCGCTGGTCCTTTTTTGCAGCATAAACCAGGTAACAGTGCCGGAAATGAAAAATAATAATGGCATTCTGAAGCGGCCGAGCCAGAAGTTGAATTCCATCAGCAGCTGACTGGTTTCATGATTTTTAATGTGCCATTCCCATTCGGCCACGTAAGCCATGCCCGAGTGCAAAAAAAACACAGCAATAATAGAGCCGATGCGCAGCCAGTCTAAGTATGCCTGGCGGTTGGATACAGGTTGCATATGAGTTAATTTTTCACAAACCTACCTGCCGGTCGGCCGCTCGTAAAATTACTTTGACGTGTGGACTGTTTTTGGAGGTCAGAAGCCGGAAGTCTGAGGTCCGAAGATAGAAATTGAGGGGATGGGGGGACAAATCGGGTTCTTCTGACTTCTGACCTCCGACTTCTGACATTGTATTTCCGACTTCCGACTTCAAATTTGTTATTCTGCCTTTCAACCAATAATTTTGCCCGGTTTTAAAAACACAATACAGAATGGCAAGAAATATCGCATTCCGCGAAGCACTGCGCGAAGCTATGAGTGAAGAAATGAGAAGAGACGACCGGGTTTTCCTGATGGGTGAAGAAGTAGCTGAATACAACGGCGCCTATAAGGTAAGCCAGGGCATGCTGGCAGAATTCGGCGCTAAAAGGATCATTGACACACCTATTTCTGAGCTGGGTTTTACCGGAATTGCGGTAGGGGCCGCTCAAAACGGATTACGTCCTATCGTTGAATTCATGACCTGGAACTTTGCCGTACTGGCATTGGATCAGATTTTAAACACAGCGTCGAAAATGCTGGCGATGAGCGGCGGACAGGTTGGTTGTCCGATCGTTTTCCGCGGCCCCAATGGATCTGCCGGTCAGCTGGGTGCTCAGCACTCAACCGCTTTTGAGAGCTATTACGCCAATATTCCCGGTATCAAGGTGATTTCTCCCAGTAACCCCTACGATGCCAAAGGATTGCTGAAAGCCGCCATCCGCGATGAAGATCCGGTGATGTTTATGGAAAGTGAAGTAATGTATGGCGAAAAAGGCGAGGTTCCTGAAGAAGAGTATATTATTCCCATTGGCAAAAGTGATGTGAAAAAACAGGGAAATGATGTTACCATCGTTTCTTACAATAAAATGATGAAGGTATCGCTGGCTGCTGCCGCTGAGCTCGAAAAAGAAGGCATCAGCGCTGAAGTGGTTGATTTACGTACTATTCGTCCGCTCGACTGGATGACGATCCTCGAAAGCGTTAAGAAAACCAATCGCCTGGTAATTGTTGAAGAACAATGGCCCATGTGTTCGGTTTCTTCTGAAATTGCTTACCGCATTCAGAAAGAAGGTTTCGATTACCTCGATGCCCCCATCCGCCGCTTAACTGCCGCCGATGCACCTTTACACTACGCACCCAACCTGGTTGAAGCAGCACTGCCAAGTGTTGAAAAAACAGTGAAGCTGGTGAAAGAAGTGATGTATACGCAGAAGTAGGCAGGTTTCGGGTTTGTGCCCGCCCGGATGACCCGGTCGGACGGGGTTTGAGGCTTGTGGTTGATTCGCGATTTGATTTTTCTAAGTAATTATAAAATGTTGAACCGGTAACAGGAACAGATTAGTCTGTTGGCTGTTGCCGGTTTTGTTTTTTGGATAAGGCCATTCACTAAAAAAGCCCCGCTTTAGCAGGGCCGTTCTTGCTTGCTGGAAAAATAAAAAACTATTGAAATATCTTGAAAACCTCAGCGCATATCTGCAGAAACGCATACATGCCTCCAAGAATAAATCCACCTAACAAAACTAATCGGGTAATAACTTTAACGAGCGAAGGGCTCTGATGAACATCCATGGTAGATGCCTTCATAGTAACGGATTTTTATTTAGGAATTGTTTTTTAAAGGATACTGCTCTAAAATAATAGTTAACAATCGGTTTTGCAAAGTAGTTTTACTAAGTAATACCTGTATGGCTGCATATTTTTACTGCCAGCGACGCAATTGTTTTGGCGTAAACGTCCACTCGGGTGTGATAATGAATGAGTTATCTGTTTTTGCCTCGTACCAGGGGCTCATCCCTTCATTCATAGGATTTTTTAATAAATGTATACTTTGAGCAGGCATATAGCTTTGCGCCAGCATATAAATCTTTTTACCGGCATTGTTTACGGCCACATCCATCACAATCACCGCATGGCCCGGCGAACCGCCTTTGATCAGTACATCACCCGGTTGAATGGCCTCAAAACTGCTCACCGGCCGCAATTGTTTTTCGAGCGACAAAGTTCCGCAGTAATTATACACCTGTTCAAGATAGCGCTCGAACCGGGTACTGTCTACACTTGCCGGACAATTGTACTTTTTACCATTATTGTCGGAAAAGGAAATTTCAGAATAACGTTTCTGGTTGTACAGCCATGACGCTCTCATCCGCATCACCGCATCGGCGCATTGCTGCAGGTCTTTTTTGCCTACCGGAACATCCAGCACCGCATATTGGGCCGACTGGTTTTGCTTTGGCTGGCCATTATACAAATAAACTGTTTTATCTTTTTTAATACCTGTTTGGCGAAGCCACGCGGCAAATGAACCTGCGGCATACGGGATGCGTTTAAATCCTTCGGGAAGCGGAATATCGGCAACTGTGGAGTATGATGAAACAATCCCGCGCGGGCGCGGGAGGGGTATATGCCCGGTTGTTTGTTTTTCATAGGAAAAACACGAAAAAAGCGGCAGGATAATTGTCATGCGGAGGTTCCATTTCATATCATTACTTTTGGAGAACCATGAGATAACGGAACTTTATTTTTCCATAGAAAAAGACTGTTAAACCACACTATGTCAAACATTTTAATTATCGACGACGAAAAAGCAATCCGTAAAACCCTGAGCGAGATCCTTTCCTATGAAGGGTATAAAATCGAAGAAGCCGGCGACGGGGAAGAAGGCCTTAAGAAGTTTAAGGAAAAAACCTATGATGTTGTACTATGTGATATCAAGATGCCCAAACTTGATGGTATTGAGTTTCTTGATAAGGCGCGTGAAGCCAATCCCGATGTACCGGTGATCATGATTTCGGGCCACGGTACCATCGAAACAGCGGTAGAAGCCGTAAAAAAAGGGGCTTACGATTATATTTCGAAGCCACCCGACTTAAACCGGCTGCTGATCACCATTCGCAACGCGATGGATAAAAACAACCTGGTTACCGAAGCCAAAGTGTTGAAACGTAAAGTGAGTAAGGTAGAAGAAATGATCGGCGAATCGGCGCCCATTATCAAAATCAAGGAAACGATCGATAAAGTAGCGCCTACAGATGCCCGTATTTTAGTAACAGGCGAAAACGGGGTGGGGAAGGAACTGGTTGCCCGCTGGGTGCACGAAAAAAGCAACCGTGCTGCCGGTCCGCTGATTGAAGTTAACTGCGCGGCTATTCCCAGCGAGCTGATCGAAAGCGAATTATTCGGTCATGAAAAAGGGTCGTTTACTTCGGCTGTTAAACAACGCATTGGTAAGTTTGAACAGGCCCATGGCGGTACGCTTTTCCTTGATGAAATTGGCGATATGAGCCTCAGCGCTCAGGCTAAAGTATTACGCGCTTTGCAGGAAGGAAAGATCACCCGCGTTGGCGGCGATAAAGACATCAGCGTTGATGTTCGCGTAATTGCGGCTACCAATAAAGACCTGCTGAAAGAAGTGGATGATAAGAATTTCCGGCTCGACTTATACCACAGGCTTAGTGTAATTATCATTCATGTGCCTTCGCTCAACGACCGCCGTGAAGATATTCCGCTGCTGGTTGATAAATTTCTTACCGACATCTGTGCCGATTATGGTATTCCCAAAAAAGGCATCGAAAAGGAAGCGCTCGATGGGTTAAAACAACATAACTGGACGGGTAATATTCGCGAATTGCGCAATGTGGTGGAGCGTTTGATCATTCTTTCGGGTAAAACCATTATACCTGATGATGTGCATGCATACGTAGTTCCCAAACGGTAAATATTGAATAATGAATTTTGAATGATGAATGTCGAAATGCTTTCACTTCGACATTCGTCATTTATTATTCGATATTCGTTATTGCTGAATGGTTTCCTTCAAAAACTGCCTCTTTTCTTCAACCGTTTTCAATAATCTTACATTCGCCAGGTCGCAACTGCACTGGCAGGCTTCGGGGCCCGAAAAAACAATCTCTTTATCGGGGAACATGCCTGAGAATTGTTTCAGGTATTCATGCATGTCGCATTTATTCAAATTGGGGATCATGAAAAAATACAACTGCGTACAGGGATGAAGGGCGCAGATCTGTTGCAACATGGTTAATGGCACGTTTTTCCCGAGGTAAATATGCGGTACTCCTTCTTTTTTTAGCATGTATTGCATAAAAAGCAGGGGTAGTTCCTGGCAATCTGCTCCCGGTATGTCGTGGTGTTCGCCGGCCGGCGTAAACAGCAATACCCTGCGTCCGCCGGTATAAACGGGCCGGTCGAGCCCATCAATGGCCACCATCATTTTTTTGATGATCAGGGCGCGGGCAAAATGTTCGTGTGCCTGTATTACTTTTCCGGTAAGCCATAATAAGCCTAATTTTTTCAGCAACGGGAACAACACACAGATCATGCTTTTTTCGAAACCGGCATGTAATACTAGGTTATGCAGAATTTTTTCGAACCGTTCAAGGTCGAAATCAATGGAAGCTTCTGTTAATTGATTGATAAAAATTTCGTAATTATCGGCATCGGGCCTTATTTCGAGCGCCAGTTTCGCCATTTCTTCGGGCGAACAGCAGGCAATTTGGGAAATTTTATGTCCGTTGTTGTACAGATATGCAATTCGTAACAGTTGTTTAAGGTCTTCACAATCATAGAAACGATGCTTACTTTCCTTCCTTTTGGGGCAGAAAATATTATACCGCTGTTCCCAGATGCGCAGTGTATGCGCTTTTATGCCTGTTAAGTTTTCAATATCCCGGATGGAAAACAAATTCATATTGGTGTAACAAATGGTAAGATATTACAACTAATTAAACTGGTCAAATACTGTTTAACATAACAGGCCAAACGGGCTAAAGTTTATACGTTTTTAGCAAAATGTTCGTTATTGGCCCGCTCTATGCAAATTAATATGGTATTTTTGCCCGGATTTTTTTAAAATAGCCTCATAATGAGTTTACACGATCTGTTAGTTATAATAATAGTTTCCTTACTTATAGTAGAATTGCCTGCCATTGGTTTAGCAAAATTATTCGAAAGGGCCGGGATACCGTCGTGGAAAGCCTGGGTTCCTTTTTATAATACGTGGGAAATAATAAAACTGGCCCGTTTAAAAAAGCATTGGTTTTTCTGGCAGTTTATTCCGGTTGCCGGCTGGTTTATCAGCATGTGGCTGATGGTTGAAATAGTAAAATTATTCGGCAAATTCAGTTTTTGGGACCATGTAGGGGCTTCCCTGCTTTCGGTAGTATATTTTCCTTACATCGGATATAAGCCTAAAGTAAAATACCTGGGTCCCGAGGCTGTTAAAAATCATAAAAAATCAACCGTTCGCGAATGGATCGATGCCGGTGTGTTTGCGGTGGTGGCGGCAACACTTATTCGTGTTTTTGTATTTGAAGCCTATACCATTCCTACAGGCTCCATGGAAAAGACGCTGCTGGTAAACGATTTTCTTTTTGTAAGCAAACTGAGCTACGGGCCCCGTATTCCCAATACGCCCCTGGCGGTGCCGTTCGTGCATCATACATTGCCTGTTTTTAACATGAAGTCATATACCGAAATCATTCATCTGCCTTATACCCGCTGGTTCGCCAGTCCGGTAAAACGCAATGATGTGGTGGTATTTAATTTCCCGGCAGGCGATACGCTTACCAAAGAGCTCGATTCGCAGGACCCGTATTACGATATTTTACAGGCCGAGGAAATGCGGCAGTACCAGCAGTTAAAAGGGCAAATTGCCAATGAAACCGAGTTGAAAGCGGTGGCTAAGCAAAAAGCCCGCGACATTGTTTGGAACGATTATACCGTGGTAACCCGTCCGGTTGATAAACGTGAAAACTATATTAAACGCTGTGTTGCTATTTCCGGTGATAAAATTCAGATCAAAGACGGTATTTTATACGTAAACGGCAGCAAGGCTTATATTTCGCCCACCTCTGCTACTGATTATATGGTTACCACTACCGGTAACAGAATTTTGAATGAAGATCAATTAAGAGAGGCCGGTATACATTTGAACACCGACGAACGCAATCCCGATTTTATTCCTTACGGTGGCAACACTTACCAGATCAATCTTACCGAAAGCGAAGCTGAAATACTCAAAAAAATACCGGGCGTTACGGTTACCCGCAAGCTGGAGAATACCGGCGATCCGCGTATATTTCCGCGCGATACCAGTGTATGTTTATGGAGCACCGATGAATTTGGTCCGTTATGGATACCGAAAAAAGGCGAAACGATTCAGTTAACCCCCCAGAACATTGCCTTTTACAAAAGGGCTATCAAAGTGTATGAAAACAACGACTGGGAAGAGCGTGATGGCAAAATATTTATCAATGGAAAAGAAGCTACTTCCTATACATTCAAGATGAACTATTTCTGGATGATGGGTGATAACCGCCACCGTTCGCAGGACAGCCGTTTCTGGGGCTTTGTTCCCGAAGACCACGTTGTTGGCGAAGCCTGGTTAATTTGGATGAGCTGGGATAAGGGCGTACGGTGGAACAGAATGTTCAGATCAATACATTAACCAATAGACAATGGACAACAGGCAATAGACAAGGCCTTGCATATTGCCAATTGCTAATTGCCAATTGATTACTATCTTTAATAATCCTTCTGCTCACCGCAGAGGGATTTTTTGTCGGGGTAAGCCGGTAACAATTAAACTAAGCTCAATATGAAAAAAGATGAATATAAATTTTCATTTGAAGTATACGATTCAATAGATGAGTTGAAAGAAGAAGATGCCTGGTTATTGAATGAGGCGCGGGAAGTAACGCAGCATGCGTATGCACCGTATTCAAATTTTCATGTGGGTGCGGTGGCCAAGCTGGCCAATGGCGAAATAGTGGCCGGTTCGAACCAGGAAAATGCTTCATTTCCCGTAGGGCTATGCGCCGAGCGCGTTTTGCTGGCATCGGCATCGTCGTTGTATCCCAAAGTTCCCATTGAGTCGTTGGCCATCAGCTATCAGGCAGGTAATGGTAACAGTGATCATCCTATATCGCCCTGCGGCATCTGCCGGCAATCGTTACAGGAATTTGAAATGCGGGTAGGCCATCCCATACGGTTAATACTGGGAGGCATGGAAGGAAAAATATATGTGATATCAAAGGCCAGCTCGTTGCTACCGCTGGCGTTTACGAGCGAGGAACTGAAGTAGTTGTAAGTTTTAAGTAATAAGTTTTAAGTTTTGGAACCACTGCCTACTGCCTATTGACTATTGCCTGGGGTTTTCCTATATTAGTGCATGCGCACCCTTATTCCTTTTATTATTCTTTGGGGATTGAACGATTTGCATGCCCAGCATCCTATGAAAATTGAGCAGGAACTGCTGACCCAATTCAGGAAAATTCAATACTGGACTACTTTTAAGGATAGCGGTACCAGTAATCTCCGAGCTGGAACCCATTTTAATGAATAATTAAAAGGCTTATAAAGCTTTTCAAAAGAAAAACTACCTGCTGGCAATTAAAAGATATAACAGTAAAGATTAAATCATGACCGGTGTATGTGTAACGGTGAATAATTAAATACCTGCGTGGCCAAATTTTAAGTATGAATAAAGACCTTATTTCATATTACCGGCAAAGGGCTGCCGAATACGAAAAAATATATCATAAGCCTGAACGGCAGGATAACCTGTTACAGGCCGAAATGCTGCTGCAGAAAATTTTTCTAAATAAAGAAGTGCTCGAGATTGCCTGTGGCACCGGATACTGGACAGAAAGAATTGCCAAAACAGCGCATACCGTTTTTGCTACCGATATCAATGAACCGGTTGTGGAAATAGCCAGATCAAAAGCATATCCGCCATCAAAAGTAAGTTTTCAGATAGCCGATCTGTTTAACATGCATACCGGTAAACAGTATGAAAGTTTGTTTGGCGGTTTTATCTGGAGTCATATTCCAATTGAAGGGTTAAATGACTTTATTGATAAAATCAACTCACTCGTTGTACCCGGCGGTACTGTTGTTTTTATGGATAACAACTATGTTGAAGGAAGCAATCTGCCAATTGCACACACCGACGAAAACGGAAACAGCTGGCAAATTCGTCAACTGCAGAATAGTACAAAGCATAAGGTGTTAAAAAACTTTCCCACTGAAGAATTTCTGCAAAAAGTACCGGAGAATAAAGCAACCGGTATTGAAGTTATTAATCTGAAATATTACTGGATATTGACTTATCAAACAATAGTTTCGTGAACGGTTCTTCGACTCCGCTCAGGACATCCTTCGACTTCGCTCAGGATTTAAAACTCCAGCTCTACATCCGTTTCAGCATATCCCACACAGGTGAGCACCAATCCTTCCTGTAAATCTTTATCGGTAAGCACTTCGTTGTTGCTCATTTTTACAGAGCCTTTGCTACACCGGGCGGCACAGGTGGCGCAGCGGCCGGTATTGCAGCTATAGGGCAGGGTAATGCCGTGTTTTTGGGCTGCCTTTAAAATGGTATCGGGAAATGCGGTGGTGAATTGATAGGTTTGGTTGGCGTAATGCAACATTACGGTATGCGAATCGGCCGGTATGGTAAATGCGGGTTTGCGTACCGGTTCTATCACAAAATGTTCCTTGCGTAACTGATCTTCATGAAAACCCATAACGCGAAGCGTAAACTGCACCATACGCATATACGATTCGGGACCGCAGGTGTAGAATAAACTGTTTGCTGTTTGTGGTTTGTAGTTTGTGGTTAGAAATTGTTCAAGCAGCCAGTTATTCAGCCGTACCGGCCGGGCATCGGCATCTGTAGGATTACTCAACAGATCAATGCGCGTAAAACGACGGGGGTATTGTGCCGCCAGCTGTTGAAGCGGTTTATAATAAATGATATTGCGCTCATCGTGATTTTGATAAATCAGCGTTATATGGCTCAGCGGTTCTTCGAACAATACTTTTTTTAGCAGTCCAAATATGGGCACTATGCCGCTGCCTGCGGCTATAAAATAAATATGGCGTTGTTGTTTGGCATCGGTGGTTATGGTAAAACGTCCTGCCGGTGGTAAACTGTTTACCAATGTGCCCGGTTGCCAGGTGTTGAGTATATGCCGTGATATTTCACCGTTTTCTTTTTTCTTTACGGTAATGGCTATTTGTTTATCAATGCCCGGGGTGGTGCAAATAGAGTAGGAGCGGCGTATTTCGTGATGGTCGTGCGTAAACAAAAAAGTAACCGACTGGCCTGCTTCCCACACAACCGGTTTACCCTGCGTTTCTTCCAGCACATAGGTACAAGTATTGGGTGTTTCGCGTATCACCGCTGCTACTTTCCACTGTAAAAGCTCCATGATTACAGGGTAGTGAGGTTTACAACTATGCGGCCCATGATCTTTCCTTCAAGAATGGCATCGATATAGGTTGTATTCAATTCTTCGAGTGTTACTTCTTTACCAATAGCAGCTAATTTATCTTTTATGTTCCAGTCGTGTGATAGTTTTTCCCAGATGGTGAGCCTTACCGGCATGGGTGTTCCGGCCGACCCTACACCCAACAGGTTTACGCCGTTCAATATAAACGGATATACAGTAGTATCGAGTTGGGGCGATGACACCAGGCCGGTGCTTACCACGCAGCCTTCGGGCTGGCAACCTTTAATCAATGTGGCCAGGGTATTGCCACCTACGGTATCAACAGCGCCTGCCCATTGTGGTTTTAAAAGGGCTTTGCCCGACGTATCGTTTACAAAAGACCTGTCTTCAATGCGCGCTGCGCCCAGGTGTTGCAGATATTCCAGCGCATTTGATTTACCGCTTACAGCAATTACTTCGTAACCTGCTTTTGCCAGCACAGACACTGCCATACTGCCCACGCCCCCTGTGGCGCCGGTAACCACTATCGGACCGGCATCGGGCGCCTGTTTCATTAATTCCATTTTATAGGCGGCGCATCCGGCTGTAAAACCAGCTGTGCCGATGATCATACATTCTTTCAGCGAAAGGGATGCGGGCTTTTTAACCACCCAGGCAGCCGGTACACGAATATATTGTCCGTACCCACCGCAGGTATTCATACCCAGGTCGTAACCGGTAACAATCACTTCATCGCCTACGGCAAACACTTCATGGCGGCTGATCTCTACTATACCGGCGGCGTCAATGCCCGGTGTATGGGGAAACTTTCGGGTAATGCCTTTATTACCCGTTGCCGACATGGCATCTTTATAATTCAGTGACGAGTAATGTACTCGAATAACTACTTCGCCGTTGGGCAAATCATCGATATATCTGTCAATGATATTGCGTTCAAATTTCCCTTCTTTAGTTTCAGTTACCCAAAGCGCTTTAAATGGCATATGTTTATCGTGAATGGTGAATGGTCAATGGTGAATGGTCAATGGTGAATAGTCAATAGTCAATAGTCAATGGTGAATACATGCTCCAATATTAACAGGTTCTTCTTACTTCCGACTTCTTACTTCCGACTTCTGATTCCCGATCAGCAAATCAACTGAATTTTAGTCAAACTCATGACAGCCTTTCTTTGTACAGCGAATAATTCTCATCGTCGAAACATACAAAGAATATTTCTTCAATGCTATTATCGTTTGCCGAAAACTGTTGTACTTCTTTAATGGCAATGGTGGCTGCTTCGGGTTTTGGAAAATGATACACGCCGGTGCTGATATTCGGGAATGCAATGGTTGTAACCCCGTTTTCAACCGCCAGTTGTAATGAGTTTCGGTAACAATCAGCCAGTAATTCGGGTTCGCCTTTGTTTCCGCCGTTCCAAACCGGTCCAACGGTATGTATCACATATTTTGCCGGTAACAGACCAGCGGTGGTAATAACGGCTTCGCCGGTTTCGCAGCCGCCCTGTTTGGCCCTGATATAGCGGCATTCTTCTAAAATGGCCGGGCCGCCGGCCCGATGAATGGCCCCATCTACACCTCCGCCGCCCAGCAATGAACTGTTAGCCGCATTCACAATAGCGTCGGCTTTTATTTTAGTGATATCGCCTTTTAAAAGTGTAATCTTTGTAGCCATACATTGATTGCTGATTTAGGGATTTATTGATTTTGAGATTTAATTCCAGATCAGCCTTCTGCAAATCTATAAATCCCAAAAATTCAAAACCTCAAAATACATATATCGGTTGTTCAAAACTTATGCCGTACCAGCCGGTAAAAGCAATTGCTGATTTTGGATTTTTTGATTTCGTGTTTTAAAATCTCAAAATCTCAAAATTCCAAAATCTCAAAATCTAAAACAACGTCTGTACACCATGCGCAATCTTATTTTCATGCTGCAGCAGCCACTTTTTACGGGGCAGTCCGGCGGCATATCCTACCAGTTGATTGTTCGAACCGATAACGCGGTGGCAGGGCACTATGATAGCCACATTGTTTTTTCCATTAGCTGCAGCAGCCGCCCTGATCACTTTGGGATCGCCCAGGCGGCGCGACAATTCAAGATAACTGATGGTTTTGCCAAAAGGAATTGCCATCAACTCGTTCCATACTTTTTGCTGAAAGGGCGTGCCTTCCTGCGAAATGGGCAATTCGAAAAAACGGCGGTTGCCATGAAAGTATTCAATCAGTTGTTCAACGGCCTGAATGGCCAAGGGAGGCAGCTCTTCCTTCCTGCTATTAACAGCAATGGCCTCCGGCTCATCCATAAACTTCACCTCACTGATATAATGACCGGTGCCGGTTATTTTTAACAACCCTACGGGCGACTGGTAATATGTTGTAAAAGCATCGGCCATCGGCTACTCATATTGTGGTTTTTTAGGAGACCGTAAATAAAGCAATGCCAGTAATATAGTAACAATTATGGCCGCATTTGGATTAAAAACCGAAATAATAATTGCCAAAGCATAAAAGCAATTTGAAATAATGTACAACCTGGTAAGATAACGCACAAATTTGGGTGATAGCCGCTCGTCGATCAGCCGTTTTTTATGGCTCGAATACAACCAGAGTATCAGCCACGCAACAGCCGGCAAAAAAATACCAATGGTATAAAAGGTAACTGCTGTTTGTTTTTGTTCAGGATGCGTAATATAATCGCCCAATACGGCGGTCGGAAAAGGCAAAAAAGAAATACACATCAGAAAAAATACATTCAATAAAATAAAAACATGATCAATTCTTTTAAAAAATTTAAACCAGTAATGATGGTTGGCCCAAAAAATGCCGATGGTAAAAAAGCTAAATACATAAGCAAAATACTTTGGCCAGTATTGCAATAAATGATGCGCCAGCGAAGTATTTTGAAGTTCGTTAAGGGCGGGTACTTTTATTTCAAGAACCAGTAACGTAATGGCAATGGCAAAAACACCATCGCTAAATGCCTCTACCCGTTGGGTGACATTTTCATGATCATGCAGCGGTTTTGTTGATTCCATATTTTTGATAACTGAAAACCAATCAGCCTATCTTCCAGCCGTTTTGTACAGGGCGATCGGGCGCCAGTAAAACTACTTCTTTTTTATCAGTGTATATGCCCAGCACCAGGCACTCACTGAAAAAATTGACAATCTGTTTGGGCGGGAAATTAACAATGGCAACAATTTGTTTACCTAACAGTTCCTCCTTATTATATAATTTAGTTATTTGCGCCGAGGATTTTTTAATACCCAACTCCCCGAAATCGATGGCAATTTGATATGCCGGGTTTTTGGCTTTGGGAAAATCATTAACTTCCGTGATTGTTCCGACCCTGATATCTATTTTTTCAAAATCATTCCAGTTGATGAGCATGCTTATTAATTTTTTTCAAAAATAAATCCCAATTACAATGAAACGTACAGCTACTGCCGTTTGGAACGGCTCTGGAAAAGAAGGAAACGGACATTTAACTACACAAAGCACAACATTAAAGAACACGCAGTATTCGTACAAATCACGTTTTGAAGAAGGAGTAGGTACCAATCCCGAAGAACTGATTGCTGCTGCCCACTCAGGATGCTTTGCCATGAAGCTGAGCTTTGTTTTAGGCGGAGCCGGATTTACCCCCGATTCACTGGAAGTAACTTCAACGATTACACTGGAAGACGGTGTGATAAAAAGTTCGAACCTCGTTTTAAAAGCAAGCATACCCGGCATCAGTGCTGAAAAATTTAAAGAGTGCGCCGAAGATGCCAAGCTGAACTGCCCTGTTAGCAAGGCGCTGAATATGGAAATTACTTTGGATGCTTCATTATCGTAAGTAATTCGTTGACCAGTTAACAGGTTAACTTGTTAACTGGTCAACTTTTCAACTTGTCAACTGATCAACTTTTCAACCATACCTTAACCTAACGATATGCCCTCAACTAAACGCAACCTCAGCCGGCGCAGCTTTATTAAAAATACTTCATTGGCAGCCGGCAGCTTTTTCATAGTGCCCCGCCATGTGCTGGGACGCGGTTATACTGCCCCGAGCGATAAGCTGAACATTGCCGGCATAGGAACCGGCGGTAAGGCCGGTGTGAATTTGCCATATGCCTTTAACAACGGAGCCGAAAATATAGTGGCCCTGTGCGATGTGGATGACCGTATGGCGGTTGGCGCCCGCAAAAAATGGCCCGATGCCCCTTACTACCGCGATTACCGCGAAATGCTCGATAAAGAACAAAAACACATCGATGCAGTAATTGTTACCACGCCCGATCATATGCATGCCGTTCAGGCTTTGGCTGCCATGCAGCTGGGCAAACATATTTACCTCGAAAAACCATTAACACACGATATTTATGAAGCACGCATATTAACGCAGGCCGCGCAAAAATATAAAGTGGTTACGCAAATGGGTAACCAGGGCAGCAGCGGTGATGATACGCGCAACGTTGAAACCTGGATTCAGGAAGGCGTAATTGGTCCCGTGCATACAGTGCATGTATGGACGAACCGGCCAGTATGGCCGCAGGGTATTCCTACGCCTACCGGTCAGTTTGAAGTGCCGAAAGAAGTTGACTGGGACCTTTGGCTGGGCACCGCGCCGCAACGCGATTTTAATCCGGCTTATTTGCCCGCCACCTGGCGCGGATGGGTTGATTTTGGCACCGGTTCACTGGGCGATATGGGCTGTCATTTTATGGATGTACCGTTCAGGGCATTGAAATTAGGGTATCCCATATCGGTAGAATGCAGCGTTACCTCGGTTTATACCGGTTTTTTTAAAGAAGTATTTTATACCGACAGCTATCCGCCTTCTGCAAAAATTCATATTCAATTTCCTGCCCGTGATAAAATGCCGCCGGTTGAACTGATCTGGTACGATGGAGGTATAAAACCCGAGCGTCCGGCTGAGCTGTTGCCCGATGAACCCTTTGCCGAGAAGGATGGGGGCATTTTGTTCGAAGGCAAAAAGGGCAAACTGGTGGCAGGGTTGTTTGGCCGCAATGCTACCTTATTACCTACGCAAAAAATGAAAGAAGCCAAACTGCCCAAATCGAAATTTCCCTTTGTTGAAAAAGGTTCCGAAGGCCATCAGCAGCAATGGGTGCAGGCCTGTAAAAAAGGATATGGCGCTTATACCAGCTCGCCTTTTGAAATGGCCGGCCCTTTAACCGAAACGGTATTGATGGGCAACCTGGCCGTAAGAAGCTACAATATTAAAGAAGGCAATAATTTTCCCGGCCGCAAAAAACTGCTATGGGATGGCGCTAATATGCGCATCGCTAATTTCGAAGGTGCCAATGATTTTGTAAAAAGGAATTACAGGGGTACCTGGAAACTGGAGCTGTAGCGGCAAGCGGTAAGTTGTAAGTAATAAGTAATAAGTTGGGGAATGTTAATCGTCAATAGTGAATAGGTTGTTCCAATATGCCGTTAGGCATTAAATGTTGGTAGAAAAAACGACATGGTTTTAAATAGGGTCCCGTAGGGACGAGATCTGATGCCCCCAAATGAATGATCGATTTTTATGATTAGATTCATTCATTTCTCAAATTTTATGAACCTAATGTTCCGTCCCTACGGGACATGTCTGTGCCAGCATTTTCTTTCTACCAACATAATGTCCCTGATGGCTCTCACGCTTGCCGGTTTTTGCAGCCTGCCGTTTATGTAAATAACTCTTTCGTAACAAAGAGATTAACGTAATTTAATTTGCTAAATCGATTATTTACTCTACTTTCAGTCCACTAAAACTTATGCTTATCAATATGAAGAAGGACAAAAAAAACAACCGATCACGCCGTGAATTCCTGAAAAATACATCGCTGGCTGCTGCTGGATTTTTTATTGTTCCGAGGCATGTATTGGGCAGGGGCTTTATTGCACCCAGTGATAAATTAAATATCGCCGGAATAGGTGCTGGCGGAAAAGGACAAAGCGATCTTGCCGAATTTGCCAAGAGTCCGAAAGTAAACATTGTGGCTTTGTGTGATGTTGACGATCGCCAGGCCGTTACCTCACGCAAAAACTTTCCGAATGCCAGATACTATAAGGATTTCCGTGAGATGCTCGACAAGGAAAAAAAGAATATCGATGCCTGTTCTATATCTACACCCGATAACACCCACGCCGTAGCCGCACTGGCTGCCATGCAGCTGGGCAAGCATGTGTATGTACAAAAACCGTTAACGCACGACATTTTTGAAGCCCGCACCCTTACCGAAGCGGCTAAACGCTATAAGGTGGTTACCCAAATGGGCAACCAGGGAGGTTCGGGCGACGGCGTGCGTAAAATGAAAGAAATAGTTGATGCCGGCATGGTTGGCGAGGTGCATACGGTACATTGCTGGACGAACCGGCCCGTATGGCCGCAGGGGATTCCCACACCCACCGGAACTTTTGAAGTACCAAAAGAAGTTGACTGGGACCTGTGGTTAGGCCCTGCAAAAAAAATCGATTATAATCCTGCTTATTTGCCTTTTAACTGGCGTGGCTGGTGGGCATTTGGCACCGGTGCTCTGGGCGATATGGCCTGCCATATCATGGACCCTGTGTTCCGCATACTTCCTATAGATTATCCCACATCGGTAGAATGCAGCGTGGCCACTATTTATAAAGAAATGTGGAATGATACGGCGAACCCCGACAGCTGTCCGCCTTCTTCGATCATACACTTAAGTTATCCGCGTAAAGACGGTAAGGGAACTATTAAGGTATCATGGCATGATGGTGGTCTGCAACCCGAAAGACCCGATGAATTGCTGCCCGATGAAATGATGGGTAACTGGGATGGGGGAGTGATCTTTGAAGGAACCAAAGGAAAGATCATGGCCGATTGTTATGGCGCCAATCCCCGGTTGTTGCCAACCCGGCTGATGAAAGAAACTTTGCCTGCCGAAACGATCAAACGCGTTCCTGAAGGTCATTATATTCAATGGGTAAACGCCTGTATCGATGGGTATGGAAAAGGACAAACCAGTTCGCCGTTCGATTTTGCCGGACCGTTTACCGAAAGCATTCTGATCGGCAACCTGGCCATCAGAAGCTTTATGATGAAGAATGCCAGCGCCAAAGGGGCCGACAAATACCCCGGCAGAAAACGTTTGCTGTGGGATGCAAAAAATATGAAGATCACCAATTTCGAGGAAGCCAATCAGTTTGTGAAAAGGGAGTACCGCGAGGGTTGGAAGCTGGGTTTTTAGAAATATTGAATAACGAATGAAAAATGTCGAATTTCGAAGTTGTTTTCACTTCGTCATTCGACATTCATTATTTAAAGTCCGATATTCTTAGTCTTTTTGTTGTCCATTCTCCGTAATCAGTTCAGCCAGCGACAACAATTCCTTTTGCTTATAGTTGTTCTTTTCGGTGGTAAAACACTTGCTGAATTCTTCGAGCAGAAATTGAATTACCCGTTTATTCGAAAGCTGTTTAAAGTAAGAAGCCGCCGGCGGCACATTGATGCGCTTGAAATAATTCTCAACGTCTTTATGTGTAAATACCTGTCCGCTCATGGGATCAATAAAGAACTCGGTTTTATACAGCGGATTTTCAACGTGGCGGGTAAAGTCGTAATCGGTTTTAAAATATCCCAGTACAAACTGGTGGGGGATATTGATGGCCCTGATGGGTACATCGAGCAGCTCGGCCAGAATCAGGTACAAAATACCATTGGCAATGGTATTGCCGCGTTTGGCTTCGAGTTGCTTATTGATAAGAAATTCTTCAGGATGCTGATACCCTATTTCAACACCGCGCAAATTGAAATAGTTGTATAAAATGCTGGTCAGCACATTTACCTGCTCGAGCGGAGTAAGATAACTGTTCAGTTCGAGCCAGATGTTGCGCCGGAGCTTTTCAATATCCTGGTATACCTGTGAGGTAGTCAGATCGGGATATTGAAAACGCGATACCAGTAATGAGCCGGTAAGCAGATCCTGGTGTATATTGTTATTCCATTGTATCAGTTCCTCGGTAAGATCGCGGTAATGCAAGCGGTGGATCAACAGTTCTATCCGCTCCTGCACATCTTCACTGATAGTATTCTCCCACAGATTTTCAAGGTTGGGAATAATTCCCTTTCCAAAGTCGATGATGCGGGTAGACACTACATTGAAGACCTCTTCATCGGGATCGTCAATTAAATGGAATAATGCCGATATTTCTTTGTTTTCTTCCATTTTGATGCTACTATTCATGCCGTTTAACCAATGTCAATTTCGGGAACTTGTAAACATTTTCAATAAAAATCTTTTCCACAAATTACTTCACTTTGTGGGGAACTCCGAACTTAAGGGCAAATATTGATTAAATAATCTTTCCAATTCCTTCCTGTCGTTTGTTAAAACAAGCAACCGCTTTGGTATAACGATTGCGTGATACGAATTCGTATACAAGTAATAACTGGTGGGAGTTTCAGCCTTTTTTACAATGGCTTCCCAGGCATATTTACTTTCAGATGCATTGTCTTTATCTACTATGCCGGTATCCATAAGAACTACTTCTGCCTCTTCAAGTATATGCTTGTTTTCAGCTTGCGTAAGTATGGTTCTTACCCGTCGCCGAATAGATCTTTTTATAAGAAAAGGCACCAGTAAAAAATATACTGTGGCTATAACGCCGAATATGATAAAGTCGATAAAAATCTGTTCAGTGTGTTTGCTGAAAATATACAAACCGGCGATGGCTGCATATAAGGCAAATACCCGCAGGTAATACCGTATACGGTAGGCCTTTTTATCGGGTGCGCCCCAGGCCGTATAATAATTGTACTCGAAATATTCTTCCTCTGTTAAATGGTATTTGAGCGTAAGCATGCGTAATGATAAGCGTAACCGCAATTTGTAAATAATAAGTAAAACCAATAACTCCTGCTAATGGTTTTCCTTTTTTAAGTAGTGTTACCTCTACAAAATAAAATCCCGCTTTTTAGCGGGATTAAAAATTATATAAGTGATTACATATTTTTATACACTGCTGCCATGTTCTTATTTCGATTTCTTTTTGGGCGCCGCCTTCTTAGCCGCTTTTTTAGCCGGGGCTTTTTTTGCCGCAGCTTTGGCTGCTTTGGCAAAGGCATTCGGTACCTGGATCTCGATCATTTTTTTGATGTCATCCAACGGAACCGTGGTCAGCTCTTCTGCCGTGTATTTGGTATCATCGGCCTTTCTGTGCAGCTTCAGCATTTTTTTGCCGAAGCGTATATATGGGCCCCAACGGCCATTTTCAATCGAAATCTTTTCATCGGCCCATTGTTGTATATACCGGTTTTCTTCTTTTTTGATTTTGGCTTCGATCAGTTCATTCAGGTCACTCTGTTTCAACCCCTCAAAATTGTACCGTTTGGGTACGTTGATGTACATATCGTTCCACTTAATAAACGGACCAAAGCGGCCGGTACCTTTGGTAACGGGTTTGGCGTCGAAATACCCGATAGGCGCATCGGCTTTTTCTTTTTCTTTGATCAGCTCCAGCGCTCTTTCCATGGTCAGCTCAAACGGATCTTCGCCGCGTGGCATGGAAATATTCTGCTCGCCGAATTTGATATATGGACCGAACCTGCCGAGGTTTACTGAAATTTCCTGTCCTTCGAGCTCACCCAGTGATTTTGGCAGCTCAAACAATTTCATCGCTTCATCGAAGGTGATGGTTTCAATGCTCTGGCCTTTTCTTAAACCGGCAAATCGTGGTTTTTCATCTTCATTATCGCCAATTAATGCTACAACCGGCCCAAAGCGCGCCATGCGGGCAACCACTTTTTTGCCGCTTTGCGAATCGATACCCAGTTCGCGTTCGCCTTTTATGCGTTCGGCTTTTTCAATGGTATTATCAACGTCTTTTTTGAAGGGGATATAAAAATCGTCGATCATACTGTTCCACTTCAGTTTGCCGGCGGCCACTTCATCAAATTCGTTTTCGATACGGGCGGTGAACCCGTAGTCCATGATATCGTCGAAATACTGTTTCAGAAAGTCGGTCACTACCAAACCCAGATCGCTTGGAAACAGCTTGGATTTTTCGGCCCCGGTATTCTCCTGTTCGGTTACTTTAGATATCTGGTCGTTCTTTAACGTCATGATACGGAAGTCGCGTTTGATTGGCTCTTTATCGCGCTTTTCAACGTATCCACGGGTAATAATGGTAGTTATGGTAGGAGCGTAGGTCGAAGGCCGGCCGATACCCAGCTCTTCGAGCTTTTTAACCAGCGATGCCTCCGTATAGCGGGGCGAAGCACGGCTGAAGCGTTCAATAGCCTTCATCTGGTTCAGCGGAAGCGCCTGGTTCACCGTTAACGGCGGCAGCATGCCTTCCTGCTGTTCGTCTTCCGAAATATCTTCTTCATCCCGGTCTTCGCGATATACTTTTAAAAAGCCGTCGAACTTCAACACTTCACCGGTGGCGGTCAGTTCTTCTTTATTGGTAGAAATTTCAATTTTAGCTGTTGTTCTTTCCAGTTCAGCGTCGGCCATCTGGCTGGCCATGGTGCGTTTCCAGATCAGTTCATACAAACGGCGTAAATCAGCATCGTCAATGGTGCTGTTTTCCATATAGGTAGGCCGTATGGCTTCGTGCGCTTCCTGGGCCGATTCGTTCTTGTTTTTGTATTTACGGGGCTGATAATATTTGTTGCCGTACTGACCGGTAACCTGGTTCCTGATGTCGCCCATAGCGGTATCGCTCAGGTTTACGCTGTCGGTACGCATGTAGGTTATTTTACCGCTTTCGTACAGTTGCTGGGCCAGGCTCATGGTGGTTCTTACCGAATAACCCAGTTTACGCGATGCTTCCTGTTGCAGGGTAGAAGTGGTGAACGGGGCGGCCGGTGATTTTTTACCGGGGCGAACCTGTATGTCGGCAACCCGGTACTTAGCGCCGATGCACGATTGCAGAAATTTTTCGGCATCTTCGGCGGCATCGTATTTTTTGCCTTCAGCCAGGAATGTTACGGGTTTACCGCTTACATCGTTCGCCGTAAAATTAGCTTCAATTTTAAAGGTGCTGGTCGATACAAAGGCGTTGATCTCGCGTTCGCGTTCGGCGATCAGGCGAACGGCCACGCTTTGCACACGCCCGGCGCTGAGGTTATTGCGGGTGCTTATTTTGCGCCACAGAACAGGGCTCAGCTCAAAACCCACAATGCGGTCGAGTATGCGGCGGGCCTGCTGGGCATTTACCAGGTTCATGTCGACCGTACGCGGACTGGTTACGGCCTTTTGAATGGCTGGTTTTGTAATTTCATGAAAAACAATGCGTTTGGTAGTCGCCGGATCAAGCCCGAGCACTTCGCACAAATGCCAGCTGATCGCTTCTCCTTCACGGTCCTCATCCGTTGCCAGCCACACTTCGTCAGATTTTTTGGCAATTGATTTTAGTTCCCTCACAACCTTTTCCTTTTCGTCGGGTACTATGTAACGTGGTTTATAGCCGTTTTTAATATCAATGCCCATTTCTTCCTTTTCAAGGTCACGGATATGTCCGAAACAACTTTTCACCTCGAAATCTTTCCCTAAGATCTTTTCGATGGTTTTGGCTTTCGCAGGAGACTCTACTATTAATAAATTCTTCGCCATAGGTTCTTTAAATGGTTAATATCACATTTTACGATCTTCTGCTGCGATCGTAAATCAGGTTGCATAACCCCATTTTGTGGGGTCAACAACTATCTATTTCATTAAAAATCAACGCCTAATTTTGTTGAATTTTGGCTTCAAAGCCCGCAAAAATGGCCTTTTGTCCGCGTGCAAGTTTAATGTATAACTACGAAAACAACAAATTGGTACTTACCGGCCGAATGTGTAAAAAGCCAAAATGTCGGTTATTTTTTTATGATGGCACCTTATTTTTAGTATTTTTTCATAGTTTGGAAAACCTTAAAAAAGAACCATTTGACTGTGCGAAAGCGGGTCCGGGAAAATGTACCTGATAAGTGCAAACTCTTAAATTGTAACATAAATAAAAATATAATAAGATGATTCCGTGATTGAATGAGCAGTTATGTATTAAAAAAATTACCTTCAGTTATAGCGATACGTTAAGGTGCTCAACCAATACCAAATATTCCCTCTGGGCGATTCGGCCATTACCATCGATATGGGTAATTGCATCAGCGAGCACCTGAATCAAAAAGCACTGGCTATGCAGCGATGGCTGTTGCAACATCCTTTTGAAGGAATAAAAGACTGCCTCGTTGCCTACAGCTCGCTCACGGTACTTTACAATCCCTTTGTTATAAAGAAATATTATCATGTAAACGCAACTGTATTTGACTGGGTTGCCGGCCGGCTACAGCAGGCCTTTGAGCAGACTGTTCAAACAGCCGTGAACGACAGGGGCGAAATCATCAGAATACCTGTTTGTTATGAAGCCCCGTATAGTCCCGACCTGCAGTACCTGGCGCAGGAGAAACAGCTTACTACAAACGAGGTAATTAATATACATACGGCAGGCACCTATAATGTATATATGATAGGGTTTTTGCCTGGCTTTTCGTACATGGGCGAGGTAAGCGAACAGATTACTGTACCACGAAAGCAAAACCCTGTGCCGGTTACCGCCGGCAGCGTTGGCATTGCCGGGTCGCAAACCGGTATCTACCCTTTAAACAGCCCCGGTGGCTGGCAGATCATCGGCCGCACTCCATTAAAATTATTTGATCCTTATGAACCCGAACCGGTAAAATTACAGGCCGGCGACCGGGTGCAGTTTTATTCAATAACAAAGAAGGAGTTTGAGAAATACAGTACTTAAACGGGCGCCAGCGCCCTGGATGCAGTGGGGCTAAGAGTATAAAAGTGAAAAAGGAGAAAAAAGAGATGCTGATTATTAAAGATGCCGGCAAATTGTATGGATGCTGAAATAAAAAACTCTCTTTTTTCTCTTTCGACTCCTATACCCTCTTAGCTAAAAAAATGTCCCGCGAAGCGGGACTAAAAAGAAAAACCAAATGTCTCTTACTATAATTAAACCCGGATTACTCGATACGCTTCAGGACTTAGGCCGTTATGGCTATGGCCGGCTGGGCATTAACCCGGGTGGGGTAATGGACCGCTATGCTGCGCAAACAGCCAATATGCTGGTAGGGAATGATATTACGGAGGCTGTTATCGAGATCCATTTTCCGGGCGCCCAGTTTTTGTTCGAACAAAATGCCATGATCAGTATTACGGGCGCCGATTTTTGTGCCACGCTGAACGATGAACGTATTCCGCTGTGGCATCCCGTGGTGGTACGAAAAAATGCCGTATTGCATTTTCCGGGATTACAGCATGGCGCGCGGTGTTACCTGGCAGTACACGGCGGCTTTTGCGCCGCTAAATGGCTGAACAGTTATAGTACCCACCTGAAAGCCGGCGCCGGTGGATTCAACGGCCGCAAACTCGAAAAAGGCGATGAAATTCCATTCAGAGAAAGCAGTATTTATTTTGCCGGTTTGCTGAAAGAAGGACACGAATTTGAAGTATTGAAATGGCAGATTGCTCCCGGTAACACCTACCGGCATCCCAACGAAATATATATTATAAAAGGTCATGAATGGAACCAGATAACCTGCCAATCGCAAAAAATATTGACTGAAGAAAAGTTCATGATCAACCCGCTTTCAGACCGAATGGGTTACCAGCTGAAAGGCACCGATATTAACCGGGAGCAAAATACCGAACTGATTTCTTCGGGGGTTAGTTTTGGTACTATACAGTTATTACCGAACGGACAACTGATCGTACTAATGGCCGATCATCAAACTACCGGCGGTTATCCGCGCATTGGCCATGTTATTTCAGCGCATTTGCCCAAACTGGCGCAGTTACGGCCCGGCGACTCCATCAATTTTATTGTAACAGATATCGAAACGGCCGAAGAAATGCTGATTGCCCAACAGCAGGAATTGAATATTTTGCAACGTGCCTGTACCGAACGTTTGAATCACCTCGTATGCTAAGTATCGATATTAATTGTGATATGGGTGAAAGCACCCATCTATGGCATTACTATATTGAAAAAGACCGTTTGTTGTTGTCATATGTAAGCAGTATCAATCTTGCCTGCGGTTATCATGCAGGTGATGCGCATACGATGCATGAACTGGTTGAAGCCGCTTTAACGGCAGGTGTTGCCATAGGAGCGCATCCGGGTTTTGCCGACCGCGATAATTTCGGCAGAACCAATATGCAGTTGCCGCCCGAAAAAATTTACGATCTTGTATTGTATCAGATAGGAGCGCTGGATGCTTTTTTAAAGATCATGAACGGCAGGTTGCACCATGTAAAACCACATGGAGCATTATATAATATGGCTGCGAGAGACGAAGTAATGGCCGCTGCCATTTGCAAAGCGGTTTATGATTACGATCCGCGCCTGGTGTTATACGGATTATCGGGCAGCCAACTGATTGAGCAGGCCCGTTCTGCCGGTTTATCAACCAGCAGTGAAGTGTTTGCCGACAGAACCTATCAGCCCGATGGCCATTTAACGCCCCGCACACACACCAACGCATTGATCGGCGATACGCAACAGGCCCTGCAACAGGTATTGCAAATGGTGCAAAGCCAAACGGTAACGGCCATCAATGGTAACAAAGTGCCTATTACAGCCGAAACCATTTGCATTCACGGCGATGGGGAGCATGCGGTGGCGTTTGCACAGGCTATTTACGACGAGCTGGTGAGTAATAAAGTTGAAGTGAGAAGTAAGTAGGGAAAAAAGGCAATAGGCAGTAGGAAGTAAGAGGTAAGAAGTATGAAGTAGGATGTAAGTAGCAGGAAGTTGATAAGTTAACTGGGTGCCAGTTACCAGTTTCAGGTTGCAGGTTACACGTTACAGGAATAACTGCTTCTGAAGCCCTGAAACCTGCAACCTGAAACCTGTAACGTATGATTGCCGTTTCACGTTTGCCGCTCTGTAGCCGTGCCACGGTTTCAAACTGTGGCACGGCTTGCCGATTCACCATTCACCATTCACCATTCACCATTCACCATTGACCATTGACCATTCACCATTGACCAAACAACCAGCATGAAATCATCTACCCGCTCAGCAATTACAGGCGCTGCATTTTTAATGGCCACTTCGGCCATTGGTCCGGGTTTTATTACCCAAACAACAGTATTCACACAGCAGTTGCTCACCAGCTTTGGATTTGTAATTCTGGTTTCGATATTGCTCGATATAGCAGCCCAATTGAACATCTGGCGCATTATAGCTGTAACAGAAATGCGGGCCCAGGACCTGGCGAATAAATTATTACCGGGCATGGGGTATTTGCTGGCCATACTGATTGTAGGAGGTGGTTTAATATTCAACATCGGCAATGTAGCCGGGGCCGGACTGGGAATGAATGTAGTATATCCCTTTGATCATGACCTGCAGCACCCCATAATTGGTGCATCGGTTAGTGCAGCTATTGCTTTATTTATATTCTGGTTTAAAGAAGCCGGCATAGCCATGGATTGGTTTGCCCGCATACTGGGCTTTGTTATGATCGGCTTAACGCTGTATGTGGCCATCAGTTCGCACCCCCCGGTAGCTGAAGCTGTTTATCGTTCGTTTGTGCCCGTTACAACCAATACGACAGCTATTATAACGCTTGTAGGCGGAACAGTAGGAGGGTACATCAGCTTTGCGGGCGCACATCGGCTGCTCGATGCCGGTATAAAAGGACAACAACAATTGCCACAGGTTACCCGCAGCAGTGTAAGCGCTATTTTACTGGCATCAGTAATGCGTATATTATTATTTATGGCTGCGTTGGGAGTGGTGGTAGCCGGCGGTGTATTGAATAAAAATAATCCTGCAGCATCGGTATTTCAGATTGCAGCCGGCGATACCGGCTATAAAATTTTTGGTGTGGTATTATGGAGCGCGGCCATTACATCGGTAGTTGGTTCGGCTTATACCTCTGTTTCGTTCCTGCGCACCCTGCACCCGCTATTCGAAAAATACCAGCGCATCACTACAACGCTGTTTATATTGCTGAGTACCGTTGTTTTTGCTTTTTTAAAACAAGGGGCAGTTCAATTACTGGTAGTAGCCGGCGCCATTAACGGTTTGGTATTACCGGTATCGCTGGCCATGCTGCTAATGGCTGCGTATAAAAAAACAATCGCCGGTAACTACAGGCATCCGGTATGGATGACGGTAGCCGGATGGGTTGTTGTATTAATAATGGGAATAATGTGTGCTAAGGCAATTATTATGATTGTTTGAGGTTTGTGGTTTATAGTTTGTGGTTGCTGCCGCGCTTTGGAAAATCATAAGTAAACTCCGCACCTTAAAAGTGCAACATGATAATAATAACACGGCAAGCTTCACCTAAAGAACTACAAACCACAAACCAGAAACCGGAAACTGTTTCTTTTGAATGTTAAAACACGAATCATTTTCGTAATTTTCCCTTATAAAAATGTAATTTTTACTGATTAACACCTCATTTTCATTTCTTTTTACTTTTCCTTTACACTTATACCATTTTTTTTCCGTTATTTGTGTTCGTTCCAACCCCGTTCAACCCACCTATAAGGCATTTTTCATTTAACAATTACTATTAATCAAACCGTTTGGTTATGGCTGACAATCAGCAAGGGCCTGATACTGGCTTGTACACCTATGATGCATTTACGGGCAGGGGACCCGGTAAAAAGGCAGACACTAATTTTTTATGGTGGTGTTCCGGCGCACATCAGGAACTTCTAAAACAATTCCCTTCAGAACACAGCAAGTATTTCGGATTAGGAGGCGTTATTCTGGCCACCTTTGTGCTCGCTGCTCTGAGTGCGGGATATGCTATTTACAGCGTATTCGGCAACTGGGCCTGGACACTTGGCTTTGCAATAATCTGGGGCCTCATCATTTTCAATTTCGACCGTTTTCTGGTTTCTACCATGCGCAAATATGGTGTAAGTCCACGCAAACAATTATCAATGGCATTGCCGCGTATGGCATTGGCCATTTTAATTGGCTTTACCATTGCGCGTCCGTTGGAGCTGAAGATTTTTGAAAAGGAAATCAACACTAAAATGGTTGAGAATACGCACAAAAAAATTCAGCTGAACGACAGTTTACTGCAGGCAGAAAATACCGCGTTAATGCAAACGACCGAAGCAGAACGCGCCAGATTATATGCCCGCAAAAAGGCTATTGAAGATGATCTGAGCAGGCTCCAACAGGCTTATGTACAGGAAGCAGACGGTACAGGCGGTTCGCAGGTGCGTGGTGTAAAAAAAATTGCACAGTTGAAAATGGATGCCTATACATCCAGCGCACAACAGGCTACGCCTGAGCTGCAGCAGTTAAACAATAATATTCATCTTCAGGATAGCATACTGGCTACAGCAAAGGGCAATCAGGAAGCCAAGCGTGCGCAATACGAAGCTGCTGCTTTGGCAAACGTAGGTTTCCTTGAACGCAACAAAGCGCTCACCGATCTGGCTTCGGAAGAAAGCAGTGTTTTCTGGACAAGCTTTTTATTATCGCTGCTGATCATTTTGATTGAAGTGGGGCCTATCATTTCAAAACTCATTATGCCGATGGGGCCTTATGATATTGCACTGGCAAAAGAAGAACTGACCAGCATGGCGGCATCTGAAAATGAAATGCGGAAAAATAAGGAGATGATGATCGAGAAAAAGAATACCTGGTATAAACGGCAAAAAGAAGTTTCTGATCAGTTGGTCGAAAAAATGACCAACCTGCAGCAAAAGCACATCGACCAGGAATTAGACAAGTGGGAGCGGGGCGAATGGAACCCACGCGACCACCGCGCTTCGATGGATGAAGTGATGCGCAAAATAAAAGAGCGCTATCAGTTCAATGAAGAAGACTTATTGTAAGAAAATATAGGTGCCGCATAAAGCGGCGAATAACGACAGGGTCAGTAAAACAACACCTTTGCTGACCCTGTATTTTTGCCGGGCCGATGGTAAAAACAAAAAAAGAATTGCCAGCAGCAACAACAGCAAACCAACGCCCGGGCCTATGAGCGAGTTATCGAACTTTTTAATCTTCAGCGCCTGTTCAGCCGTTTTTATACCCAAAACAGCAGTAATAAATAACAATATGGGAAGACTTAAAACCCAGCCCGCTCTTTTACTTTTAAGCAACAACCATCCCGACAGAATACCTGTAAGAATAATAGAGTAGGTTCTTATATCAGAATACAATTCATTTTTATCGATGATCAGTGATCCGTTTTGAATTGAATACGGATGTGAGGTGTTAGACAGTAGAGATGCTACCTGCATCAGCAAAAAAACTGTATCTATCAGTAATACAAGAATGCCTGCGTATTTTTCTCTCCAGCTTAACTTTCCCATAAGAGATTATTAAATAAAATATTGAATTATAAATGTAGGTTACAGTTGCCGGTTACCAGTTACCAGTTACCGGATACCGGTTTCCAGGTACCCGGTATCCGGTAACTTTTACCCCAGGTTATTATTCTGCTATTACTTTTTTAATCCCGTCCCCCATCAGCTCTGCCCATACCGCATGTGCTTTGCCCGAGTAATGCAGCTGATCTGCTGCAAGCAGGGTAGTATCCGTTGCTGCTTTGCGGGTACCGGGCGTAATATCAATATAATTCACTTTATATTTTTCTGCAATAGATTTATTAATAGCATTAAATGCATCGATGTCACGGGCAATGGCTGCTCTGTCTCTTCCTTCGGCAAAAGGCGTTACGCCCCAGTCGGGTATAGATAATACGAAAACATGCTGTGGATTATTGCCTGCGAAAATGACGGCTTGTTGTAACAGCGATTCGAACTGCCCGCCATATTCCTGGCGGTCCCTGCCGCGGTATTGATTATTAACGCCGATCAGTAAAGAAACAATATCATACGTGGGCAGTAAATGCGTATGGCGAATACAGGTTTGCAGTTCGTCGGTTGTGTAGCCGGTTTTGGCTACAATTTCAGCTGCATGCATGGCGTATCCGGCCTTTCGCAATTGCTGAATCGTTTGATATGGAAAACTTTCATATACCGGCACGCCTTCGCCTATGGTATATGAATCGCCTAATGCGAGATAAGTGTATGTTTTTGACGACATGGCACGAATATAAGGCACTTCATTTTTTATTTTTCATTGGTCCATAAAAAAGGGGCTGATTGCTCAGCCCCTGCAGCAACATAATCATGTAGTTTCTGTTATTGTTGCTGACGTTCTTAATTATTTCTTCATTTCAACATTCTTCATTCATTATTCGGTATTCAATATTTCTTACTGCTGAATCCCCTGCATTCCGTTCTGCATGCCTTCCTGTTCGCCGCGCAGGTTTTTGCGTTTGAATAATGACACATCAAATTTTCCAAAGCGGTAGCTGAAGTTTACACGCACGATCTGCGGGTCTCTTCTTCTCCAGTCGTCCTGTACAAAACCAGTTGCTTCGGAGTGCACAAAATAACGACGTGTTCTGAATATATCGCTCCAGTTTACCGAAATAGTTGCCGTATTCTTTTTTATAGGAATGTCTTTACGCAATCCCATATCAACACCATAATTTGAGTTCATGTAGCCTTGCGTTGTTGATGGTTGTCCGCCGCCAAAACCGCCACGACCGCCACCACCACCTCCGCCGCCACCGCTACCACCGCTAACGGCACTGTTGCTGGTGCTTACAGGTAAGGCGCTTTTTGCTGTATAATCGCCGCTGATCTGTACGCTCCATCCTTTGTTGAATTTAAAATTGTGGTTCATTTTGGCCGACCAGCTGGTGCGTTCATTTTCGAGATTGGCTACAATGTTGCTTCCATTGATCTTTGAGTAATAAATATTCGCGCTCACCATCATGTCCCACCATTTGGTGAAATTATTACGGGAGATCAGTTCAAGCCCTGCTGCATAAGCAGAAGAAGCGTTTACCCAGGTTGAAAAGTACACCGAATCGGCATTCAGCTTTTGCTTGTATTGATACCTCGAAATAAGATTGGTGGTATATTTTCCGAATACAGTTGCTAAAAAGGTATTGGCGGCTTTGCCGTAGGTTTTCTGGTACGACAACTCCAGCGAATGCGTGAACTCGGGCTTCAGTCCAGGATTACCGATCTGATAATTTAACGGGTCAGAGTAATCGACATTCGGCATCAGCTGAAAAAAGTTCGGCCTGTTGATACGGCGGGTATAGTTTAATTGCAGGTCCTGCCTGCCTCTCAGCGTTTGATTTAAAAATACGCTGGGGAATAAGCTGATCGGAAAATCATTTTTATAATTGCCTTTGCCAACCTGTTCTCCATCGTATCCGCTGCTTTCGGCTCTTAATCCTACCTGATAACTAAAGCTGTCTTTTATTTTTTGTGAAAAAGTAACATAACCGGCGTATACGTGATCGGTATAATCAAAGTCATTGCTTAATGATGAAGCTAATGAATCATTAAAGTAGTTCCTTTGAAAGCTTTCGAACCGGCGAATCTGTGCACGCAAACCTGCTTCCCATTTAATTTTTTCGGTAATGGGGTTAACGTAATCGGTTTGGGCAATAAAAAATTTATTTTGACCGCCGCCGTTGATGGTTTGCAGTTGCTCGGGGAATTTCGGGTTCTGCTGATCCAGATCAAAGAAAGAGCGGTAACGTATGTCGCTGTTTTGGGTATTCTTACTTTTATTAAAGTTGAAGTCGGCAGTCCACTCTTTACCGGGTTGGGCAAATATGTGTTTAAAACTTAGCTGCGTACCGTAATTGCGAAAATTATTTTTACCGAGCGTATTGCGATACTGTGATTCAGAAATGCTATTGGTAATTGTATCTATGACAGCATTGGTGCGGTTATCGAATTTAAAATCGCCGTTTACAATACTCTGCGATAAGGTAATGGTATTGCGGTTGTCGATAAAATAATCCAATCCGAAACGGCCAAATGCAAAGGCGCCGTTGAACACGTTATTATTATCCTGGTGTGATTTAAATACTTCATCAGTAGTGTAAGTAGTACGGTCGGTATAACCCCAGCCTTTCGATTTACGCTGGTTATACATGGCATTGGCGAATACATTTACTTTTCCCTGACGTACGTTGAGGTCACCGCCTCCGTTGAATTTACCGCGCGAATCAACACCGGCGCGCACGCTTCCGTTGTATCCTGCCTTTCTGTTTTTCTTCAATATAATATTCAATATACCCGATTGTCCGCCGCTTGCGTCGTATTTGGCGCTTGGGTTGGTGATGATCTCAATGCTTTGAATGGCATCGGCTGGTATCTGATCGAGCGTAAGGGTAGTGGGGCGGCCATCTACAAATATCTGTGGTGCCGAATTGCGCAGGGAAACATTACCATCGATATCTACATTAACCGAAGGAACGTTGCGCATTACATCAACAGCGCTGCCACCCGCAGCCGTAATACTTTTTTCAACATTAAATATTTTGCGGTCGACCCCCATTTGTATCATTGGCTTTGAACCGGTAACAGTTACGCCTTCGAGCATGGTGGTATCCTGTTGCATTTTTATATTGCCGAGGTCTTTATCAACGGCCGACATCAGCTGCGATCTGTCTACACCCGGCCCCATTTTGATATCAAAAGCTACTTTTTGTTCGATCTTTTTATAGCCAATGGCGGTAATCACCAGTTTAAAATTGCCGAATACAGGAAGGTTTTCAAGACTGAAGTCGCCATTACGGCCGGTAAGCATACCGCCTACCACGGCTTCCACTCTTTTTTTAGTTACTGTATCAAATTTGTTCCCGATTAGCTGTACCGAAGCCGCATCAAGTCCTTTATTGGTTGTTTTATCAATGATCCGTCCGTAAAAGCGACCGATGTTCATTTGCTGACCACCGCCCCGGTTACCGCCCGCGCCTGGCGTAGCTCCCGGAATTTGAGCTTTAATGGTTGAAAAACACGCAATAAATGCAAAGAGCCATACAAAATTTTTCATGTGTATTTAGTGCTATGGTTGAGATCAGATTAGACGCAAAATTGCTTTAGAACTTGTGATGGGGGAGTAGGATTTGTGATGAACGGCAAGCATTATGCCCCGAAGTAGGATGCAGGAGGTAAGAAATAGGATGAACCCGGTATTCGATTGCTGATTTTGTAATTTTGAGATTTTGGGATTTCATTTATAGCAGGCTTGTTTTCTAAATCTCAAAATCTCTAAATCCCTAAATCCCTAAATCAGAAATTGTTTCTTCGGATTTCCTGCTTCAGCTTCACGAAAGCAGCATGATAATAACTACCTGAATCAACCCCACCAGCAACCCAATTACTGTCCCCAACATTTTCACTGCCCGAAGCTCTTTGGCCATAGCCTGGTTCAGGTTTGATTCCAGTTTATCTATAGAAAATGCCGCCACTTTGCTGGTAACTATCTGTTTCAGATCAAGCTCCTGCTGCAGGTTTTGCATATAGCCCTTTATTATAACCGGAAAAATTGTTTCCAGTTCATTCATAAACAGGGTTTTAAGCTGATTGATGGTTTTTTCACCGATAAACATGCCGATCATGGGGAAGGCTTCGCCGAGCCTGGTTCGCAAAAATTCATCAACATGCTTTTCAGCAACAGGCATTATTTTCTTTATATTATCTGCACTGGTTATTTTTTCTTCAATATCGCTGAACGACAATAGTTCATTGCTAACCAGCTCACCCAGTTGTTCGGCAAACTGTAATTGCCGGTTATGAAAAATGCCCTGCACGGTGAAACCCATTACCCGTAATGGTTTTTTTGGGTGAAATAGCATGGTAATGGCAGTACGGATGGTTATCCAGCCGATCAATGCCGAGGTAACAGGGATAATGATTATTAACCACCAGTTCATAATAGTTGATAAGTTAACAAAGTTGACAGGTTAACAGGTTTGCCTGCTAACATTAATTAAATAAAAAACCCCGAAGAATGCCTTCGGGGAGTTATCTGAGGGAGGATGATGGGTCTCGAACCCACGACCTCAAGTGCCACAAACTTGCGCTCTAACCAACTGAGCTACAACCTCCATGAATCAGGTTGCAAAAATAATGAAAAAACAGTTTCCCTAACAAATCTTTCTAAAACCTTTCATCAAAATAGCTTGTTAATTATAACATTAGTGCAACAACCCATCTTTTTTATCGTTATTTTTGAATTGATGCCAAAAGTTTTAAATTATATGTTACAACGAAAAAATTTACCCATTGTCTTGTTGATTTTCGGGGCAGGTCTGTTTCTGGCTTTCAAATCATTAGGCCTGGGATTGGGTAATGGTAATCCGCCTACCAAATATGAAAAAATACTTCATAACGTGGGGGAAATGCTTGCTGAAATCCATTACAGTCCGAAAAAAATTGATGATAACTTCTCAAAGGAGATCTTCAAAAAATACCTCGGCGAAAAGATCGACGACCAGAAAAACGTCTTACTGCAGTCGGATATTCAGCAGTTAAAAAAGTATGAAACCAAAATAGATGATGAAATCATGGGAGGACCCGTTCAGTTCGTTCCGGCCGTTTCTGAAATCTATAAAAAACGTTTACCTGAAACCGAACAGATATATAAAGATATCCTGGCCAAACCTTTTGACTTTACAAAAGATGAAACCGCCAACTTCAATGATGACCAGCTGGATTATCCCAAAAACGAGTCTGAAAGAAAGGAAGCCTGGCGCAAACGCTTAAAATATCTTACACTTGAGCGTTATTACGATCTGCTCGAAGACCGCGAAAAAAACAAGGGCAAGGAAAACTACGTGGTAAAAACCGATGAGCAACTGGAGCAGGAAGCACGCGACCGCGTATTGAAAATTCTCAATAGAAATTACGACAGGCTGAAATTTAAAGTATCAGACGACGACCGGTTCAACGAGTTTGTAAAAACCATTACCGAGTCGATGGATCCGCATACTACTTTTATGCCTCCGGTAGATAAAAGATATTTTGATGAAGAAATGAGCGGCCGCTTTTTTGGTATCGGCGCTTCATTACGTGAAGAGGATGGCAATATTAAGATCGGTAGTGTATTAAGCGGCAGCCCTGCCAGTAAATCGGGTGAAATTACCATTGGCGATGCTATTACAAAAGTAGCCCAGGGTAGTGCAGAACCTGTTGATTTAACCGGCTATACCGTTCAGGATGCAGTTAAGCTGATCCGTGGTAAAAAAGGTACCGAAGTTCGCCTTACGCTTAAAAAAGCAGATCAGTCGATTAAAACGGTCACCCTCATTCGCGATGAAATTATACAGGATGAAACCTTTGCCCGCAGCGCTGTGATCAACACGCAAAAAGGCAAACTGGGCTTTATTTACCTGCCTGAGTTTTATGCCGATTTCGATAATCCCAAAGGCGCCCGTTGCTCTGAAGATGTACGAAAAGAGATCATCAAGTTAAAAGATCAGAAAGTCGACGGCATTATCATGGACCTTCGTAATAATGGCGGTGGTTCGTTATACGATGTAGTGCAAATGGTAGGATTGTTTATCGAAGGCGGTCCTATTGTACAGGTGAAAGACCGTGAAGGCAAACCTACAGTATATTACGATCGCGATAAATCTGTTTTATACGACGGTCCGCTGGCTGTAATGGTAAATGAGTTCAGTGCTTCGGCTTCTGAAATCTTTGCCGCTGCCATTCAGGACTACGACCGCGGTGTTATTATCGGCAGCACCTCTACTTACGGCAAGGGTACTGTACAACGTAATATCGGTTTGGATAAAACCATGGGCTTCCTTGATCCCAACAGCGAATTGGGCACCATTAAGCTCACGCTGCAGAAATTCTATCGCATCAACGGAGGCTCTACCCAGTTGCGCGGTGTAGCGTCTGACGTATCTATCCCCGATATCTTCGAGTATACAAAGATCCGTGAGAAAGATAATCCCGATGCATTGCCCTGGGATGAAATTCAAAAAGCCGACTTCAACCGCTGGAAATATGGTCTTGATTTAAATCCGATCAGAAAAGCCAGTGCAGAAAGACTTAAAAGCAACCAGTTGTTCAACACCATTCACAACAATGCTGAATGGCTGGCTAAACAAAGCGAAAGACAGGTTTCTTTAAGCCTGAAAAAATATCAGGAAGAACAAAAAAAGAACAAGGCCATTGCCAAACAAATCGAAAGCATCAACAAATTGCCCCATGAACTGGCTATTGATGCACTGGCCGAGGATTTAAAACGCATTGAAGGATCATCAGACAGTGCAAAAGTTGACCGTTACAAAAACTGGTTAAAGAACCTGCGCAATGATCCCTATCTCGATGAAGCTACCAATGTATTAGGCGATATGATTACGCAAACGAACCTGGTGTATGCCAACGTTCCAAAGAATTAAGCTAACAACAAACTATAGAATAAGAGCCTCCCGGCAAACCGGGAGGCTTTTTTTATGGTTTGATTGTTTAATGAACCGCAACGATCAACAATCAAACAATTCAGCCATCTTAACAATGTTTCAGATTTCCGCCTATTTTTGCAGCGGTTAAATTGTTTGATGACAATGGAATCAGCAGTTGTTGCAAGCAATAAAACCATCAAACAATCGAATAATGAGTTTATTAGATAAGTTTAAGCAAATAACTACTTTCGTCTTTGATGTAGACGGCGTACTGACTGATGGTACGCTGTTTGTTTTTGATAACGGACAGTTTGTTCGGCGAATGAATATAAAAGACGGGTTTGCGCTGCAACTGGCGGTTAAAAAAGGATACCGGGTTGCAATTATTTCGGGCGGCGCCAGCGATGCGGTTACAGAAAGATTAAACCGGCTTGGCATAACCGATGTTTTTATGCAGGTAACTGATAAAAACAAACGCCTGGCCGAATATGTACTGCAGCACAAACTGTTGTGGAACGAAGTATTATTTATGGGCGACGATATTCCCGATTACGAAGTCATGAAACACGTGGGTATGCCTTGCGCACCCGCCGATGCGGCCACGGAAATTAAACAGATTGCTACCTATATTTCACTGGCACAGGGCGGCCAGGGCTGTGTGCGTGATGTAATTGAAAAAGTGCTTAAGCTGAATGACCACTGGGAATTGCACACGAATGTAGCAAGCAGGTAGAATTGCTGATTTTGAGATTTTTTGATTTTGCGATTTCTTTCATTTCAAAATTGCCTTTAAATCTCAAAATCTCTAAATCCCCAAATCTCAAAATCCAAAAATGAAACTACTGACAGCATTCTTGCGGCTTATACGATCAGTGAACCTGCTGTTCATTGCCATTACCCAATTGTTGTTTCAGTATTGCATTGTATTGCCGGTTTTTCAAAAAGCCAATGCCCCGCTTGTACTTAATACTCCTGTTTTTATTATACTTATTGCAGCTTCGGTGCTTATTGCTGCAGCGGGTTATATCATCAATGATTATTTCGATTTGAATATTGACCTTATTAATAAACCCGATAAGCTGGTGGTGGAAAAGATCATTAAACGCCGCTGGGCCATCATATGGCATCTTTGTTTATCGGGTTTAGGGCTTGTGCTGAGCTTTTATGTAACCTGGAAAACGAGGGCCTGGTGGCTGATGCCTGCGAATATAGGCTGTGTGACGGCGCTGTGGTTTTATTCAACCACCTTTAAAAAAAAGCTGCTCAGCGGTAATGTGATCATTTCTTTGCTTACCGCCTGGGTATTACTGGTGATTGGTTTTATAACGCATTATGCCGTAATAAAAAGACCCGAACTATATGCCGGTGTAGATGCATCAAAGCTGATGCGGTTAACGTTTTTGTATGCAGGTTTTGCATTTATTATTTCCCTCATCAGGGAAGTGGTGAAAGATATGGAAGATATGGCCGGCGACCAGCGATATGGTTGTCGCACCATGCCCATTGTTTGGGGCATAAATGCTTCGAAAATATTTACTGCCACCTGGCTCATTGTGCTGTTAACCGCCGTAGTTATTATGCTGGCGTATGTTTTACCCTTTAAATGGTGGTGGGCAGCCGCCTATTGCGCCCTGTTCATCATTTTTCCCCTGCTGTTTTTGCTGCGCAAACTGGTAAAGGCTACTTCTACCAGCGACTTTCATAAAATAAGTACCTGGCTGAAAATGGTCATGCTGAGCGGTATTGTATCAATGTTGTTTTTTAAACTGTATTCATAAAAAATGAACGGTTCACGAATTATACTGGCATCCCAATCGCCCCGGCGCAAACAATTGCTCGAATGGGCCGAAATTCCCTTTGAAATAATGGTGCAGCCTACAGCCGAAACCTTTCCGGCCGATATGCCTGTACCGCAGGTGCCGGTGTATATTGCACGTGAAAAGGCCATTGCCGTGCGAAAGAAATATGAGCAGCTGCATGAAAGCGATCATATTATTATTGCTGCCGATACCGTGGTGGTGTTGAAAGACTCCATTATTGGTAAACCGGCGAACAGGGAAGATGCACTGGATATACTCAGCCGGCTTTCGGGCAATAAACATCAGGTAATAACCGGTGTGGTGATCGTAAAAGGCGATCAGGAAGTGGCCTTTGCCGATACCACCGATGTTTGGTTTCACCCGCTTACACCCGAACAAATTGCATTTTACGTTGATAAATATCAACCTTACGATAAAGCCGGTGCTTATGCGATACAGGAATGGATCGGCGTTGTAGGCATAAAATCGATCCAGGGTGATTTTTATAACGTAATGGGCCTGCCCGTTAGCAGGGTAGTGACCGAGCTCAATAAGTTAATTTGAACCTCACCCCCGGCCCCTCTCCTTAAGGAGAGGGGTTTGGGGTGAGGTAATTTTTTACTTTGAAAATAAAGAAATGTGTTTTAGCTTTAGGTATAATTAAGGCTCCTCATTTGTAGCTCCCTGACCGGTAGTGTTTTAAAAATCCGGTAATATTTACATTTATTAATTAGGCCCCTGATAGTAAGCCCGCTCTGTTAAGTAGTACATGGCAAATTTGCTCATTGGCAAATTCGCGCAATGTATTTCGCATTTTCAAATTTTCAAATTTTCAAAACAACATGACAGAACGGCTACTACAATACCTCTGGCAATTTCAGTATTATAATAAACAAGCGCTGACATTAGAGAACGGAGATGAATTCATAGTTATTCATCCAGGCCGTTATAATACCAACCAGGGTCCCGACTTTCTGGAAGCAAAAATTAAAATTGAAGATACATTGTGGGTAGGTCATGTTGAACTGCATTTAAAAACCTCCGACTGGTTTAAACATGCCCATCAGCTCGACCGCAATTATGATAATGTGGTGTTGCATGTTGTATGGGATAACGACCAGCCCGAACCGGATAAACGAATGCCCGTTTTTTCAATGCAATCGAGAGTGCCGCATTTGCTGTTGCAGCAATATGAAGAGTGGATGAATAGTCAGTCATTTATCGCCTGCGAACAGCAGGTACAGGATGCACCTCGCATTGTATGGATCGCCTGGCGTGAAAGATTGCTGGCCGAACGTTTGCAACGGAAAGCCTCTGCTGTGTTTTTGTCCCTGCTGCAAAATAACCAGCATTGGGAAGAAACATTCTGGTGGCTGCTGGCCCGCAATTTCGGAACTACGGTGAATGCCGAGCCTTTTGAAGCTGCCGCCAAAACCCTGCCGGTAACCCTGCTGGCTAAACATAAAAACCAGGTACATGCCCTCGAAGCTTTATTATTAGGCCAGTGTGGGTTATTGCAGGGTGATTTTGAAGATGCTTACCCCATTATGCTGCAAAAGGAATATGCGCATTTAAGAAAGAAGTACAACCTGCAGCCGGTTCGGCAACCGGTTCATTTTTTACGTATGCGACCGGGCAATTTTCCCACGGTTCGGCTGGCCCAGCTGGCGATGCTGGTGCATCAGTCGAACCATTTGTTTTCATATATCAGGGAAACAGTGCATGTAAGCGATGTCAAAAAAATACTGGCTGTAACGGCCAACGATTTCTGGCATTATCATTACACGTTTTCCGAAAAATCGGCTTATCAGCCTAAAGTACTGGGTAATCAAATGATCAACACGCTTATCATCAATACCATTGTGCCGGTGTTGTTTGCCTATGGGCATTTACATAATGAGGAACAGTACAAAAACAGGGCTTTGCATTGGCTTGAGCTGATCACGGCCGAAAAAAATTCCATCACCTCAGGTTTTATGGATATTGGCATTGCCAATAAAAACGCCTACGATTCACAGGCCCTCATCGAACTGAAAAGCCACTATTGCGATGCCAAAAAATGCCTCGATTGCCCGGTAGGCAACGCGCTGCTGAAGAAAGTGGGCAATGGGCTGTTAGTTAATAAGTTAACAAGTTAACCTGTTAACTTGGTCTACTTTTCAACTTCCATTCATATATTTGCCGGATTGTTAAAAAGTGTATGATAAAAGGACAAAAAGTTGTTGTTGTGCTTCCGGCTTACAATGCAGCCAAAACACTCCGGCCCACATATGACGAAATCGACAGATCGGTGGTGGATGATGTTATTCTGGTAGATGATGCCAGTAAAGACGATACCATTGCTGTTGCCCGTGAAATTGGCATTCAGCATATTGTGCGGCACGAGAAAAACAAAGGGTATGGCGGCAACCAGAAATCGTGCTATGTAAAAGCGCTTGAAATTGGCGCTGATATTATTGTAATGCTGCACCCCGATTATCAGTATACACCTGCGCTGATTACCCCCATGGTTTCGCTGATTGCCAATAAAGTGTACCCGGTTGTGCTGGGGTCGCGTATTTTGGGCAAAGGCGCCCTGAAAGGAGGCATGCCGTTGTACAAATATTTCTTCAACAGACTGCTTACGGTTACCCAGAATATTCTGATGAACCAGAAATTATCTGAATACCATACCGGTTACCGGGCTTATCATAAAGATGTGCTGTTATCGATTCCCTTCCAGGATAACTCCGACGATTTTGTATTCGATAATGAACTGCTGGCGCAGATCTTTTTTAAAGGATATGAAATAGCCGAAATTACCTGTCCTACCAAATATTTCGACGAAGCTTCGTCGATCAATTTCCGCCGAAGCAGCATTTATGGATTAGGCGTACTTAGGGTAAGCCTGCAATATGCACTGCAGAAACTGGGCATGGGGAAGTATAAGCTGTTTAATAAGTTGTAAGAAATAAGTTGTAAGTAATAAGTTTCAAGCCTGCTTTGAGCAGGTTGTAAAATTATTAGCGCAACAGATACGTTATTTATACTTAAAACTTATTACTTATAACTTAATACTACTTTGTCTCCCACTTAGTAATCTTCTGCGACCAGCTCACCAGCAATGAATTGCTGCCCAAATACAGCAACATCAGGGGAAATATTTTAAATAAACCCCTTTTGGTTGAATTGTTCAGATCTAACAACGGCAACAAATAACCCAGCAGCGGAAACCCGATGTAAATCACCAGCACGGCATAAACCCAGTTACGGGCAGTACCGGTTAATTTGCGTTTGATTACCAGTTCGAGCAATAACAGCAGTAAAAAGAAGTAGATAAAATAACCATAATAGCCCATTCCTTTTTCACTAAAAATGAGCGTGCCGGTCATTTCGGACAAGCGGGTAAAAAAGGGCGACAGATCGCCGAGGTTTTTATTTACCTGCCCCTGTATATTGTACTTTACAGGCAGGTACCGGTTGATATAAATAGAAACAGATATCACATACGACAGCACCGACGGCACCACAAAATAAGCGCTGCTGATAATTCCCTTCACTACGCCGGTTTTATTTTTGAAATGATACCAAACAATAGCCGGTACCATTAAACAGGCCAGTATAAGCGTTTCGGACCTGATATACGTAGCAATGGCCATCAGCAATCCGGCAAATGCTACATAATTACGTTGCCCGTTTTGAAAAAAGGCGTACAGAAACCAGATCGACAAAAAGAAAAACACCGCATTGCTGTAATCGAACAACACCATAAAGGTATAGGCAAACATTTCGGGAATTGCCATGAAAAAAAGCACCAGCAACCCGGCAAATATTCTATGAACGCTGAGTGTCAGCGCATGATATAAAAAGATGATAAAACAGGCCACAATAGTGCTAAGCCATATTTGTCCAAATGCAAAGCCGGCATATTTGTAAATGATCTGCAAGCAGGTAATAAATGTCGGCTTGAAAATGTTGTTGGTGGTTTCGAGGTTGACCGTGAACACCGAGTTGATCATTGTTTTTTCGCGGATGGCGTATTCGGCTATTACTTCGGCGCCCGAAGTAAGGTCGCGCGGAGTAGGGGGAAAGTAAAAGCATCGCCAGGCGCTTACAAACACAATGAACACCATCATTACCACAAATGGAATTTCGTATACTTTTATTTTGAACCGGGTATTCGCAACAAGATCTTTAAAACGTTGTATGCCTGTTTTGAACTTTATATTTAACAGGATAGCTGCTGCGAACAGCGACAAAAAAACATTGGTTGAAGTAAGCGGAATATAAGCAAGCTGCAATACAAAAGGCATTATTGAAAACACTGCTACGCCCAGTAAAATGGCCAGCGACAACAGCATGCCTGGTTTTAATTGCAGATTGAACAAATTAATCAATCCAAAGCCGGTAATAAATTGAAGTATGGTTAACAACAGAATGATCAGTAACCCGCTCATAAAGAAGTTTTGTATTTATTAAATGCTGCAATCGTATCCTGAAAGGCCTTTTTATTGGCAACGCTGTCGAAAAACAGGCGTCCCTGGCTGGTAGTAATATACCAGTTGGCCTGTGCCGCTTCGGGGCTGTTGGGCCAGATGGTTTTTAAACCTGTGTAATAATAAAATATTGCAGGTTCAGGCACATGAATGTTTAATCCATTTGCAGCAAAATAATCAGTAGGAGGGATCAGTACCAGCACTTTATTGGCGATACCCTTTTTTTCAAAAAATGCAGTAATATCTTTCGCAAACAGGTAATCTGACTGATACCTTGCCAGTTTCCGTTCTTCAATATCGAGGTTTAGCTTTTGTTCTTTAAAATCTTCCCAGTAGGGAATGATCCTTTCGTTCAGCCACAGTTTGTTGCTATCGAGACCAAAGAAAATGAGCAGGCTAATAACAGCTACAACCAGTAAAATGAACCCCTTAAAGGCATTGGTACGGAGAGCAGGTTGCGTTGCCGGCGCGGCGGCGGGCGGCGGCGTAACCGGTTGAGGGCTGGCCGAAGTGCCACTAACAGTCCCGCTTTTGGCGGGATTTTTCTTTTTTTTCATCTAAACTGTTTTTTGTACCCATCAGGATGCTTGCATTATAATGGTATTACAAATATTAAATCTTTTTATCAGGCATCCATAAATTGACAATCTTAATTTTCGGCAATTTTATACAATTTAATCGTTCTACGCGCCCATGATAAACAAATTTTGGTGAAGATGCCACAGATGAGGCCCAACGTTGCTACGCAACGAGGGAACCACTGACTATATTGTTTCCGCCTTCGGCGGAAGGTGATGTTGGCGCAACAGGCGTAGCACTTAATCCGTTGACAAAACCACTTCGCGAAGCGAAGTCCGTGGCACACATTACCATGGAAAATATATTTTAGTTCTTTGCTCCAATTTATTTTTTCAGGAAATTGACAGCATGAAACAAATTCCAACCTTATACGAATGGGCCGGCGGTAAAGAAGCGCTTGAAAAACTGACGGAGGTTTTTTACAAAAAAGTGTTGCAGGATGATCTATTATATCCGGTGTTTAAAAATATGTCGCCCGAACATTCAATGCATGTGGCGCATTTTATTGCAGAAGTGTTTGGCGGACCCAAATTATATTCTGAAGGCGACCAGGGCAGCCATGCGGGTATGGTGGCGCATCATATAGGAAAGATGCTCGATGAAACAAAAAGAAAAAGATGGATACTGTTGTTGCTTGAATGCGCCGATGAAATTGGTATGCCCGATGATCCCGAATTCAGATCGGCGGTTGTTGGTTACCTTGAATGGGGAAGCCGCATTGCCGTTATCAATTCAACTACTACCGAAAATCCCATCGATGAAAAAGCGCCCATGCCTAAATGGGGCTGGGGCGAACCCGGTGGGCCGTACGAAGCTGGCAGTTAGTAAGTAATAAGTAAGAAAACCGGTTCCCTGATACCGGTAACCGTGAACTGGTAACTGGTAACCGGTAACAGGTATCCGGGAACCGGTAACAGGTACCCGGCAACCGGCACATTGCTTATCGTCAATTTGATATCAGTCAAAATAAATGAGAAAAGGCCGGATACTTTGTTAATGATGATTCATATGAAAAAATTTGTTATATCTTCATGTTGTAGCGAAATTATTCATCACGAACCGTAGAAGTATCCCTCCCTCATAAAGTGGTCAATGAATTTTTTCTTATTACCCCGTCACTCTGTTTCCCTGTTTACGAGTTGTTTTCAGGCTAATTGGATTAACTGTTTCAATTTCCTTCTCCAATGTCCTGTTTGTAAGCGTTGCGTGCAAAACTGTTCATGTTTTGCAGGGCATTCGTATTAATCTTAATTATCTGATCTGAATTCCAGGACCAGCATGCTGTGGTTGTTTTTTGCCATGGTGTGCTGAATGGTACGTTATCTCTATGCCCCTAAACGAATAACTATATGAAAGGCGCTCCCTTTGGGAAACGTTATATAATCCTGTTTGCATATTATTTCCCTTCTTTTATTATATCGGGTATAGAACCCCTGTGGCTAAGGAATAAACATGAGGGTACTTTTTATATGGCCCGGGGACCTACTTTTTTGCACCTTAATTAGTTTGTTCTTCATCGTAATATATAACTAACGGTAACAAACAAATGTAAATACTCATTCATCGAAATATAATTTTTTTACCCCCTTAACCCAAACTGTTATGAGAGCAAAAATTTACCTGCAATATGGCAGGTACCGCCATTTTATTGGCATATTTAAAGCAATTGGGGCTATTTGTTTAACCTGGGCCTGCATGTTTTCTTCACAAGCCTTCGCACAAACAACAACAACGTTTCCGCCTGCATCTTCCTGTACATCCAAAGACCTTCTCCTTGTGGGCGCTACCTTACCTGGTACAACTGTTTGTAATGAATGTGTATCAGGTGATTCGGTACATAGGACCTTGAATTTGTCCATAAACAACAAAACAGGTTCAACAAGAACTGCTTTTGCATTTTGGGGCACCCTGGTTATACGGAACAGTAACGGTACAATTTCTTCTACCAGGCCAATTTCAGGATGCGGAGGTCCTGTAGCCAGTAATACGACTACTACTTTGCAGTTCACCCAAATTGGATACGTATGTGGTCAGTCGTTAACCATAAAAGATCTGTTTTTGGCATGGACAGATGCTTCTAAAACCAGCACGTGTGCTTCTATCAATTCTTCTACTATTAATCCCAAATGCGGCACCCTCGATTCAATACAAATTAATACCGGCCTTGATGCCATCTTTAATGTTACCAACGCTACCTGCGCCACGCCAGGTGCTATTGACATGACTCCGCTGGGCGGAAAAGCTCCGTATACTTACTCCTGGGTTCCAAGTGGGGGCGGCGTTATTATTTTAGGTCAGTCAACCAACCAGGACCTTACCGGTTTAGTAGCAGGAACGTATACCGTAACAATTACTGATGCTTTAAATTGTAAATCCACAAGGTCTACGACAGTGACAGCTGCCGCACCTGTTACGGCCAATGCCGGCGATGACTTTACGAAAACCTGTATTTCCAATGCAAGTGGCAAACAAATTGGTGAAGCATCAGCAGCCGGTTTCACTTATTCATGGTCGCCAGCCACAGGTTTAAGTGATGCAAGTGCCAGCAACCCCACCGCCAATCCATCATCAACTACTACCTATACTGTAACCAAAACCAATACTTCGAGTGGTTGCAGCAACACGGACCAGGTGACGGTAACGGTGAATAATACTGCTGTGGTCGCTAATGCAGGAGACGACTTTACCAAAACCTGCACTTCCAATGCAAGCGGAAAACAAATTGGTGAAGCATCAGCAGCCGGGTTCACATATTCATGGTCGCCAACTACAGGCTTAAGTGATGCCACTGCCAGCAACCCTACCGCCAATCCATCATCAACTACTACCTATACTGTAACCAAGACCAATACTTCGAGTGGTTGCAGCAACACGGACCAGGTGACGGTAACGGTGAATAATACAGCTGTGATCGCAAATGCAGGAGACGACTTCACCAAAAACTGTATTTCCAATACAAGCGGTAAACAAATTGGTGAAGCATCAGCAGCCGGTTTCACTTATTCATGGTCGCCNACGGACCAGGTGACGGTAACGGTGAATAATACAGCTGTGATCGCAAATGCAGGAGACGACTTCACCAAAAACTGTATTTCCAATACAAGCGGTAAACAAATTGGTGAAGCATCAGCAGCCGGTTTCACTTATTCATGGTCGCCAACTACAGGCTTAAGTGATGCAAGCGCCAGCAACCCCACCGCCAATCCATCATCAACTACTACCTATACTGTAACCAAGACCAATACTTCGAGTGGTTGCAGTAACACGGACCAGGTGACGGTAACGGTGGATAATGCAGCTGTGGTCGCTAATGCAGGAGACGACTTTACCAAGACCTGCGGTTCCAATACAAGCGGCAAACAGATTGGTGAAGCATCAGCAGCCGGTTTCACTTATTCATGGTCGCCAACTACAGGTTTAAGTGATGCAAGCGCCAGCAATCCCACTGCCAATCCATCGTCAACTACCACTTATACAGTAACGAAAACCAATACTTCGAGTGGTTGCAGCAACACGGACCAGGTAACTGTTACCGTAAATACAGACGCGCCGGGTGCTCCAACTTTTTGTGCTGTGCAACCTTCGCTGTGCGGACCAGCTACGGGAAGTATAACAATACTGAGTCCTCTTGGAGCAGATTATCAGTATAGCATTGATAATGGTGCAACCTGGCAATCCGGTACAGTGTTCAATAACCTGGCTGCAGGATCGGTAACTGGTATAAAGGTTAAAAAACTGAGTTCGGGTTGTATTTCATCGGCCGTCAATTGCGACGCATCCAATTGTTCAACACCTGCAAGGTTATCAACAACTTCAACACCAAACACAACTCCGACTTCAGCTAATAGCTTAAAGGAGCTGAACGTGAAAGCGTTTCCCAATCCTTTTAGCGACAACGTGAAATTTTTGGTAACTGTTCCTGAAGGTGGGAGCGGAAGTCTGGAACTATTCAATTTGCTTGGGCAAAAAGTAAAAACTGTTTTCCAGGGGCGCATTCAGTCGGGCGCCAATACGTTTCAGGTAAACCTGCCATTAATGAAATCTGCCCAATTGATTTATGTTCTTCGTGTAGCAGATAAAAAAGTAACGGGTAAGTTATTGCAGTTAAATCAATAATTTATTTTAACGGCACTATTAAAAAAAGAGGCTGTCTTCATACCGAAGACGGCCTCTTTGCTTGTGCGCCCGGCATGATCATGCCGCCGTATCCTGCAAAAGATAATGTAATATTTCAAACAGCTGATGTACGTTTACGGGGCACCGAAGCGCAGCTCATTAATATACAGGGCCTGGTGGTAAGGCGCATTATTCTTAAAAATGCACAATCTGTTATTCAGATCGCCGACTTACCGAAGGGTACCTGTTTTTTAATGACTTCAATCAGGCAATCATTCAAAATTGTTAAGCAACTGTTGCACGCAAGGGCTTATATAAATCGCCCTGGCTCATCAAAACTTTGCTATAATCTATTTCAAAGTTGGGTGATGATCCGGTAACAGCATTTCTGAGCATTCCCTGCATGGCATGGTTAAAGGGTGACATGTTACAGGTTGCAGGTTACAGGTTACAGGGTTTCAACGAATACCCTCGTTTGTTGGGTTAACAGAAAGCTCAACGTATAGTGTATTGCTTTTGGTTACTTAGCTCGTGAAACCTGTAACCTGAAACTTGCAACGTTAGGATAAGGTGCG
>NZ_JCAPSW010000015.1:0-205930 GCF_059587045.1 Niastella sp. sgz303648 | reverse complement strand
TTACGCCAACAGCCGGACAGTGCGCTACCACCACAACATTAACGATCACCGTTAATCCAAATGTAACCCCTACGTTCACGGCTGTGGCGCCAATATGTTCCGGCACTACGCTGCCCCCTTTGCCCACAACATCAAATGAGGGCATCACGGGTACATGGGCACCGGCATTGAACAATACGGCCACTACTACTTATACGTTTACGCCAACAGCCGGTTTGTGCGCAACCACAACAACATTAACGATTACAGTAAACCAGAAAGTAACGCCTACGTTCACGGCTGTTGCACCAATATGTCCAGGAGCGGCTCTGCAGGCGTTGCCGTTATCATCTACCAATGCTGTACCCGTTACGGGCACCTGGTCACCGGCATTGAATAATACAGCTACCACTACTTATACATTTACCCCAGATACAGGACAGTGTGCCATAGCATCGACATTAACCATCCAGGTTTATCCTAAGGCGGCTGTTACCAGTATAATGAGGGATACCACTATTTATGACGGTGTTGTTTTGGCATCCTATGATTTTTCGGTGAACGATCCGGCAGGCAGCATAAAATGGAATAATTCAAACACGTCAATAGGCCTGGCAGCTTCAGGCTCCGGTCCGATCCCTTCTTTTCGGGCAACCAATAAGGCCGATACGGCTTTTAACGCAATCATTACTACGGTCCCTTTCACCAATGGTTGTGCCGGCGTATCTCAATCATTTAAGATAAAAGTGCTGCCCTTGTCCAAAGACGTTTTTGTACCCAATGCATTTTCTCCTGATGGCGATGGAAGGAATGATCAGCTTTTTATTTACGGAAATTATATCGCTTCTGTTGAGATGCAGATTTTCAATCAATGGGGTCAACGCATTGCAACGCTTACCAGTACGAGTCAGGGGTGGGATGGTAAATACAAGGGGACCGCTCAGCCTGTCGGTGTTTATTTGTATGTGCTGCATGCAGTATTGAAAGATGGGAGAACGGTTAATATGAAAGGTCCTGTTACACTTATTCGATAAAAAACAATATCCTGAATATGAAGAACAAACACATCAATCGATACGGTCGGTTGGCGGTCTGTTTGTTAATGATAACTGCTAAAGCAGTTGCCCAAACAGATCCGCATTTTACGCAGAATTATACATATCCCCTGTATATAAATCCTGCGCTGGCAGGCAGCGCCGACGGCGAGTACAGGGCCTCTGCTATTTTTCGCAGCCAGTGGGGCAGTCTTAGCAGTTTGTATCGTACCGTTGGGGTTTCATTTGATACGCGTACCAATAAAAATGCAGGGCTGGGCATAAATCTTTTAAACCAGTCTGCCGCTAATGGCGGGTTTGATTATCTTACTTTATCCGGTTCTTATGCTTACACCGGTGTTAAATTCGGAAAGGATTTTAACCAACGTATTGTTATGGCCATGCAGGGTGGTATTATAAGTCGCCGGGTCAATCCCTCAAAATTCACATGGGGCGAACAATGGAACCCTATCACCGGCTACCAGGAGAGTAACCCCACAACACAAACATTTTCCCGAACGTCTTCCATTGTTCCCGATATAGGGGCCGGTATACTGTATTTTGATGCGACGCCCCAAAAGAAATATAATTTATTCGGTGGCTTTTCAGTATATCATTTAAACAGACCTAAAGACCCTATCGTCACCAACCACAATACAAACCTCAACAGGATACCTGTCCGTTACTCCGTGCATGGCGGGATAAGCTTTAATTTATCATCGAATGCTAAGGTAATTCCGCATGTGATGTATATGCGCCAGGGTACTGCCTATGAAGCAATGGTTGGTTTTTATGCGCAACTAAGTGTAGATGAAGAGACCAATTTTATGCTGGGCGGATATTACCGCGTTCATGATGCGATCGCCCCTTATGCCGGTATCGAACATAAGAGTTTTGTAATCGGGTTAAGCTACGATGCGAATGCTTCGGGACTAAGACCTATGACGAAAAACGTAAACAGTTTTGAACTCACCGTTTCTTATATAAAACGGTCGGGCACAAAGAGTATTGTTGATTTTGTTCGTTGTGCAAGACTTTAAAAGATGGTTTGAAAAGGTTTTTTGACATTAAACATTTGAGTATTTAAATATGAACACATTTTTACAATTTAAGTTGAGGCCTTTGGCCGGCAAATTATTAGGCTTACTGATGGCAGGCATATGTTGGCTACCGTTACAAAGCCAACAGGTTGTACATGGTAAAAGCCCGCTACAATTAGCCGATCAGTATTTTGAAGCCGGTGAATATTATACAGCTGGTTATTTGTATGAGCAGTATCTGAAAACATCGGGCAGAAATATAAACGCACCTGCATTTACAACGTATGCGAAAACCGGCACTGCGGCCGCAGGCAGTCAAAACAGGTCACGCGCGAGCATTCTTTATAAACAGGCAGAAAGCTACCGGCTTGCCCATTATTTCATAAATGCCGACTCGGCATACAAAAAATGTACTGATAATATCGATGCCTTTTACTGGAGCGCCGTATGTGAACGTAGCCTGGAAAATTATGATGCGGCGGAAGAAAATCTACGCAAATACTTAATCGCTGATGGAAAAAACAGCCAGTTTAAAGACGAGGCTGAAAAAGAATTGCAAACCCTGCAATATATACGCACTCAATTGGCGGCAACTGGCGCCGGCCAGGTGAACAGCTCGAAACTCAAAACACCCGGCAGCTTTGAAAAAGGCGCTTTTGCAGTAAGGGCGGTAGGCGGCAACAAGTACCTGGTAAGCAGTACAAAAACCGATACTGCCAAAGTGAAAGGGGTAAATCCGCATACAAGCCATTTGTTTTATGGTACTTTGAAAAACGATAGTCTCGATCAGCTAACCCCTGTTGTTTTACCAGTTGCCGGAATTTCAGATAACCAGGGGGTAGCAAGCTTTACCGCAGACGGCAATCGTATTTATTTTACCCAATGGAAAAAAGAAAAAGGCCGCATAGTTTCTAATATTTATTACATCATAAACCGTAGCGACAGTGGATGGACAAAGCCGGTTTTATTGCCGGAGGTTAATATCGACGGGTTTAGCAGTAAGCAGCCATTTTGCTCAGCGGATGGAATATATTTATATTTTTCTTCTGACCGCCCGGGCGGATCAGGTGGATTCGATATCTGGTATGCGCCTATATATGAAGATGGTCATGCCGGTACTCCTATTAATGCGGGGCCCGGAATAAATACAGCCGGTGATGAGCAGGCTCCGTTTTATCATACCAGCAGCGGTACGATGGTGTTTGCTACAAACGGACGACCGGGCATGGGCGGGTATGATCTTTTTTCTGTAAAGGGCAGTGATAAGGCATGGGGAGCGCCCCGCAATATGGGTTATCCGGTTAATTCATCGAGAGATGATATTTACTTTTTTGCTCCTGAAGATACAGCACTATTGGCAACCGCCATTGTTGGTTCCGACAGGGGCACCGGCTGCTGCCTTGAAAATTATCTCATTAAAAGATCATCCCGAAACAAACGGTTAACCGGGCTGGTACGTGATCATAAGGACAATAGCCCCATTGCCGATGCTGCCATTGTTTTAACAGACCCATCTGGCAAAACGTGGGCAACAAAAACGGATGATAAAGGCAGCTATTCGTTTGATACCATCCATAATGATTATTCGAATTACCGGATCACTATTACCAAACAATATTATAATGATACCACTGATGTAGTGAAAATTAATGATACCGCTGAAGCGAACCTGTTCACCGATCAGTTAGTCAATACAGATATGTACATTGATAAAAAATTCATTTTAAAGGTAGAGAATGTAGTTACTGTATATTTCGATTTTGACAGGAGCAAACTGAAAACAGAAGCTGTGAACAAGCTCGATTCGGTTTTCCAGGTGCTGATGCAGTTTCCTTCCTATTCGCTTCAGATCTTAGCCTATACAGATGGCAAGGGCACTGAAGAATACAATAAAAAGCTTTCTGACCGGCGTGCAAGGTCATGCGCCCGATATTTCATTCACAAAGGTATAAACGCCAGCCGCATTACTTTTGAATCATTAGGAGCCTGTTGTCCGCTTGAATTGGAATTGATCAATGGCCGCGATAATCCTGATGGCCGCAGTCGTAACAGAAGGGCATTGATCAATATATCGAAGGGATAAAGAACAGTACTTACTGTGTAATAAAGAAAACCGCCCGCCTAAACTTTAGGAAAGACGGGCGGTTTTTTGTTTCTTTCAGTTGTGGTAACTGGTAGGTCACTCCAAAACCCGCTCTGAAAGCGGGTTTTGGAAGTAAAATTCAATTTTGTGACCCCGTCGATACAATTTTCGAACCGGTTTGTGGGGGATTTGAAAATGTTGGCAGGGATCACCAGGGAAGTAGGATAAGCCTGCCTGTACTCGTTCTGTTTTCCATATCATGATGAGCACTGGCTGCATCAGCGAGCTGATAAAAAGCTGCTGCTACGTTAAGCTGTTTAGATTTAATCCATTGAAAAATTTCTTTAGTCCATTTCGCTTTTAGTTCTGCAGGAGCCGCATTTAACCTTGCACCTGTTATTTTTCTAACGGCCGGCATAACAATGCTTTGTAGATCAATTGAAGAAGGCTGCCCGGAGCTGTTGCCATATACGACCAGCGTGCCGCCGGGTGCTAATAATTCCACCAATGCCGAACCGATCACTCCACCCACAGAATCCAGGATCAGATCGAATCCATTATTATTCGTTATTTCTTTTAATTGATGGAACCAATTATCTACCAGATAACTAATAGCATGGGTTGCGCCAAGTGACTGTATATACGGCGTCTTCTGCATATTTCCTAAAAGGCCTGCAATCATAGGTATATTTTTAATACGGGCTATGCAGATGGCCGAGGAACCTACTCCACCCGCAGCAGCGGTAACGAGCACCGACTTGTAACCTGACGCCTGGTGTAGAAGGTTCTGTGCAGTTAAATGTTGAATGAGCATGCCTTTGCCTATTGGCAGATCATCGGGCAAAACAGTAAGCTGCCCGGCTGGAATCGCCGCAAATTGCGCATATCCCGCTTGTGTATATCCTGTGACTTTCTGGCCAGGTTGAAATTGTGTAACATCTTTGCCCACCTTTGTAATAATGCCTTCTATTTCACCGGGCATAATTGCCGGTAACGATTGAAATGAAGGGTGTTTTCCTTTCCTGATTAATGTATCTACATAATTCAGCCCTATTGCATCTATTTTTACCAAAACTTCTCCTGTACGGATGCCGGGTTCTGGTAATTCTTTCAGTTCGAAAACTTCCGGTGAGCCCGTAGCGGCTAACTGAATTGCTTGCATAATTTAATATTATATTTTTCGCAAGTTGGCAACTGTTGCAGACATTATCACTATGCGTTACCTTTAGGAAAGTAAAATCATAATATGCCTGGAAATTTTTGCGATGAAACCAGTTGGAAAGAGAGGGCTCTGGCCTTACAGGATTCTGTTCAATTGTTTCGTGGAAAATGGAAATTTTGCATTCTTAAGAATCTGGCTCCCGGCTCCATGCGCTTTACAGATCTACAGCAAAAGATAAAAATCAGTCCTAAAGTGCTCACCAGGGAACTGCAGGATCTGGAACTAAATATGCTGATTACCCGCACAGTAAAACAAACAAAACCGGTTACCGTGGAATACTCCATTACCGAATATGCGAGGGAAACCTGGCAGGTAATGCAGGCATTGATTGTGTTTGGTGAGAAACACCGAAAAAAGATCAGGGATCGGCTGAAAATGTAATAATCGTGCTTCCATTCCTGTTCGCATAAATATCGCCTACAAGTTTTCCATTTAATTTTGCAGAGCCGTTACCGGCCAATTTGGAACGTCTTTGGAAATATCCTTTCTATCACACTCAGTTCCGTTCACTCAATGATCATTAAATTCATGAATGTATTTGTAACCGTTATCTTTTCACTATTGTTTTCTGCTGCATGAACGTTTGCTCAGCAGGGTGGCAGGCCGTTCGCTTTACCGCCCGGAGCTTTGGCCCAGGTTGAACCGGTCCATGTTACAACACTTTCCTTTGTATCTATTATAAAATATTTCTCATTCCCAACATGCAAGGATAAAGAACTTGGCGATGCATTATTTTTATTTTCCTCTTTTACAGGTCCACTGCAACCGAAGAATAAAGGAGCACTAATTAAAATTAAGTAACAGGGTAATAGCTTTTTGGTCAAAATGTTATATAAAAATAATTTGAGAAAAACGTTTTGGTGTATCTGAGTAGCACTTTTAAAAGCATACAAAACTTAATTAGAACAAACCTTCGATTTACTACGCCCCCTATTTCTTATACACTTTGATTGTACGCTGGCTTTCTATTTATTTCTGTAACATCAAATTTTTCAAATTAATACTTCCACAATTAATTTCTTTCTCGTCAACTAATGAGACTCCTTGTTTGCCAGCGTATCGTGTAACTATGTAAAAAAGATTTTGCCCCTTTATACTTAGTCCTGTTCGAAATGGACCAACTACTCCGCTATCAAAGAGAATTGCAACATAAAAACCACTCGATTCTTTTGGATTAATAGTTCTTTTTAACGATGACGGCTTATGAATACTATTATCCAAAAAAGATTTTAAATCTGTTATACCATAGTCTGGCAATGGTTCTTTATCAAGTGTCATTGTATCGGAAGGAAGCAATATTTTAAAGTATCTACCAGGTAAAGACGGAACTTCATATTCTACAGGAAAGTCTATATTTAATTCTAATGGATTTTCTGTTTCATTGGTTATTCGAGTCCAAAATAAAACTTTATTTTCTTTCTTCCCATTAGGGTCAGTGTATTTTATACCTCTTGACCAACTGTTTTGTATGATTAGACGCTTACCCATAGAATCAGTATACTCAGACTTAGTGTGATATTTTTCATTAGATCCGGTGGAAGTGACTATGTCTTTGGTTTCAGGCTTGATATTTTCTTTTGGGGGGTCTGGTTTGTTTTGTCCCTCACAGGAACTGCAAAAAACAGACATTAAGAACAAAGTATAGATGAGTACGTATTTCATGATTTTTTCTATTTAATTATCGGGAACAGAAAAACTGCTAGACCTAGCTGCTGCATTACTTTTTTAGACATCGAGCTGTCGATGCCGTAAAATGTACTGCCTGAAGCATAATTCCATCTTAAAAGTGTCGGCTAAAAATGTTATTTCTGACTCTCTTTACCTTTAAATTCCGTAAAAGTCTTTCCATCATAACTGTACTCAGCAGCCGCCTTTGCGAGGGGCACGTTTATAAATTATTTTACCATCTCGTTCTACATAGTCGCCCGATACAATTGGATATGAATAATTGGGCGTGTACGATACACTAAATACACTATGGCTTCTTATAATTATTTTGTCGTTAACTTTCAGGCTATGCAATTGCTGAAATTCATTAGAGTTTTCCCGCCCAAAACTAAGAATATAATCGTAACCATTAATCCTGACCATCACTCCGAAACCTAATCGTGAGCCTGGCGGAAGAGAAAGAGAGGTTACAACAGCTTCCATATACCATTTTTTCCTTTCGGCTTTCATTTCAGCAGCAGAGAGTGGCTTTGGGGCTGATTTTTTAGAAGTTTCATTTTTGATTTCGCTATTAGCAAATACTAGTCCGCTTACCACAACCAGCGGTAAGATCAGCGCATAAATAACTTTTTTCATATTTTTTGTAGGTTTAATTAACATAGATCTATCTCCTGATAAATCAGATCCGTTTAAGGCATTTCTTTTTATTTTTCATATCCTTTTAAAGTTGGTGCAACAAAAATACTTTGATTTATTTCAGCCTAAGGAATCTGTATTGTAAATAAAAGTGTAAACTTTGTAAATAATATCTTGACATTATGCTTGTTAGAAGAAATCTCCTGCCCGTCAAACGAGAGCACCGGGGCGGATGGTTATTACTCTTGTTTATCTCTGGAATCTGCGTGGCTTTCAGCATGACCGGCAATGATGACTTTGACTTTGCCAGAAGAGAAGTTTTGCTTCGCCGAATCGGACATGAAATACTCCTTCAGTCGGGCGACAGTACATCACGGATACTTCCAGTAAAAAAGATCGCCGAAAATGAATACCAGATCAGGTTTGAGAACGATCTTACTTTTCAACCAGACTCCCTCATCAATACCACTCAGCGATTGTTAGCCAAAGACCCGCTGGCACGTGATTACGTTGTTAACGTACTGAACTGCGCCAATGCCAGTGTAGCGTATGGATATGCTATATCAAAAAATAAGAAAGATGATATTGTAACCTGTTTAGGAAGACGGCAACCAATAGCATGTTATATGATTAACATTAAATTTAAGCCAACGGGTATAACTACAGCAAAGAATAGATATCTTCTGGGCAGCCTGTCACTTTTGGCATTTGTTGGTTTTATTTTCTTGAGATCTGTTAAGTCCAAAAGAGCTTTGCCTGAAGTTCAGGGTACCGGTACATTCAATTTGGGCTCGGTGTTGTTCGATTCGGAGAGTCGGAAGCTCGTAATAAATGGAAAAACAATAGACCTGACAGTAACGGAAACCCGTGTTCTGCTCATTTTCGCATTGTCTCCAAACGAGACTATAGAGAGAAGCCGACTGCAAAAAGAGATATGGGAAGATGAAGGTGTTATAGTAGGCCGCAGTCTCGATATGTTCATATCAAAACTTAGAAAAAAACTTGAATTTGATCCGAACATCAAAATAGTTGTTATACGCGGCAAAGGATATAAGCTTGAAATTAACTCTTAAGAAAATCTTCCCGCTCCGTCTATAGGTTTGAAGGATTGTCGGCTATAACGCATTAAGAGAAATTATCTGGTGGCTATAAATGTAGCAAATCACCTAACATAAAAAAGATTACTATAGATAAAGTTTCACCATTGTAAGAAAATCCATATGTACGTAATTCATAATCGTGAAAAACTCTAAAACATTCTTTTGCTTGATTTTCTTTGTAAATACTTTTAAAATTAGGTTCAAATATTATATCGATTAATGGCCATTTTGTTGCCATAAATAAAAGACTATCACCACTTTTATTCATTAAAGACAATCCTCCTCCGTGAAGTCCGCTAACCAAGATTTTTTCATTCGATAAAATTCCTAGTCCTTGAGCAGTCAATTCATATGAATCTATCCAATCCCAATTTGTATCATAATCTCTCTCTCTATTAGTTCGGAACGTTGACAGTCAATTATTCCTCTTCCTTGACTTGAAATTACTAATAATAGATTTGGGTGCTGTTTTGAAAATCCAATCTCACTCAGTCCACCAATTGCAAATACAGTTTTTCTCCATCCTGGTGGTTCTTCTACATTTATAGTCTGTGTAACAAGATTTTTAAGTCTTTCATTGTAAAAAAACGGGAAATAATTGGTTCGATATACCCCGAAAATTTGACGATTGACGGATTTGGAGTTCGAACCGCCAGGCTGAATGAAGTCGTTTCGCTGATATACAGTCTGGGTGCGGGTTTCGGGCCAAAAAAGAAACAGGACAAGAGGAAGAAATCCGTCTTGTCCTGTCTGGTGATCCGGATTGGAATTGCTTCAAACCTATTATGGGAGGATTTGAGGCTATTATATAAGATAAAACCGCTAATTGTAGGTTTCCTTATACTCCACACTATCTGGCACAGCCCATTCCACACGAATTGAAGAAAACGGTAGTTTTACCAGTGTGGATCTGAAAATCAACTTTCTCAGACCGGTTTGGCAAGATACACTGATTGCTCATGCAAAACCCATACAATCAGTAAAAACGATCAGTGTATATTCCTGTATTATTACTAATGGCGCTGGCAAACAGGTTGCCTATATAGTTAGCACCATAATGACTTTGAGCTGGGACCAGGCAAAAGGCAGGTAGGGTTAAACTATACGCCGGGCATAGCTGTTATTGTTCTACATTTATTGTGTTTTAAAGAACAAATGAGTTATGGCGCCGATCCTCACATTGATAATAATTGCCCTGATTGTAGTTGTTTTTGCATTCTATAAACGTCCGGTAAAAAAGGCGGTTCTGCCAACCGGCTATAAAAAAGTATTGTTGGAGCACGTGGCTTTTTATCGTGCACTTGATGAGGAAGGAAAAATTCGTTTTGAAGAAAAAATAAAAGAATTCCTTGGCTACATCAGTATTACAGGGGTTAATACAAACGTTGATGACCTCGATAAGTTATTAGTAGCGTGCAGTGGAGTAATCCCGATATTTGGCTTTCCCGAATGGCGGTATTATAACCTGGGGGAAGTGCTTCTTTATCCTGATGCGTTTAATGAGATCAGTTTTTTATCAAAAGATGCAGACCGTCACGTATTAGGTATGGTTGGCGATGGGGCTATGCAACGAACCATGATCTTATCTAAACCTGCATTACGCAGCGGTTTTGTCAATGCATCGGGAACAGAAAATACCGGCATTCATGAATTTGTTCATTTACTTGATAAAGAAGACGGCGCTGTTGATGGATTACCGGAAGCATTGCTGAAAAGGCAATTTGCTATCCCCTGGCTTCAATTGATGGCAAAAAATATTGTAGCCATCAAAGCTGGCCAATCAGATATTAATATTTATGGCTCAAAAAATGAAGCTGAGTTTTTTGCTGTTGCATCTGAATACTTTTTTGAAGCGCCTGAAAGGTTTAATCAAAAGCATCCCGAATTGTATAATTTGATGACACAGATCTTTAACCAGTCACCTGCACATCAAAATACCGACATTATTGAAAAAGAATTTAATTCTCGAACATAAAAAAAGCCTTCAAACTCAATGAATTTGAAGGCATCTTATTTCTTTTGTGACCCCGTCAGGATTCAAACCTGAAACCTTTTGATCCGTAGTCAAATGCTCTATTCAATTGAGCTACGGGGCCGTCCATTTTCTCGAATGGGCGGCAAAAATAGGGTTTTTTCCGTTCGCACCAAACTAAAAATGAAGGCTTTTTACATTTTTTACCAAATTCAAACAGATTGCGGCCGGTTGCGGCAAAAAAGGCAAATTTGTAAAATATTTGCCCTCAGATTAATGAATCTTTCAATTCGGTTATTATGAAAATTCAATGCTGGTCAATCGGTAAAAACCATGAAGCTTATGTAAAGGAAGGGATCGAAGATTTCACCCGCCGGGTATCTAAATACTTTCCGGTTGAATGGAACATCATTCCTACCCCTAAAAATGCCGGCATGCTCAGCGAAATGGACCTGAAAAAGAAAGAAGGGGAAACCATTCTGGAATGGCTGAAAAAAGACGATTACCTCGTGCTGCTCGACGAGCGGGGCAAATCACTTACCTCTGAAGGATTGGCTGAGTTTTTACAAAGTCGCGCCAATGAAAGTACTAAAACGCTGATTTTCCTTATCGGCGGGGTATATGGTGTTGACGACCCCGTTTTTAAAAGAGCCAATCTTACCTGGTCATTATCAAAACTGGTTTTCCCTCACCAGCTGGTTCGTTTAATTCTGGCCGAACAGCTATACCGGGCCTGCACTATTCTGCGAAATGAAAAGTATCATCATAGTTAACGCATAAATGCATCCCCAAATTCATCTTCCCCGTCTTCGGATTCTTTATTTTAAGATGGCCGGTTAAGTAAATCTTACGCGGGTGTTATCTTCTTATTACCTCATCATCAACAATGCATTAAGGTTGCTTCGCATATATTGCTATGTTAAACAGCGTGCTAACTTTGCGGGCGTATAACGTAACGAAGATTGTTTGCCTCCTATTTGTAACAATAAATGTTAATATATGAGCAAGACAAACAGTATCAACCGTTTTATTAAGTTAGTGTTATTGGCCGTTATGATAACCATCGCTCCATTTGCACAGGCATTGCCCTGGCATGATGGAGATAAAGCAAAGGCAGATCAAATGGAAATTAACATGGCGGGTACTACGGATGACGAATTACTGGTTGAGGTGAAAGTATCCAATGAAGAAGCTAAAAGACTTGTACTGGTCATTGAAAACGAACGCGGGGATGAGCTGTACAGAAAGGAGATTGATAAAACAGGCTTTCATTCAAGGATCAGATTTCCAAAAACCAATAATATCACCGAGTATAACATTAAGTTGAGAGTAGGAACAAGATCATTGGAACAATATAAAATCAAAACAACATCGAGGGTAGTGGAAGATGTTATGATTTCCAGATTGTAAAGTATTATTTCAATCTTATTACAACAACGAACCGGTACATGCGCCGGTTCGTTTTGTTTTTATGTGGGGCATGTTTGTGGCGCTATCTGATTGCATACATTTAATAAATCATTGAGTTTCACACTTCATTGGTTCTGAATCCTGCCAGGGAATTACAATTTGCACAATCTTATATGTTTCCTATCTTCAAATGATTGTCGACGTCTTAAACAGGATACCGCGATTTAACCTCATTTACTGAATGATTATGAAAAAAATAGTAGCATCGGCATTGTTGTTCGTATGCCCCTTCGGTTTATTACTTGCGCAAATTGATTCGACATTAAAAGAAGATATTCGCAATACGGGGTATGTGCATAGCCCGCTAACGCTTGACTACAGCAAGTCTTTTGAATCTTTTGGTCTTACCAAAAAAGTATTGGTTTCGAACATGCTTTGCGATATGGAAGATCTCAGCAAGTGGTCTCATAAAGGAATCGGCGGCATGTCGCTCACAACTGATAGAAGTATTTCAGGAAAACATAGCATGAGGTTGGTAGCGCCTTCAACTTATCCTCAATTCCTTGGCTGGGGTTTAGGCTTCGGTACGTCTTTGGCAAGCTTTGATGTTGGTGGTGTAAATTGGGAAAAGTATAATCGCATTCACTTTTACATATACCCGAATTGTGAAGGCGCTCGCAGCATTTATCTTAATTTATATGTAGAGAATGATGGTACAATAAAAGTGCCCGACAAATATGGTCGTGAAGGCTATCATGAAATTAATTTAATCAATGGTCAGTGGAATGAATGTTTTGTAGAAATGAGCGAACTGGCTCGTGATAAAGTAACAAAAATATCCTTCGCTATAGAAGTTTTTGGAAAAGAACGCACCATGGGTGATTCGCTGAAATTTGATATTGATGCGGTGTCATTGCAAACAATTGAGCATCCCGAAGTAGTCAGTGGCTGGATGCCTGCTGAAAATCGCATTATATATTCCACTACGGGTTACGGTGTGGAAAGTGAAAAAACGGCCATAGTGCGAGTGAGTAATCATAATGGAAAATTTCAACTGGTAGATAATGTAACCAACAGTGTGGCGTATGAAGGCAATATCAACTCAAAGAAAACAACTATCGGCACATTTGAAACGATTAATTTCAGTGATTTTAAAAAGGAAGGACAATACTTTATTCGTGTTGGCGATGTTACGTGCAGGCCTTTCTATATAAACCGCAACATTTGGGACAATTCTGCATGGCGTATGCTGAACTTTATTTTTTGTGAACGTTGTGGTTATGCGGTTCCCGGTAAACACGGCGTTTGTCACAGTGACCTTACTGCAACTTTTGATGGTAAAATTTTTCCTTTTAATGGTGGCTGGCATGATGCCGCTGATATGTCGCAACAGGTACTTCAATCGGGAGAAATAATTTATTCGTTGCTCGAAATGGCAAACAGGGCTAAAGAAAAAAATAATAAAGAACTTTTTCTGAGGCTGCAGGAAGAAGCAGAATGGGGTATTGATTGTATTCTTAAATCGCGGTTTGGTAACGGTTATCGTGCCCAAACCTGGGGCACCAATTTATGGACGGATGGTTTTATTGGCACCGGGGATGATTCTACGATGAGGCGTAAAGTACATGTGCACAACCGGGCTTTCGAAAACTTTGTTTTTTCCGGCATCGAAGCCTTTGCATCTATGATCATAGAAAATGACCCGATGCTCAAAGAAAATCTGCGTAAGGTGGCTATAGAAGATTTTGCTTTTGCGAAAAAACGTTTCGATAGCCTCGGATTTAATGATTTGAGTAGTATCGGCGGCGGGGGCGACCATGCAGCCATGGCTTCCAACAGCCAGTATTCGGCTAATATTTCTTTTGCCGCAAGTTTGCTATACAAATTAACCGGCGACAAATATTACGCAACTGAAGCAGCCAAAGCCATTCAATATACTTTGCAATGTCAGCGAACAGAACCGCTTCAGGATAAAAATAAAATCAAAGGTTTCTTTTATCGCGATCTGAATAAAAAATCCATTGTTCATTACACGCATCAGTCGCGCGACATGGTGTACATGCAGGCGCTGACAGCGCTTTGCGAAACGCAACCTGATTATCCCGACTACAGCAAATGGTCAGCATCTATCAGGATGTATGGAGAATATCTCAAAACGATTATGCGCTATGTTGAACCCTATGGTTTGGTGCCCAGTGGTGTGTATAAAACAGATGAAATAAAGGATTCAGTTAATTTTTACAAAGTACAGGTGGGCATTTTCAGTGGCGCAGCCAATGATTATAAAGAGCAGCTTGATAATGGTTTTAAATTGGATGATGACCATTACCTGCGCATTTTTCCCGTGTGGTTCTCCTTTAGAGGAAATGCTGCTGTTCAACTGTCAACAGGCAAAGCGGCTGCACTTTGCGGCAAATTTTTGAAAGACAAAGAACTGATGAATATTGCCGAACAGCAATTGTTCTGGATTGTAGGAAAAAATCCTTTTGGTCAGTCATTGATTTGGGGCGAAGGAAGTAATTATCCTCAGCTATATACCGCATTGCCTGGCGAAACGGTGGGAGGTATTCCTGTTGGTATGCAATCGAGGTTTAATGAGGATACACCTTATTGGCCGCAGTTTAATACAGCCACTTATAAAGAAGTATGGGGTGCACCCGCAGCAAGATGGCTTTCCCTGATTGCTGAGTTTTAAAAGTTTGATAAAAACAAAGAGGCTGCCCCGGTATTTTTGAAGGCAACCTCTTTTCGATCTGCATATTATCAGTTATTAAAATAGTGACCCATGTTCAGATCGGCGATTAGTCCGGGGTGTGATGGTTGCCATTGCAGTTCCTGCTGTGTACGAATGGCCGTAGCCGGTACATCAAATGCTAAAAAAGCGCCCAGCCAGCCAAAGTGTTCGGCTGCTTCTTCTGCCGTCTTCGATACCACGGGAAGGTTCAAATGCCTGCCGATCACTTCGGCAATATCGCGCACAGGTATGCTTTCATCGCCTATGGCATGATAGGTTGCATTGGGTGCGGCCTTTTCCAAAGCCAGCCTGAAAACCCGGGCAGCATCCTGCCGGTGCACTGCCGGCCAGCGATTTTGTCCATTGCCAATATAGGCCGATACGCCCTTATCACGCGCAACTTTAATCACTATTGGAATAAAGCCATGATCACCTTTGTCGTGAACCGAAGGCGGCAGCCTTACTATGGAAGTATGCACGCCCCATTTGGTTACGGTGGCAGCAGCTTCTTCCGTGGCGGCCCTTGGCGTGGCGGCGTTGCTCATAGTAACTACATTGTTTTCTGTAATGATGCCATTACCGCGTACTACCGCAGTGCCTGAGGTAATGATGAATGGCCGGTTTGAACCGGCTAATACTGAGCCCATGGCCTCGATGGCCTGGCCATCGGTTTCACAGCTGGGGCCGAAATTGGAAAAGTCGTGAATAAAAGCGGTATGAATCACACCATCCGATTCGGCAGCTCCTTTTTTCAGACTGTCAAGATCTTCGAGCGATCCCCGGTGAACTTCGGCGCCGGCTTTTAGTAAAGATTGCACCGAAGCTTCTGATCGGGCTAAACCTAATACCTGGTGACCTGCCTTGATTAATTCCTGTACCACGGCTGAACCAACAAAACCGGTAGCGCCTGTAACAAAAATTCGCATGTTTCGTTTATTTTAAAATTGAATAATAGTGGGATTGAATTGCCTGTACAAATTTCAGCCGGTATGTGCCCTTAAAACAAGGAGATTTGACACCGTTTTTTGAGGTCATTTGACATCATTTGACGTAAATTTGTCAGGTAAGCTTTACCGGTTAATTGATGATCGAGCGTTTTGAATCCTATATTACTGCCAGGGGCCAGTTTACAGCAGACGAACTGAAGCTGATGCGTTCGCTGTGTACACCAAAAAAGGTGCGCAGGCGGCAATTACTGCTGCACGAAGGAGAAATTTGCCAGTATAAGATATTTGTGGGTAAAGGTTTATTAAAAACCTACCGGTTGAAAGACGACGGCTCGGAATACATAATGCGTTTTTCACCCGAAAACTCGTGGACTACCGATCCGGAAAGCTTTAACCAGAACGTTCCTTCGAGGTATCATATAGAGGCCCTTGAAAATACCGAAGTGGTATTGTGGACCCGCCCCAACCTGGGTCAATTGCTACAGGCTGTTCCGGCTTTTAAGTTGTTTACCGACAAACTTATTTCCAGCACGCTCGACGATACCCGTGACCGCTTGCTGAAAACACTCAGTTATACTTCCGAAGAAAAATACAACGACTTTATTGCGTCCTTCCCCGATGTATTCAGCCGCGTGCCGCTGCACATGGTAGCCTCGTACCTCGGCGTTTCGAGGGAAACATTAAGCCGCATTCGCCATGAGCAATTGAAACAGCCAAAGGAGAGTGGTGGGGCCAAACTGCCAGGCCATTAAGTGTGGCCGTGTTTTTTTGTGCCCGTAGCTCAATTAAGAAGCTTTAACCAAAACAGATTCGGTTTCGGGCGATGGCATTTTTAAGTCAACTACCTGTTGGTATACATTCATATCAAGCACCTTTTCGCTTTTTGCTATAACCACTGTAGCAATGGTGTTACCAATAAAATTGATGATGGCGCGCCCTTCGCTCATAAACCGGTCAATACCGATTAACAAAGCCAGGCCTTCGAGCGGAATTACCTTCAACGTAGTAAGTGTAGATGCCAATACAATAAATCCACTGCCTGTTACACCCGCAGCGCCTTTACTGGTAAGCAGCAGTATGCCAATAATCGTGAGTTGTTGTGTTAAGGAAAGATCAACGCCATATGCCTGCGCCAGAAAAATTACAGCCATGCTAAGGTAAATGGTGGTGCCATCTAAATTGAAACTATACCCGGTAGGAATAACCAACCCAACCACTTCTTTTTCGCAACCGGCCGCTACCAGTTTTTGCATTACCGAAGGCAGCGCAGCTTCGCTGCTGCTGGAACCTAATATAATTAAAATTTCTTCTTTAATATAGCCCAACAGCTTCCACAAATTGATTTTGTAATAGCGACAGATCAAATGCAATACTACAAATATGAACAGGATGCCGGTAAAATAGAACGTAAGCAACATTTTACCCAATATGGCCAATGTAGAAAAACCAAACTTCCCAATCGTATACGCCATGCCTCCAAAGGCGCCCAGGGGACTCAGTTTCATTATCAGCTTTAAGATATTAAACAGCACCTTGTTTATTTTCTCAAAGCTAACCAGCAGGCTTTCTCCTGCATGCCCCAACATTTTTAAACCGACGGCGAATAAAATGCTGAAAAATAATATTTGCAAAATATCGCCTTTTGCAAATGCCTCTATAATATTTGATGGAACTATATGCGAAAAAAACTCTCCCCAGTTCATAGCGTTTGCCTGCTCCGATATTTCAGTAACCTGCTTAGTGGCTGTATGGGGAATAGCTATACCTTTTCCGGGCTTTACAATATTGGCCGTTATTAAACCAATTATCAAAGCAAGTGTTGTAATTATCTCAAAATAGATTAACGCTTTTAGGCCTACTCTTCCTACTTTTTTCATATTACCGGCGCCCGCTATGCCCGATATAATGGTAAAAAAGATCACCGGGGCTATCACCATCCGTATCATGTTGATAAACGTGTCGCTAATCAGTTTTGCGGTAGCAGAGAAAGCGGGGAATAACCATCCCACGCATACCCCCGCAATAATTCCGATTATCACCTGTACGTAAAGTATTTTAAAATATTTCATTTGCCTGCAGCTTGGTATGTAAAATGCCTATAGATACAAATGGCGGAATATACAAAGTTTGGCCGGATAATCGGTAAAATGTGATAAAACAGGGCATTACCATTAATTTATTTATGAACGGCAGCAAATAGTAAAAGCAGATGCAGTATTTTCAATATATCTGAACACTACCGCATGAGAAATATAGTATTATTGCTGATGGCTGTTTATTTATCGGCCTTTAATTTACCTTCCCATACTATGGATACATTTCAATTGCCCGAAGGAGTTAAGCCTCCTTCGGTGGAAAAAGAGCCCAAAGAATTTATTGCTCATGGCGATAAGCGCATTGATGATTATTACTGGCTGAACCAGCGCGACAATGAGAAAGTGCTGAACTACCTGAAGGCTGAAAATGCTTACCTCGACACCCTGATGAGCGGCACAAAGGAACTGCGGGAAAAGCTGTTTAAAGAAATGAAGGGCCGCATCAAAGAAAAAGATGAATCTCTGCCCTATAAAGACAATGGCTACTGGTATTATTCCCGCTACGAGGAAGGCAAACAATATCCTGTTTTCTGCCGCAAAAAAGAAACGCTGGAAGCACCTGAAGAGATCATGATCGACCAGAATATAATGGCCGAAGGGTTTAAGTACTTTTCAATTGGTGGCCGTTCTGTTAGTGATAACAATGAGCTGCTTGCCTTTACGGTGGATTCGGTGAGCAGAAGGCTCTATGGCCTGCGGATCAAAAACCTCGTGACAGGTACGGAATACCCCGAAACTATTGCCAATGTTGAGGGAGATGATATTGCCTGGTGTGCTGATAATAAAACCGTTTTCTACATCAGGAAAGATGTGACTACTTTACTCGGCTATCAGGTTTGGCGGCATGAGCTGGGTACTGATCCTTCCAATGACGTGATGGTATACGAGGAAAAAGACAATCGCTTTTACATTGGCGTATACCGCACCAAATCGAAGAAGTACATTGCGATTGTTTCCAGCATGAACGAGGTATCTACCGAATACCGCCTGCTGGAAGCGGCCCATCCTGCCGGCGCTTTTAAAGTATTTGAACCACGCAAAGAAAACTTTCAATACAGGATCGAGCATTTCAACGACAAATTTTATGTACTGACCGACTGGAATGCGCCGAACTTTCGCCTGATGGAAACCCCTGAATTAAAAACAGGTAAAGAAAACTGGAAGGAAGTGATATCACATCGAAAAAATGTATATATCTCGAACCTGCTGGTATTTAAAAATCATCTGGTGCTGGCCGAAATGAAAGATGCATTGAACCAGCTTCGTGTTATTAACCTCGCTGCTCATAAAGATTATTATATTACCTTCCCCGAAACAGTATATGCTTCTTTCCCGAATGTAAATCCGGATTATAATACGAATGTTCTTCGCTTCTACTATACTTCTATGACCACGCCCGGTTCGATCTATGATTTTAACATGGATACCCAACAACGTGAATTGAAAAAGCAAACAGAAGTACTGGGTGGCTTTAATGCAGCCGATTATACTTCTGAACGCTTATGGGCTACGGTACGGGATGGAGTAAAAGTGCCCATTTCGCTGGTTTATAAAAAAGGCATGAAAAAAGATGGCCGCAATCCTTTGTTGCTATACGCGTATGGTTCTTACGGTGCCAGCATTTCGCCCTCTTTTAACAGTAATATCATCAGTTTGCTCGACCGGGGCTTTATATATGCCATTGCGCATGTGCGGGGCGGTCAGGAAATGGGCCGCCAATGGTATGACCAGGGGCACCTGTTTTATAAGAAGAATACTTTTTTTGACTTTATCGATTGCGGCGAATTCCTGATCAAAGAGAAATATACCGTCAAAGAACACCTGTATGCCAATGGAGGCAGTGCCGGTGGATTGCTGATGGGCGCGATTGTTAATTTCCGTCCCGACTTGTGGCATGGGGTAGTGGCTGATGTGCCTTTTGTAGATGTGATCACTACCATGTCGGATCCCTCTATTCCGCTCACCACGGGCGAGTATAAGGAGTGGGGAAATCCTGCTGTCAGTAAAGAGTATTTTTATATGAAATCCTATTCTCCGTACGACAATGTTGAAAAGAAGGCTTATCCCAATATGCTGGTGACAACCGGTTTGCACGATTCGCAGGTGCAATATTTTGAACCGGCCAAATGGGTGGCCAAACTACGCGAGCTGAAAACAGACAACAATAAACTGCTGTTTAAAATAAATATGGATGCGGGGCATGGCGGGGCTTCGGGCCGTTTTGATTACCTGAAAGAAAAAGCCTGGCAGTATGCGTTTTACCTGGCACTGGAAGGCCGAACAGAATAATTGGCCGCGTTACAAATACATTTTAAACACGAAACCCGCTGCCAGAGCGGGTTTTGTGTTTTTGTGGAAGGTGTTTCATTATTCTTCAGCCACTTTAATGCCCGTTTCGGTAAAAACGATCTTTCTGTTTTTATAAAGATTGCCCGTTGTCATTTTGAAGGTTTTTTTGCTCATGCCAAAAAAGGCATAAATGTCTTCGGGACTTGATTTGTCATTGTAGGGCAGGCTTCCGTTGTTCTCTTTCAGCAAACGCATCACTTTGCCGGCTTCATCTTCCACACGCTGATAGCCCACCTTTCCTGTTCCTACATCTATTTTATTGTCTTCACGAATATTTTTGATATAGCCTTTCAGGTGGTCGCCTTCCTGTATAGTCTGGTAAATATCACTGAGATGTAATACGCCGGTATGCCGGTTGTTGATGATCACCACATAACCGATATCGGTACGGCGGTATACCAGTAAATCTACCGGATCCAGTTCTTTTACTGTAAGTTGGTCATTGCTTAAAAAAGGTTCAATTTTTTCGGTGGCGGCTACACGGCCGGTTTGTTCATCGAGGTATATTTTTACGAGATGGTATCCGCCGGGGCGCATAGGCCTTATTTGTTTTGATTTGGGAACAAACAGGTCTTTCATCAGGCCCCAGTCCATAAATGCGCCATGGCCGGTCACCGATACTACCCGAAGGTTAACAATATCGCCAACAATGCCTTTGGGCTGCTGTGTAGTGGCGATCAGCCGGTCTTCCGAATCATGATAAACAAATACTTTCAGCGTATCGCCAACCTCCACGCCGGGTGGTACAAACCGATTAGGCAGCAGCACCACATCTTTACCTTCGCCCAGGTACAGGCCAAAATCAAATCCACGGGCTACCTTTAAAACATTATATTCCCCAACTTTTATCATACTATTCGCCATATGCCGGTTTTTTGCAAAGAAACGTAAAAGCGGCCAACATGAGCAAACTTACCAGAATCAACTTTCTTCCTGTCGCAAATCATAATCCCTGCCATTTACCCAATGTACCTTAACACTGCATTTTTAAGCATGTTTTATGAAAACGTATACTATACTTTTATGTTTGCTGACAACCGGTCTTTACGCCGTTGCTCAGCCATGGGCAAAAAAATACGACCGTGTAGATGCCTGCAATTGCGGCCTTGCCCTGGTAGAAAAAGCAGGCAAGTTCGGATATGTAAGTGAGGAGGGAAAATTACTGGTTCCATTGATCTATGATGAAGCGATGGCATTTTCAGAAGACAAAGGCGCCGTATCTGTTGGCGGTAAATGGGGGTTTGTTGATAAAAAAGGGATTGAGATTGTAAAGCCACAGTATTCCGAGGTTTATTCTTTTCACGAAGGGTTGGCAGTTGTTGGTTCGAATGATGGTTATGGGTTTATTGATTCTACTGGTAAAGTATTCATTCCACTGCGGTTTTCCAATGCGCGCAGCTTTAGTGATGGCATCGCTCCGGTTTGCAATAAAAAAGGACTGTGGGGGTATATTGATAAAAATGGAAAGGAAGTAATTGCATTCCGTTTCAACTATGCCACTTCATTTTCAGACAATGTTGGCCGGGTAATGATTGGTAACAAATGGTTTTCGATTGACAAAGATGGCAAGCTGAACAATGAAGGAGAGTGAATTGACGAAATAACAGGTACTACAAAAAAACGCCACGGGAATAGATTGTCCGGGGCGTTTCTGTTTATTACACATTGTAGTCTTTCATTATTTAATCCTTTTGTGAAAAATGTTATTTTGAAATGAAGGAGCTAAATCCTGGGCATAGATAGAATAACGACCCCAAAACCGCTGGTGGGGTTTGAAGATGTTTATTTATCCTTTTGCAAATAATAAACATTATCGGTTTCCTTTATTTGCAAACTTCCTTTCCCGGGATTGAATTCAAAGAATGAACCCGTTTTGGCATTCATAAAATAATCGGTGCTTATTGGTTCAGCCTCTATTGATTTGCCGGCTGCGTCTACAATCAATTTGTTATTTTCTTTTCTGCATATTACTTTAAACGGAAGGTCGCCCGATGAATAGGTGCCGGTATATTTATCATAATCACTGCCTTGTAAAACAACTGACTCTGAAAAAGGAATTGTATAAAGATCAGTAAAGCAAATTTTTAAAATTCCATTCAGTATGTCAATTCTCGGATATAATATTCCATTGGTAATATAGCATACCGCCAGCTTTTTGGAAGGATAATACCTTACTGCTGAATAAAACTCCTCAATTCTTCCATTATGTCCGTAACCTGTTGTTTTATCAAAATTATAAGGGAACATGCCCATTCCATAATCATCAACCATTGTTGTCATACTGTTAAGGGCTGATTGACTTATGAGCTTGCCGGTAAATATTTTTTGTATGAACATAACTAAATCAGCAGGGGTCGATACAATTGAACCGGCGCCGGAATGAATGCTTAAGTCGGTTTCTTTTTCCCTTCTCCATGTACTGTCGGAATATTTGTATGAGGTGCTTTCCTTGCGGCGAATATCTGTCGGTTTTCCATAGTAAGTATTGGTTAAACCAATTTTTGATGTTATTCTTTTTTCAAGCGCCTGTGCATATGGGATTTTGCAAATGGCTTCGATAATATAACTTAATAAAAGATAATTGGTGTTGCAATACTCTGCCTTTGAATCGGGTTCAAAGTCTTTGCCTTTATCTGCAATTATCTTCAGCAATTCTTCGTGTGTTTTAGGCTTATCCATCCAGTCGGGAAAATTTGTATCATGGGTATAATCATGTAAGCCGCTTCTGTGATAAAGCATTTCTTTTATAGTGATCGTATTTGCGTTTGGCAACTGAGGAAAGAATGTTGCCAGTTTTTCATCAAGGCTAAGTTTGCCTTCATCGATCAGTTGAAGGATCATTACTGCTGTAAACATTTTTGAAACAGAGCCGATCCTGTATCTGGTGTTGATGTCGGGTACAATCTTTTTATTGCTGTCGATCAGGGCAAAGCCAATAGCTCTTTGGTATTCGGGTTTTCCGTTTACCGAAATGGCCACGCTGCCTGTTGCCAGGCCACGATCTTGCAGCATGGTAAACAGACTGTCCAATTTTTTTACATTAAGTGTTTGGCACCGGGAGGTGAAGGAAAAGGATACCGCAAACAGAAGGGACAAATAGAATTTCATGGAGCACTCAATATTTCATGAAATATACTCCCATTTTTATGAAACCAGCATCATTTTCCTGTAAATAACCCGATTTATCAGAACAAAGGTTCGGCACACCAAATAGTTTGGTTATTTTGAGTTGTTACCACTAGAATTACTGAAGAGGTTGACGATTGCAACCTGAGTTTTCATAAAAAAGCGTTACTTTGACACTTTAAAAATCTCTCTTGTTAATAATGAAAACGATTGCAACTGTATTGCTGCTGCTGTTATTATCTCCGGCAGCTTTTTGCCAGGCTTTTACCAAAACAAGTACAGGTATCAAGGCCACCGTTAACGATATCAATATTGAACTTCAATGGTATAGCCCACAAATAATAAGGGTTTTAAAATCGCCTGCAGGTGTTGTGGTGAAAAAGGAAAGCCTGTCGGTTGTCAAAACACCTGAAGCGGGTGGTGGCAACATACAACAACAGGGCAATGAGGTATTGCTGCAAACCGATTCGTTACAGGCGGCCCTAAACCTGCAAACAGGCCGGGTTACTTTCAGCATTCCCGGCGGCGCTGTTTTATTCGGCGAAAAGGATTATGGAACACAGTTCACTGCTGTTAATGATGCCGGTAAAAATACGTATGATGTACGGCAGGCTTTCTTTCTCGACAAAGAAGAACTGATCTATGGACTGGGGCAGCAACAGAACGGTAAAATGAACCAGCGCGGGCAAAAGCTGTACCTGCTGCAGAACAATATGAAAGTATGCATCCCTTTTTTCCAGTCAACCAAAGGCTACGGCGTTTTTTGGGATAATTATTCGCCTACGCTTTTTACCGATAATCCGCAGGAAACCTCCTTCGATTCGGAAGTGGGCGATTGCTCGGATTATTATTTCATGCGGGGCGGCAGTGCCGATGGCGTTATTGCTCAAATGCGCAGGCTCACCGGTCAGGCGCCTATGATGCCTTTGTGGGTGTATGGTTTTAATCAATCGCGTGAACGCTATAAAACACAATTCGAACTGGTTGATATAGTGCGGCAATACCGCAACCTGAAAGTGCCGCTCGACGGTATTATACAGGACTGGCGATACTGGGGCCGCGACAGCAACTGGAATGCGATGAGCTTTGACCCCGCTACCTATCCAAAACCTAAATTGATGGTTGATAGTGTGCATGGTATGAAAGCGCATTTGTTCATTGTATCGTGGCCGGGCTTTGGTCCGCTTACACCACAGTATGCTGAGTTCAGGCAAAAGAATATGCTTATCAATTTCGACACCTGGCCGCCAAACAGCGGTACCAAACCATATGATCCTTATAATCCGGTGGCGCGCGATATTTACTGGGAATATCTCAATAAAGGTGTTTTTTCGCAGGATATCGATGCCTGGTGGCTCGATAGCTCGGAACCTGACCATATCAATCAAAAGGAAAAAGATTTTGATCAATCCACCTGGCTGGGCAGTTTGCGCAGTGTGCGCAATGCTTTTCCCCTGCAGCATGTAGGAGGGGTATATACACATCAACGGCAAACTACTACAGCCAAACGCGTTTCTATTCTTACCCGTTCGGCATTTGCAGGGCAGCAACGCTATGGGGCCAATACCTGGAGCGGTGATGTAGGAAGCAACTGGCCCACCTTTCGTAAACAAATAGCTGCCGGTTTAAATTTTTCCCTGTCGGGCATTCCTTACTGGAATACTGATATCGGTGGTTTTTTTGCCGGTGCTTTTGTAAAAGACGGTGGCGCCAAAAATCCTGATTTCCAGGAATTGTATACCCGCTGGATGCAGTTCGCTGCTTTTACGCCTATGATGCGTTCACACGGCACCGATATACCACGGGAAATTTACCAGTTTGGCCAGCGTGGCGAATGGCCTTTTGATGTGCAGGAGAAATTCATCAATCTGCGCTATAGTTTGCTTCCTTATCTGTATGCAACGGCCTGGAACGTAACGGCACATTCGGGTTCCATTATCAGGGCATTATACAGCGATTTCCCCGGCGATAAAAAAGCACTCGATATTGATAATGAATACCTGTTTGGAAATGCCTTTCTTGTTTCACCGGTTACAGAAAAAGGAACTAAAGAACAGATGGTTTATTTACCGGCAGGTGCATCGTGGTTCGACTTCTGGACCGGTGAGCTTACAGCCGGTGGTAAAACCATAACCAGGGCTACACCCATTGATATATTGCCATTATACGTTAAAGCGGGTTCCGTCGTTCCCTGGGGGCCAAAGGTTCAATATGCACAGGAAAAGAAATGGGATAACCTGGAGCTTCGTATCTATCCCGGCGCTGATGCCGGTTTTACCCTGTATGAAGATGAGAATGATGGTTACAACTATGAAAAAGGTCAGTATACTGAAATTGATTTGCGCTGGAACGATCAGGCGCATACGCTAACCATCAGCGACAAACGAGGCAGTTTTCCCGGCATGCTGAACAGCAGAAAATTCAATATTGTAATCGTAAATCAGCAAAACGGAACCGGAGCAACGCCTGCAGCGAAGTTTAATAAAACGGTGGTTTATAAAGGGCGTGAAATAATAGTGAAGTTATAAAGTAAGGCGCAAGGTACAAGGTACAAGTTGCAAGGTACAAGGTCTTGCGATTCGGTCAGGCTGACGGAATTTGAACGTCTTGTGCCTTGAGCCTTGAGCCTTGTGTTTCTCCTTGTGCCTTTTAACTTGTGCCTTATAAGGCCGCTTCTTTATTGTATTTGCTTCTGTAGTCGAGTGGCGACATGCCGGTGATTTTTCTGAATACTTCCCTGAATGCTTTCACATCGGCATACCCAACGTCGTACATTACTTCATTAATTGTTTTACGACTTGTTTCGAATGCTTTTTTGGCTGCTTCAATTTTTACTCTTTGTGAATATTCAACAGGTGTATTGCCAGTTGCTTTGATAAATCTTCTGTCGAAGTTGCGCCTGCCCACAGCGAACTTAGTTGACAAATGTTCAACAGATATTTTTTCATCGAGGTTGCTTTCAATATAGGCCTGTGCTTTTTTTACCATGTCATCACCGTGCGACTTCTGACCAACAAATATGGTAAATGCCGACTGGCTTTGCCGGTCTATTTCGATCTGAAATACCTTGGCGCAAAAAATGGCTGTTTGCCGGTCGTAATATTTTTCTACCAGATAAATCATCAGGTTCAGGAAAGAATAAGCACCGCCATTTGTATAGATCCCGTTTTCATCAGTGATCAGTTTATCGGTTTGCAGATTTACTTTCGGGAACATGCGTCGGAAATGATCGGCGGCCGACCAATGCGTAGAACAACTTTTACCATTGAGTAAACCCGATGAGGCCAGCATAAAAGCACCGGTGCAAATACTGGCTACTTCTGCTCCGTTTTTATATTGTTGTTCAACCCAATCGATCAATGCCTGGTTGCCCTTCACTGCTTTTTGGTAATTATGATTCAATGAAGGAATGATAATGAGATTGGTTTTGGTGATGGCTGAAATATGGGTATGTGGTTGTACCGTGAACAAGCCGTCGTAGAAATCTACTTTTTTTGAAATGCCGGCCAGCTCAATTTTAAACAGGTCTTTTTTACTTCTCCGGTTGCTATCGGCATCTTTCCAATACGCATTGGCCCGCGTAAATATTTTGTAAGTACCTACTATGCTGCTCAGGTTGTTTTCTCCGTCGGGCACCAATATGGTAAGATGTTTCATGAAATTATTTTTTACAAAGATAGAAAATACCCTTGTCTAAATCAGCCCCCTATAAAGTCTATTTAGCCCCCCGGGCAGGTGAAATTCAGACAGTAGCTTTGCTATGTAAACAAAAACATACAACATATGACTACATCAGATTTTACCATAACCCTTCAGGTTGATAAAACCCGCGAAGAAGTGTTTAATGCCGTCAATAATGTAAGAGGTTGGTGGTCCGAAATGATTGAAGGCGGTACTGAAAAGCTCAATGATGAGTTTATTTACCGGCATAAAGATCTCCACTACAGTAAACAGCGATTGATTGAAGTGGTTCCCGGCCAAAAAGTGGTATGGCTTGTTACAGACAGCAGTATAAATTTTGTTAACCACAAAAGCGAATGGACGAATACCAAAATTAGTTTTGAAATTGTTGAAAAAGGCAACAAAACGCAACTACGCTTCAGGCACCTGGGCCTGGTGCCCGATCTGGAATGTTTCGATGGCTGTTCAAACGGATGGAGCTACTATATAAATGATAGTTTGCTCCGCTTAATTACTACAGGCACAGGTAAGCCCGATAAGATAGAAAAGGAGGCTACTGTTTAAAGCAATAAATCCAAAAATCTCAAAATTAATAAATCAATAAATTATGGTTACAACAGCATTGACAACCCAACAGGTGGCGGCCCGGTTTAACGAGCTTGCGCGGCAGGAAAAATGGTTCGAGATACAGGAAGAACTGTTTGCAGATAATGTAAAAAGTATAGAGCCTGACCATTCGCCCTGGTTTTCAAATGCCGAAGGCAAAGCCGCCGTTCGCAAAAAAGGCGAAGACTTTGTGAATCGGATCGAGGCGGCTCACAGCCTTTATACATCCGAACCAATTGTGGGCGGCGATTTTTTTGCAGTAGGAAGGGAAAAGGATATTACTGTACAGGGCTTTGGACGAATTCAGATCAAACAGGTAATGCTGTACAAAGTAAAAGACGGTGAAATTGTATCGGAGCAATTCTTTTATTAATACATATTTTCGCATCTCCATAACTGGTGGCCCCATTAAATAACGGGTCACCAGTTTTTTTTAGGGTTGATTTGCCTACACATTACTTTTTTTTACCCGATAATTTAAACGAATAGATTGCCAACCTGTGCATACTTTGTATGTATTGAATTGCTAAATTTTATATAACCGTTATAAATAACTGCTATACTGCGGAAACATACCGTGGCGCCCGGTTTACGACTTCGTGGCATATCGGCTGTTTGTAACCTAAATGCTGAATGCTGAACGCTAAATGCTGAATGCTGAATGCTAAACGCTAAAAGCTGAACGCGCAAGGCTGAACGCAAAGTCCTAATCATTCTTTAAGCATTAATGATGCGTTAAGCGTTAGGCCTTAGGCGTTAATGGTGCATTGAGCGTTACGCATTAAGCGTTTCGTGTTATGCGTTGTGCATTGAGCGTTATGCGTTACGCATTAAGATTATTTAATCATTAAAACTTGCCAAATGAACAATTTAAAACCTACGGGCAGCCTGCCGGCTTTGCTCCGAAATGTAATTGTATGTACTTTATTGCTCTCTGTGCTTTTATGGGGCGCCTGCCGTAAGAACGCAGCTCAAACAAAAGAAAGCAGTATAATTACTTCAAACGTTCAAACCGAACAGGTAAGCATTGCTGCCGCAGCACCTACCAGCGGCTGGACGCAAACATCCTACACCTATTCTATACAAACCCCATGGAACCTTCCTCAATCAGACCGGTATAGTTATTCCTCGGGCGAGCATCATTTCTGGATTTATGCTGGTGATGAATGCCAGTTCGAAGGTTGTACAACCGGTCCACGTTCGGAACTGCGCATGAATAATAATTATACATCGGGAAGGCACCAGTTCGAAGGTGATGTATATATTGTTTCAGGCTCAGAAGGAACCGACATTATGCAGGTATTCGGCGGCGTCACCAATGCAACGGCCATCATGCTTAAAATTCATGCAGCAGGCAGCGGCACCATTAAACGGTACGATAATGAAACGTTAATGACCAATGCTTACGATAAATGGATACATGTGAACGTACAGCATGATGCCGACAATGGTAAAATATATGTGTATCTCGACAATGTACTGAAAGGTACTTTCGACGATCGGGGAGCTACCACCCATTATTTTAAATGCGGTGTATATAATATTTCCGGTTCGAGGTCTGAAACCCGCTGGAAAAATGTGAAGTACTGGAAAAACGGCCCGGTTGGCCAATAACGAAAGTTTGGTTACCAGTTACTGTTACCCCGCCATGCGGGGTAACAGTAACTTAGTATCGGTCATTTTATCGTTTGGGGTAAATTCTCGCAACCCAGCCTCCGCCATTGGACAGCGATACCGTTAATTTGTCGTTCTTTGTAACGGTGATCACTTCGCGTATATAGTCTGTGGCATCACGGTCGGCATTGATGCCATCTTTAAATATCTCGGCTTCATAAATACCATCATCGAGAAAAGAAAAATCAATTACCAGGTCGCGGGCCGTCCAGTTGGTCATAGCGCCAACAAACCAGGTCAATCCTTTGCGGCGGGCAATAGAAACATATTCGCCCACCTTACCGTCGAGGGCTTTTGTTTCATTGAAAACGGTTGGAACGGCTGCAATGAAATTGGTGCATTCCTGCTCGCGGGTATACGCGGTGGGGTTGTCGCTCAACATGCCCAGCGGTGCTTCAAATACCACATACATGGCCATCTGATGGCTGCGGGTGCCCTGGCTCATGGGCATTGAGTTTATGGGCCTGAAGCCGGCTTTGGTGGCATTGCGCATGGCGCCGGGTGTATAATCCATAGCGCCGCCCAGCATGCGTATGTAGGGCAGCGTTACATCGTAGCGCGGCACATCATCGTTGGGCGCCCATTTTACATTTTCCATACCCCGTACGCCTTCAAAGCCTATTACATTGGGATACGTGCGCTGTAAACCGGTTGGCTTATACATGCCATGAAAGTCGACCATTAATTTATGTGCGGCGCCTGCTTTGGCAATCTCGTATACGGAGGATACCATTTTCTGATCGTCGCGGTCGAGGAAATCTATTTTAAATCCTTTTACACCCATGGCCGCATATTGTGCAAACACTTTGTCGACCCGGTCGTGCAGGGCGTACCAGGTGGCCCACAGAATTACATTTACATTTTTTTGTTTTCCGTAATCGATGATTTCCTGCAGGTTGATACGGGGAGATATTTTTGTAATGTCGGTGCTTACGCTCCAGCCTTCGTCCATAACAATATATTCGATATGGTTGGCAGAGGCAAAGTCGATATAATACTTATACGTGGGGGTATTAATGCCGGCTTTAAAATCTACATGCGAAATATTCCAGTCGTTCCACCAGTCCCAGGCCACCTTACCCGGTTGTATCCACGATACATCGGCAATACGCGATGGCGAAGCCAGTTTATATACAAGGTCATTATTGGCAAGAGCTGCATCGCTGGTGCTGATCGCAATGGCGCGCCAGGGAAGATTTGTGGCGCCGGCTATGCGGGCAATATAATTGGCCCGTGCTGTTACTATATAATTTAGTCGTTGCGATTTTTCGGCCGTGGGGTAGGGGGCATGAACGGCCTGCAAACTGTTTTGCGATTGTGTATTAAACTGAACATACATGCCAGGATAATTCTCCAGGTCGGCTTCGGTGAACACCGCTTTTTTTCCATCGCTCAGCTCAACCAGCAGCGGCAGCATGCCGATGGTATCGCGATTAAATTCCGACAGCTTTTTTTCATCATAAAGCGCTTCGAACGAAGTTTGAAATTTATCGCCATTATAGCGGGGCTCCCTTACATAGGGTATGAATGTTTTATAGTCATTGTCGAAATTAAGATTCACACCTTCGCTGGTAATGGTCAAGCTGTCTTTTCTTCCGGTTACAAAACGATAGGCTACACCATCGTTATAAGCTCTGAAAAGAACGCTGTAATTTTTTTTAAACGTAACGGCCAGCTGGTTGTAATTATCGGGTATGCTGGTTTTCTTATAAATGGGCGTAGGGATTGAAGATTGTACCGAAGTGGTTTTTGCGTTGGCAACGGAAGCCTCTTTGCCCAGCACCTCTCCGCCGGCCAGCGACAGTGTTATGGCCGATGGCGCGAGCACCGTAGTATTTTCGTGTTTTACCGACCAGCTTAAACCGGGTTCAGCGGTAACGGTTACTGTTATTTTTCCATCGGGGGATGTAAGTTGCCAGCTTTTTGCGTTTTGCGCAGCTGTTTGTAATGAATTGCCCAGGACCGTAATGAACAGCCCAAAAGCAATAATGTGTTTATTCATGTATTATTAAATGATATGCAAAGAAATAAAAAATAAAGTCACAAAAATGCAGCTTTATTTGCCGGCAAAAATTTCAGCCAGTTTATCCTGCAATTCCTTGCCACGGAGGTCGCGGGCAACAATTTTACCGGCAGGATCGATCAGGAAATTGGCAGGAATTGAGCGCACCCCATACTTTTGGGCTACTGTATTTTCCCATCCTTTCAAATCACTTACCTGTTGCCAGGTTAACTGATCTTTTTGAATGGCCTTCAGCCAGGCATCTTTTTGACCGGGCTGATCGAGCGAAACGCCAAGCACGGTAAATCCTTTATCCTTATACTGGTTGTAAGCGGCCGCTACATTCGGGTTTTCCTGGCGGCAGGGGCCGCACCAGCTTGCCCAGAAATCAAGTAGCACATATTTCGACCTGAAATGCGATAGCTTTAATTTTTTTCCATCAGGAGTGCTTTGTTCAAAATCAGGAGCGAGGTTGCCGATTTTGGTTTTTGCAGGCGCAGCCAGTAGCACAACAATCCCTTTTCCCATCGGCGTTTTTTTCAATGCAGGCGAAAAACGGGCAAATGCATTTTTCGCTTTTTCATTTAATTCGGGGTCAGAGGTGATGTACGACAGTCTGATCAAACTGTAATACGAATCCGGATGTTTTTTTATAAAAGCCAGTTCAATGCGGTGAGATTCCTTAAACAGCTCCTGCTCACGTGCCTGCATGTTATCATGTATCTGCTGATCCTGCTGTTTTTCTTTTGGCAATGCTTTAAATTCTGCACCCAGGGCTCTGAGCTTATCATGGGTGGGTTTTAATAAAGCACTTAATTCCTTGTCCAGATCGTTGATCGCAGAACCTTTGATCACGATATCCTTTAATGAACTACTTCGGGCCGTAAGGGTAAAACGGGCAGGCTCCAGAAAAAAATTGAAATAATTTTCAACCCGCTGCGCAGGAGTTGTTGCATAGGCATTTTTATTAAGGAACAGCGTAGCATTTACCGGGTATTTCAGGTTGCCTTTAAGAACGAACCGGCCATCTTTTACGAGGGCCGAATCAGCAATTCGCCGGTTTTCTGACATATATGATAGAAATATTTTGTCACCGTTTTTCAGGGAATCAATCTTTCCTTCGATGGTATAGGTGCTTTGGGCCAGCAATATCAGGGGATACAACAACAGAAACGTTGACAATATTTTTTTCATGACAGCAGGTTTAAAAATATATCCAAATATAAGTTGTTCTTCGGGCAGGCTACACATTTAGGCGTGATATTATATTTATTGTTTATGCGATGGATGCCCTTGCGAAGCGGATGTTCTTCGGCCATGTAACAAAACCGGACAACGCAGTATCAAAAACGAACATGGGCAGTGTATGATAAGAATACCAATTGGCTGATTATCATATAAAATCTAATTTGGCTAAGTATAAGCAGGAATATCGATTACAAAAAGCCATACCAGCATGTTTAAAAACTTTTTAAAAACCGCCTGGCGGAATATAATGAGGCAAAAGGTTTTTTCCTTTATCAATATCACCGGGCTGGCACTGAGCCTCACTGTGGTATGGCTGATTGCTCTTTATGTTGCGTATGAGTTAAGCTACGACAGGTATCATACAAAGTCGCAACGGATTTACCGGCTTGCTTCGCACGGGCGCTGGGGCGATCAGAAATTCGATATCACCGGTACGTCGGGGTTTTCGGCAGAGGCGTTTAAGCGTGATTTTCCCGAAGTGGAAAATGCCCTGCGCATAGATGCTGAAGGTGGTGGCGTAGTTAGTTATAATGACAAAAGAATAAAAGACGATGCTATCTTTTTTTCAGATCCGTCTTTCTTTACCGTATTCTCTTATAATTTCCTGTCGGGCAATGCGCATGCATTGGAAAAACTCAACAGCATCGTACTTACCAAAACACTTGCTGCGAAACTGTTTACCAATCCTGCTGAAGCGCTGAATAAAACGGTGTACATCGACAAAACTGCGGCCATTGTATCCGGCGTTATTGAGGATGTTCCCGCAAACTCGCATTTTACTTTTAATGCCGTACGTTCTTTTCGTGAAGATTATAAAGGCGATTGGGGACGACTTGATGTATTCACCTATGTTCTGCTGAAAAAGAATGCCGATATAAACCGCCTGCGGGCAAAGATGCCGGCTTTTGTTATAAAATACCTTACCATAAATGCCGAAAACATACATTTTACTTTAGAACTACAGCCATTAACATCTATCCATTTACATTCCCATCTTGGCTACGAATTGGGCGAAAACGGGAATATGAAATATGTGTATGTATTATGTGTTGTAGCATTGCTTGTATTCCTTATTGCTTTGATCAATTATATCAATATTACTACAGCACGCGCCTCGGTTCGTTTGCGTGAAGTAGCCGTTCGAAAAATAATCGGTTCAGGCCGCAACATGCTTATCGGCCTTTTTCTTACTGAATCATTCATCACCATACTGGCTGCTGCGTGCATCAGCATCGTACTGGTTGCTATTGGTATGCCTTTGTTCAATCAGGTAACCGGCAGGCAATTCTCTGTTTGGCAATTTGGCATCGTGAATACCCTTATGAGCATGCTGGCTTTCATAATCGTTGCGGGATTTATTGGCGGGGGGTATCCTGCTCTTTTCTTATCGAAACGTAAAACCATACCGGCTTTAAAAAATCAGTTAGGTGATGTAAAAACACAAACGCTTTTCAGAAAATCGCTGGTGCTGTTTCAGTTTGCGGTAACGGTTGTTATGATAACGGCTTCGCTGGTTATTTATCTTCAGTTGAATTATATGCTGAACACCGATCTTGGTTTTAATAAAAAACAAATGCTTACGTTTCACTTGGATTCAAGACCGTTGAGGCAAAATGTGCCTGCACTGCGTGCAGCTTTATTGCAAAGCCCCATGGTGAAGGCGGTTGGCTCGGCCGGCAACCCGATCGGTAATAATGATATTGGTATGATGGATTACAGCGTGGAAATAAATGGCGTGCTGGATGAGCATACCAACCTTTCGCATAGCTTAATCATCGATGCCGATTTTATTCCTGCCATGCAGATAAAATTGCTCGAAGGGCGCAATTTCTCGAAAGACATTCCATCAGACCTTAATGATGTAATGGTCAATGAAGCTTTTATTAAACGTCATGGTTGGGCTTCTGGAATGGGCAGGCGTATATCAAGGGGAGCCGATTCAACCGGTAAAATACATTTCGCAAATGTTATTGGGGTGGTAAAAGATTTTCATATTTTCTCATTGCAGCATAAGATCGAACCATTGATCATGCAGCTTCCCAGGCAGGCTGAAGACCGCGATAATATATATGTGCGATTAGATGAGAAGAACAGTTCCCGGGCGATCGCTTTTGTTGCGCAAACATTCAGAAGGTTTGATGCCGCTTCGCCGTTTATTTATCATTTTCTTGATCAGAATTTTGCAGCCCAATACGCGGCAGAACAAAAACAGGGGCAGGTACTGCTTGTATTTACTATACTTACCATTCTCATTGCCTGTTTGGGTTTGTTCGGACTGATCACTTTCACCGTGGCACAACGGGTAAAAGAAATTGGTATTCGAAAAGTGCTGGGCGCCAGTGTTGGCAGCATGGTTTCACTGTTAACAGAAAGCCTGCTGAAGGTAGTGTTCATTTCCATGCTGGCGGCTGTTCCGCTTTCGTGGCTGGTGATGAATAAATGGCTGCAGGATTTTGCCTACCGCATACAACTGGAGTGGTGGATATTTGTGCTGGCAGGAATCGCTTCACTGATCATTGCCGTAATTACGTTAAGCTTTCAGGCCATAAAAGCAGCGATTGCCAATCCCGTAAAAAGTTTGAGAACTGAGTAAGTATAGTATTATTATCTTACCAATATAAAATTTCCTTTTTTGGTAATTACCTTGCCCGTGTAGTCAACTGCCTGCACCATATATACGAAGTTGTCGGTCGACTGCTGTGTGCTGCCCAGCACGCCATTCCAGCCTTTACCGGGTTCATTGGTGCTGAATACCAGCTGTCCCCAGCGGTTGTATATTTTGAAAAAGTTCAGCTGTTTTATGCCGGCCATAACGGGGCGTATTACATCATTATTGCCATCGCCATTGGGGCTGAACGCGTTGGGCATAAAAATATCGGCGCCTGTTTTAAAGATCTTTACCGTAATCAAATCTGTACCGGTGCAGCCGGGCGGTGTTTTGGCTGTTACTGTATACGTAATCGAAGCAGGTGCATTCATGTCATAAATTCCCACGGGGTTGGGTATACTGGTACTGTTTAAACCGGTTACCGGTGACCAGCTCCAGCTATTGACAGTAGAATCATTTACCGTGGCATTGAATTGCATGGGCTGATTCACTACAACCGCCGTATCATTTCCGGCAGATACAATAATCGGCTTCGATACTTCTATATGAAATGTATCGATAAGCGCATTGGGGCATCCTGCATTATACACCGTAAACACTACGTTCGAAGTAACCAAAGGCGTTGCGGTTGCGCTGGTGGTATAAGGTAAACCGGTAACAACGCCATTGCCCGCAGGTGTTACAGGCACATTGTTGCTCCAGGTATAGCTGGTTCCGGTAGTTATAGTGGCATTCAGCAGGGCCGATTTGCCATAGCAGATGAATGTTGAATCAGGGTCTATGGATGCAGCAGGAAATGGTACGTTGATGTATCGGAGGGTGGCTATGCTGCTGGTATCGGCAGGACAAACTCCGCTTTTCACAATCGTTCGGTAATACATGGTGGTAGTTACGAGGCCTGCGTTGTAGCTGTCGGTTTGATTGGCAGGCGCAGCATTATTCCAGCTCACATTGTTGTTCGATAGCTGCCAGTTTATCACCGATCCTGTATAGTTGCTTAGTATAAGCGTTGGCGTAATGGTTTGCCCGGCGCAAACGTTTACTTCAGATGGGTCAATGACACCACCAACCGATTTGGGATCAACCGTAATAATGGCTGCGGCGCTTGTGTCGATGTTGCAGGCTGCTCCGTTTTGTACCAGCGCCCTGTATTGGGTAGTGGTACTCAGATTTTGCGCCGTATAGCTATCAGTAGTAACACTTATGTCGCGCCAGTTAATGCCGTCTGTTGATGACAGCCATTTTAAAATATTGCCCGTTTCACCCGAAATGGTTAACGGGCTGCTGTTGATGCCCGCGCAAATAGTGGTATCGCTGTTTACCCGGCCGGCCACTGTGGGTGGGGTAGTGGTTACTGCAATGGTATCTTTCAGGTCGGCGCAGCCATTCACTTCGTGGTTAATTACATCTCCGCCGGTGCTTCCCACAATTACGTCTATTATATTTGTATTGGCGCCCGATACGATCGTCCAGCCTGCAGGCACCGTCCAGTTATAGGTAGCGCCGGCGAGGGCCGGTACCGAATATTCAATTGTTGAGTTGGTACAGGCAACCGTTTTTCCACTGATCTCTAATCCGGCGCAGGTATTTCGCAAGGCCACATAGGCATAGGCAAAATGCGCTCCCGGGTGGCAATTGTCTGACTCAAACGTAAGAGTAACCTGATGTCCGCGATAGGGCGAAAGGTCAAAGGTAACTTCGGTCCATCCTTTGGTCCATACATCCTGCAGCAGGGTGCCGGCGTTGTTGCCGTTTCCTGAATGCGATAAAAATAGCACCGGACTGTTGGTAAATCCGTTGGCCAGGGCTGTAGCTGTGTCGAGTGTGGCCCCTGTACCGGAACCGCCACCACTTCCCCCTCCGGCATTATTAAAAGTGGGCAGATAATATTGGGGCGAAGCGCAGGTTATAATGCTGTCGGCGGTACTTAGGGTGGCTTTGAACAGGGGTTGTTCATTTGAATTATGCGTTCCGTTTTCCAGTACCATCGCATAGGCATAGGTCATGGTGTAAGGAACTGTTGGAGACCCGTTCGGTACAGTGATCACATAGGTAATGGCCCTCGTAAAACCACCCGGGTTGCGGGTATTGGTGTGCAAATCGTACGAAGTGGCCGTTGAACCTAACATCACCGAATAATTGTATGCATAACCATTTATAGTAGGAATGGTGGAAAAACCGCCAAAAGGATCATTTGAAGAAGTTGTTATTACATCGATGCCGGTGGTGTTGATAGTGTATTCCGGAATATTGGTAACGCCTGAGTTGGGCGCCGGATAAGTTTGCGTGCCCCCGGCTATTAACCCGGTAACGGCAGACCAGTTCGACAGATCCCTTGCATTAAAATTGATATTCGTAGGGCAGGTCTGCATTTGTGAATAGCCTGAAGCTGCCGCAAAAAGGGCGGTCGCACAAAGCCAGTATTTTATCCAGGTTTTTATAGGGAGCACAAATAAAATCTTGTTATCTCTTGTACGAATAATAAATACCTATGGTTGGCCTTTGGCCATTCATTTTCAGGAAAATGCCTTCAATTGAATAAGGTCGGGGGCATTCCGGGCCGGTTTTGTATTTTCAAAAGGAAAGGCGATGCGGCGTATGCCGTCGATGTTAAATGTATTACTTAAGGAAAACGTTGTTGCCTTATTATCGATGACCGGGTTGAAATAACCGACGAATGGGGTAATAGAAAACACAAAGCCTCCCGACAGGTCGGAAGGCTTTGTGTTGAGTTGCGCTGCAGATTGTTTGCAGGCGGCAAATATTATTGATACTGTATGTAAATCGGCTGTGGTTTTTCGGCCAGCACTTCGGCAGGCGTTAACATGTGGCTGTTCTTTTTGCGGATATCATTTTTATAAAACAGCTTGAAACCGCTGAACTGAACGGGTTCTTTCCATACATAAGCTTTGTAGCTGTCGTGTTTAAGAGATGGTTCTCCCCATCCGTCCATATCAACCAGCAGCTGTACTTCGGGTCGGGTTTTGATATTTTTATAATTGGTAACCATGTTTTGGGTGAACCGGTGAACCACCAGTATTTTGGGCGGAAGGTTATTGGCTTTAACCAGCTTGCTCAGGTATTCCGATACAAAATTCACATCGGTGGCATCCATGGTGCCGATCACTGAACCCGGTCTTTTACCGGTTTTCATCGAAAACTCGGGGTCGATGCCGAGATGCACATGCGGCATTTTCAGGTATTGTTCAAGCAGGGGAATTTCGGCCTGCACGTTGCTGAAGCCAACCTGAACATCAAGGAACACCAGTGCATTGATGCGGGCTGCCAAACCCAAAATCGAATCGATTTGTTTGAAGGGCATGCGCAAGCGGTATTTACCGTCTTTGCCGGGGCTGCCCTGGGCGGTTACAGCAATATAATGAAGGGCGGGTTGCACGGGGGTTGACTTATCGGCATCCTCCCACTTTTTCACTTCGTCTTTCAGCCTTCGCAGCATTTCGTCAGGCGGATATTCACCCAGTACGCCCATATTTTTTGAATACAGGTTTCCGTAATAAGCTACTATCCGTTTAAAAGGAAGAACGGCGCCTGCCAGCGGGTAGGGCGCTTTTACCGGCCAGCGGCCGCTTGAATCGCCATTGGCCAGTTGTACCAATTTTTTGTTATAAGCTGCTGTGTCGAGCGGGGTAACGGCGGCTGCTGTCTGTGCCGGAGCCGCTTTTTCGGCTGCAGCGGAGTCCTTTACTGCAACTGTTGGTTTGTTTTTGGATGTATTGGCCTCTCCATTTGAGCAGGCATTCAGCGTGAGCGCTACACCGGCAGCCATTGCGAGGCGGGCCGGAAGTGTTGACCAGATATTCAATGTTGTTTTTTCTGTAATCATTTTATGAGTTTTTATCATAGGTTGAAACGGTGCGCGAAAATAAGTTAAAACCAGCGTTCAAAATCGGGTGGTAAAATTTTTCGGAATACTTTACCAGCTTATTATGGCTCATTACATATAAACCTTTAACGCATTTTATGGCTTCGGCAGTATTTCATATCTTCCGCGAATACTTTTTCAGCCAAAAATAAATCTCTTATGAAATATTCAATCGAAGATGGTTTTCCCTTCTATATTGAATTAACAGGCAATAATGATTACCGGCAGTTGATTTTGTCGAAAGAAAACCTGCAGTTGCTTAAATCGTTTACTGAAGAGAAGGCCGGTTACCGGTATGCGCCCGGCAAATGGAGCATCAAACAAATCATTGGTCATATGACCGATCATGAAAGAATAATGACCTATCGCGCCCTGCGGTTCAGCAGGAATGATAAAACGCCTTTGCCCGGGTACGACCAGAATTTGTTTGTTGATAACAGCCGCTTCGATGAGCAAAATGTAAGTGCACTTATCAATGATTTTGAAAATGTGCGCAATGCTACTATAAGTTTTATGAATTCATTATCACCTGAGCAGTTGTTACTTACAGGCAAAGCCTGGAAATATGAATTAACGGTAGAAGAGTTTTTGAAGGCAACCATCGGGCACGAACTGCATCATATAGATGTGATCAAACAGAAATACCTGCCATAATAAAATATGCAACCGGTTACGCCATTGTTTAATTCGATACCAGTGTGGTTACGCTTTGTGCCGGAAGATTAATGCCAAAGCTACTGCCGGAGATCGTAAAACTATCGGCAGCCAGATTGGCTGCGCTGGTAGTCCGGTACCGGCTGAAGCCTGCAACGGTTACGCCACTTATACTGAACGGCTGATAGGTGACGTCTGTATTTTGGTTAACAGCCACCACTACTATTTTCGAACCGCTTTTATAGGCGGTTACATATACACCTGAAGTGGGATTAGCCGTGCAGGATATCTTATTATATCCGGGCCGTACATACCGGGCCCATTGCGACATAACATAACCGCGTTTGGTGATATTGCTGCTTTCATCTATTAAACCATAACTTCTTCTGATATACCACCATACATACATGTTGTAGCCGGCATTCATACAATCGTGAATTTCTTTGGCAACACCCATGGCGCTGCTCCAGTCGTTGGCGTCGGTTGAATTGGTAAAGTGTTCGGTCATCCAAACTTCTTTGCCCGGCGAATAAACATAAGGTGTTTTGCCGTAAATGTGACCACAAACATAACCTGTTTTTGACTTTGCAGTTGCATTGCTCAGGTAGGTATCCATATAAGTTTGGTCCATGTTGAATGTTTCGGGAGCCATGATGGGAGCGCCGCAATTACTGCCCTGTGCAGCCACAAAGGCAGCTACTTCCGATGCTGTTAAACTCATTGACTCGTAGGTGACCGCAATGTTTGGTTCGTTGGTAGGACTGATAGCCGACACTCCGCCAACTGTTGAGCAGAAATTGCTCAGGTGAGCGGCATAAGCGGCATATGAACCGGTGTTCAGTTTTCCTCCTATAAGGCTGTTGTTGTCTTTCATCGAGGCCGGGGCCGTCCAGGCCGAGGCAATTACCGATGCCCCATACGATTTAGCAGCATCAATAGTAGCTTTTTCTGCTGCAAAATCCGAGCTGTTGGGCGAAACGCGAACCCGCAGTACGCTTATTCCAATACCACTGCTGGCCGAAAAAGCTTTGGTTCGCTGGTCGCTGGTTAAATCGGCGATCCAGCCCCGGATGCTGGCTCCGCCAAATCCCCGGATGTATTGCTGAACCGTACCAGCATCGATGACGGCTGTAGCTTCTTCCCTGGCCTGGCGGGTGGTGTCAGCAGCTTTTTCCTGTTGTTTTTTGCAACCTGATAGCAAAAAGAGGCCTGCTCCCAAACCAATTAAAATTTTTTTCATAGCATAGTTCTTTAATCGTTAGTTAATAAGATTTTATGGCATTGTAACCGATTGCATTAATAAATTTATATTTTTCTGGTTAATAAGCCATAATAATCCATAAAATAAGGCTGAAATTAAATTGTAACCGATTTCAATAGTACTTGATAAAAAAAATGGAAATTCGCATAAAATAATAGCAGTTTTCGTTTAATAAAAGACCCCTCCGTGCTTGCAGGTATGATAAATTCGATCTATATTGTAATTATATTTAATAATAAATACCTACTGCTATGATAACCCGATTGCTCTCGTTACTCTTAATTACCGCAGCCCTGCCCGCATTTGCGCAGCAGCGCACGAACAACAGCACTACAACAACCACTAACGCAAATACCAGCGCTACAACCGTTGCTTATGCGCCTCCTGCACCTGCAGTTTTTTTGCAGCTGAAAACACGTGTCGATTCTATCGTAGAGAATACCGATACGTTGAAATTCATCGATAAATCGGCTTTTAACGGCAAGGCGAGAATAGGAAGGTACCGGGTTGAATGTTATTACAATAAGCCCACTAAGGAAATGCTCAGAATGAACTTTCTGTTCATTACCGACTCGCTGAACTTCAGCAAGGATTATTATTTCCATGCAAATTCAGTGATTAAGATCAATGATAATAATACAGCTACTTATTATCAGGTGGGTGATCATATGTTTACTGAACAGGGTCAGGGCGCTCCTCCTGCAATAGCACGAATTTTAACGAGCGTTATTTCTGATACCTTTCAGAGCATCTATGGCGCTTTGTTTCCATAATGGTATAGCTGGAAAAATTTTAAATTAAAAAGGTAAGGGCTGAGAAAAGTTACATTTTCTCAGCCCTTTGTCTTTATTTCTGATTTTGGGATTTAGAGATTTCCTGATTTCTTCTGCTTTATAATTGCCATTAAATCTCAAAGTACCGAAATCTCAAAATCGCAAAATCCCTAATTGGTGATAACTTCTTTGCGCGGGCAGTTAAAGCTGCCGGCCATCAAAACCGGCTTTTTCCTTTCTTAACCAGCTTTACAAATTTTTCAAAAGACTCGTCTATAGAAATGAAAAATGTTAAATGAAAAATGTTAAATGAAAAAGTAGGAAAACTGCTTCAAGGGTTCACTTTCTAATTCTTTATTTCTTATTTCTAATTTTTCATTTAAAACCGGCTTTTTCCTTTCTTAACCAACTTTACAAATTTTTCAAAAGACTCGTCGCCCCTGATGTCGAGGCGTTGAATCAGCAGGGGATTTTTCAGCGGTACATTATTTAACCGGTTACCTATTCTAAAGGCAAGGGCGATTTTATTGTCGGCCAAAGTATTGAACAATTTGCGCAGCTTTACCGGATTGCGTTTGGGAAAAGCGCCGTACGGATAGGCCAGGCAGGGCTGAAAGGGAATATTCATGGTTATCAGCATTGCCTTGCTTTTAACAATGTCTTTGTCGACTTCTTCGGCTGTAAGTGTTTTGTAGCTTTTATGGTCATACGAATGCAGGCCAAATTCAACCAGTTGTTTGTCCATGGCATTGATATCGCTTAGCTGCAGATATTGTTCGTCCGAACCATTTTCGGGCTGCTGTTCCTGTTGTAAAAATGTGGGTACTAAAAAAATATTGGCTTTAATGCCATACTTTTTCAGCAAAGGGTACATAACCGTATAGTTATCGCGGTACCCGTCGTCGAAAGTTATTACAACCGGTTTGGGCGGTAACGGTTTTCCCGAACGAACATACTTAAGCAACTCGCTCAGCAAAACAGGGGAGTACCCTTCTTTGAGAAGATAAGTAAACTGCGCTTCGAGCTGGTTTACAGGAATGGTGAGGTAATCTTTGTGTTCGTTGTCGCTTACTTTGTGATACATTAACACACGTAACGGAGGCCGGGTACGAAATGAAAAATATTTGAGAACGATCCATACCACAATACCCGTTACGATAAAAATATATACGTAATATAATCCGGATTGCATAGGATTGAATGCTGCTATAGCTGCACTTTTTGATGCAGTTCTTTTATTTTTAAATATTTGGCAAAATGATAATAGGCCGATAGCACCGACCAGTACAAACCTTTGGTGCCGTTCAGGAAGTTTCTTTCCAGAATATAGTATTTGAAAAAATTATACGGTATGGCAAATAACAGGGCTGCCATCGATTTTTTCTTTCCTTTTTTAAAAGCCATTTCGGCCGAATAGCTTGAATAGCGGTTCAACTTTTCGAGATATTGGTTGATGCTTGAGTAGCTGTAATGCTGTACCAGGTGGCGCATTTTTTTGATGGGGCCGTTTAACTGAATGCCTTCATGCACTTTATCACTGGTAAAACCGCCTTTTTGCCTGTTGAATAAACGCAAAAAGTAACGGCCGCTTTCCCGGCCATAGGTAAACTCCTTGTTCAGGAAAACCATGTTCATCGGAAATGAAAAGCCGGCATAAGGCGTTTCTTTTTCGGTTGCTGCCATGATTTCCTGCATCAGTTCAACGGATAATACTTCATCTGCATCGAGGCATAGGATCCAGTCGTTCTTTGCCATCGATACAGCATACTGCTTTTGCGAACCGTATCCATCAAAACGTCTTGAAAAGATTTTACAATTGAATTGCTCACAAATCGCAATCGTATTGTCGGTACTGAAACTATCTACAATGATAATTTCATCGCACCAGTTCAATCTTGATAAGGTTTTTTGAATAATACGTTCTTCATTAAGCGTAATAATAACAGCGCTTACTTTCAGGCGGCCGGTGTTAGCAATCTTCTTAACAGGCATAGGGATGATCCTGTTAAACGCAGGGGCTTCTGCTAAAATCATAAGTTAGTATCTATTATGGTAAAGGTTAACCAGGAATAATGACTGAATATTGGATTCAATAAATAGCACGATGCTTATATAAAACAGTGAAAGAAAAAACACCCCTACGTTTCCCCCGGGGAAAATTTTTCTAGAAAAGATGTGATAAGGGAATGAGGAAACAAAGCTGCAAGGCGCAGAAAAGGCACAAGAAACAAGGAACAAGGTACAAGAAAAGAAGGCACAAAAAAACAGGGCACAAGAAAGCTTTAGGGAGGAATCCTGCTTCTCAGAGACTTGTGCCTTGAGCCTTGTACCTTGAAACTTGAGCCTTGTACCTTGAAACTTGAACTTTGTGCCTTGAAACTTGTTATCTTAATTCATCGAAATAATAGATCTTCTCGCGTTTGGCCGAACCGCCAAAGATGCCTAAGCCCTTTTGGATGTTACCCGATGGAGAAATAAGCTGGTTGGTAGGAACAGAACCGAAATCGGTTTTATATTTTTCATATAATTTCAGATAGCTATATAATTCCTTGCTGACCGATTTCAATTGTAAACGCACCCGCCCTTTTTGCTTTGTATCAACAAAAAATTGCTTATCGATATACACCCGGGTGGTGTATTCTTTTCCATTAAATGACTGATCGGTAAAAAAGATGCGGCGGAAGGGGTTGGTTAAATTATCGATGCGGGCATTTTCTGAATTAACATCTTCTGTATACAGGTTCAGCCTCACAAATTTGTTTAAGCCTACAGTATCTGAATAAATCTTTACGCCGCCGGGATTATTTTGTATCTGGCCATACAATTCTTTTCCCGCCTGGGTGTCATAATTGTACCGTTTTCCCTGGTAAAAAAAATAATGGGCCACCTTTACCAGTTCTTTCAGCGCTTCGATAATATACAATTCCTCCTTGTCGGCCGAATCCTTCCAGGTAATATTAGCCGCCAGTACATCTTTATCGTTGAACAGCGCCGATGCCGTGTCGACCGAAATTAACCGGGGTAAGGCCGGAATAAACGTGGTGGCTTTTACAATACCAAGGGTAGGATGGTTGATCTCGATAGTATAGGAGGTGTTGGCTTTAAAACGTTTATGGTTGGTAAATACCGATGTTGGGTTATTGGCGTATTGGGGCGAATAGTTCGGTTGCAATACCCAGCTTAAATTATTGGCTTCGGTGAGCGTAACGGTGGCGTCGTTTACCTTTTCGAACCGTATTAAACTGCCGTTGTCGATTTTTATGGTTTTGCCAATCGGAATTTTCATCGTATCATAAGCCGTGATCTCGGCCAGCACTACCAGCTTGTCATCTTCAAACTGGTCGCTTGTAAAGTTCTTTTTGCACGATGCAACACACACCACCAGCACAAATATCCATACGTATTTGTACCGGCCGTGCAAAAAATAGTATGGCCGAATGCGGGATCTCATTTATTTAAAAACTCACTGAATACGAAATATAGGGTGTAATTTGAAAAAACTGGTATTTGGTTGTAACAACCAGCGACCGTTTTCCTAATGTGCCTTCAAGATCGTATACATATTGACTTGGTGAACCATAAATATTATAAACGCCTGCGGTGAAGCGCGAATTCAGTTTTTGGGTCAGTTGCTGACTGTAGCTGGCCGACACATCGAGCCGGTGATAGGGCAGTGTGCGGTACCGGTTTACAGTGCTCGAATTATAAATCAGCCGGTACTCTTTGGGCGCCAGCGGATCGCTGATTTGCTGGGCATCGTCAAAATCAGGATATATCTGGTTGGGCAGGCTGTATACATCGCCCGTAGCAAACATCCACATTGAGGAAAAAGTCCAGTGTTTGTTATACCGGTAAGTGGCGGCTGCATTGATCTCGTGCCGGCGGTCGTATTTGAAAGGAAACTTTTCGCCGTTGTTAATTTCATTAAACCGGCGCCAGTTCCATGATAAAGTATAACTGAAGTGTAAATACCATTTATCAGTAACTTTTTCGGCTTTTGTTTCAAGTCCGTAACACCAGCCTTTTCCCAGTTGTACGTTGTCGCTCCAGTCGGCCGTATTTAAAAAAAGATTTTTGCCTTCGGCATAGTTGGTCACATTTTTTAACTGCTTATAGTATACATCGGCTTTAATGAGCAGCTTTTTGCTGTCGCGCCAGGTATAACCGAAGTTGATCATGTCGCTTTCTTCGGGGTTCAGGTCTTCCGTGCTGGGCACCCATGCATCGCTGTTGATACCCATGTAGGGATTGGTTACCAGGTGCAGGTATTGCGTCATGTGGTTATACGATATTTCTAACTGGTTGTGCTGATCGGGTTTGTATATCGCCAGTAATCGGGGCTGCCACGATGTATAGTGAAAATCGTTGTGCCGGTAAAGTGATACATGAATGCCGGGTCTGAAAAAGAATTGTTTGTCGGGCCTTATTTCATTTTCATAAAAAAACGCTACTTCATTAAACGACAGAGGTGGAAAGGCGCTGAAATCGCCGGGTTTGTCGATAAAGTCTGATGATATGTTTGAATCGAAAGGATGTATGCGTGTATATGAGGCTTTGCCGCCAACATTAATCTTAACATTGTTGGAAGCCGATATTTCAAGTGCGGTACGCATGTTGTATTGGCGTATGGAAGAATAGGTATTGTATACCCTGTTCTGCACCATTCGGCCCGAACTGTCGTACAGGTTATACCTGAAACCGGCAATGTTATCGTAATTGCTGATGTTGAATGATGAGTTTACGAAAGCACGCGGACTAAGCAACCGGTTCCATGCAAGCGATATGGCTTTGTTGCCCCACTGCTGCTGGTTGTTGCTGTAATTTTGATGCAGCTGCAACTGGTCGTGACCGGCATAGGCGTTGAGCATCAGTTTATCTTTTTTACCGATCCATTGCGTGAATTTCAGGTGCAGATCGAAAAAGTTTACACCAATACCCGAATGCAGCATGCGCAGTATGGGATTGATCCAGCTTTGGCGAAAAGAAACCATTATCGAAGAACGGTCTTTTTTCACCGGTCCTTCAAGAGTAAATGAGCCTGCCAGCAAACCGGCATTCGCTTCGCCTTTCCATTGTTGCATGTTACCGTCTTTCGTCATTACATCAATAACCGACGACAGTCCACCTCCGTACCTCGACGGGAAATTACTTTTGTACAGGTGCATCGATTTTACCGATGTTTTATTAACAATGGAAAGTGTGCCCAGCAAATGGGTGGGATTGAAGATGGGGTTTCCATCCAGCAAAAAAATATTCTGGTCGGGGCTTCCTCCGCGCACCAACATACCATTGGTTATTTCGGGTATATTTTTAACGCCCGGGTCCATATAAAATGAACGCAGCATATCCGATTCGCCCAGGATGATATCATACGAGTTGGCTTCTTTGGAAGCTTTATTTTCGTCGCTTTCGTTGATTTTGGGTGCTGAAACAACTGTTACTTCTTCAATGTCGCTTTTGGGCGTCAGAAAAACATCTGCGCGGGTGCTTCCTTTTACATCAATTTCAACTCTTTGGTTGTTGTAACCGGCGTAGGATATTAAAAGAATATTCCTGCCTTCGGGAAGTAATAAAGTATAATAACCGTAATTGTTCGAATAGCTGCCGCGTTGGCGAAGGGGTTGCCAAACGGTGGCATCTGCCAGCGGTTCACCACTTACCACTTCTTTGATCATGCCATACACCGAGTAATACGATACAAAAAAATCATCAGGAAGCGGGGAGTCGGAGGGGGTAAAAATGAGCTTATTGTTTCTTTCAAGGATGTTTATTTTCTGGTCCTGTAAAACCTGCTGCAATACGGCCCCGATGGTAGCAGGCGACCCGGTCAAATGAACAATTTTGCCGGTATCGATGTAGTTGGCGCTGTATTCAATAATAACGGAACCATGCAGATTTATATCGCTGAGGAAATCGCGAATGGACCCTTTTTCGAATGATGGAGTATAGGAATACGAAAACAAATTAACCCTTTGTGCCCGGGTTAATTGCATACTAAACATAAGCAGAACCAATATACAGATGCATTTTTTCATGCTATAACACATGCTATAGCCCGTGATTCACTTTAGGGAACTATATAACTCCAAAATTTACAAAGAACTATCTTATTTTCGACAAAATATAATTTTATCTGCTGCTTTTTTAGTGTTTAAGCCGGTGATAAGTTTGATTTCTTCAAGGGCCTGCTCTAAAGGCTGATTTTCAAACCGAACTGTTATGGTTAAATCGCGGGTGGCTGCTTCGTCGGCCGGATCAACGATTACAGGAATATCGTAATAATTTGATATATCATGAAGCACTTTCTGAAGAGACGTGTTTTTGAAATTCAGCAAACCTGTTTGCCAGGCCAAAAAGTTTGAATCGGTAACCTCGTTTTGATAAAAATGGTCGTTCTGAAGCAAAACGCGTTGACCGGGTGTAAGTATTACTGCGTTGTTATCGCGGTTTTTATCTTTTACGTTCACAGTGCCGGTTACCACCACTATTTCATCCTCAGCCTCTTTTGAATTAACGAGAAAGGAAGTGCCCAGCACTTTTACCTCAGCATTTCGTGTTGCAATTAAAAAGGGCTGGTTCTCATTGTGTTGTACCTGAAAAAACGCCTCCCCGGTCAATTGAACCAAACGCTGTTTTTTATTGAAAGTGGTAGGAAAATGAAGGGTGCTACCTTTGCGTAATAAAACAACAGAATGATCGGGGAGGGTGATTGACTGGTTATTATTGGTTGCTAATATACTTTGCCATTGTGAGCGTGAGTACCACCAATATGCGGCAATCGCCATTGCTGTTACAAGTACAACGGCTATGGCGATGCGTTTAGCGGTGAACATAAAAGAAATAACCGAACCGTAATGCATTTTTCTGACAGGCGAGATCTTTTCATCGAGCTTTAGCCAGGCAGCTTGGGCATTAAATTCCGGTTCAGCCAGTAAGGGGCCGCTTTTTTGCCAAATAACAGCCATTTCATCATATTCCTGTTGATGTACGGGGTTGGCATTCAGCCAAAGCTGAAGTTGTTCCTTTTCTTCGGCAGTTGCCATGCCCTGCAGCTGTTTGGCAATAAGGTTTATTATATTATCATTTTCACTCATACAGGTTGTCCTGTTATAAAAACATAAAATTGTTACATACCCCTATAGTCACCGGAAAAAAAACTGATTCCGGTTTCCCGGTACGCGGCTGACCCCCTGTTACCAGGTTCCCGTTTCCCGGTGCCCGGCTGCCCCCTGTTACCGGTTACCAGGTTCAGGTTTCCGGTTTCCCGCAACAGGCAACTGGTAACTGGTATCTGGTATCCGGTAACTGGCAACTGGTACCAGTTAATTCTGGGTTCATTTACAGCTCAACCATACGAAAACGAGGCTGGCTATTGTATACAGCCCCTGCCTTTCCCTCACATAGGCCCTTAGAATTTTAAGCGCCTTACCCATTTGATTTTCAACAGTTTTTATGGAAATTCCCAGTGAATCGCTGATTTGTTTGTAGGTTAGCCCGCTCACCCGGCTCAATTCAAATACTTCGCGGCATTTGGGTGGTAAATTGGCGAGGGCATTTTTTAATAATGTATCAAAATCGGTTTCTTTCGCATTTGCCAGTGGCCGGTCGTATGGTATTTCAGTTATTTCGGTACTATTTACATCGCCCAGTACGGTCTTTTGCCTTTTTTCCAGAAAACTCAAACAGTTATTGCGGATGGCGGTATAAAGGTACCAGGTGAGCTCCTCGGAACCAATGAGGTTTTGCTTTTTTTCCCAAACACGAAGAAAGGTTTCCTGAACAATGTCTTCACAGCTGTGCGGCTCCTTTACAAGTGTTAAGGCGTACCGGCAAAGCGGTTCGTAATATTTTAAAAAAATCTCCTGGTATAACCGGTATAATTGTTCGGTCTCAGCCATAACCGTTTTCGGGAATCAGATAAAGTATACTAATTCGATAAATGTACTAAAAAACAGCAAGTTAGCAAGCAGGAAGTCTGAAGTCGGATGTCGGAGGTCTGAAGTCTGAAGCAAGAAGTTTGAAGTAAGAAGTAGGAACTAAGAGGGTTGATTAAAAAACACGGGTTCTTCTGACTTCTGACTTCTGACATCTGACCTCTGACCTCTGACTTCTTTTTTGAATTGCAGTAAAGGTGTTTTTCATAAATGGTGTTACTATATGTTGGTTGGGTGTTGCTAAAAAAAAATCACTTATTGTTTACCGTTAAATTATATTTTCGTTCCACTATCTTAGCAGACTGAACGAAAACAGGTTATAATAATATCCTGTAAAAAAGAATAGGGGTGCCTGTTGGGGCAGCATATGAAATATTTATAATGTTGACGTTGATGCATTTTTTTGCAAACTTTTTTTGGACATTAGTTTTAATATTCGATATTCGCCCGTTATACCGCGAGCGGGTATTATGGCTGCCTGATGAACAGCTGACTTTGGATGTATAATTGCGAATATAGGTGATGGTTAAGGTAATACACGGTTGAACATAACCAAGCTATAACAAAAGCCTAATAAATACAAAACCCCCTGCTGCCGGGGACGGGGTAACAAGCATTTTGAGGAATGAAACATCATTTTCAGGATAAATCTCTTTTACAGGAATTTAAGAGAGGGAATTCACATGCGTTCAGAGCTGTGTACGATATGTTTTTTCCCAGTTTGTGTTTTTTTGCAAAACGATTGGTCGATAACGATGCAGAAGGAGAAGACATTGCCGCCGACAGTTTTATAAAATTGTTAAACCGGCATGAATCGTTTGAAACGCTGCCGAATATAAAAGCGTTTTTATACGTGACTACCCGTAATGCCTGTTTAAATTACCTGCGCTTTTCGCAACGCCAGACTGCTTCAAAAAATGATCTGGCCTGGATTCAGGATACAACCGATGATCATGTGCTTAGTCATATGGTGCATGCCGAAGTGTTGCGCGAGGTTGAATATGAAATTGAACAGTTACCGCAACGGTGTAAAGAAATATTTAAACTTATCTACTACGAACGGCGTTCTGCCGATGAAATAGCCCAACTGCTCGGTATTTCAATCAATACCGTTTGGGTACAACGGGCCAAAGCCATTCAGTTAATTCGCACCAACTTATTAAAAAAAGGAATGCTTTCGGTGCTGTTATGCTTTCTGGTGATGACCGATAATACCCTCAAAATGTAGCTAAGCGCTAAAAGAGAAAAGAAAAAAAGAGAGCAGGTCAGATATGAGAAAATATCTGCTTGCATCCGTACCACCTTCCTGCGAAATCACCGGGAATTTTTCCCGATTGCGTAAAGGAAAAGCAACCCAAAATTGTTTCTATAGTTATATCAGGCAATTGCTACATGGAAACTGAATTACAATTATTGAACACTACTGAAGCGGATGAGTTAACAGCATTGCTGTTGAAACAATTAAGGCAGGAAATTACAGAAAGCGAAACCCGGCAATTGAATGATCTGGTAGCAAAGCACCCTTCGTACAAACGTGTGTATGAGCACATTAATAGTGAAGAGCGTCTGCTTGCCGATCTGTTGCTGATGAAACAGGTAGATAAGCAGGGCTGGTGGCAAAAAATAAGTGAGCAAACGGTGGCCAGGGTAAAGCCACGTCCTTTTTTTCGCCGGTGGAGTTTTTATGTGGCGGCTGCCGTTATGCTCATTATCGCAGCACTCACTTACCTGATCGTGATCGCAGACCAGTTACAGAAAGGGGCAAACGAAAAACACCTGCCGGCAAAAATCAATATTCCGCCCGGTGGAAACAAGGCAACCCTTACGCTTGCCAACGGTTCTGTTATTAATCTCGACTATGCATCAACCGGTACGGTTGCCGAAGAAAATAATACCCGGATTGTTAAATTAAAAAACGGCGAATTGAAATACGAATCGTCAACCGGTATTGAACAATCCGGCAATCAATCGCTGAATAACTGGAATATATTAAGCACGCCTGTTGGCGGACAATATCGCCTCGTATTACCCGATGGCAGCAAAGTATGGTTAAACGCCGCCTCATCGATAAAATACCCAACACATTTTTCCGGTAACGTAAGAAGGGTAGCCATAACCGGTGAAGCTTATTTTGAGGTAAGTCCTGTAAAGGGAGCGCATGTTCCCTTTGTGGTGTCGATCAATTCGCCTTCGGGTGGCCGTGCGGTTGAAGTAGAGGTGCTGGGAACTGAGTTCAACATCAACGCGTATCACGATGAAGATGCCATCAAAACCACATTGCTGAAAGGTAAAATAAAAGTGTTTGTATTTGATGATGCTTCTGCAGGTTCTTTTTTGCCCGATGCCGAAGCCAGCCGTACAAAACAATTAACCGCGGGGCAACAGGCGCAAATACCTGTAGTAACAAAAGAGTTGACCAGCGATTCGATAAAAGTAGTTGATGGCGTTGATACTGAAATAGCCATTGCGTGGAAAAATGGTTTACACTCATTTAAAAATGCAGATATAAAAACGATCATGCGAATGCTTGGCCGCTGGTATAATATCGAAATTGGCTATGAGGGAAAAATTCCTGATTATAAGTTTACCGGCTCCATCCCGAGAACTGAAAATTTTTCTGCTGTTTTAAATATGCTTGAATATGCCGGCATTCATTTCAGAATTGAGGAAAAGAAGATTGTAGTGATGCCGTGATGAAAGCAGGCAATAGGCAATAGGCAAAAAGCAATAGGCAATACGCCAGGTGCAGGAACTTGTTTTTTGCTTCGTTTTCGATTTCCGCCTCCTGTGAATTTCCATAGTTATTTATTTCCTTTATCCGTACCCTTTGCCTCTTTTGACGCCCATGATCTGTATGATTTTTTTAAAAAACTGTCGCTCATTTTTTAGCTGCCGCCAAAAAATAGTTTATTTTAAGAAATCATTCGATCTTATCTTATATGACCACCCTGCACCCCAACCTGCTTTGTCAATCGCTCGATGCCCGAAATGAACAACCCGTTGTTTGGCGTAAGCAACTGAATTTGCAACATGCCATCAGCTTACGACCGGTTTCAACTCACTCCAATTGCGATATCGACGCCATTCACGGCTGGCTTACCGACGGGTATCCCGCAAAATTGCCGGTTGATCAGCTGCGCGTTTTTTTCATACTGTTAGGCGAAAGCACCTATGCACAGGCATTTATGATTTTGCTGAACGATACCATTCCGATTGGGCAAATCGAAGTGTACCGCATGCTCGAAGAAGAGCAGAATAAACCGTTGTACCCCACAGAAGGCGATTTCAGAATATACGTACCGGTTATGCCAATAGTAGCATCGCATCCTGCAGTAACCGTACAAATCATGCAGGCCTGCATCGCTTATTTTTTGTCATTTGCCGAAGTAAAAAGATTATTCTGGGTTGTCCCCAAAAAAGATATAGAACGGAATGGCATTGCCGAAGAAGCCGGCTTTCAATGGATGCCTTCTTTTCAGGATATTATTATCGATGGCGATCAGCAGGCGAACATCTTCCAAATTACATCAGATCCGTTATGAGGTTATGTCAATTGCAGACCCATCATCGGGGCCTGTTTTTCTTCTTACAAAGTTCCATACGGCCAGTTCTGCATCACAAAAAAGGATGAAAATTATACTGCCAGTTTAGCACCCTGCGCATGCACATGGCTTGATAATTAAATATTAAAATATTCTCTTAAAAATATGATTTCCAACTAATGTGTGGGTAAAGGGTTACCCATTTTGGGGTTGTGCGATCAGTCTGGGGAATATATAATGGAATTTTATCAAGTATCTATAAGCTAAAACTAACTTAACGCCGTATGAATTGCCTGTCAAAAATCGGAACGTTGTTTGAAAGACTGTATAGAATCATTATACAGTCCGAGGTTAATAATGCAGGTCGATGTAAGTTGTTTTGTCAGTCGGCATCCCTAACCGAAAACGACCTGTTTTTCAAAAACGTATTTAACGATTAAAACTCCTGATTATGGCGCGCTCAAAACCCGGTAAAACTTCTTCTGCCCGTCAAAGTGCTTCACAGCCCATTAAGTCTGCAAATGGCAAACAGGCGCCTCCGAAAAAGAAACAACCAATATTGAATGGCGATGATGGGGAGGCTTCGCATCTACGCCATTTATCGGGAATTTTGGATACCCGCGAGTTGTTGCATGTATTGACCCAGGTAAAAAACGGAAATTTTAGTGTACGCATGCCTATTGATCAGGTAGGTATCAGCGGAAAAATATGCGATACGCTGAATGAGATCATTTCGTTAAACGAAAAAATGATGATGGAGTTTACCCGTGCCGGTAATACCATCGGTAAACAGGGTAAGCTGAACCAGCGTATTGAATTGCCAAATGCACGCGGCGCCTGGCGTACAGGCGTTGAGTCGCTCAATATACTCATCAGTGACCTGGTGCATCCTACCATCGAAATCGCCGATGTAATTAGTTCGGTGGCCAAAGGTAATTTGTCGAAAGAAATGCCGCTCGAGATCGGCGGCCATGTGCTGCAGGGCGAATTTGCCACCATTGCCAAAGAGGTGAACGACATGGTGAAACAGCTGAACCTGTTTTCGATGGAGGTAACACGTGTGGCCCGTGAAGTAGGGTCCGAAGGTAAGCTCGGCGGCCAGGCAAAAGTAAAAGGCGTAGGCGGCGTATGGAAAGATCTTACCGACTCGGTAAACCAGATGGCCAGCAACCTTACCGGCCAGGTGCGCAACATTGCCGAGGTGACCACAGCGGTGGCAAAAGGCGACTTGTCGAAAAAGATCACGGTAGATGTAAAGGGAGAAATTCTTGAGTTGAAGAATACGATCAATACGATGGTTGACCAATTGAACTCGTTTTCTTCGGAAGTAACGCGTGTGGCGCTTGAAGTAGGTACCGAAGGAAAGCTCGGCGGTCAGGCACAGGTAAAAGGCGTTGCCGGAACCTGGAAAGATTTGACCGACTCGGTAAACCAGATGGCGAGTAACCTTACGGGGCAGGTGCGTAACATTGCCGAGGTAACTACAGCCGTGGCAAAGGGTGACCTTAGCCGTAAGATCACCGTGGATGTAAAAGGAGAAATATCGGAGTTGAAAAATACCATCAATACCATGGTTGACCAGCTCAACTCATTCTCGGCCGAAGTAACGCGCGTGGCGCGTGAAGTGGGGTCAGAAGGAAAGCTGGGCGGCCAGGCAAAAGTAAAAGGGGTTGGGGGTGTGTGGAAAGATCTTACCGACTCGGTAAACCAGATGGCCAGCAACCTTACCGGTCAGGTGCGCAACATCGCCGAAGTAACCACGGCCGTAGCAAAGGGTGACCTTAGCCGTAAGATCACCGTGGATGTAAGAGGCGAAATTCTTGAGTTGAAGAACACCATCAATACCATGGTTGACCAGCTGAACTCATTTTCTTCGGAAGTGACGCGTGTGGCGCTCGAAGTAGGTACCGAAGGAAAACTCGGCGGACAGGCACAGGTAAAAGGCGTTGCCGGAACCTGGAAGGATTTGACCGACTCGGTAAACGGTATGGCCAGTAATCTTACCGGGCAGGTGCGAAACATTGCCGAAGTAACAACGGCCGTGGCAAAGGGTGACCTTAGCCGTAAGATCACCGTGGATGTAAAAGGAGAAATTCTTGAATTGAAAAATACCATCAACACGATGGTTGACCAGCTGAACTCGTTTGGTTCGGAAGTAACGCGTGTGGCGCGTGAAGTAGGATCGGAGGGTAAGCTGGGCGGACAGGCCGACGTACCGGGCGTTGGCGGAACCTGGAAAGACTTAACAGATAGTGTAAATAAAATGGCCAGTAACCTTACCTCGCAGGTGCGCAACATTGCCGAGGTAACCACAGCGGTGGCCAATGGCGACCTTAGCCGCAAGATCGATGTGGATGTAAAAGGCGAGATCCTTGAATTGAAAAACACCATCAATACCATGGTGGATCAGTTGCGCGGCTTTGCATCGGAAGTAACGCGTGTGGCGCGTGAAGTGGGATCGGAAGGTAAACTGGGCGGACAGGCGGAAGTACGCGGTGTTGCCGGAACCTGGAAGGACCTTACCGACTCGGTAAACATGATGGCCAGCAACCTTACCAACCAGGTGCGTAATATTGCCGAGGTAACCACTGCCGTGGCAAAGGGTGACCTTAGCCGTAAGATCACCGTGGATGTGCGCGGAGAAATTCTTGAGCTGAAAAACACCATCAACACCATGGTGGATCAGCTGAATGGCTTTGCCTCGGAAGTAACGCGCGTGGCGCGTGAAGTGGGATCGGAAGGTAAGCTGGGCGGTCAGGCCGATGTACCGGGCGTTGCCGGAACCTGGAAAGACCTGAACGATAGCGTAAATAAAATGGCCAGTAACCTTACCTCACAGGTGCGCAACATTGCCGAGGTAACAACGGCGGTGGCCAATGGCGACTTAAGCCGCAAGATCGATGTGAACGTAAAAGGAGAAATTCTTGAATTGAAAAATACCATCAACACCATGGTTGACCAGTTACGCGGTTTTGCTTCGGAAGTAACGCGTGTGGCGCGTGAAGTAGGTACCGAAGGTAAACTGGGCGGACAGGCGAACGTACCGGGTGTTGCGGGAACCTGGAAAGATTTGACCGACTCGGTAAACCAGATGGCCGGTAACCTTACTGTTCAGGTGCGTAACATTGCCGAAGTGGCCATTGCAGTGGCCAATGGCGACATGTCGAAAAAAATTACGGTTGATGTTCGGGGTGAGATCCTGCAGTTGAAAGAAACGCTGAACACGATGGTTGACCAGCTGCGTGCCTTTGCATCGGAAGTAACGCGCGTGGCCCGTGAAGTAGGTACCGATGGTAAACTCGGCGGACAGGCGTTTGTGCCGGGTGTTGCCGGAACCTGGAAAGACCTTACCGATTCGGTGAACCAGATGACCGGTAACCTTACTGCACAGGTGCGTAACATTGCCGAAGTAACCAAGGCCGTGGCCAGCGGCGACCTGTCGAAAACAGTAGCCATTGACGTTAAAGGCGAGATCCTGGATCTGAAAAATACCATCAACACCATGGTGGACCAGTTACGCGGCTTCGCATCTGAAGTAACGCGTGTGGCGCGTGAAGTAGGTACCGAAGGTAAACTCGGCGGACAGGCCGAAGTAAGAGGGGTGGCCGGAACCTGGAAAGACTTAACCGATAGTGTGAACATGATGGCCAGTAACCTTACCAACCAGGTGCGCGGTATTGCCAAAGTGGTAACTGCCGTGGCAACCGGTAACCTGAAACAAAAACTTACCATTGTATCGCGCGGCGAAGTGTCGCAGCTGATCGATACCATCAACGAAATGATCGATACCCTCGCCACCTTTGCCGATCAGGTAACGACCGTGGCCCGTGAAGTAGGGGTTGAAGGCCGGCTGGGCGGACAGGCCAGTGTGCCGGGCGCGAGCGGTATATGGAAGAACCTTACCGAAAACGTGAACCAGCTGGCGCAGAACCTGACCACACAGGTGCGCTCTATTTCGGAAGTGGCCTCGGCCGTAACCAAAGGCGACCTTACGCGAACCATTCGGGTTGAAGCAAAAGGTGAGGTGGAAGCGTTGAAAGATACCATCAACCAGATGATCACCAACCTGCGCGAAACCACGCTGCGTAACCAGGAACAGGACTGGCTGAAATCGAACCTGGCCAAATTTGGTCAGATGCTGCAGGGCCAGCGCGATCTGAAAACAGTTACACAAAAAATATTATCTGAGCTGGCGCGTGTGGTAAGCGCTCACTTCGGCGCCTTTTATATTCTTAAACAGGATGAGGATACGCAAAATGTAAAACTGAACCTGTTTGCCGCCTACGGATACAAATCAGATAAAAACTTTCAAACCGAATTCAGCATCGGCGAAGGTTTGGTAGGGCAGGTGGCCTTTGAAAAAGAACGTATCATTTTAACCAATGTACCGGCCAACTACATACGAATCAGTTCGGCGCTGGGTAAAGCAAAACCCGCCAATGTGATCATTTTGCCGGTATTGTTCGAAAACAACGTAAAAGCGGTTATTGAACTGGCTTCGCTCGATACGTTCAGTCAAACCCACCTCGACTTCTTAAGTCAGCTTACCGAAAGTATCGGTATTGTGTTGAACACCATCGAGGCCAATACACGTACCGAAGAACTGCTGGCGCAATCGCAGTCGCTGGCCAGTGAGCTGAAGATACAGCAGGAAGAATTGCGCAGAACGAACGACGAATTGCAGGATAAAGCCTTGCTGCTGGTAAAACAAAAAAATGAAGTGGAAGCCAAGAACAAGGAAGTGGAAGAAGCCCGCAAGTCGCTCGAAGAAAAAGCCGAACAGTTAACATTGACCTCAAAGTATAAATCAGAATTTTTGGCCAACATGTCGCACGAGTTGCGTACGCCGCTGAACAGCCTGCTTATTCTTGCGCAACAGTTGTACGAAAATGCCGAAGGCAATTTGTCGGAAAAACAAATACGGTATGCCAAAACCATTCACTCCTGCGGCGACGACCTTATACAGCTGATCAATGATATTCTTGATCTGTCGAAGATCGAATCGGGATTTATTACCGCCAATATTTCGCCGGTGCGCTTTTATGAAATCACCTCCTTTGTTGAAACTACATTTAAACCGATTTCAGAAGCCCGCCATCTGCGCTTTACCATTGAAACAGATACAAGGTTGCCCGAAACCATGGAAACCGATATTCAGCGACTGAACCAGATATTAAAGAACCTGTTGTCGAACTCGTTCAAGTTTACCGAAAAAGGTGAAGTGAAACTCAAGATATATGAAGCCCATAAAAACTGGAAACCCGGTAATGCAAGTCTCGACAATGCCCAACGCGTGGTGGCATTTGCTATCAGTGATACTGGTATTGGTATTCCGCTCGAAAAACAAAGTATCATCTTCGAAGCCTTTCAACAGGCCGAAGGAAGTACCAGCCGTAAATATGGTGGAACCGGTTTGGGATTATCAATCAGTCGTGGTTTGACCGAACTGCTGGGAGGAACCATCGAGCTCGAAAGCCAGCCAACGCAGGGTAGTATCTTCACATTGTTCCTGCCTATAGATAATGTATCGGGTGTTGTAACCCGCGAAGCGCCTGCCAGTCTTTCGGAATTTCAGTATCAGCTGGGTACCGATAGCGGCGAAATTGATACGTTATTGAATGCCATCAGGGTATCGTCGGGCGATGCGAATGAAACAGCAGGCTTGCATATTGTAAACGAAATGATCAACGATACGGGTGATGACCGCAACAATATACAGCCCAACGAAAAATCGATACTGATCGTTGAAGATGATATCAGGTTTGGAAAGATCATCATCGAAAAAGCGCACCAGTACGGATTAAAGGCAATTGTGGCCACCAATTACATTGAAGTGTTTGATTTTATAAACCGGTTCATGCCGATTGCTATAACGCTCGATGTAAAGTTGCCCGATACCAGCGGATGGAAAGTAATGGAGTTGTTGCGCAACGACCTCAGCTACCGGCATATTCCTGTTCATCTGATCTCGGGCGAAGAGAACCGCAGCCTGGCTCTCAAGCGCGGCGCCCGCAGCTTCCGCTTAAAACCACTCGATAATGAATCACTGAGCGACCTGTTCGATGATATTATTTCATTCAGCAAAAAAGATGTGAAACGAATACTCGTGGTAGAAGATAACGAAGTTGATTCATCGCAGATTGTAAAAATGCTGAGCAGCGACAATATGGAAGTAACGCTGGCCGAAACAGGCGAGAAAGCCATGCATGAAATAAACAGTAAAGATTTTGATTGCATTATACTGGATTATACATTACCCGATTTGCAGGGACAGGAACTGGTGAACCAGGTTTCGGAGAAAAAGCCCAGGCTAACGCCGGTGATCGTTTATTCGGCCCGTGATTTCAGTAAAAAAGAATTGCAGCAATTGAATAATGTATCGAGTAAAATTCTTTTAAAAGGGGTAAATTCACTTGAGCATTTGCTTGAGGAAACAGTATTGCACCTGCATATCAATCACAGGGACCTGCCGGCTGAAAAACGAAAACTGATTGAAAATATCAGGAAGAAAGAGGATATTTTAACCGGCAAAAACATACTGGTGGTAGACGATGATGTGCGTAACCTGTTTGCGCTGACCACGGTGTTTGAACGGTATAATATGAATGTGATTACGGCCGAAAGTGGTAAAGATGCCATCAATATTATACGGGAAGACACACCCAGGATAGATATGGTGCTGATGGATATTATGATGCCCGAAATGGATGGGTACGAAACCACGCAAAAGATCAGGCGTGAGCATAAGAACAGTTTGCTACCCATTATTGCTGTAACAGCCAAAGCCATGAAAGGCGACCGGCAAAAATGCATCGAGGCCGGCGCATCGGATTACATTACCAAACCGTTGAAAATCGATCAACTTTTGTCATTAATGCGGGTTTGGTTCTATAAGTAAGTTGTAAGTAATAAGTTATATGTAAATGCGAAACGCAAAACGCGGAACGCTTAACGCTGTCCTTGCGGGGCTATGGCGTTAAGCGTTAGGCCTTAAGCGTTAAGCGTAACGCTAAACCGTAACGAGAATGCGTCCAAAAATTCTTTTGGTAGATGACAGGGAAGATAACCTAATGTCTATGGAAGCCATCCTGGCTCCCGATGACTATCTTTTTGCAAAAGCAAATTCGGGCCGTCAGGCATTGAAGATATTGCTGACTGAAATAGACTTTGCGCTTATTTTGATGGATGTGAAAATGCCTAACCTGAATGGTTTTGAAACCGCCGCCCTGATTTATGAAAGAGAGAAGCTGAAACATATTCCGATCATCTTCATCACCGCCAATAATTATGGTGAAGAAAACATTTATAAAGGCTACAGCATGGGGGCGGTAGATTACATTTATAAACCCGTAAATCCCGATCTGCTGCGTGCCAAAGTAGGGGTGCTGGTTGACCTATACCGCAAAAATCATCGCCTGATAGAACAGGAAAAACGGTTGAAGGTGATCAACAAGAACCTTGAAATGGAAATCAACGACCGCAAAGCTTCGGAAGAGCGGGTGAAAGAGCTGAACCGCCAGTTGCTTGAAAATATTGCCCTGCTCGAATCGGCCAACCGCGATCTTGACCGTTTTGCTTTCATGGCTTCACACGACCTGCAGGAACCACTGCGAAAGATCCGCACGTTCAGCGACCTGTTGTTTGTAAAGTATCAGGAATCGCTCGATTCGGCTGCCGTAAATTATATTACCCGCATACAAAATGCGGCCGTTCGCATGCAAACGCTCATCAGCGACATACTGGCCTTTTCGCGCATCAATAACGAAAAAGATACTTTTATTAACTTCAACCTGAACCTTATAGTGCAGGAAGTGCTTGATGAGCTGGATGCTACCATTCAAATCAAAAAAGCGCGCATTGAAGTGCAGGAGCTGCCTTTTATTGATGTTAATCCCGGTTTGATGCGGCCGCTTTTTGAAAACCTGATCAGTAATGCGCTTAAATACTGTAAAAAAGACGATCCCCCGGTAATCAATATCCGCTCTGAAATTATTTCTGCCACCACTTCGAATAAAGAACCGATAAAATACTGCCGCATTTATGTGCAGGATAATGGCATAGGCTTCGACCAGGTTTATGCCGAACAAATATTTGACATGTTCAGGCGCCTGCATGTGCATAGTGAATTTGAAGGCACCGGCATTGGTCTTACCCTTTGTAAAAAGATCGTTGAAAAACACAACGGTTTTATTTCGGTGCAAAGCAAAGTGAACAAGGGATCAACCTTCATTATTTCATTGCCCGTACATCAACCCACTGTCGAAACGTTGCCCGAGACGGGCAATACTGCTACAATGCCGGAGACTGTGAAAAAATAGGAAGTGTTTCGGGTTTGTAGTTTTATTGTGGGTTTAATACGAATGACGAACGAGGAGGGAAGTACAATACCTTTTTCCAATCGATGGAAAATATTTTTTCAAGGATTGTTTTTAACTCGGTTAAGGTATGTGGCTTAATGGCATATAAGTTCGAACCTTCCCGGTAACAAAACTCAATATTCTGCAGATCGCTCAGCGACGTATACACTATAATGGGTATAGCATCATACTTGCTGTTTGACCTGATCTCTTTCAGGCATTGACGGCCGTCTTTGCAGGGCATCAGCAGGTCAAGGAAAACTATATCAGGATTTTTTTCATCCAGCAATTTTAAGAGAATATCACCATTTTCGGCCCTCGAGAGTATTACTTTGAAGGAAAGCTCTTCTATGGCAAGCGAAAAAATCAGATAATCCTCATCGTCATCCTCGGCTAATAAAACATGTGTTGGATACTGATTAGAAAAGTTCATATATGATTTTTTTTAACCCGATCTCAGCAAAAAGCGGAATTTTTCACAAAATCTTTACAACGCTTTTTTTACTCAATAAATAGCCATACTTTTTAACAAATAACTTACCGAAAATACAATCAAAATCGCAATGATGGAATACTATTTTTAGATTATTCTTATACCAAAAACAGTAAGTATGCAGGCGAAATCCAGGTATATTGTATTGTTTTACGATCATGCAGAGAAGGTGTTGCCAATGAAGCAATTATTACAACATGCATCTGTTCCTGTTGATCTTGATTGTGTGGAAGATTTTCAGCAGCTTTTACATATCCTCGATAGAAGGTTACCCGATATCATTATCGTTTACGCCAATAATAGGCCCGAACGATTTATAAATTATCTTAAAAGCCTTCGGGAAAACTATCGAACAGACGAAATACCGGTGTATGTGTTTACACAATTGCCCGAAAAGCAAACTATTGAGGACATATTGAGGTAGGGGGAATGCTTTTACCTCAATGTGTGGCGCAGCTTCCGGTAACAGGTTTCAGGTTACAGGTTACAAGATTAAATAGGGCAGGTAAATGCAGATAATAAAAAAAGGTAATAGTTGAAGCTATTACCTTAACATTTTATGAACCTGATCATGTTCTGAACCCTGTAACCTGAAACTTGTAACCTGTAACAGATTAAAAGTGCCAGCGTACAAACGCTTCCATGGCGGCATATTTGGTAAGACCTAACTGGGCATACAGGTTGGCTGTATTGGCGTTCCGGTCTTCGGCTCTTTGCCAGAACTCGCGGCTATCGCTTCCCTGGAAGGGAACCATATCTTTTTGCGACTGGTGTATAAATATACCAAAGCGCTTTTTCAATACCTGGTCGGGACTCATTGGTATGGCCATTTCAATTTCGCTCAGGTCCCATTCCTGCCATGCGCCTTTGTATAACCATACCCAGCAATCATTTATCCATTCATCACCGGCCTTTTTGATACGGCGTAATGATTCAAAAACAATATCCAGACAAACCTTATGGGTTCCATGCGGATCGGCCAGGTCGCCTGCGCAATAGATCTGGTGAGGTTTTATTTTACGTAATAACTCAATGGTCATTAGTACATCTTCTTCTCCCATCGGCTTCTTTTCAATGGTGCCGGTTTCATAAAAGGGAAGATTCTGATAGTGAATGTTCTCATCTTTAATACCCACGTAACGGCAGGTGGCCTTTGCTTCACAACGGCGAATCAAACCCTTTACCGATCTGATTTCAGGGGTATCTATCTGATTCGATTTTTTAAACCGCAGGTACTGACGGGCCTGGTCCAGTATGGCTGTCGACTTTTTGCTGTCTACCCCAAACATATCTTCAAAGCCAACGGCAAAATCCATGAAACGTGTTACAAACTCATCGGTAACGGCAATGTTGCCCGAAGTTTGATAGGCAACATGTACATCGTGCCCCTGATCGTGCAAACGTTGAAAAGTGCCACCCATTGAAATAATATCATCGTCGGGGTGCGGAGAAAAGATAACACAACGTTTGGGATAAGGTTTGGTGCGTTCAGGATGATTGGGCAGGTGCAAATCGGGTTTGCCGCCGGGCCATCCTGTGATGCTGTCGCGCAGTTGGTAATACACCTGCAGGTTAATTTCGTAGGCATCGCCTTTTTCAACCAGCAGGTCGCCCAAACCGTTATCACGGTAATCGATATTCGTTAAACTTAACAATGGTTTGTTTACTTTCAGCGCCATATTCACCACCGCTTTGCGGATCATATGGGGTGTCCATTCGCAATCGCCGGTGAGCCAGGGCGATTTAAAGCGGGTAAGTTCGGAAGCCGCTACTTCATCCAGTACAAACAAGCTGTCGTTGTGTTGTTGTAATAATGAAGCCGGTATTTGTTCGGTGATATTATCTTCTGCTGATTTTTGAACAACAGCAGCTTTGGCAGGCCCCCAGGCCATCAACATAATTTTCTTCGCCTTTAAAATGGTGCTGATGCCCATGGTAATGGCAAGACGGGGAACTTCTGAGAAATTGGCAAACTCATGCGAATTGGCAATACGTGTTGAGTTATCTAACGTAACCAGCCGTGTGCGTGAGTATATGCTTGAACCAGGTTCGTTAAAACCGATATGTCCGTTATTACCTATACCCAATACCTGCATATCAATGCCGCCTGCTTCTTCAATAAGGCGCTCGTACTCGAAACAATGTGCTTTGATTTTTTCTTTCGGAATTTCTCCGTTGGGGATATGTATGTTTTTCGGATCGATATCAATATGGTCAAACAAATGAACATGCATAAAGCGATTATAACTTTGTAATGCATCATTTTCGATCGGATAATATTCATCCAGATTAAAAGTGATTACATTTTTAAAGCTCAATCCTTCTTCTTTGTGTAATCGTACCAGCTCGGCGTACATCGACCTTGGAGTTGAACCGGTGGCCAGGCCTAAAACGCAGGATAAGCCGGCCGCTTGTTTGCTGCGGATTAACTCGGCTATTTCACTTGCTACAAATTTGGAACCTTCTTTCTGATCGGAGTAAATACGTACAGGTATCTTCTCGAACGAATCAACCATGGTCATATAAATCTGTTTTAAAGTTGCGCGAAATTAAAGCTATTTCCTATCGTTTCCATAGAAAAAATAATGTCAAACGATTGTGTAACAGAATTGTGTAGCAAATTGAGATTTTGTACTGTAGGAAAAGGAAAAAAAGCAATAAAAAGCAGGGAACAAGGCTCTGGGAGATGGTTGGATAGTTTACTATCAAACCATTTAAATCATAACAAAACAAAAACAATATGACTGCAAAATAATCTTTTTCATAGCAGATACGCCTTTGTGCAACAGATTACGGGCGGTTTGGTAACTAATGTTCATTATTTCGCTTACTTCTTCATAACTAAGGTTCTGGTAAAATTTAAGGTAGATGATCTCTTTCTGCCGGTCGGTTAATAGTGCCAGCGCATCGATCACCTTTTTTACTTTTTCTTCATCATGCTGGCGGTTTATTAAAAAATGTTCGTGGCTTATTTCAAACGCATCTGAATCTTCAACGGGCTTGTTGCTTTTTTGTTGCATCGCCTTTAACAGTTTGTATTTTAAGGCTTTTAGCAAATATGCTTTGACCGATGTAACCGGCGCCGGCGTCTTTTTTTGCCATAGCTGTAAAAACAGCTCCTGTATGCAATCTTCAAGAATAATGGTGTTGGGGCATATCTTATTACCGTATTTATACAGTTGTGTATAATACAGCCTGAACAACGATCCAAGGGCTTCTTCGTTGCCTTCGGTAAACGCCTGCCAGTATGCAAACGCCTGTTCTGATTCGGGTAGCAGCTTATTTGGTTGGAATTCATTCATTTGATGAAATACGTTCATGTGACCGGTATGTAAAAATCATAAAAATCAGCCGGTATCAAAAAAAAATTACAAAAAAAGAGGTACAAAACCCGATTATTGAATACATGTAGGCGGAAACCGGCTTAAATATGGAAAAACATTTTGTATACGTAGAGGACATAATAGCTGATGAGCATTTTCAGTGTTGGTATTTTAATGCCGGCAATGAAAAGCTGCAGCAGTGGGAACAGTGGCTGCTGGCCCATCCTGAACAGATGGAGCTGGTAAATGAAGCAAAGCTGTATATGGATGATCTTTCCATTGTTGAAAAAGAATTGGCGCCGCATATTGCTGAACTGGCCGAACAGCGATTGCTTGCCAGTGTAAGGGCCGAAAAAGAAAAGGAACATCATGTTGTAAAAATGAGGCTGCGCAAAATAATGTGGGCGGCGGCAGCAGTTCTGGTACTGGCTGTGTCGGGTATAACGATGTGGCGTATGTTAAATTCGCCCGCCTCGATGCACACTGCGTACGGGCAAATTACACAACGCAACCTGCCCGACGGATCGACCGTGATGCTGAATGCCAACAGTGAAATTTCTTACTCAAAAAACTGGTCGAAAGATACCCCCCGTGAAGTTTGGTTAAAAGGTGAAGCCTTTTTTCATGTTTCCAAAAAGCCCGATCATAAGCGGTTTGTGGTGCACACCACTGAATTTGATGTAATAGTAACCGGTACCCAGTTCAATATTGTAAATCGCGACAACAAAGCAAATGTATTGCTTACCGAAGGCAGTGTTACCATTCATACACGCCATGGCGATACGATTTACATGAAACCCGGCGATTTTGTAGAGTTTAACAATCAGCAGCCCCAAAAGAAAACCGCACAGGAAGAAGATGTGCTGGCCTGGCGCGATAAAAAACTGCAGTTCGAAGATACCCCTTTACGCGAAGTGCTGCAACAGATCAAAGATCACTATGGAGTAACCATTCAGCTTGATGACGAGGAGATTGGTAATACCGTAATCACCGCAATTTTGCCTAACGACAACCTTGATATATTGCTTCAGGCGCTGGAAGCAACTACCGATTTTCGTGTGAAGCGCAGCGATAGTACCATTGTTATTAGTTATTAAATCAAAGCACTTTAAACCAAACCTGTAACATTTCGTCGACGGCGGTTTTTCGGCCGGCAGGAAAGTTATGTCATGTTGTATTGGTTTTTTGAGGGCGAACTATGCCTTCAGGTGATTTGGTGTGTCTTTATATACAATTCATGTCTTTTATGAGAGTTTAAGAAACCGACCTAAACATAACCAAAACTGAAATACCTCAAAGCTGTTATTATGATCAAAAAAGTCAACATTGGATCAAAACTGCTATGTTGTTTGGCGGGTATGCAATTGATTTGCTTTACCCTTGTAAAGGCACAGGATTCCTATGCCTTCAATACCCCTGTTAAACAGCATAAGCCCGGTACGCCAACGCAAAAAAGCGACAAAGCCCCTACACTGTACAAAGTGTTAAAGGAGCTTAATAAAAGTCGTGATGTGTATTTTCTTTTTTCCGATCCTTCTATCAAAAACACCCTCGTAAATCCAATTCAGAACACTAAAGCCGATGTTGAAACCATTTTAAAACAGGTGCTTGGCAACTCAGGCTTGCGGTTTAAAAAATTAAAGGATAATACGTTTGTTATTCTTGCCGAATCAAAAACACCGGCTGATAACGGAAGTACAATTCCCGATACAAAAACCGAAACGGGCAATTTCAATGTGTCGTATAATTTTGGTGAAATTATAGCCGGTAAAGTAACCGATAGCAGCGGCAGCCCTATAGCCGGTGTTACTGTAATTATCAAAGGCACAAAAAAAGGAACAGCTACCAATTCATCAGGCACTTTTTCAATTGAAGCAAATAAAGGCGATGTGTTGGTATTTTCTTCGGTAGGATTTGTAACCCGCGAAGTAAAAGTCATCGACAATCAGGCTATCAGCATAACGATGTCGCTTGTAAGCGGACAAATGAATGAAGTTGTAGTGACCGCCCTCGGTATTAAAAAAGAAAAACGGGCCGTTGGTTATTCAACAACCGAAGTAGACGGGTCGAAATTTACACAGGCACGCGAAACCAATATCGGTAATGCATTAACTGGCCAGGTGGCCGGTGTAAACGTAGCCGGAACCGCTACAGGCCCCTCGGGCAGCAGCCGCATCGTGATCAGGGGTAATGCTTCGCTCGCCGGTAATAACCAGCCCTTATATGTTATAGATGGTATTCCCTTCGATAACAGCAACCAGGGTAGCGCAGGTCAATGGGGCGGACAGGATTTTGGAGATGGCTTATCTACCATTAACCCCGATGATATTGAAAGCATACAGGTATTGAAAGGCGTGGCTGCATCGGCCCTGTATGGTTACCGTGGTGGTAACGGCGCCATATTAATTACTACAAAATCGGGCACACGTAATAAAGGCATTGGCCTTGAACTCAATAATAACTTCACTTTGAACAAGGTGATAGATGAAAGAGATTATCAGTACGAATACGGCCAGGGCCTTCAGGGTGTAAAACCAACTACAGCTGCTGCAGCGCAGGCGGCTCCGTATTATAGCTGGGGCGCAAAGCTCGATGGTTCACAGGCCGTTAATTTTCTGGGTAATACCTATGCTTATCTTCCTGCCAAAGACAATTTCAAAAGCTTTTTCAAAACCGGTTTAACCAATCAAAGCTCTGTAGCGCTTACCGGTGGAAACGATAAAGGTCATTTCAGACTTGGCTTATCGAATTTGTACATGGGCACCGTAATACCCAATTCGAACATGAAGCAGCAGGGGATAAATTTTAACAGCACGTATGCCGTAACACCAAAGCTGCAATTCACCCTTTCGGCCAATTATGTTTTTGAACAGGTAAAGAACCGCGTATCTTTTTCAGATGCACCGGGCAACGTAATAGCCACTGCGATGAACCTCGCCAATTCATTTGACATCCGGTGGTTGAAGCCTCAGGTAAATGCAGATAAATCTGAATTGCTGCCGGGTACCGATATCTATTTCAACAATCCATATTTTGTAGCATATCGTTTTGAAAACGCTACCCGTCGTAATCGCTTAACCAGCGGCCTCACATTAAAATACAGTTTAACCGACTGGCTCTCGATGCAGGGGCAGGTAACACGCGACGGATACATTTTTGATGTAACAAATGTTGTTCCTACCGGAACAGGTTATAATACCGGCGGATCGCTTACCCAGTATACAGTAGACTATCATGAACTGAACGGGAACTTTATGCTGGAGGCCAATAAAAAAATCGGTGATCTGAGCTTTCGCGCCAATGTGGGTGGCAATAGCCAGGATAATGTATGGAAACAATCGGGTATACTAAATGCAGGACCTTTTATTGTTCCCTATGTTTATAGCCCCAGCAATATTGCACAAAGACCTTTTGTATACAATTATGCGCATTACAGGGTGAACTCAATTTACGGCAATGCCGATCTGGCCTATAAAGATTTTCTCTTTCTTACGCTTACTGCGCGTAACGACTGGTTTTCTACCCTCAATATTAATTCTGATAATGTATTGTATCCTTCTGTAAGCACCAGTTTTGTTTTTTCTGATGTAATGAGGTTGCCTTCCTGGATCAGCTTTGGGAAGTTAAGAGCTTCTTATGCCCAATCTTCAAATGGTACTGCACCTTACAGGAATAAACTTTCCTATATGCTGCAAACATATACCATTGGCGGCCTGCCGCTGGGACAGGTTACCCAATCAGACATTCCGAACAATTCATTAAAACCCGTTAACATTAAAGAGCAGGAAATTGGTTTGAATATCCAGTTCCTGAACAACCGGCTCGGTCTTGATGTGGCTGTGTACAATAAAAAAACAACCGATGATATCCTTGCTGCTACCATCAGTCCTACAACAGGCTACTCAGGTGATGTAGTAAACATCGGACAATTGCGCAACCGTGGTATTGAAATGTTATTAACAGCCACACCGTATAAAACGGGTCATTTTACCTGGAATACTTCTTTCAACGTTGCACTGAATGATAATAAAGTGCTGGCATTAGGCGAAGGCACCAAAGAAATTGTTGTAGGCGGCGCTATTCCACGCTGGGGCGATGGAGTTAGTATTAAAAATATAGTTGGATTGCCTTTTGCCCAGATATCGGGTTATGCATACAAACGCAATTCGGGCGGACAGGTCATTTACGGCGCCGATGGTTTTCCCCTGCGCAGCGATGATGTTGTGCCTCTGGGAAGCGGTGTTTATAAAACAACCGGCGGTTTTAATAACGACCTGCGATACAAAAACTTTGCCCTGTCGTTTTTGGTTGATTTTAAATTTGGCGCCAAAATGTATTCAGGCACTAACCTGCTGCTGTATGAGAATGGATTGCACAAAAATACACTGCAGGGCAGGGAAGGAGGATATGTTGGCAAAGGGGTAACTGAGGATAATCATCCCAATACGGTAAGCGTACCGTCACAGATCTATTTTCAGGGCATTGCAGCAGGCGCCAATCACGTAACGGAAGAATTTGTATACGATGCCAGCTTTATAAAGCTTCGTTCCATATCATTTAATTATACACTGCCTGCATCGGTATTAAAAAACAGTTTTGTTAAAGGCTTAAGTGTATCGCTGGTAGCCCGCAATGTGGCAATACTGTTAAAACATGTTCCGAATATTGACCCTGAATCGAACCTGAACACCACCAATGGCCAGGGACTTGAATTATCGGGTTACCCGGCTCAAAGGAATCTCGGTTTAAACCTCAATGTCAAATTCTGATTTGTTATTCAATTAAATACTACTGACAATGAAATATATATCATATATAGCTATCTGTTGTTCGGTTATGATGGCGGGCTGCGACAAAAATTTCGAAAGCATCAATACCGATCCAACTAAACTTTCAGCAACCCAGGTGAATTACAATTACCTGTTTTCATCGGCCCAGCTGGTAACCTCAGGCAATAGCGATGGTAATGCGTATGAAGATTGGCGTAATAATCTTATATACGGGGCGTGCATGATGCAGCACCTGTCGTCTACGGCCGGTTATTGGTCGGGCGATAAGTATACCTATAATGCAGGGTTTAATTCGGCCTACTGGGATGCCAATTATCCCAACAGCATTAAAAACATTGTAGAGGTAACAACAAATACTGCAAAAGATGCCACGCAGGCAAACCTGTATAATATAGCCAGGATATTTAAGGTGTTTATGTTTCAGCGAATCACCGATCAGTATGGCGATTGTCCGTATACTGAAGCCGGACAGGGATATATTTCAGGCATTAAGCAGCCCAAATATGATAAACAGGAAGATATATATGCCGATATGCTGAATGAATTAAAAGATGCGGCCGGAAAGCTGAATGCTTCAGCTGCGAATACGGTAGGTGCGGCCGATTTGATGTATGGCGGTGATGTTGCCAAATGGAAAAAATTTGCCTATAGCGAAATGGTGCGGCTGGCAATGCGTATGACCAAAGTTGCTCCCGATAAAGCAAAATCATGGGTGCAAATAGCTGTAGCCGGTGGTGTGATGGCCGATAATACCGATAATGCGCTTGTTCAACATGAAGCGCTTGACTGGTACCCGGTAACCAACGGCAATGGATGGGTATTGGATGTGGTTGACGCCAATGCTACCCGTATCAGCAAAACTTTTATTGATTACCTGAAAAATACCAGCGATCCCCGGCTGCAGCATATTGCAACAGTGGCTACCGATCCTTCAGATGCAACGAATAAAGGAGATAACGATCCTTCAATTCAGTTGGGTCAACCGAATGGATATGATTTAGGTGGCGGCGCTACCGATATTTCCACAGCTCCCAACTGGCCCGGCGATCAAAACCAATATTCAATCGTTAATCGCACCACCTTTTCCCGTAAAGACGCACCTTCTTTTTTGCTTACTTATTCCGAAACCGCGTTATTGCTGGCTGAAGCTGCCGAGCGTGGCTATATTACAGGAACAACTGCTGCCACTTATTACAACAATGGTGTAAAGGCAGCCATATTGCAACTGAATCAAACCGGGGCAAGTCCTGCCCTTGCTGCTACAGATGCAACTACTTATCTGACAGCTCATCCGTATAGTTCTGCAACCGGTTTACAACAGATCAATACGCAATACTGGATTGCTACTTTTATGGATGAATACGAAGCATGGGCCAACTGGCGCAGAAGCGGTTATCCGGTATTAACACCGGTGAATTATTTCGGCAATGTAACCAATGCCACTATTCCACGCCGCTTTACCTATCCGTTAAATGAAGCTGCTGTAAATGCAGCTAATCTGAAAACTGCTGTTGCTGATTTGAACAATGGCGATAAGATGACGTCGCGTGTATGGTGGGATAAATAGGTGAATAGGCGATGGGCAATTGTAAATAATATTTCGAGTCCTCAGAGCTATAAGAAAGCTGTTCCGAAAGGGGCAGCTTTTTAAGTAAGTAATAAGTTTTAAGTAATAAGTAGGCAGTAGGCAGTGGGCAATAGGCAGTAGATAGTGGCAAAAGACGATTAAGGGGATCTTAAAACAAAAAGTCCGGAAGCAGCTTTTAACTTCTTCCGGACTTTTCTTACTTATTACTTATAACTTATTCTGTATTACTCAAACATCTTATTATAATTCGCTCCCCACAGATCGTAGCGCTTAACCTGTGTTTGCAGGCGGGTTTCGAAGCTGGTCCAGTCGCGTTTGGCTTTCGGGCTCCATAAAGCTTCGCTCAGGGCGCTTATACGCGGGAAGATCATGTATTCAACTTTTTGGGTATTGCCCATGTATTCGCTCCATACGTTGCCCTGCGCGCCTAAAACATGATTGGCCTCTGTTTCACCTAATTCTTTGGGAACAGGTTCGTAGCTGTAGGTTTGTTTTACCGATGTATAACCGCCGATGGTAACAGAATCTTCTTTTTGGGATTGTGAATGATCGAAGTAAACATAATTGCCCGGCGTCATAATCACATCGTGATTTTGTTTGGCAGCATCAATGCCACCCTGTTCACCGCGCCAGCTCATAACAACGGCATTGGGGGCCAGTCCGCCTTCGAGAATTTCATCCCAGCCTATTAATATTTTACCTTTCCCGTTGATATATTTTTCCATGCGCTGTACAAAATAGCTTTGCAGCTCATGTTCATCTTTCAGGTGGTTATCGGCCATTCTTTTCTGACATTTGGGACATTTTTTCCAGCTTTCTTTCGGGCATTCATCACCGCCGATATGAACATATTTCGAAGGGAATAAAGGAATCACTTCATCCAGTACATTTTGCAGGAAGGTGAAAACCGAATCGTTCCCTGCGCAGAATACATCATTGAACACGCCCCATGTTTCCTGTACTTTATAAGGGCCTCCGGTGCAGCCGAGATACGGATAGGCGGTGAGTGCGGCAGACGAGTGCCCGGGCATTTCAATTTCAGGAATAATAGTGATATAGCGTTTGGCTGCGTAAGCCACAATTTCCTTTACTTCTTTTTGTGTGTAGAAGCCGCCATAATGAATGCTGTCGTTACCGGTACCGGGATAGCGGCCTATGATGGTACCGTTGCGCCAGGCGCCTTTTGTGGTAAGGCTGGGATATTTCTTTATTTCAATACGCCAGCCCTGGTCTTCTGTTAAATGCCAGTGAAAGTAATTCATTTTGTGCAGGGCGATGTAATCGATATACCGTTTTACAAAGCTTGCAGGAAAGAAATGGCGTCCTACATCGAGGTGCAAACCTCTGTATTGAAAGCGGGGAAAATCTTTGATGGTAACATAGGGAATGGATAATGACTTTGATTTTTCAACAGGCAATAATTGCAGCAAAGTTTGTACGCCGTAAAAATCACCTGTTTCATTGTCGCCGGCAATATACACGCCTTTTGCGTTTACTTCCATATTGTAAGCGCCGGGTATCGGATAATCCATCCGTTCATAGTTCAAATGAATGCCCCTTTCGGCACTTGCTTTTTTCTTAATGGGCAATTTGAATCCGTACAATTGTTGCAGGTATTCATTCAGAAAATTCGCTGAATTGTCGAGCCCCGAACCTTCGAGAATGATCGGCGTTTTGGCTGTAATAACAAACGTGCCTGCTGTTGCCGGCATTTGTAATTCGGCCGGTTGGGGAATGATGTTTACCTGCGAAAAACTGCATGTAGCTGAGAAAATAGAGGCAATAAACCAAACTTTTTTCATAATGTGTTGAATGTTAAAACCATTCGGTACTAAATAGTGTCCTTTCCGGTTTTTTTGTAATGAAGGTAAGTTGATTAGTTGAAAAGTTGATAAGTTAAATAGTTGAAAAGTTAACTGGTTATGGCCTTGTAAACCTGTTAACTTTTCAACTTGTCAACTCGTTAACTGCTAAACTTATTTCAGCACCGGCAACACGATATTACTGCTATTCGCAGCATCGTGATAGATACGAATAGTCGCCTTCTGAAAATCACTGTCATCACAGTGATAGATATCTGTAAATTTCTGCGGGTTGCGGTCTACCAGCGGAAACCAGGTGCTTTGTATCTGCACCATAATGCGATGTCCCTTTTGAAAAGTATGCGCTACATCGGGCAGTTCAAATTTTACCCGTTCGGTTTTATTGGGTTTAAATGCTTCAGGTGCTGAAAAACTGTTTCGGAAACGGCCTCTCATCACTTCGCCGCGCACCAGCATCTGGTAACCGCTCATGGGGTGGGGGCCGCCGGCATCGCGCGACTGATTGTTCTCTATACCCGGATAGCTAAAATCATCGGGAAATACATCAATTACTTTCACAATAAAATCAGCGTCTGTTGTAGTAATGCTGGTCAATAAATCGGCTACTACCGTACCGGTCACTGTAACATCGTTATTCAACACATCGGTTTGAAACGTTAACACATCGGCGCGACGGCCGGCAAAGCGCTGATCATCGGTCATATAATCGCGCGTGCGGGTAAAGTGCACATCTTCGGCATAAGGCACCGGATGGGCCGGATCGCTTACATATTCACTGAAATTGTTTTTGGCCGAAGGCTTTTCCCAGGCCAGTTTGCCATTGGGCTGCAGGTACAACAACTCATCCTTTTTTTCGGCAGGTGGCCATTGGGCAAATTGTTTCCATTCATTGGCGCCGCTGATGAATACGTTGGCTTCGGCCAGTTTCGATATATCGCCTTTTCCTTTCAGGTAATAATTAAAGAATGGAATTTCGATATTGTTCTGGTACCAGGTGCTGGTGTTGGAACCAAAGCGTACGTTACCCATACGTGTTCCGTCTGCAGATGCCCACTGGCCATGATACCAGGGACCCATCACCAGCCGATTGGTATTTTTTGCTTTTTGTTCAATGGCTTCGTAAGTTCTCCAGGCGCCAAAGCAATCTTCGGCATCGAATAAGCCGCCTACTACAAGCGTTGCAGTGGTAGCAGGAACATTATTTACAAAGTTGCGAACGCTACGCGCTTTCCACCATTCGTCGTAATTGGGATGAGCGTACAGATCGTTCCAGAATTGCATGCTGTCGTGTGTAAGGGCCATAAAGTTTTTTAACGAACCGATGCGCAGATAATAATCATAATTATCCTTGCTGGTCATTTTAACCATAGGTCTGTACCTGTCTTTATTGGGAACAGGACGTGGCGTACCAAAACCGCCGGCATAAAAAGCCCAGGCATCCATCAGAAAAAAAGCGCCGTTGTGATGAAAGTCGTCGCCTGCGAACCAGTCGGTAACCGGCGCCTGTGGACTTACAGCCTTTAATGCCGGATGCCCGCTAAGCGCGGCCATGGTTGAATAGAAGCCGGGGTACGAGATGCCCATTACGCCTACATTGCCATTATTGTTTTGAATATTTTTTATCAGCCAGTCGATGGTGTCGTAGGTGTCGCTGGCTTCATCGATATCCTGATTTGTTTTTTTGTTGGCAATAAAAGGGCGTACGTCTACAAATGTTCCTTCACTCATCACGCGACCGCGTACATCCTGATATACAACAATATAACCTTCGCGAGCATAATAGCGGAAATACCGCTGCCAGAAGCCGGGATTAAAACTGTTTTCTCCATACGGGTAACATGAATACGGTGTACGTACTAATAAAACAGGATGCTTTTCTGTAACATCTTTAGGTATGTACGCTGCGGTGAAAAGCTTTACACCATCACGCATGGGTATTAATGATTCCTTCTTATAATAGTTATCCCTGAACCAGGCTGAATCCTGCTCGTATTGCGCATTTGCAAAACTGATTAGCAAAAGCGTAAAAGGTAAAAGAAAAATTTTTTTCATTTGATCCCCTTAATTTTAGGTGTTTTTTAAAAGTAAGTTATTGGTGAATAAGTTGATAAAATTGGTTGATTAATAAGTTGAAAAGTTGATGAGTGGTTGGCTTTTAGTTGAAATGTTAACATGTTAAAAAGTTAACAAGTAATACCCTAACCTCATTGCTCTTATTAACTTGTCAACTTGTTAACTGATTAACTTTACTCAATAAATAAATCTGAAATCAAAAGATATGTCATCGCGTAGGAAATTTCTGCAGGCATCACTGTTCAGTTCACTGGGACTACTAACCGGAAAAAAATTATTGGCCGAATCAGGTAGTTATGATGCACCTGTTAAGGGAGATCCTCTTGTTATTTCAACATGGGATTTTGGTGCAGCAGCCAATACCGAAGCATGGACGATACTTGGCAAAGGTGGCAGGGCATTGGATGCTGTTGAGGCAGGTGTAAAAATACCGGAAGCCGACCCCAATAATCAGTCGGTTGGCTATGGCGGATTACCCGATCGCGACGGACGTGTTACGCTCGATGCCTGTATTATGGACGAGCATTACAATTGTGGATCGGTGATGTGTTTGGAATATATTAAACATCCGATAGCTGTTGCGCGGCTGGTGATGGAAAAAACACCGCATGTGGTATTGGTGGGTGATGGGGCTTTGCAGTTTGCATTGGCCAACGGATTTCAAAAAGAAAATCTGTTAACTCCTGAAAGTGAAAAGGCCTGGAAGGAATGGTTAAAAACATCGAAATACGAACCGGTAATTAATATCGAGAATAAATTATATAAACCGCAGGCAGGCGGCGCCATGCCCGGCGGACCATCGAATCACGATACCATTGGTATGATTGCCATGGATGCCACCGGCAATTTCAGCGGCGCCTGTACTACCAGCGGCATGGCTTTTAAAATGCATGGCCGTGTAGGGGATTCGCCCATTATCGGCGCCGGTTTATATGTTGATAATGAAGTAGGCGCTGCCACCTCAACCGGTGTGGGTGAAGAAGTGATACGTATTGTTGGTTCGCACCTTGTGGTTGAATTAATGCGGCAGGGGCTGGCTCCCGAAGCGGCCTGTAAAAAAGCCGTAGAACGCATCATCAGTCGCAATCCTGCCAAAGCCAAAACACTGCAGGTTGGATTTATTGCAGTGAATAAAAAAGGACAGTATGGCGGGTACGCCTTACAGAAAGGATTTTCATTTGCAGTAAAATCGGCGAAAGAAGAGAAGCTGGTGCCGGCGAAAAGCATCTGGTGAATGGTGAATGGTCAATGGTGAATGGGCAAGCCGCGACTATTGCCAACTGTCAATTGCCAACTTGCATTTCGGCAACTCAAAAACAAAAACAACATGTCTGTAGTCTTAGAGGTTTGTGCCTTCAATATTCAATCTTCCATTATAGCGCAAAAGGCGGGGGCTGCACGGGTTGAGTTATGCGATAATCCGGTTGAGGGAGGAACAACGCCTTCGTATGGAACTATCAGGGAAACCCGTGAAAAGATATCTATTGCTTTGTATCCGATTATACGTCCGCGTGGAGGCAATTTTTTATACGACGACGAAGAGTTTGCTATCATAAAACAGGATATTCTTTTATGCAAACAGCTTGGGTGTGATGGTATTTCAACCGGGTTGCAAAAGCAAGATGGAGAAATAGATACCGACAAATTAAAACGCATCGTTGAATGGGCTTATCCCATGGGCGTTACCTGTCACCGTGTTTTTGATGCTACGCCCGATGCGTTTCAGGCCCTGGAAGAAATCATAGCGAGTGGATGTGAACGTATACTTACCAGCGGACAAAAAAGCGCTGCGCCTGAAGGAGCGGCCTTACTGGCAAAACTGGTACAGCAGGCCGACGGCCGTATTATCATCATGCCCGGCGCCGGTGTTCGGTCTTCGAATATTGGTAATCTGATAAAAGAAACGGGCGCTGTGGAATTTCATACTTCAGCAAGAATTATCGCCCCCGATCAATTGACATTTCACAACCCTGCCATTTCCGATGCGGGGCATTTATATCTTGCAAATGAAGAGGAGTTGAGGAAGATATTGGGTGTTATGGGTGGGTTTTAGTGTACAAGGGAACTTGTAGTGAATGTATGGAATCTTTTTGCTTCTGCTACGGAACTTTTTTACTCCAACCAGGGAACTAACAGGTAACGTAGGGGATGTTTTTGCTTCTGCGAGGGAACTTCCTGGTCAAACATGGGAAGTTTTTTGGTTCAACCAGGGAACTAACAGCTCATGTATGGGAAGTAGTTGCTAAAACAAGGGAACTTTTTGCTTCAACATGGTAACTAATACCGTTTGCAAGGCTGCAAAGGGGGGGGTTCGCTTGAGGACATACAAAGTTCCCTTGCAGGCGGTATCTTTTCCCTACAAACGAAAAAAGTTCGCTTGCAGAGCCAATTAGTTCGCTTGCGGACATAAAAAGTTTCCTTGCAGACGGTATCATTTCCCTGCAAATGAAAAAAGTTCACTTGGGGACATAAGATGATTTTTTGCAGACGAGACGTGGTGATTTGGGGGTAGGGCTAAAGTGGTGAAAACTTATCGTCTTTAGTCGTTTGTGTGCGTTGTACATGTATAAAGGAAGAAATCATATCCAAAGAATGGTAGGGGCACTTCTAATGTTTCAGAGGTTTGGGCTATGGTAATTTTTATCACGGAATGCTGCTAAAAGGGTATTTATAAAAAACCTAAGGCTGGGATTTAAAGCCGATCGACAACTCGGCTTCCCGGCTATCATACCCCTTGTTTGATCCGGGAAATATGCTGCCCCAGGCATTAATATTAATGTTTTGTGTAAGCGCTATTCCGCACTTGCCGGCCAAACCTGCCGAGCCAAACTGCACGCCCATCTGCCCTTCACCGGCATGACTATAGGTTGGAGTGTTCATCGTTGGAGATACATAGCTATACCTGGGTGCCTTACACGAAGCGATTAAATAACACGAACAAACGAAACAGAAGGTTTTCTTCATATGTAGGCTTTTTACATATGAAAGATATAGAATAAGTCCGAAAGTCAGTAAAGTCTGCAAGTCCGAAAGAAAGACCCCATTATCAGCAACTTTCTTTCGGACTTCCCGACTTATTTAACTTTCGTGCCCAGCCATGCATTACGAAACTCAAGCATGTCGTTGGTTGTGGTCATGCCTTCCTGTTCATAGGTAGTAAGCATAAAGGCGGGGTTTTCGCCTAATGTAACGGTGGCAGTTTTTACATCAGTACGATGTTTATACTGAATGTTCACTACATCACCGGTTTTGTGACGGCTGAGTATTTCAGCAATATCGGCTGGTCTGGCCACCAGTTTACCGTCCAGTTGCAGCATTGCATCCTGGTAATCCAAACCGGCATTGTATAGAGGAGTACCAATAACTGTATTGGAGTTGATGGTTGTATTACCTTCTTCAAATTGCACGGGCCCTAACCAGGCTTTACCAGGCTGTTGTATTTTAAGTTGCAGACCGGCCCTTTCGAGCAATGGTTTGTAATTAAACGATTCGTGACCGGTGATATAGCGGGTAAAAAAATCTGCTGCAAATGTTTTATCGCCGGTGACCTGCGCCAGCACTTCTTCGAGCCCCGGAATGGTATATGCGATCTCTGTTTTTCCAAACCGTTTCCATAATGCAGTCATGTAATCATCAAGCGTCAGCCTGAAACGGGTGCGCAGCGTAAGGTCAAGCGCCAGTGCTATAGCGCCACCATAGGGATAATAGGAGCTGAACATGTTGGGATAATTGGTTCGGTCTACCGATACCCCGGCATCAACAAAAACAGCGTGGCGGCTCATTTCTGCAGGTGAGAATCGTTTGGCGCCGGCCGAATTTTCTTTCGTATTGATCAGATTGGTTAATGAAATCAGTAATTGTTCCTTTGGTTTTAAACCGGCCCTTGTTAATAACAATTCGCCATAGTATTGTGTAAATCCTTCGGCACACCACAGTTCGTTGCTCATGTTGCTTTTTTCGAAGTTGAATGGCTCCAGTGTTTTGGGGCGAATGCGTTCTACATTCCAGCAATGGAAAAATTCGTGCGAAAAAACACCCAGTAACTGATTGTTGCCGTTAAATTCAACAGGTATGCTAATCATGGTTGAATTGCGATGCTCCATGCCATCGCCATCAACATAAGGATTGATGCTGGCAATAAAAGTATAAGTGCCGTAATCATATGCGGGCACTTCGCCATATACGGCCTGTGCTTCTTCGGTAATGCGTTTCACTTTGGCGGCAAATGCAGCTGCTGTTGAATCGCTGGTAGTTGCTTCCAGCGCAAGGCGAAATGTATAGTTGTTGCCATTGGCGTTTTTGATGCTCCATTCTTTCCAAACAAGATTACCGATTTTGGTAGGGCAATCCATAAAGTACTGCAAACCCGGTGCTGTAAATTGATAAGGGTTACCAGTGGGTTTTAACTGCGTGGCTATCGTAAATTTTTTATCGGCAGTTATATTAAATGTAACATCGATGGGCGCTTTATCAAAACCTTTGATCCACATAAAAGTGGCCGGCATATTCAGGTGAATGCTGCTTTCGTCGATACCCGAATAAGTACCGTCGGCATAATCGGCATATAAGGTATAATCGATACGAACATACCCGTTTTGTTTAGGCACTTCGTATACATCGCCATCGATGCGGTTAACCGTTACAGGATTACCTGCCTGATCAAATGCTTTTACATCATACACATTTTTACCAAATTCATGGGTGGCATAGCGGCCGGGAGAAGAGCGGCTCATACGAAACGTGGCTTTGCCCGGCGGAATGGCCGAAGCCGTTAATGTAATAAGGGCTTCGTGGTGAATAATGTTGGGAAATGAAACTACGTAACTGATCTTTTGGGCATAGGTATCTGTTAACCACAGTACGGTCATGAACAGGAGAAGTCGTTTTATCATAATTATGTTTATTACCGGATACAAGATACAAGTTTAAGGTATAAAGTTTAAGCTATAAAGTATAAGGTGTCGTTGAGTTTTAGAAAAGCTGATTTTTGGGAACACCCTAATATTCTAATCCGGTATAAGGATACTTATAGTTTTAAAACCGCGGCAACTACCTTAAACCTTGAACCTTAAACTTTATACCTTAAATTTGATAACAAAACAGTTCCTATGGGCGAGCGTGAACAACACTTTATGCAAATGGCCGTTGACCTGGCAAGGCAGGGCATGAACAATGGAGTAGGGGGGCCTTTTGGTTGTGTGATCGTTAAAGGCGATACCGTTGTAGGCAAAGGATGTAATAGTGTGGCCACTCAAAACGACCCCACGGCCCATGCCGAAGTAGTGGCTATTCGCGATGCCTGTAAAAATCTGCAGAGTTTTCAGTTAACCGACTGTGAAATATATACCTCCTGCGAGCCCTGTCCCATGTGTATGGGCGCTATTTACTGGGCCCGTCCTAAGAAGGTTTATTTTGGTGCTACCCGGCACGATGCCGCCGCCGCCGGTTTCGATGATTCGCTGATATACCGGGAACTGACCTGTGACATGCACGAAAGGATTATTGAAATGGTGAATTTAGGCCGTGAAAAAGTAGTGAAGGTGTTTGAGGAATGGATTGAGAAGCCCGATAAAATCGCGTATTAAATATTGAATAATGAATGTTGAATTATGAATTTCGAAGTTCAACATTGGTCATTCGATATTCAATATTACTTACTGTCCTATTCTGCTAATAACCATATATGCCACTATTATTATTACAAGAATAAACACAATGGCGGTGTATACCCAGAAAGAATTGCCGATCTTTCTTTTTTCGCGGCGATCTTTTTTTTGCCTGATGTAATGGTGTAATTCTTTATTCAGCTGATCAACATATCCATCGAGTTTTTTATTGCCCGACAGTTGTTGCAAACCTTCCATCGCCTCATTTTCAAATTCATTGTCGACCATCCATTTTTCGACCTCATGCTTTTCCTGTTCCGACAGTTTACCGCTCAGGTAATCCATCAGCTTCTGGTTATCAATGTCTTTATTGCTGTTTGATAATATGTTCAGTAAGTCATTGTTCATGTTGCATGCTGAATAAGGTCAATGGTGAATGCCCGCCCGGATGACCCGGTCGGACGGGGTCAATAGTGAATTAGTTAATATCGTTAAAGATTTAGTTTTCGCTCTAATAGTATCTTCAGATTTCGTTTGCCGTTTTGAATATAGCTTTTTACCTGCATAAGGCTAAATCCGGTGCGTTCGGCAATTTCGTTATACGACCGCTTTTCAAGATAAAACAAAGTTACGCACTGTTTTTGTTCTTTGTTCAGTTCGTTGAGGCAATCATTCATCATTTCCAGTTGGCGGTTTTTTTCAACATGTAACTGAATATTATTGTCATCTTCGGGGGTAATGGCCATTTCATCCCTGATTTCGGCCGGTGTACGGGCCTGTTTATCGCGCAGTTTCATCAGGCAATGGTTTTTGGCCACCATGTATAACCACGATTTAAAATATTCAACCCGGTATTTGTGCAGTTCGGTAATGGCTTTCAAAAACACCTGTTGTACGCAATCTTTGGCCTCTTCCTCGTTTTTCAGGTATTTCATGCAAACTCCCAGCAGTAACAGGGTATAACGTTGCAGTAAAACACCCAGCCAGTAGTTATCGCGGCTGGTGTAAAAGGAATTGAGCAATTGCTGATCGCTGATATGTGAATTAGGGTCTGTTTTCACTATGCGAAAATTAGCTATTTTCTTTTCATAAGATGCATAATTGTCAAATTTTCACAAAACTATCAATGTAATTTTTACAGGTGTTTTGTTTATCGCGCATGCCCTAAACGTAAAATTGTTATTGGTATTTTGTGCCGAAATTTTTTTGGCTTCTTTTGTTTTAAAAATGCAAGCCGTGCCGTGGTTTCTCCGGCGACGAAAATGAACCGTTGCAGGGCAATCGGCAATTGCGGGTTGCTGCCATTGTCAATTGCCTGTTGCTCATTGCCAATTGTATTTTGTATTCTGGCTTTTCCTCCCTTCATTTGCTGTGAAAATTATAACCGATATTATGGAATATGCAGTTTGCAGGGTGCCGGTTGCTCCATTACGGGCCGAACCGACGCATAAAAGTGAAATGGTGAGCCAGTTATTGCTGGCAGAGGCCGCGCAGGTACTTGAAGAAACAAAAGAATTTATAAAACTGCAATGTATTTATGACGGTTATGAAGGCTGGTGTCTTCGCAGTCAGCTGGTGTTAACCCCTGAATGGACAAACAGTGATAAAGCGCAGCTGTTTACAACCGACTGGGTGAGCCCGGTTACCATTAATGAAGTAATGGCCCATGTGCCAATGGGTACGCCGCTGATCAATGAGGCAAATGCAAAGCGGTTGTCAGATGTATTACGGATCGATTACCGGCTGATCAAACCCTGGAATGCTGCCAATGCCACTTCGGCGCCGGAATCTATTAAAGACAAAGCCACCCGTTTTTTAAATACGCCGTATCTGTGGGGTGGCCGGTCGGTTTTTGGCGTTGATTGCAGCGGATTTACCCAAATGGTTTTTCGCTTTTTTAATATTCCCTTATTGCGCGATGCATTTTTGCAGGCCACACAGGGCGAAGCGGTTGGGTTTTTACAGGAAGCCCGTTGCGGCGACCTGGCTTTTTTCGATAACGCTGAAGGCCGTATTAACCATGTTGGCATATTGTTGAACGATCATGAAATTATTCATTCTTCGGGTCAGGTTCGTATTGATAAAATTGATAATGCCGGTATTTTGAATACCGATACGGGTTTACGAACAAATCAGTTACGGATAATTAAAAGATATTTTGAATAAAGGCACAAGAAACAAGGCACAAGACTCAGGGTATAAGGTATAAGGGGACAAGGTTCAAGATACAGGAAAAGAAAGCAGTAAGGCACAAGGCTAATGGGTAAAAGGCTGATCTATTAATTTCGATTGGACATGCAACGGTATGATGACGGTACTGGTCAATCGTAAAAGTTAGTTCATGAAAAATACCCTTTTTCTTTTTCTGATCGTTGCAACGATTTCAGGTTGTTCAAAATCAAAAGATGGTGCCCCCGAAAACAATTCGATTATTGGTGCATGGAAGCTTGAAATGACACGGGGCGACCCCGGTGATGGAAGCGGTAAATGGTTAACTTATACCGGCTCCCCTGTAACCCTTCAATTTTATCCGGATGGTACGTTTACAGATAGCCGCAATAACAACTTCGACCGGTATCAGATAGATGGCGATATGATAACGCTTTCGAACGGTACCAATTCCAACATCTATAAATTATCTGTTCAGGAACTAAATGCTGACAAGCTGGCTTATTATTTTGCCAGCGGCTTCTGGTGCGGCGGACCCAATGGCGAACAATTTGTAAGAATAAAATCTATAGCTATAGATTGATAGGTAGCGATTATTGAGATAAGAGCTCCTTACAGCAGTAAAATAAATAGTTTCTGCAGTAAGGAGTTCTTTATGTTGGTTACCACCATACCCTGGGTTTTTCACCGGCAGGTAATGGAGCGCTTACTGAATCGACGGGCAAATAAAATGTTATCTCCTTTTCTTTTATAGGTTTTATTATAGCGATCATGTCGTTGTAAAGCGGGCATTGGTTGTTCAGGATAGCGTTGTACAGAACGTTTTTTAAAGAACTGGTATCACCCGGATAACAGGGCATGAAAGGCTTTCTATTGAAGATTTTTTTAAGTATTTCAGCACTTTTTTCATTCTTATAACTTGCTATGGCGTTCAAATAACATTCAGCATTATTCCTTTTAATAAAATCATCACTGCACATAGATTTGTAAAATCGCCTTGAATAATTGTAAAGAAGATTGCTGTAAAAGTTGTCGGGATAATTTGTCATTAAACTAAAACATTCGCAGGTAAACTCATATGAGTTTGCTTTCAAAACCTCATGTAAGAAAGGTGTATCAGTTGCTTTACGGTAGCCTGCCAGCTTAAGCAGGGCGAGTCCCCTGATGTCCATATTGATATCCCGCTCAGCCATTTTTTTTACTATTTCATAATCTGCTTCGGTCAGGTTTGTTTTGTCAAGTGCCCTGTAAGCCGATTTCAGGTAAATATGGTGCTGCAATATTTTACGAATGGTTTTTTGTTTAGCCGCTTCATTGTCCCATGCGTAACGGATAATTAAATAATCGCTAACATATATTGATTCGAAACTGGTGCATTGAAAATACCAGCTTACGCGGCCGGTATCGTCGAGGTGATTCATGAGCAGATTGTAGTGATCGATACTTTTACGGTTGGTTGCAATAGATAAAGCTACCGAGCGCAAAAGCGGATGTTCGCTCCGGGTTAGTTTTAACAGGTCTTTATCTGTTATATGCGCTTCTATTGAATCTTTCGAAGCATATGTTTTATCGCCAATAAATCCTTCGTTTACAATTTCAAAAAGCCAGGGGCGCAGGTTAGTGGGAAAGTTTGCAAGCGCATAGGGATATTTTTCTTCCTGTTTGCAGGAGGCAATAGCAAGCAGTACCGGTATAATAAGCAGCCATTTCATATAGGTAATGAAAATCAACGGTACTAATGGGATGCAGGGACAAAGGAATTTACCACGAAAAACACTTTTATTTTTTTGCAGTGGCTGGTAATAACCCTATGTCGGGAGGAAAAAGAAAAAATGGAAAAGAAGTGGATATTTATTTATCCAGCAGCAACATTTTTCCCGCTACCAGCAGTAACACCACAGCGAATATTTTTTTTACGGTTTCCTGCGAAATTGAAAGGGAGAATTTGCTTCCCAGCCAGCCGCCCAGTACAAATGAAGCGCACATGATGGCTACAACTTTTATATCGATATAACCCTGTTTATAATAATTGGCTACAGCCAGTATGCCAACCGGCAATAGTAACAGGCCAAGCGAGGTGCCCTGTGCCTGTAATTGCGAAAACCCCAATATGTATACGAGCGCAGGTACTATAATTATTCCTCCGCCTATGCCTACCATGCCGCTTAATGCACCGGCAGCAAGCCCTACCAGGATCAACAGTAAAACGGTTTGTATATTCATTGCTGTTTTTTTAAAAAAGACCGAAAGTCCGAAAGATGGAAAGACGGAAAGTCGGAAAGAAGTACTCCGATTGTGTATTTTTCTTTCGAACTCCCGGACTTTCCGACTTTCAGTCTTTACTGACTACTTTCTAAAATTTTCTTTATAAAGCTTCAATGCGTCTTCAATGATGATCAGTGCAGTAGATTTGTCGCCAAACTCGTTCACCTGAACAGATTTGTTTTCGAGTTTTTTATACTCTTCAAAAAAGTGACGAAGCTCATCAAAGAAGTGCTTTGGTATTTCTTCAATGTTATTATAGTGATTTACGCTGGGATCATTGGCGGCTACGGCAATGATCTTATCATCGGCATCGCCGCTGTCGATCATTTGCATAACGCCGATCACTTTTGCCTGCATCAGGCACATTGCCTGTACCGGCTGCGAAGTGATAACCAGTATATCCAGCGGGTCTTTATCATCGCCATAAGTTTGTGGAATAAAACCATAGTTACAGGGATAATAGAAAGAAGAATAAATAATGCGGTCGAGTTTTAATAAACCACTTTCTTTATCAATTTCGTATTTGGCCCTTGACCCCTGCGGAATTTCAATTACTGCATTTACAATCCGTGGAGATTGATCACCTGGAGGCACCCCATGCCAGGGATGGGAAACGGTTATCATATTGTGTTTTTAGTTTAAACAAAAGTAAGTGGTAAGTTCTAAGTTTTAAGTATTAAGTTCAGGTTACCGGTTACCAGTTCCCGGTAACCGGTAAATGGCATCCGGTTACTTTTTATTCACGATTTCAGCAAGAAAATACCAAGCCACGTAGCCAATATGCTGAGAATAACACTCGCCGCAGTGTACCATAAAAAGTACATCAGATCGCCGGTTCTGAGCAACGTAACGTTTTCAAGGGTAAAGGTCGAAAAGGTGGTAAAGCCGCCGCAGAACCCTGTAGTGAGCAAAATGCGCCATTCAGGGGTGAGCAGATGACCTTTTTCGGCAAGCGCATAAAACAACCCGATCAAAAAACAACCGGTTACATTTACTGTAAGCGTTCCGAATGGAAAAGGGTGGGGATGCCATGTATAAATATATTTCTGGCACAAAAAGCGGGCTATGCTGCCCACGCCGCCTCCCAAACCTACCAGTAAAATGTTTTTCCAGAACATTCCTACATTTTGATAACCGATTTAAAATCTACCAGCCAGTTTCCGTTACGGCGAACAATTCGTAACGTGGTGGTATCGGCCGGATTTGAAGTATGATAGTATTTATATAGAATGGTAGAATCGTTTTCGCCCGTAATGGCAACGGGTCTGATGGTGGCATTTTTGTAACTGCTTTTTTCTTTGCTGCTCAGATTCTTGTAGTCGGCCTGTAGTTTCTGAAACAGTAACATGTTGGTTGAATCTTTTAATAAATAAAAAGCGGCTTTATCATAATCTCCATCCAGTGAGGCTCTTATAAACTGGCGGCCCGCATCCTGCGCATCCTCGGCTTTTTTATAGCTGCCGTCGCCTCCCTCGCCCGAATTACACGAAAAGCTGAACGCTAAAAGCACAAAAAAGCTAAACGCTAAAGAAAAGCTAAACGCTGAACGCTTAAAGCTGAACGCTCCATTCGCGTTAAGCGTTTTGCATTTTGCGTTTTGCATTCTGCATTTTGCGTTTTGCGTTCTGCGTTCTGCGTTCTGCGTAATGATTAATTTCTTCATAATCAACAAAAATAAAGCAAACGAAGATATGATGTGCGGGGCAACAATACAAGTTAACCATAACGCATTGGGGGCCTTGCATGAAAAAAGCCCCATATACCAGCTGATATACGGGGCTAATCGGTTTTTCAACCTTTTTATCCGACAGTTATTTTCTTTCTTCTGATTTATTGCGTTCTTTCCAGGGTTGTTGTACCGGCTCATTTTCCTTCTCCTTTTCCCTGTCGCGATCATACGCCTTGATAATGGCTTTTACGAGGCGGTGACGCACTACGTCTTCTTCATCGAGTTCGATATGTGCAATACCATCGATGTTCCGCAGTATGCGTGAGGCTTTTTCCAAACCGCTGCGTTGATTTTTCGGCAGGTCAATCTGCGTTATATCACCGGTAATGATGGCCTTGGCATTTGAGCCGATACGGGTGAGGAACATCTTTATCTGCAAATCGGTAGCGTTTTGTGCCTCATCGAGAATGATAAACGCATTATCGAGCGTACGGCCGCGCATATAAGCCAGCGGTGCAATTTCAATAACGCGGGTGCTCATGTAATAGCCGAGCTTATCGGCAGGTATCATGTCATCCAGCGCATCATACAACGGACGCAGATAGGGATCGATCTTTTCTTTCAGATCGCCGGGTAAAAAACCAAGGCTTTCGCCTGCTTCTACCGCAGGACGGGTAAGAATGATCTTTTTTACCATTTTGTTCTTTAACGCCCGCACAGCCAATGCCACGGCTGTATAGGTTTTACCGGTACCGGCAGGACCAATGGCAAATACGATGTCGTTTTTTTCAGCCACCTGTACCAGCCGTTTTTGGTTGACGGTTCTGGCGCGTACGGTTTTGCCGTTGGGACCAAATACAAGTATGTCGTTTGGATTGCGATCGATAAAATGATCAACCGTTTCGGCATCATCGCCCCCTAAGATCTGTTCAAAGTAATTTTCGCTCATATGGCCGTTGCGCTCAAGGTATTGAACGATCAGTTCAATTTTTTCCCTGGCACTTTCGACCTGTTCAGGAGAGCCGCTCAGTTTGACCTGGGTGCCCCGCGAGAGAATTTTTAACAGGGGGAATTTCTTTTTCAAAATATCCAGTTTTCCATTGTTTACACCGAAAAACTCAATAGGGTTTACGGTTTCCAGGTTAATGATTGTTTCTGTCAATGCGCATCAATTTAGGTTTCACAAATACAGGATACGTTTCCTGATCATCTGATTTCATCTATTCCAAATATAATTATTTGAAACTGCATTTTAGTAAAGTTACTTATTCACAACATGTGGAAAATAGAAAAAGTTGTGGTGTTTTCGTTAATTCTCTTTTCAGAATTGTTTGATTGTTCGATGATTTTGTTCAAAAATCCGGTTCTCCGAAAAATAGTCAGGGGCTTTGCAGATCAACAGGCAACAATCAAACAATCCGGCAATTCAGCAATGAAACATAATTGTATATTTGTTGCTCACTGATATTCTATGACTTACTCATTTTTTTCGCAAAACAGCTTACTAACATCATCGCCCGTACGTAGTTTATTATTAATCATCAGTTGCTGCTTTCTGCTGTGTTCCTGCTCGCGCAAGATCACTGAAACCGGTAAGGCTTCGTTTTATGCCGACAAGTTCGAAGGCCGCAAAACCGCCAGCGGAGAGGTTTTCAAACAGGGGCATTTAACGGCGGCCCATCGCACCCTGCCATTCGGCACAAAAGTAAAAGTGGTGAACCTGGCCAATGGCCGTTCGGTTAAAGTAACTATTAACGACCGCGGTCCGTTCGTGACCGGGCGACTGATCGATGTGTCGAAAAAAGCCGCCCGCAAACTCGGTATAGTCGATTCGGGCGTTGCTTCGGTTGAAATCAGGTATAAGAAGCGGAAGTAATACTGTTGCCGGTTACCGGATGCCGGTTGCAGGTTACAAGTTTCAGGTTGCAGGTGAACTGGCAGCATACTCTGGTTAACCTGTAAACTTTTTAACCTGTTAACTTGTAAACTTATCAACTCGTCAACTCATCAACTCATTTCTGCCGATTATATCCCTTCTCATTAAAAGGCTGTAATTGAGTTATGTACAAGTTTAGTGGTTTTTGAGCCATTGTGTCCAGTCTGCGGCTACTTTGTTCCAGTTGAATACTTTGTAATTAACCGAACCGTCTGGCTGCACGGGAAAATAATTATGCTCCGTTCCTATATAGGTTTTAAACGTAAAGTTGTTTTTATGTTGCCGTATCATTTCTATTCGCAGGTAATCGCAATAGGGGCTGGTCCAGTCTTTGGTTCCATAGCAAACCAATACAGGAATTTTTAGTTTTGATAACCACGCATAAGGCGGTTCAGAAAATGAATACGTTGTTTTGTTGGGGTCTCCATTCGATGCATCGATATTCATTGGGTCATCTGCAATCCGTTTCCAGTCGGTAATTACCTGTTCGCCATACCGGGTTGAATCGGTATCTGTTTCCTGATCGCGGTTTTGTTTTACAATAGAAGTAATTCGCCCCAGCGGGTTGCCGCCCGAATAAATGAGGTGCGTTACCCGGCTGCATTTATAAGCCAGTTTGGCTACAATAGTGCTGCCCTCCGAATGTCCGGCCAGCACCAGCTGTTGTTTACTGATAAAGTGTTTATGTTGCAGAAATTTTATCACAGCTATATTTCTGTTTACGTAGTAGTCGAGATAATTTCTGGCATAATAAGCGGTCGGTGTTTTTCCGGTGCTGTCGATATATGCCAATTCCTTTCCCAGCTTTTTTTCTTCACCCATTACCGGAATAAAGGGTTTGCTAACGATGGCTAAATGAAATGTATTGATCAAACTATCGGGATTAAACGGAAATACGCCATATATTCCTTTATCGTTCCAAACGATCAGCGGGTGGGGTACGCTTCCCTGGCAAAACAGTAATAAGGGTTTGGGTTTTTCTTCTTCGCCTTTTTTTGATTTGACCAGCATTTGTACGGTATCACCATTAAACAGCATTTGAAAAAACCTGAAACCAAAATCTTCAGGTTTTTTGTTTTGTGCAAACAGGCTGGCAGATGCTATTAGTAAAATAAAGATAAGTAAAGGCTTCATGCCGGGTAGTAAGGGTAAGTTATAAAATAGTAATTGGTGAGCAGTAAGCAGCGCATATGAAGTAGGAAGTATGAAGTAAGAAGTATGAAGAACCCGATGCCCGATTGCTGATTTTGCGATTTTGGGATTTCGGGATTTCAATTATAGCTGGCCTGTTTTCTAAATCTCAAAATCTCTAAATCCATAAATCAGAAATTGTTTCTTCCTACTTCTGACTTCGGTTTTTGTTTTCTTCAATCAGCTTCAGTGTATGCTCCAGACTGGTATTGCCGGCCCAGCTCATATGACCCGGTATAATAAAGGCAGGTTTGCCAAATTGCTTCATCATGTTTTTGATGCTTTCGGGCCATTGCGCTACGTTGGCGTCTGACAAATTACCAAGGTCTTTGGCTTCGGTGCTTTTTACGGCGCATCCGCCATAGAGTATTTTTTCTTTATTGAACCAGATAACAATATTGTCTTTGCTATGTGCTTCGCCCGGATAATATGCCTGAAAAGAGTGATTGCCTATGGTGAACGTAGTATCTTTTGAAAAAGTGAATTCAGCCTGCTTTTCGTTTTTCTCTGCACATAGCCTGCGGGTATAATCCGACGACCAGGTTTTGATGCCTTTTTGTTTGTAGTATTCAAGTCCGGCTGTGCGATCGGCATGGAAATGGGTGCTGATGCAAAACACGGCTTTTTTGTGGTGGCGCACTTCAATGCTGTCGAGCAGCGGCTGAAACTGCGCAGTGTCCCAGGGCGTATCGATCAATACAACGCCTTTACCGGTTACTACATACATACTGTTCGATGGAAAGGGTGTTCCATTAAAATCGTGATAAGTAGTATACACGTAAAAGTCGCCTGTAAGATGCGTGATGGCGAGTTTGGTATTGCTTTGTTGTGCAGTAGCAGTAAGCGTACAAATGGTAAGTACAGTGATGAACAGGAGAACGGGCGTTTTCATAAAATTTTTAATGGTTGGTGATATCTCCTGCTAAAGATAAGGATCATGAGGGTATACCGGATATGTGTAACATAAAAAAAGCGTCCCGGCAATTCGGGACGCTTTTTTTAATATGATAGTAAGCAGTTGGTAGGCCAACACCTCCTATAATCATTTCAGGCTTAAAACGTTCAGGTAATGATCTGAAGGTTATTTGCTTCTTTTTATTTCAACTATTTTTACCGGTAAGCCGTTTTTGTCGTAGCTGTATTCTGTGTAATGCTCCAGAATATTCGGTTCGCTCACATCTTTTGAACTAATTCTTACAAGCTGAAAATTCTCATTGTAAAAATATTCATTCAACGGTGTACCGGTCATATAAGGCAGGGTAGCGGTTTTAGGTCTTGAGTTGCTATAATAGTTCCACATGGGAAATATAAATGGCACTTTTTTCTGTTGACGGGTATCCACTTCCCAGTTGTCTTTATCGAACTCTAATACTCTGCCGGGCGAATTGATCTTTTGCAGATTAGCGCCGGCATATGTAAATGTCCATACATCTTTTTCCTGACCATTGCCGTAAGGAATAACTTCAACAGAGCTGATCTGGCCCGAACCGTTGAAATTATACACCAGGTCAAATTCTTTTTGGGCCTGTACGCCTGAAGGGCTTACACGGCTAAAGAATTTTTCGATCTTAACAGTGCTTGTTTTGTGTTTGGTGATAAAAGCGCTGTTGGGCACAAACGGTAAGCCGGGGTGTGATGACAGGTAAAAGTTAATACCGGCGTAATAATTTGTTGTGCTGAAATCGAAAAAGTCATCGGGTCCGGCTGCAATCGCTTTTGGGTTAATGGGTGAAGAACCAGACTCTTTGCTATACACTTTTTTACCTGAAGCACCTGCATCGGTGATGGTTTTGCCATCAGACGATACCGTTAACACCAGTTTCGAAGCATCGGGTTCAAAGTGTACGAGCTCACTGCCGCCATTGCCTACAGTGAATGGTAAAAACTTTGCTTTACTCGGGAAATAAACAAACACTGCGGGGTTGGTTTGACCGCTTGCACAAACTAAGAGGCTGTCCTGTTGGTCTTGTGTTTTCCAAACTCCTTCAACCTGATTTTGAGCAAAGGCGCAAAAAGTGCTGATTAAAAGAAGTGTGGTTAGGGAACACTTACTTATCATAGAACGGTTTTTAAATTAATTGAAAAAAATAATTGAAACTACCATATTGTTTTTTGTTCGCTTTAGCCTTATTCCAGATGAACTTGAATGCTTCACGGTTGCATTTATTCCTCTTTTTATATTATTGCATTAAAGTATATAATTATTTATTCTTTTGTTTACCGACGACGATTGTAGCAGTGGAAGCTGATGAGCTTTGTAATGAGCCGAATTTTCAGGAAAGAATTTAAATACATGGAGATTAGCGCCAACAGGATAAACAAACAGGTTGACTGTTGTTGATTTGGTTTTCCATATGGATGCAAAACTGTTTTGCATTTGTGCCTTTAACCAATGTATTGTCCTTAACCAATTAAAAGCATGTAGATTTTTAATCATCATAGGGTATTAGTACTATTAGAATCCGAACCGGCAAATTAGTAAATTAACTAATTTAAAACTGGTAAAAACGATTTTTATTGTAAAAAGATTCTACTATAATTAGTAGATAACATGCCGGGGTTGCCGGAATGTTACTTATTTCGGCGTAAAGATATAACGCAGAATTTAGATCGGCAGTATACAAGTTTTGAAATATGTTTATGGATTTCAGGAAGAACGACCTGCGCGCAGCATCTGTCCGTAATCCCATCCTTTGCCCAGTGCAATCAGGGCCCTTGTAAGGCGGGCGGTTCTGGTGGGTTCGGTTTTGGCGCTATCGATCCATTTGCTGAAATACTGTTGTTGTCCTTTGGTAAGTTTTTTAAAACCAGCCATCGCTTCAGTATCGTCTTCCAAACATTCCAATAATTCTTTATTGATGGGCAGCTCGGTTTTGTCTTCCTGCAGTTGCACTTTTACCATGGCTCCTTTTCGTTTGCCTATACTTTTACGCATGGTGGCATTTACGGGCAGCATAAAACGGCCATCGCCAAATGGCATTATGGCCACTGCACTGATGGCAAAGGCATCGAGCTTTCCCTTTACCCGGTAAATTTTTTTGAAGCCTGGTTTTATTTTTTGGGCAATATCTGCAGGAATTTCAATATACGTCCAGCCGGTTGCGCTGCCCTGCTTTTCGAACTTTTGTATGATGGCTGTGAAGGAGACCATAGCAGCAATATAGCAAAAAAGCTAAATTGTAAAAGGCGAGTGGTTAGTAATAAGTGGCGAGTAGGTAATAGGCAATAGGCAATTGGCAATAAGCAATAAGCAATAAATACAATTAGCAACGGGCAACAAACAGTAGTTGCAGGTTACAGGTTACAAGTTACAAGGCCCAATGGGGTAGATCCCTGTAACCTGTAACCTGTAACCTGAAACTATACGGGCAACCGGTAACTACAGCTTTACTATTTTCAGCGACTGTAATCTTTGGTCTTTTTCAATTTGTATGGTATAGATTCCGCGTAATAATTTTTGTCCTGCACGAACTTTATTTTGCCCGCTTCCTTTTTCAACAATGCGGCCCAACTGATCATAAATGGTATACCTGAAATCGCCGGTTGCGTTTATTGTAAACATATCGGTCGATGGGTTGGGTATAACAGCAATCGTATTCGCTTCGTTAATGCCTGTTGTTGTTACGAAGCGTGCGGTAGTAGTGGTGCAAGTGGCTGCTGTTACATTTCCCTGTATAGCTATATTATCAATATTGGCTAAGCCGGTACTGCCGGTTGCTTCGAGCCTTATATCAGATGCTCCGGCCGGTAAGGCAACCGTAGCCGATGCGGTGGTCCAGGTTGTCCAGTTGGCGGTGGCCGGAAAACTGACAGATGAAAGAACCGTACTGCCGTTCACCAATACCCTGCCGGGACGGTCGGCGCCTCCGCCGTTTGAAAAGCGCCAGGTTATGGCGTAGTTGCCCGCCGCAGCAGCAGATACGCGCCACGCAACACCACTGTTTGCCGCATTGTTGGTATTGGCGAATCCGGTTCCGGTAAAGCCTGCATTGTTATTATCAACCGTTCCGTCAACACTGCAAAAGCCGGTGGTGTTTTCTTCAATGGTAACAGATGAAGGGCTGGCGCCCCCAACGAGATAGATATTAGGAACCGGCGGGGCCGCCATATCGCCTCCCAAATAAAAACCGGGATGCGGCGGTTGATTGTATGCTGAATTTTGCCAGGCAATGGCCAGCCGGTATTGCGGATCGTGCATTAAAGTATATATCCTGTTGGTAGCGGTGATGGTGGTGGTGTATATGCGCAGCGCTGTATTGTCTGAAGTTCTGAAGATGACTTCTTCGCGCCAGTCGCCCAGCAGGTCGGCCGATAAACAGGGTGTTGCCTTGGTGCTGTTGTTCGATGCGCAACCCGATGCGCTTAATAAAGTACTTGCCGAACTGCTGCTGTAGTCCCATTTGCTGATGGTGATGCCATCGAGCAGTTCGCGTTGCAGGTCGGCATCCCACCAAACGGCAAAGTTCATCGAAGGCTTGGTAGTGCTAATGGTGGTACCGGTGCAGGAATACAGGTTGCCGCGGGCCGCCCACATTTCGTATCCTTTATAACGTGGATCGATGTCTGCTGCGAGGGCGCGACCTACGTCGGCGGATGCTTCAGCTACGGTAAAAATGCGGGCGCCTGTGGCTGCATCAACGAGGGCAGCGCCTACCTGTCCGTTGCTGGCCGGCGTTTCATAGCATTGCCATATTTCGAGGCCCGGCCTGTCGGGGTTCATGTCGCTCATATGCAGGGCATCGCCATGGCCCATGCCATTGGCCCATAAACCCGAGCCATTGTCATTAATACCGCTTGATCCGTTAAAAATTTCATCGCGGCCATCGCCGTCTACATCGCCTACGGTCATCTGGTGATTTCCCTGTCCGGCATATGCGCTGTTGCCCGAGGTATTGCTGTCGAACGTCCAGCGTTGTGTAAGCGCACTCCCGCCTGCGGCGGGACGCCAGTCCCAGGCAACACGTACGAGGCGGGTGTAATACCCTCTTCCGAAAACCATGCTGGGCCGCTGGCCGTCGCAGTAAGCTACACAGGCAATAAAGCGGTCAACCCGGTTTCCATAGCTATCGCCCCAGCTGCTTACGGTACCCCGGGCAGGCAGGTAGTTGGTGGTGGCCATGGCAGCGCCTGTTTGTCCGTTGAATACGGTAAGATATTCAGGGCCGCTTAATACATAGCCGCTCGAGTTGCGGTAGTCGGCCGATGCACTGCCGATTACGGTGCCTTGTCCGTCGACAGTAGCGTCGGCGGTTTTACAGGCCACTTCGGCTTTGCCATCGCCATCGAAGTCGTACACCAGAAATTGTGTGTAGTGAGCTCCGGCGCGAATATTGCGGCCGAGGTCGATACGCCATAAGCGGGTGCCGTTCAATTCATAGGCATCGAGGTATACATTACCGGTATAACCCGATTGTGAATTGTCTTTTGAATTGGAAGGGTCCCATTTTACAACAATTTCATAAGCGCCATCGCCATCCAGGTCGCCTACGCTACAGTCGTTGGGGCTGTACGTATACGCTTCACCGGCAGGCGTTGTGCCCCCGGCAGGTACCTGCAATGGTATCTGCAGATAATTTTGCGCCCATACGCCGGCCGATTCTGAAGCATCCTGCTCTACGCCATTTATTACAGGCCGAACGGTGTAGGTGCTGGTGGTGGTAGTGTTATCAATATAATTGGTACTGGCGGTAATGGGTGAGGCGTTGAGTTTGGTTGAACCGCGGTATACATTAAATCCTATGCCCGACGGATCGGTGCCAAACAAACGCCAGCCAACATATACCTCACTTGAACTGGTGCGTACTGCCACCACGCCGCGGTTAATGCGTTCCATTTGCCGCTGGGCATTAAGGCGGTTGCTAAGCGTACATAATAAAAGGGAAAAAATAAAAAAACAACAGGTGGGTGTTGTGCGAAAAGTGTAGCGGCAATGGCATAGTATGCCCCTTACCACAGAAAAGGTTAACGGAAATTTCATATGGCTAAGTTTTGGTTATGAAATCAGGTAAATGATTTTCATTCCGGCTTGAACCGGCAATCGTTGTGCATGGCAATCGTAGTTTCAGGCGGGTAAATGCGGATAGTGAAGGAAGTTAGTTGTATCGGCCCGTAAAACTATCCTGATCTGTTCTGAAGGGGAGGGGCTCGGGAGGCTCTTCAAGGACTTGTTCCGCCTGAGCGGGAAAGCGATATGCTGTTGCCTTTTGCAACGTAAAACAGTGGCCACAGGCCACAAAATACAACTGCGGAACTGCAGTTTCCGCAGCCCTGAATTTTGAAAAATAATTGTTTAAAATACCTTAATACATTTTAGATTTGATGAATTATACTTTTGCAAACAAAAACACATGAGAATATTGCGCGATTTGGAAAAGATGGTCCTTTTTCCCGCTTTACTTGTACTTCAATGTCCCTTACTGACCATTGCCCAGGTTGATATCACCCAGCACGTAGTGCCCGGCCGCAGTAACAGCGCCGAACAGCAAAAAAAGCCTTATGTTATTTTGATCTCAGCCGATGGCTTCAGGTACGATCTGGCCGATAAATACCAGGCCAAAAACCTGCAACAGTTTCGCAGCAACGGGGTAGCGGCCAAAGCCATGATACCATCGTATCCTTCGCTTACTTTTCCGAACCATTATACCATTGTTACCGGACTATACCCGGCTCATCACGGACTGGTAGATAATACCTTTTACGATAAAAAAAGAGATGAAACCTATCGTTTAAGCAACCGCAAAGCTGTACAGGACAGCAGTTGGTATGGCGGTACGCCTTTGTGGGTGCTGGCCGAAAAGCAACAAATGGTTACGGCCAGTTTTTACTGGGTAGGTTCTGAAACGGCCATTCAGGGCGTTCGACCCACCTACTATTATAAATACAACGATTCTATTGATATAGATACACGTCTTCAGGCCGTAAAAAACTGGTTAACCCTGCCACAGGATAAGCGTCCGCATTTTATCACTTTTTATATGCCGGAGGTAGATCATGCAGAGCATATGAATGGACCCGATTCAAAAGAGGCTGAGGAAGCGGTTCATTTTGTTGATGAAAGCATTGCGAAAATGGTACGCATGACCGATTCGCTGAAGCTGCCGGTAAATTATATTTTCTTATCAGACCACGGCATGATACAGGTTGATACACTTAATACCCTGCCATTGCCTGCCGCTATCGACACCAACAAATTTAAAATACCTGATGGCGATGTGCTGGTGCATTTGTATGCCTATAATGCTGCCGACATACAACCCACCTATGCTGCTTTGAAACAACATCCATCGCCCGATTATGATGTGTACCTGGCCAGTGAAATTCCTGCACGCTGGCATTACGGCGGTACCAACGACCGGTATAACCGGGTGGGCGATATCATACTGGTACCAAAACCGCCAAAGTCGTTCAATATACGTCGCAAAAGAACCATTCCCGGCAAGCATGGGTTCGATAATGCCATACCCCAGATGCATGCTACCTTTTATGCCTGGGGACCAGTATTTAAGCAGGGTGTTCAAATTGATGCGTTTGAAAACGTGAACGTATATCCGCTGGTAGCGAGGATACTCGGTCTTACTGTAGCGGAAAAAATCGATGGAGATATAAAGGTATTGCAGCCGGTGTTGAAGTGAGGACCGAAGTCAGAAGCCTGAGGTCTGAAGTCTGAGGTCTGAAGTCTGAAGTCGGAAGAACCACTGTATTAGATTACTTCTTACTTTAGAAATCAGTCATCGGATTTCCGACATCTGACTTCCGACTTCTGTTACCCGACTTCCGTTTTTTCCGATCTTTATAATTACTTATGGGTGAACTATGGGCGAATCCATTCTTATAATAGGCGCGGGCGCGGCCGGGTTGATGGCGGCCCGCAAATTATCGGCAGCCGGTCATGCGGTAACGGTGCTGGAGGCCAATGACCGCACCGGCGGAAGAGTTCATACCATACAACCGCCGGCTTTTTTGCGACCGGTTGAAGAAGGGGCTGAGTTTGTACATGGGAAATTGCCACTCACCCTACAATTGTTGAAAGAAGCCAATATCAAATACCAGCCTGTTGAAGGAAAGATGATACGGGTGAAGAACAGGAAATGGTCGACCCAGGATGAATTTATCGTTGGCTGGGATGAATTAATACAGCACATGCAGGCGTTGAAGCATGATACAACGCTCGCCGATTTTCTGCAAAAATATTTTAGTGATGAAAAATATACCGACCTGCGCAAATCGGTACAACGTTTTGCCGAAGGTTTTGACGTGGCCGATATTAATAAAGTAAGTGTTTTGAGTATACGTGATGAGTGGATGCACGAGCAGGATGAACAATATCGCATACCCGGCGGCTATCAGCAACTCATACACTTTCTGCAACAGCAATGTATTCACAACGGATGTACCATTCATACATCCTGCACCATAAAAAAAGTACGGTGGCAAACGAACAGCGTGCAACTGGTAAGTGCCGATGAACAAATTTTTACCGGCAACAAAGTAATTATTACGGTGCCACTGGGTGTGTTGCAGGCTGCACCGGAGCATAGCACGGCCATTGCTTTTGAACCGGCAATTGATAATTATGTTCAGGCCATACATAATATAGGATACGGATCGGTGACGAAAGTATTATTACAGTTTAAAGAGCGGTTCTGGCTGTCGTATGAAAAAAATATCGGATTCTTATTGAGTGAAGAAATCATTCCTACCTGGTGGACCCTTGCGCCTGATCCCTGGCCGTTGCTGACCGGCTGGCTGGGCGGACCGCAAACTTCAACGATAAATAAAACCGGTGATAGTGAAGTACTGCAACTGGCATTACAATCTTTGGGAGCTATATTTTCAATAAAGGTGCAACAATTACAATCGCTGTTAACGGCATCGCATATTGCACAATGGCAAAACAATCCGTTTAGTGCAGGCGCGTATAGTTATAATATGTTGCCAACAAACCAGGCCCGGCAACAGTTGAACACACCCATCAGCGATACAATATTTTTTGCCGGTGAAGGATATTATGAAGGTGAGAATGGCGGAACGGTAGAAGCAGCACTGGCATCAGCTGAGCAGTTGGTTGATCGGTTGATTAGTTGACAAGTTGATCAGTTGAAAAGTTAACCGGTTAACTTATTAACCTGTAAACTTGTTAACTCAGAACTATCGTAAACTTACTATATCGCCTACGTAAAAAATGCAGCTTTCCTTACTTAAAATAAAGCATTGATCATCCTGCATAGTGCTTTGTATATTAAACATCAATAGTGAAAATAAAAATGCAGGCATTCAAACATCAAACAATTACAAGTGGCAGCATTTTTGTTATATACACGAGGACTAATTGTTACCTATGAAGAAGATTGGTGAGGCGACCATTCTGATTGTAGCGGATGTTATTGATTATGTTTTATTTCCCATCCGTGTTTCGAATACATTCTGTAGCACAAATTGTTTAGAACAATCTTCTTTACCGAAGAACTATTGTAATAATAGTGTCTTCCGTAGTCATGCCTGTTTTCACTATTCCCCTTTAAAACTTGTAACTGGTATTTCTTTATATGGGCACCAATGCATATTAAAGAGTATCCTGTCAACTTTTTTGCTTAATCCATACTCCTTACCTCGGGCGTAGCAGCCGGTTATTTTGTCGGCACGCTGGTTTGCTACGCCCATTTTTAAATGTAGGGATAACACTAAATGCGATTAGGCTGTGTTGATGTTACCCTTTAGCTACTAACATGTAATCCCGCCACATGTGGGCGGGATTTTTTGACTTTTTAGTATTTGTGATTGGTCGGTTGGTGGGTTATTGTTTATTTTAAAGAAAGGTTAGTCATCTGCCATTTGGCGGGTGACTTTTTTTTGTGGCGACTATCTGCTGAAAAATCCATCGATGCCAATATATATACAAGAGGCAATAAAGGTGATAATTAAAAAAAGTACCAGGGTAATATAAGCCATGCTTTCGCGATTCCGGTTTATCTCTTCTCTGTTGTATCGGTTGGCAGGTTTCATAAAGCGTATGTTTGTGTTATATACAATTAAAAAAGATGCCACATGTTATCCATTGCTGATGGTCAATGAGTTAGGTGTAAAATGAATAGAAGAGGAAACGCTGAAAGCGGGGAAAATAATGGGCAAATTAACAAATGGGAAAATTAGCAAATTTGAAAATGAGCAAATTAGCAAATATGCCAATTTGAAAATGAGAAATGAAGAATGATGAATGAGAAATGAAAAATGGGAAAGTGGGGGCAAAATGGCGGAATAACTGTCAGATAATGGTCTGACGTTAAGATTTCAGTTTTTTGGTAAAGGCCCTTGTTTCCTGCCTTGCCTCCTGGTTTAAGTAAAGCCTGCGGGCGGGGTAATATATTATATTCACCTGAAATCATTGTTATGCAGGGGAACAGGCGTTTGGCGTATCCAACAAATCGGAGAATGCAGGAAGTCGGGCAATCAATCCTTCTTCAATTGCAATGGAAATAGTATCCGATGATGCCATGACCGCACATAGGCCGACAGCCACCGGGAATGCAAAGGAGTCGCCTTGCCACTTATGCCTCCCGGTTCCGTTGTGGCGGGTGGGCAGTACTGCGCGAAATTCCTTAAAGTATTGGCGTGAAGATAATAATCAACACCCCTGAGAATGCCGGGGTGTTGCACACAATACCCTTAAAACCGGTAAATTCTTCCTACCGGGTTATGGGGATCAGGTAAAATGGCGGCGGTGACTCAGCTATTTCTTAGCTCCTCTTCAATCAGATCATGAAAAGTTATTTCTTTCTCCATAACCCAGTTAGGTAATTGTTGAGGCACTATTTTCCAGGTGTCGCTTTCTTTTTGCATGCGGAACAGGATCCGATTACCCCTGTCGTCGCTAACATCCACCGTAAAAAATCCTTCATTGGCCCCACCCAGTTTTCTGAAGTTGAATTCCTTCAACCGGCCGTTCACTTTCACCAGTTTGGTAAAATGTATATTTTTCTTTACTTCAATTCGCATAGTCCAAAAATCTAACAAGTGAAACACAAAGGTAAAAGCAATTCCCGTGCTATAATTAGAAAAAAATATTAATTAAATAAAAAATACAACTAAAAAGCCGCTCTGCGCCTGAATTCCGTTGACCTGTTAAAAATTTTTTGATTTTGCGCAAGTGTTTTAACGGACTGATCACCTTTCTGAGTGAGTCATCTTTTCTACTAAAAAAAGTCCGGTTTGGGCAGCCTGTTAGTATAGGTTTGTGGTGTTAGCTCAGGGTTCGCAACGATTGGGTTTGCTATGTTCGCAACGCATCTTCAAACCACCGCATTCTATATGCATTCATGGCAGTACACCCCGGTTTTTTCACCAGCCGGTTGTTTACCACAAAACCTACGGGTGCGCCAATCTGGAGAATCAGTTATGTCATCCTGGCAATATCTATATAATCGCGGTATTCCTGCAGTAAGGTTCTCCGGTCAAATTCTATTGCTGCCAGCGTGGTGATTGAAAAAAATAAACAGATCGAGCCGGTTCATGACCATCGTAGGAGTGGGCATGGCCCGGTAAGTAATTAAATCGGCAATAGGCTCATATACCGCTTTATGAGTTGCGTATAAGAATATGTTGCCGGTTACCAGTTGCCGGTTTCAGGGTAACCGGTAACCGGGACCGGACAACTATTTTATCGAAACAATTTCGTTATTATTTGCCGATCATGATTGTATACATCTTCCCTGAAATTAAGCTCCCCGTTTTCATCTACCCAGGCTGTATAATATGTTATAAATACTTCTGCCGGATCTTTGAGCTTTACAAATTTTTGCTCATTGGTGTTCATGGCTTCAGTGATCTTTGTTACATCCCAGTTGGGATCGTTGCGCAACAGGTATTCGGCCATTTTTTGGGCATCGGCCAGGCGAATGCATCCATGGCTGAAAGCCCGTTTTTCTTTGCTGAATAAACTTTTGGCCGGCGTATCGTGCAGGTAAATATCGAAGCGGTTTGGAAAAAGGAATTTTATCTTCCCCAATGAATTTTTATCGCCCGGTAACTGTCTTATATCCGGTATGCCGTCGCCGTCTTTATCGCCCTGATTTTCCATATCGTTTTCCTGCAGGTAATGGGAGTTCTTTTCTACTTCGGGCAATATTTCTTTGGTAACAATGCCCGGTGGAATGTTCCAGTACGGACAAAAAACGATCTGGTTCAGGGTGCCGGTGAATTGCATGGTGCTGTGTCCTTCTTTGCCTACCACTACATCCATATCGAACACTTTAGAGCCGTTTTCGAGCACATGCAACTCAAACTCAGGAATGTTTACCAATATCAGAGTGCCATTGGGCTGCGAAGGCATCCAGCGCATGCGGTTCATATTAATTAATATTTGCTCAATGCGGCTGCGTACCGGTACATTCATTTCTTTGATAAGGTCTTTGCTGATAATGCCCGTTGGGTTGAACCCAAACCGCTGTTGTATATGCGCAATTCCCTGAGCCAGTGTATCATTGAAAACCTTTGAGGTGTCATTGCCAGGCATATCGCCGGTTATTGCAAGATATTTTTTGATCAATGGTATTTGCGAAGCGGATTTTCCTTTTTTCAGAGGCTTCTTTATGTCGGGTATCAGCGGCCAGCCTCCCTTTTGATGAATGTCGTAATATTTTTGCAGCTGATCCTTCAGCGATTTGTACGAAGCGTTGATGTCGTCGAAATACTTATTGTCTTTATGTTTTTTGCCGAGTAACGAATCGGCCAGTTGTATGGGATCTTCTTTTTTAAAAGGAATGAAACGTTCGAGCTCTTTTCTTTTTACATATCCTTTTTCGAAATTCTTTAATGCATATTGAATTAAGCTTTGTGTAAGACGCAATTCGGTTTGACGAAAATTTTTGTCTTTGACGTTCACTGTAAAACTATCTGTCAGCAACCGGTTCATTTGTTTTTCGAGCGTTTTATTGGTGAGCGTGGAGTCGTCGGAGTAAGTGATGTAATGATCGAACAGGTTCCAGAAGCCGAGCGCTTCTTCGGTAAAGCCAAGGCTGTTGAACCAGGCATACTGAAAATTGCGGGTATTATAAAAACTGCGCATGCGGTTGCCGATTGAATCGGGTATGTGGTGGCGTGCAATGAAATCTTCGAGCGAAGTGCTGTCGAAAAACAGATCGGAGTAGGAATTGTTTTTTGTGATGCTGTAATTACGCGATGAAATGTTTTTGGGCAAACGCGGGCTGCCTTTTTCATCGTGTTCTTCATCTGCACTGGTTAAACAGGCAGAAAAAAGGGTTATTATTATTAGGGTGATGTTGATTGTTCTCATGCTTATTGATAATGAAAATTTGTACCACAGGTTTAGGTGTACGCCTTCGGCGAACACAGGGTGCTTTGCCACAGCCTGTCCTCCCGCCACTGCGGGATCGGGAGATTGCACGGATGAACACGGATCCTTCGACTTCCACCTTACGCTAAAGCTTCGATGAACAAGTTGCTCAGGACATGAATGTGGTTCTATTCAGCATTTCGATATTATTTAGTTCAGAATAGAACCGAACGCTGAAGTGTGCGACGCAACAGAAGCTCAATAGCAGCACTTTGCCGGGTTCATAAAAAGCCTATGCAATTGGGGAATTACTTCTACACGTTTATAACATTGTTTCATAAAGAAACCGGTAAGAGTTCGGGATGTAGCCGGGATGTATTCGGGATTTGTTCGGGAAATACCCGAAGCCTTCCTGAGCGCTTCCCGAAGACATCCCGAAGCCATCTTTGTTTGTTGCGGTGTCTATTGCCCGGTTATAGTATAAATTGTCTTATCAGTTACCTTTAACCAACAAATCGCATCACATGAGAAAATTCCTGATCACGGCACTTTCGTTCGGTTGCCTGTTACAGGCACAGTCGCAGCAAACGCAAAAACCGCCATTACATGGCAAAAACTGGATGGCCATCACCGGTAAACCGCTGGCCGCTACGGCCGGCGCCTCCATATTTCAGAAAGGAGGAAATGCGGTGGATGCGGCTTGCGCCATGATTGCCGCCACCTGCACCATGTGGGATGTGCTGAGCTGGGGCGGCGAAACACAGGCCCTTATATATAATCCGCATACAGGAAAAGTGATCGGCATTAATGCATTGGGTGTAGCGCCTACCGGCGCCACCTCGGACTTTTTTAAAAGCAAAGGCATGCATTATCCGCCCGAGTATGGTCCGCTTGCAGCCGTAACACCCGGTACGCCGGGCGGCATTTGCACCATGCTGGCCGAATACGGCACCCTGAGTTTGAAAGAAGTATTAACGCCGGCCATGCAAATGGCTGCCGGATACCCTATTGAAGCGCAAACCGCCAACAGCATTGAAAAAGGAAAAGCACAGCTGAAACAATGGCCCTATTCAAAAGCAGTGCTTTTACCACATGCCGGGCAGCCGTGGGAAGCGCCCGAAGCAGGGGAGATATTTAAACAAAACGATCTGCTCGAAACCCTGCGTAAAATGGTGGAGGCAGAGCAGCAGGCGCTCAAAAAGGGAAAGAGCCGCAAAGAAGCGATCTATGCAGCTTATGACCGTTTTTACAAAGGTGATATTGCGAAAGAATTTGTGCGCGGTTGTAAGGAACAGGGCGGATTGATAACCGAAGACGACCTGGCGCACTGGAAGGTACAGATCGAAGAACCGCTGAGCATAAACTATAAAGGCATTGAAGTATACAAGCTGCAACAATGGACGCAGGGGCCGGCCATGCTGCAAACGCTGAACATACTCGAAAATTTCGACCTCAAAAGCATGGGCTATAACTCGGCCCGCTATATTCATACGGTTACCCAGGCCATGCAACTGGCATTTGCCGACCGCGATTTTTATTACGGCGATCCCGCGTTTGCGCCGCAGGAACCCATAAAAGGTTTGTTATCGAAAGAATATGCAAAGGAGCGGGCGCGGCTGATCGATCCGGCAAAGAATCTTACCCCGGCCACTCCCGGTGATCCCTATCCTTTTGAAGGGAAAACAAATCCCTTTACCCAATATTTACGCAAATGGAGCAGCGACCAGCCCCTCGCATACAGCCCGCCCGATGAAAAATACCTTGAACAATTGTGGCGGGGTACCACATCGGTCGAAGCGGCCGACTCGGCCGGATGGGTGGTTTCTGTTACCCCCAGCGGCGGATGGCTGCCTGCCTGCATAGCCGGACGAACAGGTGTGGGCATGAGCCAGCGCATGCAAAGCTTTGTGCTGGATTCGGTTTTTAATCCTTTTAATGTGGTAGAACCCGGCAAACGGCCACGGGTAACGCTTACCCCTACGCTGGCTTTGAAAGACGGCAAGCCGTTTTTGTCGTTTGCCGTACAGGGTGGCGATACGCAGGACCAGAACCTGTTGCAGTTCTTTTTGAATGTTACCGAATTTGGCATGACGGTTCAGGAAGCCGTGGAAGCGCCGAATGTTAATACCTATCAGTTGTATTTATCGCTGGGCGGTGAAGACCGCAAACCAAAACCGGGAGCTATTTTGGTGAACAGCAATACGCCCGACTGGATACGCCGGGAACTGATAAAAATGGGGTATAAGCTCAGTTTTGAAGACAGAACTTCGGGACCGGTGAACGCCATTTATTTCGACCGGAAACATGGCAGCATCTGGGGCGGGTCGAGTAATCATGGGGAGGATTATGGGATAGGATGGTGAGTTGGCAAAGCGATGCCACGATTTCAAACCGTGGTACCGCTGCCTGAGGAATTTTAACTACATATCAATGTGTTATATGTAAAATTCACTGGTAAAAACGATGGCATAGTTTTGTTGTATGTAAAAATAAATATGGATTCCTGAGGTGAACCTACAGAGAGAAGGGTAGAATAAAATGGACGCAAATTAATTGAATTAAATAAGCGCATGGAAGAATAGAGATGTGGTAGCAATGCCGGGTACCGGAGGGTATCCGGCATTTAGTTTTTTGGCCCGAAGGCCGAAAAAATGAAGTCTGAAGTCTGAGGTCGGAAAACCGAAATCTGAAATCTGAAGTCTGAAGTCTGAAGTCTGAAGTCTGAAGTCTGAAGAACCCCATATTTGATCACTTCTTACTTTAGAAATCAGTCGTCGGACATCCGACATCTGACATCTGACTTCCGACTTCCGACATCTGACCTCAAAATTTCTTCTCCGTTTCAACCATTTTCCGCTGTACCATTACTATTTGAACGGTGTTTTTTTCAACCGTGTCTAACTTCAGTTCGGTGGCGATTTTGTTCAGCAAATCTTCTTCTTCGGAACTGAGGTTGCCATCGGTTATACACAGCTCAACACACCACGAGAACAGGGCCAGTACGTTTACCGGTTTAATAAGACCAATCAGGTACTGCAGATAGGCGTTTTCATCAGAAATATCGTTCCTGTACGACTTGTATTTGCTCATTTCATCTTTGAAATTGAGTTTTTTCTGCAGATCGAACGAAACCAGCTTGGCCGATATATTATTCAGCTCCGATTCATCAAAAACGCCATCTTTCATGCAGCAGTGATACAACAGATGGGTGAGACCTTCTTCCTGAGCTTTAAGCAAACCGGTGTATAACATAAAATATTTGTTTGTGATTGAATATTCAACATTAATGCCATACCAGTTACCAGTTGCCGGGTACCGGAAAAACCGGGAACAGGTAACCGGTATCCGGCAACCTGTTATCCTTTTCTAAATTTACTATATTTACCTTAAGTCAAAAAAATTACGGAACGGCGCCGGTTTATACTTTTTACGGTAATAAACACTTACTTTAGCCGTATACATCTTTTTTCGAAGCATTTCTACCATTGAACCTTATCTGCTAAGGTGTAATAATTGCGTACTACTTTCTTTTTTACAAACGCTTTATCCGATACCGATTCGTTCAATTTTTAATAATACCCATGACCGTATCACCGCTTAACCTTGAATTCATCGAAGGTTTTCAACGTGGCAGTTATGAATCTGTCACAAAATTGTATCACTTATATTATTCCACGCTGGTTGAATTTGCCGAACAATTAACGCTTGATAAAGGTGTTGCCCACCATATTGTAACAGATGCGTTGATTAAACTGGTACGAATGCGTGAGAAATTCGACAACGCTCCTGATATCAATGCCTTTCTGTATATAACGGTTCGGAACACCTGTTTTACCTTTATAAAGTCTGAGAAGCCCGAATTGCCGGCCGGCGATACCAGCTGGTATTTGAACGAACAGCAAACTGCCAATAAGTTTAATGAAGAAGGTATGCGTAAAGAGGCGCTTGCCAAAATAAGAGATGAGGTTAACCAGTTGCCTGAAGCACACCGCAACATTTTTACGCTTATATTTTATAACGGGCTTTCTGTTCCGGCCGTAGCCGAACAATTAGACCTTACCCCTGTAACAGTTTCGAAAGAACGAAATACCGCCATTAATTTATTAAGGGAGAAGTTAAATGCAGCCGGGTTGTTCGCTGTTCCATTGTTTGTTTATTTTCTGGCAGTGGATGTGGCAAGTAATAAGTTGTAAGTAATAAGTTGTAAGTCGTTAGCAGGAAGTAATAAGAAATAGTACTAAGTTGAAGTTTAGTAAGCTGTATTACTTATAACTTAGAACTTAAAACTTACAACTTTCTAAGGCAATGGCCGCAGGGCCTGAAGCCATGCCCGATGGCCTCCTGTTCGCTGGTAAAGAATACCCTGTTTTCTTTTTTCATTCGTTTTCCCGATTTACATGCAAGTGTGCCATAGATTTTTAATCGCCGGTTACCGGCGAACGTAATTTGCTTTTCTTTAATCAGCCGATGCAGCTGCCTCCGGCCACTGAAGTTGTTGGGTATGTTGGTATGTAATATCATAATAATTATGGTTTGATGGTTCGATGGTTTAATGGTTATGGCCTCTAAAAGAATGTCAGGTACTGAATTACACTACAACCCAACAATCAAACAATTTAACAATCAAACCATAGACAGCTATCTCGCATCATGAAATATAATCCCCAGGGTATGCCGCTGCCCGCTGTGCAATTCACTGACGCCGTGTTTTACATTTACACGATAATAGCCTTTTGAACCTTTTTGCGGACGGAACCTCGTGGTAAATATCAATACATCGCCCTGGCCGGGTTGCAGTACAACGGCTTTTGATTGCGCCCGCGGCACCTGTTGGGTGAGTACAAATTCTCCGCCTGTGAAATCATGCTGCGGATCATTTAAAAATACAACCGCCTGAAACGGAAAGTAGATATCGCCATACAGGTCCTGGTGAAGGGTGTTGTACCCGCCGGTACCATATTTTAATAACAGGGGAGTGGCCAGTGTTTGCTTATGAGTTTTGCAAAAGTTTATAAAGGCATCGTGTGTTGGCGGATATTGCATGCCGAGCTGCAACGCGTTACTCCAGCTATTGGCAACGGGCGCAATGTGATTATATAATTCCTGCCGAAGCTGCTGCACCGGATCGGGCAGCGGATAGGTAAAATATTTGTATTCACCTATGCCAAACCGGTAGCGTTCCATTTGAATTGTTTTTCGAAAATGCGCCGGTTGATCGTACAGGCCGATCATTTCATTACAAACCTGCTTTGACCAAACCTGTGGTATTATCGCATACCCACGATTGTTGAGAGAATCTATTGTTGTATCGCTAAAATGTACCATAAAATTTAATTTATGCGGCTTCTTCGAAGCCACATTCTTTTTTCCGCAGAGACTGGGGAGGAACAAAGAACAAGCTCTTTTGCTGCGCAGATCGCGGAGGCACAGAGAACAACTTCTTTTTACCGGGAGGGTCGCGGAGGCGCAGAGAAAAACTCTTTTGCCGGGGAGGTCGCGGAGCCGGAGCGAGGAGGCGCAAGCCTTACAGCCTTCGCTAAATCAATGGCTGTCGACGTGAAGGCAGGTACTTTGCTTCCTGCAACTTGTACCCTGTAACTTGTACCTTGAGTCTTGTCTATTGCCCATTGCCTATTGCTTATTGCCTGCTGCTCCTTCCCACCCGATCATCGCCATCTTCCTCGGAGTGCCCCAGCGGTAATCGCCGATATTGCCCACACTTTTTATTACACGGTGGCAGGGAATGATAAATCCCACAGGATTAGCGCCGATGGCAGTGCCTACAGCCCGTTGTGCGGTGGGCTGTTGAATGGTTTGCGCAATTTTTGTGTAACTGGTTAAATGCCCTTCGGGAATACGTAGCAAGGCTTCCCACACTTTTAACTGAAAAGGAGTGCCGCGCAGGTGTAGTTTTATTTTTTCGGCGCGGCTTTCGCTTTGATCGAAAAACTGTTGCACCCGGTTATGATATTCATTTTCACCTTCAATCAACCGGGCATTGGGCCACAATTCTTTTAATTCGTTTACCACGGCGCCGGCAGATTGTTCAAAAAACAACAGGTTGCAAATTCCTGCAGATGTTGAAGCTACGAGGTAGTTGCCAAAGCGGCTTTCGTGAAAACTATATTGAATCGATAAGTTTTTACCACCGCTTTTATATTCACCCGGCGTCATGCCTTCGATGGTAACAAACAGGTCGTGCAGCCGGCCGGTGCCCGACAAACCGGTTTCCCAGGCGGCATCATACACCGTAGTTTGCTCCTGTTTTAAAATTTCCTTGGCATGTTCAACGCTGATGTATTGCAGGAATTTTTTAGGACTTACCCCGGCCCAGTCACTGAATATCCGTTGAAAGTGATATGGGCTGAGATGAACACTGGCGGCAATTTCGTCGAGCCCCGGCTGGTCCTGCATATGGTCTTTTATGTATTGCAATGCCTGTGCAATTCTATAATAATCATGCATAATTGTATCATTTCTAATGCAAATGTATGAAGGGTGGGGGTGATGGAAAACCCGATTATTGCTGTAACCTAAAATCGGAAGTCAGATTACAGAAGTCAGAAGGCTGATGTCTGAATTCACAGAAGAGGAGGGTTGAATTATTCCACCGGATGGATAGAGTGAATGGAAAGGCAAAAAGGCATCAGGGCTTTGAGGCGTATAAATGTAAAGTATTAGTTAACCAGTTTTTTTGCGCCCTTAGCGCCTTTGCGCGAAATATACGGGTTCGCAGAAAACTTTGAAATTCAATGAGTATAAAATGAAAATAAAAGCTGTTCTAACTTTTTAGCACAAACGTTTTGGTGGTTTTAAAACTTTTTCTGTACATTAGAAATCCAATTCCTCTGTTATTAACCCCCGTACAAATAGAAAACCCTGAACAAACCATTGCTGATGCGGCAACTGTGGGAGCTAAAAAAATGCCCGATGCCAACTGAGGCATTAATACCCTTTTTGATTTTGCATTGCCATAATTATTTACTATTTTAAATAGTATGCACAACCGATCATGTAAACCAAAAAGGTTTGAATAATTAAAAACCTTGTTTATTTTGGCGGCTGAATCAGTACTTGTTTAAGGTAGTAGGGGCGCTTGTATTTAATAAAACGGTATGCATAATTCGAAGCAACTCATTTCCGCACCCGATGTCGTATTTGTTGCGTACCTGCTTTTTTAAGCAGATATTTCATGTTAGTGTATCTGGTTGAAAAACTGGTGTTCAAAATTTATATATTAATGGTATAAATATCATGCGAATGGGTGCCGAAAAAGACCATATCCTACTACAATTACTAAGAACCTCTGACCCACAAGGGTTTAAAGTACTGTTTCAGAAGTATTACAAAATTTTATGCATACAGGCATACCTGTTATTACAGGATGAAGGCGAAGCCGAAGACCTGGTGCAGGATGTGTTTGTAAAGTTCTGGCAGGAACGGAAGTTCGAAATTGTGCAGCAATCACTGGGGGCGTACTTAACAACCATGGTGAAGCATGCTGCCTTAAATTTATTAAAACAAAAAAGCCGGCTAAACCGGAAGGAACAAACTTACCAGGAGCGAATCGATATTATAGAAAATACCAACGTCATGGAAATTCAGGAAATGGCTCAAATGGTACAAAGTGTTATTGCTCAGTTGCCTGAGCAATGCAAACGTATTTTTGAGCTGGTTTGCGTTGAAGGAAAAAAATACCAGGAGGCCGCTGTTATTACCGGTGTTAGCGTTAACACCGTTAAAACACAGTTGCGCCGGGCATTTGGTAAACTACGCGAAAGCTTACGCGACTACTATTATTTTGCAGGTTTGTCACCCGTTTTATATATTTTATTGTCTTAATATATTTTATACCCCCTGATGTATCATATAGCAAACTTGCCATGAACAATTATATCGATATGAATGATGTTGAGCAACTAATAATTGATAAACTGACGGGCCACATCGGTGAGGAGGAAGAATTCAGGCTTGAAGAGCTTATCGCTCGTCACCAGGAGGTTGAACAACTATGGCAGCAGATGCAACAGGTATATGCTATGCGTAAAACAGTGAGTTTTGATCAATCGTTTAATGCCGATGCAGCATGGCTGGCATTACAACAAAAAGTAAACATACCGGATGCCGCTTTGGAACCGGTAACAGATACAGTAGCTATTCATCCCCATACAACAAATACCCGTTGGTTGCGCTATGGCATGGCAGCCGTTGTTACAGGCATTATTATAGTGGCCTCATATTTTATTGTTGGTTTGCACCGGTCGCAGGTAGCGGCTTCCAAATCGGTTCAAATAAAACTGGCTAACGGTGATATTGTTCAGGCATCGGCAAAAGATTCAACCGCTGTTTGGATGCAGCAGGCACGCGCAACAAATGTCGATCCCGGTGCATACAATACAGTAAGCGTGCCGGCCGGAAAAACGTATGATTTTCAACTGGCCGATGGAACGAAGGTATCGTTAAACTCGGTTACTGAATTTAAATTTCCTTTATTGTTTACAGGCCCGGGCCGCAATGTTGAGTTAGCCGGGGAAGCGTATTTTAAAGTAGCTCATCAGGCCAACCAGCCGTTTACTGTAAAAGTAAATGGTTTAACGGTTAAGGCCCTGGGTACTGAGTTTAATATAAAATCATACAATAACGAATTAACCTGCATTGCGCTGGTAAAAGGATCGGTTGCTATAGAAAATGCAAGGGGACAACAGATCACACTTTTACCGGGCGAAGCAGTAGTGGTTGAAAAAGGCACCAGCGCCCTGCACAAAGAAAAGTTCGATGAAATTATGGTGCTGGGCTGGATGCAGGGATTGTATTTCTTCAGAAATGAAAAGCTGCAGCAAATTGGTGTAGTGGCCGAACGCTGGTTCGATGTGCCTGTAAAATTAAAAGAACCTTCATTGGCGGGTTTGCGCTTCTCAGGCGCGCTTGATCGCAATAAACCCGTTGATAACTTCTTCAATGCACTTGCTTCAAGTGGCGACATCCGGTATGAATGGAAGGATGGGGAAGTGACCATCAGCAAAAATTAAATCACCTTTATAAACAAAAGTTTTAAGCGTGCCACGGCTCAAAACCGTGGCACGCTTGCGTTATATTAATGTTGATCCATTAATGTTTATTTACGTTTAATCGTATATGTTATCTGTTCGTTGAATGCGTTTTTGTGCGACCGTATTTTTACAAGCGTTTTGGAATAGCCGTCTGTTGATTTACACATCACTAATACATAACGTTTAAATTATTTGCAGCAAACAACTGCACGAGTTACACTATAAGCATCTTTCTTAAATCCTGCATGTCGAATACAAAAAATAAAAATTAATTAATAGTTGTCACCCTATTTGAAAAATTGCTTGTCTAATATGTATAACTGTTATACAAAAACTAATTGCATTATGAGTTTATCCTCCGGACGTTGTTCCAGCAATATCCGGGTAATGAAATTGTTTTGGATACCCATCATCATAGTGGTTATTCTTTCTACATTACCCTTTACCGTATTGGCCGACCCTGCCCAGGAATTTAAAATAACGCTTCAGGCTAAACGTACAGCGCTGAGCGACGTATTTAGTGAAATACGACGGCAAACAGGCTTTGTGGTGTTTTACAGCAACGACCTGTTTAATGATAAGGAAAAAATAAGCGTTAATTTTTTTGAAGCAGGTTTGGATGAAGTAATGAAGAACCTGTTACGCGGCCGCCCGCTTGGATATAAGATCACCGAGAACTTCATTATCATCATAAAATCGGTCGATAAAAAGAAAGAAAGCAAAGCGGGAATCCTTAGCCCCGGCCCGCGGGCAGCCCTGGATACGGTACCGGCCGCAAAGTTAAAAGGCAAGGTAACCGGTAAAGAAGAAGGGGCTCCGTTAGGACAGGTTTCTGTTGAAAATTTAGGCGATCATAAAGGTGTGTTTACGAATGGCAAAGGGGAGTTTTTAATAAATGCGCAACCGGGTGACAGCATCCGGTTTTCATACGTAGGCAAAGCCTCCCGTGTAGTGATGTATAAAGGACAGGCTTTTTTAACGGTAGAGCTGTTCAACGAAGAAGAAAGGTTATTATCAGAAGTAATTGTAACAGGCTTTCAGAACATCGATAAGAGTAAATTTTCCGGCGCGGCCACCAGGCTAAAGGCCGATGAAATAAAAATGCAGGGCGTGGTAGATGTGAGCCGCATGCTTGAAGGACGCGCTGCCGGCGTTTCGATTCAGAATGTATCGGGCACTTTTGGTACCGCACCTAAAATAAGGGTGCGCGGCGCTACTTCTATTAACGGTGATAATAAACCGCTTTGGGTAGTCGACGGCGTAGTGCTCGAAGATATCGTGAATATCAGCAACGATCAGCTGTCGAGCGGCGACCCCACCACACTGCTGGGATCGGCTGTAGCCGGTTTAAACGCCAACGACATCGAAAGCTTCGATATATTAAAAGATGCCAGTGCAACAGCTTTATATGGCGCAAGGGCCATGAACGGCGTGGTAGTGATCACTACCAAAAAGGGAAAGGCCGGCAGATTAACTGTTAACTACACCGGTAATTTCAGCACACAGCTCAAACCTGTATATAGCGATTTCAACATCATGAACTCGGCCGAGCAGATGTCGATACTGGCCGAGCTCGAACGCAAAGGCCTGCTCAGTCCGAATGTACTCGACAGGGCCGATAATGGCGTTTACGGAAAAATGTACGAGCTGATCAATACCTGGAATGGCAGCAGCTTTGCGCTGGAGAATACCCCTGAAGCGCGCAAAGCATTTTTAAAACGCTATGCAAAAGCGAATACCGACTGGTTTGATGTGTTGTTCAGAAATAATTTTTTGCAGGAGCATTCTATTGCCATTTCATCTGGTACCGAAAAATCACAATCTTATTTTTCAACCAGCTATTTTGGCGATAACGGATGGACCATCGCCGACAAGGTGAACCGCTATACCATCAATTACCGAAACAACTACAAATTCAACGACCGGTTGTCGGCCGGATTTTCTACCGTAGGATCTGTACGGCAGCAAAGAGCGCCCGGTGCCCTGGCCCGTAACAGCAACCCGGTTGAAGGTAAGTACGATCGCGATTTCGATATCAATCCCTTTAGCTATGCATTGAACACCAGCCGCACGCTCACCGCTTATGATGAAAATGGCGGACTGGAATATTTCAGAAGAAACTTTGCTCCGTTTAATATCATCAGCGAACTTAAAAATAACTATATCGATCTGAGCCTGGTCGATGTAAGGGTGCAGGCCGATGTTTCGTATAAGATCATGAAAGACCTGAAGTATGAATTTGTAGGTGCTTTCAGATATGTGAAGTCATCGCGCGAGCACATGATCACCGAGCACGCCAATATGGCCGAAGCATATCGCGCAGCGAACACTTCAACCATTCGCCGGAATAATAAATTCCTGTATCGCGATCCCGATGATCCTGAAGCGCAGCCTGTTGTTGTGCTGCCTTATGGCGGCTTTTATAATCGTACGGAAGATATGTTGCAGAACTATGATTTTCGCAACAGTTTAAACTATTCAAAACTGATCGGCGCAAAGCATACGATTAATTTACTGGCCGGCCAGCAGATTAAATATGCCGACCGCCAACGTTTTTCAAACACAGGTTATGGTTATCAGTACGATAATGGTGGAACCCCTTTTGTTGATTACCGTGTTTTAAAGCAAACCATTGAAAATAATTTTCCCTATTATGGTATGAGCCGCGATTACGACCGTTTTGTGGCGCTGTATGCCTCGGGCAACTATACCTACGATCAGAAATACAATTTTACCGGTACCGTTCGGTACGATGGAAGCAACAGGCTGGGACAATCGAAAAAGGCCCGCTGGCTGCCAACCTGGAGCGTGGCCGGTTCGTGGAATATGGAACAGGAGAAATTTATGCAGAACCTGCCCTTTACCGATTACCTTACTTTACGTGCCAGCTATGGTTTAACGGCGAGTATGGGCCCTGCAACCAATTCGAGCATTGTACTGAAGAATATCAATACCCGCCGCCCCTATTTAACCGAAGTTGAATCGGTGATACAACTGGCCAACCTCGAAAATGCCGATCTTACCTGGGAGAAATTATATACCACCAACCTTGGCATCGATGCAGGCTTTTTCAAACGCCGCCTTACGATGAGCGTTGATGTGTACCAGCGAAGAAGCTTTGATTTGATCAGCAAAATCAAAACATCGGGTATTGGCGGTGAAACGCCCAAAGCGGCCAACTATGCCGATATGAAATCGAAAGGTATTGAAGTGCTGGTGGGCGGCGAAATAATAAAACAAAAGAACTGGGGCTGGCGCATGAACTGCACGTTTGGTTACAATACCAACAAAATCACCAATGCCAAAAATAATCCCATCATATTTGACCTTGTTGTAGCCGAAGGAGGAAACCGCGAAGGATATCCCGTACGCAGTTTGTTTTCGCTCGATTATAAAGGGCTCGACCATAAAACCGGTAAACCCACTTTCATAAATCAGGAAGGTAAAACAAGTTCCGACGTTTACCTGCAGGATGATAATATAAGTCATCTCGTATACGAAGGACCGGTAGATCCTACCATCTCGGGTGGTTTTTCAAATACTTTTCATTATAAAGAATTTTCATTGAACATATTCCTGACCTGCCAGGCAGGCAATAAAATTCGCCTGTATCCGGCATTCAACAATACTTACACAGACCTGACAGCTATGCCTAAAGAATTTGCCGACAGGTGGGTGATGCCCGGTGATGAAAAGTATACCAATGTGCCTTCGATACTCGATGCATTTGCCCAAGCACAACTCGCAGGTACATATCCCTATAATAATTATAATTATTCAACCCAGCGGGTAGCCAAAGGTGATTTTATAAGATTGAAAACGGTTTCGCTTACTTATCAGATGCCGGCCGCCTGGTACAAAAAAGCAGGCGTGAACAATATATTTCTTACAGCTTCAGCCATCAATCCGTGGCTGATATATGCCGATGAAAAACTGAACGGGCAGGACCCTGAGTTCTTTAACTCGGGCGGTGTGGCGCAACCTATTCAGAAGCAGATTACGCTGTCGGTGAAAGTGGGAATTTAAAAACAGTTACCAGTTACCGGTTTCTGGTTACCGGTAACTGGCAACCGGTAACAGGTAACAAATTGATAAAAACATGCAACGAATAACATCACATACATATTTTTTACTACTGCTTGTTTCACTCGCAGGCTGTAAAAAATTTCTGGAGCAGGCGCCCGATAACCGGGCTGTGCTGAACTCACCCGAAAAAGTATCGCAGTTATTGGGAACTGCCTATCCGCAGGCCAACTATATGGCCTTTTGCGAATCGATTTCAGATAACGTGGCCGATAAGGGCATCGGGGGAATGGAAAAAACAAATATCGATCCTTTCTTTTTTAAGGATGTGACCGATAACCAGGAAGACTCGCCTGAATTTTACTGGAATGCCTGTTATACAGCCATAGCCGCTGCCAACCAGGCCCTTGAAGTGTGTGCAAAGGCCAGTGACCCGGAAAATTATAATGCGCAAAAAGGCGAAGCATTGGTTTGTCGCGCATACGCACATTTTATGCTGGTGACATTTTTCTCAAAAATGTACGACGCCGCTACAGCCGGCAATGATGCCGGTATTCCGTATGTAACAACGCCCGAGAAAGTAGTGTTTCAGCATTATGAACGTAAAACAGTGAAGTATGTATATGAAATGATTGAGAAAGACCTTACCGAAGGGCTTACCCTCATCGATGACAAGCATTACACTGTGCCACGGTATCATTTCACCAAAGCGGCCGCTCATGCATTTGCTTCGCGTTTTTACCTGTTTAAAAAAGAATATGCCAAAGTAGTTGAGCATGCATCGAAGATATTCCCCAACAATAATGTTACATCTGTGCTTCGCCCATGGAATACCGAATACCGCATATTAACCTACAACGAATTGTGGGCGCGTTATGCAAAAGCAACCGAACCTGCCAATTTGTTGTTGGCCGAAACGCAGTCGGTATGGGCCAGAAATTATTACGGCGTGCGGTATGGGCTCGATGCCGGCAAGGCGAATGAAGTTATACTAAAAGCAAATGTAACCGGTGGCACCCTGGCATTCAGGAACCAGTTGTATACATTGGGAACCAACAATTACTTTTTACCAAAGATCAATGAATACTTTGTTCGGGAATCTATAAATGCCGAAATCGGCTGGCCATATGTGATGGTTCCGCTGTTCACTACCGAAGAAGTATTATTTAACCGTGCCGAAGCCAATGTGCTGCTGAATAATATCAACGATGCCATTGCCGACCTGAATGCATATGCAAGCACCCGTATAGTGAGTTATAACCCGTCGACCCATGGCATTACCAGCAGCAGGATCAAATCGTTTTACCGTACGAACGACGTACAGCAGGGCACGTTGCTGGCGGTTATGGATTTAAAGCGTGCCGAGTTTGTACAGGAAGGTATGCGGTGGTTCGACCTGCTGCGTTATAAAACGCCTGTTGAGCATCCGACTGCCGAAGGCACTACACTGATACTGGATGCCAATAGTCTGATGCGGGTGTTTCAGATACCGGATGCGGCAAAGCTGGCGGGGATAGAGCAGAATCCGAGATAAGGCACAAGGTACCAGTTACCGGTTCCCGGGTACCTGGTAACCGGGAACAGTAACAACAAACAACAAACCACAAACAGTTTCATTAGTATGAACAACATAAAATTATATCTCTGCTTATTACTTGTGATAATGTTGGCTGCCTGTAAAAAAAACAAGGACGTCGGTAATGTTGATGATATTCCGGGCCTTGGCGGCGATAGCTGGGTGAAAGGCCCCATAGATACCTGGGTGTACGATAATTTAACCAAACCCTTTAATATATCGGTTAAGTATAAGTGGGACCAGTTTGAACTGGAACTGAATAAAAACCTGGTGCCACCTAATGAAGAAAAGATCGTTCCTGTAATGGAGGCAGTAAAAAAAGTTTGGATCGATACCTATATAGCCGAGGCTGGGGCCGACTTTATAAAAACCTACTGCCCTAAGTTTTTTGTGCTGTGCGGCAGTGCCAGCTGGAATACAGATGGCACCATTACACTCGGTACAGCCGAAGGCGGACGTAAAATTGTTTTGTATGTGCTGAATGATTTCCGTACGAAATCAATGCCCGACTACAAACCTTCTGACTCAGCTACCATCAAACAAATGTTTCATACCATTGAGCATGAGTTTGGTCATATACTGCATCAGAATGTAATGTATGCCGAAGATTTTAAACGCATCACGCCGGGTTTGTATACAGCTAACTGGAACAACGTTTCGGACAATGCAGCCCGCCGCGATGGTTTTGTTACAGCCTATGCCATGTCGGCCGCCGATGAAGATTTTGTAGAAATGATAGCGATGATGCTTACCGAAGGAAAGGCCGGCTTCGACAGAATCGTTGCGGCTGTTCCGCCCGGTACCAGCATCAACGGCACCACACAGGCCGACGCTGTAACCAAATTGCGAAAAAAAGAAGCCATGGTAGTTGGCTACTTCAAAGATGTGTGGGCGATTGATTTTTATAGTTTGCAAACACGCGTGCGTACGGCGGTTGATGAGCTGATTAAATAGCGAGTGGAATGTGTCGCGCAAAGGCGCAAAGCCGCAAGGCTTTTTCTTAGCGCCCTTACAGATCGCGAAGCGATCACCTTTGCGCCCCTGCGCCTTTGCGAGAAATAATAATTCTTTAACCAAACGACATGATTCATTATTCAAGTTTATGAAAAAGATCACAATATATTTTCTATTGATATTAACCGTCTTTTCTTCGTGCCGGAAAGATAAATCACCGGCATTCGATAAACCGGCCGACGAGCGTATAAACGATACGCTCAGTAAGTACCAGTCGGTATTAACCGGCTCACCAAATGGCTGGACGGGCACCCTCGTTACCAAACTGGGGCTTACGTTCAGTTTTTATTTCCGGTTTGGCGATAATAACAGGGTAGTAATGTATAGTGATTTTGATACTACTACCGCCAGCACTGCCAAAGAAAGCAGCTTCCGGTTAAAGGCATTGCAGCAACCGTCGTTAATTTTTGACACCTATTCCTATATTCATCTGCCTGCAGATCCCGATGCCAGTGTAAACGGCGGCTATTACGGAGCCGGGCTGATTTCTGACTTTGAATTTTCAATTGACGCATTAAGTTCAGACAGTGTTTTGTTAACAGGCCGTTTCAATGGCAGCTCGGCCATTTTACGAAAAGCATCACAGCAGGACCGCGCCGCCTGGGAAAACAGGGATATATATAACACGGCAAAAGGATTGAAAGATCTGGATAAAATACTGAATTATTTTAAACGGCTTACTTATAACGGCGTCGAGTATGAAGTACAGCTCAATAAGGTATACAAGGCCGTTACTGTATCGTGGAAGGATGGGGCAACACCCGTATCGGTTGTTACACCCTATTATATAACACCTGACGGTGTTCGGTTTGGTGCAGCCATAACCAATGGCAGCCAGATAATAACCGGGTTTACAATTACCGGCTGGGACCAAACCACTTCAACATTAAAAGTAAAAGTAAATAATACCGATGCTTCTATCGCCGGGGCCATCAGGCCTATCAATCCTGATATTGCTGCCGGCCGGCGCTGGTGGCAGTGGGGTAACAATACGCAGTTGTATTATTATTCTGAAAACGGTTTTCATGTTAATGGCGTAGATGATGCATTTAAGGTGAATACCCTGCATACAGATACTTCGGTATTTTCTGCATTGCTTTACTGGCCCGGTATTAAGCCGCAGACCGGAAGCGCGTTCGATGCATTTATGCCTTATTACTATAATCCAACGTCGAATTCGGCTGACTGGATATATGGCACCGGGCAGCAATCGCAGTTTCTGTCAGACGGGCGGGTGCGGTTCATTTTGCTGGGCAATCTGATAGGTGGCGATTGGCCCACATCGGGACCGGCTCTCCAAACACGAACGCAGTTGTTTATTACCGATGGGTACTGGTTTGTGCAAACAAGCGAAACTACCTATGATATGGTGAGTGCAACAGATGCCAAAGCATGGATCACATGGAAACATGATTAACAAACAATATTGTATGTCCTATTTAAAACCTTCGTTACGGATCTTTTTGATCCGTCCCTAAGAAAACAAAGGAAAAAGGCACAGAGTAAAAGGCTCAGGATACAAGGCACAAGGGAACAAGAAATCAGACAACCGGAAACCGGGAACAGGCAACCGGAAACAAAACGAACCCCTTTTAACAATCAAAATATAATGAGCGGCTGCCCATAGGGCGCCGACTGAGTGCATCGCATGACACACTCAGCACCAGGCACCGTTTTGTGCAAAACGGTACCCGGCCATGCTTTGTTTTGACTGTTCGATATAAAGAAAACGATCTTATAAAATGCAAAATACTGCTTACATGAGAAACGGCTACCCATACTCGTTTATTAAAAAGATCGGCACCTTATTGCTGATACTTGTTACGGCCTTTCAGGTAAATGCTCAGATTGACATTACTATTGGAACAGGCACCTCCGGAAATGGCAGTGGAACTTATCCATGTCCGATACAGGACTGGTATGAAGGTAGCCGTGCGCAGTTTTTGTATCAGGCGTCTGAATTAACCGCAGCAGGTATGGCGCCGGGATCCATACAGTCTATTAAGTTTAATGTGGTAAATCTGAACGGAGCCGGTATTTCCGAAAAGCTGGTGATGAAAATAGGCGGCACCACCGCTGCTACTTTATCAACTACCGGCTGGGATGTGTTTTCGGGTTCAACGGTAGAAACCGATCCGTTAGACTACCAGCCTGTAACAGGCTCAAATGTATTTACATTCCAGACGCCCTTTTTCTGGAATGGCACCGATAATATCCTTATTGAAATATGTAACGGCGATCCCGCTAATGCAACCGGCTTATTTTATACCCATAATGCCGAAATTACCTGGACGACCAATTTATCATTTAACGGATCTCACACATTTGTTTCCGACGACCTCGGTAGTCTTTGTAACAGTACTGCAGGTTTCTCCACCGGTACACAAACTACCCGGCCCGACATCGCATTTTCATGGACACCTGCTACCGGATGTGCCGGAAAACCGGAAGCAGGTACTACAATCAGTTCATCGGCCAATGTATGCTTCGGTCAGAATTTTACGCTCAGCTTAGCGGGTCAAACGATTGCTTCGGGACTTACCTATAAATGGCAGTCTTCACCAAACAATACAACATGGACCGATATTACAGGGGCAACTACCTCAACCCTTGTAACCAGTCAAAGTGCTACTTCGTGGTACAGGGCCATACTTACCTGTACAAACGGAGGGTTAATGGATACCGCTACTGCGGTACAGGTTGCTTCTCCGCCGCTTGTTTCGGGTCCTTTTACAATCAACAGCTCAATGCCGGCCAGCGCCAATAATTTCAAATCGTTCAACGATGCCGTGAACTATATAAGGTGCGGTATAAACGGGCCGGTTGTATTTACCGTATCGGCAGGGCCTTATGCCGAACAGGTTACCATTCCTGCTATACCTGGCACCTCAACTGTTAATACGGTTACTTTTAACTGTAATGGTACAACGCTAAGCTATAATACTTCCGATGCGGCCAATCGAACGGCCATTATATTAAACGGAGCATCGCATATTATTATCGATAGTTTAAATATTGATGTGTCGTCGGGTACCTACGGATGGGGTATATTATTGACGAACAAAGCCGACAGCAACATCATTCGAAAATGTACCATCAATACAAGCACTACATCTACTGCCAGCAACTACGCCGGTATTTTAATAAACGGATCAGCTACTTTAACCAACACTTCGGGTAATAATGGCAGTGGAAATCTCATTTCGGGCAATACCATCAACGGGGGGTATTATGGAATAGATATATATGGCAATACATCAGGAACAAATACAAACAATGCCAATAACATCATTGAAAACAACATCATTCGCGATGTTTACTATACATTCATTTATTCGTATGCGGTCAATGGATTAATAGTACGTGGTAACGATATTTCGCGACCGTCGCGATCAACGTTTACATCAACCAACGGTATATATGTGGGTGGTGCAGATGTTCTGGTTGATAAAAACCGGATTCACAACCTGTTTGATGCGGCTACCGGCAATACTTCGTATGTGTATTGTATTTCATCAGGCAGTTCAGGTACTTCTGCCGCACAGCCCAATAAAATTCAAAACAACCTCATCTATAATATTAATAACGGCGGCGGTACTATTTACGGCATTTGGTCGGGCGGGTACAGCAACTGGAACTTTTACCACAATTCAATTGTGCTCGATGATGCAACGGCAACTGCCGGACCGGTATATGGCTGTTATGCATACGGTGCCGATGTAAATATAAAAAACAACCTTATTTATATAACCCGCGGAGGATCGGGAACAAAATATTGTTTAAACTATCCATCGTCCGGTGTTACTTCATCGGTCAACAATGATCTGTATATAAACAGCGCTTCCGGTACTACCTATATCGGTTACTTTAACGGAACCGGCTGGCCAACACTGGCCGGCTGGCAGGGCGCTACCAGCTACGACCTGAGCAGTGTTTCGCTCGACCCGCAATTTGTAAATGCGGCAAACGGCAATTACACGCCTGCGAATGTGTTCCTCGATAATCTGGCCGTTCCGGTTGGTATAACAACCGATTTAAACGGCGCAACCCGAAGCAGCACAACGCCCGATATCGGCGCCATTGAATTTGCTTCACCGGTTTGTACCACACCTCCCGTGCCGGGAACAGTAGTGAGTTCAGCCAATCCCATTTGCGCCGGAAGAACGTTTACCTTATCGCTTACGGGCGGTACAGCCGGATCGGGTCAAACATACCAATGGCAATCATCGACCGATAATGTAAACTGGACGAACATACCAGGAGCAGTAAGCGCTATATTCAGTACTTCGCAAACAGGCACCACCTGGTACCGCGTTAGCGTAACCTGCGGTACAACGGTATACTCGGCTTCACTGCAGGTAATTACTACTTCAGTGGTATACGCTACCCTTCCGTTTACCGAAAGTTTTGAAGATACCTGGATAAACGGATGCGATACCCGTGATATTCCCAATAATTACTGGCGAAGCAACCCCGGTACCGGTAATAATTCGTGGCGCAGAAATGATGATGGCGCAGCAGCTGTATGGAACAACCCTGCCAGTGGTGCTTACACGCCTGCTGCTTCAAACGGTAACTATTCTGCCCGGTTCCATAGCTATAATGCAACCGGCGGATCAACGGGCATCCTCGATTTCTATGTTAATTGTAATACTGCTATTGCTTTAAAACGGCTACGATTTGATTTTATCAATACATCGGGCAATGACAGCATGGCGGTATGGCTGTCGACCGACGGAGGCGCCACCTTTACAAGGCTCAATGGTTTTACGGTGAACAGTTCGTGGGACAGAAAGGTGATCAATTTTACATCAACGTCTGCCACCACCGTGATCCGGTTCCGTTCAACTTCTGATTTGGGTAGTACAGATATTGGCATCGATAACCTCGCAGTTTACAACCTCGAAGACTGTTCGGGTATTCCTGCCGGTGGTACAACCGTTTCAACCGGAAACAATGTTTGCCCCGGTACATCCTTTACATTAAGTGTGAACGGCCTGCCTTTGCAAAACGGCCTCACTTACCAGTGGCAATCTTCAACCGACAATATAACATATAATAATGTTACCGGTGCTACAGGCGAATCGCTGACCACCACGCAAACGGTAAACAAATGGTACAGGATAGTGACTACCTGCACCAACAGCGCCCAGTCGGCCAATTCAACGCCGGTGCTGGTTTCGATGAAAGCGCCGGTGTATGCGCCCTTGCCTTATGCCGAAAGCTTTGAAAATACCTGGGTTAATGGTTGCGATACCCGTGATATTCCCAATAGTTTCTGGAACAATGATCCGGTAACCGGTGATGAATCGTGGCGCAGAAATGATGATGGCGTTGCGGCCAACTGGACTTCTGCCTTTGGCAACTATACGCCCACTGCTTCTGCGGGTTCATATTCTGCCCGCTTCCACAGCTATGATGCAAGTTCAGGGGCCCAGGGTAAATTCGATCTGTATGTGAATGCAGGTATCGGCTCACCCAATAAACGGTTAACTTTTAGCGCCATCAATCAAAGCGGCAACGATAGCCTGTCGGTTTATGTGTCGCGCGATGGCGGTGTTACTTATACCAGGCTCGATAGCGTAGGTATAAGATCAACCTGGAGCCCGAAAACCATTTTCTTCAATTCGGGTTCGGCTACCACCGTAATTCGCTTTCAGGCAACAGCCGACTTTGGAAACTCTGATATTGGCATTGATGATATTCTGGTGGCCGACTGGCCCGATTGTTCCGGTACACCCAACAACGGTACTGCGGTTTCATCGGTAAGCACCGTTTGCGTTGAACCATTTACACTAAGTGTAACAGGTGTGAGCACCGGTAACGGCATTACCTATCAGTGGCAACAATCGGTCGACAGCGTTACCTGGACAGATATAACCGGCGCTACCGGTCTTTCATATACTTCAACCCAGGTGGGTACACACTTTTACAGGCTGGTGACCAAATGTACAATAACCGGTACGTCGGCTAATTCAGCAGGGGTAAAGGTTATTTCACCGGTGCCTGTTCATGGTGTATTTACAATTGATAATACATTGCCAACAGGCGGCAAAAACTTCGCTACATTCAACGATGCCTATCAGTTCATTAAATGTGGTATCGACAGTGCGGTATTGTTCAATGTACAAACCGGTACCGGTTTATACAACGAGCAGCTGATTATGTCGGCTATACCTGGCGCTTCAGCGCTGAATACAGTTACTTTCAAAGGAAACGGGGTTGCTACCATAGGTTTTGCATCAACCAATGCCAACGAAAGGGCGGTTATTAAGCTGAAAGGCACAAGAAATATCATATTCGACAGTTTGGTTATTAAAGCCAATACAGGAACTTACGGCTACGGTGTACAGTTAATGAACAATACCGATTCGAACGAGGTGAAAAACTGTACCATCAATTTGTCAGCAACTTCTTCAACAACAAACTTTGCCGGTATTGTAGTCAATGGGGCCGATGCCGGGGCTGTAACAACCGGTATTGTTTTAAGTGATTATAATATTTTCTCGGGCAATACTATCAATGGCGGTTATTATGGAATTACGCTGGTAGCCACTTTCGACAATGGCGCCAACGGTAACAATAAGATTCTCAATAATACCATCAATGACTTTTACCAGTATGGTATTTATGTAAGCGGCAGTTATGCAACAACCATCGAAAAGAATTTCATCAGCCGGCCTACGCGTACCAGCGTGACCGACTTCTATGGTATTTATTTCACAACAGAAAAAAATGCGGGATGTACTATTTCGAAGAACCGCATCACCAATCCGTTCGGTGCAGCGCTTTCGAGCACCGCTGCCTTCTATGGCATTAACTTTAACAGTTCGAGCGGTTCAACCGGCGGCATCTATAATGAAAATGTGGTTAGCAATAACCTTATTTATAAAATAAATGGTAATGGCGTTCAGTATGGTATTACCAACACGGGCTCGAGCTATGCATGGTACTTCCATAATACCATTTCGCTCGACAGCATCGGTTCAACATCTACCGCGGCAACAAGAGGTTTTTCGCAATCGACCACGGCAGGTGGCCTGTTCTTCTACAATAATAATATTTCAATAACCAGGGGTGGTGCAGGAACCAAGTATTGTATTTACCTCGGTTCAAACCTGCCTGCAGGCGCCGATAACAACAACTATTATATCAATGCCGCAGCGGGTACCAATTCGATAGGTTATTATACAGCTGCCCGTGCGCAGCTGGCCAACTGGAGAACTGCAACCGGTTTGGATGCAAACTCATTATCGATGACTCCCGCTTTTGTTGACCCTGACCATGGCGACTATACGCCGGGCAACGCTGGCATCGATAACAAAGGAGTAGGTTTAGGTATTACAGATGATATTAAAGATCAGACACGCAGTGCAACAGCACCCGATATAGGCGCCTATGAGTTTACGCCGTTGCCATGCGCTGTTCCGCCAGTAACCGGCACAGTGAAAATTACACCGGATTCTATTTGTCAGTATAATCCTGTTTACCTGCATTTGAATATCGGTGCATTCGGATCGGGACAAACCTTCCAGTGGCAAACGGCAAAAACGTTGGCTGGTCCGTTCACTAATCTGGGAATGCCCATGTTAACACCTGATACTACTGTTATGGCCGATACCACCAGTTACTTCAGGGTTGCTGTTTCGTGCGGTACCAATGTTGTATACTCCGATACGGTACGACTGGCGGTGAGCCCTGCATTACCTTCGGGTACATATACCATTAATAAAACCATTTCCGGCAGTTATATACCCGGAAAGCCGGGCGGTAACTTTGTATCATTTGCCGATGCCAAAGCAGCTATGGGTTGCGGAATAGGAGGGGCCGTTGTATTTGATGTAGAGCCGGGTACAGGACCTTATACCGAACAACTGATTCTCGACAGCATTGCAGGTACTTCGGCCATCAACACCATTACGTTTAATGGGCATGGTAATACCCTTACATTCAATGGTAATACCAGCGCACAAAGGGCGGTAATAAAATTAAACGGGGCCGATCATATTATTTTCGATAGCCTCGTCATTGCAACAGGCACCGGTACTTATGGATATGGTGTGCAGCTGATCAATAATGCCGATTCGAACACCTTCCGTAAATGTACCATCAACACCTCTTTAACCGCCACCACCACCAGCTTTGCCGGTATAGTGATCAATGCTTCAGATGCAAGTGCGGTTTCAACCGGTAATACCTTGTGCGATGGCAACCTGTTCAATAGTAATACCATTAACGGCGGTTACTACGGTATTACGCTGGTAGGTAACACAACTGTTGCTGCTTTTCTGAATAATAACAGCATTACCAATAACACCATAAATGATTTTTATAACTACGGATTATATGTAACAGGAACTGTAGGTACGGTCATCGCGGGCAATACATTTACTCGTCCTGTTCGTACCAACACGGCCACCAATGTGTATGGTATTTATTTGACCACAGCACCAAGTAATAACTTACATATAAGCAAAAACAGGTTTGCCGGATTCTTTACCGGTGTTCCGGGTTCTACATCATCTTTCTACGGCATTTACCACAGTTCGGTAACTGCCGCTATTGAAGACACCATAAGCAATAACCTGTTCTATAACCTCGATGGAAACGGACCTGTGTATGCCTTGTACAATACCGGTTCGGGTAATATCTGGTATTACCATAATACCATTTCAATCGACAATACAGCCAGTACGGCTACCGGTGTAAGTGTTGCTTTTTATCACACGTCTTCGGCAACCGGTTTAAAATTCATCAACAATATTATCAGCATAACAAGGGGTGGCACCGGTAACAAGCACGGCATTTACCTGAACTCAACAACCAGTGAACTGTTGTCGGACCACAACGATATATACGTTAACGCCACCAATGCTTATGTTGGATATTATTCGGCAAACCGCAGCACACTGGCCGACTGGACGGCGGCTACGGCCAAAGATGGCGCTTCGTACAGTTTGAACCCATTGTTTGTCGACGTGAATGCCGGTAACGGTATGCCGCAACTGATTGCGATAGACAATAAAGGCATACCGGTGAATATTGCTACCGATATTATGAATACGGCCCGTTCGGCCACAACACCCGATATAGGCGCTTATGAGTTTGCTCCGCAGCCATGTGCCAACCCGCCTGTAGCAGGTGTTGCTTCGGTAACCCCATCATCGGGCGTGTGTCTTGAAACACCTGTTGAGTTAAACATAACAGGCAATTCACCATTGGGCGCCATCAAATTCGTTTGGCAGTCGGCCGACAATGCGTCGTCGACGAACTGGACGAATATCAGCGACACCCAGTACTTCCCGAAATATAATACTAAGGTTACTTTGAAAACCTGGTTCAGGGCTGCGGTAATCTGTAATGGAAATACCGTGTATACAGCACCGGTACAGGTAACATTGAATAACGTATTGATAAGCGGAGTATATACCATCGACCCGGCACAGGGCCCCTCTGCAACCAATTTCGTGTCGTTCCGGAGTGCCGTTGATGCACTGTTGTGTGGTATTACCGGATGGGTGAGATTCGATGTGGCGCCGGGAACTTATAACGAACAGATCAGGATACCGTATATCCCCAATACATCAACGGTAAATACGGTCACCTTCCAAAGCGCCAACGGAAACGCAGGCGCTGTGAACCTGACCTACGATGGTACAGCCACCGCTAATTATACACTGAAATTAGATAGTACAAAATATTTCATCTTTAAGAACCTGACTTTTACAGGTACCAATTCAGCGAATGGAAGAGTGATTGAACTGGCCAATACCGCATCGTACGACAGCATTGTGAACTGTATTATTTCGGCTCCTGCAGTAACCACGGCATCTACCAATGTAGTGGGTATTTATGCCAACCAGTTAAAAGGCAGCAATCATGTTATCAGGGGTAATACCATTACCAACGGTTCAAGCGGTATTTATATAGCCGGAACCGCCACCGGTGTAAACCTTACGCCCGATCATGTGATCGACAGCAATACCATCAGCGGCGCCTGGCAGTTTGGAATATATACTTCCTTCATCAAACGCCTTGAGCTGAATAAGAATACGATTACCGTAAACGGACCTGTTAACTCTACCGCGTATGGAGTATACGCCATAGACTGCGACTCATCGTACCACATTACCGGTAATAATATAACCCTGAGCAATACAGGCACTGTGGTGTATGGTATGTCGATTATTAATTGCGATACTGCGATGGATGAACGGGGTACGCTGGCTGCCAATGTTATAACAGCAGTGACCGGCAACACCGGCTCGATGTACGGTTTATACCTTTCCAATTCACCGGGTATACTGGTACAGAACAACGTAGTGGCGATCAATACAACCGGCGCCGGTTCGTATGGTTTGTATCATAACAACTTCAGCAATGCTGATTATTTCAACAACACCATCAACAGCACGGCCACTTCTGCAACGAATAATTATGCCCTGTACCTGCAAAATACTACGGCTTCAGGCATACAGCTGCGCAATAACATATTCTCACATAAGGGCGGTGGTAAAGCGATGTATGTAAATAATTCTTCTTCGGCTTATACCAGTGATTATAATATGCTGTACACAACAGGAAGCACCCTGGTGCAAAGGGCTAATCCGGCGGGTTCGTACGCTACGCTGGCCGACTGGAGGGCCGCTGCTTACTGGGATAAGTATTCAATAGTATATACGCCGGCTTTTGTGAGCGATGCCGATTTGCATCCTGATCTGGCTAATCCCGATGTGTGGGCTATGCACGGCCGTGGTATACAGATTACGACAAACGATCACGACATAAACAACAATCCGCGACCTGTTACCCTTACACAGGGTGTGCCCGACCTCGGAGCGTATGAGTTCTATCCAACTGCATTGCCAACCGTATTAACGGCAATACCGGCTGCACCTTCCGCCAATGCCACACAAACCTTTATGTATGGAACCGACACGGTAATGAAGATCATGTGGGGACCCACGCCGCCGCCATCGGTTGAAGCAAGACGTTTCTCGGGCGTAGTGCCCACAGGGCTGCAACCGCGACCCGACTCTATGTTCTTCTACACGAAAGTTGACATTCCGGGCGGAGGCAATTACGATTACAATATGGAACTGTTTTACCTCGATCCATGGCAGGGCTCAGTTCCCGACCAGTCTATGCTGGGCCTTGGAAAAACTACGGTCTCCAATGCATGGATAGTAGGCTTTAGCAGCCGTGTAGATGTAAATAAGAAAAAGATCACACAAAACAGCGTGAACTATATCGATCGCTTTACCGGCCTGGTGAATCCGTATGCGCCGCCGGTACTACCCGAAAAAGACAGCTCGAATCGTGGTAAGAGATTCTGGGTAGGATATCAGAAAAGCTGGGATTTCACCTATGGTAATGCGCAGCAAATGGTATTGTACATGAGCACCACCGATCAGCCGGCCAATGTGCAGGTAAAAATAGCAGGAACCAATTGGGTGCGTAATTATGTTATACCGCCGTTTACCACACAGGCTTCGGAATATATGCCTAAAGCAGGTACCGAAGATGCACGATTGCTGAATGAAGGGTTGTATAGCAGGGGAATTAGTATCACCAGCGACGTGCCTATTACTGCTTATGCGCACATATTCGCAAGCACCAACTCCGGCTCAACGATGCTGTTCCCGGTTGGGGTATGGGGTTATGAATATTACTCCATGAACAACAAACAATATTATGGATCAACTGATTGTTTCTCTACTATAATGGTTGTGGCCGATAAGGATAACACTGTGGTTGAAATCACGCCTTCTGTTCCCACACTGAGTGGCAGGCCGGCCAATGTTCCCTTTAGGGTAACCTTAAATGCCGGTGACGTGTACCAGGTGCTGGGTGGCATGATATCAACATATACAGGCTATGATTTAACGGGTTCCATTATCAAATCGGTTCCCAATGCAAGCGGTAAATGTTACCCCATAGGTGTGTACTCAGGAAGTTCGCGTACAGGTTTGGGTTGCGGCGCTTCGTTGGGTTCTTCGGGCGATTTGTTCCTGCAACAAACCTGGCCATACTCGGCATGGGGTAAGAAATATTTAACAGCGCCAACCACGCCGCTGGAAAATATCACAAACAGAATGACCAACATTTACCGGGTAATGGTGAAAGATTCTTCAACGGCGGTGCTATTGAACGGCGACACATTGAAAAATATCATTAATAACAGGTACTACCAGTTCGAAAGCAATACCGCCAATGTTATTACTGCCAACAAACCCGTAATGATGGTTGAGTATATGTCTTCATCCGGTAACTGCCCCGGTACCGGTACATATGGTGATCCTGACAGTTATATTTTGAGTCCGGCAGAACAGGCCATCGACGGTTTCTCAGGATTTTACCGGAACAATTTATCGGCTATCAACATAAACTACTTAACACTTATTCTGCCCGACAGCGGTATGAATTCGCTGAAGATCGACGGAGTGCCCTGGAACCAGATACCGGCTGCCGATAAATACAGTTATCCGCATGCACAACCCGGTTATACAGTAGCCATTAAAAAATGGCTGGCGGGTGCAGGACAAAGCTCTGTTGAAAGCGATAGCGCTTACCTGGGTCTTGTGTTTGGATTGGGACTTGCAGAAAGTTATGGGTACAATGTAGGTACCATGGTGAAAACACTACAGGGATTAGGTACTATTAAGAATACCCTGAATAATGGAACCAGTGCCGAATACACCTGTCAGGGAACACCATTCAGATTTACCGGCTACCTGCCGTTCGTGCCTACTTCATTAACGTGGAAGTTCAGCAGTGTTCCGGGTCTGTCGCCGGGTACTGATGTAACCGTTGTGAATCCGGTGCCATCAGACAGCATCATGATAAATGGAGTTAAGAATTATGTGTTCCCGGTAAATCAGGATTATACGTTTGCCGCACCTGGAGTTTACACCGTTGAGATCGTATACGATCATCCTGATATTGAAAGCTGCGATCATACCGGCCGCGACCTGATATATATACAGGTAGTGCCGGCGCCGAAAGCCGACTTTACCGTGAACTTCTCAGGTTGCGTAAAAGACATAGCACAATTGACCGGTGAAGCTACCGCACAAAACGGCATAGCCGTAAATCAGTGGAACTGGAATTTACACGACGGTACAAAACCAACCGGACAGCATATAAGCTATACCTACAATACACCGGGCACCTACACCGAGAAGCTGCAATCAATAACGGCCGACGGTTGTATAGGCGATACGTCAAAACAAATTGTGGTGAACCCACAGCCGATTGTGAAAGTGAATAATATATCGGTTTGTATCGGTCACGATACCACGCTGGCTGTCGAAAACCCGGTTGCCGGTTCTACCTACAACTGGTATGCATCAGCCACAGGCGGTACGTCGCTCGGTACAGGACCAACCTTACTGATACAAAATGTAACTGCCAATGCCGATTACTATGTGCAGGAAACATCTGCCGCCGGTTGTAGTTCAGAAATGACTAAGATGAGTGTTAGCATACTAACAGCAACACAAAAGCCGGTAGTAGCTGTTGATTCGGTAACCGCCAGTTCGGTGAAGTTCAAATGGAATGCAGTGCCCGGCGCTACCGGTTATGAAGTTTCAATGGATGGAGGCAGCACCTGGAGCACACCATCATCTGGCTCAACAGGACTTACCCATACCGTTGCCAATATACCACCATTGCAAACAGTAACCATTATTGTAAAAGCCCTCGGTGGTTGTGCCAACAGCTTATCGGTGCCGGTATCGCAACAGGTATTGCCCGATGGCATATTCATACCGAACAGCTTTACACCAAACGGCGACGGATTGAATGATGTGCTGAAAGTGTATAGTTATAAGATAAGGCAAATGCAAATGGTGGTATTTAACCAATGGGGCGAAAAGCTGTTCGAAACAAGAGATCAGAGCAGGGGATGGGATGGAACGTACAGAGGCAAACAGCAACCATCCGGTGTATACATGTACGTATGCAGAATGGTATTAACAGATGGAACAACTATAGATAAACGGGGAGCAGTGAATTTGATCAGATAACATGGTTGTGCCAGGGGGATCCTGAGCGAAGTCGAAGGATGGTGGAGTAAAAGGATGAGCGGAGTCGAATCCTGAACCAAGTCGAAGGACGCTCCTGGCGCACTCCGATGTGCGTATGTAAATTTTGATTATCCTGACCGGGGCTTTATCAGTCTAAGCTTATGATACAGTGGAGAGGCGGCAATAACTGGCAGATCATAAACGCAGCAGCTTTTCTGCCGGCATTGAAGCCCTCCACTGACCCCGGACGGGAGTTGATCGTACTCTTTAACACTTTATCCTGAGCGATGTGCCCGACGAAGGCGGAAGCCGAAGGGCTCATTGCTCTTAGCTAAAAATGATGACATATGCAGGTGAACAACATACATTCAACAGGTAAGCGCATACCCCGTCAGGTTGGTGGTACAATAGTTTTTGTTTTTACTTTCCTGTTGTGCGGCATATTGTCGTTTGCACAGAACATAAGCAACCGGGGTAAAGAATTTTGGGTGGGATACGGGCATCACCAGTTTATGGAAACCGGAACCAATGCCCAAAACATGGTGTTGTACCTGAGTGCCGAAGATCAGCCGGCGGTTGTAACGGTAACCATCGACAGCAGTTCGCCGTTTCAGGCAACCTGGTGGCGGAAAACCTATACTATTCCTGCCTATACAGTCATTGCTTCGGATATTATTCCAAAAGGTACCAATAATGTAGCGGCCGCTGCAGGCGATCCGCTCAGTGATCCCAACTTCGATGCGCGGTTGTATACCGATCCGCCACCGGCCGGAACAGGAGGCGCAGGTGTTTTCAGAAAAAAAGGCATACATATCGAAAGCAATGTGCCCATTGTAGCTTACGCACATATTTATGGAAGTACTTCATCAGGTGCTACCATGCTGTTGCCGGTAACTGCCTGGGGATATTCGTATGTGTCGCTTAATAGCAAGCAGGATTATGCGAATAATTGCTACAACTGGATGTATGTAATAGCGAGTAAAGACAATACCAAAATACAAATTACACCTTCGGTATTAACAAGAGCACAGGATAAAACAGGTTTGAGCCCGAATAACAGCATCACGGTAAACCTGATGAAAGGGCAGATATACCAGGTGATCGGCGCCAACGATGGCGCCGATGGCAGTGGTAACGGCGGCGCCGCTTCTACCGGTAAACAATTAACAGGCACCACTGTACGATCAATAGCCAATGCAAGCGGCGATTGTAGCCCTATTGCCGTTTTTGCAGGTAGCAGTCGTACTTATAATCCCGCTTCGTGCGGAACCGGAGGAGGCGATAATGATAACCAGCAACTGTTTCCGCAGCATGCCTGGGGCAAACGATATATTACCGCTCCTTTCTCAGGATCATCTGATCCCTTGTCGTTTGGGATAAGCACCTATAAAGTAGCGGTTCGGGACCCAGCTACAGTTGTAAAACGTAACGGACAAACCTTAGGGGGATTAACCAACGGAAACTTTTATGTATTTGAAAGCAATACTGCAGATGTAATAGAAGCCGACAAGCCCATAGAAATGATGCAGTTTATGACAGGCGGCGGTTGCCTGGGATCGGGCGGTTTGGGCGATCCTGAAATGGTAGTGCTTAGTCCGGTTGAACAGGCCATCAAACGGGTAGGTTTTTTCAGGAATAATAAAGAATCTATTACCGTAAACTATGTTACATTAATTGTTCCCACAGCAGGAGTGGGGAGCCTGCAAATTGGTGGCCCCGGTGGTACTGTAACACAATATCCGCATCCCAATGCACCGGGTTATACAGTTGTTATGAAAAGATGGAATTCGCCGTTGCCACCGGCCGCTCCATTGGGACAATGTATTGTAACCTGCGATTCGGCTTTTACCGGCATTACCTATGGCGAAGGAAGTGTTGAAAGTTATGCTTATAATGTGGGCACTTATTTAAATAACCTGAATGCAGTAGGTAGTGTACATAACCTGCCCGATACCACGAACGGCGGAAAGAACCGGAATGCGTTTACCTGTGTAGGCACACCGGTTAAATTATCTGCGCTCATCCGGTATCAGCCATTAAAACTGGTATGGAACCTCAGTGCACTGGGTAATGTTATTACACCCAATGCCGATACAACCATAGACCCCGCCTCGGCGATCTATGATGGTACCGTAACTTTAAACGGAATACTCTATTATAAATACGCATTACCCAATAACTATTATTTCAGCGCTCCGGGAACCTATGAAATTCCCATCAAATCAACCAGCTTATCGCTTGATAACTGTAATAATACCGAAGAACTGAAGATTACAGTAGAAGTTAAACCAAAACCAACAGCTGATTTTACCTTCTCGCATCCCACCGGTTGTATAAAAGATACCGTGTTTTTCACCGGTCCCGCTTCAACCGGAACTTACAGCATCGGGCAGTGGAACTGGACCTTTGCCAATGGCGGTAAAGACAGTGTGCAAAACCCCGTGAAATTATTAACCACCACAGGCCAGCAGCCGGTGAAGTTAACCGTGGTTACGGCCGACGGTTGTTTGGCCGATACCTCGAAACAAATAATTATTTATGCACCGCCTGCAGTTACTATGAATGCCACGCCAACAGCGGTGTGCGAAGGAGGCAGCATTACTTTCAATGAAACAGCTGCCTATACAGGGCCGGTTGCGGTTAACAAATGGTACTGGGATTTTGGCAATGGCACAACAACCACGCCCGCTAATGGAAATCCGCAAACAGTAACTTATTCAAAGTACGGCACCTATACCGTTAAACACGTGGCTAAAGTAAGCAACCTGTGTGTGAGCGATACGGCGAATGTTCCCGTTACGGTGTATGCCAAACCAATACCCGGCTTCAGTTATCCGGCCGGCTGTTTACCGGCAAATGGCCTGGTACAGTTTACCGACACTACAAAAGTGCCGGATGCGCAGGCCATAACTTCCTGGAGCTGGAACTTCGGCGATCCCAATGCCACAACTGCTAACCCGAACACATCAACGCAACAGAGCCCTACACATACTTATAATTTCGGCAACTATAATATTACCTTCAGCGTTACCACAGCCAATGGATGTACAAAAGATACTACGGTGGCGGCTACCTTTAGTTTGCGGCCGCAATTAAACTATCCGGCTTTACCGGCAGTTTGTGAAAATATTACCGCTCCTGTAACGGTTGCTACTGCTACAGTAACCAACGCGGTGCCGGGTACCGGTATTTATCGCGGGCCGGGTACTTCTGCAGCCGGTGTGTTTAATCCATCGGTAGCCGGTGCAGGAACGCATACGATCACCTATGTATTCACTACTTCCGGTGGTTGTAAAGATTCCGTTACCAGCACTATTACCGTATATCCAAAACCCGTATCCGCATTTACGGTAAATGCAGGAATATGTTTAAACCAGTCGGCCAATTTTACCGATCAGTCAACCATTTCATCAGGAACTATAACATCATGGAAATGGAACTTCGGCGACGGTATCTGGGTTACCAACAACAATAATAATTCGTTCACGAAGTCGTGGACTGCCGCCAATACCTATACAGTAAAACTGGTTACGATAAGTGATCATGGATGTATAAGCGATACTACCGCAAAAGTCGTAACGGTGTATCCTGTGCCTTCGGCCGACTTTACGTTTACGCACCCAACAGGTTGTATAAAAGATACGGTACGCTTTACAGGCCCCGCTTCAACCAGCACCTATACTATTTCGAAATGGGACTGGACTTTTGCCGGCGGTGTTATCGACAGCGTTCAAAATCCTTCGAGGTTATTAACAACCACCGGTGCACAAACTGTTACGTTAACAGTGACTACTACCAATGGCTGCACGGCTACTGTAACCAAACCAATTACCATTTATGCGCCGCCGGTAACTACTTTAACGGCGACCCCGGCAACGGTTTGCCAGGGTGAAAACATAACCTTCAGCGAAACTTCGTCGTACGCAGGTCCGGTGGCTATTAACACCTGGTACTGGGATTATGGCAATGGCACTACGGCAACAGCCGCCAACGGCAATCCGAAAACATATGCTTATCCCAATTATGGCATGTATACCGCAAAGCATGTGGTGAAAGTGAGCAGTGCCTGTATAAGCGATACGGCGCAAATGGTTGTGAGGGTATATGCAAAACCAATTCTTGGAGTAAGTTATCCCGTTGGCTGTTTGCCTTTAAACGGAGTAGTACAGTTTACTGATACATCTAAAACACCCGATGGGCAAACCATAGCTGCCTGGAACTGGAACTTTGGCGATCCCAATGCAACGGCCACCAACCCCAACACTTCCACGCAACAAAACCCATCGCATATATATACATCGTTTGGAAATTATAATATTCATTTTACCGCCTATACAATAAATGGTTGTTCAAGAGATACAACCATAGCCGCTACGTTTGCGGTGCGGCCACGACTGAGTTATCCTGCATTGAATGCTGTTTGTATAAATTCAGGTAATGTATCGGTGGCAACAGCTACTGTTACCAATGGGGTACCCGGTACCGGTGTATACAGCGGACCTGGCACTACCGCAGCAGGTATGTTTAATCCCGCTGTAGCAGGTGTTGGAACACATCTCATTACTTACACCTTTACATCAACAGGTGGTTGTACTGAGTCAATTAAAAGTTCCATTACTGTTAATCCCAAACCAGTGGCCGCATTTACAGCAAACAATGATATCTGTTTAAACCAGTCGGCTACGTTTACCGATCAGTCGACTATTTCTTCAGGCACCATAACAGCATGGAAATGGAATTTCGGCGACGGCAACTGGGTTATCAAAACAACCAATACTTCCTTTACAAAATCATGGGTTGCTTATAACACGTATTCTGTAAAACTGGTTGCAGTGAGTGATCAGGGGTGCACCAGTGATACGGTAACCCGGCTTGTAACAGTACATCCGCTGCCGGTAACTGATTTTAGTTTACCTGTAGCGGTATGTATGCCGGGCGGTTTGGCCGAATTTAAAAATAACACAACCGTAGCCGACAATGCGGCGCTGACCTACACCTGGAACTTCGGCGATGGCAGTGCGGTATCGCATGCAACAGATGCCAGCCATGTGTATGCTTCAACTGGCTCCTATAATATACAACTGGTAGCAACTTCATCATGGGGTTGTACCAGCCAGGCAACAAAACCATTATCATCTTTCTTCGATAAACCGGTGGCTGCCTTTACCGTAGCACCCGATACACTTTGTCAGGGGGCTGAGAGTGAGTTTACCGATGAAAGTACAGCCGGCAATAATAATGTAAGTGGCTGGACCTGGGGTTTCGGTGATGGCAGCACATCAACACAGCAAAATCCCGTCAAACGATACAGTTCGCCCGGTGAATATACTGTGCAACTGCGTGTAACCAACAGTGTTGGTTGCGCATCGGAAATTGCTTCAAAGCAGGTGGTTGTATACCTGCAGCCGGTAATTGATGCAGGACCCTCGTTTGTTGTGCCGGAGGGCAGTGTGATTCAGTTCAACCCAACTGCCAACGATTCAACCGTATTGAATTTTAGCTGGTCGCCCGCGCCGGGTTTGAACAACGCCACTAAACTGCGGCCGGTATTGCAGGCCTTGTACGACGAAACCTATACGTTAACAGCTACCGGCGAAGGGCTGTGTACCGCTTCGGATAAATTAACCGTGAAGATCCTGAAGCCGGTTACCATACCCAATGCCTTTTCGCCCAACGGCGATGGTATTCACGATACATGGGTAATTACCAATCTGAGCGACTATCCCGGTTGTACGGTAGAAGTGTTCAACCGGTACGGACAGCGGGTATTCTATTCTTCCGGTTATGGTAAACCGTGGGATGGAACCACAAACGGCAAGCCGCTGCCAATGGCGACCTATTATTATGTTATTCATTTAAAGAATGGTTTTGCGCCGAAGTCGGGATCGATCACAATTGTGAAGTAAGGCATAAGGAACAAGGCACAAGATTCAAGGAACAAGGTACAAGTAAAAAAAGATTGTAATAAATGAGCTTAGGTACGAAGCAGGGTTTTTTAGGAAGGGAGAAGTTGAAAGACACTTCTCCCCTTATGAAATGAAAAGAAAAATTTAAATAATAACAAACTCCGTGCACAATGCTTACTCCCCTTTAGGGGGCTGGGGGGTGGACGGGGGTACAAAACTAAACGTGATGAGAACGAGTATAATTCTGTTGATAGCGGCCTGCGTGGCCGGTAATGTAGTACGGGCGCAAACCGATCCGCACTTTTCCCAATACTATGTATATCCTTCCTGGCTGAACCCGGCATTAACGGGCGCTTTTGATGGCGATTACCGCATATCGGGTATATATCGTTCGCAGTGGGGAAACATCAGCAGTCCGTTCTCTACACCGGGTTTGTCGGCCGATTTCACTACCAGTAAAAATTCAAACTTCGGCGCCAGCATATTAAATCAAACGGCGGGCGATGGTGGATATAATTACCTCACTGCTTACGGAAGCTACGCATACACGGGCGTACGGTTTGGGCCGCAGGAATATCATCGCATAGTGATGGGTATGCAATTAGGCATTATACAACGCAAGTTCAATCCATCGAAGTTATCATTCGGCGATCAGTGGAATCCGATCACTGGGTATAACCCCGGCACTCCAACGGCTGAAGTATTCAGAAAAACATCGGCTACTTCTTTTGATGCCGCCGCCGGTATTTTATACTACGATGCACAGCCGGGTAAAAAGATGAACCTGTTTGGCGGGTTTTCGGTGTCGCACCTTACCCGTCCCGACGACCAGTTCAGTGCAACCGGTAATGGAAGAATTCCCATGCGATTTACGGCCCATGCAGGGGTGAGAATAACATTGAATGAAATGTTAAGCCTTACACCAAACCTTTTGTACCTGAAACAGGGAACGGCGCAGGAAAAAATGGCGGGTGCATATGTGCGTATGATCGCAGCGCCGGGTACCGATTTTATGCTGGGGGCCAATTACCGCTTTAAAGATGCTTTATCGCCCTATGTAGGGTTTGCACATAAAAATATGGTGTTGGGAGTGAGTTATGATGTAAATACCTCCGATCTGGGAAAGATGGCGCATGGTTCGAACAGTTTTGAAATTTCATTATCCTTTATCGGAAAAAAATCGGTTAAAACACCTGAAGTAGATTTTGTCTGTCCGCGTTTATAGTCATAGGTACACCAATGTCCTGAAAACAGCGGTTGGTTTCTACCAACCGCTCTATTAAAAAAACAATACCCTGATATATACACACAACGATTGCTGCCTATGAAATTATAACTCCGCCCTCCGGGGCGGAGCATAAAAAAACAACATGCATTATGAGAAAAATAATTGTTACCGGAATGTTGGGATGTAGTTTGGCAACTGCCAACGCCCAGTTTACATATGATTATTTGCGGGCCGCAGATAATTATTACAAGAAAGCTGATTATTATTCGGCTGCCCAGTATTACGAAAAATACCTCGGCACTGCCGGCAATAAACCAAAAACCGCTGAGTATAATCCTTATACGGTTCCTTCATCGGCGGTTAAAAAAAATACAACTCCGGTAAGCAGCCGGCAGCAGGCATTGTACAGAGTAGCCGAAAGTTACCGCCTGTTACACGATCATGCCCGGGCTGCAGATTATTACCGGCAGGCAATAACCGAAAGTGCGACAGAGTTTCCGCTGGCGCGTTATTATTATGCCATTGAGCTAAGAGCACTGGGTAATTATGAAACGGCTGAAAAGGAATTTAATCATTTTCTCGACGAACATAGAACCGAAGATCAGTACAGCGAAGCTGCTAAAAAAGAACTGATGAGTTTGCGGTTTATTCAAACCCAGCTGGTGAAAAAAGACCTGAAGCTGTACAATGTGCAAAAAGCCGCTGAGCCGGTGAATGTGGAAGGCGCCAATTATGCACCTGTATGGCTGAACGAAAACACCTTGCTGTTTACTTCAACCCGAATTGACAGCACTTCAAAAGTTCAATCGCATATAAACCGGGTGTTTTCAACAGAGGTGGTAAATGGTCAGCCCGGTGATATCAGGCTGCTTTCGCTGCCACAGGCCAATGCCATACACCAGGGTGCTGTGAGCCTTACACCCGATGGCAATACCTTGTTTGTTACCCGCTGGACAATAACAGGCGGTAAAAAAGTATCTGCCATATACAGCAGCAAAAAATCGGGTAATGGATGGAGCGAACCTGTATTGCTCGATAGTACGATCAATAGCACCGGCTTCAGTACACAACAACCTTTTGTAATGCCCGATGGCAAATACCTGCTGTATGCCAGTGATAAATCGGGTGGGTATGGAGGTTTTGATCTTTGGTATGCCGAACTGGATGCAAACGGCAAACCTATACCGCGCGAGCGCGGTACAGGTAACCTCGGCAACGTGATCAACTCGGTAAACGATGAACAGGCGCCTTACTATCATGCGGCTTCGGGTACACTGGTTTTTTCGGCCAACGGGCGAGTAGGCATGGGTGGCTATGATTTCTTTTACAGCAAAGGCACTATCGATAATTGGAATGCGCCTGTAAACTTTGGTTACCCGGTTAACTCGGTAAAAGACGATGTTTATTTTGTAAGCAGGGGAACAGCAAAGAATATGCTCGAAGATGTATGGCTCAGCTCAGACCGTTCTGCCAAATGCTGTCTTGAATTATTTTATCTGAAAAAGGTACAACCTAAAAAGCAGGTAACCGGCCGCGTTGTTGCCTGTGGTGAGCAATCTCCGCTCGGCGGCGTTACCGTGAAAATATTCGATACTGTTCAAAATAAAGTGCTATACACGCAAACGACGTATCCCGACGGCAGCTATTCATTTACATTGGATGAATACCAGCCTTTAAAGGCAGTTGCATCGATAAATGGTTATTCCGACGGTTCATTGCCTTTTTATTCACCGGTCGATGCGGAGGCGGAAGAACTCATCAATCCTAATATTTGCCTGGTAAAAGATGTGCCGCCGCCGGTTGAAGAACCTGTGGTGCTGCAGAATGTGTATTACGATTTTGATAAGGCAACCCTTAAACCCGAATCGCATGCGGCATTGGATCAACTGGTTGAAATGCTGAACGCACATCCTGATATGATCATTGAGCTGGGCGCTCATACCGATAACCTCGGCAGTGATAAATACAACCAGCGTTTGTCAGAGGCGAGAGCAAAGAGTTGCGTAGCCTACCTCATCAGCAAGGGTATTGATAAAAACCGTTTGCAGGCAAAAGGCTATGGTTCATCACAACCCATTGCGCCGAACAAAAACGACGATGGTACCGATAATCCCGAAGGAAGACAGCAGAATCGTAGAACGGAGTTTAAAGTAATAGGCAAGGGTCAATAGGCAGTAGGCAATGGGCAATAGGCAATGGGAAGGTGCCGTCAGGCACTAAATGTTGGTAGAAAGGTTTTACGTGTTGATATCGTCCTGTAGGGACGAAACATAGTGGTATGTGAGCTTTTAAAAAACAACGTATGAGAAAAGCAATTTGTTTAATGACGGCCGTATTGATAGGTGTGCAGGTTTCGGCGCAGCAGAAACCGCATTACACACAGTATATTCTCAATCAATATATCTTAAACCCTGCCTTAACGGGTATTGAAAATTATACCGATATAAAAGCCAGTCACCGGCATCAGTGGGCGGGCGTGCAGGATGCACCGGTAACAACTTATGTAACCATTCATACGCCGATCAATAAAACCGATTACCGCACCACGGCCACTTCATTCGATGTGCCGGGCGAAAACCCGCGCGGTAAAAGATATTGGGAAGAATATACGGCCGCTGAACCGCATCATGGCATTGGCATGCAGGTGATCAACGACCGTACCGGCCCGCTGAATTATTTTTCGGCTTACGGCACCTATGCCTATCATATAGGTATCAGTGCAAGGACCAGTCTGGCTGCAGGTTTTGGCGCCGGGTTTACCAATATCAGCCTAAATACCAACAAGCTGAATTTTGGAACGGTGCAGGTTGATCCGGCTGTATATAACAATAGTGTGATCAATACCGTGAAGCCAGATTTCATGGCAGGTGTGTACCTGTATTCGGCAGATTATTTTTTAGGTATATCGGCACAGCAGATCATTCCGCAAAAAGTGAGCTTTTCTGATAATACCGTAAAAACTTCCAGCGGAAAAATAATTCCGCATGTATTTGCCACGGCAGGATACCGCTTTCTGCTGGGGGAGGACTTCAATCTGATTCCATCGGTAATGGTAAAGTATGTACAACCCACGGCAACGCAGGTAGATGTGAATGCCAAGCTGCAATACCTCGATAAGGTATGGATCGGCGCCAGCTACCGGTACAACGACGGTTTTGCCGGTATGGTGGGATTAAACGTTGGCAGCAAATTCAATGTGGGGTATTCCTACGATTATACAACATCCGGTTTGAATGTAGTGAGCAAAGGTTCGCACGAAATCATGATCGGCTTTTTACTCGGCAATAAATACGATGATGGATGTCCGAAGAATGTGTGGTAGAAATAGGCAATGGGCAATAGGCAATAGGCAATGGACAATAGGCAATGGGCAATAGGTAATAGAGCCCGAAGGGCTTGTATGAGAATAGCTCCGGGTGAAACCCGGAGGGAAAGGTATCGTTATGGGTACAGCCCCGAAGGGGCTGAATGTAGGTCGAAAAATCATCCCTCTATGTAAAATAATTATAGAATGTCATTTTTAAAAGTAATAAGACACAGTGCAGCTGTAACAATGATTCTTATAATGGCTGTAACCCTCAAAGCGCAACAGCCATCTGTAAAAGGACGGTGCGCTACCATGCAATTGCTCGAAAGCAGTTTTGCCAAAGATCCTTTGTTAAAGGCCCGGTTCAGCAACAGCAAATCGCAATTGCAGATGGCAGTTGCACAGCGGCTAATACAGCCTTCGGCACGTATTGCTGCTACAACGGTGTATATTCCGATAGTATTTCATATTGTGCTTACCGACCCAACCACAATTACCGATGCGCAGATACAGGCACAGCTGGATACACTGAATAAAGATTTTGCCGGCCTCAATGCCGACTCGGTAAACATTCCGGCAGCGTTTAAGCCTTTATTCGGTAAATCGATCATTCAGTTTAAGCTGGCGCAGCGTACGCCCAATGACCAGCCCACCAATGGCATTGTGCGCAAAGTTACTACCCTCAATTCTTTCAGTATATCGAACGACGGTGTTAAATACAACAGTTCCGGTGGCGATAATGCGTGGGACCCATCCCGTTACATGAATGTGTGGGTTTGTAAAATTTCAGGTGGTATTCTGGGCTATGCAACGTTTCCCGGCAGTAGTGCTCAGTCGGCTCAGGGCGTGGTGATCCTGAATAGCAGTTTGCCCGGAGGCGGAGCGCCTTACGACAAGGGCAGGACCCTTACGCATGAAACCGGTCATTATTTCTTTTTGTATCATATTTGGGGCGATGATAATGGCGCCTGCACCGGATCAGATGACGTAGACGATACACCCGATCAGGGTGATGCCACTTTTGGCTGCCCCGGTGGCGCCGTAATAACAGATAACTGTACAGATACTGCACCGGGTATTTTACATGAAGATTTTATGGACTACACCGATGATGCGTGTATGTTTATGTTTACCATGATGCAGGCAGAGCGTATGGAAACGTCGCTCAGTTTAAACCGCAGTTCCCTGCTTACTTCAAACGGTGCTGAGCCGGTTCCTTTAAAGACCCTCGATGTTGCGTTGAACAACAGCCCCGATATGCCCACGCGCGTGTGTGATGCATCGGTTTCACCGGTTGTGCTGATTCGCAACAAAGGTGCTGCGACAGTTACATCGGCGAATATTATAACCAGTATCGATGGAACAACTGTTGCTACAACCCACTGGAATGGTACTGTGCAAAGCCTGGCAAATGTACAGGCTTATGCAAACCCTGTAACGCTCACGGCAGGCATACATTCGGTTACTGTTACAGTGGCCGATCCCAATGGCGGTGCCGATATGGATAATTCAAACAATACCCTCACTTATTCAATAGCCTATTATCCGCCGGTAACTATTCCGCTGACAGAAGATTTTGAAGGCACCACCTTTCCTCCTCCCGGATGGGATATTGTAAACCCCGATAACGCCGCTACCTGGCAGCATATCACCAGTGTGTCGAAGAGTGGTAACAGTGCGGTGATGATACCCAATTATACCTATGAGGTAGAAAATGAAAAAGATTATCTGCGATTACCCCAGACTGATATTACCAATGCCGATTCGGCTTTCCTGTCGTTTCAGGTAGCAACGGCAGAACGAAACAATTCGGGCGTATTCAATATTAAGTTCGATACGTTGCAGGTATTGATAAGCACCGATTGCGGAAAATCCTACAACAGTTTATATAAAAGAGCAGGTTCATCATTAAACACCGGTGTAACCACAACCAGCCAGGCTTTTGTGCCTGCTGCCGGTGAATGGCGAAAAGATTCGGTTGATCTTACCCCTTACATTAATAAAGGGCCTGTTATGCTGGCCTTTTTAAACACTACCGAAAATGGTAACAATGTGTATATCGACGATGTACGGATATACAAAAAAGCAGCAGTGAATACCAAGCTACGCGAAAAAAGCTGGCTGGTTACGCCCAATCCGGTTAAAGATAAAGTGACTGTACAGTTTTATCCATTGCCTGATAATCTAAAAGGCATTTCGATATACAACAGCGCCGGACAGAAAGTGGCAGAACAATTGATCCATGCGCCTGCGGCATCTTACGGCAGCTATCAGTTCGATCTGGGGCGATATGCAAGCGGCGTATATATAGTGCAGATAGTATTCAGCGACCGGACGGAGTATCAGAAAATTGTTAAGTGAGCATCAATAAACAGTGCCACGGTTACCCTGGCGATGAAAACAAACCGTGGCGCCGTTACGGCCAAACCAAAACTTTATCCTGTAATGAAACACATATTACGAATGATGGTGCTGCTGGCAGCATGCAGGTGCAGCGTGGTACATGCGCAAACCTTTACACCCGTTAACGTAACCGGATTCAATAACGATATTGTTGCCGAATCAGGCACCAGCTCGTTCGCAACAACAACCTGTGTGCTTGATCTCAGTAATTATGTATTGTATTCCGCTGCATTTGCTGCCGCCAACAGCATGTTGGGAGGTATGGTAAACAATGGCTATGTAAATGCCGGTACGGGTATATATCAGCTGGCTTCCTATACGGCCAGCAATGGCCTGTATCTTTCTGCTTCGGGCAACGCGCCAAATACAAGCGCATCCGGCGTTCTTACATTATCATCGCCTGCCTCTTTTTCAAAAATAAGTTTGCTTGTTTTTAGTACCGAAGGAAGCAGTACGCTGGGCATTGTGTTGAAGTTTACCGATGGAACAACAGTGAATGCCGGCAATTATACAGTGGCCGACTGGTTCATCGGCAACAATATTGTGTATTCAGGATTTGGCAGAGTAACCCGTAAAACAACGGGCCCTTATACGCCCGATGGGTTATCGGGCAATCCGCGTTTTTTCCCATTGGATGTATCAATAGCCTGCGCCAATCAAACAAAATTATTGCAATCTGTAACCGTTAACTACGTTTCGGGCAGCGGGTCTAATTCAAGAGGGGTAGTGCTGGCCGTATCAGGCATGGCCTATACACCACTGGTGGTCAATTCGTTTATAACAGCAGCCGGCTGTGGCAGCTCTAATGGCAGCATCAAGCTCAGTACAACAGGCGGTACACCACCGCTTAGTTATTTATGGAATACAACGCCTGCGCAAACTTATTCAACCGCTTTGAACCTTGCAGCAGGTAACTATACATGTACTATAACCGATGCTAATGGATGTACAACCACCTGGCAGGGAACGGTTGATAAAAAATCGGGTGTAACGCTTTCGGCAACGGCCAGTTCACCGGAGATATGCGCCGGAAGTCAGGTAACATTGACCGCTGCGGTAGCGGGTGGTACCGCTACAGGTTATACCTGGAACCCCGGTAATGAAACAGGGCAGGCAGTCACCGTGTCGCCGTCTTACACAACTACTTATTCTGTAACTGCACAGGATGCTTTCGGATGCGAAGTGGCAACCACCGTTCCTGTTACTGTAAAACCCTTGCCGGTAGCCGGTTTTAAAGTTGTTCCTGATACCGTTTGCTGGCCGGGCGAGCAACAGGTGCAGTTTACAGGAAGTACAGGTGCATCAGCATTGTACAACTGGAACAACTTTGCCGGGGCTGCCATAAAAAGCGGAACAGGCGCCGGACCATATGTTATTCAGTTTGCCAGGCCCGGTGATTATACATTACAACTACAGATAACCGAAAACGGATGCACGTCTGCCGTAGCGTTGCACGAGGTGAATGTTGCGGGTCCGCTGCAGGCGCCGATGGTCAAAATAGTTAATGCGACAACTAATAGTATCACCTTCCTGTGGCTTCCCGTTGCAGGAGCAGCCGCATACGAAGTGAAAATAAACGGCGCCCCGTATGCCAGCGGTAATCAAACCATGTATACGATAACTGGTTTAAAGCCTCTGCAAACGATACTCATCGAAGTTACTGCCCTTGGAGCTTTAAGCTGTCAGATGAGTGCGGTTGCGTCGGCATCGGGCAAAACATTAAGCGACGAAATATTCATTCCTAATTCATTTTCACCAAACGCCGATGGTATGAACGATAGCTTCAAACCATATGGCAATGCAATAGCATCAATGGAAATAAAAATATTTAACCAGTGGGGTGAGCTGATTGCCGAAAGCCGCGATATAACTGCCGGTTGGGATGGTACACACAGGGGAAAACAGCAGCCAATGGGTGTATACTCCTACGTAATTCGATTAGTGCTTACAGATGGAACAGAGGTGCTGCGAAAAGGGGCTGTGAACTTAATACGATAGCTAAGAGAAAACGAGTCTGTGGATTAATCACCAAAATTAAAACGAGTAAAAAAAGAAAAAAGATAGCTCTTAGCGCAACTGCATATTTTTTAATTCAAAACAAATAAAAACCAAGAACATGAAACGCACACATCAATTTAGCCTGCACCATTTATTTTATTTTATGCTGGCTATTGCTTTATCGGTTACTGCCTGTAAAAAAGGCGATCCCGGCCCAAAGGGAGATACCGGCGCTACAGGCGCTACCGGTAATGCCGGCGCCAAAGGCGACAAAGGCGATCCCGGAACTGCAGATGTAAAGTATTCGCCCTGGCTCGATTTAACCTTTACAGCGGATACTACCAACGGCATCTTTTTCAATCTGATTAATGACACAAAGATCACTGAAGATATTTTGTCTAAGGGCGAAATAAAAGTGTATTGGAACTTTGGCACAACCGCTAATAAGCTTATTGTTCCGCTTCCTTTTTCAGGGGCATTCAGTATTCAATCCTTTTATTCTGCCGGGCAAATAGAACTGGATGCTTCGCAGAATGTTTCTACGTTTACTGATGCATCGAACAATAAACGGTTTCAATACCGCTACATAATTATTCCCGGTGGCACAGCCCTGCGTACCAGCACAAAAATTAACTGGAATAATTATGAAGAAGTGAAGGCATATCTGGGATTGAAAGATTAATAATTTGATGGTTCGTTTAAGAATTGCGTAACCGCACGGGCTTGTTTAAATAAGGCACAAAATACAAGGTACAAGGCACAAGGTCATGCGGTTTACACAGGCTATTTAAATATGAACGACTTGTGCCTTGTACCTTGAGCTTTATTGCTCCTGGTATGGGCAGTGCTTTTTCTCGTGCGTTACGTTTGGCCCCGCCGTATGGCGGGGTTTTTTGTTTTTAAAGCTTCGTCGCAAACTTTTGCCGGTTCGTCTCATCATGCCATTCCACGGCGCCCGCCATAGCTACTTTTGAGTACACATTCCCTTTAGGAAGATAGGAACATACAATCGGATAATTTGAATTTGAGTTTATGAAGAAGATACTATTAATATTAGCTATAGTAACAGGCGGGCTCATACCGGTGATTCAGGCACAGGACAGCACAAAGCAATTACCGCAAACCTGGACTTTGCAGGACTGCCTCGATTATGCAAAAAAGAACAATATACAAATCAACTCGCTGCAACTTTCGGTGGCGTCATCTGAACAGGACCTGTTGCAGGCAAAAGCAGCCGTGTTACCGAATGTATCAGGCTCCATTTCACAAAGCCTCGTGAACAGTAAAAACGCCAACCCGGTGGTGGGTGGTTTTCAAACGCAGGCCAGTGTTTCGGGTAGTTACGGACTTAATTCTTCCCTTACGCTTTATAATGGCGGCTACCTGAAAAATAACATCAAATCAAAAGACCTGAGCGTGCAAATAGCCGGTTTGAATGTGCAGGAAACGCAGAACGATATTAGTTTAAGTATTGCACAGGCCTGGTTAAATATTCTGCTGGCGAAGGAAAATATCGTGTCGTATGAAAACGTGCTGGCAACTTCAAAAGAACAGTTAAAACAAACGCAAACCCGTTTTAATGCCGGCAGCATATCGCGTAAAGAGCTGGTGCAGGTACAATCACAGGTGGCCGGTGATGAATATAACCTGGTTAATGCCGGCAATACGCTTCGCGGTAATACGCTTTCATTAAAACAATTGCTTCAGTTGCCTGTCGATTACGAATTGAACGTGGTTGCGCCTGACACCGTCGATGTACAGCAAACAACCCCTTCTTTATTGAACGGCCTCAATGATGCGCTCAATACAAGGCCCGAAGTAAAAAATAAAGAAGTGTCGGTACAACTGACGCAGGTTGAGCTGAATAAAGTAAAGGCCGGGGTAAAGCCCACCATTTCGTTGAGCGCCGGTTTATCATCGGGTTACTCAAACAACCAGGACTACAAATATTTTACGCAGATCAACAATAACTTTTATCAGTCGCTCGGGGTAACGGTAAGCATTCCTATTTACAGTCGCCGTACCAATAAAACAAGTATCGAAAAGTCGAAGATATCTATTGAGCAGGCAAACCTGTCGTTGATGCAAACAAAAACTACGCTGAGTCAACAGGTTGAGCAGGCATATATAAACTGGCAGAACGCCAAAGCTCAATATGCTGCTGCTGAAACGCAGCTCAATGCCAGCAGGGAAAGTTACGATATAACCAATGAGCAGTTGCGTTTGGGAGCAGTAAACATAGTGGAATGGCAACAGCAAAAAAGTACGTACGTACAGGCAATGCAGTCATTTATGCAGGCGAAGTATACCGCTATCCTGTATAACAAGGTATATGAGTTTTATACGGGAAAACCTTTGACAATTGGCAATAGGCAATAGGCAATTGACAATCATCGGGCCGTAACACGGCTTAAAAACACCTAAACCAGAAAAACGAACTAAACATACGCAGATGAAAAAGTACAGATGGATATTATGGATAGTTTCCGCTGCATTGGTAACAGCGGGCATATGGGCATGGAAATTCAGATCAGCCGCTACCGTGCTGGTGCTTCAAACAGAACATGCTGCTGTTGGCTCCATTGCCAGTACCGTAACCGCTACCGGTACCATACAACCGGTAGATACTGTTGCGGTAGGTACCCAGGTATCGGGCACAATTAAAACGGTATTTGCTGATTTTAATTCACCGGTGAAAAAAGGGCAATTGCTGGCGCAATTAGATAAATCGGTGCTGCAGGCACAGGTTGAGCAATACAACGCCAACCTATCGCAGGCCCAGGCAAATTATGTTTTTCAGAATAGCAATTATAATCGCCAGCAGGAGTTGTACAAGGCTGGTGCGGTGAGTAAGGCCGATCTCGAAAATGCCTTATATCTGTACAATAGCGCCCGTGGAAATGTGGCGAGCATAAAAGCGCAGCTGGCATCGGCAGAAAAGAATTTGTCGTATGCTGATATTTATTCGCCCATCAACGGAACCGTATTATCACGCAGTGTAAGTGAAGGGCAAACAGTGGCCGCCAGCTTAAACACGCCTACTTTATTCAGCATTGCAAAAGACCTGACGAAAATGCAGGTGCAGGCATCGGTCGACGAAGCCGATATTGGCAACGTTAAAAAAGGGCAGCGGGTGGTGTTTACGGTAGATGCATTTCCGGCCGATACATTCAGTGGAACGGTAAAAGAAATAAGATTGCGGCCCGGGGTATCATCTAACGTAGTTACATATACCACCATTATCGATGCGCCCAATGATGCGCTGAAATTAAAACCCGGCATGACAGCCAGCATTACTGTTTATACCAGGGAGGTAAATAATATTCTACTGGTATCTGCAAAAGCGGTTTCGTTTCAGCCCGATTCAACAGTGATGAAAAAATATGCTGTTGCCGGCGCTAATATGCCTGCACCGCCCGGCGCCGGTAATGTGCAACCTTCCAATGAAGGTAAACATGCAATGGTTTGGTTGAAAAAAGACAGTAGCCTGGTACCGGTGCCTGTGGCAACCGGTATAACAGACGAAACAAAAGTGCAGATACTATCCGGAATTGATGCGCGCGATGAAATTGTAACCGGTTATGAAATAGCCAATAAACAAAAAACAGAAAAGGCACAGGCATCATCCAGTCCGTTTATGCCGAAGCCGCCGGGAAATAACAAAAACAAAAACCAGGGCCCGCCGCCACAGTAATAGTTCGCGCGACGGCGCAAAAGTTAAGGTGCCGCTATTGTATAGATAACAATAATACGTTTTCGAATCACAGCGAGTTGAATAAACAAGGCATTCTGTGAAACGAATCAACAACCATCAAACAATCGAACCATAAAGCCATCAATAATGACAATTCTCAATATACAAAACCTCAAACGCGAATTTGTGATGGGCAGTGAAACAGTACGTGCTTTAAAAGGAATATCGTTTCAGGTGCAGGAGGGTGAGTTTGTAACCATCATGGGTAGCAGCGGTTCGGGTAAAACAACTTTATTGAACATATTGGGTTGCCTCGATAAGCCCGGTAACGGAACCTATTTGCTGGATGGAGTAGAAGTAAAAGCGCTTTCTCGTAATGATCTGGCCGGATTGCGCAATGAGAAGATCGGTTTTGTATTTCAATCCTATAACCTGCTCGCACGTACATCGGCGCTTGAAAATGTTGAGCTGCCGCTTTTGTATAACAATAAAATAAGTGCAGCTAAACGGCGCGAAAGGGCTATGCAGGCATTGCAGGCAGTAAAGCTGGGCGACAGGGCCGGTCATTTGCCCAACCAGCTCTCGGGCGGTCAGCAACAGCGTGTGGCTATTGCAAGGGCCCTGGTGAATGAACCGGTAATGATCCTGGCTGATGAAGCAACCGGTAACCTCGATACAAGAACATCCTACGAGATCATGTCGTTGCTGCAGGAACTGAACCGGCAGGGAAAAACAATTGTATTCGTTACTCACGAACCCGATATAGCGGCATTCAGCAGCAGAACCATCACCCTGAAAGACGGAAAGATCATAAAAGACACGAAGAATGATTATGTAAGATCAGCGAAGGAAGCGCTGGAAGCACTACCGGTGAAGGATGACTATTAGATGGTTGGATTGTTAGATTGATTGATGGTTGGAGTCGTTGAATTTCATTTCAGGCAAATGAATTTCATTGCCTGCGGAGTGTTAATAATAAATAAACGACCTCTGTTACTCAACGAAAACCATCAAACTATTAAACCATCAAGCCATCAACAGATGTAGGTAATTAAATGAAAAGATTATGAAAATATACAATCTCTTTCGCATTGCTCTAAGGGCTTTACAGCGTAATAAGCTGCGCGCTTTTTTGACAATGCTGGGAATTATTATAGGCGTTGCGTCGGTGATTACCATGGTGGCTATTGGCCAGGGATCAAAACAAAGCATACGCACCCAGTTGTCGGGTATGGGATCGAATATGATCAATATTCGCCCTTCGAGTAATGTAACAGTAGGAGGGGGCGCCCGCCTTGGCGCATCTGATCTGCAAACGCTCAGGATCGAAGATGTAAAGGCTATTAAAAGTAAAACACATTTTGTAACGGCCGTTTCACCGGCTGTTTCCTCAAGCGGACAGGTGATCAATGGTTCATTAAACTGGCCTACCACTATACAGGGCGTAAGTCCGGATTATTTAACCATTCGCGAATGGAAGCTGAAAGACGGCGTAACGTTTACCGAAACAGATGTGAATACCGCCGCCAAAGTTTGTTTGATTGGTCAAACCATTGTTGACGATGTATTTGCTTCCGGCGAAAACCCCATCGGCAAAGTGATACGGTTTAATAAAATTCCGTTTAAGGTGATTGGGGTGCTGGCCGAAAAGGGCGAAAATACTTTTGGACAGGATCAGGATGATATTATACTGGCCCCGTATACATCGGTACAAAAACGAATACTGGCTATTACGCATATTCAAACCATTTATGCTTCAGCCGTTAATGAGCAGAGTTCCGACACGGCTACCAGTGAAATATCTTCCATATTGCGTGCTGATCATAAGCTGAAAGCCGGTGAAGAAGATGATTTCAGTGTGCGTACACAGGCCGAACTGATCAATACCATCAGTTCAACCAGTGAATTGCTTACCGTATTGCTGGCGGCTATTGCAGGTATATCGTTGTTTGTAGGCGGTATTGGCATTATGAACATCATGTATGTATCGGTAACAGAACGTACACGCGAAATAGGATTACGTATGTCGATCGGTGCTCGTGGAAGAGATATCTTATTACAGTTTCTGGTAGAAGCTGTTTTAATAAGCGTAACCGGCGGACTTATTGGGGTAATGCTGGGTATTACTGCCGCCAAACTGGTTACGGTGTTTTTAGGATGGCCAACACTGATTTCAGAGTCGTCGGTTATGCTGGCATTTATGGTGTGCGCCGTTACCGGCGTATTCTTTGGTTATTATCCGGCACAAAAAGCATCGCGCCTCGACCCCATTGAAGCATTGCGATATGAGTAAACGTGAAACGGAAAACGTGAAACGGCAAACATGAAAAGTGAACCGGTAAAGCACATAAAAAAGTATTACGTTTGTTAAAGCAACATGCAAAGCATGAATAACACATCAAACATACCATGGCGAAAAATATTACTGCATACTGCTGTATGGCTCGTTTTGTTTTTGCTGCCTTATTTTTTGCGGTACGATCCCGATAGGCCGAACGATCCCGACGATAAAGGGTTTTTCTTTCTTAACACTATTACTAATTTATTTTGGGTGCCTTTGTATTATCTGAATGCCTATGTGTTCACACCCCGGTTTATTAACCGAAGGAATTATGGAATGTATGTATTGGTAGTATTAGGGTATTATGTATTTGTGTTGCTGGTGCATAGCTGGGCATTTGGTTTTTTGATCAGGTTTCACCATTTTAGGTTATTTGGTGGTGTTTGGTTTAACCTGTTTCCATTTGTGCTCACGTTGGCCGTGAGTATTGCCATAAAGCAGGCGCAGGACAGGGCGCAGAGCGAAAAATTGTTGCAGGAACGGCAGGAAGAAAATTTAAAAACCGAACTGTCTTTTTTACGCTCGCAGATCAGTCCGCATTTTATGTTCAATGTGTTGAATAATATGCTGGCGATGGCCCGTTTAAAAAGCGATCAGCTTGAACCTACCATTTTAAAACTGTCGTCGCTGATGCGGTATATATTGTATGAGTCAGACGAGGAGCAGGTGTTGCTGAAAAAAGAAATCGACTATCTGCAAAGTTATATCGATCTGCAACGCCAGCGCATTGGCAATAAAGTAGCGCTGAAAGTTCGCATGCAGGCAGGAGAAGAGGAATTTGCTATTGCACCCATGTTACTGATACCTTTTATTGAAAATGCTTTTAAGCATGGCCTGAGTGCTGTTGAAAATCCTGCCATTGAAATAGAACTGCATACAAGCGGCAATATGCTTTACTTCAGAGTGGCCAACCGGTTCAATAAGGGAGGTAATGAAATAAAGGATAAAACATCGGGTATAGGGTTGCAAAATGTAAAAAGACGATTAAACTTATTGTATGCCGAACGGCACAGTCTGTTAATTAATGATACAGATAACTGGTTTACTGTATCATTGCAATTAAATCTGCAGCACACATGATGAAATGTATAGCAATAGATGATGAGCCATTTGCCCTGCAATTATTAAAAGACTACATTAGCCAGGTGCCCTACCTGGAACTGGTAGCCCTGTGCGAAGATGTATTTGAAGCCAATAAGGTACTGCAGCAGCACGAAATTGACCTGGTATTTACTGATATACAAATGCCCCGGCTAACCGGTCTGCAATTTATACAAAGCCTTACCGAACGGCCCATGTTCATTTTAATTACCGCTTACGAAAAGTTTGCCCTTGAAGGGTTTAATCTGAACGTGGTGGATTATTTGCTGAAGCCGGTTGAGTTAAGCCGCTTTTTACTGGCTTGTAACAAGGCCTGGGAATTGTATCAGCTTCGACAGGTAAAAAAGAACAGCGGCGCGCCTGCACCTGGTTATTTTTTTGTAAACCTCGATTACCGGCAGGTAAAGGTGATGTATAAAGACATTATGTGGATTGAAGGCCTGAAGGATTATGTAAAAATCTACCTGTGTCCGCCCGCCAAACCTTTGTTGGTGCGCATGAGTATGAAGAGTGTTGAAGAAGAGCTGCCGGCAGCTCAGTTCATTCGAATCCATAAATCATATATTGTATCTGTCGATAGTATTACATCCGTCCGCAAAAGCAGTGTTTTCATCGATCAGCAGGAATTGCCGGTTGGTGAAACTTATCAAAGTGCTGTTGAGCAATTAACAAAGCGGAAATGAAAAATGTGTCTTTCAACCCGACGTTAAAACTTTTTTCTTCCTGCACAACAATTATCTAAAGTCTGCCAGTTAGATCGCTGTATCGATCAGGTATTCAATTGTATCGTTGATTCAATTAAATATTTTTTGAATGAAACTTCGCGGGTTACTGCCGTAAATAAATTCGAAAAATTTCTCCAACCATTTATAATACTCCTGCGTATCATAGTTATAGTGCAGTTGAAACCCTATGCCTGATATATGCGTATATATATCCGTGATATCGGTTTGTGCGAAAGAGATTCACCATTGACCATTCACTATTCACCAAAAACAAAGTGCTTATCGGAGAGCCCTCTACCTAACTAATCCAAAATCTTTTGATCCGTAGCATCATTGTGGTGATTACAGCAGCAGGCATAGTTGTGTGTTGGCCTGCTGCTTTTTGTAAAGCCGCTGACAATAATCCATTTCCTATTGCCGGGTGCCCATTGCCAACTGTACTACAGAAAGTGCAAATAAGCAGTGACACTACAAAACCAGCAGACTCACTGCGCTTTCATTTAAGCGACCGCCGGGGTGATTACCTCTCATCGCCTGAAAAAAATCCTTTTGATCTTAAACAGCCATCGAATATCAGGGATTCTATAGTGTATGATGCGAAGGAGAAAAAATATTACATCATTGAGAAAGTAGGCGACCGCTATTACCGCATTCCCACCTGGTACACTTTTGATGAATTCATGCGGTTGCAGGGGCAACAGCAGGAGCAGGATTATTTTCGCAGCCGTTCAAATGTAGGCAACCTGCTAAATAAAAAACTGGTACGTCCGCAGTTGTCGGTAACAGATAATCTGTTCAATCGCATTTTTGGCAATGGTAAGGTAACCCTGAACCTGCAGGGCAACGTTGATATATTAGCCGGTTACCAGGGGCAGAAAACCGAAAACCCCGCATTGCCCGAAAAGGCACGTAAAACCGGCGGGCCCGACTTTAACATGAATGCCGACCTCAATACCATGGCTTCTATTGGTAATACGCTGAAGCTGCCCATCAGCTATAATACCCAGGCGAATTTTGATTTTATGAATCAGATAAAGCTCGAATATACGGGCAGCAGCGAGTCGATTATAAAAAAGATAGAGGCAGGCAATATTTCATTTTCAACCCGCAGTACCCTGATACCCGGCGCCCAGTCGTTGTTTGGTTTAAAAACCAATCTGCAGTTTGGTAAGCTGTTTGTTACCGGTGTGCTGGCTTCGCAACGGTCGCAAACACAATCGATGAACATGCAGAGCGGAGCTACTACAAGTTCTTTTCAGTTCAAAGCATCTGACTATGATGAGAACCGGCATTTTTTACTGGCGCAATACTTTCGCAGCAATTATAACAAAGCCATGCGCAACCTGCCTGTTGTTAATTCATCGGTGCAAATATTACGCGCCGAAGTTTGGGTTACCAACAGAACAGGCGCTACTACCAATGCCCGCGAAATTGTAGGGCTTACCGATCTGGGCGAATCAAGCCCGGCGAACAGTAATGTGCATGGGCTAAGCGGTCCTTATCCGTTCAACGATGTCAATGATGAATATCGAAATGTTATAAACAACGGCAACAGCCGGCAATCGTCGCAGGTGGTGAATGTATTAACCACACTGGGATTAGCGCAATCGAAAGACTTTGAAAAAGTATATGCCCGCAAGCTCGATTCTACTTCTTATAAAATTTATCCGCGGCTTGGTTTTATTTCTTTGAATCAAACGCTGCAGGCGAATGATGTGCTGGCAGTGGCTTACCAGTATAGCTATAACGGACGAATTTACCAGGTGGGCGAATTTTCGCAGGATGTACCGCCCGATACCACACAGGGTGGTTATGCAGGGACTTCAAAAATATTATTTGTAAAACTGCTCAAGGCTACATCGCCGCATACCGATTTGCCTTTGTGGAATCTGATGATGAAGAATGTGTATTCAATTAAAATGCAGGGCGGCAGTTATATCTCCAATATACAGGCCGATGGATTTCGCCTGAATGTATTGTACGATGATCCCGGTAAAGGCAGCAAACGGTATTTGCCCGAAGGCGATAAAACCGGAGTGCCCCTGATCAGTGTGCTGAACCTCGACAAACTCAACAGCCAGAACGATCCGTCGCCCGATGGCATTTTTGATTATGTAGAAGGCTATACGATCAATTCCACAAGCGGCCTCGTGATATTTCCATTGCTCGAACCATTCGGTCATGATCTTGATTCGCTGGCATTTGCCAATACACCAACGCTGGCTAAAAATTATTTGTACAGCCAGTTGTATGATACCATCAAAGCGGTGGCTCAAACCTTTTCGAATGTTGACCGCTTTGTGATCAGTGGTTCTGCAAAAGGACAGGCCGGTTCGGATATATCGTTAAATGCGCTCAATGTGCCGCAGGGCTCGGTGAAAGTAACTGCCGGCGGACAAACGCTTACCGAAAATGTAGATTATGTAGTGGATTATACGCAGGGTTCGGTAAAGATCATTAATCAGGCCATTATCAATTCGGGTGTAGCAGTGAATGTGCAGTTTGAGAACAATGCTACGTCGGGATTGCAGCAAAAGGGATTGCTGGGACTTCGGCTCGATTACATGGCCAAACAGTCGGCCACAGAATCGCTCAGTATCGGCGCCACCATGGAACGCCTTACTGAACGTCCGTATTATACCAAAGTGAGTTATGGCGAAGATCCGTTGCGAAACACCATGTACGGGGCCGATGTAAGTTATACAGCGCAATCGCGTCAACTCACCCGGTGGCTTAACCGCCTTCCGTTTTATAATACAAATGAAATAAGCGCTATTTCGGCCTATGCCGAAACAGCCGTGTTGCAACCCGGCCATGCCAAACAAATAGGCAAAGGCGGCAGCGGTACTATTTATGTAGATGATTTTGAAGGTACGGCCAGTAACATCGATGTCCGGTATCCCATCACAAGCTGGGCGCTTGCTTCAACACCACAGGGAAACGGCCTGTTTCCCGAAGCGGCATTGGCCGATAACAGGGAGTACGGTTATAACCGGGCCAACCTCGCCTGGTATAATATTGAAGCTACCCTGCAAAGCAAATCATCTACCGAAAACCCGGTGCGCGGTTATGAGAATTTTAATGATCCCCGCATCATGTCGATTATAGAACAACAGTTGTATCCCACCAGGTCATCTGAGTACGGCCAGTCGCAACTGGTTACATTCGATCTGGCATTTTATCCATCCGAAAGAGGGCCATACAATTTCGATACACGACCCGGCAGTATAAACGAAAAAGGCCGGCTGCTCAATCCGCAAACGCGCTGGGGCGGTATCATGCGGTCGATAGATCAAAGCGATTTTGAAACAAGTAATATACAATATATCGAATTCTGGATGCAGGATCCTTTTATACTGAATCCAACAGGCAGTGGCGGACAATTGTATATCGATCTGGGAAATGTGTCGGAAGATATTTTAAAAGACCAGAAGCGGTTATACGAGAACGGTTTACCAACAGCAGGCACTGCCACAGCTACCGATACCTCGGTATGGGGCAAAGTACCGCTGAATGCCGTGCAGGTTACCAACGCATTCAGCAGCAATGCGGCCGACCGCCCTTACCAGGATGTTGGTTTTGATGGCCTGAACGACGACAGTGAACGCGTACAGTTCAAAACATATATCGATGACATAGCCTCCCGTTTTGGAACCGGGTCGGCGGCATATCAGCAGGCGAACAGCGATCCGTCGGCCGACAATTACCGGTACTTTCGCGATGCTACTTATGATGAATCGCAAACCGGAATACTCGGACGCTATAAACATATCAACGGCACGCAGGGCAATTCGTCGGTAGCAGCCAGCGGCGATAAATATGTAAGTGCTTTTACATTATATCCCGATCAGGAAGACCTCGACCGCGACAATTCATTAAATGAGCTGGAAGCATATTTTGAGTATAAGATCGATCTCAGGCCTGCTGCACTTACAACCGGCAGCAATTTTATCACCGATAAAAGAACATTTACACCAACCGGCGGTGTTACCCAAACCTGGTACCAGTTTCGGATACCGGTTACTAATTATGCGCAGGCCGTGGGAGGCATTGCCGATTTTAAATCTATCCGGTTTATGCGGTTGTTCCTTACCGGTTTTTCCGATTCGGTGGTATGCCGCTTTGCTTCATTCGACCTGGTGCGCAATGCATGGCGTACATTTAATTATAAACTCGATACAACCGGCGTGTATACAGCGTTGCCTTCTTCTTCATCTACTACGTATAATGTGACTGCCGTGAATATTGAAGAAAACAGTTCGCGCACGCCGGTGCCTTATGTGTTGCCGCCCGGTATTCAACGGCAGGAATCGCTCAGCAATAACAACGTAACTATTTTGCAAAACGAGCAGGCTATGAGTTTACAGGTATGTAGTCTTGCACCTGGTGATGCAAGAGGTGTATATAAAAATATATCGCTCGATTTGCGCCGCTATGGAAAGATAGATATGTTTATACATGTTGAAGGTGCCGGGTCTGATAATGCCATAAGCGACGGTCAGTTGTATGCGGTGATGCGGCTGGGCAGTGATTTCATCAATAATTTTTACGAAATAAAGATCCCGCTCAAAAAAACACATTGGGGCGCTACAGCTGATACCGATATCTGGCCATCTGTTAATGAGCTGCAATTACAATTACAGGACCTTGTACAGTTAAAGATCAACCGCAACAAGTTGGGTGCCTCTAATGTATACTATCAGGAAAAAGAAGCCAGTGGCCGTATTCTCGCCATCTTTGGCAATCCCGGTCTGGGCCAGATAGAAGCATTCTTCCTGGGTGTTCAAAATATCAGTGACCAGAATGCCTGCGCCGAATTGTGGTTCGATGAATTGCGTTTGTCGGATGTAGATGAAAAAGGAGGGTGGGCTGCTTTGGGAAAAGTAGATATAAAACTGGCTAGTCTTGGTACGGTTAGCCTGGCCGGCAGTTATAAAAGCGCCGGCTTTGGCAGCATCGATCAGCATATCAATGAACGATCGTTGAACAATAACATGCAGGCCGATGGTTCGACTAATCTTGAACTGGGAAAATTATTGCCGCGCAAAGCAGCACTATCTATTCCCATGTATGCCGGTATTTCAAAAACCGTTAGCACGCCGGAGTATGATCCGTTTGATACTGATATAAAGTTGAAACAAAAATTAAAAGGGGCCACGGCTGCCGAACGCGATTCTATATTGCAGCAGGCAGTAAACACCACACAGGTGCGTACGCTGAATTTTACCGGCGTTCGAAAAAATAATATCACCGGTAAAAAGCTGAAACCCTGGAGCATCGAGAACATTGATGCAAGTTATTCAGTTACCATAACCGATCACCGCGATTCAGTAACCGAAAATGATCAGGTGAAATATTATAAGGCCGGTTTGGGATACAACTGGGCAACAACCCCGAAGTTTTTTTCTCCCTTTAAAAAGTTCATAAGGTCAAAGTCGAACTGGTTGTTGTTACTGAAAGATTTCAATATTAATCTGCTGCCCACAACCGTTTCTTTCAATGCCGCTGTGAACCGGCAGGTGGGCATTTATCAGTCGCGCAATATCGGTGGCGGATTGAAAACCTATATTCCCGAATCGTACAATAAATATTTCAGATTGAGCAGAACCTATGCACTTCGCTGGGATCTTACAAAGGCGCTCTCCATTGATTTTTCGGCCCTGAACAATGGAGTAGTGGATGAAGACAGCGGACGCGTTGACAAAGCTTCAAAACAAAAGTCGTGGGACCGCTTATTAAAAGGAGGACGCAATACCCTGTATAATCACCAGCTCGCCGTTTCATACGCGTTTCCGGTTAGTAAGCTGCCATTGCTTAGCTGGACGAACGTACATGCCGATTATCGCGCTACCTATGGGTGGACGGCCGCCTCGCGCGCTGCCACCTCATTGGGTAATATGCTGCAAAACACTCAGCAAAAAAGTATAACCGCGCAACTCAACTTTAGCGACCTGTATAACCGTTCGGCTTTTTTGCATTCGGTTCAACAGGGCGGCAATGCAGCGCCGCCGGTACCTGCACCACCCGGTAAGGATTCAACAAAACGCAAAAAAACAAATTATGAATTGCCGGGTTTCGTAAAAGGGATCATAAACTTGATGCTCGGTCTTAAACAGGTAACTATTCAATATGCCGAAAACGGAACGAGCACTATTAATGGATATATGGATAGTACAAAAGTATTAGGTATGAACCTGCGCAGCATGCAGCCCGGCTGGCGCTATGTGTTGGGAGGGCAACCCAACGAAGCATTTATAAATGCGCTGGCGCAAAAAGGCTTGCTCTCGGGCGACAGTACCTTTAATTATCCCAATACACAAAACCTGAATCAACAATTAACCGTTACCGCCCAGGTACAACCGGTTCGCGATCTGAATATCGATATCACACTAACCAAATCATTTGGCAGGGAGTTTACCGAACTGATAAAAGATACATTGGGTAATGGCGAATTTTCGCATCTTAACCAGTCGACCACCGGTAGTTTCAGCATCAGTTTTATATCAGTAAAAACACTTTTTAAAAATACTTCCGGCAACAACACTTTTCAGCAGTTCGAAAACAACCGCATCATTATTTCGCAGCGAATGGGTAGCATAAATAAATATTCGGGTATTCAACAAAGTGATGGCTATTATAAAGGCTATGGAAAATATTCGCAGGATGTGCTGATCCCGGCTTTTATTGCTGCCTATACCGGCAAGGATGCATCGGATATAGCGCTCATCAGCAGTAGCAGCAGCAGTATGCGCAGCAATCCGTTTGCCGGTTACCTGCCAAAACCCAACTGGCGGCTGACATACAATGGACTTACCCGCATTCCGGGATTGGAGAAAATATTTAAAAGCTTTACGCTCACCAATGGTTATACCAGTACCTTAAGTGTGGGTAGTTTTAATTCTTCTTTACTATATAAAGATCCGCTTGGTATTAATTACCCGGGTTTTATTGATACGGCTACCGGCAATTTTGTGCCTTACTTTGCGGTGCCTACCATTACCATCAGCGAACAGTTCGTTCCGTTGTTTAGCACCGAAATGCAATTCGTAAATAATATTCAGGCGAATATTGAATACAGTAAAACACGGCAACTGAGTTTAAGTTTAACCGATTACCAGATGACCGAAAGCCGCACCACGCAATTTGCACTCGGGCTGGGATGGCGTAAACCCAATGTGGTATTGCCGTTTAATATTCATCTGGGCAAATCACCGGCCTCAGGCCAAAAAGGCAACGACCTTAATATGCATGTTGATGTAAGTTATGCCGATAACATAACCGTAAACCATTATCTCGACCGGGAAGATGCTATTATAACCGGCGGACAGCGGGTGATACGCATATCGCCATATGTAGATGTGGTATTGAGCAACCGTGTAAACCTGAAATTATATTATGACCGCCAGCGCACCGTTCCAAAAATTTCCACCTCAGTACCCATTACTACTACCAGCGCGGGTTTGCAGGTGAGAATTGTGCTGGCAAAATAAAGGCGCAAGGTACAAGGGCATAGCCCGGCGTCTTCAGACCCGGGTATTCATCCCATGTCATACCCGTATCAATCCCATAGCTGCGCCGTATATGACCCATGGCAATCCCATAGTATCAGTAAAAGATAAGTAAGGCAATAGTAAGAGAATAGTAAGGGAATAGTAAGAGAAAGTTAGTGGATCCGGTGCGGGAAAAAAGTTAAAAAGAGTGTTTTTGTTATGTGGTTTGCAGAATACATACTTACTGTTTAATACAAACGAATTTAAAATAAATATACGTTTACTATTTAATAAAACCTGCAATATTTATTATTTTATTTTGCCATAAGTTCTATTGATCCCTGGCGGTCCCAATCCCGCTCAGGGTGGCTATTGCATTTTATTTTCATTTGTAAAAAGCTGAAATACCCCATTTTTGTCTGCTTCGGTGTTTGATTTTTCCGCTTCGGTGCAAAAGGGCTTTTAAATAACAGCATCCTGTTGTCTTTTTGCGGCATTAAAGAGATTCATCAAAAACCAAAGCTCATGATAAAATATTTTAACAGGTTCGTGTTCGAATCGTTCAACGATCTATTATTTGAATGGATTGATTTTTTTATGCCGGGGTTTTTTTGTGATTTTTTCGAAGAATGGTTCGATAGTCCCGCAACCGGTAATTTAGCGGAGCTGCCTGTTGCGCAACCGTTTTATGCCGGTAGCAGAGGCGATGATTTGATAAGGATAAAGGATAGTAAATTGCTCTTTGAAATTAATCTGAATTAAATTGCAGCAGGCAATAGCATCCGGCCGTTCACACAGCATGACGATTTCACATAAATATTATCCCTACATATTTATATCCATTATTTGCGTAGTGGCTGCCGGTTTCGGATACATCATTATACCTACGCTGCCATGGTATATACATGTGTTTGGCACCCTCTGCCGTTTTGTATGTATCAGTGCCATCTGGCAGTTGATTGTGCTGGTAAACAAAAAACTGCAAAAGCGGTTTACACTTGAACGCCGGCCCGGCACCCAGATATTTTTGCAGGTGGTGGTTACGCTGATATTGCTCTCGCCGGTTTTTATTGTGTCTTACATGTGGTCGAAGCCCATTCTGTGGGCCATCAATACCAGGAACATGGTGGTATTTCTGGCCATTGTTTTTATTATTACTATTCTGATGATGACCTTTGGTTACTATACCTACGACCTGTTTGTAAAGTACAAAGCATCATCTGAAGAAAAATCGAAACTGGCCCTCGAAACCGCGCAGCTCGAAAAAGAAAAGTCCATGATGCGCTACCATCACCTTAAAAACCAGGTAAACCCACATTTTTTGTTTAATACCTTAACATCGCTCGATGGATTGATACAGGTGAACCCTGCGCTGGCATCGGATTTTATACGTCATTTATCGAAAGTGTACCGCTATGTGCTGGAGCATAAGGAAAATGAGGTGGTAAGTATGGAAACCGAGGTGAATTTTATACAGCACTATATTTCACTTTTGCAAATACGCTACAAAGAGGCGATTGATATTAAGCTGAATATTTCAGAAGCTGCCATGGAAAAAGGCATTGTTATGGTAACACTGCAGATGCTTATCGACAATGCCATCAAACACAACAGTATTCATGTTGCCCAACCCTTGCAGATTTGCATTACAGATGATGGAGACTGCCTGTGCATACAAAACAACAGGCAATTGCGTAAACAAATTGAAACATCCAATGGACATGGGTTACGGCAATTGAAAGAGCTGTATGCATTTCTAACCGAAAAACCGGTGCATGTGAAAGATACGGAAGGCCATTTTGAGGTTAGGTTACCGTTGTTGTGAAGCCGTGAATGGTGAATGGTCAATGGTCAATAGGCAATTGGCAATAGGCAATGGGCAATGAATTGAACGAATGCCAACTTGAATTATAGGTATGAATATTTTAATTATAGAGGACGAACCCTTAGTAGCCGTAAGTCTCGCTAAGCTGGTAAATGAGCTGGAGCCCGGCGCTGCATTGCAGGGACCGATCGTAAGTGTAAAAGAAGCAAAAGAGTGGTTGGCTATTCATCCTAAACCCGACCTGATTTTGGCCGATATTCAACTGGCCGACGGTATCAGTTTTGATATATTTTCCGACAGCAGTATAAATTGTCCGGTTATTTTTACTACCGCATATAATGAATATGCTATTCGCGCTTTTAAAGTGAACAGCATCGATTATTTATTAAAGCCTGTCGACAAAAAGGAGCTGCAAACCGCCCTGCATAAATTTCACCAGTTACAGTCAAAGTTCAGTAACGAAGGCTATGTGCAGCAAATGATGGAGTTGCTGGGTAATTTTAATCAAAGTAAAAAATATAAGGAACGGTTTGCCGTGCATATGGGTCGCTCTATAGCCCTGATACCACAACAGGAAGTAGCAGGTTTTGTAAAGGAAGAAGTCATTTACCTCGTTAATCTCGAGGGAAAGAAATTTATCACCGATTACCGCTCGCTCGATGAAATAGGGGAGTTGCTAAACCCAGCTGCCTTTTACCGCGCCAACCGCCAATGCATCATTCACCTGCCATACATTGAAAGTTTTCGTGCCGATGAAGTTGGCAAACTGATCGTAAAAATGAAAGGCATGAAAACCGATGATATCATTATCAGTAAAGACAAAGCCGCCGACTTTCGCAAATGGTTCGATAGCTGACTTAAAATATCTCATGCAAAGGCGTCCCGCCATGGCGGCACAAATGCATTTTCTTTGCGACCTTATTGATCGCGAAGCGATCACCTTTGCGGCTTTGGCCTCTGCGAGAAATAAAATTGCTTAATTAAGCGATATTGAATTGGCACTACGCAATTGACAATAGACAATAATCGTATAAAGTGTATGTAACGGTTACACTGCTTCCACTTACCAGCGGGAACTAAACAGCTGCTCAATAGCTTCCCTTTTTAAAGACTAATCTGTAAACAAACAGGTGTTTTTACTTATTGCTGCAATAACGTATTCGTATAGCATCTGCTAACGGTATCCTTCAGCGTTTTTAATTTATTGTAATTGAGCAGTTAACAGAATTATTGTTAACGAACAGGTTTGGCGGAGTAAATTTTTTGATCCGTAAAATATCCTTATGAGCAACCCGCTGTTTAAAAGAATTAATATTTTTCTGAAGGTTAGCGAAAAAACAATTGACGATTATTTTAATGCTAACGACCCGGCTCCCATTTACAAAAGGCAGCTCAGCCAGGAGTTTGAGGAATATATCATGAACTATGCCTCCAGCATCAAAAGATATACAGCAGTTACCTATAAACTAAATGTTGCAAAGGAATCTGACAATGAATTTGTAGAGCCGCTGGTACATGCCATTCGCCGCCATTTTTCATTAAAGAAGTCGATCAAAGAAGCTGAGTTCAAAAAGTTTAAAAAGCGCAACTGGATCTTACTGGTGGCGAGCCTGCTGATAGTTATGTTGTTCCAGGGCGTAATGCCGCTGGTGTTTCAGGTAGAACACCGCATTCACTCTGCCTTCAGCAATGCGCTGGATGTGTTTAGCTGGGTGATATTGTGGAAGCCCATCGAAAAACTGATCTTTTACTGGAATCCTTTTTTAAAGGAGATTTCCATTTTTGATAAACTGACCAATGCCCCCATTGTAATAGTTGCCGAAAGAAAGGAAATGAAGCCGGTAGAATATGCTGCATGAGTACGAGCCGTTATATAGCGCTGATTGTATGTTTATTCCTGTTTGGAACGGCGTTTTGCCAGAATGAAGTAAGTTTTGAACAATATCATTTTATAGGCAGTGCCCAGCAAAACACGTACATGCCTGTTATGCATTTTCGTAACAATAAGAACTGGTATGCCGAAGCGCGATATAATTATGAAGACCAGCAAACATTCTCCCTGTTTTTGGGAAAAGCCTTTACAGGCGATCAGGATCTTTCCTGGTCGCTCGTTCCGTTAATCGGTGGTTCGTTAGGGCGGTTCAATGGTTTGTCGACCGGCCTGAATATCGATCTTGCATATAATAAATTCTATTTCTCTGCCCAGTCGCAATATTCCGTGTCAACCGGCATGTACAAAAACCAGTTTTTATACAGCTGGTCCGAGGTAGGGTATCAAAGTCTTCGCTGGTTATATGCCGGCGTTTCACTACAGCATACCGTCGATCGCATCGAAGGCAATATACTCGACCCCGGTGTACTCGTTGGTTTTACGTTTAATAAATTCACTGTGCCTGTTTACTCTTTTGTTCCTTTTAATAAAGAACGCTATTTTATAGTGGGGCTCAATATTGAATTGAGTCATAAAAAACCATCCACCAAGAATTATCCCGTAGTGAAGGCTGAATAAAAGCTGGCATAGTAAAGAAAATTTCGCGCAAAGGCGCAAATTTGTTTGTTTGTGCCCGTCCGGACGACCCGGTCGGACGGGGTTTATGGTTTGAGGTTTGTGGTTGCTGCCGCGCTTTGGAGTTTCATTGTTAAGATCAAACACCTTAATTGTTTAACAGGATCAAAATTGCACGGCAAGATTCACCAAAAGAACCACAAACTACAAACCTCAAACTATAAACTGTTTTGAGCCTTAACGCCATAGCGGGAAATTAAAAACGCCCCTTTCAGGGGCGCTTACATAGCGGATAGTTGTGATGTTTATTTTAAGGGTTATACAAATTATATTCCCAAACCTGCTTTTACTTTTTTGAAGAAAGATACTTTGGTTTCTTTTTGTACCGGAACATATAGTTGTTCAACCTTTTTCATAATGGCCGGCATTTTTTCAGGGCTTAAAGATGATTTAACTATATAATCTACTGCACCGTGTTTAATAGCCTGGGAGGCCACTTCACTGTTCTCCTGCCCTGAGATCATATAAACCAGTATGTTGGGATTATAAGCCTTTATCTTTTTCAATACATCGATACCATTCATGCCTTCCATATTATAATCGAGGAAAACCACATCGGGTTGCTCTTTCAGGCTTTGCAAACATTCGTCACCGGCATTAAAGGGGGTTATGTTCGTGTATCCGAGATTACGAAGGAACTGTTCATACAGGGTAACGCAAAAAATATCATCATCTACAACGAATATCTTCAGATCAGGATATTGGGCCATGGTTGTGCAATTTAAGGTTAATAGTGCTGTTCGGTTACCGGTACATGCCGGTAATGTATTTACTAACGCGGTTCATTACAGCGCTATTGCAAAACAACTGACAGTAACAATAAAACTAATATTTGTATTGGCCCACCGGTAGGGGTTTCCTGTTACCGGCTTCCGGTCGCCGGCCCGTTGAACCGGGGACCGGTAACTGGTAACCAGTTACTGTTCCTTGTACCTTTGTTCCTTGTAACTTGTACCTTGTAACCTGTGCCTTTACTGAATAACAATCGGCTGCACATAGTGAAGATCGCCTACGCGAACAGCTACTTTGTAAACACCTCTTCCGACGTTATTAGGAAGAAGAATAGTATGTGTTGAGTGAAAGTCGGAATGATACAGAAAATGCTTAAATACCTGTTGCCCTGTTAGCGAATAAAGATGCACGCTGAACACACATTTTTCGATATTATACAGTTGCAGCCAGAATTTTTTTTGCGATACAAGGTTTGGGTAAACAGTTACACGCTGAGAGCGTTTTTTTCGTTCGGTTTGTGGCAAGGTGCTCATAGGAGTTGGATGTAGTTGTACCGCATGAAGTTAGTTCTTTTTTTAAACGGTTACAATAGTATTCATACGTGTTTACACCCTGTACCCGTACTGTCCACGTGTTTTTTTATGAAAGGCTAATAGCTATTAATAATTTCGGTTATACAATAAAGACATTTACTATACGCGCTGCCTTTTTTACTTCGGGGTGTTGTGGATTTGTGCAATGCCGCCTGCAGTAATTAACACGTACCGGCAGCTTTGTTTGTTATTAATTCGTAATACGTATCTGCGTTTCTGATACCTGCTTTTGTAGCAAATATGCTCTGAATGGTTCTATAAGTTCCTGCGGTCCTGCTAAATAAAAGGTAGCTTTTTTCCATGCCATCCAGCAGTTCGGGTGCATGTCTTCCATCCATTGAATAGCATTTTGTGCACGCTGCCCGGGCGAAGGAGGCACGCTTTCTATCAGTAATTTCAGGCTGTTCAGCACATGCTCGTTGTGCGGGTTTAATTCAACAACACCAAAGTATTCGTGGTTGTTTTGTAAGGCAATTTCTTTATATGCAGTGAATAACCCGATGGCCGATTCATCGCCGAAGAAGAAATGATGTGTAGCCTTTGAATTATAATATGAAAGCTTTTCTTTAACTAAGCTTCCTTCTATGGAACTGGTTAACCATTTAGATATTTGTAACATTATGTAGGTATTGTTTACAAACAGAAATTTTAACTTTACAAAAATAATTATGCCTGGCAGGGCCACTTTTACACTAACCGGATAATTATTTACACAAAACGGATTTTATGGCTGTTACTATGTACGACGAAAAGGGGCGTGAGTATATTGTTGGAGAAGTGTTTCCATTGAATGTATTGGAGCAGCCTCTTGTTACAGAAAGAAGGGATGTATACAGTTTTCCTTTTGGTGATGCAGAAATGGTGCAGATGGCCTTTTCCGGTATTTACATTGTATGGGGCGATATGCGTGTTTATGCAAACCGCACTATGAATTTTGATATTATTGGCGAGAAAGAACTCGTAGAAATGCATTTTACGCTCCAGGGCGATGGCCTGGTACTTAACGAGGTGTCGGGTAAAGAGTACCGGTTTAAAGCCAACGAGCATAATTTACACTATACGCCACTGTTTGTTGGCTCGGGCCAATACCGGGGCAACGAAATGTATAAATTTTTTGAAGTACATTTCACAACCCGCTTCTTTTTTGAACTGGCGAAAGAAAGCAGTCCCTTGCTGATGCAGTTTGCAGAGAGCATTCAAAATGGCAAAAACATGCACCTGAGCCATGATAACCTGCCAATTTCATTTGCCATGCACCAGTGTATTAACGATATCATGAATAACCGTTTTACCGGCGGTTTAAAGTTGTTATTCCTTCAATCGAAGTGTGTTGAATTACTGGCGCTGCAGGCGCAGATGTACGAAGATGCGGCAGGCAAATCGTCGCTTGTTTGTAAATCGGTTATCGATAAAGACCGCATACATTTTGCAAAAGATTACCTGCTGCAAAATGCCATACAGCCTCCATCTTTGACACAACTGGCTAAAATTGCCGGTATCAATGAGTTTAAGCTGAAACAGGGCTTTAAAGAAATTTTCAATAATACCGTATTCGGCTATCTGGCCGATTATAAACTAAACCAGGCGCGTGAATTACTGATCACCGGTAAGGCGCCTATAAAGGATATTGCCGATCAGTTAGGCTTTTCTTCGGTACAGCACTTTAATAATGCCTTTCGTAAAAAGTTTGGCCTTCCGCCGGGGAAAGCAAAGAAGGGCTAAGACAATCACATACCATTACGTGATTTCGGGATTTGGGGATTTAGAGATTTTGAGATTTGTTCCGGTGATACCGTTTAAGCGAGATCACAAAATCTCAAAATCAGCAATTGCTTAAGATATGTATTTCATAAAAACAAAAGCACCTCTTTCCTGCCGCATTGATAAAATTCCCCCCTCTTTTTGACCGATAAATCCCTCGTGCCTTTTACAAAGTGTGATATTTTTGGTTTGTTCTGCTACATTGTTATACTTTTTGGTCATCAGCTTGTGAGCATTATTCATAACCTAAAAACGATTGCTATGCTACTACACACTTCAAACCTGCTTTTATTGAGGCTACCTGAACAATTCTTTTTCCGTTAAAAAACCACCCATATGAAACAATACCGTTTACTATTAATATCAATGGTAATGATTTTACCTGCCATTGAAAATCCTGTCAACGCACAAACTTTTGTTCATCCCGGCGGATTGCATACCCAAACCGATCTTGACCGTATGAAAACCAAAGTCGCAGCCGGTGCACATCCCTGGATCGATGACTGGAACAAACTGATCACCGACTCAAAAGCACAAAATACATACAGTGCCGCTCCCCAGGCAAACATGGGCGTAAACCGCCAGCGGGCCGATGCCGATGCGCATGCCGCTTATCTGAATGCCCTGCGCTGGTATATTTTGGGCGATACCACCTTTGCTGCCTGCGCCGTTCGCAACCTCAACGGATGGAGCAACGCTGTAAACCAGGTTCCCAGTGGTACCGATATGCCGGGTTTGATTGGTATTGCTATTATGGATTTTGCGCTGGCGGGTGAATTGCTACGCATTTACCCGGGCTGGGCAGCCAGTGATTTCACCCGGTTTAAAACAATGATGAGCACCTACCTGTATCCTATCTGTGATGATTTTCTGGTACGCCATAACAACACCTGCGACAGCCATTATTTTGCCAATTGGGATGCCTGCAACGTTGGTGCCTTAATTGCTATGGGCGTATTGCTCGACGATACGGCCAAGTTCAATGAAGGTGTTACCTATTTTAAAACCGGCGCGGGCAATGGAAGTATTGCAAATGCGGTGAGTTATATTCATCCCAACGGAATGGGGCAATGGCAGGAAAGCGGCCGCGATCAGTCGCATGCCATGTTGGGTGTAGGTTTTCTGGCCTATGCCTGCCAGGTTGCCTATAACCAGGGCGTTGATTTATTTGGTTACAGCAGCAATCGCCTGCTGGCAGGGGCAGAATATACTGCCGCCTATAATTTGTGGAAATATGTTCCGTACAAACCTTACAGTAATTGCGACCCTTTAAACCTGTATTATCTCGCTACAAACGGGCATGGCCGATTTGATAATAAACCCATTTTTGAACTGTTGTATAATCATTATGTAATTCGTAAAGGGTTATCGGCCCCCAATGTAAAATCTGCAGCAGAATTGTTGCGGCCCGAAGGTGGTGATGCTGATCATTTGGGCTATGGTACCCTAACGTTCACGCTTGATGGTACTTCATCACCGTATCCGCCTGCCGCGATTGCTCCGGTTCCTACGGCATTAACTGCCACGGCCGGTATGCAGCGCGTATTTTTAAAATGGGCGTCGAGCGGCGTAACGGCACAGGGATATAATGTGCTGCGCGCTACAACAAGCGGCGGCCCGTATACTACGATTGCCAGCTGGACAGGCAATACGTATTGTGAGTACACCGATGAAAATGTTACAAGCGGAACCACCTATTACTATGTTGTAAATGCCATCAACCAGTCAGGCACAAGCGCCAATTCAACGCAGGTAAGTGCTGCACCGGTTACAACCGGTGCCTTGCCCACCGGCTGGGCACGGCAGGATATTGGTACCGTAAGCGCCACCGGTAGTGCCGGCTTTACCAATGTGGGCGACAGCACTTTTATCGTAAATGGTTCGGGAAGCAGTTTTGGCGGCACGGCAGATTCGTATAGCTATGCATATACTGCCGCTACCGGCGATGTAACCATTACAGCCCGTATTTATGATATTACCGGTACACTGCTGAAAACCGGATTAGTGATTCGGGAATCGTTAAATGCCAATGCAACCGCGCTTGCTGTAACAATCGGTGATGCAGGCTGGCGCTATGCAAAATTTGGGGTTAGGTCTTCTGCAGGCGCTTCAATGGGCTGGACAGAAGGAGACGAATTTACCTGGCTGCCTGTTTGGTTCAGATTGCAACGTTCGGGCAATACATTTACTGCATATCAATCATCCGACGGTGTGGCCTGGTTTGCCATAGGATCGGCCACCGTAACAATGGCTTCTAATTATTATGTAGGGCTGGCAGCCTGTTCAGGCAGCACATCAGGCGCAATAGACAGCACGCACTTTGATAATGTAAACCTGATAGCAGGTACACCGCAATCCATTCCCGATGGTAAATATAAGATCATTGCAAAGCACAGCGCCAAGGCACTGGATGTATATAATAACGGAACGGCCAACGGAACCAATGTGCAGCAGTGGTCGCTGAACGACTGCGCGTGCCAAAAGTGGACGGTAACAAATGTGGGCAATGGTAAATATTCCATTGTAGGTCTTTCAAGTGGTAAATACCTTGATGTGAGTGGTGTTTCAACAGCCGATGGCGCCAATATTCAGATATGGCAATCGACCGGCGGTGATAATCAACGGTATTACTTTACGCCAACAACAGATGGATATTACCGAATTACGCCGGTGTTCAGCGGAAAAGCGGTTGATGTTAATGGAGGATCTACCGCAGATGGCGCCAATGTGCAGCAGTGGACGTATACCGGAGGCGACAACCAGCAATGGCAACTGGTGCCGGTTACAGCTTCAACTTCATCAGGAACAAGAATGGCAACAGAACCGGCTGCCACTACACCGCTGCAGGACGATATTTCGAATGAATTGATCATATTTCCCAATCCAATGATAAGCCAATTAACAGTACGCCTCAGTAATGAATTCGTTAACGGGGCTACTGTTTCTGTAACAGACATTACCGGCCGTTTGATACGATCATTACCTGTAAAGGGCAAACAGTATTTGCTTACACTAAGCGGAATACCTGCCGGTATATACTTTATCAGAGTGAGTAACGGATCAAAAACAGTAACAAAGAAGTTTGTTAAAGAATAAGTAATATAATTAGTACATGTTCATGTAACACAGAGTAAAGTGACCCCGATTCTTCGGGGTCTTTTTTGTTTTACGCTCAAATATGTTGTATTTTTCATATAACGATTTAAGCCATTAACATGTCTGTTGCTGTAAAAAGAATATATGAACCGGTAGCTGCACAGGATGGTTACCGCATTCTGGTAGATCGGTTATGGCCGCGCGGTATTAAAAAAGAAGCGGCTAAGATTGATGTCTGGTTGAAAGAAGTAGCGCCCTCAACCCAGTTGCGAACCTGGTTTCATAAAGGCGAAGGCACATTTGCTGAATTTAAAAAGAAGTATCTGGCTGAATTAAAAGAAAACGCTGCCTTGGATGAGCTGAAGACTCTGGTAAAAGAACATAAAAAAGCAACCCTGCTGTACGCGGCCAAGGACGAAAAACAAAATCATGCATTGCTGCTGGCTGAAAAATTAAAGTAGCAATATTCTCCACAAGTAATACATAGTGAAGTTGTTATAACAATTACCCGCATGGTGCCGCGCATTTGTGCCATCATTGAGCAGGCACAAAGCTGATTATAATCCTGAAAATGTTTGATTTTCGTCACTGCATAAAAAACTAACAACTGGTAGCTTTGGAATGTGTAAATTAATAATTCACTTCAAAGTAGTTAACGATGAAAAATAAATTCATGACCACTGTATGTATAGGTTGTGTTTTAATGCTTGCTGCAACAAACCTTATAGCACAGGATAGTAATCCGGTGAAATCATTACCCACTGTTACAATTACCGCCACACATACAAAAGTGCCCGAAAAAGTTTGGCAAAGCTTTCAGAAATATTATGCAAATGCCGAAAATCCTGCATGGTACGAACTCAATAAGCGTTTTCTGGTAAAGTACATGACAGAAGATAAGTCGAACCAGGCTGTTTTCACCAAACACGGTCGTTTGGTATATAATATCAGTTATGGTTACGAAACCAATCTGCCCGATGGCATTAAAAAAATGATCCGCAGCAAATATTTTGATTACAATATTGCGCGGGCGGTTAAGGTAAGTCAGGACAACCGAACCATTTGGATGGTTAATGTTGAAGATGCCAAAAACATGATCCTTGTTCGGCTCGAAGATGATGAAATGGAAGAAGTTGAAAGATTCATCAAGTCGTAATACATTTTAATTTCCTCGTCACTTAAAAGTTGTATAAATGCAAGCCTTCAGAGGGTAATCTGGAGGCTTTTTTTATTGCTTCCTTTTCACCCGCCAAATCTGAATAAACGGAAAGCAATTTCCGGCGCAACATTCATCGGGTTTGTGCGGCGCATGGCCGCAGTCGCACCAGAATTTTTTATTGGCATATAATGCATAAGCATCCAGACCGCGAATGTTTCCGGTTTTAATAGTGTCGGGGCCGCTGGCCTGCATTACTTCCCATCCGTATTGACCGGGTACTTCCTGCAATTTTTCATTACTCATAAAACGCAGCGGATGTTTGTGCGTTTGATCGGCCCAGTATACTTTTAGTTGCGAAGGATTGCGGTGATCGAGGGTTAATACGGCTGCATGATAGCCATCGCATAGTGAAATTATAAACACACTGAAGCCGCGCTCTTTACCAACCCGGGCCAGCAAAGTGTTCCATAAACTTTTTTCGGGCATTACCGGCTGTAAACCGCGCGAAACAAGATCGCGTTTTGATATTAATGCCCATTCGCCTTTTCGTGTAGAAAGAAATCGTACAGAATCGTAGCTGCCTATATAATTGCTATCTTTTAATCGATGCACCAGGGCATTCACATCGTTGTTAAAGAAGTTGCCGTTTAAAATGTGGTTGCGACTGTACAAACTATCGGGGATAGATGATTCGCCAAAAAGCAGAATATCCATGGCCGCTCTTACCGTATTAATGCATTTATGTCGGTAGCCGGGTCTCCAGTTCGAATCTTTTGGTTGTTCCGGCAATGAGGCGTTGCTGATAAAAAACTCTTTCATTCTTTCTATTGCATCGTCTGTGAACAAGGTAGCCCGATGAATGGAATCTTTTTTTATTGACGTACTGCTTTTCTTATGGCGACCGGGCGGATCAACAGGCATAAATGCACACCACGAAAAAGCTGCCAACAGAAGGATGAACCACATACATGTATGCACTTTCATAAAAGGGGTTTTCTTTGTAGTCTTCAGAAATACAAAATGATTTGCAAAGATTCAATAAATAACGATTTGATTGTATACTTATTTTACAGGTGAATAACCTGCCGGTTGCGTTGCTTTATTTGATCACGATATCATATTTCGCCAGCAATCCGATAACGCCGGGTATAGTAAACTGCGCTTTTTTGATTCGGTTTATATCGGGGTCGATAGCATAATTAAAAGCGGTTCGAAAATCGGCTTTCTCCAGATTGGTGTTCTCGAATTTTGTTTTGGTCAGGTCGCAATGATCAAAAGCCGATTGGGTCAGGTCACTGTCGGTAAAATCAGCTTCCTGAATAGTGCAGTTGGCAAACTGTGTTTTTTTCAATATCCGTTTATAAAAGGAGCTGAAGTTCAGGGTGCAGTTGGTGAAGGCAACGGAGAATAAAAAATGATCGCAGTTTTCGAAATTAATGCCCAGCATTTTGCAATCGGTAAAAGTTATATCGTTGAGCGAGGTATTGCTCACTTTTATCATGCTCAGGTTACAACTTTTGAACCCGCATTCGGTAAACTTTATATGCGACAGGTCGCAGTTTGAAAAATCACAGTTTATAAAAGTGCAGACCTCATATTGGCCTTTTGTAAGACCTTTCGTTGTATAATCTATTCCTTCATATACCTGTTCTTCAAAATAGTTATTGCTCATGGAATTCTTTTATGCAAGGCTATCAATTTTTTCCTGAATATCCTGCTTTTCTGTTTGTGTTTTGGCTAAGGCGTAAGCTTTTTCAAAATTGAGTTTCGCTTTTTTGTTATCGGTGTTTTTGTACAGCTCGCCCAGCAGTATAAAATAAAAATGATTGTTGTCGAGCCTGAGTTTTTCTGCTTCTGTTACTGCGGCTTCTTTTCCTTTCGCTTTGTATAGGGCAAATACTCTGTTCAGGGCTACACCCGGAGAATAATTTATCAGCAGCAGTTGATCATACAACTGCAGAATGTTTTCCCATTTTTCAGGGGTGTCTTCTTTTATGCAGTGCCAGTAGGCAATACCGGCTTCGAGGTGATAGGAGCTTATTTCATTTCCCTGTGCAGAATTATTTAAAAAATGAATCCCCTGGTTAATTAGTGCTGTATCCCATAAAGAATCATCTTGTTGTTCGTATAAAACCAATGAGTTTTCGCTGTTTTCCCGGGCGCTGAACCGCGATGCGTGGAAGCACATCAATGCCAGCAACGCATTTGTTTTTGGCCGGTTGGTTGGTTCATATTCAGTAAGCATCAGGCCCAGGCGAATGGCTTCTACACAAAAATCTTTTCGCAGTATCTGGTTTTGCGTTTGTGAATAATAGCCCTCGCTGAAAAGCAGGTAAATGATGTGCAGTACATTGTCGAGCCGTTTTATCAGTTCATTTTCCGGCGGTACTTCCATCTTAACTGCTTCGGTACGTAATTTTTCTTTTGCTCTGAATAATCGTTTATTGATGGTTTCTTTATTGGTTAAAAAAGCTTCGGCAATTTCATCAATGCCAAAACCGCAAAGAATGCGCAATGCCAAACCTATTTGTGCTTCGCTGGCAATGGCTGGGTTACAGATGGCAAAAAGCATTTGCAGCTGGCTGTCTTTAATATTCTGCTGCGAAAAGTTTAATGCTTCCGGCTCGGCCTGCTTCTCGTGCCGGGCTGTTATTTCGGGTATTACTTTTTGTTCGAATATTTTATTCCGCCTGAAATGGTACAGTGTTTTTTGTTTGGCTACTGTATACAGCCAGGCAGTAGGGTTGGGTGGCACACCCTGCATACCCCAGGTTTCTGATGCTGTTAAAAATGTATCGCTTACTATGTCTTCGGCCAGTTCAATATGTTGCAGGCCATACAGGTTACTAATAACAGCAACCATTTTTGCAAACTCCTGTTGAAATAATTGCTTTAGCGATTCGTGTTGTTTTTCCATAGTCTATATAGCCATGCCACGGTTCCAAACCGTGGCATGGCTTGAGCATTGTATTGATTTATTGATATACAGGTCTGATCTCTACGCTGCCATCGGCATCCAGTGCGGGGCAACCATGTGCTAAGGTTGTTGCTTCTTCAATGCTTTCGGCGTTAATGATCATAAAGCTGCCAAGGCGTTCGCGAATTTCAACAAAGGGGCCGTCGGTTACCACGCCACCGGCACGAAGCACTTTACCTTCGGTTGCAAGACGGGTGCCGGTTGCTTTTAATTTTCCCTGTGCAGCGATGCTGCCAACCCAGTTCTGCCATTTTTGGGTAAGGTCCTGCATTTCTTTGGGCGAAACATTGCTGTAATCGTAGCTTGGCTGGCGGAATATTAACATAAATTCTTTCATATTAAATAAGTTTAAAGTTGATTAGTGATTTGTTTTTAGTGTGATAATGTCAAAGATATTCTGTTTATGAATATTACTGATTGCTGAAAATGCTATGCCGTAGCATATTGACCGGGTGTATAGGTGCCTACCATTTGAGGATTAGGGAAGGCGATGTTAACCCGGTTATAGCTGTTGATAGCAATAATGGCAAAGGTTAAATCAATCAATTCTTCTTCAGAAAAATGTGCGCAAACTTCTTCATAGGTTTTTTCATCAACGCCGGTGGGTGATAGTTTGGTAAGCGCTTCGGCATATGCCAGTGCAGCACGTTCGCGATCTGAGTAAAAAGGTGTTTCGCGAAAGGCTGGTAAAGCATAAAGGCGATGTTCGGCTTCGCCTTCGGCACGGGCGTCTTTTGAGTGCATATCAAGGCAAAATGCGCAGCCGTTGATTTGTGATACCCTGAAATAAATTAAGTGCAAAAGCGAGCGCTCAACAGGCGATTTTGATAAATAGGCGCCCAGGCTGTTCAAAGATTTCAATGCGCGTTGTCCTTTTTCGAATACATTGATTGTCTGTTTCATACTGTTTAATTTTTATTGGTGTTTGTTTGTTTGATACCTGAATAATGACTGAGTTTCGGGAGATTGGACAGCTGAAATAAAATTTTTTAGTTTTTTATTTCGGATGCCTCTACGCACCGGCATATCCAATCCTGCAGTACAGGCCGGGCATTTTTGCTGGTATTGTTTCCCTTGTTCATTGTTTTCTGTTTATTTGTTTATACCAGAATAATGACCGGGGTGGAAGGAATTGGACAGAGAAGGGGAAATTTTTTTTAGGAGCGGGGAAGGGCAGGGTTCCGGAAATAAAAAAAGACAAATAACGGGGAGTCATTTGTCTTTTCAGGCAACTGCCAGTTGATGTACTGTTCGAAAATTATGAAGGAATAATTATTTTATCGCCCAGATATTTAGGTTTTGTGCCGAATAAATAATCGGCGAATACTTTTACCCTCGCCAGCTTTTCCCTGAGTTGGGTTTTCAGCCCCTGTTTAACACCTACATCTTTTGCATTATAACCGATGGCCGTTATGCCCTCTTTCGATGCAATATAAATGGCCCGTTCGTTATGAAACTTTTGTGATATAACAGTTACCGAATCCTGTCCGAATATTTCCTTTAACCGTACCATCGAATCGAAGGTCCTGAATCCTGCATAATCAAGGTATATAACAGACGAGTCGACGCCGGCATTTATCAAATCTGATCGCATCGATTCAGGTTCGTTGTATTCTTTTCGTCCGTTGTCGCCGCTGATGATGAGGTACTTTATTTTTTTCTCTTTGATGAGTGTTGCTGCAGCCTGAATGCGGTAATCGTAATAGGGGTTGATGTATCCATGCCTTCCTGACCGGGTTGTACCCAGCAGCAGACCTACCTTGTTATAAGGAATGCTCTTTGCATCGTTATACAGTTTATTACCGGCCGAATCAGTCACGGCCTTATTGCATAACCAGGTGGTAAGTAATACCGCAGCAATAATTACGGTCAGTGAAATGAAGAACATTTTTCTTTTGCGCATAAGGGGCGTATTATTAAGTATCAACAGTAATTAATTCTTTAAAAGGGTGTTTGCTTTGTCAATCGCTGCATCCTGTTGTTTCGAAATATCAGCCAAAGGCTTAGTGGATGGCAGATGGTCTTTCTGGTATTGAGCAATTACAGGTAATGTTTTGGTGATTATTAAAGCAGTATGCAGATCGTTCAGGGTTAGTTTCTTTTTTTCGATCGATTTAATAATGTCATTGTGTGGTGAAACGATTGAATTATAGTTTGCCAGGTTATTGGCTATAATGGTTTTCATTTTTTCACGCAACAATGAATCTTTAATTGAATTTGCATGTGTGTTGACCGAATTATAATACGATTGATTTTGTTTATCGTATTGGTTAAATAATTCCATTGAGTCGAACCGGTTATTTCCCAGGTCATTGATTGTTTTTTCAAGCTGTTTCAGTTCAGGTGTTTTATCAACGAGCTCTTTGTATAAACTTTCTGCCAGATCGTCTTCATAACTGAATCTTGTCTTTATTTCAACTAAAGACTTATCCGCCTGCAATGCTTTAGGCGTTTCAGGAACCTGCTTGTTTTGTTTGGGTGGGTGGCTACAGGAAAAGCATGTCAGATAAATAAATGTTAAAAAGAATAGGGGCGTTTTCATAAATGATAAGTATAAGAAGATTGCTGGTTAATCATTTTTAAGACTTATGATATTAGTATGGCGGATCATTAAAAATTACAGTACGTAGCACCTGTTTTACAAAAAAAGCCTTCAGATCACACGACCTGGAGGCTTTATATTACCGGTACAATGTACAATTTTAGAGAGATTATTTCAAAAGGGCGGGGGCGGCGCCGCTTACAGCGGACAGTTTTCATGATAATTCACCAGTTCAATAGGCGTTCTTTCCATTTCATATCCTTCGTATTTGCTAACAATTTCATCGAGCACCGCATTAATTGCTTCAGGTTCCTTCAACGTTACCAGTTGGCTACGGTATTCCTTAATACCGGGAAGGCCTTTCAGGTAATTCAAATAATTTTTGCGCATGCTATAAATGCCGGCTACCGGGCCTTTCCATTGAACGGATTTGCTCAGATGTTGCTTACACACCTGTACCCGTTCGGCCACGGTGGGGGCAGGCAATTGTTCGCCCGTTTGCAGATAATGGCGAATTTCTCTGAATATCCAGGGATAGCCGATAGCCGCACGGCCGATCATAATGCCATCAACGCCATATCGATTTTTATATTCAAGTGCTTTTTGCGGGCTGTTGATATCGCCGTTGCCAAAAACCGGGATGTGTATGCGCGGATTGTTTTTGACTTTGGCAATGAGGGTCCAGTCGGCTTCACCTTTGTATAACTGGCAGCGGGTGCGGCCATGGATGGTCAAAGCTTTTACGCCTACATCCTGCAGGCGTTCCGCCACTTCCTCAATGTTTTTGGTGGCGTCATCCCAGCCCAGTCGTGTTTTTACGGTAACCGGCAGGCTGGTCGACTTAACGCATGCTTCGGTGAGCCGCACCATCAACGGAACATCTTTCAACACGCCCGAACCGGCGCCCCGGGCCACAATACCTTTTACCGGGCAGCCGAAATTGATGTCGAGCAGTTCGGGTTGCGTAACATCAACGATTTTTGCGGCCATAGCCATACGGTCTTCGTCGCCCCCGAATAGTTGGATGCCAACCGGTCTTTCTTCACTAAAAATATCCAGTTTTCTGCGGCATCTGATTGCATCGCGAACGAGTCCTTCACTGGAAATGAACTCAGTATACATCAGGTCGGCCCCATTGGCCTTACAAACCACCCGAAACGGCGGATCGCTCACATCCTCCATAGGAGCGAGCAGCAGGGGAAAATCAGGAAGCGATATATTACCGATTTGCAGCATTTGCGGATGCAAAAATGAGGGAAAACGGGGAGTGATAGCACTTTTAAATAGAAAATAAAGGAAAATTTCTGGCGGCAAGCGTATACAGCAGGTATTGAAGATGGTAATTGATTTCGCGCATGGCTTCGGCCAGAAGAATGGCTGTTTGCATGCAGGAAGCTACTGCCCGCATACAAACAGGCCAATAAGTTATAACTATTTAATGCTGCAATTTCAACGTATTCAGCAAGGAGTCAAACCTTACCCAATAAATATTACAGTCCTGCTCATTCGTACCCCTGGTATAAAACAGGTATTTACCATCTGGTGAAACATATTGGCCGAAACGATGCGCAGGGCCGTCGTTTATTTTCGGTCCTAAGCTTCGGGGTGATGACCAGGCGCCATTAGCTTGTTTAAAACTTATCCAAAGCTCACATTCATAAGTGGGCGTTTCTTTTGCTGAGATAATGATGTATGATTCATCCGGCGCAATAAAAAAATCACCATCAAAGCCGGGGGTATTGATGACTGTGCCGAGGCTGTTGATAGTTGTATCCTTACCGGCGATGGTCATTTTACAAAAATCATAAGTACTCCAATCGGGTTTGCTGCCCTTGGTACCATTGCTGCCCACATAAAATATACCGCTGTTTGCCTCCTGAAAATTGTATAGTCCGTAATTTTTCTGCAGCCAAAACCGCGGCTTCGACCAACCCTGATCTGTTCTGTTCAATACCCATACCTGTCCGCCACTGCCGCCGAGGTACAATTTTGTTTCATCAGGTGAAAATGCGGGATTGGTGATATTTTCGGCTATTACTTTTGGTTTCAGCCATCTTTTTCCGTCGAACCTGATTTCTTTAGTGCCTGACCCATTACGATCAAACCAATGTTGGGCAAAGGAGTAGTAAAAGGATTTGCCATCTTTTGAAAAAGCTACCTTCCCAAGTACTATCCCCGAATCACCAAGCATACCGGGAGCAAAAATCTTTGGGGTATCGCCTGGTGGTATTTGTGCCAGGTAAGCATTATTACAATTCAGGAAACTTTCCTGAGCATAGGAACTTATTATAAAGTTAATAGATAAGATAAAGACAAAGCAGGACTTTACTACTTTCAATTGAGTGAACTTTTCCATTTTGTTTAATGTTGAGTGAGGCCCCAAAGTTGAAAAACACTTTAAATACTGTAAATTCATCGTTTGTTCAAGGCTGTTCAAGTTGGTTCAAGCAAAAAATCTGATTATTAATGTCGAATGAGGCGTTCTATATCGAAAAATGCCGCAGGCTGATTGAAGAAAAACTGGCCTGGGGAAACAGCGAAACATGGCAAAGCGCGGACTTCGAAAATTTAAGCGATCAAATTTTTGAAGAAACAGGTTCGATGATCAGTAGTAGTACCCTGAAAAGAATATGGGGAAAAGTGCAGTACAACAGTAAGCCCAATGTGGCTACCCTTAATGTATTGGCCCGGTTTATAGAATTCCAAAACTGGAGGGCCTTTACTTCCGACTGTTCTCAGATCGTTACCGAAGATGTAAAAGAAACAACTACAAGCCCTGGTTTAAAATTTTCTGTCAGGTGGCTGCTGGCAGGTACAGCGGTACTTCTTTTAAGCATTGTTATTCTTTCTTTATTTAAAAAAACTGACAATCATATAAAAATTGGTAAGGTATCCTTTTCAGGCAGGCCGGTTACATTGGGGGTGCCGAATACAGTCATTTTTCAATATGATGCAACAGATTCAGAAGCTGATTCCGTATTTATTCAGCAAAGCTGGGATGCAAGGTTGCGGTTTAAAGTTGATAAAAAAATGCATGAATATACCAGCACCTATTATGTGCCTGGTTATTATAAAGCCAAATTAGTATTGAACGACTCGATAGTTAAGGAACAGGATATTTATATTGAAACAAACGGATGGATCGGACTTATTGAAACCAAACCAATACCAGTTTATTTGCCAAAATCTGTTTATGAAAATGGTCATCAATTGGGGATTACTGAAAAGGTATTAACAGATCAAAAGATAGATTTCAGAAAAGAACCACCCAAATTTACGCTTACAAAGGTTGATAAAAACATTAACCTGCCAGGTGAAAGTTTTTCATTAGATACGGAGTTGCAGAATACATTTACCGATAATAGTAAGGGAATTTGCAGGGAAACACATATTGCTGTTTTAGGAACCGAAGGACTCATTGACATTCCACTTTGTAAAAGTGGTTGTGTAGGGAATATCGGTATCATGTTAGGCATGAAATATATTAATGGTAAAACGGTTGATTTGTCAGGATTGGGGATTGATTTTGAAAAGCCGGTAAAAGTGCATTGCGAAACCAGGGATGGTCGAATTAAGATATTGGTAAATGAAAAAACGGGGTATGAAAGCGCGTTCAACCAGCATATCGGCCGCATTGTTGGTTTCAGGGTCACATTTATGGGTACGGGTTTAGTGAATAGTTTTGATTGCAGGAAATTATAATTATGACCTAAAATGTTATGAGTTTATATTTCTACTAATTATGCGGTTATTATTTATCCAGTCATCGAGGTGTGAATTAAATTCATTAAACATTTCAAGGAAGTTGTGTGTGTAGAGCTTCCTCTTATTATAGCCGTCTTCATGAGTAAACATAACTACCGGATAGTCGTACGAATCGCTTTTTTTATTTGCATCAAAACATAGTACACCAATATCCATAATTTGTGCAAAGGGCAGGTAATTTCTTTCTATTAGGTTTGGGTATTTTTCGTCTATCGTTTCTTTGAATTTCGATGCTAATGCTCCGGGAAGATTGCCGAAGAAGCTTATACAATCAGCTCCAATTTGTAATTCTACAAAATGTCGTTGCTGTAGAAAAAACTTAAAGGAATCAGGGAGTTTATGTTTGAAAAGTGTTTCAAGTTCGCCTATCTCTTTTTCTGTAACAGTACTTTGTATAGGAGTCCAGTAAGCATAATCGGCATCGGCATCAGCTTTCCTGTTTGGATTTATCATAACCGGAGGTATCAGCTCCGTAATAAAATTGTTGCCTCCGATTTCTTCCATAAAATCAAAGTATTTGTCTGTTACCTGTTTTATCAGGCTAAAATCCTGTGATGTGATCATAATAATTTAGTTGAATCTATCTAAAATGACAGTGCTATAATTTGTTGTTGCAAATCTTTTCCGGTAATATCGATTGCCGGTATTTGTGAAAATACCACCACCGAACACATTATAAAAACTAATATTATAAAAGCTTTCATTCGCTATCCTTAAATTAAGAAAAATTGCTGAAATTCTGATATGGCAGTTAGTCAGTAAACTCAGGAAGCTATGAAATATGAACGGCAGGTTTTTTTTCAGGATATATTTTCCCTTTGTAATATAAATATGATAAAAAAATATTCAATGCGGTTGCCAGTAAACCTAAATAGAACAAATAGCCGCCACCTTTCTGAAATATTTTTTTGTCGATCAACATCTCTTTTCCTTTTTCAACCTGTACTACGTTGGTATTTATTGATTCGCGACTGCCTGCAGGTAAATAATATGCAGTGATGGTGTCGCCTGAAATAAATTTAACAAGCAGGTCTTTATAATTCCGGGACATTCGATATGCCCCCAATTTATTAACCCCTTCGTTGTTTTTTAATGTAAAATAAAAGTTCCGGTTTTGTATCCCTCTATCAATTATAACACCTTCAGTTCTTTTAATTTTATTTAAATCAACATGTTGTCTTTTATAACCGCTATATGCCAGTAAAATAAAAGCATAGGACAAGAGGAACCAGAGGATAGACTTCAAAGTTCGGTTGTTAATTTTTTTCATACAGCCAGGTTTAAGCCTTGAGGATGGGGTTAGGTAATAGTTAAACTCATGTGTATACGAATATACGATAACGGTGGTGGATTAAAAAGAAAGGAGGTTTGAAGAAACTATACAGAAACTATACAGAAACTATAATTATGCAGGGTAGGGGCGGGGGATCTAACCCTGATAAGTTTTGGTATTTTTGGGTATACGCGAAGACACCGGTTTGCCCGTGGCAGGCCTTGTAGTTGCAGCAACACTATTGCTGCAAAGGAAACGAGTTCAGCAGTTTTGAAGTTGCCGGCTGCCTGGTTGCAAAAAAAATAATAAAAATTTATGGAATAAGAAGATTCAATAATCTCATTGAAATTGATTCACCACGCCCCGGTGTGGTGAATGTTTTTTCATTTACCTATTTAGCTATGAGAAAATCGTTGTTTTTTACTTTTACTCTTTTATTTCAACTATGTAAATTAAGTGCCCAACCTCCCCGTGTTGATAAAAATACGTTGATGGACTTTTTTCAAAATATGCAATATGAGGAAGCTATCAACTATTTGCTCGATGCTGAAAAGACGGACAGCTTAAATCTGCAAATACTTGGTTACTTAGGTTATGCTTATCAGATGAATGATGATTTGCCAAATGCCGGCAAATATTATCAAAAGATGCTGACTATAGATTCAAATAATATATCCGCAAATCAATATTTTGCCAATATATACAGTAATGCCGACCCCGAAACAGCGCGTATATACGTGTATCGATTGATCAGCAACAATCCCCAAAGAGCAGTTTATTACAGGAAGATGGGAGACCTTTTCCGGAGAAAAAATCAAAAAGATTCTGCCTTTATTTATTATGATCATGCATTCCGGTTATCTCCTAACGATAATAAAAACGGAGCAGCTCTGGCAGATCTTTTAATTGACCAGAAAAATTATCAGAGGGCAGATAGTATAATTGATGAAGGTCTTGTCAAAGATTCTTTAAGCGTTCCATTTTTGAAATTGCGGGTGCGATCATCATACGAAGTTAACCAGTATAATCAGGTATTAATTCCTGGCGAAAGATTAATGCGTTTGGGTGAAGGTTCGTTAAGTACGCTTACACAGGTAGTTTTGTCATACTACAACTTAAAACTTTATAAGGATTGCATCAGGGTTTGTGATTTTATGGCTGTTAAAGGCATTGCAGGAGAAAGTATTTATTACTATGCCGCAAAATCGCAAGCCAAACTGCGTGAATTTGATAAAAGCAATGAACTACTACAGACTTGTTTGGGAATGGCCATTTCAAAAACTGCTGAATTTTATTACTACGCGCTTGGAGATAACTATGAAGAAATGAAAAAATTTAAAATGGCAATTACGCAGTATGATACAGCTTTCTATCTTTTTAAAAATCCGTTGATGCTGTATAATTGCGGACGCATCTTCGAAAGCAATTTAAAAAATGCCGGCGCTGCTAAAAAGTATTATAGTAAATACCTGACCCTTGCAAAGCCACAATCAGGTGATGAGAAAAAGGCGTACGAGTATATTAGAAAAAAATATCATAAAAAATAGCCGGAAAATGGCGGCGTTTTCTATCTTATCCTGATACTTTGATTCACAATATTCTGTTAATTCCCGCCGGATTTTCAGCAGCTGGCACCCGTACGTACCAACGGTTTTGAGCAACTGAAACACAGTGATGTATAACTGCTGCGAAGCCAGATTACTCATCGTAATAAGTATGCGACAGGATAGGTTAAGGGGCTTAAGTAATCCAAAAAATATTTAACTTACTATCACATACGTTAACCAACTCCTTAACTGCCCGGCAATGAAAAAGTCCCTTTTATTATTTGGCTTATTGTTAGCCTTATTCACGTCCTGTCAAAAAGATATCAACGAAGTTTTATCAGGTCCCCATTTAGAAACAGATAGTACCAGTTTAACGCTCCCGCCAACTGCAGGCGCAATAGATTCGTTCCGGATCAAGGCAAGTATAGAATGGCAAATCACTGTATTGCCTGCCACGGCAGATTGGCTTACCACCAACATAACTACCGGCAACGGCAACAGCAAAGTATTGGTGACTGTTACCAAAAACAATACCAGCGATACAATACAAAAAGCAACTATCATAATCAGTGCGGTGAATAACACGAGTGTAAAGCCGGTAACTATTTCCGTTTACCAAAATAAATCCAACATGAAAGCCCGCAATGCATATGGGGGCACTGATAACGACGAGCTCTATTGGGCAGTTGCCACTGCCGACGGAGGAATAATAGCGGTTGGTGAATCAACCAGCACCGACGGCGATGTAAGCGGTAACAAAGGACAGGAGGATGCCTGGATTATAAAAATAGATGCCAAAGGAGAAAAGGTTTGGCAGAAAACACTGGGAGGTACCGGCCGTGACGCGGCAACATATATTACTCCAACAAGCGATGGTAATTACCTGATAGCAGCAGCGGGTAGCTCAGATGGCGATTTTGCCGGAATTTCCGGTACCATGCTCGTGAAGATAGATGGTAACGGCAATATCCTTTCGAAAAAGGATATGCCTTTAAGCATTGCCGGTATCGTTCCGGTAACAGGAGGAGGGTATGTTATGGGAGGCACTGTAAACAATGATTACGCTTTAGCCAAAACCGATGCAAATTTTAATGTGTTGTGGGTAAAAACATACGGAGGAACCGGCCAGGATTGGGCAGTTTCCATAGTGGAAGCCTCAGATAATAATGGATATGTTCTTGCCGGTTATTCAGACAGTAACGACGGTAATATAACCGGTAATAAAGGATATGGCGACTATTGGGTGATAAAGGTTGATCAAAGTGGTAGTTTGGTATGGCAGAAAAGTTATGGTGGATCCTGGTATGAATATGCCACGAGTATGGCAAGAACTCAGGACGGTGGATATGTGATCGCCGGAGCCACTGAAAGCAGTGATGGTGATGTTGTAAACAAGTATGCAAACAATGGGTACTCTAATGATGCGGATGATGGCTGGCTGATAAAAATTGATGCCAATGGCAATAAGGTTTGGACGAAAACCCTGGGCGGCACCTGGGGGGATAATTTCAACTGCATAACGCCTGCACAGGGTGGTGGATTTCTGCTATTAGGTTCTACCAGGAGCAATGACGGAAATATCACAGATTTAAGTGGTGTAAGTGACTTCTGGGCAGTGAAACTGGGCGAAAACGGAGATCTGCAGTGGTCAAAAACACCGGGAGGAAGTGACGAGGAATACGGTTATTATATATTGGAATCTTCAATAGGAAATTATGTAGCGATAGGTAATACATTCAGTAATGACGGTGATGTTGTTGGCCTGCATGGCTATGGAGATGGATGGATTTATAAGTTCAAATAGTAAAAGATACGTGGAAGGCACTCAAGGCAAAATAATTAAAAGCAGGCACCATTGACAGAAGAGTGGTTACCGGTTGACAGTCCTTTTAGGAAAAATTAATCCATAATCATCAACGTTATCACCCCCTAATGGAATTATTATTAAGGCAACAACTTGAAAATTACTATGGTCAATCAATAAATCGCCTGAGTTAAGTAGTCTTAGTCTTGTAGTCATTGTTCCATAACCATTTAATATGAGATAAGATTTGATCCTTTTTCGTTTAATTAGTAAGGCTCCATCTTCAATTTTATATTTGACGGTTTTTGAATCAATCAACGTATCGTGTTTGAAAACACTAACCTGGATTTGTTGCTTGTTAACTGGTTTTAAAGAAATGCTATAATTTTTTATGTTGTAAAAGTCACCCCACCAATATTTTTTGAATAAAAGAGACAGGTCTAAAGTAGCTTTATTTGAGTCCCGGGGAATCAATTCGTATTCGCCGGCTAATTGAGATATGTTGTCTTTTGTGAGTAATATTTGATTGTCTACAGGTTTCGCTTGTTTTAGTCCGGAGCATGAAACCAAAAACAAACTAATTAATAAAACTATTCTCATGTTTTCTGCTTGTAAGTAAGGATTACGAATTGCTGCGGGTGCGTGATTCATTTTTCAGGTTAATATTAGGTCAAATTCTTTTCCAAATCAAATAAGTTACTGGAGATGCTCCATTTCGATTTCTGCAGGTTATCTGTTTCTTGTTAAACCTAAAAGAAAACCGTTAAAACACGGTTTTTTAAATGAGGAATTGATATCAACTTTAAGTAAAGGTTTCGATTCTTTTAAAAATTAAATCAGTTTGACAAGGGACCTGCAGAGAACAGAGGTTCCTTTCCTGATTGTAAGACAATTTTATAAGAAGTCTATGAAAAAAAGATCTGAATATACAGATGCCTGGTTCCATTTTATGGAAGAACTGGAAAGCTCAAAAATGAGTTTAGGCTTTCAAAAAAATGAAGAATGCTTTTTTCGGGGCCATAATCAGGAAAGTCACAAACTGATACCCGGATTATTTAGAGGTATAAATGAAAATATTAGCATTATACCTGATAATATATGGGAGGCTGAATATTCTGTATTCTATGAATTCAGGGCAAGAGCAAAAGAAGTTCACCAGGGAAATCTTACCGATTGGGATATTTTGTTTTATATGCAACACCATAAGTGTAAAACACGGCTTCTTGATTGGACAGAAAACTTCGGTGTGGCATTATACTTTGCATTACAGGGTAACAGGGATAAATACTTTTCTCCTGTAATCTGGATGATGAATCCCTATAAGTTGAATAGTGTATGCAATGATAGCAGGGATTTATATAGTCCGGAATTTTTAGATGTTTGGGATGATGATGAAGAAGAGTATTTAAGTTACAGCGATATTATTACCCAGGATCGCTGGTTCTGGTGGGATAAACCCGTGGCTTTATATCCAATAAGACGGGTAGACAGATTAACTACGCAGGGAGGTTATTTTACTATTCATGGAAACGATATCAGGCCACTTGAAAAAATAATTCCTGCCAACTCAAATATTTTGAAGAAAGTTGTGCTTCCCAAAGAAGCAATAGCAGATGCAGAGGATTTTTTAGAAATGGCAGGTATTAACGACTTTACTATGTTCCCCGACCTTGATGGCCTTGCCAGTTATTTAAACAGGAAATATTTCCATTGATTTATCTGGGTATGCATTCAACGCATACGAACAAAAAACTGCAGCTATGTTAAGTACAACAGAAGACGGTAAGAAAACTGCAACTAACAAAACCATTACAGATAGTGATGGTAATGAAATTTCTTCGGCCGGAAAATTTTGGAGTGGCTTCTTTCTTGTGCTGCTTACTTTTTTTTGTGTATTATACCTGATAGCTCATTGGCCCGACAGGTTACCTGCTTCGAAAGAAAGTATAAAACCCCTCTATACCTTTGAGTGGTTTCAGGTTAAGCTGGTGGATAGCATTATTGATCCGGGAAAAATGAACCAGGTTAATGATGAACTAATAGCCCCAAAAACAGATATCATTACCGATTCCGGTAAGCAGAAAGTGAGCACGCCTGCAAAAGCAAATGGTGCTGACTCATTGAATCAGCAAAAAAATATAGCTTCAGTAACTGTTTTAAAAAAGAACAACCTGCAAACAGGCGGCACAGAAAACAAACTCACTTCTTCGAAGTTTATTTCAGGCCCCGAAAACAAATTAGTGCATTTAAATACACTATTATTGATATTGGTTGCTGTTGGGGGATTTTTAGGCAATATGATTTACATTTCATCATCCTTTACCACTTTTATTGGCAATGGACGGTTTAAAAAAAGCTGGATATTATGGTATATTGTTAAACCTTTTACTGCATCAGCATTAGCAATTGCCATTTATTTTGTGTTCCGTGGCGGCTTTCTCAATATGAGTGATGACAGCACTAATATTAACCTTTATGGCCTTATGACAATTTCTATTTTAGCAGGATTGTTTACAGATCGAACTACACTTAAACTAAAAGAAGTTTTTGATGTTCTGTTACAACCTAAGGAAGAGAGGAACGACCCAATCATTAATACCGGTGCCCAAATTTTGAAGGTTGAGGCTCCGATTTTAGTTCCTGGTAAATCCAGCACTATTACAATCAATGGAAAAAATCTTGATAAAAAGCCCGTTATCATTAAAATTGACAGCAAAGAAATTACGAATGTTAATAAGCAACCCTCAGCATTAACATTTGAATATACGCCCGCATTGGGCTTGCAAGCCGGGAATACATTGAAATTAGAGATCACTGATGATAAAGGCGTGTCATTATATCCCGCAACAGACCTTAAAATCGGAAAAGATTAGACAGGGTAGAACTCTCTTCCCACATGTTATACTTCAGACTACTTCGTTCTCAAACTCTTTACCGGGTTTGCAACCGATGCCTGGATCCGATTTGATAATGACTGTGGTCGATGACGAATCACCTGTAAATAACTATTTTTTATTGAGGTACTTTTTTACATCTTTTACCATTGGGCCTGCCTGTTCAACTGCATTTCTCAACTCTTCCGGAGTTAAGTTGAGTTCTTTGGTCCAGTATTGCACCTCATAGTCTTCCTGAATATTTATTCGGGCGGCATCACGCGGCCCTTTTGTTGTTTTATCGTCTGGCATATGTTATCGTTTTTGATAACCACTAAAAAAATCATTCCATGCCATGAAAATGCAAAAAGCCCGGGCGTCCCCGGGCTTGTAAGACTAATAACGTATCAATAAAGATACTTTTAATCTTTTGTAATAGAGCTTAAATAGCAAGCGTCTCATAACCATTGTAGGTTAACCACGTTTTCCAATAGGGAGGTCGTGGAGTCTCACCCCTGACACAATTTATATGTGCAGTTTTTTTAAAAACCCAATAGTCGTCACCATTGGGTTTAACGATTCGTTATTTTTTATACTTGGTTAAAGCCTGATTTAGTAGCGTCAGATCTTTTGATACGAACCGTTGAGACCTATTTCAGGTTATGAGTCTGACATATTAAACGGGAGTAGCAGCCTTGTATTATTAACTGCCTGGATTCTTGATTATTTTCAATTTATTGTATGTCTTTTATAATCAATATCGCCCAGGACTGAAGTACGTACGCGATAAATCGCCGTTACCAGCAAATAAAGCTTATAAATTGTGTTTTATATACGCCATTAGGGCTCCGCCCTCCGCTGATCCCCGGCGTTTACTCCCGACTCCATTTCTCCCGGCGGGCCAACTCAGCTTCACTCACTTTATCCGGTACAAACGAACCCAACTTCACATCACCGCCCGGCACATAACTCGCCATAATCACACCCGTTGTTGACACTACCGACTCCGTCAATTTCCATTCCTGAGCGGGTGTCCCTTCTTCAAACAATTTTTTCCCTTTACCGAGTGTAATCGGATATATCCAGGTATGCAATACATCCACGAGATGATTCGAGAATAAGGTTTGCAGCAAACGGCTGCTGCCCCAGATAAAAAGGTCAGGGCCGTCTTGTTTCTTTAATTTTTTCAACTCATTCACTACATCTTTGTTGATCAGGATGGAATTTTTCCACGACAGATCAATAGGCGTTGTAGCCACTACATATTTATTGATACGGTTGAACGTTTCAGCGATCGCGTCATTTTGATAAGGCCAGTGCGCTGCAAATATTTCATATGTACGACGGCCGAGCAACAGGTCATGCGGGGTTGACATTATTTTTTGCAAAGTTTTATCCATCAGCTCATCCCCATAAGGAAAAGACCAGCCTCCCCATTTGAATCCATTTGAACGATCTTCTTCCTGTCCGCCCGGAGCCTGTAATACGCCATCCATTGTCAAAAAGGTGGCAACAATAATTTTTCGCATAATATTTTTATTTGGTTGATGACACAAAGCTATAAAGACCGGTTAACTCAAACAGGGTGTGATTGTGACTATTGTAAAGGTGCATTGCGACACCTGCATGCATTCAACAAACCTCCCTTTTTACTCAATAAAGGCCTTTTGGGGCGATTGTTTAGTCTTTCGACCATCGGGTTGAATAAATTTTTTGACCGGGACAATCCTGCATTCTTTTGTGAAAAAATATGAAAAGGCTTCAGCAGAAGCCAACCAATAGGGAGGCTTTAAATGACAACACTTTTCAAAAAATGGCTATTGATCACCGTTGTATCGATGGGCGCCGTTCATACCCCGTTCGCACAGAATAAAGGCAGACTGGCGGGTAGGATCAATGACGAGCAAAACCGGCCCCTTGCATCGACGACCGTGACTTTGGTTGACCTATATGGCATCGTTGCTTCAAAAATCACCTCAACGGATTCATCCGGCAGGTTTTCCATAGAAAAGATTCCCTACGGCCTGTTTACGTGTAGAATCACCCACTTCGGTTACCAGCCCATCACCAGAGATAGTATTGCTTTCACCCCCACAAGCGGCGCCATCAACCTCGGCGACTTTACCATGGCACCGTCGGGCAGGATACTGACCGAAGTCACGGTTTCCGCCAGGTCACCGGCCATTCGTAACAACCCTGATAAAAAAGTCTTCGCCGTTAACCAAAGTCTCGTCAGCCTTGGCGGATCGGCTGCCGATCTGCTGCAAAATATCCCTACCCTGCAGGTAGATGCGAGTGGCAATGTGAGCTTGCGGGGAGCGACCGACCTGATAGTGCTCGTAGACGGCAAGCGTTCCGTTATCGGTGGGGGAACGGTCGCCCAGGTGCTGCAATCCATTCCGGCCAGTTCAATCGACCGGGTTGAGATCATCACCAACCCTTCGGCTAAATATGACGCCGAAGGGCAAGCTATTATCAATATTGTGTTGAAGAAGAATAATGCTGCCGGATTTAATGGCTCCGTAGCGGTAACCGGGGGTACAAGGGATAACTATAACGCGGCTACGTCGATAAGCTACCAAAACAGCAGGATCAATTGGTACGGCAACTATAGCTACCAGCACCGGAATACTTACAGCACCGGATTCCAGAATATGACCTACCTGCTTTCTCCCGGCCCCGTTTATTACTCCGATGAAACCTTCCCATCCACCACCATTGCCGATCTCCATTCGGCTAAGGCCGGGTTGGATTATACTTTGTCTGCCAGAGATGAACTCAGTGTATCAGGCGCCTGCAATGCTTCTTCCACTGTACGCAACGAGTGGTTGACGGTCAACAACCTGACGGCCGGCAATTTGCCGGCGCAGCTCAGTACCCGTTACAATGGTACTACGGGTAATGGAAACAGTTACGAGCTGACGATCGATTACACCCATACATTCAGCCAACCGCAAAGGAAGCTGGCCTTCGATTTTGACTATTCGCATGGCTTCACCAATAATCTGCAGCTATACAACACCTATATCTACAACATCGATGGAAATGCCGCAGATTCCACTGCCCTGTTGAAGGATAGTAAGGTGGCACGCAGCAGGAACTACAATATTCAGCTGGATTATACCACGCCTGTAGGCAAAACCGGAAAGTTGGAGACAGGTTATCGCAGCCAGATCGGCGTCACTGACAACCAGCAATGGGATTACAATCTTGACCAAACGATAGGTGAGTATGATCCGGATTACAGCCTGATCAATTTTTTCAGGAGCACGAGTCAGGTTCACGCCGCCTATATTACCTTCCGGCAGCAAATAAAGACGTTCGCCTTTCAATTGGGCATAAGAGGCGAACTCGGCAGGTTCAACGCCCATCTTCAAAGTTTCGACCCGTACGGCCAGTTGGTCGTGCAACCGATAATGGTAAATACCCGGGGGCTATATCCCAGCCTGGTGCTAACAAAACGGCTGGATGCCGGCCGGCAGATCCAGCTGAGTTATTCCCGGCGGGTACTCAGGCCCACCCCGCGCCAGCTCAATCCTTTCCTCGATGTTTCGGACCCTGTGAATTATGACGCCGGAAATCCCCGGCTATTGCCGGAGAGCATTCATTCGGTAGAACTTACCTATACCCATACCTGGCCCACCGCCTCGCTGACCTCCGGCGCATACTTCACCCAGGTGAACAATGTTATTAAAAGGTTACAGAGTACACCGGTGAATGACGTGACCATGACCATCTTTCAAAATCTGAAACGGGCCATCAATATGGGGCTTGAGTTCAACGGCAATTTTCAGCCGGTGAAAGCATGGGGCTTCAACGTCAACATCAATGTGTTCGAACGGATCAATGCCGGGAATCCGGCATATGGCATCAGCGCCACCCGGGGAGTGAGCTGGAATGTAAACCTTACCAATAACCTTACGCTGACCCATAACCTGACCCTTCAGGTCAGGGCTGACTATAAAGCTGCCGAGGTGATCATCCAGGACAGATACCACCCCGCTTATGGTTTTGACGCGGGCGCCAAATATGATCTCTGGCATAAAAAGGCGAGCCTTTCGCTGAATGGCCGCGATATCTTCAATACCCGCAGACCGGGCTTTTTAAGGGAAAGCGACGCGCTGCTCCTTGATTGGCAACGTATCACTTATAGCGCCAGGGGCAGTCTGACGTTCACTTACCGCTTTGGCAAAAGCGCATTCCGCCAGGGCGGGGCAACACGCCAGGAGCAACAGTACATAGGTATCGAAAACAGATGATGAACGCAGCGTGTTGAGTCAAATATTCCGGGTCTTTTTAAAAATAGGTATGACGCCACGGATGATTGCAAAAAGTCTATTTAAACTTCCTGTCGGATGAATTTCAGATTGGGTTAAACCGCATAATTTTAGGCTCTATAAAATGGCTGCTCAGCGAAGAGCAGGTTTCAGAATGATACTGCCTGTTGTTTTCCGTGATTCCATATCTGCATGAGCTGCAACCACCTGTGTTAATGAATAAATGGATGACTGTTCTGGTTCAAATATGCCATTCCTTAACAAATTGAATATTTCGGGCATACCCTTTCCGCTTTTATCCTGATAAAGCGGGTAGTCATTGAGCGCTTCATGTGCAAATTTGATTTTTCTTTGCGTCAGCAGGTCTTCGTCTATATCAGGCATGCCGGAAGGCCATCCATATAATACGGCACTTCCGCCATCTTTAACTACTGTTAACGATTTCTCAAAAGTAGCCTTGCCGGTGCCGTCGTACACGACGTCAACACCTTTGCCCCCGGTGTACTGGTTAACGGCTCCAATTAACTCTTCAGACCCCAGATCAATAACCTGATGGAAGCCACGTTGTAAGGCTAAGTCCTTTTTAGCTGCACTTCCAACAGTTCCGATGACCGAAGCTCCCAACGCCCTTACCCATTGGCTCAGTAGAGTTCCCACCCCGCCTGTCATGGCATGAATCAAAACAACCTCGCCGGGTTTAACCTTATGGCTTTGCTTAATCAGCATGTGAGCGGTAAGACCTTTTATCATGACAGCAGCAGCCTGTTCAAAGGATATATCCTCCGGTAGTTTAAATATTTCATTGGTATTGATGATTCTCCTTTCGGCATAGGCCCCGGCCGATGCGTAATAGGCTACGCGGTCGCCTATCGTGAAATCTTTGACGCCTGTTCCAACCTCTTCAATGATACCTGAAGCTTCGAAACCGATGGGCGCAGGATATTGGCTCATCGGAAAAGTTCCATTTCTGAAAAATATATCCAAAAAGTTTACCCCTATGGCTTTTTGGTTAATCAGAACTTCATCAGGACCTGGCTGCTGAAGCGTTATGTTTTGATATTTCAATACGTGTGGTGGTCCCGGTTGTTCGATAAGAACGATACCGCTTTGTTTACTGTTGTTCATTGAATTAACCTTGTTTGTAGTTACTAATCTATATCAGGTGCAAAGCTAATCAGCGCTGTCCTGTAATAATGGTGACTTCCTCACAGGGAAGTAGTTCCCTGAAAGAAAGTATTTAAATTTGTAGAATGGTTGACAAACTAAAAAATGGAAAAATATCAGATGACTGTAAACGCCACTTTAAAGCGATAAATGACACGTTGTACATTTTGAATGGTAAATGGAGAGTGATGATCGTAGCTTGTTTGGCATCAGGTAAAAAACGTTATCTTGAACTTCAGCGCATAGTTGAAGGTATAGGACCCAAAATGCTTTCAAAAGAACTGAACAAGCTGGAATTAAACGGCCTGATCACCAGGTCTGCACAGGAAACGAAGCCGGTTACGGTTGAGTATGAACTTACTGAGTATGCCCGGTCACTTAAACCGCTCGCAGATGAAATGGCTGCCTGGGGTAAACAGCACCGGGAGAAAGTCATTAAAGAAATGACTGCAAAGTAGCCCTCTCTGAAATTACCCTGTTTGGTAGAATTTAACGGATCATGTTGAAATGTTGGGGGAATCAAAGCGGTTATTCTCCGTTATAACTATGAAGGTTTTCTTTATAAGTTCATACCCGGCTATTATAAATTAAATTTCTTTCTTCATAATCACTTTTCACCCGACCATAATTACATTTTCCCGGCGCTAAGTTAAAAACGATGCGTTATAGATTTTTTTTCGTGACGTTAGGTGAAAAATGGTGAGCTATAGTTGCTTTTTTTCGGCGATAAGTGAAAAACGATGCATTATTGAGTTTTATCATGGCGATAAGGTGAAAAACGTTGAGTGATAACTACTTTTTTCCTGATTATAAGTTAAAAAGGGTGCGTTGTAGGTACTTTTTCCCTGAATGTAGGTTATGAACAATTAATCCTGGATTTTTTCTCGTAGAAATAAGGTTAATAACTGTGATCATTAATTACTTTTTGTCACGATTTAGATTAAATACGATGAAATGTAATTTTTTTTCCCGTGATTTTGAAAATTACTGAGCATTTTAAGTTAATTCTCAATAAAAAAAAATCTACGGTCGCTGACAAAGTAACTATCACCGGAAGAAAAGAGTTATCAAGCCGGAACATGAAATCTAAAACGGCAAAAGAAGTAACTAACGCTGGAAAAAATGTTGCTATCGATGGGGGGAAAGTAATTATCGTGCAGGGACTTTAAAGCTATAGCCGGAAAAACTAACTATAGATGCAAAAAAGTATCTAAAATTGGAAAATGATGCTATTACAGGAGAAAAGTACTTAATTACCTGCGAACAAAGCATACAATCCGCATCCATAAAGTGCAGTAAACCCAGGTATGTCTAAAAAGCAAAAATTCTGCAAATCGTTGATTTTGCAGGATTTATTCTGCAAATCGTTGATTTTGCAGGATTTATTACTTTAAGTTTATCTCAACTAACCGAGGCTGGCGGGCTGTAGGTTACAACTTTCGAACCGATTTGTTTCGGACCTTAATAAAATTGTAGATTTTTATAATGAGTACTTGATAAGTATTCAAATGGTAACATAAAAAAGACATATGGGTTGGTGATGGGGATTGTGTTCGAACAAAAGGTTATAAGTCTGTTGGATGATCTAACGCTAACCTGGGGCGTATTTGCGATACACTATAATGACCGCGCTTTTTGCTATGTGGTTTTAAAATAATAGCCTGGAAAAATTGCTTTCTGTTAAAAGTAGCGTATAATAGCAGAAGTATAATGTTAGTAGCTAATTAATCACGACATGAAGAAAATACTAATAGCAATAATTTCTATGCTGACACTTTATTAGTGTCGACAATCAAATACTGAGGACGGTAAAATTATTGAACAGACTAAATACAAAGAAAGGTGTGAAACTAAGTGACTAAAAAATAATGAGTATTTGCTAAAGATTCAAACATCACCGTGAAAAAAAACATTTCAAATACTTTGTTGGCAATTTTAGTTGGCGTATTAAACGACATTCAACGAATAAATAAATCTCTAAATAATATAATTTGTGATTTTCATTAATCCACAGTGGCAAGGTTCAGGTTTCACAGATGATTTGAAATTGGGTGCAGAGACTTTCATTTCATATTTCAAGGATAGTGACACCAAAATTATCCCACTTTCAACGAAAGGTTTAACAACAATCGCCAACATTAAATGCTTTGAACCAATACTTGAGCAGACAAAGCTTTTCAAAGAAATAATTATTAACAGTAAACTTGATAAAATATCAACTATTGGTGGCGACTGTGGAATTGAGATCATGCCTATTTCCTATCTAAACAAGATTTACCAGGAAGATATTTGTATCATTTATATAGATGCACACGCAGATTTGAATACACCAGAAAGCTCCCCAAGCAAGGCATTTCACGGAATGCCACTACGAATACTTCTGGGAGAGGGAAACGAAGAATTTATTGGCTTACTGTTTTCAAGACTGACCCCGGAACAAATATGTTATGTTGGATTGAGGGACTTAGACGAGCCTGAAAGCAAATATATCATACAGCATAATATTACAACAATTACAGATTGTCAATTTGAATACGTTCAAAATCAAATTAAGAATTTCAAAAATGTTTACATTCATCTTGACTTAGACGTTTTAAATAAATCCGAATATGAGTTTTCAATGTTTCCGACAAACAATGGTTCTTCAGTGTCTGACGTTGCTGAACTTATAAGAAAAATAAAAGCAAATTATAATGTCGTTGGGTTTTGTATTACAGAATCAACAGCTACAACTTTAGAACAGTTGAACACAATAAAACCGATCATAGACCAAATTAAACTTCCAGGTTAATGACCAACTCATAACGATTACGAGTAATGCGTAATGAAACAATTTGCTTACAGAATACGCAAGAGTTTTCCGAGCTTTAGCAGCAACATCTGTTCTGCGTTAACTATATAGACACTCAACAAAAAACCATATAAAAAAATGACAACATACAAACCAGACAGTTACAATTCACTTTCGCCATACCTGATAGTTGACAATGCACAAAAATTGGTTGACTTATTGACGGTAATTTTTGACGCGAAAACTTTAAGACGGTTTGACCACGAAAACGGAAAAATTGCCCATATTGAACTGAAATTGGACGACACAGTTATTATGATAAGTGATGCCACCGAAAACTACGGAGCAAACAAAACGATGTTACACATGTATGTGCCTGACGTTTTTAAGACATTTGATAAAGCCATCGAAAACGGTTGTGAAATAATAGAAAAACCAATTAAAAAACAAGGCGACCCTGACACAAGAGGCTCATTCTATGATTTTGCAGGAAACTATTGGGCAGTAAGCACACAAACAAATTAACAATGAAAAACAAATAGTAAACTTTAACTATGCCGACTTTGAGGTAGTAAAGAATATTGCTTTAGTCTTTCCGGATACTGAAGGTGGTCCTTCGTGTGAAATATTTTCTTCTGTCGGGGTAAACAAAGGCTTTCCATCAAAGTTGGGCATGATGCTCAAAACGATTAACAGCTTGTTTATTTTTCGATGATCTTCTTCCTGTGGTTCTTGCCCCAATAAACCATCTGCTCCATAATAGGGAACAAAGTTTTACTGTAATCTGTTAGCGTATATCCTACCAACACAGGAGTGTTATCATAAACTTTTCTGGTAAGAAGCTTGTTCATTTCCAATAATCTCAGTTCGGAAGTTAATATCGTATTCGTTATCGGTGGAACATAACGTTGGATCTCCTTAAAACGCTTGCATCCTCTCTTTATCGCAATCAATATGGGCAATTTCCATTTCCCATTGATCACATACAAGGAGTCCTGCAGATAGTTAATGATGGCAGAAATTGCCTCCATGCACAATGCCACCATAGCGCAGGTGGCCTTAAACTGGTTATTGAACAGTCATCCTAAACTGATCTACATCCCTGGGGCAAAGAACTTAAAACAGGCGAGTGATAACCTGGCTTCCCAGCAATGGAAGATGAGCGATGATGAGTTCCAACAAATCAGTACGCTTGAAAGCAAGCTTTGGCAAACCTATTGATACGCTCAGGTATCTTCCTGTAGAATCTTCATCATGATTTCATGCATGGATCCTTGTAGTCGGCAATCAACAGTGCATAGAAAATGGCAATTAAGGATGTAGTATGATATGGTGGGATACGTGCATAATTTTAAAAGGGAACAGGTGCATGCGGTTAAAGCAGCAATTTCGCTTGCGGAATAAGGATAATTTTTCTTGCCTTGTAAAAAAAATTGCGCAAGTTAAAACTTGCGCATATATTTGCAAGAAATGACTTGCGCATTATGGCACCAACAAGAGACATCTTTCAGGCAATAGCGGATCCGACTCGTCGGCAAATTATAGGAATGCTGGCTCGGAAATCACTCAATGTCAATGCTATTGCCAAGGAGTTCGATATTACCAGACAAGCAGTTTCATTGCATGTACAATTCCTTAACGATTGTGGTCTTATTGTGATCAAACAACAAGGCAGGGAAAGATATTGCGAAGCCAAACTCGAAAGATTAAAGGAAGTAACAGACTGGGTAGATCAATATCGAAACTATTGGGACAATAAATTTGACTCATTGCAAAATTATCTGGCTAAAATTCAAAACAAGAAAAAATAGAGAGGTGGAGAAATACAACACATTCAAACAGGAAGGGAACATTCTTATACATACGAGAATTCTCGATGCTCCAAGGGATTTGGTTTGGGAAGTATGGACCACCCCGGAGCATATAAAAGAATGGTGGGGGCCAGATGGTTTTTCGCTGACTATAAAATCAATGAATGTAGAACCTGGCAAAACCTGGGATTCTATTATGCATGGTTGGGGACAGGATTTTGATAGCAAAGTTGAGTATTTGGAAGTAAAAAAACCTTCCCTTTTATCTTATAAACATTTTGGGGAAAGCGAAGATTATGACTTTACAGTTTCAGTTTCATTTGAAGAGGCTGAAGGGAAAACATTGCTGACAATGAAGTCAGTATTTAAGTCAAAAGAAATTATTGAAGACTTGAACAGACGGTTAAATGTCATTGAAGCTGGAAGGCAAAATTTAAATCGACTTGAAAACTATCTTAAAATATCGGTTAAAAAATAAAAACATGAAAAAAGTAATATTAGTAACGGGAATTGCTTTTGCATTGCTCTCCTTTACAGGAATTAAAGGGGGCGAAAAAGCTACTGAAATAACAGGAAACAGCGTTATTCCTAAAGAGAAAAGGGAACTTTTGAAAAAAATTGTCGGACGCTGGATAACACAAACAAATGTCTATGCACGGAATGGCAAGCCAGCTTCAAAAGTAATTGGCAGTGATATTTGGCAATGGTCGCCGGATGGAAATTTTACTCTTCATATGGCCTATGGTATTCATGATAAGACTGGTTTCGGTGCAATGGAAATTACTGGTTACAACCCAAAAACAGGTGACTTTGATAGTTACAATTTTAATCCGGATGGTAGTTTTGAGATGTTTACCCTTACCATTAATAGCAATACCTGGATATGGACCGGTAAAGAAGTGAAGACAACGGGTGTGATGGCTGAGGATGGTAAAACGCTAACAGTAAAACACGAAATTACAGAGAATGGTAAACCTTATGAAGAATTTATGGAGACTGTTTTAAGGAAAGGCTCTGATTATTAAATAATTCAAGACTAAATATTAAACTGCAAACAAAATGAGCAAAATTATCTTTGACAGCGGAATATCACTTGATGGCTTTTTCGCAGGCGATAACAGGAGTCCAAGCAACCCAATGGGCGGTGTTGCAGGAGAAATTCACAAATGGATGTTCAAACAAAAAGCATTTTGGAAAAACGTCAATATGGAAGGCGGTGAAGAGTATGGTGCAGACAGTAAGTTAATTGACGATGTCTTTGCAAGAACAGGCGCTTACATTATGGGAAAGCGAATGTTTGAAGAAGGCGAAGTTCATTGGAAAGAAGATCTTTACAAAGCGGATGTTTATGTCCTGACACACGAAAAACGCGAGCCCTGGGTGCAAAAAGGAACAACGACCTTCTATTTCATCAATGACGGAATTGAAAGTGCATTGGAAAAAGCAAGGAAATCAGCCAAAGGGAAGGATATAAGAATACAAGGTGGTGCAAATACTATTCAACAATTTCTCAATGCTGGGCTTATAGACGAATTTTTCATTCATATTGCTCCTGTTTTTTTAGGAAGTGGTATCCGGCTGTTTGATGGCATTGACAAAAATAAATATGATATTCAGATTGTAGAAGTAATACCTTCAGAACTAACAACACATATAAGATATAAACTGACGAAGAAATAAAAACAGGAGTCCAAAAAAATGCCCCCAAATGTGTCTAATATTTTGGGGGCATTTCAGTTATGGCGAGTTTTTTTTGAGGACTCGACTGACCCTTGGCTGCTTTAGAAATGAAGGGGATTCGATTTTGTCGCCCGCCTTAAAAAAATGGAAATTAACAGGAAGGGATTCGAACCGGATAAAGGCTGGCTTACAATGTTTTACATTTCCCTCCCAATATGGAAATATATTTTGAATAAAAAACCCGCTGATTTCCAGCGGGTTTGAGAAAAGGAAAATTTCAGCGGGCACAAGGTTACAACTTTCGAACGTTTTTATCAGTGATTTAAAAAGAATTATGGATTTTATGGAGTATTATCAAGTATATTAACAAAAGAAATGAATGATCAAGCCTCATTGACAGCAATACCTTTGGGCGTAGAAATTTTAATTTTTGCCATTGAATGTCTGTTAGCTGACACACAACATTGACGGCTTGCTGCTGTGCTGGTATGTATTTTATAATGTCCAGCCCGGAAGCCGATTGAAAAACTGAAGATGAAGATAACAACAAATGCTAAATAGAAATTCCTCAGCCCGATATTAGCTGATAATAGTACAAAAGCCGTTTATTATTCCGTCAGCCAGCATAGCGGTAAACCGAATGTTAGCGGTATAGCAATCGGTTTCTCTCAATTGATTTTGTCTTTAGTTACGACTTTCGACTTATTTTTTATTGCCGGTTTCCTTTCGTCTTTAACAACAATTTTAAAACCCAAGCAATCAGCTTCAGTTACATTATAATGATCGTTAGTCACATTGGCAATATCAAAATAGAAACGGAATTCGTCACCACGATTGAAGTTTTTAATTATGTAACTACACTCATTGGGTTTTTTGTTTTTGGGCTTGATGTCGTTTTTACCTGTTTTGCAAAAGCTGTCCTGCTTTATAATTTTTGCATCCGCGTCAAACTCAAATATTATCCTGAATGAAGCAATGTCCTTTCCTGTAGTGTTTTTAAGTCTAAACTCTTTTGTATAAATATTTTTATGTTGTTCTCCTGTTTCGGTCAGAACTGGGATTCTGGTAATAACATCGTCATCAACATAGCAGCAATGCATTTCCTTAATTCGGTTAGTATACCTGTTATAAGTGATTGTCAAACCAGCACCGCCAATGCCACCAAGCAAATAAGGATAGTTTTTCGCTATAAATTGAAGTATTTGTTCCATCATAGGTTTATTCATAATTTATGATGTACCTCCCGTTCTGGATGTGATATGTCCCAAATCGTGCTTTGATGCTGTTTTGTCTACATAGCAATTCTGCAAGCGCTTTGGAACCAAAAGGGACTAATAAATAAAATGTTCCGCCTAATTGAGAGAAGGTCCTCCATTGAGGAACTTCGGTATTGTTTACGCTGTCAGCGGTTTCGACTTCAATCGTGAATTTAACAGTGTTGTCGCCAGCAGGTGTAATTATGATATCAGGATATTGCCCATTAATGTTAGTGTTTTTCTGCTGATTTGGATTTGTATAAACTCTATGGTTTATCTTGTCTAAATTGTTGTAAGCCGCTTGTATCACACTGTCGTGCTCATTTTGGCTAATATAATTTCTGAGTGCCATTTTTACTGTTATTTCGTTAAAGACTCTTTGTGTTTGTGAGGATACGCTTACTGCTAACGTTGTGCGAATTACCCGAAATTACAGGTTATTTGTAAAATATTGAATTACAAGGAATACCTATTGCGTTTATTGTATCCGGATATTGCGCCAATACAACATGTTCGATATTTATTGCTTTCGTTGACATGCCGGATGAAGCAAAGGATTTTATAAAATGTGGAAATGGGCTTATAATATGCAAACCATTGGTGCATTTCGAACATACAAGCTATTGGAAATAAATGGCTTGCGCTAAGAAGTCATATTTAGCCGCCAAACCTTCAAGCTAAAAAGATTGTATGTTTTCTATGTAAAAAGCTTCTGTAGAATT
>NZ_JCAPSW010000014.1:0-222286 GCF_059587045.1 Niastella sp. sgz303648 | reverse complement strand
GACTTCTTTATTCGCCTGGTAACGTCAAGGACCGAATGGTTACGTCGTAAATATAAGTTAGATGGGTAAGCAATGACAATATATCTAGTATTTTTATGCTAAATAATTTACGTGTTTAAGGGAATTAGACAACAGCAGTTCAATAAGTTAGAAAGTGATTTTGAGATAAAACAATAACTATCCAATGACGGTAAAAGCTTCCTGGCCTGCATATAGTAATAATGAATTTGAAAAGTTGGCTAAGGGCATTCATCATCATTGTTCGGAACGATTTACGAATGGGTATTTAAATGATTATTTTTTTGATTTAACAGAAGGGCGTTTTTATCAACGATCTGATATAAGTTAATCGAACGGTTCATGCAGGCAGAACCCTACGCCTATAGGACAAATGGGCTCTAAATGGATAATTTTATTATTTTATTATATCATTAATGGTAGTCTAATGGTCTGGGAATTGTCTAAGTATTGCCTAAGCATTGTCTGGGGATGGTCATGCGCACTAGGGTAGTGTCTCTGCAGAATACCAGTACAATACCTAGGCCATCTGACTACAATTACAACACAATACCCCTACCATTCTGACACAATATCCATTATACTAACCTGTAAATTTCCTTGACATAAAAAGCAATACCTGTCATTCGACCTACCATTTCTTCGGGTCTGCGCTTGGTCTGGGTTGTACAATTAAGCTACCCTGATATGGGGTATTACAGTGTTTTCATGGCGATCAATCATTGTAACCGGTTCCTCGTTCAGGGATATATGAAAACTAATCCTCCAACAATTTGACTTGATCCCAAGTATGCCAGTAAAAACACCTGTTTTGCCTTAACTAAACGATTCAGCATGTTGATAAAAAATACCGTGTAAAAACGGTCCTCTTTATCAATGACTATTGTATACATTTACTATAGCATTAGTAATTAGACTATAGCTAATTTCAGCCCTTTGCAATCTTCCATAACTATTGCTTAAGCTTAATGGTTTATCGTTAATTGAACACAATCACCACGATGAACGTGAATATTCCTGTGGCAAGCCATTCCAAATAGACTATACCCTAACGTCAATCTTTAAGATATGAAGTTTAAAAGCATGTTTGTAGTCGTTATGGTTTGCATTAACCTATTGATGACTACAAGTTCACACGGCCAACCGCAGCGACTTGCGGTAATCGGGGCGCTGCAGGGTGCTGCACAAACGATTTGTATTGACTATTTTGCGGACGTTCCTTCCAAAACAGATGTTTTAAAAAAAATAATTCCAATTACAGGTGATGGATCGGGTACAGGTAATTTGTCTTTTCTTGGTACGGGAAAAACAAACTCTGCTACCATCTTCGGATCCGGAGGTGAAAATGTGTCAGGCAGCCCGTTTATCGTGGGCACAGAGAATGCAAGTAGCGAAATAGGTGAGCATTACCGTGCTTTTCTTGAAAACAGGATAAAAGTTTATAAACAACGTGGTCAAACCGAATTGGCCCACGAAGTCCTGCAGCAGGAAGTTTGGGAATATGATGCTTTAAACCACCTTGGGTATATAAAACATGGAGACGACCCTGTAAAGGACTACAAAGATGCATTGCAATCATTCGAGCGTGATTTGGGGAGCAATGCTGCTGCTGATCTCCTTCTAGTTGCACAGGATATAAAAGAAGTTGTAAAAGCAAACGCAATTACCCCCAAGGATTACAGGTTTCTATACGTAGCCAGAAATCATAACACAGGGGATTATATCGTTTTTGACGGGTTAAAAAAACCAATTTACCAGGGTTCAGATAAACGACGTCTTGTAACAACCCTTACCAACATTAGAGACGGCGATAATATTCATATTAACCTTTATGGATTCGCCAGTGAAAATTCCGAAAAGGCTTTTTTGACAGACCTCAGAACGCAATTTCGCCTTCAGCGAGAGATTGTAGTCGAAACTTCAAAATTTGACCCTGTTATTTTTTCACAACAATTACAGCACAGGGTTGATCCCACCGCTGTACCTGGCCAAATTAAACTGATCCATTCAGGAGACGAAGATATGTATTATGGTTCTGTTGCCATTCAATCAACAGGTACGTCTGGAGGCAACGAAGTTGTCAAGACTGATGCTGTAGCACTTTCTTCCAATAAAAATGCAGTAGAAACATTTGTGAGTACCGTTAAGTTGCGTCTGTCGAACACTTATCGAAAGGTAGTGCTTGCAAATTCAATATCCTCCATCAAAAGATATGTTGTCAGCAGTACCGGTGTTCCTTCAAACCGGCTATTTGTTTATCTCAAGAGCGAGATAGGCGCAAGCACTATCACAAAGGCTAATATGAACAAGCAATCTTTTATTGCAACCAAATAGTCCGATGACAAATCAATCCCTTTATTTCTGCAATGCGTATCTCCTGACTGAACAGGATTTTTCTGACGGACTCAGGAAGGATTTCGTTCAAATATACGCACAACACAAAAAAAAGCACGCCGAGCCATTTACATGGATGGAATACAAAAAGGACATAGTAACTCCTTATATCATGTTAAGAGAAAATTTTAGACAGTATGGCTTCAATTTTCTTGAAAATTTTAAAATGAACGATTTCAGGGATCTTATTAACAATGAGCAACAAGAAATAATTATATTGTTTACCCATTGCAAGAATGGCGGCCTTCAATCTGAACAGATTGAATTTTATGACGGATTATATAATTGGGATGCCATTCTGCAAGCAATACCAACCAAATATAACAAGATTCTGGATTTAGCAGTATGTAATCCCGGATTTCTCGCAAACAAAATAAGGATTTTAAGACCTGGCTGTGTTACCCGTTACGCAGAGACTCCTATTTCAATTTCAATGTGGATAATATTTTATGCCGAGCTTCTTAAAAATATAATTGAGATGAAGGACTATTTTAAAGCCTATGAAGAAGCTATTTACAAATTTTGGGAAAAATAATTATTGGCCACCTGAAACATAAAACGACATGAAACTTGAAGAATTATTACATGATTATGAAACAGGCACGTTAGTAAACAAGTTGGCAAAAGCTGGCGTTGATGAGTTGCCAAAAGCTAGCAATGATGAAGGGAAATCGCAGGAATTACTAAAGTACAGCCTTAAAGGCTTTTGGGAATTCAATGACAAGATACTTGTAGTTATCATAATAGTATTAATAACTTTTATTATTTTTTTAGGTGTTCTCATCTGGAAATACAATTCTCAGACCACAATGGTAATAAGCTTGATTACCGGGGAATCTGGAGGTATTTATTTTGCGATTAACCGGATGCATGCATTATATAAGGAAAATATGGCGGCCCGAATGTTGTATCAGTTGTTGCAAAGTGCAGGTACATTCGAAGAAAAAAATAAAATTATCGATAGCATTAACAAATTTATAAAAAATAAATAAAAGGTATTTTGCATTGCTGATGGGCCATATATTTTCTTCAGAGAACAACTGCCCAGTTCGAACTCCGACCCATGGGTATCCCTGATGGGAAACCGAACTATAATATGAAATTGATGCGACATTTAGCTGTTAAATGAATAACGCTTTCATCATAGTATATTTAGGGGCATGAAAAAAGTGCCATTATTGTTTGCCTTCACGTTAAGGAGTATTTTTAGTTGCATTAACCCCTCTACGGATAAACAGAAAGAACTAGAATTGAAGGAGAAAGAGCTTGCCTTAAAAGAGCAAGAACTGAAACTTCGGGAAGGGAAATGACCATCCGAAAAGTGCCGGACACTTGTTTACGGGTACGAATAACAGCCCGATCCAGGCGCTGATTAACTGCTTTAGCTTATCTGGGTTGTAGCCGCGCATTTGTTTAATTTCATTTTTAACTCATATATTTTCCTCAAAGAATCAACCACCAGGTTCGTACTCCGCCCCAACAGGGGTACAAAGGTTTCAACCTTGGCAAAATTGAAAAAGGGCTGCTCTAAAAAGAGCGGCCCTTTTTGTTTACCCCACCGATGCCCTTCTGCAGGCACAGAAACTTCATATTTCTTCAAAGACAGGGAGTAGTAGAGTGGGCCGGCTGACGGAAAAGTATTGGATAAGGAGGCTAGCTGATAGAGGGAAACAGCTTATCTTAGTCAATATAGTTTTTCCAAATACAATAAATTGAATAAAAGGCAGGTCGGAAATATAATGGTGTTCGATAAGAAGTGCTTCCTCTGTGCAATGTTGCTGTGCACGGTTTTATCTGCTTATGCACAGCCATTCACCTTAAACGCCGATCTCCGGTTTGAGAATTATAATGCCAGCAGTAATTTTATCAACCAATTTGTAATAAGCCTTGCCCCCGCCAATAATGGATATGTTTGGGTAGGTGCAAATGGCGTCAACAGGTTTGATGGCAACCAGTTCGTACAATACCACAAATTTGACAAGCCGGACAACGGCCTGAAAAATAATTATACAGGATCGATGACCGGGGATAAGTACGGGCGGGTATGGGTTGGAACGGCATTGGGGCTATGTTACTATAATGGGCAAACGGACAAATTTAATACGGTAAACATCGATGGAAAGCAGAAGATATGGTATGCCTTTGCCCTGGCGCCTAAAAATGATAGATTATGGTTTCTGAGCAACCCCGGACTATGCTATGCAGATCTGAACACGTTAAAAGTATACACCACTTCGCTTACAAAGCGCCTTACGTCACTAACGATATTCCCGGCAGATGATACTACATTGCTTGTATCGGGTTACGAAGGGGCGTTTATTTACCATATAAAACAAAACGCAGCGGAAGTGATGACTATGCCGGGCGGCATAGTCATCACTTCCGCTGCACGAATGGGCAGCACAATATGGTTAGGCACCAATGCCGGTATTTGGAAACTATCCGGTATAAAAAACGCGCCACGCCGGCTGAAGGGGACAGAAAAATATGATATAAGTATAGACTGCCTCGTGGCCATACCCGCCCTTACCGGCGACTCGGTATTATGGGCAGGCACTGATGATGGGTTGGTTACCTACAATGTTAAGAAGGAGAAACCTGCTTACCGGTACAGGCACGATGTAAATGATCCGAATAGCCTGCAGTCAAATGAAGTTACCTGCCTGCGTGTTGATAAAAACAACTTGCTCTGGATAGGTACTGACAACGGGCTCACCCTTTTTAATTATAAGAACCAGGTATATAAAACCCGGTTGCTCCGGGACATATATGTGTTAAGGGTAGTGCAGGATAAATACAATAAGAAAGTTATCTGGATTGCAACAGATAGAAAGGGGTTAATAAAAGCAAACCGGGATACAAAGCAGATATTGCATACTTATTATCCGGTGGCAAAAGGGGTGAATTCAAAAGAAAAGGCGCCGGTCATTCACGACATAGCCCAGGTAGATAAACGCAAATGGCTGCTGAACACGGGGAATAAGCTGTTGATCTGGGATGAAAAGCAAGGCGTTGAAGCGGAGTTGGATAATGTGCTGGCACTTTCGCCCGGTCAACGACGGATCTTTATCCGGAACATTATACCGGCGGGTAAGGATTCTTTTTATGTGACCTCGTCCTGTGGATTGTTTTTATGCAATACTAAAACAAAGAAGAATTATCCTGTAATACAAAGGAATGATACCCTGCTGAATTCTCCAGACAACATGACAAACGGGGTGTACAATAAGGACATTTTATGGATAGCAACTTCAAATGGATTTTTAAAATACGAGGTTGCCACGGGCAAACAAAAGCGCTACTATCCGGATGTAAAAACGCCTGATGCCAACAGGAACTACCTGACCGATGTGGTGGCGGATAACAAAGGTAATGTTATAACAACAGGCTTAGATGGCATCTGTGTCATGAATATTCAAACGGAACAAATGCGTTTTTATAATGATTTTAATACCGTAAAAAATCCTGCATGCGATGCAATATATATGGCAGACAGTCTGGCTTGTGTTAATACCGATGCCGGACTTGTTCTCTTCAATACCAATACCGGGAAATCGGTTCTTTACGTTCCCGATTATACGGAATTGAATACCGCGATGCCGTTCGGGACCATTGATAAATATTTAGTAAACGCGTTCCGGAATGGCTATTCCTACTTTACCCCCGCAGAAATGTTTTATCATGAGATACCTTCGTCGCCTGTTATTGAGAAAATAACCATTAATGATAAGGGCATTTATTTTCCTTCAAATAATACCGGCATTGAATTAAAGTACGATCAGAATATCATCGGCTTTTACTTCACTGCATTTGAGTATACCAACCCCGGGCAGATACACTTCCGTTACAGGCTGGAGGGCCTGGATAACAACTGGCATTATACCAATAACCAACGGGTGGCTAACTATATAAAGATACCTCCCGGCAATTATACGTTTACCGTACAGGCAGGCAATAGCAAGCATGAATGGAATGCTGCTTCTACGACTTTCAGGTTCAAAATAAGTCCGCCATTCTGGGCCACCTGGTGGTTCAGGATATCGATGATCCTTGTCTTTACCGGCGGCGTAGCCGGCATAGCGTTATACCGTGTAAGAAAAATTAAAAAAGAAGAGCAACGAAAAACAGCCTATAACCGCGAGTTGATTGAACTGGAAATGAAGGCGCTGCGCAGCCAGATGAACCCGCATTTTATTTTTAACTCCCTTAATTCCATTCAAAAGTTCATCTGGGAGAACAAACAGGAAGATGCAGCGGAGTACCTGGGCAAGTTTTCACGCCTTATCCGCATGATACTCGACAATTCGATGCAAAAATGGATAACCCTGGAACAGGAACTGGCCACTTTAATGCTATACATGGAACTTGAGCATCGCCGCAGCAATAATAAATTTGATTACAGGATGATGGGTGATGATCGGTTGGATATGACGGGCATTCTTGTACCTCCTATGATACTGCAGCCCTATGTAGAGAATGCCATCTGGCACGGGCTATTGCCCAAAGATGGCCGGGGCAGGCTGAATATTACTATAATGCCCGGCAGTGATGACGATATTTGCTGTGTTATTGAAGATAATGGCATAGGACGCAAAGCTGCCGGGGAAGCAAACCTGAGAAAAGAAAATAACTATATATCGTATGGTATGCAGATAACCCGCCAGCGAATCATGATGGCAGCATCAAACGGACAGGTGATCGTCGAAGATTTGAAAACATCTGAAGGCGCTGTTGCCGGAACGAAAGTGATCATTAATATCCCTGTTAACAGCTTTGTAAAGATATAATATGCTGAAGTGTATAATAATAGACGACGAACTGCCCTGTATAGAAACCTTGCAACTGATGTTGCAAAAGAAATTTGCCGATAAAATAAGTATTGCAGGATGCACAACCCGGTCCGGTGAAGCTGCCGCACTGATTGATGAATGCAGACCCGATTTAGTTTTTCTGGATGTTGAAATGCCCCGACTGTCGGGCATAGAACTGTTGCAGTCATTGGCCAATATTGATTTTCAGGTGATATTTACCACTGCCCACCAGCATTATGCATTGCAGGCCATCAAACTGAATGCCCTGGATTACTTATTAAAACCTATCAGCATCGAAGAACTGGCGACGGCTATACAGAAGTGTATTAGCCGGAAAAACCATCAGGGGAGTGAACTGATAACCTCTTTTCTTGCACAAATAAAAAAAGCAGGTACTACTAAAAAGATACCTATCCCTTCCGATAATTCCATACAATATGTGCCCGTCAGCAATATTGTGCGCATAGAATCCCAAAGCAATTACAGTACTATTTACTTTACCTCCCGAACAAAATTATTGGTGGCCAAAACGCTCAGAGAGTTTGAAGACCAGCTTACAGCATACAACTTCCTGCGTATTCACCAATCTCATCTTATCAACCTGGAGCATGTGATAGGGTACAAAAACCAGGACAGCGGTTATGTTATCATGGAGGGAAATGATGCTATTGAAATATCCCGGCGCAAAAAACAGGAAATATTACAACGCCTGAAGGCGCTTTAGCCGGTAATTCTACCACTTACTAAACGACGCCTGCTCAATTACTAATCCACTCTTGCAGGTCAGCCTCCCGTGGCCGTATGTTTACACCGCAATTAACTATTACGCGTGTGCCGGATGCTATTACCTTTTATCAGCACGAAGAGCAGCTTATCATAGTAATTGGAATTACATGGCGGAATGAGATGCCAACTGCAACCATTCTGAACAATAGCGGTGAAACCGTAGTGCGGTTTGAACTGAAGCAGGGAAGCAACAATATCAACATTGCGGCTTACCACTCCCGAAACTATTCTATTCGCATCAGCAATGGTAAGAATGTTATTCTTCAAAAAATATGAACCCTAAAAACAATATCTCCGGATGGTCTTTACGTTTTGCTGCCTTAATCTTCCTGCCGGCGATTTTTCCCATCGGTGTGCATGCACAGGATATAGATAAAAGCATGAAGGAGCCGCCCGTTTCTGTTACCGGCAACATCGACCTGCACGGTATCTTTTATTCTGTAAAAGGTATTCCTGCCCGCCGCCAGCCCTTTTCCTATATCCTTACGGGCAATGCGATCGTTAGCCTCTATGGCATTGAAATACCTGTGTCTGCAACAGTGAGCGAGCAGGAGCGCAGCATCAAACAGCCCTTTAATCAATTTGGCATTAGCCCAAAGTATAAATGGATAACCGCTCATCTTGGCTACAGAAGTGTTAATTTCTCACCTTATACATTGGCCGGCTATACCATGCTGGGTGCAGGTGCAGAGCTAAACCCCGGTAAATTTCATATTGGCTTCATGTACGGGCGCCTCAACCGGGCCACCAGCCTGGATACTGCAACAGGCGCCATACGCCCCTATTCGTTCTCGCGCAAAGGGTATGCCCTGAAAATGGGCTTTGGTACGGAGCATAAACTATTTGAGTTAAGCTTCCTTTCTGCAAAAGACGATAGTACCAGTATCAACAATAAAAACATTGCGGATACACTTAAAACGGTGAAGCCTGCTGCCAATACGGTAGTGGGCACCCGGTTTCATTATACCCTGTTTAAAAAACTGGTAATTGATGCGGATGGCGCTGCCAGTGTGTATACCAACGATATAAACTCAAAGCTTTTTGTAGACGATAATATAAAAAAGATAAACAGCAGTGCAGGTAGTATAATACCTGTAAATGCTACCACGCAGGTTAATTTTGCTTACACGGCAAGCCTTGCCTACACGGGCAGTAATTATAGTATTAAACTGGCTTACCGGCATATAGACCCCGAATTCCAGAGTATGGGGGCCTATTATTTTAATAACGATATTGAAAGCTATACGCTGTCCCCTGCTTTCTCCGCTTTTAAAGGCAGGCTTCACTTTAATGGCAGTATCGGTTTGCAAAAAGACAATCTACGCAAACAAAAGGAAGCTACGACCAGGCGCATCATCGGCTCAGCCAATATTTCCTGCGATTTTACACCACAGCTGGGGATCGATGCGAATTATATCAACTTTTCGGCCAATGCCACGCCGGAAGTGATGAAGGTGAATAATAAATACCTGCTTGCTCAAACCACGCATAATCTGTCGGTAAATCCGCGCTATATCATGGCCGCAGAAAATACAACGCATGTAGTCATATTAAGTTATAACTATTCTACCGTGGTAGATCTGAACAAAGAAACCAGCGATTTCAATAATATACATACCAACGTCTGCTTTCTTAATTATAACCTCACTTTTAATAAGACCGGGTTAACACTCACCTGCGGAGTCAATGAGTCGGTAAATAAATTTTACTATGGTACGGTGAAAAATTATGGGTTTACTATAGGCGCCGCCAAAAACCTGCTAAAAAACAAGCTGCAATTGGGCACCAGCAACTCCTTTAGCAGGAGTGACCAGTCTGGCGGTTCTTCGGTGCTGAATGCCGGTGTAAACGCTTCCTATAATCTGTATAAACACCATCGGTTTTCTTTTCGCTGGCTGATGCTGAAGAATAGTCCTGATGAACCGTTGGGCTTTAATAAAGCATTTACCGAACAAACTACGGAATTAAGTTATACCTGGAGTTTTTAAAATAACAAGAACTGTCTATGAAATGGAAAATGCATTATATGCGCCTTATTAGCCTCTTCATTGTTTTGTTGCCAGGTAGTATTGCCATGGCACAGTCGGGCGTGAGTGTTACATTAAATATTGTTCCGCCCTATTCACCAAAGATTGCCGAATATGTGGAAACGCCCGGAAAGATACTGCTGGTGTTACGCAATAATACTACCAGGCAGTTGCCTGTTTATCTGCAGGCATCCATTACCGGCGATAATGGTATCAGTGCGGCTACCAACCCTGCTGTAAAGCCTGCACAGCCGCTCTTGTTGCAGCCGGGGCAGCTGCTAAACGCAGATATGAGCGTGTTACAGGACCTGTTTGCTGCCGCCAAACTTAACTATACCGGCACAACGGCCGCCGATGTGCTGAAAAAGAACGGCTTACCGGAAGGCACATACGAGATATGCGTACGCGTATTCGACTATAACACCAATTTGCCTTTGTCGGGCGATGCGCCAATCGGTTGCCGTACTATTCATATTGCTAACCTGGAACCGCCTTTTTTATTAAAGCCGGTAGATATTGAAGCTGTAAATCCCCTGCTGCCGCAGAATATTATTTTTACCTGGACCAATGCGGCAGGAGCCGATCCGGGTATTCAATATAAACTGCGGATGGTAGAAATAATCGACCCTAATAAAAATCCAAATGATGCATTTAACAGCGCTACTACGCCCACCTTTTTTGATGTAACGGTTGGGGTCAATGTATTTGTTTATGGCCCTGCCCAGCCGCCGTTGGTCCCCGGCAGGCGGTATGCCTGGGCGGTAACGGCTCTTCCCGGCCCCGGCGGTATGGCCATTAAAAACAATGGCCGGAGCGAGGTGCATAGCTTCACATTCGGACAGCCTGTATTACCCCCAACTGCGATTACACTTTCATATCCCCAAAACGATGCGGTATTTGAGGCAGAAAAAAGCAAGTTCTATTTTAAATGGGATTACAGCAATCCCGGCAATGCCGCGTTTTACGAAGACGTAATCATGGTAGAGGTAAACCCGGGGCAGCCGGTGGAGGAGGCCGTTAAAAATAATAAACGGGTAAATTCGACCAATGAGCCCAGCAAAACCGCCATGTTCAACTATACAGGCAGCAGTGCAGAGGGCAAAACTTTTGCCTGGTATGTTACTTTAAACAATAATGGCAAAATATACAAAAGCAATGTGCGCACTTTTACGATAAAGGCCAACGCTATGGCTGGTAATACACCTGCAGCTTTTGATCTGTGCGGGTTTCCTGTTACGGTGCACACTAATAATCCGTTGAAGAATAATGGCGGTAATAAGTTTAGCGGTACTGCCTATACGAATTTATACAAAGGTGGCCCCGAGGTGGTTTTGTACCTCGACAATGTTGTGATACAGCCTTTTGCTTCTGAATTGAGCAAGGAGAAGGAAAAAAAGAGCAAAGAGAATATTGGCCTGGATAAGCTTAAAGACCACGATCAGGAAAACAATTATATCTATTCCGACTGGCGCGCCGTGAGCCTCGGCACGCTGAAGAATTCAAATATAAAAGGAGTAAAAATAAAATTTAAGGAAGCCCGCAATTATGGCGGAAGCGTATGGTTCGACGCAGCAAGCGTGAAATTTATGCCTTCGCTGCAATCTCATTTTGATGAAGCGCGCCATTGCTATGTTCAGGACGCGGTAAACAACAATCAAACCGTTGAACTCACGGGCACATTCAATTGGCAAACGGAGTTTTTGTACAAAGGGGCCGCCGATGATGAACAGATGGCGTTGTATAAAGCCGAAAAAACTGTCAAATTGAATTATAATACACTGTTCAATGAAAGCGATTCCTGGTTCCTTTCTATAAAAGATGGCGACGATTATAATATTCTGCACCTCACAGTTCCTGCCAAAACAGTGCTGAAACTTATACCTTCCCTGCAAATAACCCAAAACGGCACCACGGCAGTCATGTCTTTTGATGGCTATTGCAATATGCCCAATCCTGATGCGCAGAAGCCCGGCCTGTCGGTAAATTTTGAGAAAATAACCAACTTTTCGGGCACAGTGCATAAAATTACTCCTTATGCTGTTTCGCTCAACAACGATAACTCCGTTACAGGCTCATTCGATAAGGTGAATCTCGATTTGAGTAATGGCGGTTGCAGCGTTACCATACCCGACCTGGCTATAAAGTTGAAGTACAACAGTACAACGTATGATTTTAATTATAAAAAAGCTTTTTTTAACCCCACCAGTGGCTTGTTTTGTAAAGAGGAGATGGCGTCGGGGACTGATATTACCGTAAGTTCATTCCCGTTATCATCGCAGAGCTCTACCGTATCAATCGTAAAAACGAAATTGCTGCAGTTGCAGGTTAAAGGTGAAATAAAGGTTCCTTTTATCAATCGCACGGGTAACGTGGAATTTGCTGCAAACGGGGATGGTGTTCAGGAGGGATTTGTCGATTTTCCTTTAGCAGGCAAATCAAATCTTTTTACCGATAACAATACAGGCAATATATGCGAATTTGAACCTTATTCAGGCAAGCTGGTTTCGAACCGGTTAATAGTGAACGGCAGACTTAATTTTTTTAATTATAACGGGAAAGAGAAAGGCCTGAACATGTTGAACCTGGATTGCCCCGACTTTTATATCAAAGGGAACGGTGAAATAGGTATGGAAAGTGAAAGCTGGTCGGGTGCGCCTGTTACCGATCAAAAGGCGGGAACGTACAACGGCTTTAAATATACGCCTGTGTCGCTGCAGTTGATCAGTTCAGGCGGGAATTACAAGGTCAATCTTCATGGCATTATAACGCTTGCCGATAACCTGTCGAGCGATAATAATGGTTGTCCAAATCTGAATACAAGTTTTGGATTCGCGCCAAAAGGTGATGCAGCCGCAAGCCAGAAAGAGGTTTCAGTAAGCAATTCTGATGTTTCTGCCGGTGCGTTGGATGCTGTTTGTGACTTTAAAGGCAATTTTAAATTATTTGATAATGATCCGGTGTATGGGAAGGGATTTGTTTGCGAGGGAAAGTTTGGCATAAAGCAGCCCTCTGATATGGAGGTGCATGCTAAAATGATCGTAGCGCGGGCCCCTGAACACTACAATTACTGGTTTATAGAGGCGGGCGAAGAAAACCTGTTTGAGTTGCCGATAGGCGTGCTGGACCTGGGTATTTATGGGTTTACCGGCAGGGTGTATTATAAGATGAAGCATGCAGGCACGAATATAAATACAGACGACTATGTGCCGGATAATGGCAGTTATGTAGGCGTATATGCGCTTACCCAGCTCAAAACACTTTCAGATAATGGGATTAAATTCTGGGGTAAGGTAGCCCTTGAAGTGCTGACTACAAAGAGCGGTCTTCAAAGTATAAGCTTCCGGGGCGACGGTGATTTAATGTCATCCGGTGTAGGTTCGCAGGGAATGATAAGGGCGCACGACTGCACACTGGATTTTATTTGGGCGCCTAAAGAAGTGAATGGCAATTTTAATGTGGATGTAAACTTCATGAATGCAATTACGGCATCAGCCTCAGCCGGCTTTGATATTACAGACCATAGCTATTCTTTTTGGGGCGATGCTTCAACCGGAACGCTATTCGGTAATGCCAGCTTTGGCATGAAGAATTTTGGGTTTTCTCTTTCCGATCAGAATGCACGCTTGTATGGCGACTTCTCATTGATTACAATTTCAAAGGATTTCAATTTCTATGTATGCGATCCATCCGTTGATATATATTCAGGCGTATCATTTGATGCTACGCTTAATTACAGCCCATTCCAGTTTAAAGGCAGTGGCAATCTTTATGGCAAAGTGCATGTTGCCGGCTGCCGGCTGCATGGAAATTTAGGTATTAATCTCAATGCGCAATTAATGTTCCCCAATCCCACCTGCGTCAGCGCCGGAATTTCGATCGAAACCCCTTTAAAGGATTTTGATTTTAGCGCAGGTATCAGTGACGGCGGTATTTTCTTTGGTAATTGCTATGAATAAAATTTTAAGAATGAAACAGTTATTTATATTTCTTTGTTTTTTTATGCCATGCGGCTGCTTGTTGGCGCAGGATGCGAGGTTGGTAGTTGGCTGCAAAAAGCAAAACTCCGGAAGCAATCCTGTTGTACAGGTAAAATTCATGTTTCCATCGGCCGTTATTTCGCCCTGCCCGGTTAATGTATTCAGGAAAAGAATGCCTGATGGTAACTGGGAAAAAATAACTAAAATACCCCTGTCAAAGACGCCTGTTATCAGCATAGCGCAATTGAAATCGGCGCAACAGGCCGGTGACGACGCTTATAAAGCATACCAGGGTTTTATGAATCATAAGCCTGCGGTGTCGCCCAAAGACGAGAATAACTATTTGGCCGCAGCGGGTCTTATGATAGTTACAGATAATGTTTTTGCGTCTTATGCCGGTTGCTATTTTGAAGATTCATCAGCGCAAAATGGTACAACCTATCAATATCGTATTACCAATGCAGCGCAGGCCGATAAAGAACTGGCGGTATCTGCCCCGTTTACAGCGACGACGGATTATCTTCCCGTTGTTGCCGGTCTTACGGCTAAACAAAAAAAACAATATGTGTACCTGAACTGGAATAAGCAGCAGCTATTTTATGGTTATAAGCTCTACAGGAAAACAGGTTTATCGGCCGAACCCGTAGCGGTCTCTGAGGATCCAATATTATTGGGCAAAATGTCGGGCGAAACGGTAAAAGATAATTCTGCCGGTTACAAATACCTTGACACAGCCGGCATGCCTGGCAGTAAAATATATTACCAGGTGGCCGGTGTGGATGTGCTGAATAATGAATCTGTGCTGTCAAAAGAGTTTGAAGTGGAGATACGCGATATGGTACCGCCACACCCGGCAAATAACCTTAAAGCAGAAAAGAAAGATAAAAACGCGGTGCTGAACTGGAAGCTGGTACCGGATAAAGATTGCAACGGGTATAATATTTACCGGAACTCGACGCTGGACACCGTTTACAAAAAGATAAACACCGCCCTGATACCTGTTAATACTGTTACCTATACAGACAATCAACCATCAGAGGGTGCTGTATATGGTTATTATATAGAAAGTGTTGACGCAGCAGGGAATACCGCAAAATCACAAGCTGTTAAGGTGTTCTTTCCTGATCAGACTGCACCGGCAAAACCCGCCGGCCTGAAGGCCATTGCAAAACCGGGGCTGATACAGATAACGTGGGACAGGAACACCGAGCCTGATTTTAAAGGGTACTTAATCTACCGGGCTAATACACGCGACAAAGAATATTTCAACTTGCTCAATCGGGTGCCATTGTTGTCAAACGCTTTTACTGATACATTGCCCGGAGTAGCTAAGAATGAATTTGTTTATTATGTATGTGCGGTTGATAAAGCATTCAACAAGAGCATTAATTCAGACACTATTATTGCTATGCTGCCCGATACGCTGGCTCCACACGCCCCCTATCTTGCAAATCTGCAGCATAATAAAGAAGCCGGTATTGACCTGAAATGGCAAAAGCCGTTTGACAGCGATGTGGAAGCTTATAATGTTTTCAGAAGTGAAGATACAGGCAGTTACCGCAGGTATTATAAAATAAACCAGACGCCACTGGCCGGTCTTGCCTTTACTGATAAGAATACAAAATCAAATATTACCTATACCTACTATGTGACAGCCGTTGACAAGGCTGGCAATATATCAGCCCTGTCTAATATGCGAACGATATATACAGAAACAGATACAGCGGAATTAAAAACAGCTGAAAATGTGCGTGCGACCTATATAGCGGCTGATTCGGTTGTTCGTATAAGTTGGACTGGCAACAGGACCAGTATCCATGGTTATACCGTATACAGGAAAGAAAGCGGCGAAGAATCTTTTTTACCCATATCCGCACTGGCTAAGCTTACGACCTTTGCAGACAGGAATATTGAACCGGGAAAATCTTATGAGTATATGATCAGGAGTTATTATGAAGGATTTGATATATATAAAAATTCAGCCAGTGTGTTCATTATAACTTCACCAAACCGATAATATAGTCAATGTTTCGCAATGCCCCCGGTCAAAACAGCAGTAAAAAAATATAGCATTGCATAGTAAAGCAGATTAACCGTTATACATCAAGTTCTAAATTGTACAAAACTTAGCACGAATAAATGTGAATGAAAAAATGTTGAATCATGCAGCAAATAATTTAAAATAAAAACGCTGAAATTCGCCCTGGTGGCTAACTTCAGCGTTTTTTCATTTTCTGCATTTTCATAAATTCAACCACTTTGATTCCAGCTAATTAGTTACACTTTTTTCTTTCAAATGATCGTTGGTTATAAAAGTGGCTTTCTGTAGTTCCTTGCAAATAAATGGGGCATTTACTATCTCTTGAAGCATTGTATGTTAGTGACGACAAGAAACAAATCTTTGGCAACAAGAGAGATCCATATCCTTTTTCCATGATCATTCTGCGCCGGTCGCCCCATGTTGTAAAAAACTGAAACAAAAGCGCTCCTTAGTTTTTCGCCCGAAATATCGCATACCTTGAAACATAACCCGCATCCTTTATTTGTTGTAAGGAAGTTGGTTACGATTTTATTGTTTAATAATAATAGTTTGAATGCTATGCGCATTTGAAATATGGCTCGCCCATAAGCCATTTAACCAGATATGATAATTAATGTTGTAGTTGCCCCGGTTTAACACAACAACTGCGATCTTGCCATCTTTATTCATAAAAGCCGTAGTTTGCAATACATCACGGTTGGAAGAAGCTGCTATACGCCTCGCTCCCGGACGAATAAATTTTGAAAACTGACCAATGTACCAAAATTCATTTGTAAAATATATATTACCCGTTGTCACATCCCCAATGATTGGTGCAAAGCAAAAATTGCCGGTATGATTGGGGCCTCCTGATTGATCAAGCAAAATATTCCAGTCGCACCAGGCTCTTACACCGCTGTTCAAATCATGTAAGATATTATGAGCATATTGCTCACCAAGACTCCAATCGCTTATTTTGCTGAAATCAAATTGATCCTGGCAACCTTCGGTAAATAACAAATTCACACCCGGAAATGCTTCGTGCAAATGCAATACATTATCGAACATCGGCGCACTTTTTGTCCAGGTCTCATACCAATGCAAACCAACTCCCCACACATATTTTGCCGCCTGCGGATCGTTTAAAATAACACTTGCATACTGGTATGCCATGTCGCGGTTGTGATCCCAGGCAATTATTTTCTTATCAGCAAGCTTATTTTTTTCCAAGGCGGGGCCCAAAGCATTTTTAATAAAATCCCTTTCCTCTTCCGCACTAAAGAGGCACGATTCCCACGGAGCTTTGTTCATTGGCTCATTCTGAACAGTAACACCCCAAACAGGGATACCCGCTGCACGATATCCCTGTATAAACTTTACAAAATAATTCGCCCAGATTGGATAAAATTCTTTTTTCAACCTGCCCCCATGAATCATTTCATTATTGTCTTTCATCCACGCCGGTGGGCTCCATGGGCTTGCAAATAAAGTAAGTTGACCATTCAACTTATCATTCACTTTTTTTATCAGTGGAATTCTGTATTGCAGATCATGGCTTATGGAAAACGACCGAAGCGAAACATCGTTGTCATTTACATAAGTATATGAATTGTTCGAGAAATCACAACTATTTATATGGGTTCTCCCAAATGTATAGCCAATGCCATTTTCCGGGTCATAATAGGCATTAAGGATAGTATCCTGCGCCGCTTTTGGAAGTTTTGCAAATGTTTCTGCAGCCGCATCTGTAAGAGCACCTCCAAACCCAATAATGCTTTGAAACTGGTGATATGGATCTACAAAAATACATACATCTGTTTCCAGCGGCTGTGCATGCGGTTCAAAACTAATTGTTGCCGTTTTGGTTATTTTCTCATCTGTTCCTTTTGTAGTTGAATAAACAATTCCTTTTGAAATATTATTCCTGAAAAAAGTATTTTTTATTTTGTCTTTCTGTGCATACAGCGGATTAATACCCGCAGCACCTGAAGCGATCAATACCAGATATAATTTAAAATTCCTGTTCATAATGTTTCTATAATTATTATTCAAAATCAAATCCTGAAACAGTAATTCCCGTGGTCCCCAAATCATTACCTCCTCCTCTTACAGTGATATAATATGTACCACCGGTTTGCAGGGTAATGGAGCCGCCATTACCATTACAACTGATTGCCGAAAGCTGGGCATTAAAAGGAGATACGCCGCAGCCATTCCACGTATTTAATCCGAGCAACATCACCGCGGCAGGGTCCCAACCGGTAGTAACATCCTGACCGTCCTGCGGTTTCTTTTGTGATAACCATACTTCAAACCACACATTGGTTGCTCCGGAACCTTGTATATGCATATCGATCTTATATTGCCGGTGCCCGTAAAGGCGTACCTGCTGATAAACACCAGCCTGGTTCCATCCCCCGTTACCTCCTTTGTAAAGAATAGAACCGCCCTGGGTATTGATCGTTGCTGTTACATCATTGCTCCAGGAAAGATTTACCGGCACCCATTTGGTAATATCAGAGATCAGATTCACCCGGGGAGCAAACAAAGCAAGAATATCATCTGCATTAAAATAAACAACGATCTTATTGCTGTTTGCATCAATGGGAAATTTGGCATTCGTGATCGTTAATCCCAATGCTACTACCGAGCCTGCGTACTGCGATAATTGGGCTATGTTTATCTTAGGAATTGCATTTCCCTGAAGCACCCCATTTTTATCGCTCAGCGATACACTGTTATTAAAGGAGTAATCCGATGCATTCAATGTTACGGTATTGGAAGGTAATTTACCGGCGCTTATCAAACCGGCAATGGCCCTGTTATCAACGGTTACGGTTACAGCTGTTGTAGCAAGGTCGGCAATACCGCCCCGCATGATTGGGATGGAATAATTAACCGTATTGGAAGCGTTGTCTATCGTATAACTATTATCATCCAGCGCAACTACACTATTGCTTCCATTTGTAGCGCCGGGAAAATATACATTACCAACGAGTGAATCAACCGGGAAATAAATGACCACTTTGTTCGCAGCCGTATTTACGTCGAACTTTTCCGCCTGTTTCACAACGATTCCCAGCGCTGCATATTTGCCGCTGTATTTGCTCATACCGGCCACTTTAATTTCAGGAATGATTGCCCCTTTCATGATCCCGTTTGTATAAGCAATCGTATTCGTAGTTGCCAGCTCGTAATCTGATGGATTAAGCGCTACTGTGTTTGCAGGAAGCTTACCCGATTGCATAAGGGCCTGAATGGTGCTGGTATCTGCCGCCACATTCACGGCGAAAGCACCAAAATCCGAAAAGCCGCCCCGGTAAACCGTTACCGGGAAATTGATCGTATTTTTTACCGTATCGATGTTGTAATTGCTCAGTGCAGCAACAATTCCATCATCATCGGGGAAGTATACTTTTCCTGTTTCACTTATTTCGCTGCCGCCAAAATCTTCCGGCCTGCACCCCCAAAAAACACACAACAACAAGGCGAACATAAACAGTAAGGCACGCACTATTTTATTTTTCATCTGTAAATATTTAATTGTTTTTTTGTCAGATGGAACTTACCATGACAAAATTTTCATTGCCCTATACGTTATAATGAAAATTTTGTCATGGACGTTTCATATTACAGTTTTATTATTCAATAATGATTGTTTGAATACTATGCGCATTTGAAGTATGACCGGCCCAAAAACCATTTGACCAAATGTGATAATTGATGTTATTATCGCCCCGGTTTAATGCAACAACCGCCATTTTTCCATCTGTATTAATAAAGGCCGTTGTTTGTAATGCATTGCGGTTACACGAAGCAGCTATTCGCTTTGCTCCCGGGCGAATGAACTTTGAAAACTGACCAATGTACCAGAATTCATTCCGGATATTTATTTTCCCTGAAAGGGTATTGCCAATGATCGGTGCATAACTAACATTGCCAACATGACTGGGGCCGCCGTTCTGATCAAGCAGCATGTTCCAATCGCACCAGGCGGTGACACCGTTGTTTAAATCGTTCAGGATATTATTGCCATACAGCTCTCCCAAAGCCCAGGGGTTATTTTCATAAAAAGCAGTTTTACCCATACTGCCTTCGGTAAAGAGCAGATTTAAATCGGGAAATGCCTCATTCACCCGTAATACATTGTCGAACATGGGTGGATCGTTTGTCCATGTTTCGTACCAATGCAGGCCGGCTCCCCACACATATTTTGCCGCCTGCGGGTCTTTCAGAATAGTGCTTACATATTGATAGATCAGATCGCGGTTATGATCCCATACAATTATCTTCCTATCGGCAAGATTGTTTTTTCCAAAGGTGGGCCCCAGGGCGTTTTTAATAAACTCCCTTTCCTCTTCGGCGCTAAACAGGCACGATTCCCAGGGAGCGTTGTTCATCGGCTCATTCTGAACAGTAACACCCCAAGCAGGAACGCCTGCTGCCTGATATGCCTGCATAAACTTTACAAAGTAGTTGGCCCAGACCTGATAAAATTCTTTTTTCAACCTGCCCCCATGCATCATATCGTTATTGTCTTTCATCCATGCCGGCGGGCTCCAGGGACTTGCCAATAAAGTAAGCTGACCGTTCAACTTATCATTCGCTTTTTTTATTAACGGCACTTTATACTGCAGATCATGGTTTATGGAAAATGACTGAAGCGAAACATCATTATTGTTTACATAAGTATACACGTCGCTTGAAAAATCACAACTATTCATATTGGTCCTTCCAAAGGTGTAGCCAATTCCATTTTGCGAATCATAATATGCAGTAAGAATGGAATCCTGTGCCGGCTGGGGAAGTTTTGCAAATGTTTCGGCAGCAGCATCGGTCAGCGCACCGCCAAAACCAATAATGCTTTGGAACCGGCGGGATGGGTCTACAAAAATACACACATCTGTTTCCAGCGGTTGTGCCTTTGGCTCAAAACCAATTATTGCTGTTTGAGTTATTTTCTCATTGGTACCTTTTGTAGTTGAATAAACAGTTCCTTTCGAATCCCAGCCGATCTCTTTTATTGTAGAATCACTTAAATCGACCTTCTTCCTGCAAGCTGGCAGTGAAAACGCTAACAATCCAGGCAGCGTGATCAATAAAGCAAACCATGTTTTATTTTTCATATTGCTTTTTTAAACTGTTCTTCAGTTAAGCCACGTTTCGACTTCGCTCAACGCTTTAAGCCCGACCCTTCGACTCCGCTCAGGGTCTACCATCCTGAATTTTGAGCCCAGCCGGTTTTTGTAATTTCATCCTGCGGTATAGGATACCAGGCCATTTTATCTTCAAAAACCCTGTTGCCAAGCTTTGTAACCGTGTAGCTGTATGTAGCTCCGTTTTTAATGATCACTATACGGTTTACAGGTTTATTAAAATAAGTTGTGCCTTTTTTCCACCTGCGTACATCCCATAAACGCTGATCTTCAAAAGCCAGCTCTACATTGCGCTCGTGTTCTATGCTTTGCTGATTCAACTGTGCGGCAGTCAATGATGGCATTTGCACACGCTGCCTTACCAAATTGATCGCCTGCAAGGCTGTGAGGCCATAGTTTTGAGGATCGGCCGTTGCTCCATACGCATTGTACATGGCTTCGGCATAATCCAGTAATACTTCTGCATACCTGAAATAGATCCACGTGTGCGCGGTACTTGTGCCTGCCACCAGGTCTACCGACTGGTTTACCCATTTGGAAAGATAATAGCCGGTTTTGGTGGCATTCAGCGCCGGCAGGCCACTGTTACCACCCGTAAACGTTTCAATAGCTGTAGAAGAAAATGTAGCGCCATTATATACAATGGTTTTTGCCATACGCGGGTCCCTGTTTGCATAGGGATTCGCAGCATCGGTAGCATTTGACCAGTCAAATGCCCTTGCACCGGTTATATTACCGTTATTATCTTTCTGAAGCACTTCAAACTCATCCACAAAATTCTGCGTGGGGGTGATACTGTTGCCATCGCTGTTCTGAAACACAATCGGGAAGTTGTCTTTTTCGACATTATTGGTATTGCCATAACGCCGGTAAAAGATCAGTTCATTGGAATTGGCATTATTAGCGCCAAAGAGGTTGCTGTAATTGGCATCCAGCGAATAAGCATTCGATACAATAACATCATGCAATGCACCCGCGGCATCGGCCCAGGTGGCCGTAGCGCCGGCCTGTTTGAACAAAGGGCTTGCTGCATACAACAATGCCTTTGCTTTTAATGTTTTGATGGCGCCATATGTTACACGACCCTGGCTGTACCATGAGTAGGGCGCCAGGCTTGAAGGGATAATGGTAGCGGCAGTATCACATAAAGCAACAATGTATTTGATGCATTCATCTACGGTATTGCGGGGTATGTTTTTCCAGGTAGCCGGATCGTCATAGTTCAATGGCTGGCTCATAATCGGCACACCAGCATAACGCTTTACCAGATCAAAATAAAAGAACGCTTTTAAGAACAGCGCTTCGCCCTGCATGAACTTTATATTGTTCCGTGCATTGAACAAGGCAGATGAATCGGAAGTGGTTATCTGTCCTTTAATGTACTCGATATTTACCTTGTCTTTATTGGCCAGATAAAGATTTGCCTGCCTGATACCGTTAAAGTCACGCCACCATGCACCATCGGGATTATTATATTGATTCCAGGTGCCATTGTTAAAGGTGTGCGACGACCAGGTGATATTCGTTGCTTCTGCATTTTCCGTTACAGCTTCATAATCAAGTTGTGCAAAGCCATCAGGTAAATAACTGTAAATATTCCATACCGCCTGCTGAACATAGGTGTAGTTGGTGTACAGATCATCAGGCGATACATAGGTTTTTACGTCATGCACCTCCAGATAATCCTTCTTACAGGATACTTCGGTAAAGAGGATGGCAAGTAATGATATGATGACAACAAATTTCTTCATAGCATGATATAATTGTTGGTGTATCTTAAAATTTTATATTGAACCCAAAATTCACCACTTTGGTCAACGGATAGCCCATCGAAAGATTCTCCGGTTCCAGCCCATCGATTTTGTTAAAGACAAATAAATTTGTTCCATTGGCAAACAACCTTACCGAACCGATCTTTTGCAGAAATCCTTTCTTCGAAAAAGTATATCCCAGTTCGAGGCTACGGAGCTTGACAAAATCACCTTTACGCAGCCAGAAGTCGGAAGACTGATCATTATTAGGATTGCTGAGTGTAGAAAGCCTTGGCATTGTTGCCGTTGTTGCAGTAGCCGTTGTCCAGCTGTTATTGGAGAATGCGGTGATGTTATTATTGTTTACAAACGGATGCGTATAGTTGTATGCCACTGAAAGCAGATTGACGGTGCGGTGCAGCACACCTTGTGCAAATGCACTGAAATCAAATCCTTTCCAGGCAAATCCTATGTTGAGTCCAAGGGTTATTTCGGGCACATTGCTGTACCCGAACGGCTGCATATCGTAAGCATTGATAATGCCATTGCCATCCAGATCTTTATATTTCAGGTCACCGGGCTTTACATTGGTAAAAGATGATGCCGGTACACCTGCTTTTACATTGCCATTGGCATCAAAATCCGATTGCTGATAAAAGCCGTCAAAGGCCAACCCTTTCTCCTGATTGATAGCATAGCCTTTTTGATAAAGCCGGTCAAAAGGTTGTGCTGTTTCTGATTTACCGGTTATTTTATTTCGCGCATAAGCTGCGGAACCGGAAATATGGCAGGTAAAGTCCCCTGCTTTGTTGTCGTAATTAATAACTGCTTCAAAGCCCTTGTTGTGCACCACACCACTGTTTACATAGGGTAAATTAAATCCGGTGAAAGCAGGAACACCGGCAGAAGGAATTTCATAAATGCCTGTACGCTTTTCGCTGAATACGTCAACTGATGCAGACAATGTTTTCAAAAGGCGGATATCAAAACCAACATTGAAACTTGTTTTTAATTCCCAGGTAGCATTGGGATTTGCCAGTTGTGCGATCGCCAGGCCGCTTTGATACGCGTTACTGCTTCCTGTAATCCATCCGTTGGCGCTGCTTGCCTGTTCTTCATACAGGAAACGATAACTTTCATTGATGTTTCCTGCAGAACCATAGGATGCCCTGAATTTTAAATAGTCAACCACCTTGCTTTGTTTCAAAAAGTCTTCGTTCGACGCCACCCATCCGATACCAACCGCAGGAAAGAAACCGTACCTTTTTCCGGACGCAAAATCGGCAGCCCCCATGTAAGCGCCACTAATATCAAGAATATATTTTTGCGCATAATCATACGTTACATCCGCACTCAATCCCTGTACACGTACGGGATAGTTTTGCCCGTCGTGAAGATAGCTTTCTCTTCTTCCCAGTAAGGTCCCTGAAATGGTGTGTTTTCCAAAAGAGCGGTTATAGTCAAATCCCAATTGAAGCGTATTGCGGTTCCAGTGCGACGTTCCGCCATCACCGGTCGAGCGCGGCACATCATTGCCAATGGTTTTGTAAACAATGTTGCCGTTTGCATCTTTTACCGGCATATCCTGTGCATCTTTCACAATTTCATAGCTTCTTACAGCATAAGACGTTTGATAGAATCCTCCATATTGATTATTGAACGACACACCTCCGGTAAAATTCAACCCGGGCGTTATTACATCCAGTTTTTGCCTTAACGTAACACCCGTTTGTAAGGTCCTAGTATGGGCACGGTAAATACCACTTTGCTGTAACAGCTCAACGGGATTAAAATTATACACCGAGCTGTTGCCCCAGGTGCCGTTAGGGTTCTTTACCGGAAAAGCCGCAGCAGGAATGGTCATCAGGTTATTAAACAACTGGCCGGCAGCGAAACCTGAAGGGGTGTTACGGTCTTCAATAATGCCTGAAACATTTGCCGACACCAAAAGATTTTTGGTTAAGTCGATATCGGCATTGGCCCGCAGATTGAATTTGTTGTAAGTAGCATTTGTGCCAAAGTCTTTACTAATTGCTTTTGCATCCTTATACAAGCCATTATTGTTCATATAATCTACCATTACAAAATACCTCGCGGTTTGATTACCCCCTCTGAACAACAGATTATAGTTCTGAATCCGCGACGTATTATTCAGTAGTTCTTTGTACCAGTTCACATTCGGATGAAAGGGATCATTGTCAGCCTTGTATAAATCAGGATTGGGATATTTCGGTGAAAATCCATCATTAACGAGGGCCTGGTTATACAAAGTCGTATAATCGTAAGCGTTCATTACCCGGGGCAGTTGCACGGGGCTCGAAATGCCATATCTTGCATTGAACACAACTTCATTTTTAGGCGTTATTTTCCCTTTTACGGTGCGGATACTCAAAACGCCCACACCGCCCTGCAACCCGAACATCGCCGTAGCAGATGCATCTTTCAGCAATGTCACCGATTCTATTTCATAAGCCGACAACGCGCTCAATGCGCCTACGTCTACCTGAAAGCCATCCAATAAAATGACCAATTGGTTACCGGCGATATTCCAGCTCGTTTGCCCGCGTACATAGAAGGTAGGAGCATCATATCCCGGCTCTCCTGAGCCTGTAACGGCTGTAAGGCCGGGTATCTTTCCCTGAAGCGTATTCAATAAGTTGCCGGTAAACATTTTGACGAGTTCCTTACCCGAAAGCGTATAAACAGCCCCGGTACTTCGCCATTGCGGCTCTTTCCTAAAGCCGAGATCGACCATCGTATCTACAGCTCCCGCAACACTTCCTGATGAGGCCGGCGGTGTATTAATGACAATCGTTGACTGCGCCTTTGAAACGATGCAACAGCACAGCATGGTCGACAAAACCAACAATATCTTATAATGCTTATTCATTTGTATTATTTTTATTTCTTCAATGGGCCGATGACTTACCATCCCGGATTCTGTCCGTTCCAGTCTTTTCCGTCGCCTAAATAATTAATGCTGACCTGAGAGCTGGGAAATGGCAGGTAATAGTATCTCTTTAAGAACGTACGCCTCATGAAATCAACCACTCTCCAATTCCGTTTAAGGGTGCCCGATGTAGCATTGGCTTTCGTTTGGATACCATGTAATGTTTCATTCAGTACATCATATGCTTTCAGCCAGCGTTGAAGATCATTCAGGCGAAAACCTTCATAGGCAAACTCTATAGTTCTTTCGTTTTGAACAGCATCCCTGAAATCGTTTTGGGAAGAAAGGTTCTTATCAGGCATACCCGCCCTTTGCCTGATCTTATTAAGATAAGTAGTAGCATCGCCCGATGGTCCCTGGTATTCATTCAGCGCTTCTGCATAGCTCAGGTAAAATTCGGCCAGCCGAAAAACAGGCCATGCAAAATGCTTATCATTGAAGTTGTCTACGCGGGCTACGAACTTATACGTTTCCAAAGCATAGCCATCGTCTCCTACATCACTGTGCCCATAATCAGTCGTAGGGTATTGTCCGCCATCACCCAGGTAGTAAGCCGCTACGCCGCGTTGGCTATTGTACCACATGCCGTCGTATAAAATTGTCTGGTAGAAACGCGGGTCGAGGTTCTGCGCTTTGATCCATGTCGGAAAATCATCTCCCGTGCTTGTCAGGGGCAATGTCCATTTTGAGCCGTCGCGTTTTTCATACTGTTGTATAAATTCAACAGGCACATTGTTCTTAAAGGCCCACTGCCCTTCTCTTACTTTGGAAGTCATCCACAGTCCCCAGTACCAACCGCCCCAACCGGGTGCATCATTACTTAAGGTATTCACCAGTATCAGCTCCGAATTGGCATAAACGTTGGAAACAGCTTCATAATCGCCCAATCCTGCATAAGAGTCATCATTAGGTGTGGTTTCTGCTTTGCCGGTATAGTACAACGCAACGCCCGAACCGGGCGCAGCATCGATAACGTCCTTAGCCGCTTTGGCGGCTGTGAACCAGCGTTCTTTATCGTAATTGGAATAAGCGACCACACTATCATGCGCATTTCCAAAACGTGCACCATCAACAGCAGTTTGCATGGAAGGTGGTGTATTATACAAAGGGCTTGCGGCAAACAACAGCACCCTTGCCTTTAATGCCTTTGCAGCAAGGCTCGTTGCCCGGCCGTAATCGGTAGCGCCCCAGGTTGCCGGCAATAAGGCCGCAGCCTGATTGCACCAGCTCACCATGCTGTCTACCGTAGTGGCTACCGAACTTCTATGAATGTCCAGCTTCTGCGCCCCGTCGAGGGGTTCCGTTATCAGCGGGATACCTCCATACTGACGGAATAATTCAAAGTGCTGCATAGCCCGGCAGAACAACGCCTGCCCTTTCACCTGCTTTTTCCAGTCGGCATCGGCATCTGTCACTTCATCTATATTTTTCAGAACGAGATTGGCCTGTCTGATGCCGAGGTAATGGCTTCCAAATCCGCCCCTGTCGATAGTGGCATCTACGGTTTGAGTTCCTGTAACATAGTTTCCAACACTCACCATCCAGTCATACTCCGGATGGATCATATACAACTCATCCGTTACCATATCGGGCCTTGTCATATCACTGTTGGTATTTTGCGGAAATCCCGTCGGCACACATAGATTGTACATTTGTGCTACTGCGCCCATCGCATTCAGCTTAGTATGAAACACCGTATCTACGGTGAAGGTGCCGGCCTGGGGCTTTTCGAGAAAATCTTTATTGCAGCTTACTGCAAGCAGCCCTGTAAAAAACAGCACTGCAAATACTATTGAAATTGGTTTCATTTGTACATTTTTCATTTGTACGAAACAATATTTATCAGCTAATTAAAAATTGATATTCACGCCTGTGTTATACGTTTTGTAAAGAGGGTAACCAATATTGCCAAGATTTTCAGGGTCACCCCATATTTTTGCCGGCGACCAGGTATAAAGGTTATTACCGCTGACATAAAGCCTTGCCGATTTGATGCCTATTTTTTTCATAAAGGCGTTGCTAAGCGTGTAACCCACCGCAAGATTTTGCAACCTTACATAAGAAGTATTGATCAGGAAAAAAGTATTACCCGCATTACCAGGCCCGGTAGCTGCCGCATTTTTATCATAATCCGCCATAGGGAAATAGATCTTATTCCCTGCATTATATCTGTCAATAGTAAATCGTGTAAGGTCGACCGAATAAATTGCCTGCTCCTTATCGATATGAAATTGCCCCATGCCGCCTCTTGCCACACCGGCGATACCGGCAAACAAAACACTCACATCAAATCCTTTGTAACTGCCTCCGGCTGTAAGGCCAAAACTGTATTCGGGATTGACGGTATAACCTGTTCTTGTTCTGTCTTTTTCATTGATCACACCATCGCCGTTTATATCTTCGAAGCGAACATCACCCGGTTGCAATGGCCTGCCGCCGTAACCCAAATCCTTTACATATACAGGTTTACCACTTGCATTGGTGTATGGTTTTCCGTTGCTCGACGCAAGTACAGGCTGCGACAGAATAGGATTTCCATTGGCGTCAATTGCATATAGCTGTGACCATGAGGTGTACAAGCCGTTGGCTTTTAACAATAGCTGCTGACCCACGGGATTCCCCGTTGAAGCCTGGTATTCAAGCCCTGGAACGACGGCTTCGTCCTGAAACAATATTTTGTTCCGCTGTATGGCGGCATTGCCATGCAGGTAATAACTAAAACCGCCTGCCTTGTCGTTATAGCTAAACTCAAGATTATGTCCCCAGCTTATTACTCTGCCGAGGTTGTACGGTGGCAGGTTGGCCTGCACGAACGCCGGCACAGTACCTTTGTAAGAAAGGATATTGGAACGGTTGTTCCTGTAATATTCGTAAGTAACAGACAGCTTGCTTTTAAAGAGATGAAATTCTGCCGCAAGGTTCATTTCCTTTGATACCTCCCAGGTTACATTCGGGTTGCCCAATACAGATTCGTCGTAACCATTGATGCGTTGCTGGTTATTCAGGGTGCCGAATGTATAACTGCCATTACTTCTCCAGGTATCGGGCAGATACAGGTAACGGGCGCCTCCAATATTATCGTTTCCGACCTCTCCATAAGAGGCGCGCAGTTTTACAAAACTCACTGTGTTGTTTACAGGAAAAAAAGATTCGTTGCTTACCACCCACGCTCCGGAATAAGACGGGAAGAAACCGAATCGCTTCCCTTCCGGAAAATTCTCTGAACCATTGTACCCCATATCATATTCTACAATGTATTTACCTTCATAATTATAATTGGCCCTTGCTGTAACCCCTTCATATGCATGTGGCAAATCATATTGAAGCGTGGGATCATATTTCTTTTCCCTGAGGCCTAATACCATTGCAGAAAAGGTATGTCTGCCGCTGAAAGTACGATTGTAATTGATAGATGCTTCCGTATACAGCTTGCGCCATTTTGCGAGGTTAAAGTCGGCGAATATCTGCGACGGTGTGGCAGCTGTAAGCTGAGTAAAGATCGGATCTAACGGGTCGCCATTAGGATTTTGCCTTATTGAATATAATACCGGTGCATAATGCCCATAGCTTCTGCTGGCAAAGTAACTATCGTAAGAACCTAACACTTTTATGGAAAGGCCTTGCGTAATCCTGTCTAATTTATACTCCGCATTCACGGATGAATTTAAAATACTGTTGTTGGTAACATTCCAGTAATCGCCGTTTTCTATCGCATACATGGGGTTGTATTGATCATAACCGCCGGCTGAAGAAGGCAGTACGTATTTACCGTTGATCATGCCGGGTGAACTCATTGGAAATGCCCACAATATTCTCGTATTCCACATAGATCCATCATTGTCCATACCATTCAGGGTTACAAATTGCGTCCCGAGGTTTACCGACATTTTGAAATCTTTTGTAACATCGAAATCGAAGTTGCCGCGCAGGTTGTATCGATTTTTAGAAAATTCCATCTTGTCGGAAAAGGCCATATAATCAGTTTTGAAAAGCCCTCCCTGATTCAGGTAACCAAGCGATACAAAATATTTCATAAACCGGGTGCCACCACTCACATTCACGTTAGCCTGCGACGTGGGCGTGTATTTCCTGAATAACTTGTTTACCCAGTTGGTATTGGGATGAAAGTAAGGATCATACCATGGATTGGGTTGACCATTCGCCAATGTGGGTGTATTGGCATTTTGAAAATATTTCAGATCATTGTCTGTAAAATTAAGCGACCCGTCATTTCTCCAGTTGGCATCACGTTTGGCAACAAAATCATCCCAGGTATGTATATCAGCATCTTTCGCGTGTTTTACCCAGTATTCTTCAAAAGCCCTTTCGTTGATAACGGTTGCATAATCATACGAATTGGCGAATGAAGGGAAATTGGTAAAAGAAGAAACGGATGTTTGTGAAGTAAGACTGATAGAAGGGGCTCCCTCCTTTCCACGTTTGGTAGTGATCAAAATAACACCGTTTGCGCCGCGTACGCCATAAACTGCTGTTGCAGAGGCATCTTTCAATATGCCTATAGAAGCCACTTCGTTTGGATCGATGTCATCGTACGTATCTCTGGCAACACCGTCGACCATAACCAACGGTGCGGTTTGACCGGTATAAGTGCCAATACCCCTGATCGTAAGTACAGCACCATCTGAACCGGGCTTTCCTGAACCCTGCATGGCCACAAGGCCGGGGAGTTGCCCTTTCAATGCCGTGCTTAGGTTAGATACAGGGGCTTTTAACAATTCGGCGCCTGCAACGGTACTTACAGATGCAGTCAGAAATTCTTTCTTCTGCCGTCCATAACCAACAATCACGATTACAGCATTCAGACTGTCGGCCTTCGTGTCGAGTTTCACCGAAAATTCATGTTTCCCGCGCACAGCAATTTCCTGGCTATAATACCCAATGCAGGTAAAAATAAGTGTGGCATCTTCAGGTACGGCGTTCAGGGAAAACTCGCCTGACGACCCTGTTGTGCTTCCTCTTTTTGAATCTTTCAGCATAACCACAGCGCCCTTAACCGGCGCACCCGACGTGTCGGTTACATGGCCACGTATATCCCTCACCTGTGCATAAACGTTTATTGGGGAACTTAAAAGCAGCGTCGTAATCGCTAATAGTAATAGCGGAAGCCGTAATTTTTTTGAATAAAAACCGGCTTGCAACACAAAATGTGTCTTAGAGTTCATAATAGGGCAAGTTGAATGAATCAGTATTGTTTTGAAACAGCAAGACTTTTTAATTTGAGTCCTTCTTTTGATTGAATGCTGATATTGGAATAATCTTCATCCGGGAAAAAGATCGCAGTCATTACAGTCAATCCATCACCTGTAAATAATTCAACGGAAGCTTTATCAATAATAAGCGTACAATCTAAATTTTGTGATTGAGAGAACCGCCGCGCAGTATGTCTTTTTCCGAAATCCTTTTCAAAGCCAACATTTCCCGATTCCCTTCTGTCGATAAAAAATTCATTGTTGCTTTGATCAAAGCCAATAACCAGTTTTTGATTTAATGAATTGGAAAGGGTGATCGAAAAATCTTTTATCTTATCGCCGGTCATTTTTATAATAGCAGGTCCTGTCAGTTTTCCGGTTTTTGCAGTCAGATCAAAATCGGTTACGGTCGTATTTTGAAAATTGAATGAACGGTTAAACAATTTATTTACCGCAGCTACCGGCGTTGAAGCCAATAAATATTTACCGTTCACTTTCTTTAGTGATAAATCACGGGGTACTGTCATGGCGCCTCTCCACTTTCGGGTAGGAACTACCTGCGCATATTGCCAGTTACTCATCCAACCTAAAAAAAGCCTTCTGGCGCCGGTGTTTGAAAAAGTAACGCCGGCATATTCGTCGGGACCATAATCAAGCCATCTTGTATCATTATCAAATGGCGTGAACCGATGGCCATCAAAATCACCCACAAAATATTGGGTACCGGAACCACCATTGGGGCCGCCAGGATTTATGTTTACAATTAACACCCAAATCTTCTTTCCCTGATCATTGAATGAGAACAGATCAGGACATTCCCAAACGCCGCCATGGGCGCCTGTTTCCTTTCCGAATTCCGATTCTTTTGTCCAGTTCTTTAAATCGGGCGAAGAATAAAAGGTGATGTGGTCCAATGTAGCTAATGTCATCATCCACTTATTCGCCACTTCATTCCAGCTCACTTTAGGGTCCCGAAAATCTTTAATGCCGGGGTTTTTTAAAACAGGATTGCCTGCATACTTAGTCCAAGTTTTTCCTTCATCGAGGCTGTAAGCAATACTTTCATTTTGATAATCGTTTCTTCCTTCCTGCTCCCCTTTCACACTGTGATGTGTGAAAATGGCCACCATCGGCACCTTTCCCTGCCCGACTGTGCCGTTCAGGCGGGCATTTTTACCAAAGCCTGAGGTGTTCTTATAATCAACCACTGCGCTTCCTGAAAAAATAAAACCAAGGCTATCGGGATATAAAGCAATCGGCTGATGCTGCCAGTGGATCAGGTCCCTGCTGGTAGCATGCCCCCAGTGAATAGGCCCGAAAACAGTGCTGCCGGGATGATGCTGGTAAAACAAATGATACACGCCATTGTAATACACCATTCCATTCGGATCATTCATCCAATGTTCTTTCGGAGTGAAGTGGATCTGCGGACGATGAGGTTCATTGTAAAATGCAGCGGCGCTGGTTTGCGCCTGTGCGCTGTTAGAAAGACCATGAGCAGCCATTGTGATTGCAAAAAGGTATTTGATCAGTGACATTAATTGTTTTATTTATGATGGCAGATACAAATTGATGCAGGCAGGCAAGCAATAGCCTGCCTGCCTGAAAAAAATTAATAGCCGGGATTTTGTTTATACAATCCTTTCGTAAACGTGATCTCTGATTGCGGAATAGGTAAATATTCATCTCTTCCGGCCGTGAATTTTGCGGTTGACAAAAACGTTCTTCTTGTTTTTTCAACAGCGATATATGCATTCAGGGTTGGCTCGGCAATGCCCCACCTTACCAGATCAAAGAACCTCGATCCTTCTGTAGCAAATTCCAAACGTCTCTCCCATTGCAATGCTGTGCGGGCAAAAGCCTGTGTCCAGCCGGCGGCCGTATAATTCTGGCAGTTGTAAATTGACGGGAATGTACCATCGGCTTTTTTCAATCTGCCGGTACTTGCTGCGGCCCTTGTTCTGATCTGGTTTATGAGCGGCAATGCGAGGTTCTGCTGCCCCATTTCGATATATGCTTCAGCCTGCATCAGCAAAACATCGTCATAACGAATTATATCATAATTCTTAGCCGATCCCATAAAAGGTCCGAGCTTCAGATAAGAAGAGCTTGTTGACAGTTGCTGGTTACGCATGGTATGAAAGTTACCATACACACCGGCATCACGAACCCAGCTATTACTGAAGGGCTTTGTTGGGTCGTACTTGTAAGGATGACCATCGATGCCAACGGTGTGATCTATACGCGGGTCCACTGGTGTCGTGCTCAAATCGGCAATGCTGTTATTAAACGTACTGAAATTGGGCAATCCGGTAGCATCAGTTGTAAAAGCATTCACCATGTTCTGGCTCGCCGCATGAAAACCACAGCAGCCATATTGCGGTGCTCCATGAGGATAATTCAACCCATCTTCAAAATTCAGTCTTCCGTCAGTTGTTCCGTCATTAATTGAAAACTGAATGGCAAAAACCGACTCGGGACCATTTTCTGTTTCAGGTAAAAAATTATCAGCAATGTCGTTGCTTAAATAATATTTACCCGAAGCAATAACAGCCTGCGTTAAGTTCACCACTTCCCGCAAACGGCTTTTGTTGATATTGATCACTTTGTGATGATCGTCTTGTTCGTAAGCCTGATACAATTTCAATTTTGCGAGATAGGCCTGCGCTGCATATTTATTTACTCTGCCGATCTGAGTTTGCGTTTCGGGCAAATTGTCGATGGCAAATTGAAAATCGGCTGCAATCTTATTCCATTGTTCATCATTGCTGAGATCATTGGAAGTTTTGAGTATGTCTTCATCAGTTGCCGTTTCATCGAAAATGGGAATGTTTTTGTACAGCAACTTCATGGTGAAATAACTGTGCGCTCTTAAAAAACGTATTTCCGCAGTGCGCGTTTTCTTATTGGGGAACTCACCCTCAGTAACTCCATTCAATGCCCGCAGCGCAACATTGGCACGCGAAATAGATTTGAATAAATTCTTCCAGGTGCGTGATACAAAAGCATCTATCGTTGGGGTTACCAGGTTGTAGTGTTCCAACGCATCTACTTCACCCACATCACTCGTACCACCACCTCCTTTGTAGGCGTCATCAGAACGTATGCTTCCATATACCCACATACTATAAATGGGCCCGATCATATCGCCATTACCAATAGCAGCGTAGGCGGCAGTAGCCAGACCTTCAACAGCCGTGGCAGATTTTAAATCGGTTGATGATAAAGCGCCTGTTGGATTATAGTCGAGTGCCTTTTTGCAGGAGCCATTCAGCAATCCTGCTATTACCAAAGCACTTATTATTTTATTTCTCATTGTTGTATTATTTATGGCAATTAGTTAATCGTTCAGTTTGCAACCGGTGTTTAAAACGTTGCATTCAATCCAAGTGTAAAAGTTCTGGGAATAGGCAATGGCTGCAGATCGATCCTTTCAGGATCAGGGCTTATATAACTTTTGCTTTTGAAGCAGAACAGGTTTTCACCCATAGCAAAGAATCGCAACCTCGAAAAAATAACTTTAGGCGTTATAGTATATCCCAGCTGAACGTTGCGCATTTTGAAGTAGGAAGTGCTTACAATGAAATAATCAGATGTGCGGTTTTCGTTGTTGTCGTCTTTAAGTGTTATAGCAGGAATCCGTGTACCCGTATGTTGCGGCGTCCATGCATCAAACACACCCGGCCCTACATTTTCCCTGCTTCTCATCAGGCTATTGAACACCGTATATACATCAAACCCTTTTCTTCCGGCCACGCCCGATCCGAAAAAGGATGCATCAAACTGCTTATAGCTGAGGTCGACCCTTACACCATATTCCAATGACGGCAACTGGGTACCAATCCACGTTCTGTCGAGGTCATTGATCACACCATCGTTATTGATGTCAACATAACGAATGCGGCCGGGACCCGCACCAATTTGTGTGGGCGCTTTGTTCACTTCGTCCTGCGATTGAAAAAGGCCTGCCGTTTTATAACCGAAAATATCATACTGTGAATGACCGATGATCGTGTTCACCAGGTTACCGGGGTATGCGGGACGTACATTCTCGGGCAACTCGGTTATCCTATCGCGGAAGTGAGCGAAATTCAGTTGTGCATTGTATCTTAACTGACCAATCTTATCACCACGATAACCAATAACGAATTCCCATCCTTTGTTTGTTTTTGAGGCGCCGTTGACTGCTTTGGTTTGTCCTTCGCCTAAAGCAGATGCAACCGGAGGAACGATCAAAATACCTGTTGTTTTTCTTGAAAAATAATCGAACGATCCGAATATCTTATTTTGCCAGATCGTGAAGTCAATACCCGTATTGATTTCATCAGTGGTTTCCCATTTTAAATCGGGATTGGCCGCCTGTATTTGCACAAATCCCGAAGGAAGTGTTCCTGTATTGGCGCCGGTTAATGAATAGGCGGTACCAATGTTCATGTATTGCTCCCAGAATCCGCCAACCAGTTGCGAAAGCACAGTTCCGTACCGGGTATCATAAAGTCCGAAACGGGCCACATCACCGATCTCCTGATTACCAACACGGCCAACAGCTGCCCTTAATTTCAATTCAGAAATAAGGGAAATGTTCTTCATGAATTTTTCCTGATCAATTCTCCATCCAACCGAAGCGGCAGGGAAAATACCAAACTGATGATTGGAACCAAATCTTGACGAACCATCACGGCGTACGGTCAATGCAAATAAATACCTGTCGGCATAATTGTAATCAATTCTTCCAAATTCAGAGAACAGGCGATAGCCCGTTGATCCGCCTGAAACATTGGTATTGCCTGTAGCTGCACTCAGCGTAAAGTAATCTTCATTCTGAAGGGCAAAACCTTCCTTCTTTGTTGTTTGATAATTCAGGTCCGATTTGATGTATTCTGTACCCACCAAAAATTTTACAGAATGATCACCAAGGTTCAGATTATAGCGAAGCGTATTAGAGAAGGTAGTGCTCAAAAAATGGTTCTCATCAAACAATAAACTATTGGTGGTGCGGCTCAATGCACCCTCAGTGAAAGTTGGCGAAATCACCTTGTTGCGATAATACGCATTGTCGGCGCCAATATTCGATTTGAAAAACAAATTTTTGATGGGTTGAATTTCGAGATAAATATTTCCGAATGAACTCAGGCGGTTGGTATTATTCCATCGCGCCAGGTATTGCATGTGCAATGGATTATTTCTGTCTGAATATCCTGCACCTGATTCACCGGCAAACGTTACCCCATCTTTTTGATACACGGGAATTGTTGGCGCCAATGTAACCGCCAAGGCAGTAGTTTGTTCACCACCAAGGTCTTTCGCCACCAATGTTTCATTTGAGTTGGCAATACGAAGGTTTACGCCAAATACGACTTTATCGTTGAAAGCCCGTGTAATGCCATTGATGCTGCCACTATATCGCCTGTAATCGGTATAACGCAACATACCTGTGTTGTTCAGATAACCCAGATTTATTTCCAGTGAAGAATTTTTATTTCCAACAGAAGCAGTGAGACTGTTGTTATTTACAATACCTTTCTTATACATCACATCCTGCCAGTCGGTATTACCGGCCGGTGTATTCGGATCGCCGCCCACAAAAGGTTGAACAGTTACTGAATTAAGCACCGGATTATTAAAATCATGGTTCCAGTCGAATTTGTAAATCTGTCCATAACCGGCTGCGGGATCCTGTCCGTCGTTTACTGATGCCTGCCATAATGCTCTTCCTCTGTCCACGGCATTCAGCATTTTAAACCGGTATGGTTTTTCCGATTGAACTGAAATACTGTTATCAAACTGAAAAACGGGTTTACCATTGGTATTACCGCCGTTCCTTGTTGTTACAATGATAACGCCGTTAGATGCGCGGGCGCCATAAATAGATTCGGCAGAGGCATCTTTCAGCACCTGCACCGAGGCAATACTCGCAGGATTTAAGTTTTGAAAAACTTCGGGCCTCGTAGTAGGAATTCCATCAATAATATACAGCGGCGCATTATTGCCCAATGTATTGGCGCCACGAATGAGGATGGTGTTATTGGAGCCATTGGGAGAGCCGCTTTTTTCGATGTATAAACCAGGTACCCTGCCCTGTAAGGCCTGCATCACATTACCGGAGCTGTTATTTTTGACCGGCGCCAGGTCAACAACAGCCACACTTCCTGTAAGGTCCTGTTTGCGCTGGGAAGTATAACCTATAACCACAACTTCATTTAAATTGTTATTGGCTGCTTTCAGGGAAACAGCCACATGATCTCTTCCCCCAAAAGATACCTCCTGTGAAATAAAACCAACGGAAGTAATGAGAAGCATTTTGCTTCCTGCAGGAATAGTAAGCCGGAAATTTCCGGCACTATCTGTTTGGGTGCCAACAGTAGCACCTTTTACAGTAACAGATGCACCTGCAACAGGAGCATCGTTATTATCGGTTACAGTACCACCGATCGTTCGTTGCTGGGCCCGGCCTGCAACAGATAATAAAAGACAAGCAATAGCATAGACAATTTTTCGCATGGCAGCAAGTTTTAGTTTTTAAGACTCAGTTTTGGATTGTTGCGTGAGCATTCATGAGCTCTGTGATTTGAGATATTGAATATTCAGGACAAGCGCCGGATTGGGTTGCAATAAAAGCGCCAACAGCACACGCAAATTGAAGTGCTTCTTTTATCGTTGCCCGGTTTAATAATTGATGTAAAAAGCCCGCAAGAAAAGCATCGCCGCTGCCAATGGTATCGGCCACTGTTACTTTGAATCCATCACAATGATGAACCGTTCCTTTATCGTTCACCAATGCGCCATCGCCACCCATAGTAACAATGATAGTATCGATATGAAAGCGGTCCCGGATTAGTTTTATTCTTTCGTGCGTATCATTAAATAAACTAAACCAGCCTGTGATCAGTTCCAGCTCGGCAATATTCATTTTCAGCACATCGGCTTTTTGAAGCAGGTATTCAACATGTGTACGGTTAAAATGCGGCGCACGAAGGTTGATATCGAGCACTTTTGTTTTGGCAACTTCCAGTAACTGATACAACGTATCTCTCGACACTTTACTTCTTGAAGTAAGACTGCCATAAACAAAATACCTGCTTTGTTCAGCCACTTCAATGTATTCACGTTGCTGTTCAATAAAATCCCAGGCCGAAGGGAACACAATGTCGTACACCACTTCGTTGTACTCATTCGGATTGGCGTAAACAAGTCCTGTAGGATGGTTATGATCGATCTGCAGAAACGATGTTGAGATAGTATTAGCGGCAAGCAGTTCCGCAAGGCCTTTTCCATAATCATCGGTACCAATTTTGGAGATCATTGCAGGGTTGGTACCTAATTTTTTCAAATGATACGCCACGTTCATAGGAGCTCCGCCGGGAAGTGCTTTTGAAGGAAGTATATCCCAAAGCATTTCGCCAAAGCATGCTACTGCAGCATTGCTGATGAAACTTTTCATCTGAAAATATTTATTGGTTTTTTAGCCAGATGGAACTTACCATGACAAAATTTTCATTGCCCTGAATGTTATAATGAAAATTTTGTCATGGACGTTTCATATAGCGATCGTTTTAATCGTTTTATTAGTGAAGTACCAATGAATGCTCTATTTGCTCCAGCGATTTGCCTTTCGTTTCGGGCATCATCTTCCATACAAACAATAATTGCAAAACCATCATGATGGCGAAAAACAAAAAGGTGTTACCGCCGCCGGCCTTTTCGGCCAGATACGGAAAAGAAAAGGCAATAACCGCAGCCATTACCCAGTGCGTGGTGCTGCCAAGCGTTTGGCCTTTGGCCCTTACCTGTGTTGGAAATATTTCCGAAATAAATACCCAGATAACCGCCCCTTGTGAAAAAGCAAAAAATGCGATGTACACAAAAAGAAAAACGGGTACGGACCAAACACTAAAACTTTGTTGATAAAATGAATAAGACACCAGCCCCAACGTAACGATCAAACCTGCAGACCCAATCATCATCAGACTACGCCTCCCTACCCTGTCGATAAAACCCATAGCCAGTAGTGTAAACATGAAATTCATCAGTCCAAGTCCGGCTGTTGATAACAACGAAGAATTTTTGCCAAGACCCGTCATTTCAAAAATGCGGGGCGCATAATAAATGATTGCATTGATGCCCGACACCTGGTTGAAGATGGCGAACAACATAGCGAGTAAAACAGGTGTTTTATATTTTGCAGAAAACAAAAAGTGACGTTCAACACTTACTTTACCTGAACCCTTTTGCAAAATATCGCTGATGAGTGCTTCGGCGCTATCGGGCTCAATCTGGTTGAATATAGCACGCGCTTCGCCCATTTTGCCTTTTTTCAGGATCAGCCAACGTGGACTTTCAGGAACCAATTGCAGCAGCAACAGGAATAAAGCAGATGGTATTGCCTGTACCCCCAGCATCAGTCGCCACGAGTTTTCGCCACTTAAACCAATAAGATAATTGGAAAGATAAGAGATCACAATGCCGAACACCACGTTGAACTGGAACAACCCAACCAGCATGCCGCGTTTGGAAGGAGGAGCTATTTCAGAAATGTAAATAGGTGCAGTAACAGATGAAGCGCCTACGCCCAAACCACCCAAAAAGCGAAAGACCAGGAACAGGTACCAGTTGGTGGCGAGGGCCGTACCCAAAGAAGAAACGAGATAAAAAACAGCGATGATATATAAGGTCTTTTTCCGGCCGAGCTTATCGCAAGGATACCCTCCAATCAAAGACCCGATCACGGTACCAATTAAAGCGATGGATACGGTAAGACCATGTTCAATGGTATTGAGGTCCCAGTATTGCTGTATAGTTTGTTCAGCGCCGGAAATTACAGCCGTATCAAAACCAAATAAAAAACCGCCAAGAGCTATTACGATAGACCAGGTGAAAACACTTCCTTTTTTCATATAACAAGCCGTTTAACCTGTCAAAAATATCAGGCAGGCGGGCCAAACGCCTTTCAAAATCCAATCAAACACTTTCATTTTTTCATCATGTTCCAAAAAAAATTCAAGTAATTACAAATCAGGCTAATAGAGTCATTAAAAGATGAATTTTAAAATGTGGCTTTCAATTTTTCAACAGCTGTATCTAAAAAAATCATCAACTTTAATACACAAATCGCTGCACATTTAACATGAGATTGCCTGTTGTACTGCTTTTGGTTGCCTGCCTGATTGTTTCCTGTTCACAAAAAGGAAAAGAGAAAAAATATGTCATTGCCTTTTCGCAATGTATGGATGCCGATCAATGACGGCAAACCATGCTGGGCGAAATGAGGCGCGAGCTTTCTTTCCATAATAATATACAGTTCGTATATACAAATGCCAACAGCAACAGTACAACCCAGGTGGCGCAGATCAATAAGTTGCTGAAGCAGCGGATCGATCTTTTGATCGTATCGCCAAACGAAGTGACTCCCCTGTCGCCTGTTATTGAAAAAGTGTATGAGGCAGGCATACCTGTTGTGCTGATCGATCGAAAAACAAACTCCAGTAAATACACTGCTTTTATCGGCGCCGAAAATTTTGAGGTGGGCCAGAATGCGGGCAGGTTCGCCGTTTCGCTTTTGAAAGGGAAAGGAAAAGTAATGGAAATAACGGCGCCGGAAGATGCTTCGCCATTTATTGGCCGGCATAATGGATTTACAGCTATTATTTCCCAATATTCCGGCATTCAATTTCTGAAAAAAGCAAAGGCCGGCAATAAAGAACACTTTGATAGTACTATAAAAGAGGCCGGCAATCCCGACCTGATATTCGCGCATAACGACCTGATGGCTTATGATGCCTGGCAAAGCTGCCTGCGTTTGGGCATTGATAAAAAAGTAAAGATCATTGGGGTTGATGGGCTGCCGGTAAAGGGAATGGGACTCGACATGGTGGCCAATAATAATATAGCAGCCACCGTACTATATCCCACCGGCGGCAAGGAGGCGATTGCAACCGCATTGAACATTTTAGCCAACAAGCCATTTAAAAAAGAAAACCAGCTTTTTACTACCGTAATAGATTCGGCCAACGTAAGGCTGATGAAAATGCAGGCCGAAAAACTGATCAGCCAGCAGCATGATATTGAAGAGCGGCAGAAAATACTCGACCAGCAGATCATTATTTCGCAAAATCAGGCAACGGTTATCATCGTCATTGCCGCTACGCTCAGCCTCACATTGATATTAGGAGGTTTATCCTACTATTTTCTGAAAGAGAACCGGAAAATAACCAACCGGCTGGAATTACAGAACAGGGAAATTTCACAGCAAAAGAACCAACTCGAAGAACAAAAGAACCAGTTGATCGACATGTCGGCGAAAGCCGAGGAAGCACACCAGGCAAAGCTGAACTTCTTTACCAATATATCGCACGAATTCAGAACACCGCTAACCCTGATACTGTCGCCCCTTGAAGAAATAATTAACCATCCGAAACTCGGCATGGGCATGCGCCAACCCCTGCAACTGGTTGAAAAAAATGTATTACGGTTATACCGGCTGGTGAACGAGTTGATGGATTTCAGAAAGATCGAATTCAATAAAATGCAGGTAAACCCTGCTGAGCACGACCTGGTTGGGTTTATACAGGAAATTGTTCAAACTTATAAAGGCCTGGCGCAAAGCAAAAATATCAGCCTTCAATTTTTGACCACCGAAAGAACGCTGCCTGCCTGGTTCGATGCTACTATGTTTGATAAAGTAATATTTAACCTGTTGTCGAATGCATTTAAGTTCACACCCGAAAATGGTTTTATACATATACAACTGCAACGCCATCACAACGATGCAATAATTAAGATCGACGATAGCGGCGTAGGTATGTCGAAGGAAGCCATACAGCATGCTTTTGAACCATTTTTTCAGGGTGAATATGAAAACTATAAAGGCACAGGATTGGGCCTTGCCTTATCGAAAGAACTGATTGAACTGCACCTTGGAACTATTACGGTAACGAGTGAAAAAGGCAAGGGCACCAGTTTTGAAATACGATTCCCCCTCACTGCACTGCAAACGGTGGGCGAAACGGCATCGAAAGCTGCCGCCAATGCCATCATTACCGAAGATGCCAAAATATATACCACCGAATTGGTAGATTCCTTTAAAGTAATGCCGGAAACGGCAACACCTTTGCAAAAGACACACAGCGTGCTGATCATTGAAGACAATGCCGACCTGCGAAAATACCTTGCCCAACGACTCACAGCTGTTTACGACGTATTGGAGGCAGCCGATAGTAATACCGCTTTGCAGGCCACCTTCGACAATGCGCCGGATATTATCATTTGCGATGTGGTGATCCCCGGTAAGAATGGTTTGGAGCTTACAAAAATTCTTAAGTCGGATGTGCGCACTGCCCACATTCCGGTGATACTGCTTACCGCCCGCAGCAGCGATACCCAAAAGATCGAAGGCTTTAAAACAGGGGCCGATGCGTATATCACCAAGCCCTTTAATTTTCAGGTGCTTGAACAACATATGACAGCCCTGCTGCATAACCGTCATAAATCGAAAGAACATTATGCAGCCGATATATTGCCCGACATAAAACAAATGGCCGTTAAAAAGAACGATCGCAAATTCATCAGCGATTTTTCAGCCATCGTTGAGAACAATATCAGTAATGATGCTTTCAGCATAGAAGACATCTGCCGCGAACTGAACATTTCACAGGCACAGCTTTCAAGAAAAATAAAAGCGTTGATGGCGTGCAATGTGAACGAATACATTGTTAACACCCGGCTCAAAAAGGCAAAATATTACCTGCAGCATGAAAACCTTTCGGTTGCTGAGGTGGCCTTTAAAACAGGCTTTTCTTCCGCTGCCTATTTTTCAACCGTATTCAAATCGAAATTTTCTGTTACGCCTACGGAATTTAAAGAAGGAAAATTTCAGCAGGAATAACACCGCGAAGGCATCGGATGCATATTTCACCGGTTTATATTTCGTCCCCTAATTTATAATGAATAACAAGGAACAGATCATTGAATTCTTCCGGATTGGTGTCTATCGAATGAAAATCAACGTCTGTGCTATGTTTGAATTTGAATGTAAGCATCGACAGTATGTTTATGTCTTCCACATTTAAACCTGGTGTACTGGCCGTAAGCGTTCCCTTTTGCATGTTGGCAAAGGTGGCGTTTTCGGGCATTGCAATTTCAGCAGAAGTCATCGGGTTATCACCTGTATCGGTTGCCGCCAGCACCATCTTATAATCACCGGTTCTGTTGGCCCTTATCAACACTTCCATTTTACTTACATCAAGGCTCCTGTTCTTTGTAAAGAACGGAAAGTGCTCTCTTTTTAAAGTAACCGATAATGTTTGGTTGGCACCGGCTATAACCGGATACAGGAACTTGTTCCATTCTGTTGAAAAGTCATGCTTCAGGCTGAACATGCGCATTAATGGCTGTGTACTGAGTTCGGCCGCATTGGTTAGAAAATCTTTTAAATAAGTAACTGCATTTTCTTTGAATAAGCCGGCATCTTCGCGTGCTGTATAATTAATATGCAGAATTACGTCCGATATGGTTGAATAATCGAATTGCCGTAAACGGGCATCCTGTGTAAGTTCAATCTTCCATTCACTAATAGCGCCTGCTCCTTCAAATGGAAGATACCGTTCGTCGCGGAAGTTCAGCTCAAACAGGCCGGTATCACGCTGACCCGTACTGGTAGCAATGGCTTTTACCGGAACATTACTTGATCTGAAGCGATCATCATCTGTCCAAACACCTTCATCGTTATTATGTTCATACGTTCCCCCATCACCCATGGAGGTGTTGATGCGGATGGTATTTTTTAATAACCGAAGGGTGCAATTGATAGTGGTATAAGGGCCCGCTATGCATGGTAACGATAAACTCACCGATTTAATACGACGGAAATAATGCCCCTGGTAATCCAGGTCGTACCATTCTTCAGGGACAGCTAAAAAGCATTTGCCGGTGGTTCTCAATTCCTGCAAGGCAAGCGGATTTAACAGGGCCATCGAAATGCTCTTGTTTAACTCCAACTCCCGTTTGTTTTCTTCCAGGTAAGCAGCTTCCAGTTGACGCAACGCCAACTGCAGTTTTTCACCGGCGCATAATCCTTTCATCGTATTATCCCAGTAACCATATTGAATGAAGCTGGTTATTTCATTGCCTATTTCAAAACGGTAGCATTTTTCCACTTTCCTGGCCATGTCGTACGCCATATTGAAACTTTGTTTATATACCGAGAAAAGCTGCTCTTTCATCCACTGGTATAATTCTTCATTGGTAAACTTATTCTTCAGGAAGTCTTCTACCTGTTTTGCATTTTCAATCTGTTGTTTGTGATTCGACAGCTCTTTTTCTGCAATCTGGATTTTTATACTGGCAGAGGTGATCTGTTTATCTAATGTGGCTATTTCTTTGGCAGCCAGGTTGGCCTGTAATGTCCATTCCTGTTCCCGGCGAATATAACCCGACAATTTTTGCGCGGCGGCTGCCTGCATAGTCATAAAGCTGCTTACCGCATGTGCTGCGCTTGCCAGGCCCGAAGCAATACCCCCTAATTGCACACCACCAAAACCCACGCCGGCGCCCACACCCAATGGTTTTCCATCTGCATCAACTTGCGGAATCAAACGAAGACCCGCTGCAGCTGCTTCGGCTATGCCGGCGCCGCTGGTTACCCATTTTGCCGCCAGGCTCAGATCAATGTCTTCTTTTTCTTTATCGATGATCTTCACCCCGCTTTCATCTACCAGTGAGTCATCAAGTCCTGATTTTATTTCCGGAATGGTGGTATCGGGCGGCAACTGGCTGTCGGCAGTAAGGTTCGAATCGATCGTTGGAACAGCAGGAATAGTAAGGTCTTCTGTTGACATTAATGCATTGTAATGATTCAGCCTGTACTCTGCCATGGCCCTTGATTTGAGTAACCCATCGCGCGTTGACCGGGCATCGAGCACCTGGCGTTCTTTAATACCGGTCATCAGGTCGAGCATCATGGTTTCGTGCGAGGCGCGCAGTTTGCCCAACGCTTCCCCATCTTTTTTCTCCAGTACACTCAGCAGGGCGTTGCCAAGCGATTTTACCTCTGCACAAAATTCATTGGCTTTTTGTATCAGGTAATTGAATCGATAGATGGGCGGAGGACTGCTGAGATCAGACAGAATACTTCCCAGGCTAATGCCCTGTGCGGCCGCATTGATAAGCATACCCGGATCGATAGGCGGTGAGAACAATGCCAGTTGTCTTTCCACACCGTCTATATCCATGCAGTGACGAATTTTGTACAAACGATCGGCTATTGTATCCCAATGTTCCATTAACTGATCATTGGAAGGAATACAGAAATATAAAGAAGGGCCTACTCCCAATATACCCGGGTTGGAGTCGCCTCCACCGGATGGTACGGCGCTGCTATACGGGAAAATATTTTCCAGCTCAACCAGTGCATTGGAGAAATCATCCCATTTATCTTTTAAAGAGTCGTAGGTTTCAGCTTTAATTTCTCCGCGTTTAGGCACAAACTCTGGCCTGGGCCCCAGTATATGATTGGCCATTACGTATAATTGCAATGCTTCGTTTACTGATTCGCGTGTAAACTGCCTGAAAAGCGAGTCGCCCCATTCGCGCAGGTTCTCAACATATTTAATCACCACATTCTTCATGAAAGCGATGGGCCGGTTGCGGGCCACTACAAATGGTTTAAAGGGATTATCGCGCCATTCTGCCACGATTGAATTTTCTGCTGCCGGGTTGGTATTGGGTCCGAGCCCGATAGATGTAAACCAGTCTTCGAGTGTTTGGGCCGGTGTTGTTTTAAAGGGGAACACTTTCCAATAGCGCGAGGTTTCCGATTGCCCCGGAACAGGCCGTTCATCGGTAGTAGGATCAAAAATATAATGGAACCATTTCATCGCGTCTTCATATTGCCCGTTCCTGCTCAGGCGGGTGGCAATATACAGCGGCGCATGAAAGAATAATTCCCAGTTATAAATGCTGTTGGCTCCAAACAGGTCAAAACAAATATTCTCTTTGTAATAAGTGTATGGTGCCCCGGCTACGTATGCAGGCGATAAGGGCGCTTTTGTCACCAACCCCTGGTAGAAATTGGGATTGTAATTGGTAGTGAAGGTTGCCCCATAGTCGTGAAAGAAAGGCTGGTTGATGATATTTAAAAAAGTATCTGTGTTCATTAACCCCTCTATACCAAAATTATTTAGGTTGGTTACATACTGGCTCGAAAAAGGATGATAGAACGTATGGAACTCCAATCCTTTTTCGTGACGGGTAACGGCTCTGTACCCTGCTTCAATGATATTACCGGCAAATGCTTTATTTACTTCAGCGCCGGCCTTCATTGTCATGGCCGATTGTACTGTAGTGCCACTACGGGGCATCGCAGTTTGCCTTGTCATTGTTCGCACTTCCTCTGCATTTACCGGTACTTCCACCACATTGCCCCTGATGGCGGTTTGCGAAACGGTTTTTAGTCCATTCAGCCCGGTTGCCGGTTCAAATACTATGGAGCCTTTCAGGTTATTAACCGCATAATCTATATCGGGCTGTGGCAAATAATCATCGGGGCCAACCGGTTTTTGATAAGGCGGCACATAGTAAATGGGATCAACGATGTTAACCGTAATGGGTCCATACACAACAGGATTTTTTACATAATCCCATATATTGATGTCAACCGGTCGAACAAAGTACGACCGCTGGGAATCGCGGTAGAAGAACGGATATTTTAAAGTTGATTCGAAGTCAAAGATTTTGGTAGAGAATAATATTTTGTGGTAGATGCTGTTTTTCAGGTAATCAAAACCCCTGAAGCTAAGCTTCCCATGTTTTTTATGCTCCATGAAAAAGTTATCATATCCTTTCGGTTTAATCTGGTAGTTGGTACTTACGTCCTGCAACATGCTCCAGCTAAGCACTTCTGCCTGAATATCTGTTAATGTAAATCCGCCATACGACGTATTATTATTAAACACCCACATCACCAGTTCATTGTCGGAAAGAATATCCTGTTGCAGCGTAAAGTCGGATACTTTACCGGAATACGCTTTTATATACTCTTTGGTAATTTGTTTGGAGCTCCATTTACCATCCACATATTCCGACCAGGCCAGCCGTACTTCATAGTATTCACTGGCTTTTACAGAGGAAGGAGACATTTTGGAAATATCTTCAAATGTAGCATCCTGATTGCTTTTATTTTTGGCTACATTATTATCCTGTTTTTTAATGAACTCAACCCAGAAAATAAATAACCGGTTTTTCCATACTACAGGCATCAACTGAACGCCGCTGTTGTCATTATCTTCTGTCATGCGGATGTCTACCTGTATTTTATCCCATGCACTCCATTTAAAGAATTCATCGCAGGTGCGATAGAAAAACTGATAGGGTGAATTATGGGTGCGGCCAAATACATGCAACAATCGCATGCTTCCATCCGGGTAATTTTCCTGGTACATACCGCAAACATTCGGGTTAGCCACTACATTCAACCTGGTTAAGTAGTTGCGGAATGCCGTTTCAACACTGGCATCGGTAATATCGTTTTGCGTTAATTCCGATTCCAGCTCTTTGAAGAAGGGGCTGCGGTCATCGCGCCATTCGGGTTCCAGCCAATTCTCCGGATACAAAAATATTTTCCGGTTGGCTTCCCACACGCGATAATTTTCCATCCATTTCCAGCGATCTTTATCAATACTGCCGGGCGAAACGCCTTTTTCGAAGATCCCGACCTTATTGCTTTCCAGGTTCAATAAACAGCGATTGATGAACATCTGCACGGCGGCTGTTGCCTGTACAATGCGCGAGGTGTCCATGCAGGCGCCCATTTGTACATCGATCAAAAAATATTCGAATAATCCATCTGCATCCGTAGCGCCCCATTCAATTAGTTCTTTTTTGGTAAGCAGGTAGCTTATGAGCGCCTGCTTTTGATTTTCGCGGATCTTATCGCTTAAAGTGCCTGCCAGTTCCAGCCAGTCTTCTTCTTCGTATTTCGCTTTTACCGTACTCTTTACCAAATCGGCTGTTGCATTCAATTTATCAAAATCGGTTTCCGGCGCAGCCCACTGTGCCAGGGTTTGTGGTGAAAGCCCTGTTTTGATAACGAATGAGATGGCCGTATACATTTCTAACAGCTTCACCTCGTTTTTAAAATCAGCCACGGTTAAAGAAAAATAACCACTTAGATAAGTAAGCGTAGTAAGGTCCCAGGCTGTGGCGAGATATAACAGATTATTTAATGCAGCAACAGCAGGAACAGGATCGATAATATTGGCAGCGGCAAAAACATTAGTGAGTAAAGCCTGGCCCTGCGGAACTGCATTGCGTAATTCAAAATAACTTTCAATACGTTGCCAGTGAGCGGGCGTGATGGCCTTAAAATCAATATTAGCAAAATCAGCCGGGTAACTTACAAAATGTTTTACTTCTGTATCTGTTAGCTTAAACCCTGCAATGAATTTCCCGGCCCGGTGATAGGTTTCAACCGTTGCTATAAAATTATTTACCAGGTTGGCGGGGAAGGATGCGGAAGAAGCAATGATCTCCACCGCACTTGTGGCTGTTTTCCATGATAAGGAAATGCCTGCATCACCGGTTGTATCTGCGTACTCCAGTTTTAGTTCATGCAATTGGGAAGCGTTGAGCTGCGCAATGGCTTCCCACGACAAACGTATATCGCCTGCCGGTTTTTCCAATATCAATGCTTCATCGAGATACAGGTTAAACGAGTCATCAGCTTCTTTTACATTTACTACCAATGTATATTCACCGCTTGATATAGGCGATAAATAACTTTGCCAGCGAATGCTGAAATTATCCGCGGGTAATACCAGGCCAGGAGCTGCAGCGCCCCAATCGAAATCTATTTCTGTATCGGCGCGTGTTAATGTGGCCGGGCCTGCATACACAGCATTTGAAAAATAGTCGCCTGAAAATCCTTCTGTGGCAACGGACGCAATGAGCGTTTGCAGGTCATTTTTAATTAAAACAGAAGTGGCTTCATTGCTTAACCCGATCAGCGAAGCGATATGTTCTACTATTACATCTTCATGTAATTTCTGTTTCAACAAAGGCAGGTAGTTGGAATAAACAAACCATATTTTTTCGGCCATTGTTTTTTCTACCGGCTGGGCAGGCCTGTTCAATAAAGTAATGAAGTCAGCATTCGGCCATATGGCATTAACTGCTGCAAAAACGCCGGAGAAGTTGGCTCTTATAAAATCCTGGGGCATTTTATAAATAGCGTCTACGGCTGCCTGGAAGTTTGCATTGACTCCTGGCAACGCTTTCAGTTCAGCATTTTCTGCATCAGACATTACACCAATGCAGGAAAGCCTTCCGCTGGCTTTGGTATAGGTGAATTTGGGTGATAATGAATCCGGGATATCTACAGCCAGGTTGGCATCAGTAATAGTGGTATAAGCAGGACTGCCGGTTGGCAATGTTCTGGTTTGTGTATACAATGCAGTAGCTGCATTACGGAAATTATCCGTAGCGCCGGCCAGTGCTTTCAATGTAGTTAAATCAGCATCCGGCATTATGCCTACGCTTGTTAATTGCCCCGTCAATGGCGTATAGCTATACTTTGCTGCCAGTGCTGCAGGGATAACAACAGGAAGACCCGTATCTGTTATTACACCGAATGTTTGCTGCATTTCTATTATCCCGATCAGTTGATTAACCACATCTGCTTTAAATGAAAGGGATAGATTGGCCGACAAAATATCCGTGGTCAACGGTACAGCCGGCATGGCCGGATAATTTTGTTCGATAGCAGTGAATGCATCGCGTATATCACGGATCGTTTGTTTTGTTTTATCCAGGTTTAACCCGATAGTAGATTCAGGTGGCAACTGGCCGGTGAAAATATATTGCAGGTCCAGTGCTTTAAATCCTGTTTTTTTGATGGCCGTAGCCAGTTGATAAAACCTGAAAGTTGTATCCGGTAAAATATTGATGAAAACAGGATCAACAGGCGGTACGGCCGGCGCCGGAATTGACAGGGTGCTAAAGGGGTTTATTGTAAATAATTGCGTTAATAAGCAGAAGTCGGGCACTTTTAATTTCAACGCTTTGGTAAGGATCGTGTACCGGTAAATGATACTGAGATTGTAAATAGTGAGTTTTTCGGTTGTTAAATCAAAGGCGCGATCAACGCCATTATCAGTAACCCGCACTAAGCCCGCAATGGCCTGCAGGTCATCTTCCGACATTCTGAAGGCTGCAAGCAGGGCAGGAATATGATCTTTCAACAGTTTTGTGGTATCGGTGAGGTAGTTGCCAAAATTATCAGGCTGAAATGCACTGTCTAATCGCTGCACTGCTTTATTGAGGAATAATTTTATATAGAGCGATTTGTCGCCATACCTATCGATGCTTCCCCACAAGGTGGCCAGCTTATTAACCGGCAGCTTTAATTTTTTGTTTAATAAACTAACATAAGAGAGTTTGGTAATCGTAGCAGGTGTTATATCCTGTTCGCCCAAAGCAGCCAGCATCAGGTCTGTTTCGTGTATGGTCCAGCCTAATTTTCTCCATAAGCGTATAAAGCGGTGGATCTTTGACCAGGTAGTATTCGTAATACCGGAAACAGGCGAAGCGGCATATACATTTTTAACCGTTTTTAAATACGTAGTATTCAAGTCGCACAATGAATGCGATTGATATAATGTAATAACCGCATTAAAATGATCAAAGTGCTGCTGCACCCAGCTGGTAAAATCAGCGGGGGCTATTTTTCCCGTGATCACTGCCATAATATCCGCATCGGTGGCCGGATCGAGCGTACCGGCATTGATCTGTTGCAATTTGCTATAGATAGTAGGCGCATCGAGTGTGCTGGTTGAAAAAAGATTTTCCAAAAATTCGAGAATGTTCTGGTAAGGATTGATGAATTGCGTTTTGATCAATTGTACCAGGTCGGTATATTGTACGCCGGTGCGCCGCAGAAATTCATGAATACCATCGGAAATGCCGGTGCCTGCCACTGTTTCCATATTGGCTATTACCACCGGGTCCAATTCAGGATCGGGAGCGGCAGAAAAAGGAAAACCATAGTATTGCTGTAGTTGGCGGGTGGGCGTTGGCACAATGGGGTTCAGATCGTCGGGATCGGGGTCGCCGGCAAAGTTTTTTAACGTTAGTACACGATATTCTTCTTCCGATATGCGCAATGCTTCCGATTCAATGGCTTTTATGGCCCTGGCGGAATTATCTATCTGCAGCCCTTTCATAATTTCATACCGCTCCGTTTGCAAATGATCGCTGTAGATGCGGATCACATCCAATGGCTGATGATAGGGCAGTGAAAAAGGATAAGCTGTGTTCTTTAGTATACGATACGCTTCGGGTTCAAAATTCTGCGAGTTAGCGCGCAGTTCATCGGCAGTTGTTTCACCGGTATCATAGGCTGCATTTTTATCCAGCATACCATGATAGGTGTAATACTCCATTAATTCATTTACCAGGTCAATATACGGAACGAGCGTGTTGGTATTTTCGCAGGTAAGCGGTATATATACCAGGTCGGGTCTGCGTTTAGTGAGCATATCCAACGGCGAGTTACCGTCGATATTGTGAACACCTCTCCACAGAAATCGCAACAGGTCTACATAATAGGCTGCTGCACTATACACACTGCGGCATTCGGTGCATTCGCATATATCGGGGCTGCCGAAAATTTCGGAGTAGTTGGGGTTATGTCTTTTCGAAACCTGGTCCTGCAATATGGCCACGGCCGCATCGCGGTCCTCTTTCGAGTAGGCAAAGGCAGGCGCGGCCAGGTGCGACAGGTCATACATTTTCATAGCTCGTTCTGTTGCCAGCGTACTAATGTGCTGCGCCCGCTGGTAAACCGCTTCTGCTGTGGCTTCACCACCCAGGTCATCACTGTGCAATTGAATAAAACTTTTTTGTGGAATGCTGGCAATGGCATAAGCCGAGTTTAAATTCTTTTCCATGAGCGTACCCATTACTGCAGGCTGCGGGCTTACCTGGAATACCCGTTGCATACGATTCAGCTCTAATTTTACATCTGTATAACGCTCCCGGGCAATTGCTTTAATTTCATCGGCATATTCATGAACCGGTGAAACGCTTATATCGAAACCGGTGTTCTGGCTTAAGAAGGTGAGTATTATTTTTGAAACCGCTTCATCTTTCACCGGCAGTTGTTGCTTCTGCATCATCACGGCTATCTTTTGCGTAGGGAAGCCGGCGCTCAAAAAATTCTGTACATGCGTAACGTACGCTGCCATCTTATCTTCGGCTGTATCACCGGTAACAAAATCCGGCACCCCTGTTTTGGCAATGATTGCCTGCCAGTCGTTGTCTTCCAAAGCAATCAAATCGGTAACGGAAGATATTTTACGTTCTGCCTGTACTTCCCGCATCAATGGCAGAAAACCGCCGCTGATCACATTCAATTGCTGGGAGAATAAAAGCCCCTGGATAAGGGCAGGATTGTCTTTGAATACGGCTACACCCGGCAGGTACTCATTCCAGAATTTTTTGTAATCGATCGTTTCATCAGCAGATAGCTGACTTTTAAAGCTGCGATACGCATCGATGAATGCTGTCTGCTGCTCCTGTTCAGGAAGCGCTACAGCTAATATTTCCTGTAAAGAAGTGCCTGCGTTCTGCGATTTATACCGAAGCGCATAGGTTACAGCCAGGCTATGCACCAATTTAAGGAAAGCGGCTATTACGCTTTCGTTATATGCCTGTATAATGTTCTGTTGAACAGATGTCGCAATAGCTGTTTGCAGGTCGCCTTCTGTTTTACTAAAAAGCGACAACCAGTTCAATGCAATGCCCTGCCGGCCGATACCATATAATAATTCATGCAAAAGACCTTCGGCAGGGGGTATCTGCCTATCAGTATGTGTTTGCCCTTCGGCGCGTAATGATTCAGCATCTGCTGCTATACGGATATGTGCTTCGCTTTCGTCTAATTCGCTGGCAGCAAAAGCTACCTGGTCGTTCGATTGGTATAGCTGCAGCAGGCTTACCCTGCTTTCGTTTAAAAAAGGCAGCAGCGCACCCATCAGGATGTCATATTCCGTTCTTGCATCATTTTGAATGACTACATCCAGCTTTTGCACCTCGCCCTCGCTGGAATAGTCTTCTGAATTTACCAGTCGCGATTGACCCAATATTTCACCCCGATCGTTGATGGCATATACCACCACATCGGCCTTCTTTCTTTCGGCAGCAGCATACTGGAAGTTAAAGAACTCCATATAATAACGACCATCTACACCAGAAACGGCTTCTCCCAGAAACTCAAACCCGCCATTAGCCTTTATCTCGCCCAGTTTTTTTACCGTGCGGTAAATGGCTGCCCCCCGGAGGTCTACATCCAGGGCCGTTAGCTTCTGATTTTTTTGTACTTCGCCTCTGCGGTTGTATACGGTGCCTTTTATGGCAAATGTTTGTGATTTGGCCAGGTTGCCTTTTCTTCTCAATTCTTCTTTTATGCCCTCGTAGGTAGGTTCATCTACTACATATTTATCGTTAAAGTGAATATGCAATTTTGCCTGTAAGGCCCGTACCTGCCTCTCAGTATCCGGGCCGGCTGTGTTTGATTGTACTTCTTTTTCAGCAACGGGGTAACCCAGGGTTGCAAGTGCTTTGTGAAGCTGGCTTACTCTCAGAGATGACTCATTGAGAGCAACGGCTGTAAATGATTTCATGGTATGAGTGATTAGTGATTGATAGAATTATTTTACTGTAACTGTTTTGGTGGTAGTAGTTCCATTTTTTACTTCTATAACAGTTCTTGTCATGGATGTATTGGCGGCAGACTCCTTACCAATAAAATCGCGTTTGAAGAAAATATGGAAGAATTTATCCTCGGAATTAACTAAAGTAATTGCACTGGCCTTCGACTGCTTATATTTAAAGAATAAATCATAATTCTCTTTATAGCCCTGCCATTGATTGATCCCTCCTTCCTGCGATCCACCTCCCGTTTCTACAGATGTGATTATGCCTGTTAGTATCGGCTTTGCCGCTGCCACTTTATTTAATTTCAAAACATCCGGGTTGGCCGTTGCATTATTTATACCGGCAATACTTAATTCATCTGCGATATTAACAACTTCGCCATCTCTCCTGGTGGAGGCATTACTATACATTCCCTCTTCCCCTCCATTGAACGACATATTTTGAATAGCAGCCGTGTAGTATTTACTTTCAACAGCTGTTCTTGCTCCTTCGTGATAAGCCCAGGCAGCCCGCTTTAACAACTGGTAATGGCCAATGCCTAACTGGTGATCTATGGTAAAACCTCCCTTGCCATCGTCTTTTACTATAAATACCTGGTTAAAGTTCTGCCTGGCGGGATCTAATCCTGTAACCTTTGAAGGATCTATTGCATCCCCTTCTTTTGTATAATAGCCATTTTTAAAGTCTTTAAATTTACGGGTAGGTATTTTTTCAGTTAACCCGGCCAGCACGCTGGTGGAAGTGGACTTCAATGCTTCGATATGCAGTTTGGCAATACTGGTGGAGTCGAGGCCCGGTAATACCTCTTTTTTGATCGCCGCTTCATCTTTGGAAGCAGAAAGCTTTGCGATAGCCGCATAGTCTTTACTTTTCTTTGCCTCCTTTAACTGTTCAGCATCTGTTTTGTCGGTACCTTTTTTATCTACCAGCTTTATGGGATTGCCACCAACAAATGCATATACATTCGGCCCATCTCCAATACCGATCGGATCGGCGCATAACCATCTTCCCAGCCATGGCAGATAATATCTTGCACTATGGTATTCCAAACCTGTTTCTTCATCGCGTTCCATACCGGTGTACCGGTATCGCTTAGCTGCTGCTTTTATGGTTGTATCACTGGCCTGGTAGGCAGTAGTACCAAAAGGATGATATTCTTCGTACGAAATAACTTTTGCAGCCGGCGAACCATCCACTTCAAGAGCACAGGAGCCCAAATGATTGTGTAACTGGTAACGCACCAGCCTGGCGCTCACCATTTCTGAAGGACCGGGTGCCGCGTTGGTGTTTTGTGTTACCGTTTCAATCATTACAAAACGATGTCCATTATCCAGCAGACTTAATGATTCCCTTTCGAAGTTGATGCTGTTAGCCTGGTACGTTCTGTAGGTTTCGTAACCTGCTATGTAAATACGCTCATCTTTTTTAGCTGGAATAGCGCCTGCCGCAGCCGTATTCTCCGTTATTTTACGAATGCGCTGTCCCTGTCCGTCGTATTGATAATAAGTAGTTTCCGGTGTGCCACCATCATTACGTTTTTGCCTGATCGATCTTATTACTTCTTCTTTAAAATTCCAGCCTATCTCTTCAAGATGTGGCAGCCCGGTAATAAAACCGTGTTGTGGATGATAGGTATAATTATAAATATCAGCGCCAACCTGTGTTGTGGTTAAGCGATTGGTTGTTTTCTCATAAGTATAATCCCTTGTCCAGGTATTGATGCCACCCGCAACATGTTTCATTTGTTTGATATTGCCCACCTCATCATGCAGGTAGCTTTGCGTATAATTGTGCATTGCCAGCGGATCGCCGGGATTATGCTGTGCAATAAAAGGAGCATCATTGTAGTTATCGCTTGCACCAAAAGCCAGTGCTGCATCGTTCTCTCTGCCGGTAGCTTCTGCAAGGCGGTAAAGCGCATCATATATATAAGTGGATACCCCGGTTATCTTTTGATTATTAAAAAATACTACAGGAATATTTTTATCTTCAATATGAGTGATGTTGCCAATGGCATCGAACGTGTAATTCCAGTCCTGCAGCGGGTCATTATTCTGCCGCCTGCTTTGTAGCCGTATTAAACGAAATGTTTCTTTATCGTAGTAGAATTGGGTGCTTACATCATTACCATAAATGATCTTATTGCGTTGCCCTTTTTCATTATAGTCGATGTCTTTAATGTACACAGTAGTGATGGCAGGGTTGGCATGCGCAACGGTTTCTGCGTTCAACAGCCCTGTTTCGTTATAAGAAGGTGTAAGAACGCTGAGATCGGGTGAGATTTGTTTTGTTAAACGGCCTAATGCATCTGTTTCAGTAATAAAAGTGAATGCGTCTGCCTCAAGATCGTTTATAAGATTAGCATCCGTCCAATCGGGAATGGCTTTATAATCTTTAAACAATTGCCGGGTGGTTGAAACAGGCTGACCTTTAAAATCATAAGCGGGAACTTCAAGCAGTCCGCCTGTATCGAAGTTTTTAATGGCTTTACCTAGAATGTTTATTGCCTGTAAAGCAGCCTCATTGGCTCTGTTGGGTAATAAAAGACTTTCGCCATAAATAATTCTGCTGAAAATATTATCCAGCGGTATAATGCCATCTCCGCCAACGATCTTACTGCTGACAGGGCGGTGTAATGCATCATAGAAATACCGGAACTCATGATTGCGTTCATCCCATGTACGTAAAGGTTTTCCAACCACATCGGCAAGCAACCACCGTTGCCCTGCATCCATGCTTTTTTGATAAACAAGGTTGCCAAGCATATCATATTTATATTGCACCAGGGTATTGCCCAGGTTGGCGTTCTCCGGCAGTTCGCGGGCATCCCGCATCAGGCGAAGGTTACCTTCTATATCAATGGTTGCTTTTGTACGATAAAATTCATCGGCCGGGGTAACGATGTTTTTATTATGTTCAACAGATAAAACAGTTCTGCCCGATGAATTGAAGTGCAGAACATTCGGCGTATTAGCATGTTTGGCGGCATTGTCGGCAGCTATTTTTTCCCTGGCGGGATCTTTGCCTTCTGCCAACAACGCTGCATCGATAAGCCGGTTGGTGCGGTTGGTGTACCACGATGATTCAAAAATGGTATCGTTGGCATCATATACAGCTTGCTTCCAGGCAGTAAATTCAATTTTTGAGAAAGTGCCATCCGGCAAATCGGTTTTTATTACCCGGCCTGGCGCATCATAATACAAAACAGGGGTAACGCCTGTTTCAACCAGTTCTTTCACATCTTCATATTGATGCGTGACGGAGAAATAGGGCTCGTATTGTTTTACTGTTTTGCCTTTGTTGTTCAGCACTTCTCTTCCATTACCTATCCAGCGCAGTTGCGGGGTAGCCAGTGATGCCGTATCGATACCGGTAATCGTATACGTATTATCGGCATGAACGGTTACCCTCTTTGCCAAACCGGGTTTGGCCTGTATTTTTTTCATTACTACTTTGCCTAACCCGTTCGAATATTCAAAACCGAGCTGCAGGGGCGAGTTGTTGTTTTTGGCATAATGTTCTTCGCGCAGTATGGTGGCCATAACAGCGGGCTTACCGGTATTTTTATACACATCCAGGTCGTACACGAACCTGGCCGTAGCATGTTGTAAAAGCTGGTTGCCCTTATTCGTCAGTGCCACTGCATCGGTAACACCTGCTGCCGTAAGCGGGGTGGAAAAGAAATCGTTTATCAGGGCAGTTTCTGTCGCATCGGTAAATTCAGTTATACCTGTTAGTTCATCTGCTTCATTGCCTTTGCCAAAAACAGCGAATGCTTTTATGATGCCCAACTCATCAAAAAGCGCTTCGGAAATATTGTTATTGATATCCCGTACCCGTTGCGGCGAAAGAGTACGGAAATTAAAGCGGTCAACATGGGCTGTATTTTGTAACGGATCTTTGGTTTCTTCAATAAAAAGAAAATAGTTGCTGTAATATTTTACCTGGGTTACAGCATTGTGCGGGTCGGTATACGACACGGGAACATAAAACCTGTTTTGTGCATCGGTAGCCGTTTCTGCTGCCTGTATAAATTGCGTGGTGCCCGAACGTATCCACCAGTTCGCATCTCCTTCGCTGTTGGTAAATTTTCCTTCCGTCATTACAACGGCATCTACCCGCGCCCCATATATATCATTAAGCAATGCCGGCGTATAGGCCAGTTGATAGCTTTCAAATGCCAGCGCTAATGATTCCAGGTGATGCAAGGGCAATGCACCAGCGAGATCGTTGCGGTAATAAATAGTACGGATATGTTCTATTTTCCTTCGTTGCGCTTTCCCCGGAGCCGGTGGTGTATCCAGTTCAAAATATTCCACTTCCGATGAATTGGCATCCGTTAATATATCTGTAAAATCAACAGGACTGTAATAAGTAGCTGCTTTGGGTACGGCTTTTAATTCAAAGGTGATTGCTTCAGAAGCTACCGGTAAACGATGGATATGAGGGAATGCCGCCGCCTCTGTAAAATGATTCGTGAATCGGGTTTGCGTATACGAAATAACTGTTTTGCCCTGTTGCTGCTGCGTTGCTGCCGGAAGCGATGGGTCGGCTATTACCCTGGGATATGCAACCGTAGCCGATTCTATTACATTGCCAAATTGATCCAGTTTAATATTCAGGTTATGCGCTATGCGCGGATCGGTGGTGTCTCTTTCGTAATTATAGGTAACGGCTTCACTTTCTTTTACTATAAAAACGGCATGCTTATTCCTTCCTTTTGGTTGCAGTAATTCAATAATGCAGTTATGGGCAGAAACAGAATACGGTGTTAATTGTTTTTTCAGGTCATCAGGTGTTGGGTTAATCAACGGGGCATCCTGCGCAAAAACTTCGGTACGTAGCGGTATGGATTTACAGGCACGTAACGCTTCGCGCCATTCTATATCAGTGATGCTATTTATATCGATATTGGTAATATTGGCGGCCGGCATAATAATGGCATCCGGTAACTCCCATTCGTGGTGAACGACCGAATAGCCCTGCCGCTTCATTTCTTCGTACCAGTATTCAGTGGCAAACTGGCCCAGTATTTTTTCGCGTTGTAGCATGGCTCCGGTATGAAACCATGTTTTTGAAAGAATGGGTTGCTGGTGCAGGTTGGCATCGGTAATATTGGTAGCATCGGCTTTTACCCAATGATCGAAGTGCTCGGTATCGGTTTGCTGTACCAGGCCAAAACCGCGAAACTCTCTTTCCGCATGATCATAATAGCCATGATGATAGGTATAGGAACTGGCAAATCGCCAACCCGAGATGGTATCTATCGTTTCGATACCCGAAACGCAATGCACGGGGAAATGTAATTTGGTAACCCAGGGTTTGCCGGCCTTTTTATCTTCAATATAAAAAGCAGTGGAAGCCGTGTATTGCAGTTGCACTTCTTTGCCTACATTATTTTTATAAGCATCCAGCAGATAGGGTTTCCTGCTATTCATGAGATCAATGTACCGGAGTGGCGCACCCATATCTTTCAACAACCCGCCCGACCAAACAATGCAGGCCACACCATTGCCTAACAAATCGGTGACTGTAATTTGTGCATGACTATGTACATCCGGAAAAGCATCTATTTCAAATGCATCGGGGCTAAAGGCATTCCCGTTTACATTCATCCAGCAACTGAATTTATTTTTGCCCAGGTAAATAATATCCGTGGTTCCCGAACCATCTATATCGGCCAGTCGCAAAAAAGCGGGATGATACAAATCGGGATGATCGAATACCGGTGCATTGTCCATGGCGATTTTAGCGCCGAAACGTCCATATCCTAAGTTGGGCCAGTAACATATTTCTCCGTTGCGGATGCGAACCAGATCGGTCATACCGTCGCCCGACATATCTGCCAAAAAGATCGTTTGTCCTCCATCTGAAAACACCAGTTGCGGCCCTGTTTCTTCATCAAAAGGGTTTATTGTTTTGTTAACCGGCGAAAAGCCATTTCTTCCCTCTGAGTGATACCATTTAAAAACATTATCTTCTGTAATTAAAATGTCGGATTTGCCATCGCCATCGAGGTCGATCATTTTTACAGCCGGATCGCTGAAATCGATATTGGGGAGTTTTTTAAAATCCCTGAACCGCTGCCATTCATTATCATCATCCAGTTCAAAATATCCTTTCGGGTTGTTATGATAGCTTACAAGTTGTTTGCCTCCATCTGCATCCAGGTCGGCCAGGTGCAATTGATTATTTAAGCCATGAAAAGAAGGCCTGGGGCTCACCAGCTTTGCCTGCTCAAAATTTCCATCGCCCATGTTGTGTTTATAATACCAGCCATCTGCCTGTTCGGTTAATATGCCCGACAATCCTTCATTAAACAGGTCGGTAAATTGATACTGTTGTTCATCGAGGCCGGCAGGCGCATGTACCAGGTTATCCGGTGTAATACTTTTAACGTCTTTATTCCAAGCAGGTTGCTGATAGGTAAATTCCAGGGCAGGTAGTTTTTTGCTGGTATAGGTTCCATCTTCTTTTTTAATATAACCAACCGTTGTAACGGATTGTAAAAATGTAAAACCCTGCTCCGTCATCGTATCATATTCCAGGTTCAGGGATTTTACCAGGGCAGTGCCACCAGGTAATTCGTTAAAGAAATGGAAGAGCAGCACTCTTTTGCACAAGCGGGTGGTGCGGATTTCGAAACCCGGTTTATAATCAGAGAATGCATCGGCGCGAACATCCCACTCTTTTATTTTTGTATAGGGTGCGTTGGTATTATACTCGCCATAGTCGAATACTGTTTGAAACATATAATCGGTTATAGCAGGAAAAGCATCCCCGAATTTTTTGTACGCCGTTTTATTGCCGTATACAACTTTTTCCAGGTACAGGTTGGTGTATGAAATGGCGCCATTGATCAACCGGTTTTTGTTGTGCGATAAGGAAATGTCAAAACCTGTTTGATCTTCTTTTTTATAAGTGTAGGCGCAGCAATTCCCTTTATCGTCAAATTCAAATTCCGGTAACCATTCGAATATCCTGGTACCGCTGCTATCGGTAGGATCGGTAATTACTGCAGCATTGGTCCAACCGAAAAGCGTGGTATAATTGTCTTTTGAAATCAGCCGCCATTTAATGATGCCGGTTGTCTTTTCTGTCCAGCGTTCAAAACGGGTAAATAAACCTTCAATTCGTGGTTTGTAAAACCTGATGATGCAGGTGGCGTCTGGTGAATCGATTTCATAAATGATATAGTTGCCATCGGCATCTACTTTAAATTCGGTTGTTCCATCGGGGTGTTTGATTTTTTCAAATTCAGGCACCATGTCTTCCGCATCGGAAAAAAGATAGGTATCAGAATCGATGGCATCGATGTATTGAGGCAGTTCTTTATCGGTCTTTCTGCGGATGGAAGGCAATGCCACATTCCAGCCTAAGCCAAAAATGCTATTGCCTGCGCCTGAGTTATACGATAACGTTAACGCCGGTGAGGCGCCTCTGGCAGGTGAAAATGGGAGTGGAATAGAAAAAGAGGCAGTGCCGTTGACGGCATTCACAGCAAATTTTTCATCAATGCCTTTTATAGCGCCTCCTCCTTTAGGTAATGCAATGGATGGAATGGTAATAGCGTTGGATTTGGTTTTGCCGCCATCAGTTGTAAAGACGCCTGAAGAAGAGTTAGCCAATTGTCTTTGTGAAGGAGATTGCATTTCATTGTTGTTCGTATCCGGCATAGTGAAAATGTAAGGGTTAATAATGCTACAAGTTCCAGAGTTTGTAAGCTGTTCAATTTGTATCTATCTGTTTTACATGAGGTGGTTAAAACTTTTTCAAAGCTTACACCCCCGTTCAATAGAAGGTTCAAGCCTTAGCTTTGGAAAGTTCCGGTCCGTTGGTATTTTCTCATTGGATTAAGATTGAGGCCGGGGGATCGTGTGTGGGCATCTTAAGTCATACAAAAAGGCACAATACGCTTTACACATGCCCACACCAGTCTTGAGTCAGAGCGAGGTGGTTCAATATCTGATCAATTAAAATTCAAACAGCGCCTTAACTTAAATAAGGTATCAGGCGGGAATTAAAAGTATTTTGTTTTGGTGAGGTGAACAATACCACAAAGTGGTTAATCTGCATATTGCGCAGATGAAAAGAAGAGTAGTTGCAGATAGTACTAAAAAACCGGCATGCAAACAGGCATTTGTTAGCCGATGTTCCCATAATGAGCTGAGCACTCACTAGCTTCCTGATCTAAAGAATAAACTTAATGGAACGAGAAGGCAACATGGGGCAGTACAGTAAGGTCGCGCAACACCCACATTTAGAAAATGCGCTTTAAGTATTCTGTATCGTGGGCGCATCCATGGAGTTGGCGGCGTTCAACTACCGATGTACTATACCTATGCTACGGTTTTGCAACGGCGCATGTACGGTACATGTATAGTAGTGAGCAGCCTGTAGAAAAGCCCATGCATAACCAGCTGAAACCAGTAGAATAAATATTAGCTGTCGAAAGGCTAAGCGTCAGTTCCTGTACCTGCAACGCATTAAGTTTGTTCAGTGGCTGTCGTATACTGGTTGCACACTTTCTATCGCAATACGACTGAATATTGAAAAAAGTCAAAATCATAGTGCCGGCATCTGACGTTTTAATATAGTTGGTACCTTTATTACATGGCCGAAGCTTTTGCTCCATTTATTGTTAAAGGAACCATGCACAACCTTACCTTCTATGTTATGGAAGGCAGGAACTTCGTGCGTAAAAAAAGCAGTCTGACCCGCAGGAAAGTGCTGTATGCGCCTTGTTTTAAAAACACCCGCCACTATGCCGTGCTGATGGGCCAGGCATCGAAAATCGGGTCATTGGTGTACAATGCCTTACCTGTTTATTGGCGGCAATCGTGGATGTACCGGTCTTTTACCGGGGAGGCGTTTACCCTATTGAAAAAAGGTAAAAAGCAACAGGAAATACACGAGGAATTGTTGCAACGCTATGTAACTATAGTGGTCAGCAAACAACAGGAAGCGTCCATTAACTGCTCCAATCAATCTGAAGATACTATCAATGCCCTGTTGCCAGTTAAGCCTAAGCGGGCGTATCGAAAACAAAACAGCGAATACTGGAAGCATAAAACCATTAAGAGCAACCGGCGAAAAGCCCGCAGGCGACAGACTTTGTATTATGCCGGCCTCATGGGCAGGGCATCAAAAATAGCTTCGAAATTATACGCCCGGTTACCACGCCAATACAAGCGCCGTTGTGACTATCAATATTTGACCGGGTTGGCCCTGAAGTTATTGAAGAATCAAATAAGCGAGGAAGCTATTTTAGCAGAATTGCTGCCAACGCTACCTGCTGATCGATGTGAAGAAGCTACTGTCATTGGTGGACAACGAACAATTACAAAGAAGGCCGCTACGCTACGTCATCCCCATGGGCAATACTATTTCATTCCCACGGCCCATAAACGCATGTATGCACCGTCAATAATGGCCTTTAGAATAACTTCCTTACCGCGCGCGGAACAACCAGTGTCGTTTCATTTAATGATACATAAACTCTTCGGGCAAAAGAATTTTCAAAGATTACCTCATCATTTTTGTGGGCTGTAGGTTACAATCCCCCGGGATTTTCACTTGATCCATTTTGAATGCCCCAGATGCACTCTACCATGACTACCCGATGCGCTACAAAAGATAACATTTCAGCATCATTCTTTCTTTTTTAGATAAGCCGGTATTACAATTGGTTTGTTTACATTTTTTGCCTCAGTAATAAGTGCAAATATTTGCATCAGGAAAAATAGTGAAAGGATAACTACTCCTATACATTTTATAATGAGCCAGATAATAGAAGATTTCTCTTTCTCTGCATCCCTGATCTCAGCTTCAATATTTAAACTATTCTTATCAGGATCATTTTTCAAATAGTGTACAGTAAATATTTTTGTTAAAACAGCAGGGTCCTGTGTCAGGTTGGAATGCAAGACGTACTCGTTTTTATATGTTTTATCATTTACAATGAACTTATAATTAAACGTAATTTTAGTTTTGTAATTTATTCTCTGCGTCTTATATTCAACTTCATTGTTAATAGTTTTTGATTCTCCCTTTGCATAAATATCTTTCAATTCCGAAAGCCTGGAACCTATTCCTGATATCACTATATGTTACAAACACTATTATTGCCGTTAGTACAAAAAAGGTGATCAATGAACCAACTCGCCTGACTAAGGATATCCCTCTTATTGCAGCGTCTGTTTTTGTTTGAATCATAGCGTTATATTTGTCTAATTATGATAATAAACGTTCAGCCGGACCTTAAATTTTCTGACTCATACTATTTTCTTCAAAGGAGTGTTGCCCTGGCCCGTTCCCTCGATCGGGATCACGCCTGCACCCGAAGAAAAGCCGGGTAAATATCCCATACCTTATACCCGACAAACGCATTGAAAGAATCCTCCGCCAAAGTAAAGAAACAGCCCCAAACGATATTTAAAGTGTTATTCCCATTATAAATTGTACATCATAACGCCTGACCAATACAGCATCAGATACACTAAATATGTCGTTTCGATATTTCGACAGGATCGGAGTTAAGATTATGCTCGATTATGACCAGCTTATAGACCTATTGAACAAGCCCTGCATATCTGTTCTCGGATGGCAGATAGCCCTTTTTCTGCAGGATGCTGCCAAGCCGATCATAGAACGCCGGTTCATCGGGAGTGACGCTGGCGAGACCATCCACATAACGATTATAGAGGCTGAACAGAGCCGGTATGAGAACCGTAACATGCAACTCCCGGTCGGTGGCACCCTGTTTCCGGGCAGCCTCGACCATTTCCGGCATCGGGAAGGGGATTTGCGGCATTTACTCGTACAAAGGCTTCCTTATTTATAATCTTCATTTTTTAGTTAACATCTAAAGGGCTGTTTTCTCCTGCATAATACTTAGTAGTGTGGCAACAATTGCAACAACAAGCAGCAAGTGAAAGGCGCCCCCGGCATGAAATCCAAGAAACCCGACGAGCCATCCAATAACGAAGATGAAAGCAACGATATAGAGTAAATTCCCCATAAAATTATTTTTATTATTTAATTAAAGAATCGTCAGTAGATAGGTCAGACGATCCTGATTATATTCTCAATTGTTATGACGATGATCATCTTTTCGTTGGTCTGTGATTATTCTTTCTGTTGATTATGATCTCATCTCTAATCTTAAGTTTGGAAAAAACCACCGTTAATAAAAACCTATCGTATAAAGGTGAACCTGTTTTGGATGATAATTGTTACATAATTAAAGAATAAGATTACATCATTCACACATGTAAGCTTACTATGTTAAATCAAATAGCTTTTAAGTATCTTTGCTTAAATTTTCCCAGAATGTAAGTAAGATTGACAATACAGGGAATCTTAATTAGCCCTCTTCTTTTTCTATTCTCCGCAAAGTTCTAATCCAATCGGTTAAGTTATAAAATGTCATGGTTTGTGCTTTGAGTGATAACTATCATCTCAAAAATTTTAATTGAACATTAAAAAAAGTGCATTATGCAAAAAGTATTGTTATTAACCTCGATTGGTTTGTTGTTTTTTTGTATGCCTGTATCTGCGCAAAAGGTCAATACAGATTCTCTTTCCTTAGTATCGAAGATTAGCGCGGATCAATTGAAGCTGGGCAAACTACAAAATCAGCTTGACCAAAAAACAAAAAACAAACAAGACGCTGCAGAGCAGGCACAGAAATCGGCGAATGAAAATTCAGCCGCAGCAGATAAATTAAGCGATAATCCAGCGAATAAGAAATTAGCCAGAAAAGCCAATAATAAAGCCGGTGATGCCAAAAGCGATTCCAGGAATGCCAGGAGAGAATCAAACAGACTGGATAATTTGAATAAAGATATCCGGGATCTAAAAAACAGGATAGCTGATAATCAAGCCAAATTGAATAAGTACATACAAAATGGAAGAGCTAATCGCGCAACGACCGACACGAGTCGGCAATAGTATGGCTTTACGTGTAATATTATTGTATACCGCAAGCATTATACAATCCTGTTATAATGTTATATAATTCACACTACAAAACTCAAACGAGCGATTACTACAAATTAAATCACCTGATAAAACGACGATTATTTTGGTATTCGATCAAAGTATGCAATACTTTAAGTTTTTCAATAATTTTATTTTTAAAGTTATTGTGAAACCTGATTTTCTTAACTTCATTCAGAGCGCTTTCATAAGTAATTACCGCTTCTTCATAATGCCCGCTATTTTCATTCCTTAACGCCTTAACAAATAATTCAACGGAAATATTCCTTTTCCGTAAAAACAAAGAACGAATTATAAGAAAAATGATTGATAGCGTTATTAATGAGAAAAAGTAGTAATAAACTGTCATATCCATAATTTGTTAAGCGCCGGTATAAAGGTGAGCACTTTTCTATTGATACTTGTTACATATGTGCAGCAAAGAATTATATGATTCACACATGTATACATTACTGTAAGCTACACTTAAAAAATCGGATGCCTGTAAATGTGTGAATGATATAACTTATTTATCAAATTATATAATTGCTACCCGGGATAATAGACGCAGTTTTGTATCGTGTTGTATACGGAATAGAAAAATTGATCAAATGCAATAATCGTTGCAACATCTCAAACATCAATTATGAAAAAGTTTATAGGTATTTCAATTGTGGCGTTGCTGGCTATATTTTCTTCAGCCAATGCACAGAGTACTGCCAAAAAAGTAGCAACCGATGTTAAAACCGGTGCTGTGAAAACGGGCAATAAAACAGCCGAATTGGCTTCAAAAGGTAAAAATGCTATTACCGACAAAATTTATACGGATAAGGAAGGCCCGAATGGTGAAACCATTTATATTGATAAGCATTCAAAATACTATTGGATCGATAAAAAAGGACATAAGGTGCCTATTAGCAAGAAAAAATTACGAAGCAAAGAATAGTTTGATATTCGGGTAAACTAATTGAGACAACGGGAAGCCGTCTTCAATTAAATTGGGGGCGGTTTTTTCCAACCGGCAGCAAACAGTAAAACCATTGGAATACCCCAAAAAGCCTTATTTATTATACTCTCCCTCCGTTGATTTTAGTAAACATTTGTTGCATGTTATACTCTTTACCAAATTTTTATGGAGCTTCCTGAATTAGTTTGATTTTTTGTAGCCATTTCTTCACTTTCGTTTCTGCCTCTTTTCTTTTTTCGCCTTTAATAGCAAGATATACGCCGTCTCTTTCCACTCCGCCTTTTATTTCAAAGCCCTGCAGAATCTTACAATCAGAACATAATTCTTTTACTGTTTGGAAACCACTCCCTACACCATAACCTGCATTCGTATTAAAAGGAATTACCGTTTTTCCACTGAGGTTATATTGATGTAAAAAGCTCTTCATTGGTGGCGGCATCTTCATATCCCAGGTTGGGAAGCCAATAAATACAATGTCATACTTTCCAATGCTATCTATTTTTGTCTTTAATGGCGGCAGATAGCCTGTTTCATTTTCCTTCACTACCTGTTGTACAATAGCCTGGTAATTGTCGGGATATGGCTTTTCTAATTCAAGAGCTACCAACGTTCCACCTACATTCTTGAGAATAATTTCCGCTATTGCCTTTGTGTTGTTTGTCCGGGACAAATACACAATCAAAATATTTTTAGACGACATAGATTGGGCATTGGTACAACCTGAAGTAAAACAAAAACCAATAACTATAGCGAGAACAAATGTGCTTTTCATTTTAGTAATTCATTCGTTATTTCTTTGGTGGCGCTTCTACACCGGAGAAAGCTTCAATAAATTGTGGCAAACGGGCTCCTTCGATTTTGATACCGGCCAATTCCATATTGAATTGTTTTAATTCATCAGCAGTAAAGCGTACATCATTAGCACCAATATTTTCCAGCATGTGCGCCATTTGTGTTGTGCCAGGGATGGGCACAATCCACGGTTGTTGAGCCATAAGCCATGCCAGCGATATTTGAGCGGGAGTTGCTTTTTTCTGTACAGCCCACCTTTTTACCAAATCCACAAGTGCCAAATTCTTAGGTAGATTCTCTGGCGAAAACCGAGACTCCATGCCGCGAATGTCGCCGGGAGCGAAGCGTGTATTTGCGTCAATGGCTCCGGTCAGAATACCCACACCAAGCGGGCTCCATGGAACGAAGCCGATACCAAGTTCCCGACAGAGTGGAATGATTACATTTTCCGGTCCACGCCATAAAAGGGAATATTCGTTCTGAATAGCCGTAACTGGATGAATGGCATGTGCCCGTCTTACGGTTTGTGGTCCGGGTTCTGAAAGTCCATAGTGCAACACTTTCCCTTGGATAATAAGATCTTTGATTGCTCCAACAACATCTTCAATAGGTACATTCGGGTCAACACGGTGTTGGTACAACAGGTCAATGCGATCTGTCCGAAGGCGCTTCAGCATATTTTCCACAACGAGTTTGATGTGTTCGGGACGGCTGTTGAGACCCGGCAGGTTCCTTCCGGTTTCCTGGTCGATGTTCCAGCCAAACTTCGTTTCAATAACAACTTTATTTCGAATAGGCACAAGCGCTTCACCGAGGATTCGCTCACTTTCAAAGGGCCCGTAGGCTTCTGCCGTATCGAATAAGGTAACACCATGGTCATAAGCTGTCCGGATGATGTTATGCATTTCAGATCGGGTAGGTATCGTTGTTTGATAGGTACGGCTCATATTCTGCACGCCAAGTCCAATGCCGGAGACTTCGAGTGTACCAAGCTTACGGCGTCCGGGAGAAGTATCTTTAGATGCATTTTGAGTATTTTGCTTTTGTAAATTGCTCTTATCCTTTTCCTGCTTTGTGTCTTGCGCATTTATAACAGAAGTTAATACTGAGCCCCCGGCTAATGCCAATCCTGTTTTAAAAAGCTTACGACGATTCATATGGTTACCTATTAGCGTTAATTATTATTAGTGTTATTCATTTTAACTGGCCTAAGCAGATGTGAGAAAGTGAGTGAACCCATCTTCCATTTGCCGTGTTCTTTAATGTATACTTCTGTCACCATAAAAGGGTTGGTAACTTCGTTTCCACCAACTACTGCCTGCAAGTCGATGTCATTTAAGAGTATGGCAGTGTTACCAAAAATGTTCACTGAAGCTGCGTAGACTTCGGCTTTCTTATACCAAATCCCACCAGTTTTAATAACGTTTAACTCCTGATCTTTTCCCCAGCTTCCGCCCATGTGAACGAACACAGATGTTTCATAGAATAAATCGCCCAGGGAATCTACACTCTTGTTAGCCATCCAGCGCCACTTGTCTTTCGACAGTTGAAGAATTTCCTGCTCCTCTTTTGTAATGCTCGTTGTTGTTGAACCTGGTAGTTTAGCCTGAGCATGTGATAGCTGCACACAAGCGATGCATAAAAATATTCCGATCATTACTTTTTTCATGATTTTACATCTTTAAGGTTTTATGAGATTAAACATTCAGTTGCCAAAAAGTACAACAAGTCAGTTGCACAGGTTATTCTTCGTTGGCTTACGCAAAGAGGTGTTGTTGCTCTCTTCCAACGGCCTCTTCGTTCCCGTAAGAAGCAGCGGTATCAATTAAGCGATAACCTGTCGCAATCGCATCTAATACACCTCGTTCACATTCTGCCAGGTCTGTTACCTGAAAAACGCCGAACCCAAGGATGGGCATCTCAATTCCGTTATTCAGCTTTACTTTTTCCATTGTTTTTCGTTTTGTAGTGCAAAGGTCTTTACCTTTTTTAGCTTGCATGGTATATGGATTACGGATTTATCTACCAATATTGCTGATTTGGGATTGGCAATCGATTAAGAGATGAATAAAAAGGTAACTTTGATTTGATAAAACGAAGTGATATGGATAACCTGCGACGGTTCGAAACAATCAATGATTACAACGCATTCAATAATAATGAAACACTTCACCCGCTGGTGAGTGTAGTTGACCTCTCTAAAGCAAGTCCCCGGCAGGGTTCACGAATGTATTTTGGCTTTTACACCATCTTTTTGAAAGATGTGAAATGCGGTGACCTGGTGTACGGCCGGCATACGTATGACTACCAGGAAGGAACATTAGTCTTTCTTGCACCTGGTCAGGTAGCAGGCATGAATAGCAATGGCGAAACATATCAACCGAAAGGTTATGCATTGATCTTTCATCCTGACTTAATTCATGGCACTTCGCTTGGGCAGCACATCCAGGACTATACTTTCTTCGGCTATCAGTCAAATGAAGCACTTCACCTGTCTGAACGTGAGAGGAGGATCGTACTGGATTGTTTTTCAAAGATTGAATACGAATTGGAACATGCCATTGATAAGCACAGTAAAAAGCTTATTGTAGATAACATTGAGCTGTTTCTAAACTATTGCGTCCGTTTTTATGACCGCCAGTTTATTACCCGTGATAATGTGCACAAAGGAATTTTAGAAAGGTTTGAAAGTTTGTTGAACGAGTATTATCAAACCGACAAACCACAGTCGATTGGGTTGCCTTCCGTGGCTTATTGTGCCAGTGAATTAAATTTATCAGCAAGCTATTTTGGTGACCTGATAAAAAAAGAAACAGGAAAAACAGCGCAGGAATACATACAGACTAAAGTGATTGATTTGGCGAAAGAAAAAATATTTGACCAAAGTAAATCAGTCAGCCAAATTGCCTATGAATTGGGATTTAAGTATCCCCAGCATTTTACCCGGTTATTCAAACAACGGGTCGGGTGTTCGCCTAATGAATATCGGTTACACAATTGATATATAAACTCTTCGGGCAAAAGAATTTTCAATGATTACCTCATCATTTTTGTGGGCTGTAGGTTACAATCCCCCGGGATTTTGACTTGATCCGCATCCTGGCCTGAATAATTTACCATCTGGCAAAAAAACGGAATCGTCAGATTTAAGAATTACGATGTCGGTTTTAAAGTTTCTCATAACTTTTGAATTGGCATATCTCCATATAGGAAAGCTCCGAAAATTCGGAGCTTTCCTTTTTTTTCGTCCTCATTGGGACTACTTTACTCTATTATAAGCTTAGCCTATTTAACAATAATCAGCTTTTTGCTTTTCGATTTGCCGGTTGCGCTGAGACGAATGGTTATATTGTAAATCCCGGCTTTTAAACCACTCGCAGGCATGGTAAGGCGGTTGAGGCCTTGCTGCAATACCACTGAACGTTGCTGCACCACATTGCCATAGTTGCTGGTTATCACAATGCTGGCTGGTTGCGATACATCATCCAGCGTATATTCAATAATAACCGAGCTTCCGCTGGCAGGGTTGGGGGTTACTTTCAATGCCTTATCGGCATCGGGCATACGATCATTCCCATCGGTACTTTCTTCTTTTTCGTCAAATTCAGTTGTGGTTGCAACCGAAGCAGGCGTTTGAATAGATACACCGCCGGGGTTGTAGTAGTGATTCAATATCCATGTATAGGTTTTATCTCTGGCCCAAAAGCTGGAACCCCACTGGCACATACCACGGCCATGACCATTGGTTGTTCTGCCGGCGCAACGCTCGTCTTTGATGCATGGCCAGGTAGAGCGTGTTCCGCTATAACCGTTACCGCAACCGGCGTTGTTATTTTCGGCTGAATATTCTGCACGGTAAATAACGCCGCTTTTTATCAAAACCACTTTGGCCGTAGCATTGGCTGCACTGGTGCAGCTGGATGATCCATCACTGTCCCACACCTGGTTACAGGTAGTGGCAGCAATATCAAAGTTGCTTTTAACCGGGTGCTTTACATAATATGCTCCATAGGTACGGTATGCTACCGCGCCCGCCCGCAGGGATGCAGCTCCCCAACTTGCTATCCATTCATCATTCAAACCTGTTTGAACATATTTCTCAAGGCTCATTACCTGTACAGAACTGCAGCTGGTGCAATTGCAATGGGTGCCCACCCGGATGCTTGTGGGTACAGTAACCGCCATGATGCCTTCAACTCTTGCCTGTGGTACTGCTGTTTCGTTATACCTCAGTTGATCGTCTGTTTCTTTTCTGTCGAACAAGCCATGCTCCCGGGTTTCTGTTTCTTCTGTTACTTGTTGCGCACGGGCATTGTTTGCAGGCGACATAGCTACTTTCAGGGTATACGTATCCGGGATCAGATAAAAGTTCTGAATACTATGCGGTGCATATCCGGCTTTGGTAAAGCGGATCGTTGCTTTTTCAGGAATGGTACCTTCAGCAATAGTTGCTGCAGCAGATAACTGAATACTAAAAAAACCTTTCTTATCGGTAATGGCCGTTTTACCCCCAGCGCTCACTTGTACACCAGCCAATGGTGTGTTGACCTCTGCATCTCTTACATAGCCGCTGATGATGCTTTGATTTGTGTTGGCGCGAAGTAGTTGTTCCGAAATCAGGGGCGCATTGTTACCCGCCGGGTCAAGGTTAATATTCGCTTCAATGTTCGTTTCTTCACCTGAGGCGAAGTATGTTTCTATAGGATCATATCCGCTTGCGGTAATGGCAAACGTATACTTCCCATTTACTGCTGTAAATATCAGTTTGCCGTTTGCAGCAGTAGTTAATGTACTGGTTTTTCCATTGGGGGCTGTTACCCGTACATTGGCGCCGGGTACTGCAAAGCCGGTACTTTCATTTCTAACTATAAATGTAATATTGGTGCTGCTGCCTGCGTCCGAAGCTGTTGGTTGCTGTGCCTGTGAACTGCCAAACAGCAACAACAGTAATGCAAACAATAGTAACCGCGTTCTGCTCATAGCGTAGAATTTTAATTTTTAACAAGGAAGCAAAGACAAATCAGGGAAGGCTAAGAGATCAAAAATGAACCGTCTCTTTATCTTCTTTTTTCTTATCACTCTCAGCCTGCCTGATCCATCTTCATTAAAAGAACTTTTTTTCTTATTCACCATCTATCATTCACTACTTAACAACAATCAGCTGTCGGCTTTCCGTTTTGCCGGTTGTGCTGAGGCGAATGGTCACATTGTACAAGCCGGCTTTTAAGCTGCTGACAGGTATGGTGAGGCGGTTGATACCTTGTTGCAGAACCACCGAACGTTGCTGCGTTACATTGCCATAGTTGTTGGCGATTACAATGCTGGCTGGCTGCGATGCATCATGCAGCGTGTATTCAATAGTAACTGAGCTTCCGGTTACCGGGTTAGGAATTACCTTCAGGTCGCCATCGGCTTTGGATGAACCAGAAGGATCTGAATTGGCAATAACATTATCATCTGCGTCTTCTGTAATAGCCGCAGCAATTGAAGGCGGACTGATCAGGTTGGCATATTTTGTCCAGTTCCAGTATTTACCGGGATCAGTATGCGTATTTCCGCTGTAATGCTGGTGACCTTTGATGCGCACGGTTACGGGCTGAGGATTGGTACCCGAAGTTGCGGGTCCTCGAAAGCATTTTTTGCCGTCAATATTCCTGCCTCTGCATATATCACGTACCAGGGCAGCCGAGCTTTTGTACATGGCAGTGGTATACCAGGTGTTGCCTTGTGCTACATAACCTTCGTGCTCAATACCGATGGTGTAGCCATTATGGTTTAATACATGCCATGCTTTGTCTTTTTCCCGCACCATTTGGGTAACCTGTCCATCAGATGAACGGATCACATAATGAGCCGATACTTTGGCGCTGGGATTATTAAACCACGAGATGGTGCCCGCATAACTTCCCTCAGTAGTATGTACAACCACATTGGTTATGGCAGCTCCCCCACGGCCTACGGTAAAGTTGCTGGTGCTGGCCTGGTCCCACTTAGCAGATGGATAATCGGGGCCTTGCACCGCTGCTTCATCGCTGATGGCGCTGCTTTCGGCAGTTGCGTCATCGGCAGATATACGACCCTGATCAACATTTACCTGCACACCGGGCGTGCGTAATAAACGCAGCGTTTTTGCAGGATAAATTTTCCCGAACTGCACACTGCGTGCCGACTGTTTTATCCCGGGCGATGAAAAACCTTGCTGCAGGTGATTGTAGACATCAAAAGTATACAGCGAATGTGCATATCTGTTAATAGCGCTGCCGTCGTCGGGAATTTCAGACAGCTTATCCAGCGCTACCGAAAAATTTTCCGGAGTGCCGTTGGCTGTCAGGTCTTTTATGCCCGCTTCCCTGCTGAGGAATTTTGCTACTGCCAAAATTTGCAGATGCACATCTTTTTTAAATCGTTCGGGCGAAATACCGCTCAACGAACAAACTGCAGTAAGGTTGTTTTTAAAATAACCTTTGCCATCTTCAATTAAACCAAAAAGGCCAAAGCGTTGCGGCATGCCTACCTCATCACCATCACCATCTGTTTGAGGGCTCAGGTTGTTCATGTGCGAAGCCGAATAAGCAGCGGCTTCCAGCACACCTTTAGGAATGTTGGGATACAGGCGATAGGCCTCGGCAAAATAGCTGCCGAAATCCTGTTCAGGCTGTTGGGCGCTTAATTGCAGGCCCAGTACAAGCGAAAATAAACCAAAAAGTAATCGTCGGGTAATCATCATGATACTGTTTTAAATGGTTAGCAATGGGTGTTTTCCAGAAAAAAAGATCCCTCTTGCCTACAGTATGCGCATTACTGTAGACACATAAGTATACCTATCAGAGAAATCCGGAGTTCATCTGACGTTGGTAAAAAATTAAATAAGGGCTATTCCAAAGCGTTGGCTTTAGATCGATAAAGGGCTGGGGGCTAAGCGAAGTGCTGCTTCAGGCAATATTATCGCACTGCAGGTACATAGCTACTCATGCCATGTTGTAAGCTTCGATGTATTATTGATGAAAGGGGAATAAGCAATCATGTTGGTAAGATTGCTTTTAAATTGATGCCAAAGGGCTTCATCAACTAAGTTGGTATCAGAATGTCCAATTGCTAATAGTGGTAAAGTGAATAATGTACAGTTATTTTTCATGTGATAAGGTTTTAAAAGCAGATATGTTGTACATAATTAGGTAATTTTTTTGAAAGCTCAATAATGATCATGAAACTTATGTGGGTATTTTATAACTGCTTGCAGGATTCGGTAACGGAGTTATACACATGTAGAAAAGTAATCGCTTCTATACTAACATTTCGTGCATCAGAATAGTCTACATGTGAAAGCGGTTGTGCATGATAGTACCTGGCAGTCAAAATCAATTTCTAAATATTTTATATCAATTTCGGTCAAGAGGTACAGCCGCAAAAAAACGCATTGGGCAGATTTTGCTTTTGCCCCGTCTTCTATGTCGATATCCCTGAATCGCTTCTTTTGTAATACATATCTGCTTTATACAATTGTGCCTAGCGCCCCTGGTTGTTATTTTGGCACTTTACTTGTTACTATTCACATCCTAAACGCTATCCGTACGGTTTACTATTTGTAATCCTCCCATACCAAAACTATGAAACAATATATCTCAGCAAGTTTGTTGCTTTGCCTGTGTATAACGCTCAACGCTCAAAATGTGCAGGTTAGCGTGACTATATTTAATAACAGGAAAGCGGTTTCCCCGTATATTTATGGCCGAAATAATTCTCTTTCCGACGATCCCGGAGGCCCTGTTTCAGCAAATAACTGGCAATTGTATAAAGATGCAGGTGTTAATTTCTTCCGCGAAAATGGAGGCAATAATCTCACTAAACATAATTGGAGGCTTAATATCAGCAGTCATCCAGACTGGTATAATAATGTGTATGCCTCGAATTGGGATTATGCCGCACAAAGCCTTCAACAGAATATTCCTTCTGCCCAGGGTATGTGGGGCTTTCAACTGATTGGCCAGGCGGCCATGACAACTGCCAACAATTTCAATGATTGGGCCTATAATAATTCACAATGGTGGTCGGGCGTAAATCAAAATCTTGCAGGAGGCGGTGTTATGAATACCGCCGGCGGCAGCCAGGCCCTGGTGAATGGAGATCCCAGCCTGTACCTGGAGAACTGGACACCCGATTCTACCACTGGTATCCTGAACCATTGGTTTGGAAGTGGGAGTCTGGGCCTGGATTCTACCAGGATCAGGTACTGGAATATGGACAATGAAGTGGAAATATGGTCAGGTACTCACGACGATGTGATGCCCACACAACCCAGCGCAGAAACATTCATGCAGCAATATTTTGCCGTTGCAAAAAAAGCAAGGGCGCTTTTTCCTGGCATTAAGTTAACAGGGCCGGTGAGTCCGAATGAATGGCAATGGTTTAATTGGGGCTCTTCTCCGGTTACCGGCTCCGACGGCAAACAGTATCCCTGGCTGCAGTATTTTATTAAACGGGTGGCTGAAGAAGAACAAAGCTCGGGAATCAGATTGTTAGATGTGATCGATCTCCATTTCTATCCTTCCAGTTCTTCGGCTTCGAATGTTGTTCAATATCACCGTGTGTTTTTTGATAGCACTTATATTTTCCCGGAGGCCAACGGGGTAAAAAATGTTAATGGAGTATGGGATAACTCAATACAGATAGAAAATGTTTTTGGCAGATGCCAGAAGTGGCTGAACCAATACATGGGACCCGGCAATGGAGTCACTTTCGCTGTATCTGAAACGGCCACGCAACTTCAAAACAATCCGAATGCCGTGGCAGTTTGGTATGCTTCAATGTTGGGCGAGTTCATGAACCATGGAGTAGAATACTTTTCTCCCTGGAACTGGGATGTAGGCATGTGGGAAACCCTGCACCTGTTTAGCCGGTATAACAAAAGTAATAATGTACAAGCTACTTCCAGCGATGAACAGAATGTATCTGCCTACACAACCGTTAATAACAATAATGATTCAGTAACAATAGCGCTGGTTAACAGATCACTTAGCCAGTCAAAGACTGTTGTGGTAAATTTTCCCGATTACATTCTTGCCAATCAGCCAGTAACTACTTTAACGCTAAGCAACCTACCGGTGGGTACAGAAACCTTTGTATCCCATAGCAGCAATGCCCTGCAATCTGCAGGCATTTCGCCGCAAAACAATACTTTGCAGGTTACACTGGCGCCCATGTCGATCACTTCTCTGTTAATCACCGGCACTACAACGCCGCTTCCTCAAAGCCTGCTCTCCTTCACAGCATCGAAGAGCGATAATAAAGTGATGCTGAATTTTACAACCACCAACGAATTGAAAGTTGCTTCTTTTGAAGTGGGAAGAAGCCAGGATGGCTCGTCCTTTACTACAATTGGTAAGGTAACTGGTGAAGGCGCCAATGGCCAATATGCATACATTGATGTACAACCGCTGCCATCCATAAATTATTACAGACTTAAAATGATTAACCAGAACGGCGGTTATTCCTATAGCAAAATGCTATCCATCCGCTACGATAAAAATGCTTCTATTTCCATCTTCCCGAACCCCGTTAAAGATGTGGTAACTGTTCAGTTGCATATGCCAACAGGAGCAGTATCGCTTCAAATAATTGACGGAATGGGACGCATGGTGAAAACGATGACATTGCAATCATCGGGTAGCACTTTATCAACTGCAATAGATGTCAGTGGGCTTGCCGGGGGGCAGTATTATATTCATGCAGGCAGCGAAATTCTAAGCTTTATAAAACAATAATAAACAGGTAACCTTCTTCGCTTCAATACTTAAGTCTACTTCGCCCCACCATGGGTACAAAGGTTTAATCCTGACAAAAAATTAAAAAGGCTGTTCGAAAAGAGCAGCCTTTTTTGTTATTGGTATTACCCCGCACATCCGGCATATTCAATATTCCGGATATGTGTTTTTGAACCAGTATGGAAATGATGTTAGCTGTTGAACTCATAATTGTTATTTGATATGATTGTTATTTGAATTGATTACCAAACCTCTTTATAAATTTTAAATTCAGCATATGATCTATGCCGTTATAATAAGTAGAATTTATAAATGTTTTTACTTAATATTGTAATGTCCAACCTAAAAACACCAAAAGATATCACTTAGGGTTAGATGCCCTCAAAAATCTACAGAGGCAGTTCAATCGAAATGCTGTGATGTGGTGGTCACATATATAATATTCGTTGTTTTAAATATTGAATATAAGCGGTTATAAAATATTTTTTTATAACCGATTTACTCCATAACAAAAATCCCAACCCGATGAAAACAATTCTGAAAAAATTGTATCCACAGCAGTATGAGCTGCCATGTTCCATACACTCATTGCAATACGAATCATCCACCAGGACCATTGAAAGCACATTAAGTCATCAGCGTAAAAGCTATTCCTTACGGAAGACATCTACTTGCTTTTTACCGGTAATGGCAGGCGCAATGGTTATCATGTGCGGCAATGTATTTGCCCAGGTGGTGCCTACGCTTGAATTTGCAAGCGGGGCGGGCCCAACTGGCTCGGGACCGTCCATCTCACCCCAGGTTATTACATTTCAAAACAACACCAATAACCCAACGGGTACTACGTTTGTCGCATACACGCCAACAACAACCATTACATTTTCCCTGAGTAACCAGCAATATACCATTCCGGTTGCGGAGAGCGCTACGGCTACCGCCATGATGTTTGGTGCAGGCAATACCAATGCAACTGCCGCTGTAACACCGTACACTTACTATAATCTGATGAATGCCTATTCAGCGTCGGTCAACGGCGATTACACGTCTGCTTCAACAGTTACCGCCGGCACCGGTATCGCTATTACTAAAAACTATGGTCTTCAGTTGTTCACCTCTGCTATGGGATTATACCATGCGAGTCTGTCTACCTCCGGCAGGTATTATATTGCCGACCTCACCATTAAGTTTAGTAATTATGTCTCCAATCCTGTTCTGCAAATCACTGGGCTGGGCGCCTCTTTCAATGGATTGGGATTTACTACGGAATTAGAACTGCAAACGCCATCGGTAACGCTTTCCAGGCTCTCGGGGTCTACCGAATTAACCGTTTCTTCCGGAACGAAAATATTAAATAACGCAACCAATCCGGGTGGCACCACCGGGTCGGGTGCAGCCAGTGGTTCGGTATTGGTTGCCGGCACCAATATCACCTCCCTTTCCTTTAAAATTTTCGTTCGCGGTGACGGCGGCTACAGTTCCTGGTCAGCCGGCAATCACATAGGAGATGGCTGGCTACTGGGCGTTTCAACAATTACCGATTTAGTAGTGCTGCCGCTTAATATAACCAACTTTACGGCTACTTCCCGGGATTCTTATGCCCAATTGCAATGGGATGCGGAAACGGAAGAGAATAGCCGCTTTTTTAATATAGAATCCAGCCGGGATGGATTGGTATGGAAAAATATCAGCATGGTGGCCGCAGATAATAGCAATACTTACAAAACGTATCGCTTTACGGATGTGAATGCTGCGGCAGGGAATAATTATTACCGGATAAAAGGGGGCGATGTGCAGGGAGATACTGTTTGTTCACCGGTAAAGCTGGTGTCTTTGGGCGCGAATGCCCCCATCAGCATTTTTCCAAATCCCGTAAAAGACAGGTTGTATATAACAAACAATGGCGAAACAATACAATCGGTGATCGTATCCAATACAAATGGGAAAGAAATGCATCACTACAACAGCCCGGCCACCGGAAATAGTCTTGATATGAGCTCTTTGCCTATCGGTATATATTTTGTTACCATCCGCTGCGCATCAGGCCATGCTCAAACCATGAAGGTTATTAAAGAATAATCAAAACTGGTTCAGTAAGCCGGTTAAGGAGCGGCGGTTGTTTTAACCCATATGATTTCCTTAATGAATCTGCCACCTGATTCGAACTTCGCATCATTAGGGAGCCGAAAAAACAAAACCCGCAGCTTTCGCTGCGGGGCTTCTTTTCGTAGGAACAACTCAGAGGAAGGATATCTCCTTTAAAAACGGGATTCGGTTTGCCGGTTCAGTGCCATAACATGCTTCTGGTAGTCCTCCTCTGTAATCGCTTTTACGCTTACCTCGTCTACGAAAAGGGTTCCTGTGGCATACCCCAGTGCAAACAGGAGCTTAATCTTCGATACACCGGGAGGGACCGGCATGGCCTTTTCCGTATATTTCCAGTATTCGTCGCCGGTAATGGTTATAAGCGTTGTCGAACCGTTTACTTTTGCCTCATTTCTATCCAAAAATTCTATATTAAACAGGCCTCCCGTCCAGGCCTGCATACTCTGCACCACGTTATCGGCTTTTATCCAGGCGCTTATTAAAATATACTGCGTGTTTTTAGGCAGGGTTATTATCTGGTGCATACCGGTCCATTTACTGGTATCCATGGAAGTGATAACGGCGCAGGCCTTCCCTGCTTTTACTACATAGGGCGTTGTTTTGGCGCTGTATTCCGTCCAGCCGTACAGCTCATCTTCAAAACCGCCATTGGTGATAAGGTTTTTTTGCGCCTTTGCTGTTATGTGTGTAAGCAGCAAGGCAAACAACAGGTAAATTAAATTATTATTCATACCGGTATGTTTATTTCAATCCATTTACAATTCCCTGCCAGGCTGCTTTTCGTTTATAGGAAGCATCAAACGGCAGGGGCCAGTCGGGGCGGTGATAATAAGGCGGTATCCATGAATCGGCGTCACTGACGTCCCAGGTGGTAATACCAAATTGCTGGGCAGCCGGCAATGCATTGTACGCCTTTACCACGGCCTGGTATTTCTGCGACTGTACCGATGCTAACGCGGCCGTATACGTCATATTCTGATCATTGTTGGGGTTCACTGAAATATCCAGCTCAGAGATGTGTACTTTAAGGCCGGTATTGGCCACCGCGGTTATGGCAGCGGAAATACTGTTATCAGACACGTTTGTATTGGTGTGCATCTGCATGCCGAAGCCGTCAACCGGAATGCCCCGGTTTTTCATATTCGTGACCAGCGTAATAATGGCCGCCCGTTTTACCGCCGAATATTCATGGCCGTAATCGTTGTAAAACAATAGTGCGTTAGGATCTGCCTGCCGCGCATATTGAAAGCTGCGGGCAATGTAATCAGGGCCCAGGTGCTGCAACCATAAATTGTTGCGGAGAGTACCGTCCTCGTCAATCGCTTCGTTCACTACATCCCAGGAGGCAACTTTGCCTTTGAAATGAGCGACTTCGGTTTGTATATGCGTTTTCAGCATGTTTTCCCAGGCGCTGGAATCGCCCTTGAAATTGGTCACCCAACCAGGCACTGCCTGGTACCAAACCAGGGCATGCCCATGCACTCGCATGCCATGCTGCTGCGCGAAGCTCACCAGGTAGTCGGCAGCACCGAACGTAAAATTGCCCTGCGTTGGCTGAATGGCGTCCATCTTCATCACGTTTTCGGGCGTCACGCTATTAAACTCTTTTGCAACCAGGGCGATATAAACCGCATTGCTTTTTAACAGGTCTATATTGATGGAGGCGCCGAATGGGAAACCGGCATGAGTATAAAGCCCGGTAGTGTCTGTTGTTGTGCCGCCGGGATCCGGAGTACCGGCCTTTTCCTTTTTGGAACAGGCCAGCAGGAAACTACAGCAGACAGCTACTTTAATATACTTTTTCATATAGGGAGGATTTTCTTTTTTTAATAAATGCCAAGATCATCGAGGAAAATGGTTTCCGGCGCATTAGCGCTCAATTCCTGGAAGCCGAGGTAGCTGAGTGATGTTGGGGTACCCGGCGCCGATGCATCCTGGAACAGTTTCAAGGGAATAACATAGGTAGACCATACTTTTTCATGCAGGATGATGCTTACCTGGCGATGGTCGAAATCGTTCAATGCCACTTTAATTACTTTTCCTTCCGTACCGGTAGATCCTCCATAAATGGAAAACTTAACATAAGTAGCGCCGGTTAAATCGATGCCGGGCCCGCTGCCAACGGCATAACCCGCATAATTACCGGTATAGTCAAGCCGTATGGAATATGGGCCGCGTTTAACCACTTCCGTACTTTGGGTATTAGCATTCCAGCCAATAAACCCAAAGGTGTAGCCGTTCGAAGGAACCGCATCCTCGTAGAGCAGGCTTTTGAACCCGAAGGGGATGGCCATCGGCGGCACCACACCGTTGTAAGAAGCGTAAGGCCCCGATGAAGTGCCCCCCGGGGTAGTTACAGATGTTACGCCCCGCGCATTGGCCGGCACGATCACTTTAATGGCGGTAGACGTCGTGGACACAATTTTTGCTGAAGTAGTTCCGAATTTCACAACGGAGGCGTTGTCGAGCACGGTACCGGTGATGGTCACCGTATCGCCGGGATTACCGGCAAACTGGCTGAGGCCGGTAATGGCGGGAACAGGTTGCAGCACGGTAAAATCGAGCGTTGCCGTACCGTATTTCGTAGTCACGACCAGCTTATTATTGCCGTTCTGCCAGGGCGTCTCGGCGGGAATTTTGACGATGATCGACGTATTGGTAACCAGCGTCGGATTGAAATAAACGGGATACTCGTTAAAGGATACGCTGGTGGTGGTTTGCAGGTTAGTGCCTATGATGGCAAACAGGCCACCCAGCGCGCCCGAGGTTACAGTAGAATCGAACGCTACCGGTATCACGTCTTGTGAGGTGTAGGATGTGCCCAGGTCTTGCCGGTGCGTTACTACCACGGTATCGTATCTGGTAACTGTACGGACACGGGTGAGTGAAGGAGCCCCGTCGCTGTTTTTCCTGCAGGACAAGGTGCCTGTGATTAGCAAAATGAACAATACCGCAGAGCCCATCAACAATTTATATCTTGAATACATATGCGCAATGTTTAAGGTTAAAAATGATACGGCACAGGCGCCTCTAATAATTTGGGGTTAAGAGTGGATTCCGTGGTCGGATAGGGCAGCACAAAATTGGCATCGCTGATGTTGTATTTCTGCGACCACACCACTACCGGGGTGGTGGTACTGTAAATGCCTCTCTCCTGGTTGTCGATTATAGCGATGGCTTTGGGATGTGATTTTACATTAAATCCATCGAGACGCCCGAGGTCGAACCAGTAATCGCATTCCATGGCCAATTCTATTCTCCGCTCGTGCATAATACTGCTCTGCGTAACGGAGGTAAGCGGGCTTAATCCTGCACGCTGCCTCACTTTATTGACCGGGCCAACTGCAGCCGCGTCAGTAGTGGAGGCATTACCGGCCAGCACCGCCTCGGCTTCAATGAGCAGCACCTCGGCATACCGCATGAGGTAAGTATTGATGCCGGTCGAGAAAGCGGCGCCCAAACCGCCGTTGTCGGCGGGTGTGCCCACCACGTATTTTTTTAGCAATGCGGAACTGCCCTGCGACATTGCGCTTGCCGGTACGGTATATCCGCCGTGGGCCTGGTCTATTTCGGGATAAACGTCACCTGGGTACATGAGCGTTGGTTTGCGCCGGAGATCGCCGGCCTCATAGGAGCTGGTAAGATCTATGGAAGCAGCAACCGAACCATAGCCATCACCGGTGCCTGTTATCTGCGACGTCCAGGCAAAAAAGGCCTGCTGCGAGTTGCCGTGACCGTAAGAGCTTCCCCCTTGCCATTGCAGAGCGGCTACTGATTCTTCATTATTATTATTAACAGTCTTAAACAGGTCGGCGTAGGTTTTGCCGGGGATGTCGATGCCGTACAGTTTAAACTCACCGCTACTGATCACCTTTTCCGCTTCGGCGCGTGCATTGGTATAGTCCCGCATGTATAAATATACTTTTGCGAGAAAAGCGGAGGCAGAACCGCTGGATACATGCCCCTGCGCTTTGCTGCCATTCCTGATCATCGCGGTACAATTGGCTTCCGCAAACTTCAAATCGTTCAAAATAAATTTATAGATATCCGTTACCGGGTTGGTATTAACCTGGTAATTGTTGATATAGTCGAGCGAGTTTGTAATAATCGGCACATTTCCCCAGGTGCGTACCAGGTAAAAATAAGCAACGGCCCGCATGAAATGCGCTTCTCCCAGCGCGTTATTGACAACTGCGGCAGGTATCGTTGTGGCCACATGCGATGGCAGGTTGTTGATAACCGCATTAGACTGGGCCACCACGGAATACAGGGCATTCCATGCCGCTGCCAGCTGTATGTTGTCGCCAGTTACAGAAAAATTACTGAAATTGACCACATCGGGCGAATAGGTGCGGGCATTGCCGCCAAGCATTTCTGCGATACTCCAGGATGCTTTGTTGTTCCAGTCGAACCAGGGTGAATTGTACAGAGCATTGGTACTGGCCTGAACCTGGTCGGTAGTCTGGTAAAAATTATCGAGGGTCAGTGTATCGGCAGGCGTGCGGTTGAAGAAATCCTTTTTGCAACCGGCAGCCGAAATACCAATTAACAGCAGGCTTATTTTAATATAATGGTTATATTTTTTCATGTTGCGTTACGTGATTAGGTGATTAAAACTGTACGTTCATTCCAAATGTGACGGTGCGGGCCAGCGGGTACCTGCCGTTGTCGATATTCGTCAGGATAGCGCTTTGGTTGCTGGAACCTACTTCCGGATCATAGCCGTTGTAACTGGTAAACGTATACAGGTTTTGAACACTGGTATAGATTTTCATCCCACCTAATTTCGCTTTGTGGAGCCAGCGGGAAGGTATATTCCAGGCCAGGTTGATGTTTTGAACCCGGAGGTAAGATCCGTTGTGAATAAACCGGTCGGAGACAAAGATGTTAGGATTGTCTGTACCGATTTTCGGGGCGGGAATATCCGAGTTGGCATTGTCAGGCGTCCAGTAACCGGCAACAGAAGCGTATTGATTCTGGTAAGGTCCGGCAAGGCCACCCAGCGAACGATCGAGGAGGTTCAGTATTTTGGCGCCGTAGGAACCATATAGGAAAATGCTCAAATCAAAATCACCGAAGGAAAAGTTATTGGTAATGCCATAAGTGAATTTGGGATTAGGGTTGCCGAGCGCAGTGCGGTCGTTGGCATCGATTACCCCGTTATTATCCAGATCCTGGTACTGCACATCGCCCAGCCAGGTGCCTGCACTGGAATTACCAATGGGGCGACTGAACTGCTGTGGCGCCTTGCTCAACTCGCCGTCTGTTTTAAATATGCCTTTCACCTTGTAGCCGTAAAACTCCCCGATGGGACCGCCAACCACGGTGCGGGTAGCCGCCACATCGAGAAAGCCATTGGTGACCTTCCCGATCAGTTCATCGAGCCCCGTGGTTAGTTCTTTTACCGTATTGTTATAATGCGAGACTATGATAGCGGTATTCCATTTCACCTTCCCGCTAACGATATTATGCGTGTTAAGGGTGATGTCGATGCCCTGGTTTTCGACCCTTCCGAGGTTGACATAAGGCGGGTTAATACCGCCGAGGTAAGTAAAACTGCCTACCAGGTAGGCCGGCAGCGGCAGCTGGAATAAGAAATTCCGCGATGTTTTTTTGTATACATCTACACTGGCTTCAATCCGTTTGTCAAACAAGCTGAAGTCGATACCGGCATTGTATTGAATGGAGGTTTGCCATTTCAGATTCGGATTGGCAATCTGGTTCAGTAAAAAGCCGGTACCCAATCCCGTTACCGAAGCATTCAGCGGTGAGCCATAGAGGTAATTGGGGATTTCCTGGTTGCCTACCTGACCGTAGCCCAACCTGAATTTAATATTATCCGCTACCGTTTTTATGTTCTTCATAAATGCTTCATCCGACAGTTTCCACGATGCGGCGAAAGCGGGAAAATAACCGATCTGGTGTTCGGGTGCGAATTTGGATGATTTGTCCTGGCGAAGGGTTGCCGTAAAGCTGTAACGGTTGCTGTAATTGTAAATGACACGGGCGTAAAAGGATTCCTGGCTTTGGCTGCCTTTATATTCATCATTGGTGGCGGTAGATGCCTGCCCCAGATTCAGCGACTGTACGGTGTTGCTGTAAAAGCCCTGGCGATAACCTTGCGTGCCACGCCAGTTTACCTCCTGCACTTCATGGCCGGCAAGGGCGGTTACATTGTGCTTTCCGGCAAATGTATGCTGGTAGGTAAGGTATTCCTTCCATATCTGGTAAGTACTTTGTTGGGAGCGTTCGTTGAGTGAGGCCGTGGGATTAATGAACCGGCCCCAGGAATAAGTTGGGTTGAAAAGATTGTTATCTGAATAACCAAAATCGCCGCCGAATTCTGACCGAAGGGTTAAATCCCTGGTGAACCGGATATCGTTATACAGGTTGGCGTTCAGATTCGTTCGGGTCAGGTGGTTGGTCATTTGATGTGCCTGCGCTACGGGATTGATGACGCCGCTGACGGAAAGCGGGTCGCTGGCGGGCGGACCGGAATACGAACCATCAACGTTGTAGACCGTAAGATCGGGCGCCTGCAGGAGGGCATTGTAAACGATACCATTGTTATCGCCCTGCACCACATCTTCCGAAGTACGGTTACCCGCCATGGTGAGCCCCAGCTTAAACCATTCCTTTACCTGTGCATCGAGATTGGAGCGGAACGAATACCGTTTGAAGGCAGAGCCGACAACGATCCCGTCCTGTTGCAGCATGCCGCCGGACACATAATAGTTCAGTCCTTCCCTGCCGCCCGAAACAGACAACTGGTGACTTTGCTGCAAAGCATTTCTGAACACCTGGCGCTGCCAGTCGGTACCGGCCCCGAGTAAACTTGAATCCGCAAAATCAGGTCTGCGGCCGATGCTGTAAATATCGCTTATCACGTTTTCCAGTTTGGCATATTGCTTCAGGTCCATCATGTGAATATATTTCGACACCTGTTGGAGCCCGGCATAGCCATTGTAATTTATTTTGGCATTGCCGTTTTTACCGTGTTTGGTGGTGATAATGATAACCCCGTTAGACGCCCTGTTGCCATAGATGGCGGTGGCGGAAGCATCTTTCAGCACATCGATTGATTCGATGTCATTGGGATTAATCATAGCCAGGGGACTTACCGAGCTTTGCGTGTAGGTATATCCGGCAGCGGTTTGCAGGGGCGACCGTCCGCTGGTACTTGAATTATTGGCATCGCCGGATATGGGTACGCCGTCGATGACATACAGAGGTTCGTTGGTGCCGCTTAAGGAAGTAACGCCCCGGATGCGCACCGAGGTATTGCTGCCCGGAGCTCCGGAGTTTTGCGTAATGGTCAGTCCCGACGCCTTACCCTGCAGCAACTGGTCTACGCTGGGCTGCGGAATATTGGCAATATCCGTCCCTTTGACCGACGATACGGCGCCGTTAATATCGCGGCGTTTCTGCGTGCCATAACCTATCACCACAACATCACCCAATTCCTCAGCGACCAGTTTGAGGGTGACGTTGATGGTCGTTTTACCGGCAACGGCTATTTCCTGTTTTTGCATGCCGACAAACGTAAATACCAGGGACCCGCCGGCGGGCACGTGGATGATGTACCGGCCATTGATATCAGTATTTACGCTGACTGAAGAATTTTTAATCATTACTGAAGCGCCGGGGAGCCCGTGGCCCTTATCATCCTGAACGGTGCCGGTGATGGTGATAGTGGTATCGGTGGAGATACCCGCTTCCTCCGGCCTGTCCGGAACATATTTTTTAATGACAATGGTTTGCTGGAAAACACGGTAGGTTACCGGCTGGTTTTTAAAACATTCATCAAGCACGGTTTCAACCGGAACATGATCAAGGTGAATGGTAAATTTTACCGATGGCGGAAAGTCGGCCTTCTCGTAAAAAAAATAATAATTACTCTGCTTTTCAATATTGCGCAAAACGGCCTGGATGGAGGCGTTTTTTTCATGAATGGTAATGCTTTGGGCAAAACCTTCAGCGCTAACCCGGGAAAGTGAAGCAATCATTAGAAAGACAATCAATTTCATGGCAATCAAAACTTTGGATAGTTTGGGCAATGGCACAGATAATACGGAAGCGGTTAATTTCATAACTTTGAAATGTCTGGGTTAAACTTAAAATTGCTATAGTCAATGGTAATGAACAGTACCCCGATATGTGCCGGGAACGTGCTGCAAACACTTCCCGGTTTTTTGTGGGCATGCATTTTGGAGTTTAGTTTGTTTACATAGGCTTGGTGCTTTTGTGGTGGCGAATGATGTTTAATTTATGATGGTAATGTCCTGGCCGGCCATGCTGACATTGATTCCCTTATAGCGGAGTATGTTCAGGAATTCCGACAGCTTTACAGCGCGTGAAATTTTACCATTAAATTCATTTTGAGGTATTTTGCCCTGGTAATGTACCCGGATATTGTACCAGCGGGCAGCCTGGCGCATGACTTCTTCTATACCCGCATCCCTGAAATTAAACAGGTTATCTTTCCAGGCGGTTTCTTCACCGGTATCAGCATCGTGGTTTACGGCAAGTTGTTCACTGCCGTTGAGTACGGCCATTTCACCGGGCTTCAGGAGCACTGCGGCGTTGTTATTGGCTACCCGGAGGGAACCTTCCAACAAGGTTGTTTTTAAAATGCGTTCATCACTATAGGCCATTACATTAAAGTGCGTACCCAAAACCGTGATCTGCTGTCTTTTTGATTGTACGATAAACGGCTTACCTGTATTTTTCGCAACTTCAAAATAGGCTTCCCCCTCGAGTTCCACCTGGCGGGCGCTGCCGCTGAATGAAACGGGAAAACGCAGGGTAGACAGTGCATTCATCCAGACTCTAGTACCGTCCTGCAACAGCACCTGGTATTGGCCGCCGATGGGCGTTGAAAGGGTATTGATAGCGGAAGCGGCAAAACCTGCGATACTGTCTTCCACTTTATAAAGTAACTGTCCGTCTTTTGCCTTGCTGATTTGCATGTTTCCCTGGCGGGCAATTGCACCGCTCTTTAATGTATCCAGCACGATAATCGAACCATTGGCCAACCGGAGTATCGCCTTATTATTATGAAACAGGGTATCTTTTTGAAGTACAACCGGCGGTATGGAAGCGGTGCCGGCGCGATCTGGTGTGTGCCTGAATACAAAATAGGCTGCTCCGGCAAAAAGAACGACGATCGCGGCGGCGGCTACACGTTTCAGGGTAAACAATTTTGCCGGCATACGCTCTTCGAAACGGTCATCTCTGCTGTTATGAATGTCTTCCAATATGGAATTTAGAATGGAGTCGCTGTTGGCCGTTGTATAATGAGGCTTTTCTTCCCGGAGTTGCAGCCAGGCTTGCTGAATCAGGGCATTCAGCTCCTCATCATCGCTTTCACGATGTAGCAGTTGAAATAATTCATCCGTTTCTTCAGGGCTTAAGGTCTTTTCATAATATCCCTGGAACAAACGGCTGAGTCTTTCGCTGTTTCTTTTCATATAACTGTTTGAAATTAATATCGTTAAATTGTTGCAACTACAGCCACTCCGCTATAGGACAGAAAAAAGGGGAAAAAAGGGGGTATTCATTTTAGGAAAAATAAAAAAAACAGCAGCAATTTTAGTTCCGCCATTTTCTTTTTCATGAAAGAGGTAATGGATGCGACGGCTATTTGAATGTATTTTTTAACCGTTTCGCGAGAGATATTCAATTTGCCGCTTATTTCTGTATAGGTTAACTGTTCGTATCGGCTCAGCAGGTATACTTTTCGCTGCTGTTCCGGCAGTAGGTCGATGGCCTCGTCCAGCAGCGTGTACTGCGTAACCGTTGGCTCTTCTTCGTTGTTCAGAGGCTGGAGGGAATGCTCCTTCTCCCACTCCTGCCGCCGCATGCGTTCTTTTATCGTAGCTTTTAAAACATTCACGGCATGGTTCCGGGACAACACAAACAAGTAGGGCTTGAATTTATGAATGCCCGCCAGTACTTCCCGGTTCATCCATAGCTTGAGAAATACATCCTGCGCCACTTCTTCCGCCTGTGCCATCGAACCGGTTAAACGGAATATATGGGAAATAAGCCACTGGTGATAGCACATAAACAATTGCCGAAAAGCCTGCTCGCTGCCGCAGGCAACCTGTAGCAGCAATTCTTTTTCGGCAACGCTATCGGGTATTGACATAAGGGATTACAAATTAATCGTAAATTTAAAAAACTGTCGATAATACACTTCTTTTCTCCGGCCAAAACGCTGCCTGAAAACCTCCAAAAGAGGAGAAAAGTAGAAGTTAGACAATTTTGACCTTCCCGTAATTCTAAAATCATTCTTTGCATCATTTTGCCCCCCATTTTGAACGATTTATACGTGTTTCGCAGTAAACGATTGTAGCTTTCCTACAGAATGTCAGAACGAAGGTCCTTTCGAAAACGAGGTGCTTTATGTAATACTGATCTTCATCTGTGCATTTTGAATGTTGGGATTTGTTTCATGAATCCAGGTCTGATGAAGTGAAATGGATAGCGTGGGGATTTGCTGCTACCCCGAAATATTACAAGACAAAAAGTAAATCCCAGGTTGAAAAGTCTGATTTTTTTATTTTAAAGGACTCCCGGGTTATATTGTTTTTAGCTATTAAAAAGTATCTTAGCCGCCGCATGCAAGGCCTGATCTATTACAGCTCATTACCGTTCATCTATTTACTTTCCCTCCTACCCTTTCCAATTTTATACAGGGTCAGTGATGGATTCTATTTTATTCTCTATTACGTTATCGGCTATCGAAAAAAAGTAGCCATGCAAAACCTTCGCAATTCTTTTCCCGAAAAATCGGAAACCGAAATAAAAAGATTGTGCAAGGATTATTATCATTACCTCTGCGATCTCTTCCTCGAAAGTTTTAAAACACTTACGATCGGTCGTTCTGCTATGTTAAAACATTGCACGTTAAGCCCGGCTGCAAAAGATATTTTCGACCGCTTTCACCGCGAAGGAAAAAGTATCATGCTCGTAATGGGACATTACGGCAATTGGGAATGGGCAGGTAATACATTCAGTCTCACTTGTAACCAAAAACTATTTGTGGTATATCATCCGTTCGCCAACAAGTATTTCAACGGATTGATGTATCGTATGCGTACGCGTTTTGGCACCGGGCTTATTGCGATGAAAGATACCTACAAAGACATGGTGAAGCATAAAGCAATGATCAGTGTTACTGCATTCATCGCCGACCAAACGCCGCAGCCGGATAATGCATTCTGGACAACCTTTCTCAACCAGGACACACCTGTTTTTCAGGGAACGGAAAAAATTGCCAAAAAAATGAATTATCCAATTGTATATATAACAATAAAGCGACTGAAAAGAGGTTATTACAATATTCTGGCGGAAGTATTGTCGGAAGATTCTAAAAATACCGCTGATGGAATGATCTCTCAGTTACACACCGCCAGACTGGAAAAAGACATACGGGAACAACCTGAAATATGGCTCTGGACACATAGACGATGGAAGCACAAACGCCCGGCAGAAAATAAAATAATTGTTTAAAAATCCTTTTAGTTTCAAGTCATGCAAAAAAAACCGGGCAGGGAGTTGATCCTTGCTACCAAACCGTTTGCCAAAGAAATAGTATGGAAAAGCTGGTATTACAGCCTGTGCACGATTGCGATCCTGATGGCGCTTTTTTCAGGTATTTACTTTTTGGATAATATCTTTTTACGGATTGCCTGCAGTGTTGCTGCCGGGCTCACCATGGTTCGTATGTTCGTGATTTACCACGATCACCAGCATCATAGCATTTTGCACCGGTCATGGCCCGCAACTATTCTTTTCAATTTGTACGGCATTTTTATACTTGCGCCAACCAGCATATGGAAGCGTTCGCATGATTATCATCACAATCATAACTGCAAATTATTCAGCGCCAGCATCGGGTCATATCCGATTATGACCAAACAACGATTTCTGCAATCTTCCAAAGCAGAGCAGCGAAGCTACCTGGCCATCCGGCATCCGCTAACCATTTTGTTCGGATATTACACCATGTTCATTTACGGTATGTGTGTGCGCTCCTTTATCAGTGCGCCCAAACGTCATTGGGATTCACTGATCGCACTTATCGTTCATATCAGCATTAGTGTATTGATCTTTGTTTACATGGGCTGGTTCACCTGGCTGCTGGCTGCCGTAGTGCCATTTATGCTGGCCTTTATGATTGGGTCGTATTTATTTTATGCGCAGCATAATTTTCCGGGAGTAACTTTTCGCGAAAAAAACGAGTGGTGCTATGAGGAAGCGGCGATATCATCGTCGAGCTACATGGTCATGAATCCCTTTTGGAAATGGGTCACAGCGAACATCGGCTATCATCATATTCATCATATCAATTCACGCATCCCGTTTTACCGCCTTCCCGAGGTAATGGCCAGCATTCCGCAATTACAGGAGGCAAAAACAACCACATTAAATCCTGCCGATATTGTAGCATGTTTCCGGTTGAAAGTATGGGATTCGAAAACTAATTCTATGGTGGGGGTTAAGTAGTTCTCCGCAGTACAAGGTTAAATTCCAAAAGACATTTAACAAATCCCAGACTGAAAGGTTTGGGATTTTGTTTTTAGGTAGTACCTGCAGTACTCATACAAAAAAGCGTGTTAAACAATACCCATAACCGTTGCCCGGTTTAACAGCTCGGTGGTATTGGTGCAGTTCATTTTTTTCATGATATTGCTCCGGTGCTTCTTAACAGTTTCAAAACTAACAAATAAGATATCCGAAATTTCTTTTGTAGTGTTGCCTTTACTAACTAATTCAAGTACTTCAATTTCCCGTTTTGAAAGTGAAATGTTTTCCCCGGAAGAACCCATTGTTTCGCTATACAGCAAAGTTGAATTATCTCTTTCTATCAAATGTGCGGAGTAATGGATCAATAAATCTTTCTTAATGGAAGTAACATCGGTGATCATGGTGCATGATAGTAAAGGAAACCCCTCGGCCGTTGCATTTAACAAATAGCTTTGCAATAGTATCCATTGAATATCAGATGCAGGATTGATCTCTATACACGCCGAAAATCTGAGAGAAGTAACCTGGTCCTTATAATACTGGGTAGTAGTAAGCATTTTAGGCGTGATAACGGAAATCATTGCTTCGATGCTGGAAGGTTTCATCATCCCGATAAATAAATCCGGCCCGACTTCAGGACTTTCCTGATTAAAACCAGGGCAATACAATTTCACAGCTTCGCTAATGTAGGTATACCTGTTTTCAATAAAGTTATAAACAGCAATTGCCTGATGTGTTTTTTGGGCATACAATCGAAATGAAGGATCATTAAACAGCGTGTTTAATTTTTCATACTCACTTGCCAAAACATCTTCATTACATTGGTATGATCGAATCACCGCTAAAAATTCTTCAGTTTTCCTTTTTATTTCCATTCTGCATTTACAAAAATTACCCTTTTGGGTTATTTATCTTTTTACAAGTAGGTAGTTACTTTGCCTTTTAGTATAGCAAGGCAATCGACTATTCAAAAGTATAAAAAATCACTAACCAAATAGCATGTAATTAAATAATCCTACCCCCGCCTGTTAATTGATAAATAACAGCATCCTCAAATAAAGAAAACAACCAAAATGCTTTTCCCAGGTTTCCTGATCCAGGTCGGCTTCATCAATAGTCACCTGCTGACCTGATAAACATCACCCGATTCATTTAAAAAGTAAACAAAAAATACCCAACAAACATGAAAACCCCAAGTGCAACATTTAAAGCAACAATGCTATCTGCAGTCGTATTCATAGCGGCTTCGTGTCACAAAAGCAGTGACCCTGCACCAGAAACCGGTCCTTATGTATATGTAGCCGGGGCAGAGAAAAATAGCGCTGGTTTACTTATACCCAAATACTGGAGAAACGGCAAGTCTGTAGAATTATCCGGTGGCGCTAACGGATCGATCGCAAACGCTATATATGTATCGGGCAGCGATGTATATGTAGCAGGAAACGACTACAACAGTTCCGGGAAATCTGTGATCAAATACTGGAAGAACGGAACCGCTGTTTTGTTATCTGATGGCACTTACGATGCACAAGCCAATTCACTCTTCATTTCGGGCAATGATGTATATGTGGCAGGAAATGAAAAAAATGCTGCAGGTCATGAGGTTGCCAAATACTGGAAAAACGGCACGGCGGTGGCATTGACCGACGGTACCGACCAATATGCTTCCGCCAGTTCCATTTATGTATCCGGAGGCAATGTGTATGTAGCAGGATACAAAGGAAATGGCAAAGGTACCGCCCTGTGCTGGAAAAACGGAGTCGCCACCAACCTTACCGATGGAACTGGTTATGATTATGCCGTTTCTGTTTTTGTATCGGGCAATGATGTGTATGTAGCAGGAAACAAGGGCAGCATAGCTACGGTGTGGAAAAACGGTACCTCTTCTTCCCTGGCAGGAGGTTCTATCCCGGCTCAGGCCGAATCAATGTATGTTTCAGGTAGCGATGTATTTGTTAGCGGCATAAAAGATGAAGGTGCAAGTAATACATTATGGGCAGGTAAATATTGGAAAAATGGTACAGAGGTTTCGCTGCCGAAGAGCCAGAATCAAACTACGTGCAGGGGTATATTTGTATTAAACAGCGATGTATATGTGAGTGGGCAAGAGTGGAGCACCACGTCTTCCGGATTTGGCCTGGCAAAATACTGGAAAAACGGTACGGCTGTTAACCTTACCGATGGAACCAAATATGCTATTGCAACCGCCATTTTCGTAACCGAATAAAAAATATAAACACGGGCTACCGGTTTCATTTCTGCGGGATCAATCAGGCAACTACCCGCGTTCAAAAGGTGAATAGCGCCAGAACTTACATGCACCAGTACACGGCTGAACCGCCAACCGATGAAACAGCTTGGATAAGCGAAGGATCTGCCGAACGGCAGTTCACGTTTACCGGACTGAAATCGGGTGCTCAATACTGGTTCCGTGTTATAGCCATTGGTTTAAAAGGAAATGCATATTCACCTGTAGTTTCCCGATTCATTCAGTAACCGTTCTGTCGTAGCCCTGCTTAGGCGGGGCGCGTTCGAAGAACAATCAAAACAGGTCTCCCGGCATGCCGGGAGACTTTTTTTTACTTTAATTGCAAAATTTAAATTCCCAAAAGCAATCCTTAGTTTTGGGTTGATTTTCCCGGTCACTACAAATTTTATACCCCGATGAAACCCTTTTCCTGTATCATCCTGATTATTTTGGTTTTTGGCTGCAAAAGCCCAACAAATAAAAGTGAGAACAAAATAAGTTCGGATTCAACATTACAGGTTATACCAAACACTGCATTGATTAAAAAAGATAGTACTGCATTCATCTTTAACCCCGATACTACCGGGATGTCAGATGAGATTTACGCCGTTTATGAGTTATCACAAAAAACAACGGCCTTTGTCATAGGTTTTTATGAAGAAGGTCAACAAAAAACATTTATCGATTCAATTTTCGATCAGATTCAATCCACAGATACAATCTATGATTATTCGTACAGCGGCCAGCCTAAAAATGCTTCTTATTATGATACATCAGGAGTTTACGACTTAATAAGAAACGAAAAATTTGAAAAAAAGGTAAGACCTTATTTTGATACTGAATATTATATTTATGGAACGCATGGAGTAGCAAAAACAACAATCACCAACATTGTTTTGGGAATCGATCCATGCATAACAAATATTTTCACTTTCTGTATCGACAAATCAAAAATTAAGAATATCGGCCATCCCCTAATTTGCTCGCGAAAATTGTTGAATTTAAAAGTCGACAGCAACTATAAAAACATTGAAAAAAATATTGAGCTGTTGTATGCAAGCGAAAAACCCGATTATGATGACAGTGTTAAAACCTGCGTTTTCGGAAATATAGACAGCCTGTATTTTACATACAGCGATGATTTTCTTTGGAAAAGAATCAGAACTTTTTGGGGAAAAAATAAAAGTCTAAGCAAATGTTATTTCCCTGCCAGAACAATTTTCCTTTCAGATAAAAATGGTACTATAAGCCGTTACTGGGCAGATGGTTTGGATTTATTCGGGATAGAGTGTGATTAAAAAATAAAGTAAACTTATCTGTAGCTTTATGCCATGAAACCTGTTTTATCAATCCTTACGTTCGCATGCATCCTGTTTTGTCAAACCGTATTTTCACAAACTTCATTCAAAATCATTCCGCTTGGCGTAAAAGGTGGTATAGATGAAAGTAATCTCTCTGCTTACATGGTAGCGCCGCAGAGCAGCGATGAGTATGTATGTCTCGATGCAGGTACGCTGCACTATGGCATCGAAAAAGCCATTCAGGCAAAACTGCTGCACGGCACAGCGGCCGATGTACTGAAGAAGAATATAAAAGGTTATCTCATTTCACATGCCCACCTCGACCACCTGGCAGGCATGATCATCAATTCGCCCGACGATAGCACCAAAAACATTTATGGCCTCGATTATTGTTTGGATGTTCTGAAGGATAAATATTTCACCTGGAAAAGCTGGGCCAACTTCGCCAACGATGGCGATAAGCCAGCGCTTGGCAAATACCATTATTCAGTGCTTACACCTGGTATCGAAACACCGCTGCAAAATACCAGTATGCAGGTAACCGCTTTTTCGCTCAGCCATTCAAACCCTTATCAGAGCACCGCTTTCCTGGTGCGGCATGATGAGGCTTATTTGCTCTACCTCGGCGATACCGGAGCAGATTCTGTAGAACATTCCGATAAAATGCACGGGTTATGGCAACAGGTATCTCCCCTATTGACTGCAAAAAAATTAAAAGCCCTTTTTATTGAAGTGTCTTTCGCCAATGAACAACCTGATAAACAATTGTTCGGGCATCTTACGCCGCACTGGCTGATGCAGGAGTTGCAGAACCTGGCTTCGCTTTCCGGTACAGAGGCACTAAAAGATTTCCCGGTGGTGATCACCCACATCAAACCCGGCGGCAATCGTGAGCAAATGATCCGCACGCAACTAAAGGCCTACAACCCGCTGCACGTTCAACTGATCTTTCCTGAACAAGGCAAACTGCTTACTTTTTGAATAACCCGTTACTGGATGGCCTGGATTTGTTTGGGATTGAATGTGATTGAGAACACGTTGAAACAAAATCATTGCAGAAATAAGTCCACGCAACCAAAGGTTAAATAACTTAAATTAGTAACATCTTTTACCTGTAATGCCTTGCTGATGTTGCTGCCATTGAAATACAGGATATACTGCCTTTTGGCCTCTCTCATAGTGTTTCACTCCCTGCAGGCTAATGAAAAGCCGGTGATCACCTATCTGGGCATTGAGCATGGACTTTCTAACAATCAGGTTACCTGCATTTACCAGGACCACCGGGGCTTTATGTGGTTTGGCACCTATGATGGATTGAACCTGTACGACGGTTACAGTTTTAAAGTGTACAGGAACCGGTTGAAAGATTCCGGTTCATTGATCCATAACTTCATTAATGTTATTACAGAAGACTCCACAGGAAATTTATGGGTGGGAACAAGACGGGGCATTTGCATATATAATAGCAGCACTGCAAGATTCTCTAAACTTTATTACATTCCGCATGGCGAAAAGGAAATTAAACCAGCCGATTTCGCGGCATGGGCCATCAGGGCAGATGCCCTTGGTAACATGTTTATAGGCACTGCCGATGAAGGGCTTTTATTGTACAACCGTAAAACACAAAAAACAGTTCAACTGCCATTTAATCATGACGCAGTTTCTGATACCCATTACTATGTATCTGCCCTGGAATTTGATAACAGCCACCGCCTGTGGTTATTTGTTCGGGGAGTTGGTTTGTGTGTGTTCGATGCCCGAACGAATGAAATAAAAATAGTAAATACCGGTGTTAAAAACGGACTCAGCCTGCGGGCCGATCAAATAGGTAATCTTTGGATCGGCACAGATGAAGGCGTTTATAAATACGAAATAACCAATAACAAACTATTATCAGTTTTAACCACGCACTTCAGGGTGCCGTATCTTTGCCTCGACAACGAAAATCATTTATGGGTAGCTTCTGATGGCGCCGGCGTATTCATCATCAATCTGCCCGCAATGGACATTACCCGGCTGGTAAGGCCTGATAATAAGGACCTGCTTACCAGTAATGCGATATTCTCTGTTTACCAGGATAGAGATGGCCGCCTGTGGATAGGCACTTTGCGTGGCGGCATCAATGTTATAGAACCCGGAAAAAACAGGTTCGGCACCATACGTCGTGACCCCTTCATTGCCAATAGCCTTATCAATGATTTCATTCTGTCTTTTTGCGAAGATCGCCAACAGAATATCTGGATTGGAACCGACGGAGGAGGCATTAGTTTTTGGAACCGGGGAAAAAATACTTATACTAATTTTCAGCACCAGGAAAAAATAGCGAATTCGCTAAGCTGCGATTTTGTTTGTTCCATTCTCAACGATTATCAAAACAATGTGTGGGTTGCTACCTGGGGCGGCGGCATTAACCGCTATAATAAAGCTACCCGTTCTTTCGAACGGTATGCATGCATTGATCCCAATACCAATATCGAGGATAAATACGGGTGGTTTTTATACGAAGATGCCCAAAAAAGACTTTGGGCAAGTACCTGTAATAATGGCCGGTTATATTGGTACAACAGAGATATCGACCGGTTTGAACTGTTTGATAAACAGGTTACAGATTATCTCACGTTGGCCGAAGATAGCCAGGGCAATTTTTGGGGTGGCAATTTTAATAAACTGGTTAAAATTGACAGAACAGAAAAAAAACACAACGAGGTATATCATATTGGTAATCCGGTGCGGTCAATTCATGAAGACAAACTGGGCCGGTTCTGGATTGGTACCGAAGGAGGCGGGCTGCTGTTGTTTGACAGGAGCACCGGCCAATTCATCCGTTTTACGGAAGCTGAAGGTTTATGCAGCAATTCTATTTTAACGATGGTTGAAGACAGGCAGGGTAAATTATGGATCAGCACATTCGATGGTATTTCGAAATTTGATCCGCAAACCAGGGACTTCACTAATTTCTCTCAATCAGACGGGTTGCAAAGCAATCAATTCAACTACAATGCGGGCAAGAAGCTGCAGTCGGGCGAATTTATATTTGGGGGTATTAAAGGATTTAATCTTTTCTATCCCGACAGCATTTATACCACCACTCATCCTGTGCAGGTATGGTTAACAGGTGTAAAAGTCACTAATACACCAATAGAAGAAAATGCTTCTTTTATTACCGAACGCACCGAAGACCGTATTGAAGCCATCACGCTGCCTTTTAACAAAGCGGTGCTTTCTATCGACTTTGTTGCACTTAACTATTCAGCCCCCGACAAAATTAATTATGCCTATTACCTGCAGGGGTGGGATAAAACATGGAACTATGTAGGAAAATCAAGAACAGCCAATTATACCAGACTGAATGAAGGTTTGTATACATTCAGGGTAAAAGCTACGGATGCCGAAGGGCATTGGCTTCATCAGGAACAAAAGTTGATCATCAGGGTATTGCCTCCCTGGTACCGAACGTGGTGGGCCTGGCTTTTATATGGTGTAGTATTTGTATCCGGGGTGTACATCTACATACAATACAAAGCGCAGCAAACAAAACAAAAGTATCAAATGGCTTTGGCAAAAATAGAAACGGAAAAAGAAAAGGAACTGAATGAAAAGAAGCTGTCTTTTTTCACCCATGTATCCCACGAATTCAGGGCACCCCTTACCCTCATCATTAACCCTGTTAAAGAATTGCTTCATGAACCGGGAAAGGTGCCAAACCCCGAACAACTGAATATTGTATATCGAAATGCCCGGCGCCTGCTGAGTTTGGTTGACCAATTGCTTTTGTTCAGGAAAACAGATTCGGAAATGGGTGAATTGAAAAAGACCCCGGTTAATTTGTATGAGTTGTGCCATGAAGTATATAGCTGTTTTCTGCAGCAGGCAAAAGCCCATAATATACAGTATGAATTATCCGGCGCCGATGCTTCATTTGAAATATTGGCCGACCGGGAAAAAATAGAGATCGTTTTATTTAACCTGATTTCAAACGCAATAAAATTCACCCCTAATGGCGGAAAAGTAATGCTGGAGATTTTGGAAAAGGGAAAAAATATAGAAGTCAGTGTTACTGATACCGGCTGTGGTATAGAGGAAAATACCGGCAACAGGGTATTCGAAAAGTTTTACCAAACCCCCAAAAGCAAAGAAACTGCTCATTCGGGTTTTGGTATTGGTTTGTACCTGGTGAAACAATTTATAGAAGCGCATAAAGGCACCATCCGGTATGAAAGTAAAAAAGGAGAAGGCACCAGGTTCACCATCAGCCTGCCGGTGTACCATGCCCTGCAGGGAGAAACAGCTGAACATCCGCTTGCAGCGGCGCCTGCTTTGCTCGAAGAGCTGCTTGGCAACAATGAAGTAGAAAATGCCTTACCGGAAAGTAATAGAATTGATAAAACGATATCGGCGCCAGACGACCTCGTTTCCGTTAAAAAAACCATATTAATAGTAGATGATAACGCCGAAATGCGGCAATATCTCCGTCACCTGTTGACTGGCATGTACCTCGTATATGAGGCTGAAAGCGGGGAAGCAGGTTTACAAATGGCGCTCAGATATATGCCGGATATCATCATCAGCGATGTGGTGATGAGCGGCATTACGGGCGTAGAATTTTGCAGCAGGTTAAAGGCCAATATAGAACTGGGCCATATACCGGTAATTCTTTTAACAGCCACTACTGCCGACGATATCAAACTAAAAGGTATTGAATGCGGTGCAGAAGATTATATCACAAAGCCTTTTGACGCTGCGTTTTTAATGGCCAGGGTGGCTAATATTCTCAAAAGCAGAAACACTCTGCAGCAGTATTTTCTGGATACAGTTACCCTTAGAAAGAACACAGCGAAGGTTTCTGCAGAATATCGCCAGTTCCTGGAGCGGTGTATGAACATTATCGATAAAGAAATTGACAATGATAGTTTTACCATAAAGGAATTCACCCAAAAAATGGGTATGAGCCATTCCGGCCTGTACAAAAAGATCAGGCTCGTTTCCGGCCTCTCTGCCAGTGCTTTTGTTCGTCATATCCGGTTAAGACGGGCAGCGTTATTATTACTCAGCACCAACACCAATATCAATGAGGCATGCTTCGCGGTAGGTATTAACGACCCCAAGTACTTCAGGATACAGTTTCATAAACTATTCGGCATGAACCCCTCGGAGTATATAAGAAAGTATAAAGTTTCCTTCAACAAAGAATATAATGTGGTGAACCCATCCTAACGCCGAAATTGCTGTTTTATCCCCTTATTAATCGATTTTTCACCCGCAGACTGAAGGTTTGCCCCGGCCTCTTTATTTATTCAAAGTACCATTTTACCCCTCTTCTTAAACGATTTACACCCCATGTTTCGCAGTAAACCGGCTGTACCTTGTGCACAGAATGAAGTCTGATATCCGAGGTCTTAAATCCGATCGAAAAACCACGTGCTTTATGAATGCTGGTCTTCACCTGTGAAATTTAAATGGCTGGGTTTGTGTCTACTTACCCTTTCTTTTCCGATACTTATAGAAAAATCATTTTTGAATTTTGTAAACATGCGAGCATATGAAAAATTCATCCTTATTACAACAATGCCGGTTGATATATAAACAAATTCAGCAGGAAATTCAAAGTCGTGAATCTCAATTACCTGATGAAATGAAATGGATAGAGTGGGGATTTGGGGTAACGATGCAGGCATGGTTAAATATCGACAAGATGACAGATGGTTACCAGTTCATGAATCAACAGGAAGAAGTTTGCTTTTATAAAACCCTGAAACCACGCTTCACCGGGTTGATTGATTATTTCAGCTTACTCTACAAATCAGTTTTATTTCAACCGGATGATTATACAAAATGGGAAGAATACTGGAGAAGTGAATTGAACAATTGCAGTGAAATAATGTCCAGATTCAAAACAGCCTGCCTGCACTATGAGCAGCAACACCCCGATACCGATATTTATTTCCTGCAGCAAAACAATCAGCAACCGCTGCTTTTCGGAATCAATGTAAGTCAAATTGATTTTAATAATACTTCTTATAGTTGTTTGCTCGGCCGGTTGATTGCTTTGAAAAAATATAAGAAGTTTATGCAGGAAAAAATCTGTAAAAACAATCTTGAAAGAAGCAAGTTCGCGGCATAACTACTCCCACGCATATTTTCACGCCTGATAATCTGCCCATTTTCGGGCATTAAAACAACTTCTGCTATACATGGAGCTTCTAAGTGTTCCTCATATAGGAGACCACCTCATATTTCCCTCAGGTTGCCGGTGGAAGAAAAGTTTTGAGTTTTGGAACCGGGCTTCTATATTGTAACCAAATACTACCCTATCATGCCCCAGCACCTATGGATAAAAATGGCTAACCTTGTCTTCGAACTCGAAAAGAAGTTATCTACTACACAGCCCTCCACGGGCATCCTTCGAAATATTGATCGCATGAAGACCGTTCTCGAAGAGGCCGGGCTATTGCTGCTCAATCCCCTGGGAGAGCCTTATAATGAAGCCCGTACAGACCTGGAAGCCAGTATCACCGGTTCGGCAACCGGTAAGCTCCACGTACTGGATGTCATCAAGCCCATCGTATACACCCAACAGGAAGCGGGCCGATCCTTATTGCAGAAGGGCGTGGTCATTGTCGGTAATAAATAAAATAACTTAATAAATATGTCGTCGACCATCAATTTTGCCATCGATCTGGGCACTACGAATTCCCTGATCGCGAAGGCGAATAACGGAACTGTGGATATTTTCAAGAACCCTTCGGGCATGAAGGTAACCCTGCCCAGCGTGGTAGCCTTCAGGAAGGATCGTATCCTGATCGGGGATAAAGCGCGGGAATATGTTGAAAAAGATCCATCCAATGTATTTGCTTCTTTTAAGAGAAAGATGGGTACAGGGGAAAGCTTTTTTATCCCCAACAACGGATCCTTTAAAACGCCCATCGAATTAAGCACGATCGTTTTGCAGGAACTGAAAAATTTCATTTTTACTGGTGAATCTCCGGCCAGCGTGGTCATTACGATTCCGGCCAGTTTTGATACCATACAAAGCAATGCCACGAAGGAGGCGGGATATGCCGCCGGATTCCGCGAGGTATTGTTGCTACAGGAACCAATTGCCGCCAGTCTCGCGTTCGCCAATAAGGAAGGCAAATCCGGTATGGAGGGGCAATGGCTGGTATATGACCTGGGCGGCGGCACTTTTGACGTAGCCCTGGTCGTTATACAGGATGATGAGATGAAGGTCATTGACCATGAAGGCGATAATTTCTTCGGCGGTGTTGATTTCGACAACGGCATCATTACGCAATTGTTCATCCCCTACCTCGAAAGTCATTTCGGTGTTCAGGATCTTTCGTCCAAAATGCTGAGCGCGAATGGAAAGTATAATAAGTTATATTACCAACTCATTTATAAGGCCGAGGAAGCGAAAATAGCCTTAAGCAGCCATGCCAGCGTAGATATCGAATTTGATTTTACAGATGAAGCCGACGAGGCGCATGAAGTTTATTTTTCGATCAGCCGTGACCAGTTCGATGGCATCATCCGGGAACGGATTGTATCTTCCATTTCGTTCATCAGGAATCTGTTGACCAGAAATAACCTGCAGCCTTCGGATATTACTGAAGTGGTGCTGGTTGGCGGCAGCACTTATATTCCATTGGTGCGAGGCCTGCTGGCACAGGAACTGGGCATTAAGGTGAATACATCTATCGACCCCACTACGGCTGTAGTGGAAGGAGCTGCCTGGTATGCAGGCGGACGGCCCGCCAAAGCGGAACCCTTGCCTGCGGCACAGCAACCGGATGCTGCGAGCCCCGGCGGGAAGACCGCGCAGAACGCCACCCCTAACTCAATCGAAGTGAAAACCGCTTACCAGGCGAATAGCCGGGACGCCGAAGAATATTTAGCCGCCACCATCAAAAATGCGCCTGCCGGAAGCAACTATCGCATCACGCGTTCCGACGGCGGATTCGACAGCGGCCTCAAACCCGTGGCGGAAAAGATCAGTGAAATGTTGCTGCTGCTGCCGAACAGCCTGAACATTTTCAACATGAAGCTGTTCGACAAGCAGGGCTTCCCTTTGCAGGTATCCATTCCCGGGATCATGATCGTACAGGGGAAGTTCTCCATTTACGGGCAGCCCCTGCCGCACGATATTTGCCTCGAAGTGGATGATCCCGACAATAATACCACACACCTTGAAGTGATCTTCGAACGGAACGCGATCCTTCCTATAAAGAAATCGATCACGAAAACATTGAGCAGAACCATCGTTAAAGGAAGTGAAGACCAGTTGTTGATCAATGTGCTCGAAGGTAGCCGCTATGCATCGCCGCAATCGAACCTTCCGATAGGAATTGTCAGTATCTCCGGCAGGAATCTAAAGGCTGACCTGGTAAAAGGTTCCGATGTTGATCTCACTTTCGAGATCAGCGAAAGCAGAGATATTACGGTGACGGCCTATATCAGCATGATCGACGAGGAGTTCAAACAGGCATTCAGTCCTTCCTCCCGCACGGTCAACATAACCCGGCTTCAGCAGGAAACAGATTACCTGCACCGGTTAGGCAAGCGGCAACTCGATAAGCTATTGAAAAATGAAAAGTATGAAGAAAGTGCTGCTTTGCAGCAGGCCCTTAATGAATTGGAAGTTATTCAGGGAAAATTGAGGAACCTGGCCCCGGATGATGTTACGGATGCAAAATATCAGTTTGATGATCAGAAGAGACGGCTGGCGCAGGTCATCGATGCAACGGAGAAGGGAGACCGCATTCTGGAACTGAAAGAGGAATACTATATAAAAAAGGAGGCTTACCGGCATCTGCTTGAGCAATCGGGTGACAAGGAACTGCTGCAACGTTTCGAAAGCATGCAAACTGAGGAAAACGTTTGGATCAACAACTGCAGTACGCAATACCTGCGGTTGAAGATCAGTGAAATGGACAGGCTGGCCTGGAACATCAAAAAGAAGGATATCTCATATGTTACCGGTATTTACATGTATTATTCCCTGAAGCCTGATGAAGCATATAGCAACCAAAGCGAAATAAAGTTATTGAAGAAGCGCGGAGACGAGGCGTTGGCCAGAAAGAACCCAGACGAGATATTAAGCATTGTTTATCGCATGTACGAGCTCCTCATCGACAAAAACGAGGGAGAAGAGGCTATCAAGGGTACAGGGCTGAAGGGTTAAGCAGTTTGTAGTTTGAGGTTTGTAGTTCTTTCAGTGAATCTTGCCGTGCAATTTTGATCTTGTTAAACAGTTAAGGTGTTTGATCTTAATAATGAACTCCAAAGCGCGGCAGCAACCACAAGCCTCAAACCCCGTCCGACCGGGTCATCCGGGCGGGCACAAACCAGAAACACAATTTAGCGCGGCAACAACTACAAACCATAAACTCAAACCCCGTCCGACCGGGTCATCCGGGCGGGCATAAACAAACACGCTGCCCGCAGCAAGGATGCCCACGGTAATTGACGCTATTTATGTTTGGAACGACGAGGCACTTTATACGTGACCGTTACCGTGTCCATGCGGTGGGCAGGTACTACATTCTGGTTATCGCGATATTTGTTGATCAGAGAGTCAAGTAATTTTTTCTGTGACATATTCTGTGGAAAAACGACCGGCGTATTATGATAATTATAGTTAGATCCGGAGGAACCGGAGTTACAGGTGGCTATTTTGATCACGATGAACAAGATAAAAAATATGAGTTTGAAAACTGAGGCTGGGGAAGATTCTTTCTCTCCTCCCCCTGTGCCGGCCCCGGTTCCTTCAGGAATGCCGATGGAATCCATTTCTTCCAGCTTTTTGCGGATCTGATTTTTGACTTCCGGAGAAACGGCCAGCAATTCGGCATTTTCAAGCCAGGTCCTGGCGTAAGACCGGTATTGGACATGAGTATTAAAAGCGTCAATACAGGCATTTAACATGCAATGGGCATATTTATCTCTGATGCTGGCAAACCGGTTCTGCGGAAGCAACTGGATCATCCTGATATAACCGAACTCCATCAGGTCCCTGACCTGGGAAAGTGTAACATCGCCGGGAGCTTTTCTCTTTTTATCCTGTGCATGATAGCGCTCGAGGATGGAGATGTCGTTCATGATAATGCGGGTGACGGCGTTCCAGGATTTTTCGAGGTCCGCGAGGGTCATCAGCAACTTGTTGTTGAGTAAGGAAGTCAGTCCATCCTCGTCAGGCTCCTGTAAGCAGCCTTCCATGAAAGTAGTGAAAGCGTTACAGAAATAAGGACTGATCCATTGAATAAACTGTTCATCTTTATACAGGGGATTGTTTTGGAACATTTCTTTCCGTCCAATGCGTGCATGTTCCAGAAAACCCAGCAAAACCCTGTCCTCCCCTACCGCACTATGATAGGCCAAAGCCTCATCTTTCAACAGATCGTCAAAATATTTGATGATATCATTCTTTGTAAAAGGCTTACCGTGCAATTCGATCGTGGTGCTGCCACTGAGTTCCAGTTCTGCAAAGAGTTTTTTTCTTCCTAATTGAATGGCTTTTTTATCGAGTGGGCCAGATAAGGTTTCTCCGGAGAACGTGGCTGGTGATAAATATTGCATCAGGGTCGATTAAGGGTTCAGACGGCGAAAAATAAGGAATATTCCCAACAGATACAAATAGCCGGCTTCCCTTTTTCAAACAGGTTTATATTGCTTTTGAAAAGTAATGTTTAAGTTTAGATATTAATTGCATCCAATGAAAATGCGTCTTCACTTTTTGATTGTAGCCAGTGGTTATTTATTGTCCTTTCAACAACTAAAAGCCCAATCTGGTTTTGCCACCCCAATACTACCTTCTATTCCAAATAAAGTTTTTAGTATTAAGGATTATGGAGCTGCAGGCGATAACCTTACAGACAACACTACAGCTATTCAAAACACCATGAATGCTGCAAATAGTGCCGGAGGCGGAAAGGTGATTGTTCCGGCCGGTGTTTTTTTATGTGGTCCATTACAGTTTTTCAGCAATCTGAATCTGCAATTGGATTCGGGAGCGACCATCAAATTATTACCAATTGACAAATATCCCGGAGGTACAACAACCGGCACCGATTTTATCAGTGGCTCAAAACTTCACGATGTTGCCATTACCGGAAAAGGAACCATTGAAGGACAGGGTACACCGTGGTGGCCGTTTGCAAAAGATAAAAATGCAAAACGGCCACGTATGATTGCACTGAAAGAATGTGATAAGGTGCTGATTGAAGATGTAACCTTACAAAATTCTCCGATGTTCCATATAGCCATCAGCGGCAAATCATCTAATGTAACTGTCAGTGGCGTAACCGTTCGCGCACCGGCTTCAGATGATCCGGTAAACCCGAGCCATAATACAGATGCCTGTAATGTTTCAGGAAAAGATATCCTGATTAAGAACTGTGATATCAGCACGGGTGACGATAATTTTACCTGTGGCGGCGGCACTTCAAATGTGCATATTACCAATTGCACCTATGGCTTTGGACACGGTTTATCGATTGGCAGTTATACCAAAGGTGGGGTATCAAACTTTCTGATTGAAAATTGTTCGTTTAACAATACCGAATGTGGCATTCGTATAAAATCGGATCGGGACCGCGGCGGCCTTGTTCAAAATCTTACTTATCGTAATCTTAAAATGACAAACGTTGGTATACCTATTTTGATATATGCAGCTTACAATGCAAAAGAACGCGACTATAGGAACCTGCAGAAAATAACGCCTGAAATTGCTTCCACCTATCCTTCGGCGCCCATTGGCGATCTGACGCCTGTTTATAAAAACATAACGTTCCAGGACATTACCGCAACTACCCAAAACGGAAAGCGTGCAGGTTTGATTTGGGGCCTACCCGAAGCGCCGGCATCTAACATCAGTTTTCAAAATGTAATAATTACTGCCGAAAATGCGTTCGGCGTTTTCTTTGCCGGGAACGTACGGTTCGAAAACTGCCAGATTATTACCAGTGAAGGCAGGAATAAACTGGCAGTTACAAATGCCGAAGTGTTCATTGATGGGAAAAAGTAAAAACAATAATAAATATCGGGTACAACTGTTTTGCTTCAGAAGCATTTATCAATGATTCAACATTCACAAAAAGCAAGCGTCCCCATCAATGGCTATTGCACAGCAAACACCCGGCTTAAATTACGAACACCCTCATTCCAGATTATAGTATATACCCCCGACATCAGGCCACTTACGCTGGTTACTGTTTGGGTGGCGTTGCGTGCCGGAATAATCGTTTTTACTTCATGGCCCAATATGTCGATAAACCGCAGCCTTGCATTTTTTACCGAAGCAGGGTGTTTGATGATTAAAATATCATGAGCAGGGTTCGGGCTCACTGTCAGTTCCTTTGAATTAACATTAGCAGGATCAACAATGGCCGTTACTTTACTATAAACAAACCCGCTGTGTGTTGCCGTGCCGCCGGGCGTAGTTACACTTACATCGCCCGATGCACCTGAACCAACAACAGCTGTAATACTGTAATCTGAATTTACCGAAAACGAACTGGCAGCTACACCACCAAAACTTATGGCAGTGGCGCCGGTGAAGCCGGTGCCGGTTATGGTAACAGATGTTCCTGTTCCTGCTGTACCGGGTGTAAATGATGTTATGGCTGGTACCGGAAACCAGGTAAAGCCGCCAAGCGTTGCCGTATTGTAAGGGGTGGTTACGCTTACATCGCCCGATGCGCCCGTGCCTACGATGGCAGTAATACTCGTATTTGAATTTACAGTAAATGAGGTGGCTGATATATTACCAAAACTTACGGCTATAGCCCCGGTGAAATTGGTGCCTGTAATGGTAACTGCAGTACCTGAATGGCCGCCGGCAGGTGAAAAAGCGGTAATGGTTGCGGGAGGAACAAAAGTGAATCCCGCCCGTGTACCTGTACCATCAGGGGTGGTTACACTCACGTTGCCGGTTGCACCATCCCCAACCGTGGCATAGATCATTGAAGAACCGATTACAGAAAATGCTTTCGCCGGTACGCCGCCAAAACTTACAGCTGTAACACCGGTTATATTTGAACCGTGAATGGTTACCGCAGTACCTGTTGTGGCTGTTACAGGCCAAAAATAATCTACAGTAGGCGGAGGATTTTTATAGGTAAATCCGGCTATAGAACCTGTACCTCCGGGACCTGTAACCGAAATATTTCCCGAGGCTCCCACCCAAACAACTGCTTTTATTATGGTATCTGAAATTACAGTAAATGAGGAAGTATACACACCTCCAAAGCTTACCTGGGTTACACCGGTAAAATTAATACCCTTGATGGTGATAGTATCATTTAAGGTGCCACTGGCAGGAGTAAAAGAAGTTATGGCAGGAAGCAGGCCATATAAAAACCCGGGGGCCGATTCAACTCCATTTGGCGTAGTAACAGTTACACTACCTGCAGCTCCCGAACCAACTACTGCAGTAATGGTTGCAGGCGATTGCACCGTGAAAGAGGTTGCCGCAACGCCACCAAAACTAACTGCAGTTGCTCCCGTAAAATTTGAACCTGTTATGGTAATCACCGAGTCTGCAACACCGTTCTTAGGGGAAAAAGAAATGATATGCGGACCGTTGGTTTTGTTTTTAAAAACATAGATGATATTAGAGGGTGCTGAGTTACCTCCGGCAGATATAATTTCAGGTCTTCCGTCATTATCCAGATCGCCTGTACAAACCCAGGCCATCTGGCCATTGCTATTATCAGTATAGGTTTGATTGGTTGCGAAACTGAGAGAATCGGCCGTGCTGTTGTTTTTGATCGCACTAACTGTGCGCGCCACATATTCATGCGAGAAGGCAAAGTCGGGTTTGCCATCTCCATCCAGGTCTTCTGCTGTTATAGAAAGCGGTGCAACACTTCCGGTCATAAGATCCTTTCGTACGGGTAAGGAAATAACACCCGGGGTAGAATTATTTTTTAAAACCGATATACTGTGAGATAATTCAGTATTGGCAATGGCTATTTCGGATTTGCCATCGTTATCGAGGTCACCAATAAATATATCCGTAGGACCAAAGGAATTGAGATGTTCAACCAATGTGGCAAAACTTACAGCCGGCGCAAAGGATAAGCTGCTGCCGCTGCTTATGTTTCGAAGCACAGCCACAGAGTCGTTATTACCGGTTAACACCACAATATCAGGTTTGCCATCGCCATCCACATCGCCCACCTTTACCGCAGTGTTGGTTATGCCCACCGGTATATCAACCCGCGCCCCCATCGAAATATTGTTAACAACACTTGTATTTTTGATTATCGTAATAAAGTAACTGTTGGTAAACACAATATCCGGTTTACCATCAGCATCCAGGTCGCCTGTGGTAAAATTCATCGCATTATTGCCTATGGAATAATCGGTGCGTTTTGTAAAATTTATGGAGCCGGGTGCAGATGCATTTTTAAAAATACTTAGCGTGTTCCAAAGCGAACCCATCGACACTATATCCTTTTTTCCATCGCCATCCATATCCACACTTTCAATATACATTAAAGGCGAGGGGCTGGCATAATCTATTTTAGGTTCAAAAGAAATGCTTCCTGCAACCGAATTATTTCTGAGTACCGAAATACCAGATCCTGAATAATTGGCCGAGGCCAGATCATTTTTTCCATCACCGTCAAAATCGGTAATACAAACAGCGTTTGGCGACAAGCCGGTAACAAAAGTGGAATACTCACTGAAAGAACCTGATGTTATATTGCCACCACCGGTAAAGGTGGGAATAAACGGTTTGGGCGAATGGGCGGTTAAAAAATTTGAGGTAACAGAAACGGCGCCATAAGCTGCACCCGGCGGCACCTTCACAACAAGCGTGTTGGCCGAAACAGATTGTATGGTTGCTCTGGCAGGTCCGAAATAAATGGTATTAAACGTATCGGTATTAAAATTATTACCGGTTATTGTTACTACTGTTCCAACGGGTCCGTTTGCCGGTGAAATTGAAGTAATGACGGGAGCCGGTGGCGAAACAAATGTAAACCCGGTTAATGAATCAGCGCCGCCGGGCGTTGTTACCTTAACAAAACCCGATGCGCCGCCAAGCACAACAGCACTGATAGCGGAAGATGAAAGCACTGTGAATGAAGCTGCCGGTATACCACCGAACCGCACATCTGTGGCGCCGGCAAAATTGGCGCCGGTAATGGTTACTTTGGTACCGATGGTTCCGGTCGTTGGCGAAAAAGAAACTACATCGGGTGCAGGTATAAAGGTAAAGCCGCCCAACGTGGCTGTGCCACCAACAGTAGTAACCGAAACATTGCCTGAGGCGCCGGTACCAACCACGGCATTAATTGTTGTTGCATTTACTACCACAAAAGAAGCTGCGGGTACGCCGCCAAAACTTACCGCTGTGGCTCCTGTAAAATTATTTCCTGAAATGGTGATTGTTTGTCCTGTGATACCTGTTGTTGGTGTAAACGAAGTGATGACGGGAGCAGGCACATACGTAAATCCATCAAGCGAATTAACGCCATGCGGCGCTGTGACCGTAACAGCGCCTGAAGCACCGCTGGCTACCACTGCAGTAATAGTGTTATCGTTTACCACCGTAAAAGAGGCAGCAGGCACCCCGCCAAAACTTACATTTGTTGTACCCGTAAATTGAACGCCCTGTATGGTTACAGTGGCGCCGGTACCGGCAGTAACCGGAGTAAAAGAAACAATCTGCGGTTTGGTGGTTCCGTTTTTCCAGATCGCCACTCTATACAGGCCCCCTTCAAAAGATATGTCAGGCTTGCCATCACTATCAAAATCGCCTGTTAATATTTGAGTATTGTAAAGCGATGCATACTTTACTATTGAATTAAAAGCAATGGCCCCGCCGGTAGTACTGATATTTTTAAAAAGCCCTACCGAATCACCACCGTTACCGGCAATTAAATCAGGCTTGCCATCGCCATCGAGGTCATTAACAGCTATGCCATCTGTACTTTTTGTTGTTGAGAAATTCACTAAACTACCAAATGAAATAGCGCCCGGTGTACTGGTATTTCTGAAAACAGCAACATTTGTACCCGTTAAAAAATAGGTGACTAACAGCTCAGGCTTACCATCGTTATTTAAATCGGCGACTACAACATTATCAGGTTGGCCGTTCCCTGTAATGTCAACCTTTGATGCAAAGGAGGCCAGGCCGGGCGTGCTTGTATTTCTGAAAATTGTTATCCCGTTCATAAAATAATTAGGCACAACAATATCTACCTTTCCATCTCCATCAATATCTGCCGTTCTTATTTCTTCAATCGACCCGCCGAAAGACTGCAGATCTATCTTTGGTGCAAAAGAAATTGTGCCGTTGCTGCCTGTGTTTCGAAGTACCGAAACATATCCTTCCAGATTAATTGTATTGATAACAAGATCGGGTTTGCCATCTTTATCAATATCAGTTACCGAGATGCCGGAAGGCTGGGTAGCCGTAACAAAATCAACTTTCGCGGCAAAGGAAATGGCTCCGCCGCTGGTTGTATTCCTGAATACAGAAACTGTATTCGCGGTCAGGTTAGTTACCACCACATCGGGTTTTCCATCGCCATCAATATCTGCTATAGCAACCGCCCTTGGGTTTTGCGATGTAGTAAAGTCAATTTTAGGTGCAAATGATATATCGCCTCCTGCGGTTGTATTGCTGTAAACCGACAAGGTGTTATTGATCCTGTCGATAGTAACTACATCAATTTTGTTATCATCATTAATATCGCCGATTGCATATTTGGTTGTTTCGATATTTGAGTCAGTCGAATCGGCCCGGCCTGCGAATGTAAAAGACTGGGGCGTAAACTGCGAGGCGCCACCGCTAAAAGTAACAATAAAGGGATTGTTTGAATACGCCGTAAGACCGTTTGCAGTAACACTAATTGGCTGAAACATGGCCCCCGCCGGAACGGTAACAGTTAATGCCGATGTGGTGGCCGCTGTAATATTGGCTTTTATCCCTCCTATTAATACAATGTTACCGGCTGTTGTTGAACTGAAATTGGATCCGGTTATCGTAACAGAAGTTCCTACCGGCCCCGAAGCGGGCGAGAAAGAATTAATAACCGGTTGCGTTAAACCTTTCAACGAAATGCATAAAACAAAAAAACAAAGAATGGCTCTCTTTTGAAGGAGTTTAGTTTTGGCTGAAGTAAGAATCATCATCGGATCAGGGAATATTTGGGAAAATAGAAAAATTTGTCGTTAAGCGGAAATATTCTTTATTCACTACTATCATCGCCGGTATATGTTCATGCACGGATATCGGCTAAAACTGCACACTTATTGCCCAAATCGACACGCTTATCAAAAAAAATGAGCATTTTAACTGAATCAATATTATTTTAATGGCAACAGCCAACATAACAGCATATGGCAACAGACGGAATAAAAATTATCGATGGCGACCTGGCCAGAGACACCTACAACCAAATAATGGATTTGTACGATTGTGATGCCAGTATTGAAACCATCAGAAAAGAAGTTCCTTTAGTTAAGACCGACCTGGGAGAAGACACCGACTTTTATCACGAGATTTTTACCACTTCCTATGCGCTCGCATTTTGGGAAATCGGGGCATTGACAGAAGATATACTGGAAGAAGTTAAACGGGTTATAGCGTTAAAAGCCGGTGTTAAGGTATGGACAGAAGAGTGCGATGAAAATGAAGGAAGGAAACGTCAGAAAGAACTGGAAAAGCTTTTTAAAAAAATATCCCGCCCAAACCTGAAAATCAGGAAACGGAAAAAATATGCGATTATAAAAAAACTCTATTTTCAGCCCGACGACTTATTGACCTTTCAACTTTCTGACAACAATTATTGTGCTGTTATATGTGCCAGGGTGACTCAAAAACGCGGTCAATGTACCTATGATTTAGCAGCAACAACCTATAAAGGCAAAGCCAAACCAACAGTTGAAGATTTAAAAACCTGCTTCATTGCGGGACTAAAAATTGGTTCAGGATATGACCCGAATACGACTTTATCATACCAACCCAATGTTGATGAAATCTGGCATTATGCGAAGGAGGACAATTTTTTCTTTGGTCTTGCCTATCGCCTCGTAACTCACAAAGATATTATTTCGTTCAGGGACAAATTTGAAGTGGTGGGAAAACTGAAGATAAAGGAAAGTTTCAAAAAAAACGGCAGTTATGGTTATGAATCTTCATTTGCCAGATTTGAAAGCATTTTCAGGGATCTGGACGGCCACATGAAAATATTCGGGCAACAAAAATTTCCTGTAACCTTATTATGTGAAGTATAACAACAGATAATTTTCCACTCTCATCATAATTGAACAAAAAAGCCCCCCGTAAAAACAGGAGGCCTTGATTGCTCTGTGCTGTCTGCAAACGTTTACTCTTTTATTATTTTTTGAATGGTTATTTGCTGTCCGTTTTTCACACGTACATAATACATCCCGGCAGCTAAACCGCGTAATGAAATGGTAGTGATTGCATTCGTGAGGTTTCTGGCAATCACCATTCTACCCAGGGAATTGTATATCTGTACAGCGGCGTCGTTGTTCAACAAACTTACCTGTACCGTAATATGATCTGTTGCGGGGTTGGGATATATAGCGGCGTCGCTTCCGGCACCGGGGTTTTCTGAACCACCCGAAGCATTATCACAGGAACCCAGCTTATCGCCATGGCATAAATGTGATTGTACGGCTGATGCGGCTACACAAAGGGTATGGCCGTTGTGACAAACCATTACTTTATTGTTACGATTGCCACATGCAACATCCTGCGTTTTGATTACGATCGAAGCACTGGTATGGCATCCTTTTGCATCGGTAACCGTTATAGTATAAGTGGCCGCTGAATTGACTGTTATCGATGCTGTTGTTTGTCCTGTACTCCATAAATAAGAATAAGGTGCTGTTCCGCCTGCGGGCCGCGCCTGAATAGTAAGCGTAGCAGGTCCGTAACCTATGTAAATGGTATTCTTTGAAATACCTGCAGTGTTCATAACATATACATCAGGAATAGTTGCTGTTACAGGAATAGGATTGGTATCATCACAATCTGTATTATTGGCAACTCCGCAGGCAACCGGCCGGCCGGCCCCTAAACCATCTCCATCGTTATCGCCATACAACAAACTGCTGTCGTTGCAATCTGTATTGTTATCTGCATAACCTGCCGGTGCAACGGCCACTGCCATCCATTTTGATATATTGGAACCATAACCATCATTATCTCCATCAACATAGTATAATTTATTTACTGTTAATTTCTGCACTACGGGTGTTGCCCCTGCATAGCGGGCATCGCCTGCCTGTGTGGCGGTTATGTTGGTTGTACCGGCGCCTGTTATATGAATCAGCCCTCCTGTAATAACAGCAACGTTTTCATTGGAAGAAGTATAGGTAACGGGTAAACCTGATGAAGTAGCAGCAGCAGCAGCAAAGTCGCTGTCGGTAACCTTTTTCTCTTCCAGAGCATTAAATGTAATTGTCTGTTCTTCTTTCATGGCTTCTGTTATTTCAAAAGCGCTCAATGCCCTGTTGTATATTTTGAACTCATCAACTGATCCTTTTAACAGCGGGTCGTTCCATTGTGATTTGCCAATATAGTTCTGATTGGTGTTGCCCAGATCAGCAGGTGTAAGCGTTATCGCACTACCCGATGTCACCAATTCGCCGTTGATATACAAATTAACGGTATTGCCCGACTGGGTTACGGCTAAGTGCGTCCAGGTGTTTAACGGAAAGGCATAGGCATAGCTAACCGATTGCTCTGCACTTGTGTTCTTTATGCCATAACGAATGGTTGACAAGCCGCCGCTAACACTGGCCTGCACAGTCAGGAACATATAATTAGAGGTGCCTGTGCCGAAATCAAAAACACGCATCCAGGTACTGAGTGCATCCATTTTCACCCAGGCAGCAATAGTAAAATCATGCAAGGAAGTGGTTAGCCCTTCACCCAGCGTTGCATAGGAAGTTGCTGTACCATTCAGCTTCAGCGCGTTGGCTGTATACCCAGTGTCACGAGTTGCAGTTGCTGCGAGTGTTCCATGGTAGCCACCCCAGCTATCTTCGGCAAAGGTGCCTGTGCTTTCATTAAAACTAACATATAAATGGCGGCCTGCCACCGGCTTACCCGATAACACAGCCGTTTCAGGACTTTGTCCTGCGCCGTTATAAGCAATTACTTTATAATAATAAGCAGTGCCATTTACAGCAGTACTATCTTCATACCGTACGGCATCTACATTGGTTGCTATGGTGTCGTAATTACCATTTTCGGTTCCGGAACGTAATACATCATACACTGCATCGTATATAAAATCCCATGTTAATGTTATTTTAGAATCGCCCGAAGCAATATGCGGATTTTGAACAGCTGCCGGTGCAACGAGGTCTTTTGTTCTCAGCTGCAAAACAGTTGAGGTATCGCTTTCCCCGGCAGTATTCAACGATGTAACCACATAATAATAGGTTGTAGCGGGGGTAAGCTTTTCATCGAGGTATTCTAATTTGGTGGTCCGGGCAGAGATCGTATCAAAAGGTCCGCTGGCGCTTAACGATCGCTTCAGGTTATAGGAACGTGCATTCGTTCCGGCAGTCCAGCTTAATTTGATCTTTGTAGCGGCCAACACTTCTCCAGTAAGGCTCGATGGTGCAACCGGTGCGGCATCTGACACCACATCATAGGTTGCAGAATAAGCAAACTGGTCACCGGTTACATTAACCGCTTTTACGCGATAAGTTGCTTTTGTAAATACACTATCTACATATGACACCGTACCACCAATATCATAGCCGGTAAACTCCTGAACAGCTACAAAGGCTGTATCCCTGCCGTTGACTTTTCTTTCCAGAATATATTTTGAACCTGTTTCTCCATTTAAATCTTTCCAGCTCAGCGTTACCTTAAAATAATCGTCGCTGTTGATGGAACCTGAAATCGGCGCACACACCAGCTTCCAGTCATGCACATATGCTTTTTGCGGGTTGTAGGCGAAATCTGATTTGTTGGCTGCATAATATTTTCCGGCAAGCGTAAGTGTATCGGCCAGCACCATAGCCCTTTTGTTTTCAACCCAATCATAAATGGCATATCGTTCAACAAATGAGGTTGTATCCAATACCTGCAGAATGCCTTTTATGTCGTTGTATTGCTTTTCAAATTGCGCCTGCTGATCCGTTGGCCAGCTTTCGGTTGTCCAGTTGGCGCCGTTGTTCCATTCGGTAATCCACAGCGGACGCTTTACTCTGTCGTAAATACTTTTTAACTGTGAGTACCATTGTTGCGGCGTTAATCCTCCCCAGTAAGCATGTATGGCTACAAAATCAACCCGGTAGTTCAACGCATCGCATTTAGCGAGGAAATCGGTGATCCAGCTGTTTTGCGGACTCGCCGGTGCAGGTGAACCTATGCGCAGCCCCGATTTCATCATATCGGGCCATTGACTAAAGGCCTGGTCTACGGTCAGGTTCGACTGGCTCGACTGGTCGGGCTCATTAAAACCAAGCAGGTGATTGACGTTCTTTTTATTATTGATATCCGTCCAGGATGGCCACCCCCCATTTTGCCTGATGATGGCATAATCATAATTGGTTGAAGCCGATCCGGCAATATTCCAGTCATAATACCAGGTACAATTTATTTTCGCGGGAGACCATCCTGCTTTTCCTTTTTTGCTGATCCAGTCCCACCTGAATACACGGATAAATGAAACGGAAGTATCTAACCCCTGCGGCATCGTATTCACAATAAGATCATCGTCATTGGCAATAAACACGCGGCTGTAACCCGATCCATCGGCATTGTTAGCCAGTGTGGCCATATAGCCTCTGTGTAGTTTGAAGGATCTTATTTTGTTATTGAAACTATCGAGGTTATTATGATAGGTTTCTATTTCGTACGCTTTTGTATTTCCCGAAAGGTTGGTGCCGGTAAATACTTCCAACGCTTTTGCTGATGTTGCATTGCCGTTCGGAATCACTGCCGTTCCGTTTTTATAAATGGCAATACGCACGGCTGAATTATTGGAAGCGGGAACTCCGTTAATGGTAACTTTATTGAGCCAGTTTGCAATTACATCAGCCGGTTTTATATTGTCGAAGAACAGCCATGAATCTTCACTATTCAATTCAACCGTTGAATTTATCAATGGTGTATTATCGCCGGTGAGATGCAGATCGGTTTTGCCGGGCACCACAAAACTGGTATTAAAAGTGGGCAGAAAAGAAGCTACCCTATCGGTAACAGTAACCTGTTGTTTTGGCCCCGTAACAACGCCGGCAGGCGCATAAGCTGCATTTTCGTAGGTTACCGAGCTTATTTCCATATCAACAGTTCCGGAAGGATAGTTTTTCCCAAAGATGAACCTTGGGTTGATATCCGTTTTATTTAACGATAATTCTGCAATTGAAAACAACGCCCAGTTGCCGGTAAATGTCAAATAGTAAGTTCCGGCTTCCTGTGAAGTAAAAATAAAGTCTTCCCTGTTGAGCGCTCTTGTTCCGCTGGTGGTGAAAACATGAGAAGTAATTCTGTCAGCAGTGGCAGTAGTTTTACCTACGCCAACCGTTATTGTTTTACTGCCTGTTGCATTGGAAACGTAGGCATGCAACATACTGAAATCATAGGTGGTATTGGCCTCGAGCGTTACAGGATAACTGTATACGGTATTCTGTATACCGCTTCCATCCCATCTTACATACAGCACCCGGCCGGTATAAGTAGCGCCGTTGTAGGTGTGTAAGTTTCCTCCTGATGATGCATTTACATCGAGGTACCTCGAAGTGCCTGCGGTGGTTGAATTGGCAGCGGCAAATAAAGTAGTAGATGTAGTTCCTGTATAGGCCCATCCGTAATCACTCGGCTTGCCGGTGTTATTGGGCGCTGTGCCCGCCCAGTTTGAAATCAGTGAAGGTCCTTTAACGGTATTGATCAATTCATCGGTTTCAACACCAGCTGCAATATCTTTTATGGTTGAAAGAGGTTCAGTATAAATATAAGCGCCGTTTTGATAAATGTAGGCCGAATCGTTATTAACGGCTATCCGTATGGTATGATACTGCCCCGCGCCGGAGGCTGTTAACGACTTAGTAGCAGCCAATTGCGATGTGAGCTTCAACGCAGCCGCATCCAACGATAACCTGAACCCTTTAACTTTAGCATTACGGGCTTCCATATCAAGTCCGCGCCCTGTAGCAGCATTCACTTTCGCCACTACTTCGAGGGTGTAATTATCAGGTATTGCATGTTGCGTTACAAGGGTATCTGTTTGCGAAGGATTCGAAAACGTTCTTCCCGAAAACAGCGTTTCAGCAAGTGTTTGTTTTACGGGTAAATTTGGAGCCTGAGCCACCATTTTTAAACTGCATACGATAGTCAGTACAAAAAGTAAATACTTGTACATACCAATAAATAATTGAATAAATAATAAAATTTATACGTAATGCGGGTTGCCGGTTAGCCAATAATGCTACCGGAAAAGCTAATGAAGCAGAAAAAGAAAGTCCCGGTATAAACCTTCCGGTGGCTCTTTGAATTAAAAATTAAAAGAATATAAATAATGTACTCCCTGAGAAGTGAAAAAAGTTGATGGTACATAAATGCAAGCGTTAGTTAGGTAATAAAGTAGGTGATCAGTAATAACATGCACAATTTATACCTAACCGCAGGACCGTTCAGGGGGGAAATTCACACAAAAATGTGGTGATTTTAGTAACCGGGGGCTTTATTGCCTCCATTATGCGCGTAGCACACAAAAGATGTAGCAAACCCATAATAAAAATTGAATGGCCCCGCCTTTGAACGGAGCCATTTTCAACTATTTAGTGCGCCAAACTCACCAGTTCCTTCCCTACCCTGTCTGCCGAAAGCCCTACCATAAATCCGCAACCATAATCGGGATAGGCAGCCAGCATCGACTGCTCAAATGACTTTCGTGTAGTATCATCGAAAATACCGGCGCCGTTGGTTGCTTTAAGTACATAAGAACAATAAGTAAGAAAATATTCTTTTTGCTTTTCAATGGCTTCAAAACCGCAGGTCGCGCCATGACCAATGTAGTATGAGCTAAAATCTTTAAGAACAGGTGAATACCTTTCAAGATTGGCCAGCCAGCGAAGAATACTGCCATCATTCATATAGGTGTGATTATTGTTGTAAATGAAATCACCCAAAAAAGCAGCCTTGTTTTCATCTTCCATAAGCCAGATAGAATTGGCATCACAGTCGCCGCCGGAACCTATATCCATCACCGTAAAATTGATGCCTGCAATGCGCACCTTTTCCCCATCCCTTACAAGTTGATTGGGATAGATCCATTTCGGTATCCACTCGTTGCCAAACATAGCAGACCATTGTTTGTGTTTGGCCTCCTCTGTTTCTGCCATTAGCTTTTTTACCGAAGGCAATGCATAAATGGGCAGGTCGTTCTGCGACACCAGATTGTATGTTCCTGCAATGTGGTCGGGATGGCCATGCGTAAGAATAATACCGGCGATAGGTTTTCCCAAATCGTCGGCTTTTTGTTTTAGCCTTCTGCTATCGCTCATCGTTAAAGTAGTATCAACAATAACGAGCTCTTTTGCTGTTTCTACAATAAAAGCATTTACCTGCAGCATGGGTTCCGCTGAAGTGTATTGATGAATTTTTGTTTGCATGTTAATTGAATTTGATTTGAACTATACTTTTTTCAGTAGCAAATATGAGTAGAGTATCTTTGACACACAATAGCTGTCAAATTTGACAGGTTGCAAAAAATTGATAAAATGATACTTAAAGGAAAGAATGTAGCTTATAAACTGCAGGGAAAAATTTACCACTGCGCCATGGACATTACCATGGATTATATAGGCGGCAAATGGAAAGGTGTAGTGCTTTGGTATTTAAAAAACGGCACGCTCCGTTTTGCTGAACTTAAAAAACAAATACCCGACATTACTGAAAAAATGCTCAGCATTCAATTGCGTGCACTCGAAGCCGATGGACTGATCAAACGGAAAGTGTATGGTAACAAACCTCCTATCCGGGTTGAGTATTCCCTCACCGAATTTGGAACTACACTGATACCTGCATTAAATGCCATTGCGAAATGGGGACGGGATCTTGGCGAAAACAGCGGAGAACTTGTTGACGCAAAAACAAACAACCAAAGCTGACCGCAATGCGCAGCATTCTATAAACCACGGGTAAGCGAGGCCCTTTTCATTATCTAACTCCCGCCTAATTTCCTGAAGGCGCTGCTGGCTTGCTCAGCACATCATCATTATTCACCCCTTTCTTCTTCGATACGTTTTCGGTGAGTTTGCCAAAGTTCCAGGTAAGCGCCAGTACCGCGCCACGCCTGATCAGGCGAGTGGTATTGGTGTTGTAGAAATTCTGGTCTTTGGTGATGTTTTTGAAATCATGCGTTTTTTCGAAGTAATTCACCGCCCTTAAAGAAATATTGAGTTTATCCTTAAATACTTTGTAATTGAAGGCCACATTATGCCAGGTGTTGAACGGATAAGTAGTTTGAATGGTCTGGGGCTCTCTCCACAAACCGAGGTAACTGCTTATGGTAAATTTATCGGTGAATTTGTAATTCGTGCTCAGATTGAAATAGCCTCCGAAACCGCTGTTCGATTGCGATGCATCGGAATTATTGGTTACCCGGGCAAAACGAAGTGATCCGTTTACAAACAGGCTCCATTTGGGCGTGATCTTCGTACTGAAATTTGCATTCAGGCTCGACTGAAATTCCTTGCCAATATTCAAACTGGTTGTTTTTGTAATACCTGTTTGCGCATCAAAGGATGAATACTGCAGAATTTTATTGTTACTATAACTTCCTTCGACATTAATGCCGGCAAATGTATTTCCCTGACCAAATCGTACCTGTCCCGAAATTGCATGCACGGTTTGCGGGCCCAGGTCGGGATTGCCAAATGAAATATTCAGCGAGTCGTTGTTGTTCACAAACGGGTTCAGATCCCAGATATAAGGTCGCTGTAATCTTTTTGTATAACCAAATACCAGCGTTGTGAGGCTGCTTACCCGGGTAGTGAACTGAATGTTCGGAAGCAACGTAGTATAATTACTTTTTACAGTTGTATTGGATGAAACAAAATTGCCGTTTACATTGGTGTATTCAACGCGGGCGCCGAGCCGTAAACTCGATTTCTTTATTTTCAAACTGTACATGCTGTACAAACTGATCACATCCTGCCCATATTTAAAATAATTTGTGTTGGCTGTATTGGTTTTAAAATTTGCCGTTTCATCGTATTTGATCAAACTCTGGTAGTCGGAACTGGCCCGGCGTAAAATGGCCTTTGCCCCCGCTTCGAGTTTACCGTTTTTGTGTATGGGTATGCTGTTATCGGCCTGTATGGTATATTGATTGTTGATGGCATAACTATTATTATTCAAATACCGGTCAGTGCCGGGGTTATCCTGGAAGCTGCTGAGCTTTGCATCATTTTTACCAAACTCACCCAAAAATCGTAAGCTAAACTCTCTTTCCTTATTCTTTTTAAAATGTTTTATATAATCGCTTCCCACATTTACACCGGGGTTACTGGCGTTGTTGCTGAGGTGATAATAGCTCACTGTTGAGGAAGAAGCGGCAAAATCGGTGGTGATCGTTTGGTCCGACACGGTTCTGTTACTCCAGCTATCGATATTGGTATATAAACTAACTGTATTCAAACTGTCGATCTCCCAGCTTAATTCTGCATTGCCAAAACTCCAGGCCGAATTATTGTATTGATCGCCATCGAGCGTTCTTTTGGCATAAGCAGTTGATGTTGTAGGAATGGTGATATTGGTATTGTGCTGTTTTACCGGATCAGAAAATCCGGTATTGAAAAAAACACTGAGTCCAAAATTGCCCGCCTTCGCATTACCATTAAGAGATAAAGCATTCAGCTTGTCGCTGGTTCTTGAAAAAGTTGAAACAGAGCCATTGTACCCCACTACCTTTTTCTTTGTGATGATATTGATCAGTCCGCCTATACCTTCACCATCATATTTTGCAGAAGGCGTGGTTATCACTTCGATCTTTGAAATCATCGCCCCGGGAAATGCTCGTAATGCTTCTTTCACGTTTCTCGCGAACATGGCAGTTTCGCGGCCATTGAGCAGCACTTTGAAATTTGATTTACCGTTAATTTTTATATTATCCTCACCGTCTACAGTTATAAACGGGGTCTTCCGAAGCAAATCGATGGCGGTTTCGGTTTTGTTGGTGGGATCGTCTTCTATATTAAAAACTATTTTATCATCATTCTGCTCTACCATCGGCCGTTGGGAAGTTACCACCACTTCTTTCAGCTCACCTGATGTTCTTGATAACTGCACACTACCTGTCTGCATATCACCTGCCTGCGAAGAAACTGTAATATCAACCCGCTTTTCGGCAAAACCTGTATGCGTAAAAGAAAGAATATAATTACCTGAATCGGGTTTATTCAATTCAAAACTCCCGTTCTCTTTCGATAAAGTTGTTTGCAGGGGTTTCGCATTATTTAATTTAAAAATGCGTACGGTTACAAAAGCAAGCGGCTTGCTGCTGTCGGAAACCGTTCCTGATAACTTTAATTTGGTTTGTGAAAACGCGCAAACAGGCAGCATGAACAGTACTGCATGTATAATAGCAGAAAGTAATAACCTTCTCATGGCTTTTGGTTTTGCTTGTGGTTGGGCGAATCGGACGTAAGAATAACGAATTTATTCGTAGACATATATTTTTATGTGATGAAAGGCGTGTAACACGGGATGCGGGGTTTTATAGTCATATATGTCATATTAACAATACACGAAAGCCTGGAAATGTGGGCTCACCGTTCATCCCATTCTGTTATCCGTTCGTGAATATACCGGCAACGAGCGTATTTTTTAAATATCTTGTTGCTGAAAAATACATCTATGAATAAATTAATACCGGTATTACTGGCGGTATGTTTAATGGCGGCCTGCAAAGACAAAGTGGCGCAAACCGCGCCCGCAGAAAGCAATAAACAACTGGCCGCCCTGTTTGAAAAATATTATAACGATCGCATGGCCCTGCTGCCTGTTGAAGCCACCATCAATGGCGACAACCGGTATAATGATCTGCTGCCCGCAGAGTTTACCGACAGCTACCGGCAAAAACTGACCGATTTTTTTACCGTCAACCTGAATGCGGTTAAACAATTCAACCGCGACTCGCTCAACGAAACCGATCGCACCAGTTACGATATCTTTAAACGCGAAATGGAAATGAGTATCGAAGGATTGGGGCATCAATACCTGCCCACCAGCGATTATTCAATAGATGGCCATGTGCCATTTAACCAGTTCTGGGCCCTTCCCCTGAGCCTGGGTCAGATGGGAAGCGGTGCAGGCGCACAGCCTTTTAACACCGTGAAAGATTATGACAACTGGCTGAAACGCGCAGCAGCTTTTAATGCCTGGGCCGACAGCTCCATTGTTTATTTCAGAAAAGGCATGGCATCGGGAAATGTACTCCCTGCAAAACTGGTGGTGAAAATGATCCCGCAAATGCAGGATATGGTGGCAAAAGAGGTAACCAAAAGTCTGTTTTACGACCCGGTAAAAAAGATGCCCGACAGCTTTCCTGAAGCAGATAAAAAAAGATTGACCGCTGCATTTACTGCTCTTATTCGCGATTCGTTGTCGCCTGCCTTTCAAAAGCTGGCCGTTTTTTTAAAGAATGAATATCTGCCCAAAGCCAGAACAACCACTGGCATTTCGGCTGTGCCCGACGGTTCTGGCCTGTACGATTACCTCGTACGGCAATGGACAACCACATCAAAAAAGCCTGAAGAAATTTATAATACCGGTTTGGCAGAAGTAAAACGCATTCGCGGCATTATGGACAGTGTAAAAAATGCCGTTGCATTTAAAGGTGATCTGAAAGCCTTTTTTGAATATATGCGTACCGACAAACGCTTCATGCCTTATAAAACTCCTGATGAAGTTTTGAATGCCTTTAGAAAAATACAGGCCACTATTGAACCTCATCTGAAAGACATGTTCGGGCATTTTCCGAAAATGAAATTCGAGATCAGGCAAACAGAAGCATTTCGCGCTGCCAGCGCAAGCGCCGAATACAAACAGGGCACTGCAGATGGAAAACGCCCCGGCATATTTTATGTACCCATTCTGGATGCCACTAAGTTTAATACTACCAGTGGTATGGAAAGCCTATTCCTGCATGAAGCCATTCCCGGTCATCATTACCAGGTGTCATTAACACTCGAAGACACTACCCTGCCAACCTTTCGCCGCTATATTTGGTATGGCGCCTACGGCGAAGGATGGGCTCTGTATTGCGAAAGTCTTGGCAAAGAATTGGGTTTATATACCGATCCATACCAGTATATGGGCGCTTTGGGCGATGAAATACACCGCGCTATTCGTTTAGTGGTAGATGTGGGTATGCACACCAAAAATATGACGCGCGAACAGGCCATTGCCTATATGATGGAAAACGAAGCCATATCAGAAGATGGCGCTGTAGCCGAAATTGAGCGGTATATGGCCATACCTGGCCAGGCTTTAAGCTATAAGATCGGTGCGCTGAAAATTCGTGAGCTGCGCAACAAATACAGTCAGCAGTTGGGTAACAAATTTTCCCTGGCCAACTTTCATGATGAGTTCCTTCATTTTGGCTGCATGCCGCTTGAACTGGTTGAAAAGGATATGGATGCATGGGAAGCCGGCAAAAAATAAGAATATCTATCTTTTTAATGATTAATCATAAGCCACCTTTTACCGGGTGGCTTATTTATTTATCACCAACAACTCGGGCCTGTATTCAAAATGCATCGTATCATAGTGATACCATTTACCGCCCCAGATGAATCCGTACTTTTCAAATATCTTTACTATCTTAAGTGGTATTCTGTTTTTATATGTCAGATCAATTTCCTCCCCTTTTGTTTTCCATGCCGCATTATCCCATTGCCAGTAATTCGAGAAATCGATATTAATGTCGATGGTAATGCCAAAACAATGCGTGCTTAACCGGTTGGTGCCGCTTATGGTTCGCCACATAAAAGTGCCGCCCGGTTTCTTAAGAAATTTCGTTACCTCAGGGTAATTATCCAGCTCCTCAGAAATTTTCTTCAGCTTATCGGCCACTCCATTTATTTTTGATACCCTTATTTTTTGATTTACACCCTTTGGCAGCCAGATTATTTCAACCAGGTTGGCTTTTACCTCCTGCTCTGTATTGCCATACATTTTTCGAAAAAAAGGTTCATACCGTATGCGGCCGGGATCATTATATTTTTTGGGAGCACTAAAATCATCGCGTGGATAGGTCATGGCACAAACCTGGTCTTCAAGGTCTGCACTATCGAGCAATGCCCTGAACGACTTATTACGTTTTCCATCGTCAAACACCATTTTCGTATTATCGTACCAGATCACCGCATTATCGGTAGCGCCAATGAATTTACCAGGATAAGCAGCCATTAGTTTTTTTATACAAGCCTGAATATCTCCTGTTTTTGTATCAATGGGCGGTGTATTTATCTCTTTTACTTTTGGCAGAAAAATTACCGCAATAAAAACAGAGGCCGCTTTTTTTAATATCATATCCCTTTTTTGATCCATTCAAGTTATTAAGAATATCGATCGTATGCAAATGAAGAAACCTCACCCCGCTCCCCTCTCCTGAAGGAGAGGGGCCGGGGTGAGGTTAAGGTGCTTTATTGATGACGGAACTGATAAAACAATCCAAGCTGCCAAACGCGGTTCATCAGGTCGGGACTTGCTTTACTGATGTCGGTAAGCCCTAAATTATACCGGGCATCAACACCCAGGCGCATTGGCGAAAGATAGCTGGCGCCAAAAGACCAGGCGACATCAGCAGTCCTCATGTCGACATCAACTTTAGTATTACCGCTTTTAAACTTTGATGTAGTTAATATACCTAATTGCGGGCCTGTTTGTAACCGAAAACCATTTCCAAACATGTATTGAGCCAGAACAGGAACATTTATATAATCCAGTTTCATTTTACCACTTGAATATTCGGCTCCCTGGGCAGAATAAACAACTTCGGGTTGAATGGCAAAAGTTTTACTTAAATGAATATGCGCCAAAGCTCCGGCATTAAATCCTGTTCTCGCATCTGTATTACTGTTGGCGTCGTCTTTCAGGTTGGCAAAGTTTACACCACCCTTTAAACCAAACTCAACATGCTGAGCAAACGCCATATTAACCAGTATAACGGTTAATGCAGATAAAAAGATTTTCTTCATAACTGATATTTTAATTAACAATGCTGATACTACTAATGCAAATGCAAGACCAGCACCCCAATAACTCTAACACATTGGTTCACAGGTATTGGCAAAAGCATCAATTTGGGTTATAATACCACACATGGATTTTAACAGTTTAAACATGTATTAATCATTGCTTTTGTTGCCGGTATGAAAGGAGCATCATAACAAGCTGTTAATATTTGCTTTTTAATTGGTAGCTTGCTATAGGTTAATAAATTGGTTGCTTATGGAATCGCATATAGTTAAGATCATCTCCATTAATCAGGTGACACACGATGTAAAAAGTTTTCGCTTCGAAAAACCTGAAGGATATAAATTTGTTCCCGGGCAGGCTACCGAAGTTTCAATAAACAAACCCGGATGGATCGAAGAACGGCGTCCATTTACATTCACCTCATTGAATAATGAACCCACACTTGAGTTTACCATTAAACGGTATGCCGATCACAATGGTGTAACCAACGCACTGCATCAGCTAAACGAAGGCGATGAATTGATCATACGTGATGTGTGGGGCGCTATAGAATATAAAGGCCCTGGTTATTTTATTGCCGGCGGAGCAGGCATTACACCTTTCATAGCCATACTGCGGCAATTATACCTCAACAACCAGTTGGCGGATAATGTGCTGTTCTTTTCGAATAAAACAACGGCCGATATTATTTATGCAGAAGAATTAGCCCGTATGCTTGGCACAAACGCCGTTTATATTATTACCCGCGAAAAAAAGGAGGGTTTTGTAAACGCAATTATCAATGAAGAGTTTTTAAAAGCACAAATAACAGACTTCAGCAAACATTTTTATGTATGCGGTCCCGATAAAATGATCGCTGATATTAACGCAGCGCTTGAAAAACTGGGAGCTACAGCAGATTCTGTAGTATTTGAGAAATAATAATCCTGAGCAAAGTCGAAGGACGCGGAAACACACCCTTCGACTTCGCTCAGGGCGCGGAGGAATCCTTCGACTTCGCTCAGGATACTCACCATTGACTATTTCTTTTTTTCTTTCGTCGCGACAAATAGTCTTTTGCGAATATGCCTGCCAGTATCAATCCGAATAAAAAGCCGCCAATATGCGCTGCGTAGGCTACGCCACCGGCTTCCTTTCCGCCCAGTGCGCCTAATCCGTTCACTACCTGAAAAGCAAACCATACACCCACCGCCAGAAATGCAGGCACCGAAATAATAAGAAAGAATATCCAGAGGTGCACACTTCGCCCGGGATGTAATCGAAGGTAAGCGGCCAATACAGCAGAAATAGCACCGGAAGCACCCAAACTGGGGATTAACAGGTTTTGTCCTAATATAAACGTGGCGAACACATGGCTCAACCCGGCGAGCATACCGCACAATAAATAAAACAGGAGATATTTCAAATGACCCAACGCATCTTCTACATTATCGCCAAAGATCCATAAGTACAACATGTTACCGGCCAGGTGAGCCAGTCCGCCATGCATGAACATCGAAGTAAACAAGGTTAAAAAAACGGGAATGGAGGTAACTTCTAATCCCGGTAACTCAAACCGCTGACCGGTATATGGGTCCCGGAGAATTTTTGCATTGGTAACAATATCATTACCGGTTAATATTTCGCCGGGAACGGTTGCATATGCAAAAGTAAAATGTGTATCGCGACCCCAGTTCTGCCAATAGATAAAAACAAAAATATTAAGTGCGATGAGAAGGTAATTAACTATAGGAGTTGTTTTCCTGTCTCTGTTGTCGTCACCAATTGGGAAAACCATTTTTTTATCAAAAATATGCAAATGCTGTTCCCCGCGGAAGAAAACTGGCAATTTGCAATAGGCAATTTGCAAACCTGCCTGTTGCCTATTGTTTATTGCCCATTGCCTATTGTCTATCGCTTATTGCCTATGGAATAAGTTATGGTCGTATAATAAAATCCTCCTATTTGCGGGCCGCCTAAAAATGAATAATAGTAATGATTCAGCAAATTGGTAGCGCCCAGTTTTATGCCCAGCGAAGGTTTGGCAAACGAATACTGTACCATACAATCAACATTAAACACCTGCGGCACATTACCGTTTACCAAAAAAGATTGCCAGTAAAAACCATTCTGGTATTTGAACGATACATTAAACCCAAGGGTGCTATATACATTATTTCCTTTAAAACCGCCATTCACTATCCACGATGGTGTATTAAAACCATCTTCCAGACCATCGTTGGCGCTGGTTCTTTTCAGGGTTTGATAACTGGCATTGGCCCATATTGAATAATGATTGCTTAACAGATACAACACATCTATTTCGGCGCCGTAATTATGCACTTCTGTTTTTGAGTTTGTCCACAACCGGTATCGGCTTTGTTTATTATTATCATATAATGAGGCAGGCATCTGCGCGCTGTCGCTGGTATTGGGTATGCTGGCTTCTATCTGTGCAATGAAATTCGAATACAGGTTGTAGTAAAAGTCGGCGTCGATCGATAGTCTGCTGCCGGCCATAATACCCCTGTACCCTATTTCAAAGGAGTGCATTTGCTCGGGTTGCAGGTAGGTATAGGTATTTCGTTGTAAAAGGCCTTTGTTCTTTTCGATGGCCGCCGCCTGAGTCATTCCCTGCGTATTTACATCATTATTTACCGCCGCCTTAAAATTATCGATGGAGCTCTTTAGCCAACTGTTCTCGAAAATACCGTTCGACATAACTTTCAATCCGCCAACGCGTTTTACACCGCCGCTGTTGATATTCGAAAAGCCTTCAAAGATACTTGGGAACCGGTAACCGTTCTGATACGAAAAACGAACGAAATCATTTTTGGTTAAACTATATACTGCTGTTAATCGGGGATTCCATTTCAGCTTAAAATATTCATACCCCGTTGCACGCAATACGGCGCTTACCTGTAATTTTTCGTTCAATATACTTTTTGAAGCATGCACAAAAAATCCATAACTGGTATAATTTAAATTATGTCCCGAATCGATTGGATTAATAAAATAATTGCCATCGGGCACAATGATATAATCCCTGAAGTCGGCCCCTGCCTGTAAATTATAACTGGTATGTAACAGCTTGCCCAGATTAAGTGTTGCTTCGGTATGTACTAACCGTGCTTTTACTTTCAGGGCTGCGCCAATATCCCAGTTATTGATCTCCTGTAATTGTTTTAATTTATCATTGAATGCTGCGGTGCCGGGCTGCGGCCTGCCTGCATCGGCAAAGTCTCTTGCTTTATGATGTGCCGTAGCAACATCATCACCCGCACTAACGTCTTTGTTCCATTCTGTTGTATAATCCTGGTACCATTTGGTACTGCCTTTAAAACCAAGATCCATAGTTTCGGCCATCGACCGCAGGTTGTACGAGTGACCGGTATTTTCTGAATTGATATAAGCCCTTGCCTGCACCAATTGATTTTTGAATTGCACAATATGCTGCTGCAGTAAATAATCCTGCAACCTGAAGCGGTTCGATCGCTGGTATATATTATTAAGATAGGCTGCGCGGTATGTATACGATATTTCTGAATTACTGTTTGGCCGGTAGTAAACCGATGCATCGCCTTTTATATTCTGCAAATGATAATCGGCTACATCTCTTTCATAGTAACCGGTGCGGGCTACAACATAATTTTTGCCACCCAGCGTAAGTGTTTTGCGATTCGATGATTCGTTGCCATAACCGTTCACCGCATCATAACCCGGGTTATCAGCGCCGGTTAAACCTGTTGTTTGATTGGCGGTGGGGTTCAAATCGTTGTGGTTATCGGCAATCCAGTCGTACCCTTTGTTAAAACCGCCATTGATTTTAAAGGCCCATTTTTTATGGAGAACCTGCGCCCAGCGAATATTTGTTTCATTGTACAATCTGGCCGAAACCTTATTAGGATCGTTTACATGATTTACACCCACCTGCTGCTGTATACTTAAACCGGGTGTGGCGAAGGGATCTTTAGTAGTAAAATTAGCCAGTCCGTTGGTAGCATTCATACCATATAAGGCCGAAGCTACGCCCTGAATAACTTCAACATGGTCGATGTCGAGATCGCCGGGCGATAATGCATTGGCAATGGGAGCGCCTATATGCGGCGACTGGTTATCAATATTATCTATCATTTGCACAAACCGCACATTGGTGGTATTGGAGAAACCACGGGTGTTGATGATCTTAAAGCCAAGTCCGGGTACAATCATGTGTACGCCTTTCATGGAACCTATGGCATCAAAAAATGAAAGTGCTGCGGTTTGCTGTATTTGCGAAGTGCTTAATTTGGAAATGCTCACCGGTGCAGTAAGCTGTTTCTCTGATAATCGGGAGGCCGATATAACAATTTCCTGTAACACATGCACCTTGCGTACGGTATCGGTTGCGGCTGGCTGCTCCTGGGCAAAGGAGGATGCTGCATAAGTAGTTAAGCATATAATACCGGCAACTATTCTTTTTACAAAACCTGTACATTGGTATATCCGGGCCGTAAGCATACAAGATAAGCAGTTAAAATGTTCGTTATTTCTTTCAGTACATAACGACACAAATATAGAGAAATATGCTTTACTCCAAAAAAAAGTGCCGCGGCCCTATCCTTCGACTTCGCTCAGGATAAAGGCCACGGCTCCTTCGACTCCGCTCAGGATTATTGCGGATACCCATCATTTTGCGTGAGGTCGATATTCAAATCTCTTTCCGACTGAGGAATTGGATACACCAACCGGTTGGTGGTTACCTGATACGATGCCGGCGACAGGTAACCATATAGTTGTTTTATTTTAATACCATACGCATTTATTACTTCCACCGCTTTACCGGTGCGCACCAGATCGTGCCAGCGATGGTTTTCAAAAGCCAGCTCTACCCTTCTTTCATGGGCAATGATATCGGTCAATGCCGTTTGATCGGTTGTTGTAATATTATGTGTAGCATTCCCGAACGCCCTGGTGCGTACCCTGTTTAACGGCACCAGTGCTTCGGCTGATTTACCCTGCAGATTTTGCGCTTCGGCCAGTAATAACAAGGCATCGGCATAACGGTATACGGGCCAGTCATCGTTGGTATTGCCTTTATTGGCATGCGGGTTTAAATATTTTTTAATATAAGGTACCCCCACTTTGCCCGATGCAGGCGTGTAATTGATAATACTCTTATTGGCAGAAATAGTAAAAATGTTATTTGAGTTGTAGGTGCCTTCTGCAACCGCTATCGAAGCATCTTTGCGCGTATCATCGGTTTCATAGGCATCAATCATATCCTGTGTGGGTGTGTTCCATCCGCCGATACCGCTGTTATTGGTAGCCACACCGGTTACAACGGTTGTATTATTGCTACGCGGCAAAAAGTAATAAATAAACTGGCTTTGCTGGCCACCCTGTAAACCTTCGAGGTATTGCACTTCGAAAATCGATTCCTTGCTGTTTTTATTGGTGGTTGAAAAAACATCTGAATATTTGGCTAACAGATCGTATCCCATGGTAGAAAGCGAAGTGAGCAGCGTTTCTGCATCTGCATATTTATGCTGGTTCATATACACTTCGGCCAGCAGCATGGTAGCGGCGCCTTTGGTTGCCTGTCCGCTTTGCTTACCCGAAACAAAAACAGGGTTGGCCATTTTGGCAATGGCATCTTTTGCATCGGCTTCAATTTGCGCATATACTTCCTGTACTGAAGAGCGGGTTAAAAAAGCCTGTTCTGCTTCAGTAACTTCATGCACAAACAAGGGCACGCCACCGAAATACCTTACCAGTTTAAAAAAGTAAAAAGCCCTGAGAAACTTTGCCTGTCCTACGATATCATTTTTTGCTGCATCGCTTAGCGTACCTCCATCGATGCGGTCGAATATCATATTGGTGCGCGAAATGCCTTTGAAACAATGAAAGTATACAGCATTTGAATAGTTATTCGAAGGATCGTCCATAAAATCGGCAATATTCTCCCGCATGGTATAAGCCGTTCCGCGGTTCACCGCGTAGTACTGGTAATGCGTATTATCTGTGCGCATTTCGCCGGTATAAAAATCATTATCCATTAAATCGCGCAAAGGTGTGTAGGCGGCTGTGAGCGCCATCCTGAACTGCGATTCGGTTTTATAAAAATTCGCTTCAGCAATCTGATCTTCGGGAACCAGTTCTATAAAACTTTTTTTACACGATACCGCCACACATGCCAGCGCTGCAATTATATATATCTTCTTCATATCAATATTTTAAATTGAGTAGAAAACATTATTTGAAACTTGCCGAAAACCCGATGGCAAAAACTCTTGGAACGGGATAAGCATTTTCGTCGATACCAATATTGCCATCCAAACCATTCAAGCTTACTTCGGGATTGATGCCTGAGTATTTGGTTAGAATAAAAGCATGTTGCACCGAACCATACACCCGTACGCTTTTAAAAGCGAGGTTGGACTTTAATGGTACACTATAACCCAGTGTTATATTTTTTAGGGAAAGATAGGAGCCGTCTTCGACCCACTGGCTGTTTACCGAACGGCCCAGGGCAGTTGTGCCCGACAACGTTCTGGGATAAACGCCTGATCCGGGATTTTCGGGCGAGCGCCACCTGTCTTTTACAGCAGCCAGCAATCCTCTTGCGCCATCGAGATTTGTTAAGTAGGCCCATTTTGAGGGGTTTAATATTTTACCGCCGTAGGAGCCTGCAATGGAAACCGACAGATCGAAATTTTTATAACTCACCTGATGGCTCATACCAAATAAAAAGTCGGGATTGGGATTGCCAATGAACGTGCGATCGTTTTCATTGATCACTTTGTCGGTCACCACGTCTTTCATTTTTATTGTGCCCACTGCCGAGCTGGTGCCATATTGCGGCGAGTTGGCCAGATCTGCGCTGTCTTTATACAATCCCTGAAAAACAAATCCAAAAAATTCGCCCAGCGAATGTCCTTCCTGGTTGCGATAGTAATCAGATGTGATGGTATTATTTCTACGGATAAATCCGGGCGCCAGTAGTTTTTTGATCAGGTTTCTGTCGAACGAAATATTGAATGCAGCATTCCACTTAACCGGCCCGGTAAGAATGTCGGCGGATACTGTAAACTCGTGCCCCCAGAATTCCAGCACGCCTACATTAGACGATATGCTCGAAAATCCTGAAGCACGTGGTATTGGTCTATCCTGTATCAACCCATCCGATATTTTGTGGTAAAAATCATAGGTAACCGAAACCCTGTTATTAAACAGTGACAAATCGAGGCCGATATCCAGTTGCTTGTTGCGCTCCCAGCCAAGCCAGGGATTGCGCAGTGTTGAAATAGTAGCACCGGGCACCAGCACGCCACTGAACACATAATTGCTGCTGGTTACCTGCGAAAGACTGGTGTAATTACCAATATTATTATTACCCGTAATACCATAGCTGGCACGTAGCCTCAAAAAACTGACTGAACGGCGGAACCTTTCCATAAAATGTTCATTGCTGATGATCCATCCTGCCGAAACAGAGGGAAAATCACCCCATTTGCGCTCAGATCCAAAGCGAGATGAACCATCGCGACGAACTGCTGCCGACAACAGGTACGTTCCTCTGAAATTATAATTCAAACGGCCGATAGCCGATAACAAAGAATAAGCGGTTGTATTGCTACTGCCTGAAGTTATAGAGGTAGCGGCGCTGATCCATTCAACATCATCACTGGGGAAATTGGTACCGTTAACAGCATTGCTTTCCTGACTGAACTGCTGCACCGAATAACCGGCCAATGCTTCGATATGGTGTTCATTGAAAAAAGTTTTGGTGTAATTCACCATTCCTTCTGCCGTCCACGAATAGTTGTCGATCGAACTGCTGGTACCCGTGGCTGTTCCATCTGTTGAAATAGAGATTGGCGAATAGCGGTTACGTGTTTCGGCTCCTTTATCCAAAGCAATATTGCCTTTTAACACCAGGCCTTTGATCAGCTCATAATTGGCGTATCCATTGGCCAGGATGCGCGTGGTTTTATAATCGTCTTTTGTTTTCATGTATTGCGCATAGGGATTCACATTAGCCACCATGCCCGCCGTTTGAACATATAACGGCATGTTGCCGGCACTATCAACCGGTGCAATCAAAGGACTTGCCTCTACTATCTTTTCAATTAACCCGCCTACGCCTTCGGTGGTTAACCGGTTATTATGATCGATGCGATAGCTGGGCGCAATACCAAATCCTGTTTTCAGCTTATTGTTAACCAAACTAAAATCCTGGTTAAAGCGGAACGAAAACAGTTTGCTGCCTGTATTTATAATAACGCCCTGCTGTTCCTGGTATCCGGCCATAATGGTCGACGATGATTTGTCGGTAGCCGATGAAATCAGCAGATCGTAATTTTGAATGGGCGCTTTGCGGGTAAGCACATTGAACCAGTTGGTTCCTTCGCCATATCGTTCGGGATTTTTATACTCAGCGGCTAAAGTAACAGGAGTTGTTTCATACTTAAGATGATCTTCATAATACTCATTTTCAAATTCGGCAAACTCACGGGCATTCATCATACGGGGTCTTCCTTTTTGAGGAATTACCTGGGTTCCGTAATAGCTGCTGAACTCAACTTTGGCATCACCTGCTTTGGCATGTTTGGTGGTAATTAATATAACGCCATTGGCCGCCCTTGACCCGTATAGCGAACTGGCAGAAGCGTCTTTTAATACCGTGAAGGTTTCAATTTCCGAAGGGTTGATATTATTGATGCTGCCCGTAATAGGTACACCATCTACCACAAACAAAGGCTGGTTGCCCGATGCCAGCGATGCGGCGCCTCTGATACGGAATTCCATTCCACGGCCCGGAGTACCGGCATTTTGCCCTATTTGCACACCGGCAATTTTTCCCTGCAACTGCTGTGCAAACTGGCCAACCGGCATATCTTTTACATCGGCAGCTTTTGTTTGAACAATTGAACCGGTAACTTCCTGCCGGCGCTGCTTACCATAACTCACTACCACTACATCAAGATTGGCGGAATTATCTTTCAATACAACAAACAGGGGCTCTCCTTTGTCAAAATCAGGGTTTTCTTTTCGAATGATCTGCGTTGTATAGCCCACATGCGAAAACGTAAATATATATACGCCTTTTTCGCCAATATTATCGAAGGCAAAAACGCCGTCTTTACCGGTTACTGTTGAATGCCTGGCGCCAGTGGTTTCGTTTTTAAGGTCAACGGTAACTCCCTGCAGCGTTTCGCCGCGTTCATCTTTAACCAGGCCTTTTACTCCCTGCCTGTTTTCCTGTGCCTGTGCCGGAAAAGCAAGCCACAAACCAACCAAAAACGGCAGTAACCACATAAGGATCGCCTGCCGCTGCACTAAGGGCATAGTTAACCCCTTCACTACTTTGTAGCGATGTTTCATCATACTTAATATTTAATTAATGAGATTTTTGATAACAGATCGCAACCTGTTTCTTAATGTTCTGATAAGAGAGGCCCTGGAAACATCCTGCATGCCTGGTCATCTGCCACGGGATGTTGCCGGGTTGGTTTTGTGACTGATAAGTAATACGTGTGGTTGGGCGATTACCACTATTGCCGCCGCAGTTTTTTTTGTTAACAGGCAGTCGGAAGCCAGAAGCATGAAATCAGCATCAACCCTCAGCAATACACTCTATTTCCCACTCGCCACTTACTTCCTGCCTTTTCATACTTCCTGCTTATGCCTGATGGTTTGATCGGTAGCTATATCATAAACCTCACCGTGCGAAAGAATGTGTACAATAATATTTTCAACCGAAATGGGCGTTCTGTCGGGAATATCTATCAGGTTGGTATAGGAAATGTTTTTTCCATTTACAATGGTCACAATACCCGAACCAATTACCTCGAGATTGTTACCGCCCGAAATAATGATGCCGGTATCTTCGGCCAGTCCAATACCCAATATACCGGGCTGAACGGCTACCGCCTGCGCCAGCCGGTTAAAACGGCCCCTTTTTTCGAAATGGGTATCGATGATAACGTTTGAAATAAATTCAAAACCGGTCGAGAATTTTATTTCTCCTTTAAGATGTGCTTTTGTGGCATTACCATCATAGATCATGGTACCGCCCATGGCCATGGCGCCGGCACTGGTGCCGGCGATCACTACCGCTTCGTTTACATATCGTTGTTTGATAATACTCATCAGTTCGGTGCCGCCCAATATTGAAGTTAAGCGAAGCTGATCGCCGCCGGTGAAAATAATGCAGTTGCAATCCCTGATGCGTTCAAGATGTTCTTCGGTATCTACCTGTTCGCGGCTGGTAATAAAAAGATGCCCTATGTTTTCACAGCCCAGCTGGCCAAAGGCGGCGCAATATGTTTTTTCCATTTGCTCAGGCATCGAAGAAGCTGTAGTTACCAGTTCAATTTTGGATGGGCCTATTTGCTCAACCAGTTTAACAATGCGGCGCAATATACCCGCTTCAAAAAAATCAAAGCGATTGGCTGGCTTACGGCCTTTTTGGTAATTGATTCCTTTATCCTCGGCGCCACCTATAGGAACCAGTACTCCTTTGATAGCTGTCATGTCCACATTAATTTAATAGATCCACACTTCAAATTTATCACATGCATCCGATGGGTATTCAAGGGAGGCTTTCTCTCTAAGCAAACCGATCGGATGCCTTTCACGCATTTCTGTTTATCAATTTCATTAAATTAAGTAACTTTTAATTACAAAAGCCACCTTTTCCTGCAGGCATCCAACGGGTTTTCGGATACCTAAAGTTATTGAACTTTGGTAAGGCCGCCTTTTAATTACCTTTAAAAACCGTTTATGAATGAACATATTGCCATTGCCATTCACGGAGGAGCGGGAACCATATCAAAACAAAAATTAACCGGCGATTTGCGTGCAGCATATGAAAACGCCCTGAAAGAGGCGCTTGATGCGGGGTTGAACATTTTGAAAAACGGCGGTTGCAGTCTCGATGCAGTTGAGGCTTCGGTTATTGCGCTTGAAGATTGTCCGTTTTTTAATGCAGGGCGGGGATCGGTTTTTAACAGCAAAGGCGGTCATGAAATGGATGCCGCGATCATGGACGGCAGCAATCTGGCTGCAGGCGCTGTAGCCGGTATAAGCCTTGTAAAAAATCCGGTAAGGGCGGCACGTACCGTAATGGAAAAATCGAATTATGTATTGCTGATCGCCGAAGGCGCCAATGAATTTGCCAAAGCACACCAGCTGCCTATGGAAACAGCATCCTATTTTTATACCGACTTCCGTTATAACGACTGGCAAAAAAAGAAACAGGGGCTTACGCAAAACAAGCAGTTAGGAACAGTAGGCGCTGTGGCGCTCGATAAAGAAGGCAATCTTGCCGCAGCTACCAGCACCGGCGGCCTTACCAATAAAATTTATGGAAGAGTGGGCGACAGCCCGTTGATAGGCGCCGGCACTTATGCCAATAACAATACCTGTGCTGTATCCTGTACCGGCGAAGGTGAACAGTTTATCAGGGCCGTTACCGCTTATGAAGTATCGTGCTGTATCGAATACAAAAAAGTTTCATTACACCAGGCATGTGCGCTGGCTATGCAAAAACTTGAAAAGATAAACGGAAGCGGCGGTCTTATTGCCGTTGACCGCATGGGGCATATTTATATGCCCTTCAACACCGAAGGCATGTACAGGGCCTGTTACCATCCCGACGGAGTAACTGAAATCAAAATTTTTGATTAACCTCCGGATCACCGGCCCTCTGCAAATCAAAGTTCGCAATTGGCAATTAGCAATTGCAAACTACCAACTGCAAAACTTTCTTCCCATCCTTAAGAAATCACAAAATCCCGTGCCACCCCCACCCTATGGCTTGCTGCTGCATTAAAATTTAATGGTATAAAAATTTTATTATTAACTGCGCATTGCACTGCACATTGACCAAAACAAATTATAGCCATATGAAAGTTTTGGATATTAAAACAACCGAAGGGCCTAACTACTGGTCGGTTTACAGACATCGCCTTGTAGTTGTGTTGCTTGATATTGAAGAGCTTGAAGAAAAGCCAACCGACAGGATTCCCGGATTTTACGACCGCATTGTACAACTGATGCCTTCACTCATTGACCATCAATGCTCGGTAGGCATAAAAGGAGGATTTTTAAAACGTGTGAAAGACGGCACCTGGATGGGGCATGTTGTTGAGCACATCGCCCTTGAAATACAAATACTGGCCGGTTTGCATGTAGCTTTTGGCCGCACCCGCCCCGCCGGCAAAAAGGGTTTGTATTATGTTGTATTTGCTTATCAGGATGCCGAAGCAGGCAGGTATGCCGCCAAAGCAGCCGTTCGTATAGCGGAAGCGCTGATAAAAGGAAGCAACTACAAGGTTCAACATGATATCGATGCGCTGAAATCAATTGCAGCAGAAAACCGGTTAGGCCCCAGCACCAACGCCATTGTGCAGGAAGCCATAAAAAGAAATATTCCCATTATAAAACTGAACGACGATTGCCTGATACAACTGGGCTACGGTTCGGCACAAAAACGAATTGAAGCAACTATTGCATCAACCACCGCCAGTATCGGTGTTGATATTGCCTGCGACAAAAACGCCACCAGGCAATTACTGCAATCGAACTATATTCCTGTGCCCGAAGGAGCTACCTTAATGCATGAAGAAGAACTGGAAGCTATTATCAACGATATCGGATATCCGGTCGTTATTAAACCCGTAAATGGCAATCAGGGCAAAGGCATCACTACCAATATTTCCGGTTACATCGATGCAATGAAAGCGTTCAGGCATGCAAAGGAAATTGCATCAACTATCATTTGCGAAAAGTTCATTAAAGGGTACGACTTCCGTGTACTGGTTATCAATTACCGGTTTGTTGCTACAGCGCTTCGTACGCCCGCCGCAGTTACCGGCGATGGCGTGCACACCATCAGGGAACTGGTTAACAAACTAAACGACGATCCCAAAAGAGGAAATAAACATGAGAACCTGCTTACCCGCATTACCATCGACGAAGCTACTCAGGCTATGCTAACCGGCCAGGGTTTAACGGCCGACTCCATTGCAGCCGAAGGGCAAACTATTTTATTGAAACCAACAGCCAATTTAAGCACAGGCGGAACGGCCGAAGACGTAACCGACGAAGTGCATCCTGCCAATAAAGCTATGTTCGAACGCATTGCGCGCATAATCGGCCTCGATATTTGCGGCATTGATATTATAGCACCTTCATTAAACGAACCTTTGAAACAAAACGGACGCACCACAGGCGCCGTTCTTGAAGTGAATGCAGCACCCGGCCTGCGCATGCATCTGGCCCCGTCGAAGGGCAAACCCCGTAATGTGGGCAAAGCCATCATTGATATGCTTTTTCCCAATGGCAACAATGGCCGCATTCCCATAATTGCCATTACCGGAACCAATGGTAAAACAACCACCACCCGTTTGCTGGCCCATATCACCAGGCAGGCCGGGTACAACGTTGGTTATACAACAACCGATGGTATTTATATTGATGACCAGATGATCGTAAAAGGCGATTGCACCGGGCCGGTATCAACAAAAACAGTTTTAAAAGATTCCGGTGTTAATATGGCTGTATTGGAATGTGCAAGGGGCGGCATTTTACGCGCCGGTCTTGGATTTGATCATTGCGATATAGGCATTGTTACCAATGTGGCTGAAGATCACCTCGGCATGCAGGGCATCGATTCGCTCGAAAAGCTGGCCCGGGTAAAATCGATCATTGCCGAATCGGTTTGCACCGGAGGCTGTGCCATTTTAAATGCCGACGACGAACGGGTATATAACATGCGTGACATTGTTTCGGCCAACGTTGCCCTGTTTTCCCTGACGGCCGATAACCCGCGTATAGCACAACATATGCAACAGGGCGGTTTGGCAGCAGTTTATGAAAAGGGGTATATAACCTTACTACACGAAAAAATGGTTTATCGTATAGCTCATGTAAAAGATATTCCCATTGCTTTTTCAGGAGCAGCCACTTATAACATTGCCAATATATTACCGGCATGCATAGCTGCCTATGCACAAAATATAGATATCAAACAAATTGCAGCGGCCCTGAAAACATTTGAGGGCGGCCCCGCCATGCTGCCCGGAAGAATGAATGTATTTGATTTCAATTCGTTTAAAATTATAGTCGACTATGCACACAATGCTCCCGGGTTGCGCGCCATTGCACCGTTTATTCAATCGTTATCGGCATCGGTAAAAACAGGCATCATTACAGGCGTGGGCGACCGGCGCAGCGAAGATATTGTTGCCCTTGGCGCCGAAGCAGCCCTGATCTTTGACGAGCTGATCATTCGCCACGACAAAGACCTGCGCGGCAGATCGGCCGAAGAAATAGACCGGCTAATTTATAAAGGCATACGGCAGGTAGCCCCTGCAAAAAAAGTATCCATTGTTCCCGATGAAATAAAATGCCTGAAACAGGCATTGAAGAAAGCCGTTCCCAACTCAGTAACAATAGTATTTGCCGAGCATATAAAAGAAGTTATCGAACTGTTGCAAAAAGCGATAAATACGCTTAATGCTAAACGCTTAAAGCCTAACGCTAAATACACTCTACTTTAAGCATCCTGCGTTCAGCATTTTGGGGTTTGCGTTCAGCATTTTGCGTTCAGCGTTCTGCGTTCTATACCAGCTCCCTGCACTCTTTCGGCAAATGCACCTGCAAGGTACATCCGGTGCCCTGGGAAGATATTACCTCCAGTTTTCCGTCGAACAGTTCAATGCGACTGAGAATATTGGTTAATCCAACGCCCTTTCTTCTTTCTTTCGGATCAAAACCTTTTCCATCGTCCTGGATCAGCAAATCAATGAAATTGTTATTGGCGGTTAATTTAATAATTACATTATGGGCCTGGGCATGCTTTATAATATTATTGAATTGTTCCTGCACAATTCGATAAAGGGCCAGCTGTTGCTTTCCGCTTAAATTATTAAGATTATCTTTCTCGCAATGGAAATTAATGGCAAAGGGATTAACGAGTTGTATGTTTTCAATAAGATCGTTTACAGAATCAACCAGTCCGTTTGTATCTAAAACCGGTGGCACCAGGGATTTTGATATTTTCCTGATTTCATTAATGGCCATTTGAAGATTCTTCACGCTCCGGAGCAACAGTTCATCGAACATTTCAGGTTGTTCCATCGAAGCCTCAATATAAGCTTTCGTCACGGCCAGTATCTGGTTGATGTTATCATGCAATTCCCTGCCAATTTCAGCCCTTTCCTTTTCCTGGCTTTCGATAGAAGCATGCACCAGTTTTCGCTGATGATCAATCCGCTCTTTGGCTATCTGGTCAGAATATTTCTTTAGTTGTTGTTCGGCGTTTATTTTTTCGGTTATATCCTGACAGGTGCCAATAAAACTGGTACCTGAATCATCAGTACGTTGCGAACATCTTCCTTCAATATATTTTTCAACGCCCGATCTGGTGATAATGCGAAATTGAATGGGTGTAAAACTTCCGGTTGCCATAGCCGTTGTCTGAGCTTTTACAACCATCGGCCGGTCTTTGGGAAACACCATCCTGAAAAATTCCTGAGCCGATAAAAAATCACCGGGTTTCAAATCGAGCAGATGGTACATTTCATCTGAACAGGCAATCAGGTGGCCCTGCCGGCTAATTTCCCAACTGCCTATTTTGGTGATCACCTGAGCCTCTGCCAGCCGGCGCTCACTTTTAAGCAGGTTCATTTCGGCAATGGCTTTTTCGTGCCGTTCGGTTGATTCTTTTAATGCACGTTTTATTTTTGGAATAACCGTAAACAATTTGTCTTTCAGCGCATAATCGGTTACGCCATTTTTGATCATCTCCACAGCCCGCTCTTCGCCTACGGTGCCCGACACAATTATAAACGGCACATGCGCACAGGTTTGTTGTTTAATATGAAATGCTGTAATGCCATCGAACCCGGGAAGCGAGTAGTCAGACAAAATGATATCGGGACTATAGCTTACCAACGCCTTAGTGAAATCATCTTTTGTTTCAACTAATAATGACTCAAAATTCAGATCGCCCTTTTTTAATTCATACATCAGCAATTCAAAATCGTTCTCATCGTGTTCGAGTATTAAGATTTTCGTGGTTTTTTCTTTACTCATAACTTACAATTGAGAGGGTTGATTTAATAGTAACCAGTAAAAGCCCAGGCTCGATACCGCCTTTATAAATCCTTCAAATTCTACCGGCTTTACAATATAACTGTTAACGCCCAGTACATAACTTTCCTTTATATCCTTGTCTTCTTTTGAAGAAGTAAGCAACACAACAGGAATAACGCTGGTGCGCTCGTCGCTCTTTAATTTTCTCAGCACTTCCAAACCATCTACCTTAGGCATTTTCAGATCGAGTAAAATAAGTTTGGGCAAATGGTCAATATCACGGTCGACATAAGTTCCTTCGCAAAAAATATACTGCAACAACTCCTCGCCGTTATTTAAATGAAGCAGGGAATTGGTAATGCCATTTTTTTTAAGGGCGCGAATGGTAAGTTCCGCATCATCGGGATTGTCTTCGCAAAGAACAATATCAATTTTACTGTTGTTGTTTTCTTTCATACTGTATGGCTTATATGTTTTGGTAATGAAAAATAAAACGTAGCGCCTTCGTCGACCTTTCCCTCGGCCCAAACCCGCCCGCCATGCTTCACAACAATTCGCTGAACGATCGCCAGGCCAACACCGGTGCCCTCAAATTCTTCATTGGTATGCAATCGCTGAAACACACCAAATAGTTTATGCGCATATTGCATATCAAATCCGGCCCCGTTGTCTTTTACATAATAAACGTTGTCGTCGTTTTTTTCAAAGGAGCCTATTTCGATCTCAGGTTGATCTTTTTTTGCTGAATATTTTATAGCATTCGAAATAAGATTGATATACACCTGCGACAGCAGGGCCGGATCGCCGTTTGCAGGCAGCAAGGCATTCACGGTTATGCGCGTTTTATTACCTGCCTGCTTTTGGCAATCGGTCACAATAGATTCTACCAGTTTATTCAAGTCGACCGGCAACCGCACTAATTCCTTACGGCCCATGCGCGAAAAGGCCAGCAGATCGTCGATCAGGGCGCCCATTTTTTTGGCATTATTCCTGATCACATTCAGCATACGCGCTGCCTCGGTATTAAGATGTAGTGAGTGGTCTTCCTGTATCATTTGAGCGTAGCCGTTAATGCTTCTGAGCGGGGCTCTCAGATCGTGCGATACCGAGTAAGAAAAAGATTCCAGTTCTTTATTGGTAAGCTCCAGCTCCAACACATTGCGCTTCAGATTGGCGTTCAGGTGTTTAATTTCCTCATCGGCTTTTTGTTGCCGTGAAATATCACGGCCGTTGGCAAACCATAAACCATGCCGGTGCGCAATGTTCCAGCTAAAACACTTCGATGTTCCGTTGCTGCAATACATGCAGGCTTCGAAAGAAAATGTTTTCTGTTGTTCTTTGGTCAGTTGCTGTACTTTCAAACCATCTTCTTCGGCAATAAATGATAACAGCGAAGAACCCTTCATTTCACCGGCAGTATATCCCAGCAGGCCGTGGGCAGCATTATTCACTTCTTCGATCTGCAGCGTTTCGGCATTGATGATGCAGATCAGGTCGGCCGAATTATTGATGAGCAATGCATATTTCTCCAATGCCAGATTTTTTTCAATCAGTTCTTTTCGCTGGCGGTGCAATTGCAGCAACACGGCCACTTTGGCTTCGGTAATTTCAGGATTCAGCGGCTTATACAAATAATCAATAGCGCCTTCTTCAAACCCTTTCATCACAAACTTATGGTCCTGCAATTCGGCCGATACAAAAATGATGGGTGTTTCGCGCGTTCTTTTGTTCGATTTCAACAGCTGGGCCACTTCAAAACCATCCATGCCCGGCATTTGCACGTCCATCAATACAAGATCAATTTCCTGTTGCAATGCAATTTTTAATGCTTCATTACCACTGGTAACACTGATCAGGTTCCTTCCGGGCCGCATCAATATCTGCTCCAGTGCATAAATGTTATTCACTTTATCGTCGACAATTAAAATCTGATGTTCTGTCTGATCGGGCATGATTATACTTTTTTTATACTGCTTAACAAAAACCGGCTGATTTCATCGAGCTGCATAATATATTGTATACAATCTGTTTTGATGGCCGCCTGCGGCATTTCGGGAAACTCGGCCGTTGCCGGGTCCTGTGCAATTGTTGTGCCCCCATGCATTCGTATCTTTTGTATACCGGCGGCGCCGTCGTTATTGGCGCCCGTAAGAACAATCCCCAATAACCTGTTTTCAAAAACCTCAGCAGCCGTTTCAAATAAAATATCAATTGAGGGCCTGCTGAAATTCAGGGGCACATCATTCGATAACGAAAAAGTGCGATTTCTTTCAATCAGCAAATGATAATCGGGCGGAGCCAGGTATATGGTACCCGGTTTCAACGGCTCTTTTTCATCGGCCTGTTTAATGTGCACTTTACATTTTCGTTGCAACACTTCTTCGAGCAGCGAGCGATCGTCACGTGCCCGGTGCTGCACCATAATGACCGGTACGGCAAAACCGGCCGGCAATTTTTGAAAAATGCGCGATGTGGCGTTTAAGCCTCCGGCCGAAACACCTATTACAATGGCATCATATGGTGGTTGCTGGTGCATGTGGCATACCTCACCCCCCGGCCCCCTCCCCCTCTCCTTGAGGAGAGGGGGTGTGGGGGTGAGGTCAGCTTGTTTTCATATATATCTTCTCTTTTCTGTCAATTTCATCAAAGTATTTTCTTTTATCGGCAAACAACAGCGACTCCTTATTGCCCAGCCCCAAAAAACCAAACGGGCACAAACTTTCATGAAAAAGCGTGATCACTTTATTTTGTAAACTCTGGTTAAAGTAAATCAGCACATTGCGGCAAAGGATCAGCTGAAATTCGTTGAACGATTTATCCATTGCCAGGTTATGCACCGAAAAAACAATGTTTTGCCTGAGCGATTTAGACCATAACACACTATTGTATTTAGCCTTGTAATAGTCAGAAAATGAGTTTGTACCACCCGCTTTAATATAATTCTCGGTATACGCCTTCATGTTATTTATTGAAGAAATGCCTTCTTTCGCCTGCAGCAATGCCTTTTGATTAATATCCGTTGCATAGATCACCGATCTTTCGAGCAACTCTTCTTCGCGCAACAGAATAGCAATTGAGTATACTTCTTCGCCGGTTGAACAGCCGGCAATCCATATTTTGATAAACGGATACGTAGCCAATCGCTTTACCACATTTTTACGCAGGCTTTTATAAAAAAGCGGGTCGCGAAACATTTCCGTTACATTCACCGTTATATCCTGCACAAACTGTTCAAAGGCCGATTCATCGCGCAGAATTATTTTTCCCAACTCTTTCAATGAATCGATCTTTTGCATTTCCATATATGCCTGTATCCTTCTTTTCACCGAAGCCTCGGAATATTCAGTAAAATCATATCCATAAACAAAGCGAACCGATTCAAGCAATTGCGTCAATTCCTCAACGTGCATAAGTTCATTGTTTTGTTTATTGACCATTCACCATTGACCACTCACCTATATAACCAAACACGCATCAGCGAAAGCAATTGCTCAACGTTCACGGGTTTGGCTACATAATCGCTCATACCTGCTTCAAGACATTTTTCCCTGTCGCCCTTCATGGCTTTGGCGGTTAGGGCAATGATGGGCATTTTGTTAAACACAGGCATTTGCCTGATCGCCTGGGTAGCTTCATAGCCATCCATTTCGGGCATCATAATATCCATCAGCACAATGTCAATGTCCCTGTGTTCGTTCAATGTATCAATAGCCACCCTGCCGTTTTCGGCCACATAACATAACATCCCTTCTTCTTCCAGTACATTGGTAAGCGAATAGGTATTGCGCATATCATCATCAACGATCAGCACTTTTTTATTTTTCAGAACTTCTTCTGTACGATGCAGCTTTCTGATAATTTGTTGCTTCTCTTCGGGCAGGCGCGATTCAATACGATGCAGGAACAGGGCTGTTTCATCTAATAACCGCTCTTTTGAATCGGAGGTTTTTAATACCACGGTATTGGCCAGCTTCTCCAGTTGCCGGGCTTCATCTTTATTCATATCTCTTCCCGTATACACAATGATGGGTATTTTATTCAGCTGCTCACTTTCCTTTATCTTTTCCATCAGCTGCAGGCCGCTCATATCGGGCAGGCCGAGATCGATGATGATACAATCGAATTTTTCATTAAGCAGCATGGCATATGCTTCTTCACCTGTATAGGCTGAGAATGATTTTACATCGCCATTACCTACCAGTTCGCGTATGGCTTTATTTTGTTGCTGGTTATCTTCTACCACCAGCAGCTTTTTTAATTTGCGGCTTATAAAATCCTCCATCCGGTCAAACGCCTTATGCACGGCTTCGCGGGTAAGCGGTTTTCTGATAAAATCAAATGCGCCCAGTTCAAGTCCTTCTTTTCGTTTGTCGTACCCCGACATAATCTGAACCGGTATATGTCGCAGTCCTGGATCATTTTTCAACAATCGTAATACTTCAGCTCCATCCAGTACGGGTAGTTTCATATCAAGAATGATGGCATCGGGCCGGTAATACCGGGCCATACTTAAACCGGTATTGCCCTGGTGTGCGAGAATGCCTTTATAATTTTTTTCGCGTGCAATGTTCAGTAGTATATGAGCAAACGATACATCATCTTCAATGATCAGAATCACTTTATCGTTATCATGAATTGAATACCGGTCGTCATCTGCTTCTTTTGGTTCGGCTGGCAAGGGCGATTTTTTTTCCTGCATTACCGGTTTACCGGCAGGCTTTCGTATTTCTATTGATTTACCGGCCGACGCAACAATGGCAGCATCAAACTGCAATGGCAGGAACAGGGTGAACACACTTCCTTTTCCTTCTTCGCTCTGCAAATGCAGTTCGCCCCCCAGCGCCCCTGCCAGCTGACGGCTTATCGATAAACCCAAACCGGTACCGCCGTATTTCCGTTTGGTTGAACCATCGGCCTGCTGAAAGGCCTCGAATACCACAGCCAGTTTATTTTCAGGAATACCAATACCTGTGTCCGAAACTGCAAATACAACTACCTCGCTTAGCTGCTGCAGCCGGCTGTTGTTGAGCGTACCATCAGGCTGTTGAATATCTATTGTCAGTTCTACTTTTCCGTTCTTATCGGTAAACTTAAAAGCATTGGCCAACAGGTTGCGTAAAATTTGTTCAAGCCGTTGTTTATCGGTGAACAGGGGTGCAGGAAAACGGTCTTTATTATACCTGATATTAAATTCAATGCTTTTACTTCGTGCTATTTCATTAAACACCTGCTGTAGTTTATCGGCAAGCCGGTCAACCGGCACTTCTTCAATTTCTATTTCAATTTTTCCGGCCTCAACTTTCGACAGGTCAAGTATTTCATTGATCAGGTTCAGCAAATCGGTGCCTGAATTGTGAATGTTCCGGGCAAATTCAACCTCTTTTGAAGAAAGCGACTGGTTTTTATTTTCGGTTAACAACTGCGATAATATCAGTATGCTGTTAAGCGGTGTACGCAGTTCGTGCGACATATTGGCCAGAAACTCTGATTTGTATTTGCTGGTGGCTTCCAGCTCCCGGGCCTTATTCTCAACTTCCATTTTAGTTATCTCGAGCTTTTCTTTTTGTTCTTCGAGCAAACCGGCTTTTTCTTCCAGCTCTTCATTGGTTTGCTGCAGCTCTTCCTGTTGTGCTTTTAATTCGGCTTCCGACTTTTCGAGCAGGTTGGTTTTTTCCTGCAACTCTTCGTTTATCTGCTGCATCTCCTCCTGCTGCGCCTGCAGCTCTTCAGACTGCCGTTGCGATTCTTCGAGCAATTCTTTTAGTTTCATCCTCGACTCAGACGAATTAAAGGCAATACCCATATTATCCGACACTACCTGCAGCAACTGCAGTTGCAACTCAGATACGTCCTGCACAGTACCAATTTCAATAACACCTTTCACCGCATTATCAAAAACAAAGGGATATACCAGAATATTTTTGGGCGATGTATGGCCAAGGCCTGAATTTATTTTTACATAATCGTCGGGCACATTATTAAAGATGATCGGCTTTTTTTCAAGCGCCGCCTGTCCTACCAACCCCTGGCCTTTTTCGATCTTATTTACATTTCCCTTGCGGTGATGAAAGGCATAACTGCCCGTGAGGTTCAAATGCCCATTTTCGGCCAGATAGATGGCCCCTACCTGGGCCTGCATATAAGTGGTTAGCTGATTAATAACGCCCTGCGCCAGTTCGTGTACATCTTTTTCGCCCCGCATTTTATCGTTCAGTTCACCGGCTCCGGTAAGCAGCCAGGTGCGGGATTCGTTTTCCTGCGATAGTTTCAGCAGGTTATTTTTCATATTGGTAAGCGCCTTACCCAATAAATCGCCTTCGCCCCGAATTTTAATTTCAGCAGAATAATCGCCTTTGGCAATCCCATCTGCAATCTGTACATAATCTTTTGAAACCTGTATCAGCTGATTAAAAGACGTAGCCAGTTCGCCAATTTCATCTTTACCCATAACAGGAACGCTCAGGCTCACTTCGCCCTCCGCAATGCGGTCTGCCGCATCTTTAATAAGCTTCAGCGAAGCGCCGATGGTGCGGATGATATAAAATAACAGCAGGGCAATAACCAACATCACCAGGCCAACAATAACCACACTTTGTGTTAAGGCACTTGTAATATAAGCCTCCTTCTGCTCAGTCAGTTGCCGGATATAAAATGTTGATGCATCTTCCAGTTCCTTTAACGCATTCAGGTAAGCGTTTATATTAATCTTCCATAAATCATCTGAATTGCCGGATATAAGGGCAGGATTACGATATACTGAATCGATAAACCGTTTTGAATACAATATGCCCGGATCGTTCATTTTTTTATTGAATACAGAAAGCAGTTCGCTTGTAGCATTTTTAATAAACCGGTCAAGATTGTATTCATATTTGCCTTTCAGATTTGCAAATTCGGCAAAGTAATGTTGTGAGAAACCTCTTTGAAGGTTGGCAATGTGCAGATGCAGGTATAACAGGCTGAGATAACATTTACTATATAACAGCAGCAAATGCGCTTCCAGTGCATTTCTTATTTCAAGGTCGCTGGCCCCGCGATAGGTTTCATTTACCTGGTCGAACATCAGGGCATTTATATCTGAATAAACATTCGTTACACTATCTATATTTTTGCTGAATGAATTAACAGCTTCACGAATGCGTGGCAGGCTATCTGCAAACCAAAAGGTTTTATTTCTTTTTTGTTCTTTCAGTAATAAATCCAGCGCAGTAATGGCTTTATCCGTTTGCAACCGCTGATTCAGCATGTCATTTTTCTCTTCACGCCCATCGGTTGCCATATAGCTGATGGAATGACTCCTTTCAGCCTGAATGGCATGTACTACGTCGGCAATTTTTTCTGTTTCCAGCACATCGTTATAAACGCTGCGCATATTGTTACGCCTGGATATTTTATCCCATATATCTGCCGATAAAAAATACAGCAGGGCGGCAAGGGGTATAACCGAAATAAGTAATAGTTTGTTCCTGATCGAAAGATTGCGGATGAATTTCATAGCAACAAAAGATTAATACGCATTATCCTTGTAATGACAGTTATTTAATTTTTGCTACTACAGACCTATGCCAGGGATGGTTTGGGATCAGACTACCCAATAAGGAACAGCCTGATACAATTAAAATCAGGGAATATGTAATGCAACTAACAGAACCTTGAACAGAATGGAGCTATCATCCTTCAACACACTGAGTTGTTTGAAGTTACGAAATTTATCTTATCTAATATAACTATTTCTTACGAACGATTTACGCAGTCGGTTCCTTATTTTTTAGCCGTCGGTGTACCTGGCCAGGTTTGTTGCTACAGGTGTTCCCGATCGTATGGTTTGGTACACCACGCAATACCGTTCGGTTAACTGTAACAGCTTTTGCAGTTTTTCATCATCGGCATCGCAGTTAAGCATAAAGGAAAGCCTGATAGACCTGAATCCAACCGGGGCCTCTTTCGAAACGCCTAAGGTTCCTCTGAAATCAAGATCGCCTTCGGCTTTTACCGTTCCGTTTTTTATTTCAATGCCAATGGCCGTAGCCACCGCGTTGAGGGTAACACCGGCACAGGCAACGAGGGCCTGCAGCAGCAAATCGCCCGAACAGGCCAGCATACCGGTGCCGCCGGTAGCAGGGTGCAATCCTGCCGTAACCAGCGCCCGGCCGGTTTCAACATTGCACGATATGCCTTCGCCAATGGCCCCTTCGGCCTTCAGGGTTATAAGTGCCGCCAGTGCATCATTGCGGTATTTTTCCTTCAGCGGAGCCTGTAATTGTTTTAGTTCCTCAGCGTTCATATGGTGAATGGTCAATGGTGGATGGTGAATAATAATTTAAATTAGCAAACGTAGTGCATCTGACAAAACGCTATAATCACACATAATAAATTTGTAATTACTATCTTACAAACACAAAATTCCGGATACGGGAACGATTGCAGCCATACAAATAAAATCAACCTGATTTGTATGACAAATAAAAATGTAAAACGCGCTATTGTAGTTGCAATCGTTGTAGGAAGCCTGTTAAACGCCATCAACAGCTACGATGTTTTCTGGTACAGCAATTTTACCACACGCAATACAATCAGAATTGTATTAACCTACATCACCCCTTTTTGTGTTTCATTGTATTCTTCTGTCAAAGCGGCCCAATCTTTAAAATAATCATGCCATAACGATTAAGGCAAATTTTTGAAATGACTGTTTAATTATCAAAAATCAAATACTCCATTTTACGGCAACTTTTATATACTCTGCCCGTATTGCATATATAAGCCTGCCACTCTTTATACATTCCAGCCCCTAAAGTACCGGATCAATTTTATCACTGCTAAAATTAGTTTAGTATGAATCTAACATTGCACAAAGCCAGTCTGCTACATGTAGCAGGCGCAGCCATGCTTTTCCTTGCTTTTTTAAATCAGGGTTGCCAGAAAAAACTGAACGATGCAGCCGGAGGACAAACAATCGGAGCCGACGAATCATCAAAACAACCAAAAACCTTCAAAGATTTTACCCAGGTAAACCTGGTAGGCAACAACGATGAATACAGTCCGGCCCGTATCGATCCGCATTTGATCAACGCGTGGGGCATTGCATTCAGCAGCGGTGGCGTGGCCTGGATTTCGGCGCACGAAAGCCATGTATCAGTTGTTTTCGATCGCGAAGGAAATGAAGTACGGCCCGAAGTGGCCATACCCTCACCCGGTGGCGCTACCGGCGGCAGTCCAACCGGACAGGTGCTCAATATCGATCCCAATGCAGCCGATTTTCATTTATCGAACAACGCAGCCGGCCGTTTCTTTTTTGTGGGAGATGATGGCATTATTTCAGGCTGGAATCCCGCAGCAGGCAATTTTGCATTAATCATAAAAAACAATGCCGGTACTGCAGCATATACCGGAGTTACTATGGCGCAAAATACTGCGGGGAATTATTATTTGTATACAGCCAATTTTTCCGGGAAAAAGATCGAGGTGTGGGATAAAGATTTTGCTTCGGTTAGTATGCCCTTTACAGATCCCGATCTGCCGGCAGACTATGGACCTTTTAATATTCAGAATGTTGGCGGCAAGTTATACGTGATGTATGCCAAAGTTGGTGAAACCGGTGATGAAGAAGTAGGTTCCGGCAATGGCTATGTTGATATTTACGATGCCAATGGCATACTGGAAAAAAGGTTTGCATCGCGCGGACAACTCAATGCTCCCTGGGGTGTAGCCTGGGCGCCGGCTTCTTTCTTTGATGGCGATCAACCGGCAATTCTTGTAGGCAACTTCGGCGATGGCCACATCAATGCCTATAGTTTGAACGGAACTTTTCTTGGTCAGTTAAGAGCTCATGGCAATCCGATTGTCATAGATGGGTTATGGGCCCTTATGTTTCCGCCATCTACATCAACCATCGATCCCAACAGATTGTATTTTACCGCCGGCCCTGATGATGAAACGGAAGGTTTGTTCGGATATATAACGAAGTGACCTAATAGCATGGATCAAAGCCGTGTCACGGTTTCAAACAGAAGAGATATTTACTCCGCTTGTTTGATATCATGCACGGCTTTGCAGTTAAAGTAATTATATTTATTTTGGCAGCTGTATCAAAGTAAGCATGCACAAATTTTATAATATTCGAACGCTTCTGCTTTTTAACCTGTCATTCATTTTATTGTTGCTATGTGCCTCCTGCTTTAATGATACGGTGGATTTTAAAAAAATGGAAGAAGAGCTGACGAAACCGAAACCAGATACTTCAAAACCAATAATTATTACTTCTTTTTCGGGCAAAGAATATCCTCAAATTTTTCAGGCAGCTTTTTATAAAGGTACCCAGGTAAAGTATCGCGATTTTTCGTACCGGTTTTACAACCTCGATATCGGAAAAATAAAAATAGAAAGCGGAAAGATCATTGCCTGCGATCCCATAGTAATGCACGACGCAACTCCTTTTACACAAAATTTTCCTATAGGTGAATTTCCTGTAACGCTTGCTATGGCAAAAACCGACAAATATGAACGGGTGGCCTTTAGCAGAATACTTTTTTCGGCTAATACTGTTGAAAAATGGGAATTTGCATTACATCGGGGGCAAAAACCTATTTCACTAAAAGACACCAGTATTTATTGTTATGGTGTTGATGCCATTACCGGCATTTATATTGATTCAGTAGCGAACAAACTTTTTAATTTAAAAAACCATAGCGCCTGGATAAATGTATTTGTAAAAAAATTCGAAGAAAACGGAAATAAAGGTTTCATTCATGATTTCGAAGGCCACAACCTGGCTACTTTTACAACCGGTTACGGCGATGGATGCTATGCTGTGTATATTGGTTTTGACAATAAGGGAAACGTTTGTCAGCTTTTAACCGACTTTGCATTGGTAGCATGGTGGAAGTTATAAAATGATTGTACCTTCAGCATTACTCACGTTAACCAATATATTTTTATCGTTATGCGTTTTTTTATTTTCCTGCTTCCTCTGCTGGCAGGCATCAACTCATTTGGGCAAAACTGTAATTGCCCGGAAGTTTTCAGCCAGGTGATGCTCAAAATGAAGACCAACTACATTGGCTATTCTGATAAAATTACTGCCGCTAATAAAAAAGAATTCGACCGGGTAACAGACAGTATACAAAGAACGGCGCCCAAAGCCGGTTTGACCACGTGCTTTGCTGCCATGCAAAGATGGCTGGGGCTTTTTAACGACGCACATATATCGATCAGGATCAATGAAGACTCATCGAATTATACAACCATTCGTAGTATGTTTAAAAATGCCGAACGGGTTTCAATGACAGAAACGGCATTCCTGCACTATCTCGAAACCAACAAAAACAAATCAGATTCACTGGAAGGCATTTGGGAAGATGAAAGTAAAACATACCGGGTAGGGTTAATGCGTGAAAAAAATCCCGGTAACCTCATTGCCTTTATTTTAAAGGCCGACAGCCTGTTCTGGATGCCCGGACAAATAAAATTCAGGTTGAAAAAAAACGGCGCCCGTTATAGGCTTACCGGCCTGGCTGCCAGGTATCATAACCTGTCGACCGGCCCTTTGCAGGTAAACAAAAACACCATACGGATGAATTTGCCATCAACGATGTTCATCTGGCATAAAGTTGAAATAAACAATGTAACAAAACCCGGCCGGGTGAACAGGTATGAAGCAACTTTCAGCAGGCCCGACAGCAATACCTGTTTGCTGGTTATACCCACCGCAGGGGGATACCAATATAAGATCATCATCGACAGCCTGCTTCAGCGGTACGATGAAGTGATTAAACGAACCCCGCACCTGATCATTGATGTAAGAGATAATACGGGCGGTACAGTAACCTGTTTTGAAAAAATAATTCCCCTGCTGTATACATACCCCATTATCAACGAAGGCGCTTCGGTGCTTTCAACCGACGATAATATTAAAGGCCTGTATGGGATTGTTGATTACCCGGGCATCACCGATAGTTTGAAAAAAGTATTTTTAAAAGAAGGCGATACATTGCGCGCTCACCCGAACTCAGTTTATAAATTATGGCCGGCCGATACCCTCAAAATGGATGCAGTGCTTCCCTATCCCCAAAAAGTATCTATTCTTATTAATCAGTATTGCGCCAGCAGCACCGAATTATTTTTATTGAAAGCACGGCAAAGCAGCAAAGTGAAATTCTACGGCATTCATACCATGGGAGCAGTAGACTATACCAATGCAGCTTCCTCAAAAATCGCCTGCAATTTGTTTTCACTCAGGTATTCTACTTCACGCTCAGATAACGCACTCACCCACCCTATCGATAATATAGGTATTCAGCCCGATGTGGTTATAGGGAATGATGTTGCTGATTGGGTAAAGTACGTTATGGAGAAAGCGAAGTAGGAAGAACCCGGCTCATGATTGCCGTTATAAATCAACGCGTAAAGGATAATTTCCCCATGAGAAATTATATTTTTCCAAAAGGAAATGATCTTTTACTTGCAGGAAATGAGCTTTTACTTACAGAAAATGAGGTTGCACCTACAGGAAATTGGTCATTGCTTGTGTAAATTCCTGCCTGCTACTTCCCACTTACCACTCACTATTTCAAAAAATCTTCCCTGTGCGGTGAAAAAACATCTATCAGCATGCCGGTTTCGAGGCAAATACAACCATGCTGTGTATGCGGAGGCACATAATATCCATCGCCTTTGCGAATAATGCGTTTTTCATTACCGATGGTCATCTCAAAAACCCCGCTATCAACATAGGTTACCTGCGAATGCGGGTGCTGGTGCAAGGTACCGATACCCCCTTTTTCGAACTTGGCTTTTACGAGCATTACCCGGTCGTCGTACCCATATATCTGCCGCTGAATGCCATTGCCCACATCTTCCCAGGGTATAGCATTTTCGAACTGAAACAGATCACTTTGTAACATATATAGTTTATTAAATAATAATATAATATTGCCTGACTGCAGTGCGTATGCAACACGCGATACATATTTTCCTTTACTGGTTAATACAACAAGTTATGCACCGGATAAAGATAAAATTTATATGAAATGTATACAATCAACACTATATCAACCGGCAGAATGCTAAATAATTTTATATGCTAAATTGGCTAACCAGTATGTGATATTACCACTTTGGGTTTTATATGGCAGGATATGATTAATTTATATGCGAAAAGCGCTAACACCCATATGGAATCAGTTAATATAAAAAAACTGGCCCAGATTCTCAATCTATCAATTGCTACCGTATCGAAGGCTTTACGTGACAGCTATGACATTAGTAAAGAAACCAAAGAAAAGGTTATTGCTCTTGCCAACCAGCTAAACTATCAACCCAACCCACATGCGAGCTTTTTGCGAAAACATAACAGCAAAACCATAGCTGTAATCATTCCCGAAATAGCCAATAATTATTTCACACTTGCCATTAACGGCATTGAATCAGTTGCGCATGAAAAAGGGTATCATGTAACCATTTATTTAACGCATGAAGATTATGAAAGAGAAGTTGCATTTACAAGGCATTTGCAAAGTGGCCGGGCCGATGGTGTGCTGATATCTGTTTCAGGCACCACAACCGATAATACCCATTTACATAACCTGAAAAACAAAGGATTGCCTATCGTATTTTTCGACCGTGTTTGTGATGGATTTGATACCGCTAAAGTAACCACCGATGATTATGAAAGCGGCTACCTCGCTACCAGGCATTTAATTGACCAGGGTTGTACAAAAATTGCCCATCTGGCCATATCGCAATCACTAAGTATCGGAAACAAAAGAACCAAAGGTTATCTGCAGGCTTTACAGGACCATGATATACCGTTCAACGATACGTTGCTGGTTGAATGTAAAAACAATAATGTACACGATGCCGCACTGATCCAAAATCTGTTGACCGAACATAAACCCGATGGCATTTTTGCAGCTGTAGAACGCTATGCCATTTTAAGCTATGAAATTTGCGATGAGCTGCATCTCAAAATTCCGCAGGATGTTAAGATCATCAGTTTCTCTAATCTGCAAACAGCATCATTATTGAATCCTTCATTAACCACTATTACCCAGCCGGCCTTTAACATTGGCCGCGAAGCTGCGACGATATTGCTGAAGGTATTAGAGAAAAAAAACTTTCAATTGAAAGAGGAGAGCATTGTATTGAAATCTACTTTGATAGAAAGAGCCTCCACTGCCCGAACCATAAAAAGTAAAAAAGTAGCGAAGATCCGATAACTGGTTACCGGTTACCTGTTGCCGGTTACCCGGTAACCGGTATCTGGCACCCGGATTGCTACGTGCTCATTCTCCTGATCAGCTCAACCGGTGTAATAATTGGTTCAAAGTCAACAATAGGTTGATCGTGCCCGTTCTTTAATATTTTTAATAATTCTGTTACGATCACTTTTCCTATGCGTGTAGGAAACTGTTCAATCGTGGTGATAGATGGCGTAATGATCGATGAGCGGGGATCGTTTGAATACCCCACAATGCGCAATTTATTGGGAACTGATATGCCTATTTCCTTTACATAATCCAATACAGTAATGGCCGATACATCATTGGCAGCCATGATGGCATCGGGGTAAGGGGCATGTGCAAACAACCGGTGCATGTCTTTACGTGCATTATCGGCCGTTAGTTCGTGATAAAACATCCATTCTTTATGGATCGGTATTTTATGCTGCGTTAATGCCTTTTCGAAACCGGCAAAGCGGTCTAAATAAATATTACAGGTTAACGGGCCCGATATATAGGCAATACGTTTGCAACCCAGTTGTATAAGATGCGATGCAGCCAGATACCCGCCGCGAAAATCATCGCCTTTTATAATACAGGCAGGATATGGGTTTACCGGCACCCGGTCATAAAACACAATGGGTATATTGTTTTCGGTTAATACATCAAAATGACTGAAATCAGTAGTAAACAGCGTGCAGGCGGCAATTACGGCATCAACCCGTGAGGCATAAAGCGTACGCGCCAATGCTTTTTCTACTTCGAGCGAATCGTTACTCTGGCAAATGATGAGGTGGTACCCATGCTCGCGCAAACCATTTTGAATAGTGGTAATAACTTCGGTATGCACAAACATCGAAATACGGGGAACAATTAAACCAACAGTATAGGTTCGGTTGGTGCGCAGGCCCGACGCCATTACATTACGGGTATAGCCCACTTTTTCAACAAATGCCATAACCCGGTTTCGTGTTGTTTTATTAACATGCGGGTGGTTATTCAGCACGCGTGAAATAGTAGCCGGCGACAAATGCAACGCTTTTGCCAGTTCCTGGATAGAATTCTTCTTGTTGTGTTTAGGGTCTTTCATGATGGCTTTAATGCAAATCGTTAGTTTGAAAATACCGCATTCACATACCCTAACCTACTGCAACATACGTTTTTTATTGTATGCTACCCGTATGCGGATTTACATTTTTGTAACACCAACTAATCATGAGCGGTCAGACGCGGTGCTGAATAGCCGGTTGGCATAGATGGCAAATTACCTTCATGGCTTGTTCCCTCCTGGTGCAGGGGTCTGACACTTGTGTATTAACCTTAAATGATTCGTGAAATCGTTTCCAGACAGTTTGCAGAAATGAAACGGGAACGGGGCCTTATAACCGTTCGGCATAGGATGGGTGGCAAAAGCAATCTGTGAACTGGTATGAATCAGAATCTCTGACTACAAACCTGCCAAAAAAAGCTGAAATCGTTTTCATACTTTGAACGATTTATTTACTGAAACGTTTTCGTAAAATTTTGCAGATTTTGCATACCGCCTTCGGCGGAAAATGCAGCTTTACCGCAGATTACAGCATGTCGCCTTCGGCGCCATGATTAACGGATAACTTCGCCACAGATGACACAGATGAATACAGATAACTTTCAATTCTAACACCCAAACTAATAGCTGTCATTCATTTAAGCGTAGCTACGTTGATAAATAAGGTTGAGTTTTGACATTAAAATCTGTGTTCATCTGTGGTCCCGCCGCGGCGGGACATTCGTTGCGAAGCAACGATGAGCATATAATCTGTGACAATTTTCCTGAGCGAAGCGAAGGAATTTGCAAACTTTAATCATCTGTTAATGCATAGTGAAACAAATGCTTTCAATATTTGCATGTATATTATCGTTACAACTAACTGAACACCTGCTATATGAAACGAACCATATTATTCCTTGTCACACTCTTTTTGTACTCATGTATTACAGCACAACCACAAAACCTGCTCAGCGGAAAATATACTGCCGCTAATTTGAAAGAAATTTTAATACCATGGGCTCAATGGATGCCCTTTCCCAAAATCAATGACCGCGCCGGATGGGCCAAAGCCAATGAACCCATGATGCAGGCCATTGTTAAACAGGCAAACACCTATATTAATTATAAATGGCCTTCCATTCCCGCCACTTCTTCCCTGCTTATTGAGCGCACCGGCGACAGGAGCGAATACCAAAGCATAAGCGCTGAAAAACGCGAAGTGCTGGCCACTTTGTTACTGGCCGAAGTATATGAAAATAAAGGACGATATATTGATCCCATCATTAACGGCGTATGGAATATATGCGAAGAATCTTTCTGGGGCGCCCCGGCCCATTTGCCTCACAATAAAGAATACAGCGGACTGATGGATGTTTCGAAACCGTTTGTTGAACTCTTCAGTGCCGAAACAGCCACCTTTTTAGCCTGGGTTGATTATTTTTTGGGCGAAAAGCTCGACGCCGTATCGCCACAAATAAGAAAGCGCATTTATTATGAAACCAACAATCGCATTTTTCAGCCGCTGATGACCAAACAACATGGATGGATGGCCGCAAATGCCAATGGCCGTCCGCCAAACAACTGGAATCCCTGGATCTGTTCAAACTGGCTGAACGCCGCCCTGTTGCTTGAAAGAGACGATAACAAACGGACCGAAATGGTAGCAAAACTGCTTACTGTGCTCGATGCATTTGTAAACCCGTATCCGGCAGATGGCGGTTGCGACGAAGGACCGGGCTATTGGGGAGCCGCAGCAGCTTCGCTGTACGACAATGTATCTATGCTGAACCTCGCCACCAATAATGCATTCAGCTATGTGTACAACGACGAAAAAATAAAAAACATGGCCCGCTTTATTTACCGGGCACAGATAAGTCCTGCTTATTTTTTAGACTTTGCCGATGCCGATCCGCAGCCAGGTATGGCCGCCAACATGATATACCGTTTTGGAAAAGATATTCACGATACCAGTATGATGCAGTTCGGCGCTTATTATCGCAAACCGGCAGATGGAAGGGGCAGCCGGTCGCATTTTTTCAGAACATTGTTCTCCTTGTTTATGCAGGATGAATTTCAGCAGGCCCCAACAGCACTTCCCCTGCCTGCCGATGTATGGTTCCCCGGCATTCAGGTAATGGTGGCCCGCGATAAACAAGGCAGCACCGATGGCCTGTTTGTAGCAGCTCAGGGTGGTCATAACGACGAAAGCCACAACCATAACGATGTTGGCAACTACATTGTATACTACAACGGCTTTCCGGTTTTGATCGACGTAGGCCGCGGTACCTATACACGCAAAACTTTTAGTGATAAGCGTTACGACATATGGTCCAACTGCTCAGAGTATCACAATACACCAACCATAAACGGAGCCAATCAGCTACCCGGTGCAGCCTTTAAGGCCACCAATGTGGCATATGATAAAAGCAAAACATTTGCGCAGCTGTCGCTCAATATAGCCAGCGCCTATTCCGAAAAAGCCGAAGCAAACAACTGGCAACGTTCTATACGGTTGAACAGAGGTAAAAATGTTACTGTTAAAGATGTTGTTACGCTTAAAAAAGCCGATCATATCACAGAGCACCTGATGACCTGCTACCCGGCCGAGGTAAAAAAACCGGGCGAGCTGGTAATACATTATCAACTTAAAAACGGCACTGCCAAAGACTTCATCATTCAATACAATGCCGGCCGCATGCAACCCACTGTTGAAAAAATTCCGTTGACAGCGATGGAAGACAAAGGCATAATGGAAAAATGGGGCGATAATATCTATCGCATCAATTTTGATGTAACCACACCTAAAACCAATGAAGTAATTCAGTTTGTGATAATGCCTCAATAGAAGGTGGCCATTTTGCTGAAATAAAATATCTTATTTTTATCATATAGTTCACCGTTGTTTATTTCAGCAATATGCAGATAAAGCCGCTGGCAAAATATAAACACACCCTGTTGTATGGCGTAGCTATGGCCATTCTGTTATTTGTGCTGAAGTGGCTCGAATTACGCTTTGTAATCATTGACCACGCACTTGAAATTTATATCGGCGCCATTGCCCTGATCTTTACTGTTCTGGGCATATGGCTGGCGCTGAAACTCACAAAGCCCAAAGTTGAAACCATTGTGATAGAAAAGGAAGTGCCTGCACCTTCGGTCAATGGTTTTACTTTCAATGAAAAGGCATTGAACGATCTCGGGTTAAGCAAACGCGAACTGGAAGTATTGCAGTTAATTGCCGAAGGATTAAGCAACCAGGAGATCGCCGCTCGTTTATTCGTTTCCCTGAATACTATTAAAACACACTCGTCGCGTATATTCGAAAAACTGGATGTGAAGCGAAGAACACAGGCCATTGAAAAGGCTAAACGCCTGAACCTCATTCCATAAAAAGACTCACTCTTTAGTATAAAAATGCCGGGTGATGCCAAAATCACCCGAAAGTATGAACGGAATTATGGGCGCATGGTTCATTTTTGTGATGAAACAAGCAGCAGTATAACAACTGCCTGTATTCATAAAACCAAAGCTTCAAACATGAAAAAAACCGTAATTGTATTTGGACTGATTGCCGGCGCCATCGTTTCCTTATTATTGATCATCACGGCCATTTGTTATATTAAAGCTGATTTTAAGGGCAGCGAGGTGGTAGGCTATACCGGTATGCTGGTTGCCTTTTCGTTTGTGTTTATTGGCGCTAAAAATTACCGCGATAAATATAATAACAGGGTCATTAGTTTTGGAAAAGCGTTCAGGATCGGGTTATACATTACGCTGGTGGCCTCTACCATGTATGTGCTGGTATGGCTGATAGAGTATTATGTTTTCTTCCCCGACTTTATGGAAAAATACTGCGCCCATGCCATCAATCAGGCAAAAGCAAGCGGCCTCAGCCAGCAGCAGCTTGATAAAAAAATTGCCCAAATGAGCTCCATGAAAGAAATGTATAAAAATCCCCTGTTTGTAGTGCTGTTCACCTACCTTGAAATATTACCCGTTGGCATTATCATTTCACTCATCAGCGCCCTTATTTTAAAAAGAAAAGGCAACCCGCAGGTTGCGATAGCATAAATAAGGCACAGGAAGACAAGGTACAAGGCACAAGCCGTTCAAATTTAGTCAGCCTGACTAAACCGCAAGACCTTGTGCCTTGTGCCTTAATAAAAAAAGTCCCGCCGAAAAGCGGGACAGGCCCGAAAGTGGTTTTTCATAGGAATTTCTTTGACTGGTCGGTCGGCAGCCACCAGGGACGGACTACGGACTATCTCTTTACGATAGAAAAAAATGATGGCTTTCGTTAAACATATTAAACTGTTGTTGACGGTTGAACATACCAACTTCCGGAACCTGCCTGCCTAACGGCATTGCTTTACCGAAGCTATGCCTGGGCATAGCAAACGGGCTTTAAAACTTTTTGATATATCTATAAGGCGTATCGCTTCATACTTATGACGGCGCTTTTGTTATCCTTGGCTATTGAATTTACATATATATAAGCCCGGTATTTATGATCACCTGTTTCAACCCATATACCGCCTTCCTGTTTCATGTTAATGACATAGTTAGGTTCATTGGAAAGATCGAGTTGTACAAAATCAGGGTCATCGATATAAATTCCGTATTTCAACTGTGCCAGGTTAAAATCCTGCAGGTTAAATGCTTTACGTTCAAATGTGCTTCTGTTAACGCCTGCAGGCAGGGTGATACCGGGTTTATAAGTAGTATCGGCAGCAGGAGAAACAAAAGCGTGATTAAAGGTGCTGGTGGTTAAATTGCGGTATAAATACACCAGGTCGATGCTGCCGGGTTTGGTAGCGGCATCTGTTGCATTGTAAGCGGCCATATCGGCTATTGAAATATACATCAGGTTACCATCAGAAATAGCGATGTTGCGTTTCATATCCATTTTTGCAATGGTATAAGGCCCCATTTTGTACGATACCTTTTCGCCATTGCTGCTTTCGGCCGAGAAAGTAAATGAAACCTGTTGTCCGCGCGCCGCATCAGGAACTACATAGTAATACCGGAGCGTGGCTGCCATAGTATCTTTTGTAAAAGATACTGTAGTTACATTTTTATTGGTAACAGAAGGATCGCCGATCTGAATGCCCACATCGGTGCCGCTGCTATTGGTGTAATAGGATTTATTTTCGAGCCAGGTTCCTGCTGCTCCGTCGATCGACGCTTCGACTTTCGCTGAAACCAGTTTTCCTTTTTCGGGCAAAATAGCCATGGCATAGGCAAATTCAATGTTATTGCCAACTATATTCGGCCCCTGGGTTCTTTTAATACAATCGTTTTGTAAAACATCCTTGGGTGTGGGAACTTCATAGTCATTCTTTTTACAACCCGCCAATACAAGCAGCGCTGCTGTTGCAAGCAAAGATGTGTATTTCAGATATATTGATTGATGTTGCATTGCATGTTATTTACTTGTTTAAAAAATCGGGAAACGGCAAACGGTAAAGGTGAACTATAAAAGAACTGCGAACTTCAGGCGCACCGCGGCTGCTTATGCATCGCCGGGATACCGCGTTACACCATCAGCTTCCGTTTGCCGTTTCACGTTTCACGCTCTATCGGGGTTGAACGGTTATTAAAACTTTATAGGTTTTTTGTACCTGCCGGTTCCCTGAAATAACTGTATACTGCTTTGGGTTCGACAGATCGGAAAAGTCAACCTTTCCTACGATCTTGGGATCCAGTTTGCAGTCGGAAGCCAGGGTGAATTGCGGATACAGGTTTTTCAGGTCGGTACCAAACACTACCGTAGCGCTTACTGTTTGGGCGGTGGTGTCAACCACAAACGATTTCAGTACGGTTACATAATCTTCACCCAGTAATTCAAAACTGCTTACATAGCATTCTGCCCTTGTAGTAATCAGCAAACCATCGTCATCTACCGGGTAATTTTTTTTGCATGAAGGCGCTGCTGCCGACACCAGTAAAAGGGCTATTATTGATTTTATGATCGTTTTCATTATTGTAATTTTTTATGCGCGTTTGGCGTTTAGCGTTTAGCGTTTAGCGTTCAGCTTATCTCCAGGGAATATTCTGTGTAAGATTCGGGTTGCGGTCGCGTTCGGCCTGCGGAATTTTGAAAATATAGTTTTGCTGATACTCACGAGCCGAAGTATTCTGATAATACCGGGTTACATCTGCACCCCATGTATCTTTTGTCATTATACCCGCAGAACCGGGAACTCCCCAGATTCTTTCTATAGCTCTCCAACGCCTGATATCAAACGAACGTTGGCCTTCGCCTATCAGTTCAATAATCCTTTCCTGTTCAATAGCGCTAAAGAAACTTGCATAGTCTGCTGTTTTTGAAGCAGCGAGTACAGGCAGGTTACCCCTGTGTCTTACTTTATTAACAAGGTCAATAGCATCGGGCAATGGTCCGCTTACTTCATTGGAAGCTTCGGCATACATCAGGTATACATCGGCCAGGCGAATCACCGGCCATGCAAAGTCGCCATCGCTACGGCCCTGACCGGCATAGTTGCGTACGAATTTGCGAAACACATAACCTGTATTGGTACCATCGGTATTATAGGAGGCAGCATAGTCTATACCATTTACAGTCACCTTCGTGCCCCATGTTTTATAAACCAGGGGAACCATGCCGGTTGGCTGAAGCGAGCTCATGCTCATCATCAGTTCATAATCCCACAAAATGGTAGCTTTCATGCGATAATCGCGATTGGCATAGGTGTTGGGATTAACCGCTGAGTTAACCCTTGTTCTTGCATCGGCAACGGTTGTGGGATTTAATCCAACCATTTTTGTAGCAAAGTCGCCGGTAGTAATTAACTGGTACCTGTCGGCTATTTCATAACGCGGCGACACCCAGCATTGCGATGCCTCTTGTGAACGGCCGGCAAAATCACGCATCAGCTCTTCGCCCTGACTGGATCCGGTGCCGCCGTGTGTAAACACAAGCAACATTTCAGGATCGCCATTGGCTTTCGGCGTAAACAGGTGATAATAGTTAGGTAGTGTATCGGCTTCCCCCAATCCATCGATTGGGCCGGGATCGCCTCCTCTGAAAAGGGTTAAACCATAATCGGTGATCACTTTTTTAAAATCCGCTGCTGCCGAAGTAAAAGCTGCCTGTGCAGAAGCGGCATCCTGGGTAAAACCTTCGAGCTCGGGCCAGCCATTCTTTTTCCAGGAGCCCCAGTACAACAGTACTTTACCGCGCAAAGCCAGCGCTGCGGCCTGTGAAGCGCGTCCTAAAACAGCCCCTTTGGCAGGAAGCGAATTGTATGCAATGGTTAAATCGCTCAGTATAGAATCCTTTACCTGTCCGATGGGCATACGCGAAAGACCTGTTGCTAAAGCATTGGCATCATCTGCATCGCTGGGTACCGTGGTACTGAGAAACGGCACATCGCCCCACATCGAAATCAGCTTAAAATAAGCAAGGGCACGCAACATACGCGCTTCACCTATAATGGTCTTCAGGTTTTTCTGTGTGGTAGTATCAGAAAACTTTGTTACCAGGCTGGAGGTATTGTCTATAACATAATTGGCGCGGTTAACGGCACCATATAAGTAACGGAACATTTTATCGAAGCTGCCGCCATAGCCCGAAGGGTTATAGTTGGCACTGTTATAGGCATCGCCCAAACGAAGGTTACCGCTGGTAGTGCTATTGCTGGCGTTGCGGGTTCTTGTATACTCTCCCTGACCATCAAAATAGTAATCGCGATCGAAGCAGGGCCTGATAGAAGCATACAATCCCATCAGGGCAAAAGTGGCATCGTTTTCAGTTTTCCAGTATTGATTAATAGCAACATCTGTGGTTGGATCCTGATTGAGCAGATCTTTTCTACACGAAGATTGAAAAAATATGCTTCCGGCCAGAACTGTTATAGCAAGTAGTGTTGAATGTATTTTTAATATTTTCATAACGGCAGCAGTTTTAAAGGCCTAATTGAATTGACAGATTGTAAGATTTAACAAGCGGGTAAGCGTTGTTGTTACTTCCTGCCTTTTCAGGATCGAGCCCGCGGAACTTAGTAAGGGTTCCAATGTTTTCGGCCGATCCGGCAATACGTAAATTATTTACACCGGCTTTGCTGAGGAGCTTTTTAGGAAGGTTATAACCAACCTGAACGTTTTTCAACCGTACATAGCTCATGTCGTCGAGCCAGAAGGTCGACATACCTGCTCCGGTAGCTCCTGTTGTTTGGTTATTATTGCCACCCAAACGAGGCCAGGCCCCACCCCTGTTATCCCATGACCATGGATTATACCAGTGGTCCCAGGTAGATGCATAGCGCGCCGCGCTGAAGTTTGCATTGTTGTAGTTGTTTAACCAGAAATCTTTACGACCCATGGCCCCCTGTACCATAAAGGCTACATCAAATCCTTTCCACATGGCATAACCGCTCAATGCGAGATAGGTAGAAGGCCGGTCGCGGGTGATGTTGGTATAGGCTTTCATATCATTGGCATCGATACGGCCATCACCATTCAGGTCTTTGCGAAGAATGTCGCCCGGTTGTGCTCCCTGAGGTGTGGCCTTATACACATCGGCCCAGGTTTGTGCAATACCAATAGCCTGGTAGGCATATACAAAGTTGTAAGGCATATCAACAAATATATTGGCGCCTGAATTTTGTACGCCCCTGCCGATATATTCGTTCCATTTTTCGAGTTTTGTTTTGTTATACGAAGCGTTTAAACTTAAACCGTAAGCCACACCAAGTATATTGTCTTTCCAGGTAAAGTTACCTTCAACACCACGGTTTCTCAGGTTACCGATATTTTTGCGTGGAGGTGCATAGGCGCCCGTTAAAAGAACCGATACATCAGAAGGACGGTTCATGCCGGTGGTAAGCCTGTCATAATAATCCAGCTCGGCAGTTAACCTGTTATTAAGGAAAGCCAGTTCAAGACCTGTATTGAACACGGTGGTTTTTTCCCATGTTAAATCGGGGTTCTGCAATTTGGCGTTGGCAAATCCTCTGATTGTACTACCGTTAATCATATAGGGCGTGCTTCCCAGCGTAGGTTGCTGCTCGTACCGGCCTACACCACTGTTATTACCTAAACCACCATACGATACACGCAGTTTACCATTGCTTAAAAAACTGCCGGTATACTGGTTAATAAAAGGTTCATTGGTAAAGCGCCATCCTACAGCCACTGAAGGGAAGAAACCATACTGGTGGCCAGCCAAAAATTTAGAAGAACCGTCAACACGGAAGTTTCCTTCGAGCAGGTACTTGTTATAAGCAGTATAGTTTATACGGCCGATGTACGAGCGAAGCCCTTCGGTAGTGGAATTACCGGCAGAAGCCTGTACATCCTGTAACGCAGCATCGATTTCAGTAAGATAGGGAGCATACCGGTCGTTGCGCGAACTGCTCTGAAAACGATCGTACCAGTATTCTTCGCTGTACACAAACAAGGCATTGATGGTGTGATTTGCAAACAGCGTTGTGTTATAATTTAACCGGCCATTCATCATGGTTTTATAACCGGTGTAGGTAGCATTGGCTATACCCGCATTGGTTCCCACCGTAACACGGCTGCCGTACGAATTGGTTTGAAAATTCCATGCCTGGTTGGGTATATTGGCATTTACATTAAACTGGTTGTAATACGTAAGCGAATAATCAACCGTACCGGTTAAGCCTCTTACCGGGCTCCAGTCAAAATACATCGTTGCATTGGCTTCCTGGCGGGTTTGCTTACTAAGACTGTTCTTATAAACAGTGTACGGGTTGTACGCCTGGGGATCTTCGCCATAGGCCATTACGCCGCCATAATGATCTGTAGCAGGATCATACGGGGTAATACCGGCAATGGCATATTGCAGATCGAGATTGGTTGAATCGGTAAACCCTTCGTCGAGGGCATAGCTGAATTTCGACCAGTTGCCATTAAATTTTATACCGGTGTTCATATTGTTGCGCACCTTATAGTCGAAATTGAAACGGGCGTTGTATTGCGAATAGTCATTGTTGAGCTGTAATCCTTTTTCATCACGCATGCCTACCGATGCAAAAAAGTTCGATTTATCATTGCCACCGGATGTACTGAGGTTATAGTTCCGGAAAGCGCCATCGCGGGTGATAACACTCCACCAGTCGGTATTCGGATAGTCAAGCGGATCGATCATGCCCAGGGCCATCCACTGGTCGATAGTACCATTTTTAAAACGTTGGTCAACAAGAGCGGTATTAACAGCAGCGAGGCGTTGTTCAAGCGTTAAGGCACGCGGATAATCAGCCATAAACGAATAGGCCTTTACCGGTTTTTGCAACGCCATATTGGAGGTAAAATTGAGCGATGTTCTTTTCGCTCCTTTACCGGTTTTGGTAGTAATAAGAATAACGCCGTTGGCGGCTCTTGATCCGTACACCGAAGCCGAAGTGGCATCTTTTAATACAGAGATCGTTTCGATGTCGTTCACGTTAATGCGGTTGATGTCTACATCGGGCATACCGTCAACAACTACCAGCGGACTGCTGTTGTTAACAGTTCCCAAACCGCGAATCAATAAAACGGCTCCGTTTTTACCGGCCATACCGGTATTTTGGGTAGCCGCCAAACCGGGCACCATGCCCGATAAAGCCGAAGAAACGTTTGGCAATGCACGGCCGGTGATCTTTTCATCAACATTCACCGTACCAACAGCGCCTACGAGGTTTACTTTCTTTTGCTTACCATAACCAACCACCACCACATCGGTGAGGTTGCTGGCTTTAAGCTTCATGGAAATGTAGTATTCGTTGCGACTGTCAACAACCAACTCGGCTGTTTCTAATGAAGTAGAAGTAAAAACCAGGGTTTCGCCTACTTCAGCAATAATTGAGAAAATGCCTTTTGCATTTGTTTTTGTTGCGTTTTTACCGCCTTTAACAGTCACAGTAACATCTGGTACAGGCGAGTTGGTTTCATCGGAAACCAGGCCTGAAATCGTTTTCAACTGAGCCTGTGAAAATAAAGGAAATAAAAACAGGAGGAGAAGGGTACTGAATGGGCGCAAAGGAATCCCGGCACGCCCCAAGCGAGGTATTGGCATAAGCAATCAGTTTAGAAGTTAGTATTTAACGACCGTAAACTTGGTAAAAAAAGCTGGAATCGTTTTCATAAATCGGCTTATTTATTTACTGAAACGTTTAAGTAGATCGCGAAATCGGCAACACAATAAGCATAAAAAACAACTGTAATGCTGCTGTGCATTTCATTGTAATTTTCAATAGAAGTCAATCACATACAGGGTTTTATCCAACAGCGTACCGGCAGTTGTTTCACCGTTATGAAACACGGCAATGCTGTTCATTCATTTTTCATAGTGTTATTGCAAAATAACCTGTTAGTATATGTTATGGGTTAAAATATACTGTTAGTACCCTATAGCTGCAAGACTTACACACTACCCAAAAACCACTAAACTTTGTTTCGGGTTTGTGCCCGCCAAGATGACCCGGTCGGACGGGGTTTGAAGTTTGTGGTTGCTACCGCGCTAAATTGTGTTTCGGGTTTGTGCCCGCCCGGATGACCCGGTCGGACGGGGTTTTTGGTTTATTGTTGCTGCCGCGATTTGGGATTTCATTACAGAAATCAAACACCTTAAAAATATAAGAGGACCAAAATTACTCAGTAAGATTCACTGAAAGAACCACAAACCTCAAACCTCAAACTATAAACTGAATTAAAGAACCACAAACCATAAACTGTTTCGCGCCCTTGCGCGACCTTAAATTAATAGCATTGCCCGAAGGGCTAAAATATGAGTAGCTCCGGGCGAGGCCCGGAGAATATTAAAGCAGTAACTTTAGCTATAGAAAGGAATACCAACAGATGACTAAAAAGGCCTCATATGCTAAAAGTATTGTCAATACAAATTGCAGATACAATTGATATCAAACAATTTAAAAACGTTTTTAAGGCAGAATTGCTGCATGAGGACTCGGATGAGTTGTTTTACCGGGTAAAAGCCCCCCAGAAGTTTGTTTATATTTTTAAATATGGTATTATTTGTTTTCTGGAATACAACGAAGTAGAGATCATGGGTTTTATTCAGGCCATTTTACCCTACTGCAAAAATCCCTACGACCAGCACATCAGCGACGAATTTGACATTGAAGTAAATGCCCCCCGTAATAAGTTTGGCTATAATAAGATAGAAATTGAAAATGCCGGTACCGAAAACCTGCGCCTGATCATGCTGCATGTATCGCAATCTGTAGCGCTCGACCATTTCAGTCAGCAAACCAACATGCTGCTCGAAGAAACAACGCACCATACTCAGCAACTCGAAAAAAAAGGGCGCCTCGATGTTTCGGGCACCAATTTGAAGAAGTATATCGGCCGCACGCTGAATATTAAAAACCGCATCGAAGCCAATCTGTATATTTTTGATTCACCCGAAGAAACCTGGGAAGATGAAGACCTGAACCGGCTCGACATAGGGTTGAAAAAAACATTCGACCTGCAGGCACGGTTCAGGACTATTCGCGAAGGACTGGAAATAGTTAAAGAAAACCTCGACTTATTTAAAGATCTGCTTCAATACCGTAACAGTATTGTGCTTGAGTGGATCATTATCATTCTTATTCTGGTAGAGGTTATTAACCTGTTTATCGAAAAACTATTCCGCTAAAGCCGCTTTTGATTTTTTAACCTTTACACTGCGCTTCGTAGCTTTTGAATTTACTTTTTTACCGTTCACTTTAACGGCTTTACCATTTACCTTTTTGGCTTTTCCATTCAGTTTGGTGGCATTGCCATTTACTTTGGTAGCATTTCCGTTCACTTTGGTAGCCTTTCCGTTCACCTTATGGGCATTTCCGTTCAGCTTTCTTTCTTTTTCATCAACACGAATGTTATGGCGTATTACCTGCCAGTACTCTTTGCCATAGCTTACAAAAATTTCAGAATTAGCCGGAATATCCTTTGTTGCCTCGATAAACACGCGCACGCCATCTTCAACATACTCCGCATTGTTCTTTATTTCTTTAACGCGTTGTAAGCCTCCGGCATCGTTTGCGTAACGGGCCAGCGCGCCTTTGTCGTTCAGTGCATCGATAACAAAATTGCGTTTTACATAGTAGATATAAGGGCTTTCATCTTTATCGGCCTGCACTTCTTTCCATGTTCTTGTTCTGCCCTTGTACTCAACAATGCGGGTCCCCTTTGGAATAAATTTCCTGGTAAATAATCCTTTTCCTGCAGCGGGTAAAGTGGATTTCTTCACGAACAACTGTTTCTCCAGTAATGCCATTCAATAAATAAATAAGTAGTTTTAAAAGATGCTTTTGCTATAAATCAAATCCAACAGGCCAATAAACGTACTATATAGATGTTGATTGTTTGAGTACAATAATATTCCGTATCACAATAACCGAAATCGGTTAAAAACCGGCGTCGAAGATAAGAACTAAAGTTAAATTTTTTGCATGCCTGCCGCATCCCCTGACATATAATCCTATGGCTTTATGCCGGCCGCTGTTTTCTTCCACATCAACACATATGTAACTCATAGAAATGATGCTCAAAAAATCATACCCAAAGGCAGGACAGTACAGGCTGGCTGTCAAATAAGTTACCGGGCAGTACAAATTGGCAGGAAAGGGCAAAAAAAAGTTAACAAGTTGAAAAGTTCACAGGTTCACGGAAACAGGGGTGAGCCTTATCAACTGATCAACTTATTAACTGATCAACTTAAGAATTAGCATCAATTCCGCATCATGCGCACTTCGCCATACACAGGCCCAACCATATTATGAGCCTTTGGCTGAAACCGGATGGTCACCTTATCCTTTCCTTTGGTTAATTCGGCCGGAACAGGATATACAATATCATAGAACTTACTGGCCTTGTATTTATTAATATCTTCTGTAGCAATTTTTACATCATTGACCAGTATGTCAAAAGCTCTTCCCCGGTTATCCATTCCCCAGTATGTACATAACAAGCTGTTTGTTTTGGCCGAATCGACCTTCATGGTGAAGGTAATGTAGCCGCCGGGTTCGGCGATACGCCACTTTCTGTTATGTTCTTCGCCGGTAATTGTTTTATCACCGCTGAAAGCATGGTCCCTTTCGGGCTGCATTTCGCCCAGTCGCAACAGATCAACAGTCGCTTCTTCTATATCGCGCCTTCTTCTTTTTTCAGCTTCATACACCTTTTGTTGTTCGGCCCAGCTTTGCGGAGTGAATTCATCCCAGTACACGCTGTAATATTCATTCTGTACCTGGTTAAAGGGCATCAGCGTAATATCCTGCGGACGGCCTGCATTCACCGATCTGAAAATAAGCGACTGACGGTTTTCTTCTTTTAACCAAGATGCCGGATTGTTATCGGTTGTTACAAAAACGGGAATGCCGGTAACCGGATCAGGTTCTTTTTCGCCCAATACGCCAGCCAGCACTACGGGGCCATAAAATACAGCTACACGGCCGGCGTTATCGGGCATGGCATTCGTGTACAACTGAAGATCGGGCCTGAATTCGATTTTATCGCCGGTTTTCCAGGTGCGGGCAATGGTAAAATATCCGTTTTCAATTTTTACATTTGTTACCAGCTGCCCGTTCACTGTTACCGATACCTGCTGTTTTGACCAATGCGGATTTCTGATGCGCAACGGAAAAGATACCGGTTTGGCAGCGCGAATCGTAAATGTTATGTTATTATCGGCAGGCAGTTTTGTCTGCTGCTCCAGCACAACTCCTTTTTCTTTCCAGTTCAATTGCGAGGGGATAAACAGGTTCACATATAAACTGCCGTCGGTACCCTGGAAATAGATGCTTTCGCCGTATTTAACATGGTTTTCCATACCCGATCCCACGCAACAGGTAAATGTATTGAACGAATCGCTGAACTCTTTTTTAGTGCCCATACGCAACGGAACAAAATAACACATCATGCCGGTGCTGTGGTTTTGCGACGACAGAATATGATTGTACAATGCCTTTTCATAATAGTCCATCAACGTGCCTGAGGGCTGCAATGCAAACAAATGCCGCGTTAGTTTCAGCATATTGTAGGTATTGCAGGTTTCCATGGTATTATCGGTAAGCATTTCGTTCAGCTGCCCCGCAGGTCCCAGGTACTCGTAGTTACTATTGCCACCCGGAGCATAGGAATGATCGTTTACCACCGTTTGCCAAAAGAAACCTGCAATGGCTTTGTCTTTGGCATCACCGGTTAGTTCATACCTTCTGATGCAACCAATTACTTTGGGTATTTGTGTGTTGGAATGTTTGCCGGGTAAAATATCTTTTTGCAGAGCAAGTGAATCAAGTATTCGTTTGTCGTGGAATTTGTACGACAGATCGAGGTATTTTTTTTCGCCCGTTAAAGCGTAGGTATTTACCAGCACATCGTTCATGCCGCCGTATTCACAATACAACATGCGCTGCAGCGAGCTGTCGGGCAAATTGCGAATGGTATGGGCTGTCCAGTCGGCCATACCGGCTTCAATGGTCAGCGCTTTTTTATTATCGCAATACAAATAAGCGTCAAGCAGGCCTGCCATAATTTTATGCACGGTATACCAGGGCGACCATGCGCCGTTGAGATCAAAACCTCTGGAACGGATGTTTCCTTTTTCTACTTCGGCCCAAACACTGTCTTCTTTGGGAATGGCGCCGAGGTAGCCATTTCGCTTGGGAGCGCAAACGGCCAGTTCATCAACGATATAATTCACTTTATCTAAAAACTGTTTGTCGTGGGTTGATGCATAGTGCATGGCGCAGGCCGACAAATAATGTCCAAGGGTATGCCCTGCCAGTCCTTCCGATTCCCAGCCTCCATAGCGTTTGCCCTTTGCCGGCAGGCCGGCATGTTCCCTGAAATCGGCCAGCAGGCGATCGGGTTCTATAACCAGCAGATAGCGCACATCGGCTTCCATGGCGGTTTTAAACGGACCATCGAGCAACTGCACATCCTGCAGGTTAAAGCTCCAGGCTTTTACCGGCACCACGGGTTTTACTTTCATTTTAGGCTGCTGCTTTTCGGGAACGTAGGATTGAGCGAATGCACCCGATAAGAGCAGCGTTAGCAGAGAAGTAGAGATAAGATTTTTTTTCATAACAATAATTAACTCGCGCAAAGGCGCGAAGCAGTTTGTGGTTTGAAGTTTGTGCCCGCCCGGATGACCCGGTCGGACGGGGTTTGTGGTTCTTTCGGTGAATCATACTGTGCGACTTTGATCCTGTTATCATTCTATGGTGTGGGGAGGTAATAATGATTTTCCAAAGCGCGGTAGCAACTACAAGCCTCAAACCACAAACCAGAAACAGGGCCTACTGCCTATTGCCTGCTACTTATAAAACCTCCATTCAGCTTTATAATTCTTCGGCAAATTCTGATTGGTCAAAATAGCCCTTACCAAAGCAACAGGCATATTGTTTTCGTGGAGTATCGAATCGTGAAATTGGCGGTACGTCATTTTACCGCTGTCGACCAGTTCGTGCTTCATAGACATAAACTGTAATCCGCCGATCATATAGGCCAGCTGGTATAAGGGACCGTAGCCTCCGGTAAAGGAGCGGCGCACCTCGCCTTCGGCATTGGCGCGTTCGTGCCCTACCCTGTCGACCAGAAAATCGATGCATTGCTGCGGCGTCCATTTGCCCAAATGATAGTTCAATGAAAAAATAATCCGGGCGCAACGGTGCATCCGCCAGAACAACATACCAATACGGTCTTCGGGGCTTTGCGGGAATTTCATATCCCACAATAATAATTCCCAGTACAGCGCCCAGCCTTCGATCCAGAAAGGCGTATCAAAATTGCGATAGGATTTATACCGGCTATTCATAAAGAACTGTAAATGATGGCCGGCTATTAATTCATGATGTACAGTAGCCCGTGAAAAATGCGGATTGTTGCCACGCATGCTCATCATCTTATCATCTTCTTCCATGGTATTGGTGGGATAAGAAATGCTCAATTCCTCGCCACCGGTAAAAAACGGATTTACGAGCTGGCGTTCGGGCGTCATCATAATCATGCGCCAGCTTTCTTCGGCAATAGGCGGAATGGTAAGCAGGTTGTTCTTTTTCAGAAAATCAACCGATTCATTGTACAGTTTCATGATGGCCTCGGGTTGTTTACCCGGCGCCACATAAGTATTCTTTACTTTTTCAAGCGCCTTCTTCCAGTCTTTACCAAAGCCCATTTCCTGCGATGCCTTCAGCATTTCGGCATCGCACCAGGCAAATTCCTTATTGGCAATATCAACCAGTTCTTCGGGTGTATAGGGAATGAACTCCATCTCCAACTGCCGGATAATTTCATCTTTACCGATGGGATAGCCAACAATGCCGCTGCCATCATCTTTACCGCCCGGCGCTGCTTTTTCTTTTTGTTGCCAAAGTTTCAGATAAGCCGCTAAACTGCTATCGAGCTTTTTATAAGTATCGGGTATCCACCACGTATAGGCAGGATCATAGCCCATATAAAACTCATACACATTTTTTGCGGCAGTCATTAATCCTTTGGTAACCCCTTCGGCGCGGCGAATCAGCTGTATTGAAATGGTAGTATCTTTTTCAAGCACATGCACCAGTTTATCAATTGTGGCTGTTATTGCTTTCATATTCGCCGCCCATTGCTGCGCATCGGGCTGGGTACCGCGACGGCGAAACTTTTCCATATCGTAAATAACGGCAGCAAAAGAAAACCAGGAGCTGAGCTGATTAAATTCTTTTTGCTCTGTTTCGAGCAACCTCAACCGTTCGTTGAGGTTGCGGTTGAACAGAATATAATCTGCCCGGCTGCCCACCGGCAGCGATTCATAATTCAGTTGCTGCAACTGTTTCAGGTAATCGCTGGTTAATGTAACAAACCGGGTGCATCGCTCAGGAGAATTTTCTACAAAATAAAACCGGTTCAAACTGCCGCGATCGGCCTCATATTGCACCATCAGGTTATTTACTTCACTCGTTTGCTGGTACAGCACCGATTGAGCAGTAGACGAAAATGTAGTTGTCATGCAAAGAATGGTTACTGCAAACCCCGCAGCAGTTTTTTGAACACACATAAGCGTGAATGGTGAATGGTGAACGGTCAATGGTTAATCGTGAAACGGCAAACGTGAATCGGTGGATCGGTTGCAGGTTTCAGGTTCCAGGGCTTTTCGGAGCAGTTACTCCCTGTACCTTGTAACCTGCAACTTGTACCTTGTGCCTTCTACTTTACTGCTTCTTCCAACACATCAGGCAGCACCGGACGCGCAGCAATGCCATCATTGATTATTTTCAGAATGCGTTCGCGTTCTTCTCCTACAAGGGTTAACCGCGGCGCGCGCACATATTCCGATCCCAGGCCTACCTGCGCTTCGGCCAGTTTAATATACTGAACCAGTTTGGTGTGAATATCCAGTTCAAGCAACGGCAAAAACCAACGGTAAATAGTCAGCGCTTCTTCAATATACCCTGCTTTTATCAGGCGATAAATAGCTACGGTTTCGCGGGGAAAGGCACATACCAGTCCGCCTACCCAGCCATCGGCGCCCATCAGCAGCTCTTCCATCGCCAGGGTATCTACACCACATAAAATTTTATAGCGGTCGCCGAACCGGCTGATCATGCGGGTAACGTTCGATACATCGCGGGTTGATTCCTTTACCGCCTGAATGTTTTCGAATTGCTGCAACTCTTCGAATAATTCAAGGGTAACTTCTGTTTTATAATCAACGGGATTATTGTAGATCATAATAGACAAATCGGTTGATTTTGCCACTGCCTTAAAATATTCAAACGTTTCGCGGTGATCGGTTTTGTATCGCATAGGAGGCAGCAACATAAGGCCGGCTACCCCCCAGCTTTTTCCCAATGCAGCCAGATTCACAGCTTCTTTGGTAGAGCCTTCGGCAATATTTAAAATAACAGGAATGTTACCGGCTTTTTCAATAGTAAGTTTTACAAGCGTTTCCTTTTCCCCGGTGGTAAGGGTGCTGGCTTCACCTAAACTGCCGCCTAAAATAATTCCATCTACACCGGCATCGAATTGTGCCTGCAATCCTTTTTCGAACAGTTTAAGATCAAGCGTGTCATTGGCGGTAAACTTAGTGGTGAATGCCGGGATAATCCCTTTCCATTTTATACTCATCTGTATTAATTTTTAATAAAGATATTATGAAGCCGGTAGTTAGGTATAGCCTGTTTTAATCAGTTTGTTACCAATTTTAACAAGTAGGAAATAACACTTTTATATTCAACATTCGATTCAATATTTAATATAGTGAAGGATTGATCATTTATTTACCAATTTTAACCTGCATGACCTTAAATTGATAATATTTTGGTAATATTGGTAAATAAGACCAGAAAGGACAACAGGGGAACATCTGCTCACCGGTGGTTGTTCCCCTTATCCGCCCCTGCCATATAATTAATCCATTTTGTACCGTATTGCTTTGCTTCCCAAACAAATCATCAAACATGAAAGTTGTTCAGTTTACAATACCGGTTTCGCAGGAGCATTCTATAATGGTGCAGGAAGACAAAATGCCTCATTTTTATAACCACCTGCACCGGCATAATGAAACCCAGATCACCTGGATTATTAAAGGCGAAGGCACCCTCATTGCAGGCACCTGTATGAAGCGTTTTCAATCGGGCGATATTTATATTTTCGGCGCCAACCAGCCACATATATTAAAAAGCGATCCGGTTTATTTCGACAAAAACAGCACCCGTGAAGTGCATGCGCTAACGGTATTTGTTGATTTGCGCGGTCCCTTTGGCAGGATCCTCGATTTGCCTGAAATGAACAACGTAAAAAAATTCATGGAGGCTACCCGTACGGGCATACAGGTACCATCTTCTTACCAGGGTGCTGTAATTGAAAAGATACTTATGGTAAAAGAAGCCAGGAACGGCATTCGCCTGGCCTGCTTTATTCAGTTGCTGCAAACGCTATGCGGAATTAAAAAATATAAAACACTTTCTTCAACCCATACCGAGTACGCCATTACCGAATCGGAAGGTTTGCGCATGAATGATATTTATCAGTATACAATGACGCATTATACCGAAAACATTTCCCTTAAGCAAATTGCCGATGTGGCCCATCTTACCCCACAGGCTTTTTGCCGGTATTTTAAAAAGCATACCTTAAAAACATATGTTGCTTTTTTAAATGAAGTGCGCATCAATGAAGCCTGCAAAAAAATAGTATCAGAAAGCTTCGACAGTCTGGCTTCTGTGGCCTATCAAACAGGTTTTACCAATGCCGTTACATTTAACCGCGTATTCAAAAAAATAACAGGCCAGCCACCGAAGAAGTTCCTTAATGAATACATGCAAAAAGTAAACTAAAGCCCCGATGTAAGAAGTAGGAAGAACCCGTTTTTCGATTGCTGATTTTGTGATTTGGAAATTTTGGGATTTCATTTATAGCAGGCTTGTTTTCCAAATCTCAAAATCTCTAAATCTCTAAATCCCTAAATCAGAAATTGCATCGTCCTGCTTCATCTTACTATTATTACTACTGTATCATCTCCTGATTGACACTCCCCAAAGAATGCATCTAAATAATATGTGTTTGCCCCAAAACTTTGCTTTTAATTTGGCACACCTTCAATAACCTGCGCTTCAAAAAGTAGCTCAAACACCAGATTTTCTCTAAAAACAATTAATCCAATTGCATAGCCTTATCAGCTAACCAGTTCAGGGGTGTGCCAACGCACCTCCGGAATGTTTTGCGCCTATAGGTCGCCGGTTACCCCCATGCCTGCATGTGTGTAATCTGCGGCCAAACCCTTAATTCCGGGATTTAAATACAATTCATATGGAAAAACGATTACCCAAACCGTTTACACTTTTTTTGTTCTTTTTTTTATTAAGCAATTATTTATCGGCTACGCCGGAATGCCCCATCATTTCAGGCAAGTTCAGTGCCGCCGACGGTACTACAGTTGATAACTCGGCAACAGGCTGGTACCTCGATGCAACACATGTTGCCAGTACCGGTTACTTTGCGGTGAAATCAAACCGGCTGCATGCCCAGGAACTGGGTGGCGAAGGCATCTGGTATTCGCGTGTATTTTCAACCGCCGGCTATTCCGACTTTCAGGTAGCCGTAAAAGTCACTGCCGAAGGCGATATGAACAGTTCGGAGTATGTGAAGATCTATTATAAAATAGATGGCGGCGCCGAAACGCTGCTCGATTCACGTACCGGTAACTTCGGCACCATCGATTTCACATCGGGCACCCTCACCGGCAGCAACGTACAGCTGATCGTGAAAATTTACAATTACAACAACGGCGGATCGCAAACTTCGAAGTATTATATCGAAGAATACCGCGTGTTTAAAGAAAAAGGTCCCTGCGCCGTTTCGGCCATTTCAGTAACCGCAGCAGCAGCCAATTCGGGTGTGCTTACCTGTAGCAATCCGTCGCTTGCATTGTCGGCAACAGCCACAGGTTCGGGCACCACCACCTGGAGCTGGAGCGGACCAAACGGATATACATCCACTGCGCAAAACCCCACCATTTCTACAGCAGGCACCTATACGGTAGTTGCTACCAACAGTACCGGCACAGGTTCTGCCAGCGTTACCGTTACCGAAAACAAAACACCTCCTGTAGTTACTGCTACCGGCGGGGCATTGGCCTGCGGTTCGTGTGTTACCATCAGCGCCACCTCCGATATCAGCAATGCCACCTATAGCTGGTCGGGCCCCAATAGTTTTAGTTCTACTTCACAAAACCCAACAGTTTGTACGGCCGGCACCTACGTTGTTACCGTTACCAATCCGGCCAATGGTTGCACAACCCAGCAATCTGTTTCGGTTTCGGCCAGTGCGGTATCAACTTTCTGGCTCGAAGACTTTAGCGGCTTAAGCAATGGCACTACCTCCGATGCAGGCGCAACAGCCTGGTCAACTTCCGTTACCGGCTCAGGCACTTACTCGGTTCAAAGCAATGAGTTCAAAGTATCATTCAGCGGCAGCCAGGGCGTCGGCATCTGGACTTCGCAATCGATTGACATTTCATCGAAGGCAAATGTTACGTTTTCGGTTGACCTGCGCAGTGAAACTGCCTCATCCGGCGACGTTTTCGAAACCACCGATTATATTCGGGTGTATTATAAATTAAACGGCGGCGCCGAAACTCTGGTGTATGAAGACCTGGCAGGTTTAGGATCAACCACCAATACCACAGCCACCGCTACGGTAAATTCTGCCTCCCTGAACGGCAGCACGCTGCAGATCATTATTAAAACAAGTAACTCTGATCCCACAGAACGTTACTACTTCGATAATATCAAAGTATCAGGCTCCAATGCGGGCACAGCCACCATTACCCCAACAGTTAACGGTACAGTAACCTGTACAGCTACCGCTCAGTTATCGGCAACAGCGAGCAGCAGTGTTACGGCATGGGCATGGACAGGCCCCAACAGCTACACTTCTTCGGTACAAAACCCGGTGGTAAGCGCCGGCGGACAATACGTTGTAACCGCCACTTTATCTTCGGGCTGCATGGTATCGGGTACCATAACGGTGCCTGAAAATAAAACAGCACCGGATATTACAGCTACCGGCGGAGCGCTCGCCTGCTTATCGACCATTACATTGAACGCAAGCTCAACGGTAAGCGGCGCCACCTATAGCTGGACGGGCCCCAACAGCTTCACCAGCACTTCAAAAAATCCGTCGGTAAGCACAGCAGGCACCTATGTTGCTACAGTAACCAACCCGGCTAATGGTTGTACCGCTTCACAATCGGTAACCGTTACTACCGGCACTGCCGCAGCAACGGCTTTTTGGGTAGAAGATTTTGCAGGCCTCAGCAACGGAACCACATCCGATGCCGGCGCTACGGCATGGACGGCCACTACCAGCGGCACCGGCACCTATTCTGTTCAAAACAATGAATTCAAAACATCTTTTAGCGGCCAGGCCGAAGGCGTATGGACTTCGCAGGCGGTTGACATCTCAGGAAAATCGAGTGTAACATTTTCGGTTGACCTGCGCAGTGAACTTGCTTCTACCAGCGATGCTTTTGAAACAACCGATTATGTTCGGGTGTATTATAAATTAAACGGCGGCGCCGAAACCCTGTTGTATGAAGACCTGGCCGGTATAGGAACTACTACCAATACCACCGGTTCTATTACGGTTACTTCCGGCGCCCTTACCGGCAGCACCCTGCAGGTGATCATCAAAACCAATAACTCAGATCCTACTGAGCGGTATTTCTTTGATAATATAAAACTCACCGGCGCCGATAAATTATCCGAAACGGCTACAGCGTCTGCCAGCGGCATTATTACCTGTCTCACGCCTTCGGCATCGCTGACCGGCTCATCTGCATCAAGCGGTTTAAGCTATAGCTGGACAGGACCGAACGGATATACTTCTACCCTGCAAAACCCGTCTGTTACCACCGGAGGTATTTACACATTAACTGTGTTCAACCCATCAACCGGTTGTAGCGGCACCGATACAGCTTTTGTAGCAGCCGACACTACGCGTCCGAATGTAACTGCATCGGCCAATCCTATACAGCTTACCTGTACTGCTACACCGGCTACACTCACAGGCGGTTCATCTACTTCGGGTGTAAGCTATAGCTGGAGCAACGGAACAGGCGTAATTGCTACCACGGCTGTTACTTCAGTAACCAATCCCGGCACCTATATCTGTACAGTTACCAACCCGGCCAACGGCTGTTTGGCATCGCAGCAGGTAGTGGTAACGCAAAACATCACACCGCCACCGGCCATAACGGCAAGCCATAGTGGTACGGTTACCTGTAACACACCCAACGCAACCATCAGCGGAACGGTATCGGCCTCAGGACTTACCTATAGCTGGATAGGACCCAACGGCTTTACTGCTACTTCGCTGACCGCAACTGTAACAAGAGGTGGAACGTATACGCTTACGGCTACCGACCCCACCAACGGTTGTAATACAAGTGCCGCCACAACAATTGACGAAAATACCGTTGCTCCCGGCGAAATTTCAATGAGCAATCCGGGTACCATAACCTGTTTAACAAGCAGTGTTACACTTTCAGGCAGTTCTTCTTCGTCGAACGTTACTTACCTGTGGACGGGCCCCAACGGATATAGCTCAACTTCAACAACGGCTACCGTTACACACGGGGGCACCTACACATTAACAGCCACTAACCAGGTTAACGGCTGTAAATCGAGTAAGTCTGCCACAGTAGTGGAAAACACGACTGCTCCTGTGATAACTATTACCAATACAAGTCCGTTAAGTTGCACCAACCTAACGGTTACCTTAACGGCAAGTACTACCTCAGCCAATCCTTCTTATTTGTGGATAGGCCCCGAGGACTTTGTTGATGTAGCGCCTACTATTATTACAAGTACTGCGGGTACTTATATCGTAACTGTAACTGATCAGTCGAACGGTTGTATCGGCACCGGGTACACCGAAGTAACAGAAGATTACAGCAACTGTCCTGCACGGAAAGCAACCACATCCAACAGCACAACAGCTACTTCTGTGGTTACTAAGTTTACTTATTCGGCATACCCCAACCCTGTTACGGGCAATAGTGTAATTGAATTTGCAACACCCGAAAATACAGCGGCAACGGTTCGCCTCTTTAACAGCTTAGGCATTTGCGAAAAAGTGTTGTTCAAAGGAAATGCAGCAGCCGGCCAGCATTACCGGTTGGCGGTTTCTGCCGCACAATTACAGGCAGGTGCTTATTATTATATCATCAACGCCAATGGAAAAGCATACAGCGGAAGATTGATTGTAGTAAAATAATATCTTAAACACCTAAAAAATCCCCCCGATGCATCGGGGGGATTTTATTTTAACCAAACCCTAAAGTTCAGATCACTATGAAACAGTTACTCATCACAGCTTTATTATTTGCATTTGCGGGTAACCGGCTACAGGCCACACCGCGTTTCGGAAATTTGGCAAACGAAACAAATGAGCCATATGCAGGTACAGGAACTACTATACCTGTTACGGCTTCGGCAGACAACAATGGACTGCTTACCTGCGCCATTAAATCAATCACCTTATATGCGAACACTACAGTAACAGGCGTTACTTATCACTGGACAAGCACCAATGGTTTCGAATCTGATTTACAAAATCCCACCATTACAGCAACGGGAACCTATACGGTAAAAGTTACCGGTTCAACAGGATCGGGTAAAGCCAGTGTAACTGTTACCGAGTACTTAACCTGTCCCGATGCTACCGCTTTTGGCAGCTCAATCGCCTGTATACCGGGCGCTTCGCTATTTGCAACTTCCCAAACGCCCAATGTTCAGTATAGCTGGGTTGGCCCATATTATTTTACCAGCACATCACAACGGCCAACAGGAGTCATTTATCCCGGCACTTACACCGTTACCGTAACCGACCCGGTGAACGGATGTTCCACTTCCAAAACAGCTGAAGTAACTTCTGCTACCATCAACACCATATGGGCGGCAAATTTTACGGTACCCGATGGCACCACACGTATCGATACGGGCCTGTATCGATGGACTGCAACACATAACGGAACCACTACCACTAAGTTCAGCCCTATAAACTATGAATTCAGGGCAGGCAATATGGGCGCCGGTAAAGAAGGCATCTTTACAACGCAGGCGATAAATATTGCCGGCAAAGCAAACGTAGGAATTGCCGTACATGTTCGCAGTTATGTTACTTCAGGTGGCATGTTCGAAGCAGATACTACGTCGATCGGCGATTACTTAAAACTATATTATAAACTGGATGGCGGCCCCGAAGTTTTGTTCGGCGAAAATATCGGCGCTATTAATAACAATTATGAAAATTACACCACTGAATCAACGGGGCCACTGTCGGGTAGCACCGTTCAGATAATCATCAGAGCCAGGGCTACAGAATCTAATGAATTTTATTACTTCGACAATGTTACCGTAACCGGTGCAAGTGGTGTTGATTTACAGGCAGGCGTTGCCGGTAATAACATGATCACCTGTACAAATAATACCGTAACACTCAATGGCACTTCGTCTTTAACGGGTGCAACTTATAACTGGTTTGGCCCCAACGGCTTTACTGCTACAGAACAAAACCCAACTGTAAGTGCTGCAGGCACCTATACCCTGCTGGTAACCGAACCCACAAAGGCTTGTACCGATACAGCCAATGTTATGGTAACGATAAATACCACGGCTCCCGTTGAAATTTCCATGAACAATCCAGGCAGCATTACCTGTTTAACCCCCAATGTTACGCTATCGGGTATATCTTCTTCTTCGAACGTTTTGTACCTGTGGACCGGTCCTAACGGATATAGTGCGGCTTCATCAACGGCTACCGTTATACATGGGGGCCTTTACACATTAACAGCCACCAACCAGGTGAATGGTTGCCAGGCAAGTAAATCTACCACGGTGGTGGAAAATACTACAACTCCCGTAATTACTATTGCAAATACAAGTCCGTTAAGTTGCACCAATTCAACCGTTTCCTTATCGGCTAATACTACAACAGCTAATGCAGCTTATTTATGGATAGGCCCCGAGGATTTTGTTGATTTTGCACCTGCTGTTACTACAGGCATCCCGGGTTTTTATATCGCAACCGTAACTGACCAGAGTAACGGTTGTACCGCTACAGCATTCACTGAAGTAACGGAAGATTATTCAGCTTGTTTAGGCCGCAAAGCAACTACCACTGAAAGCACAACGGCCGGCACTGCTGTTACGAAGTTCACCTTTACAGCGTATCCCAACCCGGTTACAAGCAACGGAGTAATTGAGTTTGCCTCGCCCGGTAACACGCCGGTAACCGTTAACATGTATAATGCTTTAGGCATTTGCGAAAAAGTATTGTTCAAAGGCAATGCAGTCGCCGGCCGCCAATACAAAGTCGCCGTTCCTGCAGCGCAATTACGCGCAGGCGCGTATTATTATATCATCAATGCAGGTGGCAAAACGTATACGGGCAGGCTGATGATCGTGAAGTAGGTAATATATTGTTTGCATAGCTTAAGTGGATATATCAAAAAGAGAAGCCCTGTTTTATACAGGGTTTCTTTTTTGAGCAACCTGAATAACCATCTCTTTAAAACGATAATTTTAATTCTACCCGCTCCGGATCAAACATACACCCGCACCCGATCTCTCTATTTAGCAGCAATGCATCAAAATAAGAATCTTTTTCTAAGAGCGCACTTGCAAATAATTTATAATCAATTTGTTATAGTATAGCATTTGTTTTTTTAAAAAAAACTGACTGTACATTTTTTAGCGGCTTGTCACTTTAAGAATTCCTGAAATGCAATTGCTTCTATACTCCGTCGCTTTTTTCCAAATAAATTAAAAGCCCAGTCAACTATTTTTATTCCTGAAAGATTATGGCATTTCATCCGGAAAAAAATAATTATTGTTGAAGAAAGGGTCAGTATTCCAATAACCAAAACAGATGCTTTGATGCCAAAGGCATCCGCTACAGCACCCGTAAGAATAGCCCCAATAGCGTAACCCATATCCCTCCAAAGACGAAACACTCCCAGGCTATTTGCCCTGTCTGCCGGATGGGTGTTTTCTGCTACTGTTGCAAGAAATGTAGGATATACCATTGCTGTTCCCCAACCAAGAATAGAGGAAAGGATAATAAAGTGAGTCATTGTTTCGGCAAATACCAGGGTAACCAATGCCAAACCCTGCAATAACATTCCCCCAAAAAGTAAATCTTTCTTGCAGAAATAGTCAGCCATCCTTCCGGTAAACAATTGCCCAATTCCCCATACGGCAGGATAAACTGCGGTTACAATTCCGATTTGCCCAATAGTAAAACCTTTTGATGCCAGCAAAACAGGGAACAGCCCCCATGCCATACCATCATTTAAATTATTGATTAAACCTGCCTGCGTTACTGAACCAAGATTCTTATTCTTCCAGGTTGTTTCCCAAAAAATCCTTTTTAACCGGGGAATGTTGCTTTTAGTTGTTTCGTAAGAAACATGATGTTTGGTATCTTTTATCAATAACCAGCTTGCCAGAAAACCTGCAAATGCCAATACAATGCCAATATAAAAAGGATAAGGACGTAACCCGTAAAGGGAAGCAATCCATCCTGTGCAAAATGCAACCACAGCAACGGCAACGTACCCGGCAAATTCATTTAGTCCCATTGCAAAACCTCTTTGCTTTTCACCCACCAAATCAATCTTCATCACTACGGTACTGCTCCAGGTAAGGCCCTGGTTTATACCTAACATAACGTTTGCAGCAACAATCCAGTTCCAGCTATTGGCAAACATCAAAACAAACGGAACCGGAATTCCAAAAAGCCAGCCAATAGTTAAGAGTTTTTTTCTTCCTGCTTTATTTGCCAAAGCACCAGTGAAATAATTTGTGATTGCCTTTACTATGCCGAAAACGATAATAAATGAAAAGATGGCTGTTTTGGCAGCAACATGAAATTCCACTTCAGCAATACGGGGGAGGATGCTTCTTTCTAAACCAACCATCCCTCCGACAAAAGCGTTTATAATTACTAATAATGTAAACTGCTTCCAGTTTTCTTTTAAACCTAATTTCACTGGCATCCTGTTAATAGCATTTTAAATCGAAATAATTTCAATACATATGAAGCCGGTAAAGCAATAACGAACAAACCATTATTGCATCGTTGGATAATTTTTGTTTATCCAGTCAATTTTTATATTGTGTTCGAGGTTTAGCAATTTGTGATTTGTGAAATTCATATCATTTAGCAACTTAAATGCAGGCCGGATATTGGGGCAATGCTCGAAAGGACAACACCCGCAATAGATAACAATGTTTTCATCTTTAGATAGTTTATTGAGTTGCTGCTTTAGTTTATCGAAATTTTCTTTTTCTTTAACAGGGCCTATGTCAATTGAGCCTTTGATAATCGCACCAGGGCCAATGCTTAAAATTACAGGTTGCTTTTCCGACGGGTTGTTAATGATTTTCGCTAAATCGGCTGGTGCAAGCAACTGTTTGGAAGTCCAGGGTTCACCATCGTTTCTTTGCCTGAAACTGTTCAATGCCAGTACTGAAAGTAAAAGAGCCGCGACTAATGGCAGAAAGAATTTGTATTTCATATTATTAATTTTATAAAACCAGGTCGAATTATGTAATAGCTATTGTTTTAAGATACAGCACATCTGTTAGCACCCGCTTCTACGTCAACAGGGTTGATGCCTTCGTAATTCCCCAGAATATTTTTTTCAGCAATGACAAGAAAGTTGGGTGGCGTTGGTGGTATTGCCTGAGTGCATCGGTTGTTATGGTGGGAATGTTTTGCATAATAAAATGGTTTTAAGATTCTTCAGGAATTTCAACAGGCAACCCTTGCATTTTCCAGTCCGGAAAGCCTTCAATAAGCCTCTTGGCTTTAAAACCTTTCTTGACAAGCAGGTTCACCGCTTCATCTGCAAACACACAGAAAGGGCCTCTGCAGTAAGCAACATATTCTTTATTCTTTGGCAGTTTTTTAATTCTTGCTGAAAGTCCCTCGAAAGGAATATTGATTGCTCCGGGAATATGGCCATTTTTAAATTCTTCCACCGGGCGAACATCCAGCACAACTACATTTTTTGATTTCATCCTCGTTAATAATTCTTCCATTCTAAGCGCTTCGAGGCTGTTGCGTTTTTCCCGAAAATCTTTTATAAGCTTTTCCATTTCTGCTATATGTTTCAGCCCCAACTCCCTTAGCGTTTGCCATGATTTATATATTTCTTCATGAGCCAGTTTATAGTGAATAAAATTTCCTTCCCGTCTGATTTCTACCAGGTTGGCAGCCTTTAATACCTGAAGATGTTGTGATGTATTGGCAACAGACATGCTGGTTTCATCCGCTATTTCTTCTACTGATTTTTCGCCTTGTCCCAGCAAATCCACAATTTCCAGCCGGTGAGGGTTGGCCATTGCTTTGATCATTGTCGCCAGGATGGAATATGCCTTATCCTTAAAAATTCTTTTCTCCATTTTTTACAATTGTTCACTAAAAGTACGTAAATTCAACTATTCAATATAATTATTGAATAGATAAAAATAATCTCCCTTTTGCTTTCTTCCAATGAGTGAATAAAAAGCCTTAGCCTGATAAAACACAGAAAAACAGGCAAAACATGAAATATACTTTAGCATTCATTGGCATCATGCTTATTGTATGTGCAGGCACTGCATTACATGCCCAGGATAAACAACCCATGATCGGGCAGCCAGCTCCTTCCTTTGAATTGAAAGGTGTTGATGGCAATAACTATTCACTGGCACAATTGAAAGGCAAGTTGGTGATGATTCATTTTGCTACCACATGGTGTCCTTTCTGCAACGCAGAAGCCCCCAACCTGGAAACGCTTTACCAGTCGTACAAAGACAAGGGAGTACAGGTATTAATCATTGATGTAAAAGAAAGTAAGGAACTGGTAACACAATCTCTTAAGCGGTTTAATTTTTCATTTCCTGTATTATTAGACGAAGATGGGAAAGTGGCTACAGCCTTTTCTCCAACAGGTGTTTTGCCCGACCTGGCAAGAGATGAAGTGGTTTTAGCCTCAAACATGATCATTGACAAGGAAGGGAAAATCTGTTTCTATTCTTTACTGAATACTGCTGCGTTTGATGCCAAACTCATCAGCGCCCGCAAAAAACTGGATGAATTACTCAGTCAACAATAACTATGATCTTTTGGAGCATCATACTTATTGCCTGTTTTATAGGGATGAATCCTCTACAGGTAACAGAAAAAGATATAGTAAGTGTATCTGTAGATAACTCCTTATTAATATCCGGAAAGAAAAGCGTTGCAATTATACGTGTTAAGGTTAAAGAAGGTTATCATATCCAGGCCAATAAGGTAACCAATGAATCACTGATTCCTGTTTCGTTAGAGGCAACCCCAAACCGGTTCTTTTTTATAAATAAACCGTTTTTTCCTCCTTACCAATTGTTTCGCCTGGAAGGTACTGAAGAAGCGCTGAACGTCTTTGACAGCATTTTTATCGTTCAATTACCGATCAAAGCAATGACTACCACTAAAGAAGGCAGGTACTTCGTGAAAGTCAGAATCAGATACCAGGCATGTAATGCCAAAACCTGTCTCTTTCCCAGAACTATTAATTTTGAACTACCTGTCATTGTAAAAAAACATAAATTGGCCGACTAATACGTCATTATCTACTTGCGGTGAACTTTTCCTTCGGGATAGCGGTTAAAGGCATCCGGTTTGCCAGGAGGGGCAATTTCAAATTTGAGCTTTAAGGTAGATGCGTAAGTCATTAAGATAGAATGGAAAAAAAACTAACACTACAATCAACAATCACTTGCCCCATCTGCGGTTTTCAGAAGGAAGAAACCATGCCAACAGATGCCTGCCAATACTTCTATAAGTGTACCAATTGCGAAGCCTTACTAAAACCTAAGCAGGAAGATTGTTGTGTGTTTTGCAGCTATGGCACAGTGGTCTGCCCGCCAAAACAGATAAATAAATCTTGTTGTAAATAATATGAAAATGAAAAAAACATTCCTGCCCTTCCGGTTCAGGACATAAAAAGCAATGAGATTTTCGACGACCCGGTTGCGGCATCAAAACCAGGTCCACCCTGCATTTGGTGAAAGATAAATGCGAATAAGGGCCAGACGATGCAGGTGGTAAAACGTATACTGGCAGGCCATTTTTTCCACTACGACGAAGCAGATATTCGTAAAGCACTCGCTGTAATGTATGGTGAAGATGAACCGGAAGATTGATCTTTTGTACAGGCATACCGGCTTTTTGCAACATGAAACTTATGTTGCCAAAAGCCGGTATGCCTTTCTGCTGCCGCATTAAGTACAATTTTACTTACTACCCGTTTTTGTTGCTTTATGTAAAGCAATACTCCCCTCTTTTTAGTATTCCGGTTTATTGGTCATTAGAAACAAAAATTTCAGGCTTTTGGGATTTTTCAGGAAATCCACCTGCCGTTTTGAAGCACACGGTTGCCACTTCCGTGGGGTTGTGGTCGTATTGTGGTCGTATTGCCGTGCCCTCTCCATGCCCCCTTAGGGCACGAAAAGGGCAACAAAAGGGCAAGCCAATAGCACGCAAATACGAACAGAAGGGCACGCCGGGGGCACGCGAAGGGCACCAGGGGGGCACCAAAAGGGCAAGCGGAGGGCAACAATAAGGCACCACGAGGGCAAGCCGAGGGCACCAGGAGGGCACCAACAAGGCACCAAACCATTAAAATCCTCACTTCTCAATTCTGTATTCAGAGCCTATACGTACAAAGTATTTCCCAAAAGCAATCTACAGGGAGCAGGTTATCAGCTATAAACAAAAGGGCACATAACAGGCTGTAATCAGGCGACAAATACGCCAAAAGCGGACAAATGTGAGTATAAACGAGTATTAATGAGTAAAAGTGAGCGAATGTGAGCAATTGCGAATGGCCCCTTTTTTTACCGCTTTATGTTTGTGATGGAAATCGGCCAATGGATATACCGGTTACTTCAAAGGTTTGTTTCCGTTAGTAAACCAATTTGTTCACTTTCAAAATCATGTTTTATGGGACGAATCAAACAAGGACCTCTTGGTAACGTTTCGGGAAAAGTAGGAAACGTAACTATTTCAAAATGGAAAAACAAATCCGTTGTAAAAGAGCGTCCATCCGAATCGAGCAAGCCCCCTTCTAAAAAACAACAGGAGCAAAGGGCTAAAATGACCGTAGCAGGTCAGTTTATGCGCACCGTTAAAGAAGTGGTAACTCCATGTTATCGCGACTTAACGGTTAAGATGACAGGCTTTAATGCCGCGGTAAGAAACCTGATGAAGTTCGCTATTACGGGTCAGTTTCCCGACTATGGCATCGACTACAGTCAGGTGCTGTTATGCCGTGGCGAAATCAGGCAGGTTTTTAAACCTACCGCTTCATCTGCAAAAACTGATACCATTACGTTTACCTGGACCACGGGTAATGGTATTGGCAAATCCAGGCCCGGCGACAAGGCCATTCTGATTGCGCATTGCGAAGCCATGAAGGTTAGTGCGTATACGATAGATGGCCCGCCACGCAGCGCCGGTACCGCTGAGCTGGAAATGCCCGGCTTTGGTGGACAGGTGGTGCACACCTGGGTTGCCTTTATCTCGGCCGACGGGTCTGAAGTATCAGACAGCGTATATGCCGGCGAGGTAACCATCACGTAATGGTATACGCACCTTATCCTAACGTTGCAAGTTTCAGGTTACAGGTTTCAGGAGTATACATAACCGGGCAAAATACTTTAGTTGAGCCACTGTAACCCGACAATTCGGGATCGCTCCGGACCATATAACCTGGAACTTGCAACATTTTATACCGGACAAATAACAGTTACATAAAGCGTAATTCACATTCCATCATTCTTCAAAAACAGATTATTACGTAGAAATTCGCCTCTCTAAATTTCTCCAAATTTAACCAGTAGTTTAGCGGTAAATTTAGCATATGAAACTGCTGGTAATAGAAGATGAGTCCAGCTTATTACAAAGTATCCAGGAATATTTTACACAGGAAGATTTCCTTTGTGAGGGGGTTACTACGTATGCAGAGGCTGTTCGTAAAGTGGAGGATTTTACTTATGACTGTATTCTTCTTGATATAAACCTGCCGGATGGCAACGGCCTTAAGCTGCTTCAATACCTTCGCCAGTATAAAAAGGAGGATGGTGTAATAATTATTTCTGCGAGGAATTCTTTAAATGATAAAATTGCCGGCCTTGATTTGGGTGCAGATGACTATATCACTAAACCATTTCATCTGTCAGAACTCAACGCAAGGGTAAAGGCTTTAATTCGCAGAAAATATGCGCAGGGCACAAATATTCTTGAGTTGGGTAACCTTCAATTAGACCTGTTATCGCGAAATGTAACCTGCAGCCAACAAAAAGTTGCGCTTACCAAAAATGAATTTGATCTGTTGGCATATCTTTTAAATAATAAAAACCGGGTGGTCAGTAAGCAAGCGATTGCAGAACATATATATGGCGATCAGTCAGACAATATGCCGTCGTTTGATTTTGTTTATTCACAAATTAAAAACCTGAAAAAGAAATTAAAAGAAAAAGGATGTGATGATCTCATTCAAACCGTGTATGGATTAGGTTATAAATTGTCATTATGAGCAAACCGTTACTTCAAAGGAATACCCGTTTTTTATTGATATGGCTGCCTGTTGTTTTACTGGGCTGTTCCCTTGTATTTTATCTTTTAATGAAGATGCAGGCACATCACATGCAGGAAAAGCAATTGCTGCTTAAACAGCTTAATATATGGAATACATTTATAACAAGCGCTGGAAACGTTGCAATGCACGTAACTGGTGAATATGACATTACCGAGGGCAAATCGGGTTCTGATATTGAATTAAATAAGCCGAAGGACACAACCGTTTATTATGCCGACAAAAAACAATCATTGCCTTTTGAAATATTGACCGGCCGGTTTTCATGGAAGGGCAAAACCTGGCTGGTAACAACGTATAGTTCTTCTACTGAAATTTCCCATCTGATTATAAAAGTATTTTTAGCAGAAGCATTAATTCTTTTTCTGCTTCTTATTGCCATTGTTAATTTAAACCGTAAAAGCTCCGGCCTTCTTTGGAAACCATTTTTCACCACAATGACAAAAATGAATGAATATGATATTACCCGCAACCAATCCTTAGCATTACCAGCACAAACGGGCACCACGGAATTTGATGAATTAAACAAAACACTTACCAACCTGATTGACAAAGTAAACAGCGCTTATCATAATCAAAAACAGTTTGTAGAAAATGCCTCTCATGAAATACAAACCCCTTTGGCAATCATACGATCAAAACTGGAATTACTTATCAACCGGCCTGATCTTACCGAAAAAGCAGCTTCCCTGTTAGGCGATATTACAGAAGCAAACGACCGGTTAAGTCAAATGAACCGTACATTATTGTTGTTGGCAAAAATTGAAAATAGCCAGTTTCCTGACACAGAAGAAACCAACATCACCCCCATACTTCAACAGATATTAAATAATTTTAAACTTCATTACGATAATTTCCCTGCATTAACGACTAATATTGAGAGCAGTGTAATTGTCAAAGCAAACCGTTCATTAATTGAAATATTAATTTCCAATCTGGTAAACAATGCCATTATTCATAACAAAGCAGATGGGGAAATTAATATTACGCTGCAACCCGGCCGGTTCATTATTGAAAACACAGGGTCTCCACTGGAAATTAACCCCGAAGAACTATTTGAACGATTTAAAAAAGGCTCTCATCAAACTAAAACAACCGGCCTTGGGTTGGCCCTGGTAAAACAAATCTGCCATTTGTACCATTATGAAATTACTTATGAGTACAATAGCGGCTGGCACAAATTAACGATAATCTTTAAGTAAAGTACCTGCCTAATTTTCTCCAAAATCTTCTAATAGCTTTAGGGCCACAAATTCATAGCCCAACATGTTATACAAAGAGATGAAATGGTTTAAGCTGGCAGGCGCATTAATGCTTTGTTGTAACGCAATGGCGCAAAACCAGGTCGATACACTGATCCATCTGAAAGGTGCTATCCTGTTGGCCGAAAAAAATTATCATTTATTGCAGGCCCGGAAATATGAGGCAGCCGCTGCTACTAAAAATGTAGAAGTGGTAAAATATAGCAGGTTGCCTGCTATTGACGCTACTTATCAGGCCGGTGTTGCTACTGCTAATAATCTTATAGGTGTATTTTACCCAAACGGCATTTTGCCTATGAGCGGTCCACCTTCTTCCGGCAACAATTATAACCCGGCAACAGGTAGTGCCGCCAGTGTATTATTAAACTGGCAGGCAATAACCTTTGGCCAGCGTAATGCTCAAATTAATTTGGCTATGGCCGAAGCCAATACGCAAAATTCAGGCTTTCAGCAGGATTTATTCCTTCATACAATTAATGTAATAAGCGCCTATCTGGATGTATTGCTAACTTACGATCTGGTTACTGTACATCAGCACAACATAGAGCGGGTTCAAACGAATCTTAAACAAAGCAGGGTATTGGCTAATAGTGGCATTAAGCCAGGCGTTGACACCGCCTTATTTTTATCAGAACTTTCCAAAGCAAAAACTGATTGGCTGAAGGCACAAAAACAATTACAAACCGGGCAATGGCTGTTAGCCCAGGCCATAGTAACAGATGCGTTACCCGTGCCGGCAGATACCAGCTTCCTGAATAAATTACCGCAGATGTTAACAGGCAACGACACGTCATTTACCGACCATCCTGTTATAAAGTATGCGCAGAGTCAGCTTCTATTAAGCCAGTCAAAAGAACAACTCTTAAAGAAATCATATCTGCCTAAATTAACCGTATGGGGAACTGCTTTTGCAAGGGGTTCGGGATTTCCGGCAGATGGATCAATAAAAACATGGGATGGATTGAGCTTAAGCCGGTACAATTATGGAGCTGGCCTGCAGCTTGCTTTTCCTATAATGAAATATGGTGAGGTGAAACGCCAGATTCAGCAACAAAACCTTTTGTCAAAAGCCACCGGGGAAAGATTGATGGAAGAAAAAGCAACGCTTACCACGCAACAACATATTGCCAACACAACTTATCAGAATAGTCTGGCAGTGGCCGCAGAAACAGAACAACAGCTTAAATCGGGACGTTATGCTTTTAGCGCCATACAAACAAGATACAATACAGGACTGGTAAATTTTGCAGATTTGATCCAGGCGCAATACAATTTATTGAAAGCTGAATTGGATGTAAAGCAGGCCTACTGGGATGCATGGAAAGCCTTATTGCTGCAAGCTGCGATAAAAGGTGACGCCAATGTTTTTCTAAATGAAATTAAGTAAATACAATGCTCCGGTTAATACAATTTGCCCTTCGTAAGCCAATTACAATAATCGTATTTGTGGTGGGCATTCTGCTGTTCTCTATTCTGGCCATCAGAAAATCAGCAATAGATATATTCCCTGCTGTTAATACGCCTACGATTTATGTGGCGCAAACCTATGGCGGATTATCACCCCAACAAATGGAAGGATTTATTACATCCTATTATGAGTATCATTTTTTGTATATCACCGGTATTAAAGCGGTAGAGAGCAAATCCATCCAGGGTTTGGCTTTACTTAAATTACAATTTCACGAAGGCACCAATATGGCCAATGCAATGGCAGAAGTAATTTCCTATGTAAACCGCGCACGTTCTTTTATGCCCCCTGGTACACTGCCTCCATTTGTAATGCGGTACGATGCCGGTTCTGTTCCCGTAGGGCAACTGGTGTTTAGCAGCGAAGAACGTTCCTTAAACGAAATCCAGGATTTGGCGCTGTTTAAAGTGCGCCCCATGTTTGCGGCATTGCAGGGTGTTTCGGCACCCCCGCCTTTTGGTGGCAACCAGCGTACAATTGTTATTAAAGCCGACCCCGAAAGGCTAAGAAGTTACAATATTACAGCCGATGAAGTAGCAACGGCCATTGCTAAAAACAACCCTATTTTACCTGCCGGGAATATCCGGGTAAATGATAAGGCCATTATTACTTCTTCTAACAGCGTGGTAGATAATTTTAAGGAACTGGAAAATGTAACCGTAAAGAATAGCAACGGAACGCCCGTTTTAGTAAGAGACCTTGCTACTGTAGATAATGGAGCAGATGTTACTACGGGTTATGCATTAATCAATGGCAAACGTTCGGTATATATTCCCGTTACCAAAAGAGCCGATGCCTCTACCTGGGATGTAGTGCAGGCTGTTAAAAAAGCTTTACCTGATATGCAGGCAGCTATTCCGAACGATATAAAAGTTTCTTATGAATTTGACCAGTCGGGCTATGTAATTAATTCGCTTAAAAGCTTATTATTTGAAGGTTTGCTGGGGGCATTATTAACCGGCTTAATGGTATTGCTCTTTTTAAGAGACATCCGCAGCGCCGCTATTGTAATCATCACTATTCCATTAGCACTTTTAACTGCCGTAGTATGTTTATACTTAACGGGTCAAACGATTAATATTATGACGCTGGGTGGCCTCGCTTTGGCTGTAGGCATCTTGGTAGATGAATCTACAGTTACCATAGAAAACATTCACCATCATTTGGAGTTGGGCAAAACAAGGGCAAGAGCTATATGGGATGCCTGTAAAGAAATTGCTGTTCCCAAAATACTGATCCTGCTTAGCATTCTGGCGGTATTTGTTCCGGCTTTATTTATGTCGGGTGTACCCAGGTCAATGTTCCTGCCACTGTCAATGTCGGTAGGCTTTGCTATGATTGCCTCTTTTCTTTTGTCACAAACCCTGGTACCGGTTTTGAGTAACCGGCTGATGAAAAAAACAATTTCCGGCAATAAGAAAACCAACCTGGAGGGATTGAAAAAAAGATTAACGGCCGACATTCAAAGATCACGCAAACTGGCCTGGTTATTAGTACCTGTAACAATTATTTTAGTGCTCTCAATTGCTTACGTTGGGTATAAAAAATCGGGAACGGAAATCTTTCCCAAGATAGACGCAGGCCAATTGCAGGTAAGGCTAAGAATGCCGCCCGGTACAAGGATTGAGCGTACTGAAGATGCCACCAAAAAAACATTACAGCTGATTGAAGAAGCAGCCGGCAAAAATAATATTGCAATCACTTCTTCATTCGTTGGATTACAACCTCAATCTTATGCAATCAACCCTATTTTCCTGTATACAAGCGGCCCGCACGAAGCCGTAATTAAAGTAAACCTGAATAAAGGTGCAGGTATCCCTATTGAAAACCTGAAAGAACAATTACGATCATCAATAGCAAAAAATATTCCTGGTGTTGCAGTTTCTTTCGAACCGGCTGATCTGGTGGATCAGGTAATGAGCCTGGGAGCTAACAATCCTGTTGAAATAGTAGTGCAGGGAAAAAACTTAGCGCAGAGCCGGGAGATTGCCGGTAAATTAAGCCAGTCGTTATCGCAAATACCCTACCTGCGTGATGTACAGATGGCGCAATCATTAGATTATCCCACTATCCAGATCAATTATGATCGCATACGCACCGGGCAAATGGGCTTAACGGTTGAACAGGCCGGTAAATCAGTCGTTGAAGGAACTTCTTCCAGCCGCTTAACCACACCGGTGTATTGGTTAGACAAAGCTTCCGGCAACGCTTACCAGGTACAGGTAGAATATCCGCAATTTGTAATGAACAGTCCGGAACAGGTAGATCAGATTCCGGTTGGAAAAGCCGGTGACAATACTATTTTCCTGAGAGATATTGCTGAATGGAAAAAAACAAATTCTGTTAGTGAATATGACCGTATAAACCAGCAACGATTTATTACCCTTACAGCGAACATGTATAAACAGGATTTAGGCAAAGCAGTAACAGACGTAAACCGGGCTATCAAAAAACTTGGAGAGTTACCGCAAGGCGTTAAAGTATATTTGCGTGGGCAACCCGAAATTTTGTACCAGATTAACGACGAATTGTCGACCGGTTTATTATTGGCTATTGTAGTAATCGGCTTAATGCTCACGGCTTATTTTCAATCATACAAATTATCATTAACCGTGTTATCTGTACTTCCTGGTGTATTGGCAGGGTCTGTGTTGCTATTATGGATTACCGGCAATACGATGAATATTCAATCATTCATGGGGTGTATCATGGCGGTAGGCGTTGCAGTGGCAAATGCCATTCTGTTAGTAGCAAATGCCGAACAACTACGGCGCCGGCCAAACAATACCGGTGTGGTCGGAGCGCAGGCCGCTGCCAACCGCTTCCGCCCTATTGTAATGACAAGCGTTGCCATGATAGCAGGCATGATACCAATGTCATTAGGATTGGGAGATACCGGCAAACAAACCGCACCGTTAGCCATCGCGGTAATCGGGGGATTATTATTCAGCACTTTTATCAGCCTATGGTTAGTGCCATTGGTATATGATTTATTAATTGGAAATAAACGTGTAGCCGGTGTATCACTTGACCCTAATGATGAAACCTCTGTTTATTATGATAACAATATTTAATAATATACCAGTTATGAGAATTTTTGCAGGCATTGCATTATTACTTACTATAACAGCATGTAATGAGCAACAACAGCAGCCGGTAAATGCCCCAAAAAACGAAGAAAAACCAGATTCTGTAAAAGCGTTTGTGTTGGGAATGGATTCTGCAAAAAAAATGATTTCATTGCCGGGCGAACTATTGCCAAAGGAAAACGCTGAAATAAGAGCAAAAACACAGGGATACATCAAAAAACTGAATGTAGATATCGGTTCTAAAGTGAATAAAGGACAGGTACTGGCTTTGATTGATGCCCCGGAAATTAATAGCCGTGTACAGGAGTTAAATGAAAAAGTGAAAGCAGCCAGGTCGCGTTACCTATCCAGCAAAGATTATTTTGAACGCATTTCCACTGCTTCAAAAGCCGATGGTGTAATTGCCCCCAGTGAGTTGGAAAGAACAAAAAATGAAATGATGGCCGATAGCTCAGACTACAATGCAGCGGTATATGCAGCATCATCGTACCGGCAAATCGGAAATTACCTGGCTGTTGTTGCACCCTATAGTGGCATTGTTACCAAAAGAAATATCGTGGTAGGTTCATTTGTTGGCAACCCCAATGAAAAACCGTTGTTTGAGTTACAGGATAATACCACCTTAAGACTGAGTGTAGCCGTGCCGGAAATTTATACCAATGCCGCCTTGTTGAATAATACCGGTGAATTAACTACACGTTCCCTGCCCGACAAAAAGTTTAAAGCTAAACTGGTTCGTAAAGCAGGCAGTATTGATAATGCCACCCGCAGTGAGGTTTGGGAATTTGAAGTTCCTAATACAACAGGGGAATTAAAAGCCGGAAGCTATGCAGATGTAAAACTGCAATTCCTGCGCCCACAACAATCGTTTACAGTACCGGTTTCAGCAGTAGTAACAACGCTGGAAAAAAAATTTGTGATAAAAATTTCGAATAATAACACACAATGGGTTGATGTAAGACCAGGGTTTAACATGGGTGATAAGCAGGAAGTTTTTGGCGATTTACAAACCGGGGATATATTGGTACTAAAGGGCAACGAAGAGTTAAAGCCAGGCACAAAAGTAGTTGCATCGTTGAGCAGTAAACAATAGGTCAGGTAACAGTTACATAAAGCCGTTATTCACATTACATCATTCTTCAATTTGTGATTATGCATAATAAGTGTAATCACCTATTAATAATCGTTATGTATCAGATAATTCTAACTTATCATTAGTTGATTCGCACCACTCAAAGAATATTGCTAAAATAAATGTGTTTGCCCCGAAACTTTGCTTTTATTTTGATGCACCTACAATAACCTGCACACTTCAGGCGCCATTCCTATCGCCTGCATTTCGGCCTGTTCATTACAACAATTTTATTGCCTTATCTGCCAGTCACCTGATATCAGCATAGGTGTGTCATAACTATTAGCCCCCTTCGGCAAGCTACCGGAAGGCTAATGACGCATCATGCAGCTACACCCATGTGAACAAACACCCAAAATATGCAACAACGAGTACCCAAATCGTTTTCTCTTCTTTTGTTTTTGTTTTTATTGAGTAATTATTTGTCGGCAACGCCGGAGTGCCCGATCATTACCGGAAGCTTTCCCGGCGCCAACGGAACTACTTCCGATGCGTCGGCAACCGGCTGGTATCTGGATGCATCACATGTGGCCGCTACCGGTTACTTCGCCGTAAAATCAAACCGCCTGAATGCTACCGAACTGGGTGGCGAAGGCATCTGGTATTCGCGCGTATTTTCAACCGCCGGGTATTCTGACTTTCAGGCGGCCGTAAAAATTACTGCCGAGGGCGATATGAACAGTTCGGAGTATGTGAAGATCTATTATAAAATTAACGGTGGCGCAGAAACGCTGCTCGATTCACGTACCGGTAACTTCGGCACCATCGATTTCACATCGGGCACCCTCACCGGCAGCAATATACAGCTGGTAGTAAAAATTTATAACTATAATAACGGAGGATCGCAAACTTCGAAATATTATATTGAACAATACCGCGTATTTAAAGAAAAAGGCCCCTGCGCCGTTTCGGCCATTACAGCAACTGCTACTGCAGCCAATGGCGGTGTACTTACCTGCAGCAATCCATCGCTGGCATTATCGGCAACAGCTACAGGCTCGGGAACAACCACATGGAGCTGGACCGGCCCCAACGGATTTACATCCACCGCACAAAACCCTACCATTTCTGCAGCAGGCACCTATACAGTAGTTGCTACCAACAGCAGCGGCAGTGGTTCAGCGAGTGTAACTGTTACTGATAATAAAACAGCGCCTGTAGTTACTGCCACCGGCGGTGCACTGGCCTGCGGCTCATGCGTAAGCATCAGCGCTACTTCAAATGTGAGTGGCGCTACCTATAGCTGGACGGGCCCCAATAGCTTTACTTCCACATCGCAAAACCCAACGGTTTGTACAGCCGGCACCTATGTTGTTACCGTTACCAATCCGGCCAATGGTTGCAGCACCCAGCAATCCGTTTCGGTTTCGGCAAGTGCTGTTAGTACTTTCTGGCTCGAAGACTTTGCCGGTTTAAGCAACGGTACCACCTCCGATGCAGGTGCAACAGCCTGGACAACCTCCGTTACCGGCTCAGGCACTTACTCAGTACAAAACAATGAGTTTAAAACCTCTTTCAGCGGCAGCCAGGGCGTTGGCATCTGGACTTCGCAGTCGATTGACATTTCATCGAAAACAAATGTTACGTTTTCGGTTGACCTGCGCAGTGAAACAGCTTCGACCAGCGACAATTTCGAAACCGCCGATTATATTCGGGTGTATTATAAATTGAACGGCGGCGCCGAAACGCTCGTGTATGAAGACCTGGCGGGTTTAGGATCAACCACCAATACCACAGCCACCGCTACGGTAAATTCTGCCTCCCTGAACGGCAGCACCCTGCAGATCATTATCAAAACCAGTAACTCTGATCCCACAGAACGTTATTACTTCGATAATATCAAAGTATCCGGATCAAATGCAGGCACTTCTACGGTTACTGCATCCTCAACCGGAACAGCAACCTGTTCGGCCACAGCTCACTTATCGGCCACAGCCAGCAGTTCGGTGAGTGCATGGGCATGGACAGGACCGAATGGTTTTACATCATCTGTACAAAACCCTACAGTAAGCGCCGGCGGACAATACATTGTTACTGCTACGCTTTCTTCGGGTTGTACCGTTTCTTCTACCGTTACCGTTCCTGAAAATAAAACACCACCCGATATTAACGCTACCGGCGGAAGCCTGGCGTGCCTGTCGGCCATTACCTTAAATGTAAATTCATCAGTAAGCGGCGCCACATACAGCTGGACCGGGCCCAACAATTTCACCAGCACTTCAAAAAATCCATCGGTTAGCACAGCAGGTACGTATACCGCTACTGTTACCAATCCGGTGAATGGTTGTACCGCATCACAATCAGTAACCGTAACTTCCGGATCTGCTGCAGCAACGGCTTTTTGGTTAGAAGATTTTTCAGACCTCGGCAACGGCGCTACTTCCGATGCAGGCCCAACGGCATGGACATCTTCCAGCAACGGAAGCGGAACCTTTTCTGTACAAAACAATCAATTTAAAGCCTCATTCAATGATCAGGTAGAAGGCGTATGGACTTCGCAGGTGATAGATATCTCCGGAAAAAAGAGTGCTACGATTTCAGTTGACCTGATCAGTGAAGTTACCTCCGGCAAATCTTTGGAAACAGAAGATTACATCAGGGTGTATTACAAATTGAATGGCGGCGCCGAAACACTGGTATATGAAGACCTGGCGGGCATTGGCAACACCACTACCGGCACGGCTTCGATTACCGTAGCGTCCGCTGCCCTTAGCGGCAGCACCTTGCAGGTGATCATTAAAGCAAGTAATTCAGACGAAAGCGAACGGTATTATTTCGATAATATAAAACTTACCGGCGCCGATAAAACTGAGATCGTTGTGGCATCCGCCGGCAATGCTATTACCTGTACTACTACATCGGCAACATTGCTCGGCAGTGCAACCGCCGGCGGTGTAACATACAGCTGGACGGGACCCAACAATTTTACGTCGCCTTTACAAAATCCGGTTGTATCCACACCGGGTATTTATACGCTTACCGTTTACAACCCGGCTACCGGTTGCAGCAGCACCGATACAGCGCTTGTTGCGCTGAACACCACGGCGCCAGACGCCGGCGCAACCGTTAGCGGACAGCTAACCTGCGATGCCGTATCTTCAGTTACCCTTTCAGGCTCTTCCTCAACACCGGGAGTAACATATGGCTGGACAGGCCCCAATAATTTCTCCTCAACAGAGCAAAGCCCTGTAGCAACCAAAACAGGAACCTACACCTTAACTGTGACCAATCCTGCAAACGGTTGTACCGGCACTGCAACCGCAACTGTTACCAGAAGCAATGCGACCACCGGTACCGCCTGGTTGGAAGACTTTACACTGCCCAATGGCACAACAGTCGACAATGGCGCAACCAGCTGGTCTACTGCCATTAATCCTTCAACAACGTTGTTCTCGGTACTGAACAATGAATTCAGGATCAGCAACAGCAGCACCACCATTGGCAGCGAAGGTGTGTGGACATCAGGTTCTATCGACATCACCGGAAAAACAAATGTGTCTATATCGCTTGGTGTAAGAAGCTCTATCATCAATGGAGCAGTAATGAACACCGATCCTACTTACGGCGACTACATCCGCTTCTATTACAAACTCAATAATGGCGCTGAAGTGATGTTTGCCGAAAAAACAGCCGACATCAATAATCACAGCACTACGCCTGCTATTGTATCTGTTGCCGGATTAAGCGGTACCAGCTTACGCATCGTGGTTCGTGCAAGAGCAACCGGTAACGACGAGTTTTATTATTTCGACAATGTACAGGTTGTAGCCACCGGCGCTGCCAATGTAACAGCTACGGCTACCGGCGGAGCGCTTACCTGCACCACTAATTCAGTTACCCTGCAGGGCGCTACTTCTGCCTCAGGAGCAAGCTACGCATGGAGCGGACCGAATGGATATACATCTTCGGTACAGAATCCGGTAGTTTCCACAGCCGGTAATTACTCATTAACTGTGTCGATGGGAAGTTGCACCGCAACTGCGACAGCTATAGTGAGCACAGATACAACGCGGCCTAACATTGCGGCTGCTACGCCGGCACCACTTACCTGTACTACTACCAGCACTGCCTTAAGCGGAAGCTCTTCTACTTCGGGAGTAAGCTATAGCTGGAGCAATACCAGTGGTGTAATTGCTACCACTGCCAGTACATCGGTAAACAATACAGGTTCCTATACCTTAAAAGTTACCAACCCGGCCAATGGTTGTTTTTCAACTGCAACAGCCACAGTAAGTATAGATACAGCGCGCCCCAATATTGCGGCAACCGCTTCGCAACTTACCTGTACTACTACCAGCGCTGCCTTAAGCGGAAGCTCTTCTACTTCAGGAGTTAGCTATAGCTGGAGCAATGCCGGTGGTGTAATTGCTACCACTGCAAGTACATCGGTAAACAATACAGGTTCCTATACCTTAAAAGTTACCAACCCGGCCAATGGTTGTTTTTCAACTGCAACAGCCACAGTAAATATAGATACAGCGCGCCCCAATATTGCGGCAACCGCTTCGCAACTTACCTGTACTACTACCAGCGCTGCCTTAAGCGGAAGTTCTTCCACTTCAGGGGTTAGCTATAGCTGGAGCAATGCCGGCGGTGTAATTGCTACCACTGCAAGCACATCGGTAAACAATGCCGGTAACTATACATTGAAGGTTACCAACCCGGCCAATGGTTGTTTTTCAACCACCATTAAAACAGTGGGTATTGATACTACACGTCCTGTTGCTGTTGCAATTGCTACACAGCTTACCTGCGCTTCAACAACTGCTACCTTAGGCGGCGGTTCCAATACTTCAGGTGTTAACTATAGCTGGAGCAATGCAGCCGGTAGTATAATCGCTACCACTTCCTTTACATCGGTAAACAATGCCGGTACTTATACCTTAAAGGTTACCAACCCGGCCAATGGTTGTTTTTCAACCGCAGCTGCTATTGTTAGCATCGATACAACGAAACCCAATATTACCGCATCGGCCACTCCGATTCAGCTTACCTGTACCCAAACACCGGCTACACTCAGCGGCAGCTCTACCACTTCGGGAGTTACCTGGAGCTGGAGAAACGGAAGCAGTGAAGTTGCAACTACAGCCATTGCTTCGGTAACCGACCCCGGTACCTATACCTGTTCAGTTACCAACCCCACCAACGGTTGTATGGCATCGCGGCAGGTAGTGGTAACGCAAAACATCACACCGCCACCGTCGATAACTGCGAGCCATACGGGAACGGTAACCTGTAACACACCCAACGCAACCATCAGCGGAACGGTGTCGGTTTCAGGACTTACCTATAGCTGGACAGGACCAAACGGTTATACCGCTACTACCCTGACCGCTTCAGTAGTAAGAGGCGGAACCTATACACTGAGGGCCACTGATCCCGTCAATGGTTGTTATACAACCGCCGCTACAACAATTGATGAAAACACGGTTGCTCCCGGCGAAATTTCGATGAGTAACCCGGGTACCATTACCTGTTTAACCCCCAGTGTTAAGCTTTCGGGCCAGTCTTCATCGTCGGACGTTACTTATCTGTGGACGAGCCCCAACGGGTACAGCTCTGCTTCATCAACGGCTACCGTTACGCATGGCGGCACTTACACGTTAACAGCCACTAACCAGGTTAATGGTTGCAAAGCAAGTAAGTCAACCACGGTGGCGGAAAATACGACTGCTCCCGTGATAACTATTACCAATACAAGCCCGTTAAGTTGTACCAATCCAACGGTTACCTTGTCGGCAAGTACTACCTCAGCCAATCCGTCATATTTGTGGATAGGCCCCGAGGACTTTGTAGGTGTAGCACCTACTATTATTACAGGTACTGCGGGTACTTATATCGTAACTGTAACTGATCAGTCGAACGGTTGTATTGGCACCGGGTATACTGATGTAACGGGAGACATCTCTAATTGTGGAAGAAAAGTTACCACAATTACAGGCAGCAGAACTTCAACCGGCGTTGAAAATACAACAGCAACCACTGCCGCTGTTACGAAGTTCACCTATACAGCGTATCCTAACCCGGTTACCAGCAACGGGGTAATTGAATTTGCCTCGCCCGATAATACGGCAGTAACTGTTAGCATGTATAATACTTTAGGTGTTTGCGAAAAAGTGTTGTTCAAAGGAAACGCAGCCGCCGGACAGCATTACCGGTTGGCAATTCCTGCCGGGCAATTACACGCAGGCGCTTATTATTATATTATAAACGCTGGCGGTAAAACGTATTCGGGAAGATTGGTTATTGTGAAGTAAGCACAGTATTAAAAGAATACACTATATAACGATGCCACGGCTTAAAAGCCGTGGCATCGTTTTTTTATTTTCAGCAGTTTTTTCATATTACCACATGCACAACCGAAATAACACTAATCAAACCATCGTAATTCAACTGCAACACATTTATTTTTTATTAATAACGACAAAATAATTACATACACTCAGATTATTGTATACCGGCATTAAAAATAACACATCACACCAAATGCAGTACCAGCAAGCATTTCACAAAACATAACAGATTCAAAAACACAAATAAAAATTTAGAACAATATGTATAAATATATCAGCAACAATTATACGTAGTTCAAAAAGAATGCATTGTTATCAACAAATATTTACATTACTTTGTTCCTTTAATACCGATAGAAGTACCCACTAAAATCCGAACCCGATGAAACAAATCTACCGCCTTTACGGAACCCCTCCGCTTATAGGCTGCACTCTGATACGTAATGCGTTTTCACTTTTAATTTTCACTTTACTTACAGCTACCGGCTTTGCACAGGTGAATGCCTATGCAAAGGTTACCGCTATTACAACTACCAGCGGCAAATCGGTTTTAACGCTCAGTAATCTGAACCAAACGTATCACACATTTGCAGCAGGGGAACAGGTTGTTGTTATTCAAATGCAGGACAACGTTATTGGCACCAATACCAGTAACGCTACAACATTTGGCAACCTTTCGGCCATCAGCAATGCAGGCTTTTATGATGTGGCCACTATTTATTCAGTAACGTCGACCACAATGACGCTTACAAGTGTTTTGGGAGCAACATTTACCATTGGAACGAACAGCAGCGTGCAGGTGGTTAGCTTTACACAGCTCAGTACCGGCAGCTTTACCACAACTGCCAATATCACAGCGGTACCCTGGAGCGGAACGCTTGGTACTGGTGGCGTAGTGGCTGTGCAGGTACCGGGCACATTAACGCTGAAGCATACCATTAACGCCGATGGACAGGGTTTTGCAGGTGGCGCCATTTCGGCCAACTATGAAGATGCATGCGAACCTACGATTTACAGGACCGCCTCAACCAACTATGCCGCAAAAGGCGAAGGAATTTACCTGGTAACCAGCACTACCTATGCAAGGGGGCGCGCCAAAATAATTAACGGCGGCGGCGGCGGCAGCGACGACAACGGTGGCGGCGCAGGCGGTGGTAATTTTTCGGCCGGTGGCGATGGCGGTCCGGGGTGGACCTGCACCGGCACAGATGCAGCAGGCGGTTTTGGAGGCATTACATTAGGCACTTACCTTACAACAGGCACCCGTTTATTTATGGGTGGCGGCGGTGGTGGCGGCCAGGGCAATAACGGAACGCAAACAGCCGGCGCCAATGGCGGCGGTATTGTGATTATAAAAGCCAGTGTTTTAACCACCAGTTGTACTTCAACAACATTAAGAATTTCTGCCAACGGAAATAGTTCAGGCAGCACTACCGGCACAGGTAACGATGGCGCCGGAGGCGCAGGAGCAGCAGGTACTGTTCTGTTACAGATAGGAACCTTTAGCGTTCCTGCAACCTGTCCGCTTTTGATTCAGGCCAATGGCGGCGCCGGTGGTAATGTAACCAACGCTGATGCACATGGCGGCGGCGGTGGCGGCGGCCAGGGCGCTGTATTATTTTCAAATGCTTTGCCTACCACCAATATTACAACCACTACCACACCAGGTTTGGGAGGCTTAAACAGCAGCTCTACAGGCGCTACCAGAGCCAGCAGCGGTGCAGGAACCGCCAATTCAGGTATTATCGGTGGCATTGGTTCGGTTTTGCCGGTACACTTACTGTATTTAGCGGCAGAAAATAAAAACAAAAAAGCAGTTGTAAACTGGACGACCACCAATGAATGGAATTCAACATTCAACGTGCAGCATTCAACCGACGGTATTACGTTTACCACCATCGGCACTGTAAAAGGAACCGGTAACAATAATACAAACACCAGCTACTCCTTTACCGATCCGAATGCAGTAAGCGGTAAAAACTATTATCGCCTTGAAATGATCAGCGATGCACCGGCCAAGGCAGATTACTCAGCTATTGTATCTGTTAATTTGTCTGAAGTGCAAACTGTACAGCAGGCATGGCCTAATCCTGCACACGATCATTTCAGCGTTCGTGTAAGCAACGAAAACCTGAATAAAGACCATCAGGTAACCATTTCAGACCTTACAGGTAAAATTATTTATACCAATACCTATAAAGCAGGTAACCCGATCATTACCATAGCTCCCGGTAAACAGCTAAATCCCGGATTATACATGTACAAATTAACCTGCACAGGTTCTGAACAAACAGGAAAGGTGATTATACAATAACATATTTTATTAAATAGAAAAAAGCCCCGCCAGAGCGGGGCTTTTTTGTTACTTTGATCCCCTTACATCTTACTTCCTGCTTCGGGTAATCACTTCCTTTGAACAAACATTTTATTTATTCCTGATAACTTTTGCCTTAGTATTGAAATCTCATTTCCCAGCGGAAGGGCGCATGCATAATTAAACCATATCAGGAAATAGCTATCGCCTCCCCCATTTGAAACTATATTCATATATATAATAGGCGATGATGCAAAATCAGGTAACGTAACGCCGCTTCCGGCATTAATGATAAAGGAGGAAGCAGTAGCGCTCAAAGTTGCATTGGGACAAACAATCCGGGGCCCACAATCATATAGCCATTCGTCATAATAGGTAAACGTTACCGTGTAGGAACCGGCAAACGAAGCAGGAATAGCATTTGGATTAACATTAGCAATTGTAATGCTGTTCGCCGTATTGGAAATGGTCAATAACTGATCCTCCGGACATAAATTCTTACCCCCCTGAGGTATGGGCAATTCGCATTGGCCATAGGAAAATGATGACAGTAAAACCAGGCCGGCCATCATGGCTAAACCAGCCGTTTTTGCTTTTTTCATAAATAAGTGTTTTTGGTTATAGCTAATTTACTGAATTAACACCTATATCCCATAGGGCTAACGGTTATATAAAATTTAAATAAGGTAACAGGTCATAAAAAATATTTATACAATTAAGTTAAGTGTAGCGCGATATCGCCTGCAAACGAGCCCCAATTCGAGGGATGCCCTTCTTTTTGATCTGTTCCGTTTTGTACAATTCAGCAGGCTCTGGCGCCTGTAGTTTTGTGATGATCTCCTACTAACACGTAAAAATTAACACCCAATAACATGAGAAGAAATTCATTGTTGGCAATACTGTCAACAATAGCAGCAGCCTGGTTTTGTTACAGCTGCAATGAGGCCAAACCAAAATCACCCTCATCGATCGATGAAGCAAAAAAAGCGATAGCAGAAAGCAATGATATTTACTTTAAGGCTTTTGCAACCGGCGACTCATCGCTTTTCATCGACCGGTATGCCGAAGATTGCTGCATTATGCCGCCCAATTCACCCGCTATGTGCGGGCCGCATGCCGCCCTTGCCTTTTTTCGAATAGCCTATGACAACATAGGCCTGCGGAACGGCAAATTCACTACCACAGCGGTTTATGGCGAAGGCGAAAACTTTGTAACCGAAGAAGGGTTATGGCAATCGTTCGATAGTAATCATGTGCTGTTTGATAATGGAAAGTTTTTGGTGCTGTGGAAGAAAACACCCAAAGGCTGGAAGATGTTCAGGGATTCGTTTAGCAGCGACAGAAATCAGAAGTAAGAGGTTGGAAGTCAGAAATCTGAAGTCAGAAGACTCCGATGTTTAAATACACTAAACAAAACCGAACCGCGGGTTTTTCCGACATCCGACATCTGACTTCTGACTTCCGGAAAAGCATAAAAAAATCCCCCCGATGCCTCGGGGGGATTTTCTATCCTTTACTCGTTCTGCTTTAAACTAAAAATACGTTTACCTCATACTTTGTACCTACTGTTTCACCAGTGTAAGTACATCGGTATTTCCTTTTCCATCATTTATATGTACGTAATAAACTCCTTTTGTTAATCCACCAATGAAAACAGGCACCTGGTGTTCGCCTTTATTCAGCTTAACGGTTTGCTGATAGTGCACACGACCTGTAATATCACTTAAATACACTGTAACGGCCGACTGCTGTGCTAAGTTTAAATAAACAGTAGTTGCTGATGCAGCGGTTATCGAAGGCCTTAACTGAGCCAGGCTGGCGCGTAACCATTGCAATGATTGAATTGAGCTATACACTATATCGCCCTGTACAGGCATAATTTGCAAACGGTAATACACTGTACCGCTGCCCGGTGCATTATCGGTATAATTATAAGAAGTTTTACCTGTCTCGCTGCTTACCTGACCAATATTCGAAAAACGAACACCGTCGGTTGAGCGCTGTACACTGAAATATTTTGAAGCAAACTGCGCATCGGTATTCCATGTTAATGCGGCAGCGGCATCACCTGATTTTTGAACGTTGAACGATTTCAGCTGCAGGGGCAATATCGATATGGTACTGGCCACGCTGAATTGAGTAAGCGTTGCAAAATTACCACCGGCACGGAAATAAGGATTGCTGCCGCTGGCCGGGGCCTTAATAGTTTGTTCAACAATATATGTACCGTTCGACCGGATGATTCCTGTTTGGGTACGATCGAACATCGATTGCTCATCACTACCCTGCCATCTCAATGCCAGCGTTACATTACTTCCGGCTAATGTTGCTTCCGATACCAGCCAGGTACGGGTTACTCCGGATGCAAAAACTCCGCCGGGAATCACCTGATCGTTTACAGCAATTGTAAAATTATCAACAGTGCCTGCATTGGTTAACTGTATCGGGTTATAGGCTGCAGGGGTAGGACCTACCGGAAAAGTAACAGCGCCATCAGAGGCATCTAACTGTTCAATGCGAAGTCCGCCAATACCGGTATTTCCCGAACCGGTGCTTCCATTACCGGTTACAACCCAGCTTGTAGCTGCATCGGTAAAGGTACTGGCCGCAAACGGCGTGCTGCCGGTTTTCATGGTCAATATATTACTACTGGTAACCAGTTTGGCGGTGCCGCCCAATACCAGATTATTACTAACATCTACATAAGTCAGCAAACGTTTATTACCGGTGCCATTGATCTCGAGCGATCCATGATTGGCAGGAAACACATTCTGGTCGCGGGTAGCAGTATACGCAACTGTTCCCAGAATGCTGAAGGGGCCGGTCATATTATTTACAGTACCGCCACTTACAGTAAGCTTTGCAGTACTTTCAATAGCAATACTTTTAAAATAGGCGGTGCCGGTTCCATCGCTGATATTCGGCATATTGGTTGGCCAGTTAGGCACCAGCACGTCGATGGTATTATCGGGTACACCACCGCACCAGTTCAATGCTTCTTCCCATTTGGTATCTTTTGCACCCAGCCAGGTTCCACTGCGACGTACTGTTAATGTTTTCGCATCGGAAGTGGCCGGAGGGCTGCAGGGGTTACCGATAATAACGCGGTATTTATAACCATTCATAGCCATCGTGATAGCCGCAAGCGGAAGCCTTGCAGCGGTACCTCCTGTTATATTTGTCCAGGTTACACCATTTGTACCATTATCGGTTTGCCATTGATAGGTAAGTGTTGCACTACCAGTAGCAGTAACCTTAAATGCAGTATCGGTATTGGCACATGCAGTAACATCGGTAGGTTGTAACGAAACAGAGGCCAGGGTTCGTATGCTTAATACACTTTGGTTGGTACTCGTAGCGCATTGAAGTGAGGGATAGCTGGCTACCAGACGAACGAAATAACTATTTCCGGAATAAGGTGTAAAGGCGGTTAAATTTAAAGTATTGGTTGTACTGCCACTGTAAACCGCATCATTGGCAATATCGGTCCATGTAGCAACTGTAACCGGTCTTATTTGCCACTGATAAGCCATCAACGCAGCTTCACCGGTAGCCGTTGCTGTAAAACTGGTGTTACCACCGGGGCATATAGTTGAACTGAGCGGCGAAGCATTACCCGGACTTGGGAATGCCGGCTTCGCCTTAACATGCAGTGTATCCACAGCAATACTTGTATACGAACAACCGGTTGAAGTTCTGATAACGTTAAAACGGTATAAATAGCCATCCATCGCCAATGTGGCGGCAGGATAGTCAATATCATTTGTAGTTGAACCCGCATAGCCGTCGGCCGGGTTTACATTACTCCACGATGTGCCATTGTTGGCACTAACCTGCCATTGATAGGTAAGAGTGGCATCATTTGCAATGGCAAAACCAGTTATATTACCTTCACACACCGTGTTTCCATGAGGGCTGCTGGGAATAACAGGCGATGCATTTACCGTAAGCAAAGCTCCTGCCGAAGTTGTTGTGCCGGATCCGTCGGTTGCTATTAACCGGTACATGTTTCCGTTAAGCCCGGTGGTAGTATTTAAAACGGTTAACGTAGCTGTAGTGGCGCCGCTGTAGGTAGTGCCATCAGTAACATCAGTATAAGTGCTGCCACCATTAACACTCACCTGCCATTTAATGGTAGTAGTGCCGGAACCGGCAACGGTTGATACTGTGAAAGTAGCATTGGTTCCTGAACAAACAGTGGCAGGTTGCGGGGCTTGCCCAAGAACAGGAGCCGCCCAGGCAGCAGAGGCAATACACAACAACCACAAAGTGGTGATGATTATTTTAAGAATAAGGCCCAGGTATATCCTGGTAGGATAGCGTGTAAAAGTTTTCATACGTACAGATTAGTTTAAAAGGATGTCGTTCGGATTATAACGATCACGAGTGGGTTATTGAAGAATGGCGGGAAAGAATGAAGAGGTCTTCTTTCAGATTTGATTAATGATGCAACGTTAAAAGTAGAAATTTTTTATTTCTGCGCATATCCATTTCATGTATATAAAATGCCAACATATGAATATAAACCACGCTCATTTTTAAACGAATAACAATAAGTTTAAAACACCATGTTTAAAAAAGCCCGTACCATATTCATTTAAGAAATAATATCAACGTTGAATCAATTGGCAATCTGCAATTGACAATTGGCAATTCGCCACGAGGCTGTGTTTGCTTTTTTTGACTATTGCTTATTGGCTATTGCTTATTGACGGTTTGTTTTCACATTTCACCCTTTCATCTACACAAATAATGTTATATATAAATTTTAAGTAGGTTGCAGTATAAATAATCAAATGCGCTCTGCCTATACCATACCAGCCATTCATATTGCAGTATGGTCGCTATTGTTTGCAGTGCCCTTACTCATATTTCAGAATGTGCCGCAGTACATTGGTTTGCCGCACGGATATTTTGTTATTACCAACCTGTATCATATCGGGTTGTTTTACGGAAATGCTTATTATTTATATCCCAGGTTGTTTAATAAAAAATGGTGGTGGTTATATGTGATCGCACTGATAGCCATTGTCAGAGTTTCTTTCTATTTAAAAATAGCGGTATTGCATTGGGCCAACCCGGCCTTTGCTGTTACCGCAAATAATTACCGCATTGTATTTTTTCCGCCGGTTGGATTTTTAATAGCATCCATTATTTTCAGGGCCATCCTCAATCGCATTAAGCAGGAAAAACGCGAAAAAGAAATTAAGGCCGAACGGCTCGATTCAGAGTTAAAGCTGCTTCGATCACAGATCAATCCGCATTTCCTGTTTAATATGATGACCAATATGGTTGCGCTGGCCCGGCAAAAAAGCGACCTGCTCGAGCCTTCGCTTATTAAACTATCTGATCTGTTACGGTATATGTTGTATGGGCCGGGTAAAGAACAACTGCGCATGAGTGAAGAAATTGATTATCTGAAGAGTTACATCGAATTACAGCAACTGCGTTTTGGTGATGCGGTGCAGTTGCAACTGGATATAAATAATTCCGCCGCCGATTGCTTTATTGAACCCATGCTGCTGGTGCCTTTTGTTGAAAATGCTTTCAAGCATGGCGTTGGCACTGTGGCCGATCCGTTTATACATATTCAGCTGCATACGAAAAACAAAAAACTGTTCTTTCGTGTTACCAATAATTACAACGGAAGTAGTTATTCTTCAAAAGACAACAGCCCGGGCATTGGAATTGCAAATGTTATAAACAGGCTGAACCTGTTATATCCCAACAAACACGATATCAAAACAGAAGATACAGGAACACAATATCAGGTTACTCTAAATATTGCATTATCATGTTAAACTGTATAGCGGTAGATGATGAAAAGCTGGTATTAAACCTGCTGGCCGACAATATTCGACAGGTTCCTTTCCTGAACCTTGTTGCTACCTGCCGCAATGCGATGGAAGCGGCTGAAGTGCTGCAAAAAAATGAAGTTGATCTCATCTTTCTCGATATACAAATGCCTGGCCTGAGCGGCTTACAGTTTTTGCAAACACTGAACCGGCCGCCGATGGTTATTTTTGTTACAGCTTATAAAGATTATGCCTTTGAAGGATTTAATCTCAATGCCATCGATTACCTGCTGAAACCGGTTTCATTTGAACGTTTTGTAAAAGCCTGTAACAAAGCGTATGAATGGCACATCCTGCAACAAAAACAACCGGCGCACCGTGATTCTTTCTTTGTGTATGTTGAATACAATCTGGTAAAAGTGATCATCAATGAAATATTGTACATAGAGGCCATGAAAGACTATGTAAAAATATTTATCAATACCTCAGCAAAACCCATTATTACAAAGGCCAGCCTGAAAGCCATGGAAGAAAAGCTGGCAGGCCACCGTTTTGTTCGTATACACAAGTCGTATATTGTTTCGGCCGATAAAATAACTGCCATCAAACGCGATCTTATTTGTATTGATAAAGTAGAGCTTCCCCTCAGTGAAAATTATAAAGCAGGAGTTGATAAGCTGATTAATTAGTTGACAAGTTGAAAAGTTAACAGGTTAACAAGTTAACGGGTTAACTTGTTAACCTGATCAACTGATCAACTATACATCGTACATCTACTAACCATAACCAGTATTTACCGAACCCCGGGAAAGAATACCTGCTCAGCTAACCAATTAAAGAACAAACTAATATTATTTTATATTACCTTGCGCCCCGGCTTTGAAATCTGAATATAACATCATATTTTGACCACTAAATCCAAATCCCTAAGTCATGAAAAAAACCCTTGCACTTACCCTGATTGGTTGTGCACCTCTTCTTGGTTTTTCGCAACAGTTTATCGGTTACTCGTACGACAACTACTCTGGCGTACAGGGCATCATCCAAAACCCGGCATATGTAGCCGCCAGTAAGTACAAAGTAAATTTCAACATTTTTTCAATGAATGTGCTCGCCGGCAATAATGCCTACGAGCTAAAGAACGAGCGGTTCCGCAAGTTTAATTTTTCGGGTATGGAAGAAGGAAAGGATTTCTTCAAATCTTCCAACACCGATAAAAAAAATCTGTGGCTGAATGCCGATATACTCGGGCCCTCGTTGTTGATCACTACCAGCCGTAAAAGCGGTATTGGTTTGTATACCCGCATGCGAACCATTGTAAATGAAAATAATCTCAGCGATAAAACATTTCGCAGTTTCGGTGCCGACAGCGGCTTTTACAACACCCAGATACAGGAACAAAATGTTTCGGTAAAAGCACATGCCTTTGCCGAAGCCGGCTTAACGTATGGCCGCATCATTCACTACAGCGCCGAGCATGTATTGAAAATGGGTGTCACCGCCAAATATGTGGTAGGCATAGCTTCTGCATCCATGTATTCGAACAAAATGCTGGTGAACCTGACCAAAACCAATAACTTCAACCAACTAAATGGCGACCTGAACGTTCGCTACTCCTCTAACCTCGATAATATTGATAACAACTTCGACGATGTGTTCAATAGTAAATCGGGCAACAAAGGCTGGGGCGCCGACATCGGATTTTCGTACGAATGGCGACCCGAAACCATCGGATGGCTTGTATCGGACCCTACCCTTTATAAAATACGCATAAACGCCGCAGTTACAGATATCGGGTCGGTTAAATACAACAATTCACAGCATGGCAACAGCTATGCCGTTGACGGAACAGGCCGTACTACCGATGACCTCAACAAAAACGACGGTGAAACCTTTAGTAAATACTTTTCACGGCTCGATAGCATAGGCATACTCACTACACAGAGCCATGAAGATAAAATGAAAGTAAGTTTGCCAACAGCGTTTCGATTCGATGTAGACTACCACATCTGGAAGCGCCTGTTTATAAATGCAGGTACTGTGGTGAACCTGATCAATGCAAATAAGAACCAGTACAGCGCACATTATACTACTTCATACACCATTACACCACGCTTCGAAAAAAAGTGGATCAGCCTGTATTCGCCCTTTTATTATAATGCCGCTCTTAAAAAGATGGCCTGGGGCGCCGGTTTTCGTTTAGGCGGAATTTTTGTTGGTTCGGGTTCGGTACTGTCGAACATATTGAGCAGCAAAAATATCAGCGCTACCGATGTACACTTCGGTTTTACAGTTCCTATATATCAAAACAGACGTATCAAGCGTGCCAAAGCCGAAGTAGTAGTTGTTGAGCGTACAAAATCGCAACCACAACCGGTTCAGGAAGTACCTAAACAACCGGTTGAAGAGGTGAAACCGCAACCAGCTCCGACTCCTGCTCCAACTCCGGCGCCAAAAACCGATACAGTTGAGAAGAAAACTGAAGTGGTAAAAGAAGTGCAGGTTACACACGATAAAGACAATGACGGCGTAACAGACGAAAAAGACGAATGTCCTGATGTTGCCGGCGAAGTTGCTTTAGCAGGCTGTCCTGATAAAGACAAAGACGGCATTGCCGACAAAAACGACAAATGTCCTGATGTTGCCGGTACAGCCAAATACAATGGTTGCCCCGTTCCCGATACAGACGGCGATGGAGTGGATGATGAAAACGATAAATGTCCTACAGTAGCTGGTAAACCCGCTAATCATGGTTGCCCTGAAATAAAACAGGAGATCGTGAAAAAGGTGAATGTTGCTGCGAAGAGCATTTACTTCCTCACCGGTAAAGACATCATTCAAAAAGTTTCGTATCCCAAACTCAATATGCTGGTAGGCATTTTGAATGCAGATAAAGAAATGCTGATCAGTATTGAAGGGCATACCGATAACAAAGGTAAACCGGCTATCAACCAGCGACTGAGCGAAAAACGCGCACAGGCTGTGAAGAATTACCTCGTTAAAAAAGGTATTGCCGAAAACCGTATCACTGCTCAGGGCTTTGGAAACACCAAACCCATTGCCACCAATGCAACGCCTGCCGGTCGTGCTAAAAACCGCCGTGTTGAATTGCATTTGAGCTACTAAGTTTCCACATACACCAATTATAGTTTATGGTCTCCCGACAAATCGGGAGACCTTTTTGTTTGCCGCAGATGCTTCTGTTCCGCCTGCGGCGGAACGATTTATTGCCACGGGATTGCACAGATAAACAAGGATATTTTCGAATGTCGGAGATCACAATAAAAATTAATCAGTCTTAGAGTTTGACAGTTTTAATTAACTCAGGTTGGCATAAATCTTATACTGAACACCGCGAATGTATTCATCTGTGTAAATCCGTGCAATCCGTGGCAAACCCATGCGTTGCGCCAGCAACGCATCTGTGGCATCCGCACAAAAAATCCCGCCACACGGGCGGGATTCCTCTGAAATGAAACACCTGATCCTGTTATTTCTTTACCACTTCAAACTTGCGGAATATTGAATTCACGCTGCTTTGAATTTCTTTTTTAGAAACGTTGCGGCTGTTCACCTCGTCGGTTGTCCAGCCCTGCCAGATGGTTTTATCTGTTTTGGCATCTACCATTGTTATGGTTAATGTACCCTGTTGAACTTCGGCAGTACTATTATCATATCCCATAAAAGTCGACGGATAATAAATAGTTCCGTAACGGCGATAAAACGGATTGTAATAAATACGGCGATAAGGTGTTGAATAAACAGGGTTGGCTTGTTCTTTGGTTGTTTTTTCAACCAGCAGATCATAGCTGACCAGCACATCCGGTTTATTTTTATCCTCACGCCATCCTTCTTTTTGCAGTTTGGCCGTTACCGCTTCCTGCACATGATTCTTCATAAATTCCTGATGCCTGTTCTTATCTTCTTTCTTATTACTTTCTATCCAGGCAAAGGTTTTATATCTGCTGAAATCGGCCGTTTCATCTTTCTCAACATAGGCCGGTGTAGCACAACTGATAGCCAGAACAATTGGCAAAGCCAGTACCAGCACAGCTTTTAGCATTTTCATAACATTCCCTCCTTTTGTATTGATTGCTATATTATAAACGTAAAAACTGCCCCGGGAGTAATTAAGGCTTTGTGAAAGTTTGTATAACGAAATGTTAGAATTGGAAGGCTGAAGGCTGAACGCAAAACGCTTAACGCTTAACGCAAAAAACAGTTCAGGCGTTCAGCATTAAGCGTTCAGCGTTAGGCATAAAAAATAGGCGGCCCTGAAGAATCAGGGCCGCGTGTCACATGAGAAAATTATGCAGCAACCGCTTAGGTTTCCGGGATGATTGCTGCAGCTATTTTTACCCCGGAAATATGTTTATTATTTATTGAAAGCAAATCACAAACAAGTAGGAAAGGTGTTATGGTTCAGGCATACCAATAGCGGTATTCTTCGTACACTGGCCAATCGTTATCCGGTAAATGAATTGGAAAATAGTGTAATCAGGCAAAACAGATATATCAGTTTTCGGCTTCCTGATTTATTGAATGTTGTAAGTTCCCTGCTTAATACGCTTACCTGGACAAGCGGCTGCAAGATATAAAGGATTGAGGAAACATTCAATGGAATCTTTCTCATGGCTTTTGTTTTACGGCTATTACTGATCTATACTATTATTATACTTTTTTAAGTGTTCCTATGAACAGGTATGCAAGATACAAAAGGTCTGCGTAATAAAAGTGCACTCACCATCCCGTTGCACAAAATTTACAACCGGCCACATAAATATTAACCACAACTTATCATGCCGCTTCCACACAAAGGATCATTTTCAATGCTGCAACAATGAATTAACTTCCCTACCTATGCCCGCACTTTCAGCGCCGATACGAGGTAAGATATTTTGCTATGCAGTTCTTCGGGGCGGAATGGTTTATGAATAAAATCGGTAAAACCTTTTTGCAGCAGATCGGCCTGCATATTGTCGTACACCGCCGCTGTAAAGGCAACGGCAGGTATCGAAGCATTCAATTTGCGGATCTCTTTCAGGGCAGTGGCTCCGTCCATTTCAGGCATTTCAAGGTCGATCAGCAGCAGGTCGTAGGTGTCTTTTTTGAACTGTTCAAGTGCTTTGCGTCCATTGGTAGCTTCGCTTACCTGAATGCCCCACTTGGTTAAAAATCTTTTTGCGATAGATAAATTCACCGGATTGTCTTCTGCAATCAACACTTTTATTCCTTCCAGTGAATGCAGGTGTTTAATGTTATCTTCATTAATATATCGCTTACGTGTTTCGCATATCTTCAGCTCAACCGTAAAGTGAAATGCACTGCCTTTATTTTCCTCGCTTTCGAGTAGCAGATCGCTGTTGAACATGTTCACTATACGCTTTGTAATAGCCAATCCCAAACCGGTACCGCCGTATTTACGAGTGGTATTTACATCGGCCTGGGTAAAGCTGTCGAAAATTTCCTTGTGCTTGTTTTTAGGAATGCCGATACCGGTATCCATTACAATGAACTGCAGGGTGCTTTTGGCGCTCGACGAAAACAACTTCCGCGCTGCCATCGTAATGGTTCCCTGGTGAGTGAACTTTATAGCGTTCGATAATAAGTTGCTCAGTACCTGGTTCAGCCTGGTTTCATCGGTAGAAAACTCGACATCCAGTCTGTCGTCGATATCTATTTTAAATTCAAGACCCTTCGATTTTATCTGTGGTAAGAATTGTGTGCCCACTTTCAGCATAAACTCTTTAATATTCACCGGCACATCGGCCAGCTCAACTTTTCCGGCCTCCATTTTATTGTAATCAAGGATGTCGTTGATGAGCATCATCATGTGCTCCGACGAAAACTTCAGAATATCCAGATGCGCGCGTTGCGAAGGCAGGTGTTCTTCCTGCAATAATAAATTCGAAGCGCCGATAATTCCGTTCAGCGGCGTACGTAATTCGTGGCTCATGTTGCTGAGGAAGCGCGATTTGGTACGGGCGGCCGCTTCGGCCTTTTCTTTCGCTTTCATCAGTTCAAACTCGGCCATTTTAACGTTCGATACATCGAGGATACTGATCTTGGTATAACCGGTATCTTTATAGGCAAAAGGCACCACACTCACAAAGCCGTAAAACGTTCGGCCGGTTTTGGTGGTAAGGGTTAGCTCACCCTGCCAGTTGCGCAATTCGGCCGAGAGCGATTCTTTTATAGAGTTGAATTGCTTTATATGGTCTTCATCGAACCAGTTATCGATCAGTGTGCCTTCAATTTCGCGTTTTTCGTTTACCTCAAACATTTCAAGCGCCCGTTTATTACAACTGGCAATGATATTCGACTGGCTGAAAATAATAAATACCCCGTCGAGTGAGGTATTGAAGATGGTATCACCGAATTTCTTTTCCTGAAGGATGGCCACCTCATTGTCTTTATTTACCCGTAAAATCGAATACGAGAAAATAATGGTCATGGCCAGTGAAATCACCAGGTTTCCGCTGTACAGCTGCGAATACAGGGCTTCGTTAATAGCCTGTACGTTATTTATATACGGACAAATTTTTACACAGGTGAGCGAAGAAATAACCGTTATAGAATATACCGATAGCAGCTCCTTAAAATTTCGCCGTAGGCTAACCACAAACGTTAATACCACAAAATAGGGGAAGTATAACAGGTATTCCCCTGCCCGCAAGCCCTCGATATAACAAATAACTATAAGGTATAAGTTGATATTGATCACCGCGATTATGCGGCCTGTTTCGAGCTTTCGCTTGGAGCCAAAATAAAATGCAAGGAGGAAAAAATAGGCTGATGTAATATTCACCAACGCACTGATATACAGTTTGTGGTAGAAGTAGGAGAATACAGAGAAAAAATTAAGTAACAGGGCAAGCAATATGAACTGATTGAAGCGGATGATCCTCTTGCGAAGATCTTTTGAAATGCCTTCATACAGTCCTGAATGAACTATCTCCCTGTAAATAGACCATACAAGATATAATAATTTCTCCTTCATAGAGTTATTGGATTAGAACGAATGGTTTCATTCTAAGGTGCCCTAATTTAACGAAAAAATGGATAAACTATTTTAAAATGAATGCATCAAATTTCCCTAAAAAATTCATTTTCAACGAAAAATTAAACAGTAATTATCTCCATAGTCTGTATGAAGATGATTTCCAGTATATAGAAGAAATCTTTGGAACCACCCTAACGCATTTTGATGAAGATTTTAAAGCAATACATGTAGCCTATAATACCGATAACCTTATTGACCTGAAAAAAGCTGTTCATAAAATAAAACCCACCTTTGGTTTTGTTGGTTTGATGGCTGTACAACAAATTTGTAAAGATTTTGAAGATATTTGTCAAAAAGCAAAAACTACCAACGAGCTTAGTTCGGAGTATCAGCAAATTGTAACTACTTTAGCAGAAAGTAAGGACCTGATTGCATCGGAATACAGCAAGTTGAAAGAATTCAATTCCAATCTTTTATGAAATGGACCTGTGTTATAGTCGAAGATCTGCAGGTAGCGGCCGATTACCTCGCCAAATGTTGCGAAAAAAGCGGCGTTTTAGAGGTGAAGGGGCATTTTACCAATGTTGAACAGGCGCTCGACTACCTGAACAAAAACTCTGCCGACGTATTATTCCTGGATGTGGAAATGCCCGGCGCCACAGGATTCGATCTGCTCGACCAGCTCGCATATTATCCGAAAGTAATACTTACTACTTCAAAATCGGAGTATGCCTATAATGCGTTTGAATATAATGTTACCGATTTTCTGAAAAAGCCATTTACCTACCAACGTTTTCAGGAGGCCCTGAATAAAATAACCACCGCAACAGGCGAAAACAACATCAGTAGTACGGCTACCGATCATATATTTATTAAATGCGACGGCAAACTGGTTCGTTTAAACAACGACGATATATTGTATATTGAAAGCATGGGCGATTACGTAAAATTTGTTACGATCGATAAAAAATACATCACTCATAACACCATCAAGAACCTCGAGGAAAAAGTAAACCGGCAATGCTTTATTAAAGTACATAGGTCGTACATAATTAATATCAACAAGATTGATGACATTCGCGAAAACGACCTGTATATCAAAGGCAATGAAATACCGGTAAGCAAAGCCCATAAGGCCGATGTACTGAAGCGGTTGAATATTATCTGATTGTATACAGGTACCCAATCAACGTAAAACATACCGGTACTTAATCGAAACTTTCTCCCTTTTTAACGGCAATTCGCTCCCAAATGGCTAATAATTTTCTGTTTACAGGTCATCGTGAGCATCTTTGTTATCACAAAAGGCCTCTAACACGAAATTGCCTAAAACCCTAAAACATATTCAATTGTGACGGTTATCAATTGACCCTATCCCTAAAACGGAAGAAAAGTGGAATCCAACAACTATGAAAACTAATGAGTGCTAAATCTCCAGCCTGCTCATAATACGGATTTCATTAAGAGGAGCCGAACCCCAAAAGGGTTCGGTTTCTTTTTTAAGGCGCAAGCTACAAGTTACAAAGCACAAGGGTACCCGTGGAATTGCATTCCTGGCCCTGAAAGGAGCCCGGTCAGATTGATTTTGAGCGGTATATATAGGGTTCCATACCTGTTGTTAACCCATCGTTTTTGCAAGACCTTGTTTTACAATGCAATGGGATCACACAAATGCAGAAATTACTACCCTTTGTTAACCCCCTGGCTACCCCCTTCGTGTGTTGTCTCGTCCTGAAATCACTTTACATATTTAGGTACTAAGTA